>JAHPZE010000004.1 GCA_019058365.1 Promethearchaeota archaeon | reverse complement strand
CGGCTCCCCGAACACGGAAAAAAATAGAAAAAAAAATAAATACTTAGATACTAAAGAAATAAAAAAATGTTTTAATCTAGTCAATTTCGCCAAAATCTAAATCATAACTATAATGTTTTCTTATTGGCCTTTTTACATTCCAAACGCACTTTAATCCTTTTTCAAATTGGACTAGATCCCCCCTCTTAAATTCAATTTTTTCCCCAGTATCTGAATCTGTAACTTCCACTTCTCCATCTAAAATAAAACACGTTTCTGTATCACCATAAGACCAATCAAATTCACTGACTTCCTTGCTCCATGTTCCCCATGATTTTACATTTAATTTTTCCAAATCTCCTTCGGTCGGACTTTTCTTTTTCATTTTCATAATTTATCACATTATGTCAATACCTATTAATTTTTCTAAAAAAAGACTGGGAAATATTATACAGACATTAATAAGATTTATTTTCAAAATCTTTTTTAATGATTTAAATTTGAAAAAAACAATAAAACACTAAAATAAAAAATTATTCAAATAAATTAGATTCAAATTATAGTTTCAAAAAAGAATATTAATTCGTATAAAGATTATATTTATAATATATAAAATTGGTCATCTTAAAAAAGAAGCTCTAGAATATTAATAATGAAATCTGATTGCCCAAAAATTGAGAAGAGATTATAAGAATGCCACAAAAATTTATACTGAAAATATTGACAGCAGGTGAAGGTGGCGTTGGAAAAACAACACTTTTACATAGGTATGTAGAAGGGCGATTTTCAGCTGATACAAAAATGACAATTGGTGTTGAATTCTTTTTGAAAGAAACAGTAATAGATTCCAAACAGTGCACATTGCAACTCTGGGATTTTGGAGGGCAAGAACGATTCCGTTTTTTGCTTGAGAGTTATGTATTAGGGGCAAAGGGAGCACTACTGATGTTTGATCTTACTCGCATAACCACTTTGGAGAATTTGCATCAATGGATCAAGATTGTACGTAAAGGCGACCCAAATCTTCCCGTTCTCTTTATAGGCACAAAATTGGATTTAGGCAATGAGATTATGGTTGATGATGATTATGCAACGTCATTTTTAAATGAATTCGATTTAATTGATTTTATGAAAATCTCTTCAAAAACAGGCGAAAATGTTGCAGAAGCTTTTAATCTTTTAACAAGAAAAATATTAGAGCGTCAAGCCTATTGAATTCTATTAGTAATTTAATAATTCTAGATTCTAATTTCATTTTGCTTCCTTTTCAATTTAAAATAGATTATTTTAATGAAATTAGATTAAATGTTGAAGGAAAATTAAGATTTATTATATTTCAACAAATTTTAGATGAATTAGATTCTAAAAGAAGGAGAGCGCCAAAACGCGCTAACTTTATAAGGTTGCTTGAAAACGGTTTATTATATCTAAACAAGAATATAGAAAAGTTCAACATTGAAATAAGAGAAGATGTTAAAAAAGACATTGAAACTACTGATGGTTTTTTATTAAGAATGTTAAAAGAACTTCAGAATGAAGGTCAAAATTTATATTTAGCAACAAATGATTCAGAATTGCGTAGAAAAGCGAAAAAGTTAAACATTAGCACAATTTTTTTAAGACAAAAGAAATTTTTATCCATTGAGAGAGCTTAAAAAAATATAAAATTGTTTGATCATTTTAAAGTTTCAACTTAGAATATTATTACTTTAGTAATCTTTAGTTTAATCAATATTTGAAATCTCTTAACTATTTTATAAATATGAGGAAAACGAATGTCAAAACCCATACTCTTGAAGGTTATTACGGCAGGTGATGGTGGTGTCGGTAAAACCACTCTCTTGCACAGATACATAGAGGGTGTTTTCCTTCCCGATACTTTGATGACTATAGGTGTACAATTTCATTTAAAAGAATTGAAAATTGATGGGAAAAGAATTTTGCTTCAAATATGGGATTTTGGAGGTCAAGAACATTTTAGACCTCTATTAAAAGATTATGCGACGGGAGCGAGAGGAGCATTATTGCTATTTGATCTCACCAGACTATCAAGTTTACACCGAATTGACCAGTGGGTAAATATTTGTAGGCAAAATAATCCAGATATTCCAATTATATTTTTAGGGACTAAATTGGATTTAATCGAAGTAACTACGATTGATGATGAATTTACTTCACAATTTATAAAGAAATATGACTTTTTTAATTATTTAAAAATATCTTCTAAGACTGGGGAGAATGTGAATTTAGCTTTTGAACTATTAGCAAAAGAACTTGTAAAAGATCTATAATGGCATAATATCTCAAAATTTTCATATTTATAGTCTACTCAGAACGATATTTTTAATATTTTCATTACTTAAATTTACCGGATTGTTTTTTAAATCCGCTTTTTCTACTATTTTGTCAACATCTTTCATCTCAATACCATATTTTCCTAAATGATCAATTTTTAAATCGTTAGTCCATATTTCAAGTGTTTCTATTAGACTTGTACAATAATCAAGTATTTTCTCCTCTTCTATATGATATTCACTTGATAATAAGGCACCTATTTGAGCATGCTTCATTAATGCTAGTTTACCTTTTGATCCTTGATTTTTCAATATTTCAATATTCGTTTTCGTTGCTTCAGAAAGAAGAGTACCACATACTACACCATGTGGAATATTAAAAAGACCTCCAATTGGAGAAGCAAGACCGTGAATTATTCCTAACCCAGCATTAGCAAGAGTGATTCCAGACATTAGTGACCCATATGCCATCCCCGCCCTAACATTCACATCAGATGCTCCACTTGAGCATGCTAACAAAATATTTTCACTTATATATTTCATACCACTAAAAGCTAATGCATCTGTTATTGAACTTGCTTTTGGAGAAACATATGATTCAAGAAGTTGAGTAAAGGCATCCATTCCACATGCTGCTGAAACTGACGGTGGACATGAAATCATAAGTTCAGGATCAACAATGGCAATATTAGGAACTAAATTATCATGACGAAGTGATTTTTTAAAACCTTTAGGTCCTAATTCACTAATAACGGCATTTTTTGTAGCTTCACTCCCAGTTCCAGAAGTAGTAGGGATGGCTATATAAGGTATTTTCTTACCATCATGAATTTTATTTCCAACTCCTTCAAGATAATTTTTGATTGAATCTTCTTTTGTTAACATAGCAGAAATTGCTTTTCCTGCATCAGTAACACTCCCTCCACCAATAGCAACTATTAAGTTGAGGGGTTTATTTCTAAATCTTGCTACAGTATCGTCAATTAGACTAGGAGATGGTTCACTCGAAATTGATATTGATGAAAAATTGATTGATTTACTTTCTAATATAGCAGTAATTTCATTCCATTTTCCCGATTGGTGGAGAGAACTTCCACCAATAACAAATAATACCTCATTTCCGAATTTAGGAATAATGCTATAAAGTTCATTTAGCTTTCCAGCTCCAAAAATGATCTGAGGGATATTAGCAAAATTGAAAGTAGAGATCATTATTCTGCACTTCCATTTCTATTTACTCGTTAAATTCATAAGATCTATTTCATTTTATTTTACAAAAAAATGCATATTAATTAAGGTTATCAAATTTTTATTCTTTCTATAATGAGTAAGATTTATAATTTAATTTAGATAATTTGTTTTATAATATAATTCAACGTATTGGTGAGTTACTATCAAAAAAGTTCATGAAAATGATTTTGAGTACAGAGGTGGAAGTTCTGGAGTTAAATACTTGATGAGAGGCCCTTCCATAGACTGGGGAGTTATATTACTTAAACCAGGTGAATACATGGGTGAAAAATCGCATGGGCATAACATTATAGATGAAACATTTTTCTTCATAGAAGGTAACGGTGTTATGATTATTGATAATAAAGAATATGAGGCAAAAGAAGGAACTGTGTTTCTTTGCGAACCAAAAGAAATGCACAACATTAGAAATGATTCTGAAAAACCAATAAAAGTTGTTTTTATTAAAGGAGAATATAAACCTGATGATAAGATCTAGATTAATAATTTGTTTTAAAAGAGAGTAAAGAAAATATGGCAAAAAAAAAAGGAAAAGCAAAAGGAAAAAAAAGAGGTGTTCAAGAAGAGCCCGTAGTCACTCGAGTAAAATTCCCTAGTAAAAAATTAGGAGAAATGTTTGGACGAGTGGTAGGAATTTTAGGAAATGATCGAATGGAAGTTTTCTGCGAGGATGGTAAACATAGAATAGGTAGGATACGGGGAAAAATCAAGAAAAGGGTATGGATAAGATTAGCTGATCTTGTTATAGTGAATCCATGGGATTGGGAAACAGAAACAACAGATAAAATGGGGAAGTGTGAGATTACTTGGAGATATATGAAGCATGAGATTTCTTGGCTTGAACGAAAAAATAGGGTTCCAGAAATTTTAAAAATAGATAATATTCCTCTCTAATTAGAAAAAAACACAAATTTTTAGACTTGATCATAAATATATTTCTAAAAAGGAAAAAATGTAGAATCTTAATAAAAAAGTAAAATTTTTTAATTTTGTATTATATTACTAATATATACTTATTTTCCAAAATTAATTTTAAAAAACCCAAATTCAAATAAGATTCGTGATAAAATTGACCGATCAAGAAGAAGATACGAAAAAAGTTGAAGGTAAAGAAGTTAATATAGTGGAAACAATCGGAAAAGAGGATATTGAAGATTTAGAGGACTTAACTACTCTATTTGCCGTTAGAACAACTATAAATCAAGAAAGCAATATTTTAAAACAAATATTTTATCGATTCAAAATATTGGATGTAATTCCCGATATAAGAGCTATGTTAGTTAGCCCTCTATTACCAGGGTATGTATTTTTTGAAGCACCACAGAAAAGAGATGTACAAATAGCGGTACAAGGTATCCCTCATATAAAAGGGAGGATTGTCCAGAATATTAAACTTAAAGAACTCAAACACGTGCTTTTACCAAGAAGCGTAACGGAATATTTAGAAGAAGGGGATACAGTTGAAATAATTAGTGGTGTTTTTGAAGGATCACGAGCATTAGTAATGCGTATGCCTCATGACAGTAGCAGTAGTGAGGAAGTTGTTGTAAGGCTTCTCCAAGAAGAAACCCCCATTACTATTAAGATCCATGGGGATTATTTAAAATTAGTTGAAAAGAAGAAACCATTAGAAGAAACTATTCCAGAAATAAAGGTGTCCGCTGATACAATCACTGATATAGAACAAGCTATCAGTTTTGAAGATGAACTTGAAGAGTTCGAAGAAGACGTTTCTGAAAGCTATAAAAGCGATGAGATGGAAGATTATACTGATGATGAGGACGAACTTGAGGAAGAAGATGAATGGGCAAAATTCGATGGATTTTAAAGTAAAAAAATAATTTTCTTTATTTTTCTAAGGAATCTGTTTTTCTATTAGATGCTTAAATTTTATAATGGTTTTTTCGTTCGTTTGTTGCGTACATGTAAAGAAACTGAATAATAAAAGAATTTTTATAGATAGACTATTATTAATGAAATAAAATAGTTATATTATCAATTAGCTAAAAATCAGCTGAGTTGAATGATAAAAAATATCTTCATAATGAAGGGAAACACTGGTGAACTGATCTTCTATAAAACTTATGAAGATATATTTAATGTTAAGCTAACAAGTAGTTTTCTAAGTGCAATTTTCTCTTTTGTAAAGCAAACACTAAAAACTGAAGAATTATCTGAAATTGAAGTTGGACTGTTTAGGTTTATATTCGAAATTGAAAAAATAGGAAAGGATGAATTGTTATTTGCACTTTTTAGTGATCGAACTGATAACCTTGTTGAGCTAAGAAATCAATTACGAGCAATTAAGAAACATTTTATAAAGAAGTATGATCTAACCTTACTAGCCAACAATTTCGATGGAGAAATTTCAAAATATTTTGAGTTTGAGAAAGATATAAATGAAATTATGGAGAATCATGGTCAATTAGTTTCAGAAGAAATTAAAAAAGATTTATTAAGGGTTTTTAATGAATTACATACTTTTTCTTCTTTTGTTGTTTCTTCGGCTTTATTAACTCAAACAGGTCGAGTTATTGTTTCATCCTTAGAACCGAATATTTTATCTGAAATTATTAGACTTTTAGAAGGACGATTTATATCTGGTAATTTTAGAGTGAATGAACTCATCTCGTTAGAAGATTTTGGTGTGCTTTCTTTAGTGGGAATTGATGAACATTTCATTTCTGTGATTCAATTCAAGAGTAACTGTCCATTTGAGACGGGATTAGTCATCTCAAAAAGATTATCAAATAGAATACAGAAACTGATTTGTTGAAATTGATATAATAAATGAGTATTAAACCGATCATTATTATCCATTTCATTAACGAGTTTTCTAAAAAAAAATGTACCATTTTGAATATCGTACATTTGTTTTCCAAAAATTAAAAAGTTAATGCACTTTTTCCCTAGTATAATTAATTAATTAATAAAAATTAAATATTAACGAATGGGTTAAAAAACCATGCCAAAGTTTATAAATCAAGCTATTAATGATGAAATTCTCGACAAACTGAGCTTAAAAAATCGATATTCTTTTGTAAACAATAATTTAATGGCTATACTTTCCCCTGAACAATTTAATTATTTTAAAAAAGTCCAAAAATTCTGCATGAGGTTTGAGAAGAAAAATGAGATCACCCATGGTCCGGGGGAAGATGTATATGATTGGGTTCCTGCATTTGGAGCTGAAGGTTATATTACAAGAGCTCACAATTTTGAGATGATAGATGTTGTATATGAACACTATGGTGCTGTAGCAGATTTCCTCCGATATCTTGCTGTAGATAATTTTGATCCACAGTTTGCAATGGGAAGTGGAGCTACTGTATTAGCGATTAATCCAGTAGTCGAGCATCATGAAAATATTCCAGAACGGCTTGAAGCCTTAAAAGATATGGTTACAGGTAAAGCACCCGGATGTATATGTATAACAGAACCAGAAAGAGGTTCTGATGCGGTCCACCAATTAACTACCTGCGAGGAGCAGGAAGATGGTTCATATATTTTGAATGGAGAAAAAATATATAATACAAATGCTCCAAAATCTAAATGGGCAGTTGTATACGCTACAGCGGAAAAAAATAACGGTAATTTAATGGCTCAATTTTTAGTGAATACCACATGGGAAGGATGGATTTGCGAACGTGTAGGAATTCCTTATGTCGATAAACTCTATCTTGGTCATGAACACTTTGAAAATTTAAAAGTTCCAAAAGAATATATATTAGGATCTGTGGGAAAGGGTCGAGAACATCTTTTCGAAGGACTTGTTCCTGAACGAATTGGTATTGCTTGTGGAGCAATTTCCCAGTGTTGGGGAGCTGTGTCTCACGCAGCCATATATGCTAACATGAGAAAACAATTTAACCAAGAAGTATTAAAATTTCAAGGAGTTGGATTCCTTTTGACAGATTTATGGGCGAGGACCACGAATTTGACATTGGGTTTAATTAAATTCTGTGAAGCTTATGATGAAAAAATGGAAAAATTTGAAGGTAAGATTCCCGCAAACATTAGCCGAGCTATGGTCGCTTCAGCAAGCCAATTTAAATACCATTGCACGAATCTCTCTAAACAAGTTTGTTACGAAGCAGCTAACCTTATGGGTGGTGCAGGATTATCAGATAATACGCTAATGCACGATTATGTGAATATTTCGAGAATTCAAGAAATTGTTGGCGGGAGTAGACAAATTCAACAATATATTATGAGTATGGCTCTAAGACAGCTCTTTAAGATGCTATAAAATCTCTATTATTTTTTTTTCTTTTTCACTTTATCAAATGGAAATCAAAGGATAAATTTACAATTGAAGATTTTAAAAAATTTCAACTTGATAGATATACTGAAGAAGCTGCTGAATTATTACCTATTTTGTTAAAACATCTAAAATCTACTAAAAAATCAGAAGAATACAGAAATTTTATATCAATATTGGAAGAATGGGATTTTTATTTAACTAAAAATAGTATTGCTGGTACTATTTTTAAAATATGGCATTAGAAGACACTTGAGATCATTTTAACACCCGATTTAGGTGAAGAAATAGTGAAGTTATTTTGTAAAAGTTGCCCATTTAATCTAAAGAGAATTATCGACTCATACCAAGAAAATTTAAATGAACTGGAAGGTATACTATTTAATTCATTTAAAAATACAATTAATTTTCTAAGAGATAAATTATCAACTGATTATAAAAAGTGGCATTGGGGTAATCTACACAAACTTACACTTACTCATCCCTTTTCACTCGTTAATAAAGATGCTAAGGTATTAAATGCAGGTCCATTTAAACTTGGTAGGGATGCAAATACACTTAACAATGGATATTATGATCCTTTAAGCAATCATGATGTTATTGTATGACCTTCCTATGGCCAATTATATGATTTATCAGATTAGGATAAACCAATTGGTGCTTTACCAGAAGGACAATCAGGATTACCTTTTCATAAACATTATAAGGATTTAATAAAACTTTGGGTAAAAGGCAGGTATATTACCTATTTGTTTACACGAAAAGCACTCTCAGATAACTTAGAAGGAATTTTCAGATTAATCCCGGAATAAAAAGAAAAATAAAAAATAACTTTTTATTTTGCTTATTTTTTTACGAGACGGACATTTTATATAAAGTTCTGAGTGATAAACTCATAATATATTGTTGAATTTGTCTACTCCCGCCAACAATTTCTTGAATCCTAGAAATATTTACATAGTCCTGCATAAGAGTGTTATCACATAAACCTGCACCTCCCATTACATTAGCAGTTTCATAACATACTTCTTTTGAAAGTGCTGTAGCTTGATATTTAAATTGACTTGCTGAAGCGACCATAGCTTGACTAATATTCCTAGGAATATTACCTTCAAATTTCTGAAATTTTTCATCGAAACCCTCACAGAACTTCAAAAGTCCAAATGTTAGATTAGTCACCTTAGCCCATAGATCTGCTAATAAAAACCCTACTCCTTGAAATTTTAATATTTCTTGGTTAAATTGTTTTCTTAAGTTAGCATAAATTACGGCATGTGAAAGGGCGCCCCAACATTGTCCAATAGCTCCATACGCAATTGCAATCCTTTCTGGGACCAATCCTTCAAAAAGGTGTTCTCTTCCTTTTCCCACAGGACCTAGTATATATTCCTTTGGCACTCTTAAATTACTAAATTTCTCTTTGCCTATAAATACTTTGGGAGTCCACGGTATTCCTACACGTTCACAACTCCATCCTTCCCATGTGGTATTCACTAAAAATTGAGCCATCATATTCCCGTTATTTTGTTCAGCAGTGGCATAAGCAACAACCCATTTGGATTTTGGAGCATTTGTATTAAAAACTTTTTCTCCATTTAAGATGAAACTCCCATCTTCTTGTTCCTTACAGGTTGTTAGTTGGTGGACCGCATCTGAACCCCTTTCAGGTTCAGTAATAAGAATTGCACCTGGAGATTGGCCATTCACTAATTCCTTTAAGGCTTCAAGTCTTACTGGTACGTTATCATGATGCTCATATATAGGATTAATTGCTAAAACTGTAGCTCCGCCCGCCATAGAAAATTGGGGATCAAAGTTATCAATTGCAATGGTACGAAGCATATCTGCTGCTAAACCCCACTCAGGATAATTCAAGTCAATCATTTCAAATGCATGTTGTCGAGTGATATAACCCTCCACTCCAAATGCAGGAATCCAACTATATACATCTTCCCCCGGACCATGGGTGATCTCATTTTTCTTCTCAAATCTGAGACAGAACCTTTGAACTTTCCGGAAAAAATTAAATTCTTCTTGAGATAACAGTGGAGTTAAGTTATTATTAACGAAAGCATATCGATTTTTAAGGTTCAATTTCTCTAGAATTTCATTATTTATTACTTGTGTCTCAAACTTTTGTTTTTCAGCCATTTTATTCATCTCTAAATTTGATTATTTTAATTTGAAATTTATAGAATAGAATTTCATTTTAAATATAACTTTATATTCCATAATAAGGTTTGTTCAAGTTCTTTAAATAATTTTATTTTTAAAAAATTAAAAAAAATTATATCAATATCAAACATTATGATTTTACATCTCAATATAATAAAAATTGATGATTATGGACAGAAGATTTGAAACTCAAGTAATAAATGATGAAATTTTAGAAAAATTAAGTCTAATTAATAGATATAATTTTCTTAATGAGAATTTATCCCTTATGCTTAATGAAAAGCAATTTGCCTTTCTTAAAGAAGTCCAAAACTTTAGCTTAAAATATGAAAGAGAGAAAAAAATAACACATGGTCTCGAAGAAGATGTTTATGAATGGTATCCTGACTTTGGTAAACAAGGATATATAACTCGCCAACATGCGTATGAATGTATTGATTTGAACTATAAGGAATTTGGAATGACTATGGATTTTATGAGAATATTGGCGCTTGATTTTTTTGATCCTCAATTTACTATGGGCAGTGGTGCAACTGTCATTTGTATTAACCCCATATATGAGCATCATGATAACGTACCGGTAAGACTTGAAGCCTTAAAGGAGTTAGTGACTGGTCAATCACCAGGATGCTTATTGATTACTGAACCAGAAAGGGGCTCTGATGCTGTTCATATGCTTACTATATGTCAGGAACAGGAGGATGGGAGTTTCATCTTAAATGGAACTAAAATTTTTAATACTAATGCTCCAAGGTCAAAGTGGGCAGTTGCATATGCTACTGCTGAAAAAAACAATGGCAACTTGATGGCACAGTTTCTTATCAATACATCATGGGAAGGATGGAATTGTGAACGAGTAGGAATATCATGGGTCCCAAAATTATACTTAGGAAAAGAGAATTTTAGTAATTTAAGAGTGCCAAAGGAATATATATTGGGTCCTGTGGGAAAAGGAAGAGAACACCTTTTTGAAGGATTGGTCCCAGAAAGGATTTCTATTGCTGTTAGAGGTGTGAGTGAATGTTGGGGAGCATTAGCACATGCAATTATTTATGCTAATATGAGGAGACAATTTGACAAGGAAATTTTGTTATTTCAAGGAGTTGGATTTACATTGACAGACCTAATGGCCAAAACAACAGCTCTTACTCATGGCATTTTGAAATTTTGTGAAACTTATGATGAAAAAATGGAGAAATACGGAGGTAAGCTACCAGAAAACATATCGCGTGCATTTGTTGCCCTAGGGAGTCAATACAAATATAACTGTGCTTTACTTTCTAAGAAAGTGTGCTATGAAGCTGCAAATTTAATGGGTGGAGCTGGCTTATGTGATAATACACTTATGCAGGATTATGTAAACATATCAAGAATCCAAGAGATAATTGGAGGAAGTAGACAGATACAACAATTTATTATGTCAAGAAACTTGAGATATCTCTTTAAAAATCTATAAAGATAAATTAAAAATATTAGAGAATTATAAGAAAGAAAAGAAAAGTTTTTATTAATATAAGAGGGAGATTTTATTCATCATCTTCTTCTTCTCCCAACAATGCTTCTACTTTATTTTCAAGCTCTTCTATTTTTTGTTCAAGTTCTTCAATTTTTTTATTAGTTTCGCATGTAGCACACCCATCATCTTCATTACATTGCGGAAGTGTGTCACAAACTTCTTGAAGTTCATCCATTTCTTCTAATAACTTATCAACTTCTTCTTGTAGTTCATCAATACTCAAATTTTACACCTTAATTTTTTTAAAATAATAAGGATATGATTATGTAATTTTTTTTGGTTTAAAAACTTAAATTAATATGAGACTATTGTTTTAAATAATTTTCAAGACTATTATAAAAAATAATGGTTATTCAAAACAATTTTGTAGAAATACTTAAAAATTTAAGCGATAAAAATACTTTAGATCGAGCAGAATCAATTTCAAATAATTGTATAAGAATTATAAAGATAGAAAAAGAAATTGGATTAATTGAAGCAGAAGTACAAGGTAATAAGTTAATTCCATATAAGCTTAATTTTGATATGTCTCAGAAAACCCTATATGATATGATATATCATGATTGTCCTGATTATTTAGCACGAAAGAAACCAAATAACAGATTTTGTAAGCATATTGTGAAATTTTTCTACATTTTAAATAGTCAAGATTCAGTATTAGCACACAGACTTTTAACAGAATTTACTACAAAAATAATTGAACTAACTCAGAGTAATAAAATCGATTTATTAGACATTAATAATTTCATAAATAAAGATCTTAAAAACCAATTAGATTTTGATTATAAGGGATTTGATTTCTTTTTTGATCTTTCTGAACTCGATGATTCAGCGAGAAAAGTCGTAAAGGAAATTTTATTAGAAGCAAGAAAGTTGCCAGCGGCTTTAAGAGGTTTTCACGGAGGGTATGAAGGTGGTCTATTTGATCATATTCTATTGGTCACAAATTATGCCTATAAGTTAAGCAACTCTAAGAGTTATCAGGTTGATGTTAAAAAAGCAGTACTAACTGCAATATATCACGATTTTGGAAAAGTATCATATTATTCTTATAAAAAAAAAGACTTTACGTCTAAGATTACAGTAGCACGCGAAGAATTAGATAAAGTTCATGATGAAATTGTAAGGAAGTTCAATTATGAGGGGAGGCATTATCATATTGAAGAAGCAATAGCAGTACTCAAAAAAAATGACGATGTTTTGTTCTATGACGATGAGATGTATAAAGCAATCATATTCCATCATGGTCAATGGAGTAAATATTATCCAATAGATATGAATGAGCTAGCAAATTTAGTCCATAAGGCAGATATGATTGCTAGCCAAACACATTTTGTATAATCCTATTATACCCAGAAAGGAGTAATTTTGAGAATTCAATAAATATTCCTATGTTTCTTTTAATGTTTCTATAATCTCAGATATTTCTTCTCTCTTGCGATATTTTTTAATTAATTTTTTATAACTTTTAATTGATTTTTTAATTAGTTCCAGAGTTTCATTTGGGAGATCATCTTCATATATTTCAAGATCCTGTATCATAAAGTCTAAACCAATAGTTAATTTATAATCTTGCTCAAAGCTTTTTTTAGTAAATGTTCTTATTAGTGAAGATTTCCCAACTGCAGCAGCTCCAGCAAGTAAAATTTTAAATCTAAAATGGTTGGAATCTACGATTTCTCCAAGCCTAGGTTTAAAATCAAGTAAAGCTGCAATAGCTAATCTGTAAAATAATTTTTCCACATTTTCATTTGCTGAAGCAGAAGTTTCGATATATTCAAATAAGTAATATTGATTTACTTTTTGAATAATTTTTTCTTTAGGTATGGTTTCTCCAATATCTTGCTTTAGATCGTTCTTATTACCAATTAAAAAAATAGGAATATTACCAGACCTGTCCCTGATTTCTTTGAAATAATCATCTATTTTATTAAATGTATTAGGGCGACTTAAATCAAAAACTAGGCCTAATGCAGCAACACCTTTGAAAAAATCAGTTTTAAAAAAATCAAATCGTTCTTGTCCTCCTGTATCCCATAGTGATAATGTGATTTTCAACTTGATATCACTCCTCTACTCATTTTTATGGTTCCCAAATGCCAATATATTCATCAAGAATATTGTAGATTTTATTAAATCCCATTGCTTTAAACAAATCTTTAAGGCTTTCTTTATTATGATTCCACTGCGATCTTTTTTGGTATGAATTAATACCATCATTGTCTAAAAAGAAAAAATCAACTATTTTGAATAAAGTTTTCGGCAAATATTTACCTAAATATATAACGACCTTTAAAATCTTATCCCTGGCAGAAATCTCTTTAGGTTTAACGGTATAAGGTTCACAAATTATAACTTTATGTGCGATCTTTTTAGCCATATTAATTAAATCAAAATGTTTTGGGTATATATGATGCAGAATATCACTAATAACAATTACATCCTTCTTCTCCCCTTGATAGTTCTTAAAGTCAAATATATTTTTCTGATATAATATTATTTTCTTTAATTTAATATTTCTCAGTTTAAGTTCCTTACTTTTTATTCGTTTTAAAAATCGATGATTTAGATCTACACCCTCATATTCTATTGTGGGATGTAAAAAACGCATTAAATATCCGGTACCGCAGGGCAAATCTAGAACTTTTTTTGGACCTTTTCCAACTAGTAACGCAATTGTAAGAAATTTTGTATCTTGATTATATAATCTCCTAGTAATTGCGTTATAGAGCCACCCACTACGGTATATTAAACTTCTAAAACGGGGGATTTCCAATTGTTTTTGCATAATATAATAAAAAAGATTAATATTTGTTGGAATTAAGGAAACGAAAGTGAATTCATTTTTTCTTCAATTATTTTATTTAAATCTTTAATTTTCTTATCCATTAATTTAAGTTCTTTATTGATTTCCTCAAATCTACTTTCTTGATCGCTTAACTTCTTTATGTATCTTTCCTTTAGCGAAATTGATTGACTATCATCCCCTAAAACAGAGATATTCTCTCTTAAGCGAGATTGTTCATCAGTCATATTGTTTCTCTCTTCATCTAGCTTTTCTTGTTTAGATCTTAAATCATTTAAAGTTTTAATTAATTCTGCGATTTCTTTTAATAGATTTTCAATATCTGATTCGATAAATTTCTTTTTGACATAAAAACCTACTCGTTTTAATAAATCCTCTTTACTATAATTCCATAAATATATGCTTGAATAATTTTCTCTTTGTTCTTTTATTTTAAAAACAATTGCATCCTTTGGCTTTAAGGTAATTTTGAATCGCCAGTAATTAGCAGTTTCTTCTGGTTCTATAGGTTTCTCTATAACTTTGTATTCATAAGTTTTTGGATGATCAAGGTAAAGCTCCTTTTCTTCATCAGTTTTATTTTTAATTTTATAGGTGGTCATTAAATTTGTAAAATAATATTCATAAGAGTAACCACTTTTAAATGTAACTTTGTGTACAGTTAAATTCTCTGATTTCTGTTCATGATTTATTATTATAGCTTGTTCAACAGCAAAATTCAATAATCTCGTATCATCTTTATTCAAAAAAGGGATAATAGCTTCACCAGCAAGATTATCATCATAAATAATTGTTACTGGTCCTCTTTCTAGTGTAAGATTAGTGTTGTTTGTAATTTCCAGGCAAGCATTAGGGTTTTGATCATTTTCATTTTTGTTATAGAGTAAAATTCTTTTTGCTTTAATCGACTCAGTAAGTATTGGAACTAAAGCAGATTGCTTTCGTTTAATTGTTACTGGATTTGAAATATTATATTCAAATAATTCTCCCAAATCTTTTGTTTGAGTCTTGACTTGAGATTTCACCTTATCATAAACCTCTGTATCAGACATAATGCTTTGCATACGTCCAAATCCACCAGTACCACCAGGAGCAGGAGGAGGACGAGCTCCTGTAGTTGAAGCTATAGCTCTTTTTTTCATTGCCATTGGTTTTGCTTCCATTTCTGCCATAGCATAATCCTCAAATTTTTCCATTTCCAATCCTTCTTCAATTTCTGTGGGTCTAGCGCTTAAAACTTTCGGTGGTTGAATTATTGGTCGTTGGATGAAAATAGGTCTATAAAATTCATAAATGAATGAAACTGGCATACCAGCTACTAAAGATAATTCTATGTCTTCCCAATCTTGATTAGTGGTATTTTCAATAAGACTCCAACCAGAAAGTAAACATTTTTGCTCTAAAGCTTGTTGTTTGCTCATAATTAAACGGTAAGAAGTCTTCCAGATAGGACTTTCACGAATATACGACACGAAGATGTTTCTTTCAACTTCATCTTCTCCTCCAGACTCACAATTTATTATTATTTTTTTAGCATCTTTCTTCTTTCCAGCTATAACTGTATCCAAAAAGAATTTCAAATCCTTTTTGATTTCTTCATTTATTATTTCTAAAGAACGAATTTCTGTAAAGTTATATTTAGTTATTGTACCATCATCTTGATGAAGTATTAATAACTTTTCAGTAATCTTCTCATCTTTAGTCAATTTTTCTGTATATTCGATTCCCATTATTTTCCCTGAAATTTTCTTAGCACCCCCTACGATTAAAAAAACGTCAGCTCCTTTTATTTGTGTTACTAGGGAAGAAAAAGAATCTCTATCAGGAATGTTTAACATTATGGATTTTAGTACCTGGTCAGTATCTAATGCTGCATCATAAGAAATCGAGGATATATACCCTTTTTTGCTTGTATCTAAAACAAAAAGTGATTTTAATACATCATTCATCTCATCAATCTTAAACTCAATTTCAAATTTTCCAGAGCTCTTTAAAGTACCCTCGAGAATGTAATAAGATACTCCGTGCTTAAATATAATTACTCTTTTTACTTTTAATTTTGACATAAAATTATTATAACTTATTTAAAATTTAAATTTTGATGATTTTAAAATTAAATATCAAGATGATTAAAATTTAGATGGAAAAGGGTATTATAAAAAAATGATAAGCTATCTTATAAACTTCTTAGATCTTTTTCTCTAAAATCTCCAAAATATCCTCTTCTAATGTAGAAGTTAACTTTGGATTTTCAACTATGACACCAATATACTCACCATTCTTATTGAAGAAATAAAAAGTTGGGATGGCTTTTAATTCAAACTTTGGATCCGTTGCTTCTGGTGGTGAACGCTTTTTGTGCCATATTGTTTCTTCCGGTTTATGTAATGCATTTACCATTATACCATATAAAATTTTCAAAGTAACATCTTTTGTATTGATATTTTTTATTAACTTAATCATTCTAGGTATATGTTTCGAACAATCAGGACACCAATCAGCACCTAAAACAACAATTTTTAATTTTTCTTGCTTACTTTTAAGAAATTGTTTAATCTTCTCAATGATCTCTGATTTTGGCTCATAACTTTCATAGACTTTACTAATTTTTTCTTTATATATTTTGAAATATTCATCAGGGGTCATTGTTGGAGAGATAAGATCGCTCCATTTTAAATGTTTTATCGAGTTCATATTTATTAGTGAAATTACTTGTTTTAAAAAAATTTATATAATGATCTATAAAGTATTACCATTCAAATTTTAGTTATAAAAAATAAACGAGAAATAAATTAAATAAAAAATGAATTTTTACATATTAAATAGATTTTTTAATAGATATTAATTGGTGCTCTAATATTTTACATTCTTTTACAGGAAAGATTTTAAAAATTAATCTTACAAATAAAGAAATTTTTATTGAACCTTTAAATGAAGAAATCGCAAAAGATTTCTTAGGAGGAGCTGGTTATGCTTGTCGTTATCTATATGATAAGGTAGAACGAGATACAGATCCTCTTTCTCCAGAGAATATTTTAATGATAATGACAGGTCCGTTAAATGGAACTTTTGCTCCGAATACAGGTAGATGGGTTGTATGTTCTAAATCACCATTAACAGGAATTTGGGGGGAATCTAATTGTGGAAGTTGGTTTGGAGCTGAAGTGAAGAAAGCGGGATACGATGGTATTGAAATAATTGGTGCTTCTGAAAAACCTGTATATATTGAAATAAACGATAGTGAAGTTAAAATTAAAAATGCGGAGTTTTTATGGGGTATGGGAACGTTCCAAACAACAAAAATGCTTAAGGAAGTTGTTAGAGACAATAAGGCAAAGGTAGCTTGTATAGGATTAGCTGGGGAAAACCTTATAAAATATGCAAATATAATTTCTGAGCAAAGAGCTGCTGGTAGAACAGGTATGGGCGCTATCTTTGGCTCAAAGAAGCTAAAAGCTATCATTGCTAAAGGTACTAATTTAAATCTCAATGTAGCAGACAAAGAAAAATTAGATAATGCCATAAAGGTCACGAGGGATTACGTAAAATCTTCATTCACGACGCAAATGTTAGGTAAGTATGGAACTGCCGCCGCTCTTGATATGTATAATATTACAAGTGAATTGCCTATAAAATATCATACACAACCTAAATGGGAAAAAGCAAGAAACTTATCGGGGGTTACTATGGCAGAAACAATATTAGTAAAACAAGCTTTTTGTCATTCTTGTGTAATAGGATGTGGAAGAATCATTGAAATTAAAGAAGGAAAATACAAAACTGATGAAACTAAAGGTCCTGAATATGAAACAATCTGCGGTTTTGGCAGTTTAATCTTAAATGATGATTTAAAATCGATAACTCATATTAATAAAAAGTGTAATGACTTCGGAATTGATACTATTAGTACAAGTGGAGTTATTGGCAGTATAATTTATCACTATAACATGAAGAATATAAATTCAAAAGATTTAGATGGTTTAGAACCTGAATGGGGAGAAATGGAAATAGTTGAGCAATTATTAGAAAAAATAGTTAAAAGGGAAGGGATTGGAAATGTCCTTGCTGAAGGTTCTAACTACTTTGCTGAAAAATTTGGAATTAACAAGGAGGAAATTGCAACAGTAGATAAAATGGAGGTAACATATCATGATTGTCGTTCTAACTATGGAATGTCAATTGCTTATGGAATAGGACCCCGTGGTCCTTCTCATAATGCATGCGATGCTTATTATATATTAATGGGTATTCCTTTAGATGAACTAGGTATTAACCAAATTGATACATATAAGGACGATATGGAAATGGCTAAATGTTGTTCTTTATTGATGGATTATAGAGCATTATATAGCTCAATGATAATGTGTTCCTTTTGTAATCCTTTACCTTCTCAAAATGCAGATATAATAAAATACGCAACAGGATTAAAGTTTGGACTTAAAGAAGTTAAATTATATGGCGAAAGAATTGCGAATATGAAAAGAATTTTCAATATTAAAATGGGATTAACCCCTTTAGACGATAGAATACCTCAAATTTTATTAAAACCGTTCGAAAGTGGAGGGTCAGCAGGAAGATCTCCAAATTTTAGCAAATTAAAAGAATTATACTATAAATATCGTGATTGGGATCCTATAACTGGAGTACCTAGCGTAAGTAAATTAAAATCTTTAAATTTTGATCAAAAATTTTATAGAAGTTAATTTTTATTTAATTTTGATAAAAAGTCTATGCATATAATCTTTAAATCCGTGTTTTTTCCAAAAAGAGGAAGATATAGGATTAGCTGGTACAATACTAAGTTCTACTCTTTCTAAACCTAGCGCTTTAAACCATTTAAGAGCTTCCTGCCACAATTTATTTCCAATACCCATTTTTCTATGTTTTAATGTAACATACATATCATAAATAGAGCCATGTTTTTCTAACAAATAAACTGGAGGATAAAGATCAATTTTAGCAATTGTATACCCAAGGATTTTTTCATCCTCTATTGCTATGAATATTTTTGCGTCTTCAGATCGGATTAATTTAGTGATAAAAGATTTAAAGTTTATATGTCCATCTTTTTTCCTGGTAAAAAAAGGATCTATATTTGAATGATAATCAGCAAGCTCTTTCCATAATCCTACAATTTCAGGGATATTTTTTTCTGTTGCTTCAGCAATCTTAACAGGAAATGACATAATTTTTATTTAATATCGCCATTTTAAATAAACGTAATATCTCTTTCTTTAAATTTAAATATACTTTTATTAGATTAAAATTAGGTGGAATATAAAAAAGTTATTTTTTTCCTGAAGCTTTGTCTTTAAGAATTAATTTTGTGAGTAAATTGAAAATTTTATGAACATTCTCACCTGTTTTAGAACTACACTCGATAAAACCATCTGCGCCTTTAGTCATTGCTAAATCCATTGCTTTTTTTGTAGAAACTTCTTTAAGATGCATTAAATCAGTCTTTCCACCAACAAAAACAATTGGTAACTTATACTTAATTTCCTTTTCGACAATTTCAAACCAATCATCTACATGAGCAAGTGAACCATAATTTGTAATATCATACATAAAAATTGCTCCATTGGCACCTCTAATATAAGAAGGAAAGAGGAATCTAAATCGTTCCTCTCCTGCAAAATCCCATATCTGGAGTTTTGCCACTTCTCCATCTAATTCTACAGCTTTAAGGTGAAAATCTACACCAAGAGTCATTGTTATATCGTCTTTAAATAAATTCGTTAAAAATCTATGAGTTAACGTAGTTTTACCCGTTTGCGAATCTCCAAAAATTACTATCTTGAACGTGGAAGTGTAAGACAACCCAAATACCCAATAATTTTGATTTTTATACTCAATTCTATAGGTTTTTATCTGGTGTTATGTATAAATATAATTTCAGACTATAAAAATTTTACATTAAATTCAAATTTCTAAGAATTTCTAACGCTTTTAATTTTAATATCCTAAATATTTGTGTTTTAATCAATGCTTTTGATAAGTTTTTTTAATAGAAATATAGCTCCTTTTTTATCTAAAGGTTCATTATTATTTCCACATTTAGGGCTAAGACAACAGCAAGGACAACCATCAGGACTTATACAGCTGCAAGAATTAATTAACGTATAAGTCATTTCTAATAAATCATTTAAACTGCAAAATAATGCTTCAGATATTCCTATGCCCCCTCTATATGCATCATATATATAAATAATGGGTTGCTGCTTGACAGGATCAAAATCGATTGAGACGCCACCTAAATCCCATCGAGAAATTTGAGCTAATGCTGGTGCCATTGCTATCATTGCATGCTCTATAGCATGGATGGTTCCTCCAAGATCATATCCTTCTGATTCCAATTCTTTCTGGTACTCAAATGGGATTAAGAACCAGAGTGCCTGACTGTCAAACTCTATTATAGGAATATCTTCTAGCGGGTGTCTTGAACGTATTTCTTGATTTACTGTATTAATAACTTTATAAGAGTAATATTCATGTTCTACTTTTACATCTCCAAAAAAGGCATCAATAGTGTTATTTGGACCTACTTTTTTTTCTGAGATCACTTTAAGAGTAGTGATATCAGTATGTTTTAAGGATTGTGTGTAAAAATCTATATTTGCTCTTTTTAAATATACTAATCTCTCATTTATATCGAGTTCTTCTACTAAATAAGTTTCTGCTTCATAAAGATATACAGCACCTTGGTGTAAATCACGAAAAACGAAACTTTCATCCTCAATAGTCAATAGTTCTTCGCCTAAATCAGTTCTTTGCAGAACCTTATAACTTCGACTCGATAGATCATTTAATCCATATTTTTCATTCGGAAAGAAATCACTATTCCAATAATAACGATTTCCTCTTTTCATCAGCAAAGATTCTGAAAGTAATTCTTCTATAATTTCTAAGAACAGATTTTTATCTTGAATTCCAAATTTATCATACTCTTCAATTCTTATTGGACTTTCCTTACTAGCACAGCAAATATGGTTTTTCAATATATACTTATTATTTAGAGTAATTAACACCTCCTCTTGAATTTGTCCGAATAGCTTATCTGGATTATGTATATAGAATAAATCCAAGGGATTTTCCATTGGTATAAGAGTTGATATCGAAAGATTAGTACCTCTTCCAGAACGACCAATTTGTTGTCTGAAACTTGAGATTGTTGAGGGGAAGCCAGAACTAATCGTAGCATCTAAAGAACCTATATCAATTCCTAATTCAAGTGCATTAGTAGAGCTAATTCCTAATATTTTCTTCTGTTTAAAATTTAATTCAATTTCTCTCCTTTTTCTTTTACTAATACCAGCTCGATAACTGAATATTTTATCTCTTAAAGTAGGTAAAGCATCTCTTGTCCAAATAGCTTGTAATTCAGCCATTTTTCTTGAGAGGGTGAAGGTTAACGTTTGAATTCCTGCTTTTAAATGACTAATAAATAGATTCTTAGTTTCTTGATGAGGTGAGCGATATTTATTGGAAATTTCATCATATGGTAAATCCCATAATATAACTTTTTTCGCACCTGAAGGAGAATCATCTCTATCTACAACAACAAATTCTTCACCCACTAATTTTTCACAAAACTCTTTAGGATTATAAATAGTGGCACTTGAAAGGATCCATTGAGGTTTTACATTATAAGTTTCAAGCAATCTTTTTAATCTTCTAAGTAGTAAGGCAAAGTTGGATCCGAAAATCCCTCTGTAAATGTGAATTTCATCCAACACAACGTATTTTAAATTCTGACAAATTCTCCTCCAGTTCTTCTTGAACCAAGGTAAATAAAAGTGCAATCCATAAGGATTGGTTATAATAATGTTAGCATTGTTTAAAACAAATCTCTTTTCATTAGGTTCTATATCTCCATCATAAATTCCAATACGGTTTTGCTTGATGTTTAGCTCCGTTAATAAATTTGATAATATACTAAATTGGTCCCTAGCTAAGGCTTTAGTAGGGAAGACATAAATTGCAGTAGTGGATGGTTCTTCTAAAATTGAGTTTAATATAGGGAGATTATAACAAAGAGATTTTCCTGAAGCTGTTGATGTAACTATTACAGTATTTTTGCCTTCACGAATTGAATTAATTGCTTGAACTTGGTGGCGCCATAATTTGATATTATTATGAACTAACCATCGTTGAAGCCTTTTTCGAACTGGTGTGTTCAATTCATCAAAACGGGGTTTTGACTCAGGAATATCTTCAATATGGGATATTTGACCCCTATAGAACTCTTGACTTTTTAAATATTCTAAAAATTCATCAAAATCTACCATAAATTGCGTCAATATGTATAATGAACTATCTCAATTAAAAGTTAAAAGGAGAATAGATTTTATTATTTCTATTAATTTGACACCCAAAAGCATTAGCATATTTATAAAGATGGGGTTGTGAACTAAATTAGTTTATATAGGAAATTGTCTTATTTCATTATATTATTTTTAATAGAAATCGAATATAAGTTAGGTGTTTTAACATCAGATACAAAATATTCAGATATTACTTTTTAAAGAAAAGAGCTGTGAACCTTTTTCTTCTCTGCATTTTTCTATTTTCTACATTCATGATTTTAAACAACAATTTTCTCGGAAGCTCTAATAAAAATTCCACTCAAGAAAAGAAGGGAAGTATCATGAACAACAGTCGAGAAGATATCTCCATGAGTAATGGTTACTTATTAGTTGATCCTATTAATATTTCATCATGGGATGATTGGGATCTTTATCCTTTTATCACCGGAAATGGCACTGATTTGAACCCATTTATTATAGAAAATATTGAGATAATTGGTGCTGGTGTCAAAACAATGCAATCAGGGAATCGTACTTTACTTGATTATACATATGTTGGAATTTATATTAATACCAATGGTTCATTCATCATTCGAAATTGTAAAATATCACAAGTTTCAGTCGGGATTCATTTCTCTATTGGTATTCCACCAGGGGGTTATCAGCATCGGATTATAAATGTTGAAATTACTAATTGCAGTATAGGAATTTACAGTAGATGGTCACATGTCATAGTAAATATCTCAAATTGTTATATCTCGAATTGCCAATGGGTTTCAATAACGGCCACAATAGATCTAAACAGCTATTTTGATTATGGTGGAATCGGTATCTGGGTCAGATCAGGTGATGATTCTGCTATTGAAGATTGTCGTATTGAAGATTGTTCAATAGGGATGATGGCAGAATTGGTAGAATTTATCCATAATAACGAACTTATCAATTGTGGGATTGTTCCTGGCATGAGTATTTCCGACTATGACAGCAATAACACTGTCAATGGAAAACCGATAGGATTATTTTGGGGCGTTGATAATATGGTTTTTACGCAGGAAAATGCGTCTCAATACGGACAATTACTTTTTGTAGCATGTGCTAACCTTACACTTTCAAATATTCATATCTCCAAACCCTGTAGTATTGGAATTCAACTATATTCTGTTAGTCTTTTCCAAAAGACATATCTGAATAATATTATATGTGAAAACCAGAAACTAGCTTTCTATATCTATGGATATGATATGATTGGAGAGAATCTATACGCTAAAAATTGTAAGGCGGGATTCTATTTTGCTAATATAAGAAATAGTAAATTTACCAAGATTATGACTGATAGTACAGAAATACCTATTTATGGACTAACTGGAATTAATGAATTTACGATTGAACTTGAACAATCTACTAAATTCTATTTAGTTGATCATTTTGCTACGTATTCGGATAAGCTCTATGTAGAAACGTCAGGTTCATCTTATAATATATCTATGTCTTATATTTCAAAATTAGGGACTCAAGGCTATGTTAGTCAATATAATGATACAGGAACTTATCGGGTTAGCATTATCATTCCTCCTGATATGATTACAGCTAATTTTACGGTCATCTCAGTCCCCCGATATGCCCGAACAGATGCATCTGATATTATTCCAGGTTATCCTTTATTCTGGGTCTGGAGCGTATTATTAATAAGTGTCTTAATATGTAGTGAATCATATCGAAGAGTACAGCGAAGATGAGCCAAAAATTCCTAATTCTTTTTATTTAAAGCATCAATTCTAAATTATATAATAATTTTAAAACTAAATCCTCTAACTAAAATTTAAAAAAGATTAATATTTTAAACTGATCAAACCAAATTTAAATAAATAGAATTTTATTGGTTTTATAATGTCTGTTTCTGAATGGAAAAAGGTTGATTTCCAACGATTCGTTAATGAATATGGGAAAGATCTTGCTATAAAAAATGCGCCAGTAATATTATATTCAAAAAAAGATAAGGAGCATGAAGCGTATAATTCTTTAATAGCTTTTTTTTTCATTGCTGGTGCTTTGCTTATCTATATTGCGCTTTCATATTTTCTAGTAACTATATTTTTCAGTCTGGTATTATTTGTAATAATATTAATTATCGCAGTGATTGCAGATGTATTGTTAATTATCAATATCATTAAATCTAATGTATTTATTAAACTTTTAGAGTGTTGGGTTGAAATTTATAAGGGAATTCCCGAGAAGGGCTCTGATTATTATTGTTTTATTTATTATCCAATTTTTACTGGAAAGAGTCATCCGAATGAAGCAAAAAATGTAATTTTTAAGCTATTTCAAGAACAAATTATAAAGAGTAAAATAGATATAACCCAAATTGAGATTTACCTGAAAAAAACCTTACAAGCCCAAAATAGTTTAGAAAAAGTAGGTTTTTTTTTCCAATATGCTGAGGGCAGACCATTTAAAGGTGAGAATATAAATCGAAATACTTGGAACTATTTTCCTCCTGAAAAATCAGATAATGAAAATTTTTTAGCAGTAGGGAATTGGGATCATCAATATGAATGGAGATATGATTTAGATTTTGATTTTGATAAATTGCATGAATATGCTCCATGGGTTATTCAAAGATGGGATGAAGCCAATTTAAAACCTCTAACCGAAGAATATAAAGAAAAAATTAATTGGAATTTAAGAAATATCGAATCTTCACCAAAATTAAAACCTTGGCAGGCAAATTTTAAAAGTCAAACCTATGAGAACCCTAAGGCATATGAGGATCTTGAAATTGTAGAAGAAGCTATTACAAAACTTATTAGACATGATAAAATCATAGAAAAAATAAAGGATATTAAAGATGATTTAGTAATGTTTAAAACCTATTTTAGAAATTTAAGTTCTTAAACATCTTTTTATTTCTCTTATAGATCTTTATATATTCTTTAAAGAGTCTATTGTAAATTTCTTCATTTTTTGTATTAGGGAAAAACACTTTTCTTACTTTAATCATGGGAATAGCATCTGAAAATTTATTTAAAAACCTTAAGCTAACCATTGAGATTATTGCAGAACCTTTAGCGGCAGCTAAATCGGGAGTCTCCATTTGAACTATGTTTCGCTTAAGTACATCTGCTAGAATTTGGCACCAGACATCAGATTTTGCTCCTCCTCCAATGCAATTAATCTCTTCAGATTTGCCTACTAACTTTTCTATAGTGATTAAAGACCATTTAATATTAAAAGCAACTCCCTCATAAATCGACCTTAAAATATTATCCCTCGTATGTTCAAGACTTAGATTATAGAACCCTCCCCTAACATTTGGATCATTTATTGGGCTCCTTTCCCCAAACATCCATGGAGTAAAAATGAGATTTTTAGAGCCAACTTCAGCTTTTTCTGTAATCGAATTCAAATGTAGGTATAATTCTTCAGAGCTTACTTTAAATCTTTCTAACTCGCTCCTAAACATTTGTTGTATAACCCAATCTAAACATGTAGCGCCTGTTTCTTGCTTTGAAATGCATAAATAATTTTCTTGAGAAGAACTTATGCTACCAGCATAATGAGCAATATCTTTTAGTCTTTTAGATGTATGAGCAGCTACCCAATCTGCTGTTCCTAAACATACAATTAGTTTATTATCTATAATTGCGCCTGACCCTAAAGCAGCAGAGGTTAAATCGCCAGAACTCACAAACACAGGAGTTCCAGATTTCAGATTTAATTCTTTAGAAGCTTCTATTGTTAATTCTCCCACGATATCAGTAGATTTTTTTATCTCAGGTAATTTATTTCTATCAATTTTGAATTTTTTTAAAATTTCGTCAGACCATTCAAAGATACCAGGATTACTATTCATCATCCAAGATGTATGACCTAAATCTCTTGAAGTTACAGCTTTTTTGGTGCAGCGATAAATAATAAAATCTTTCACACTTAGAAATTTATATGTTTTTTCATAAATTTCTGGTTTATTTTCTTTCAACCATAAAATATGAGAAATAGGATCTTTGCCATTAAATCCAGGTGCCCCTCCTGTGATTTTAAGAAACATTAATATATTTTTTAATCCATAACCAGAGATTTTTATTAATCCTTTTGAAAATTTTCGAGTTAATGGAGCTGCTCGTGTGTCTAACCAGCTAATACTATTCATTAAAGCATTACCTTCATTATCTATTGGAATAGTGCAATTCATTTGACAATCAAAGACTATTGTTAAAATTTCATCAGCATCTATATTACTCTGGTGAATTAATGTATTAGTTGCTTTTTTCACTGCATCCCAATAATTTTCTGGATTTTGTTCTGCCCATCCAGGTTTTGGATAATATAAAGGATAATCTTCTTTTGTTTGAGAAATAAGTTCTAAATTTAAATCGAATAAAGCAGCCTTATTCCCAGATGTTCCTAAATCATGTGTTAGAATATATTTTCCTTTCAAAATTATCACATTATTTTTTGTTATTTATTTGTATTTTGTTTGAATTATTAATAAATTAAAAAATTTTTTAGGTAACCTGTATTGAATCAATGCTTATTGTTTAATATTATGGAGTTGATAACTATATTAGGTATAACATCATTATAAAAACTTATAAAAAGTTTTTTCATTAATAATTAAAAATTAAATATCACTTAACTAAAGGAAAAAAGAGGTAAGTTAGAAATTGGAATCTTTGAAAAGTCTTTTTAATCTTGAAATTCCAACTAATAAGATATTCTATGATAGAAAGTCATGTGTATTATCTATAGAGATTATAGATTTTATGTTTGTGGGGATTTACAAGAAATCAATAAGGCTAAGTATAATTTTAGATGATATTTTTGCATCCATAGGAGATACTCAATTAAATCGTTTAGATTTGTCTTTTGTAGATTTTGTTACTAATACTAAAATCCCTGAAACTACCAAGTTGAAAAAACTGAAATTATTAAGCAAGAAGAGGCCTGAAAAAAAAGAAGGCAAATTGAAAGATAAAGGGGAATTGAGGGTTGAAGAAAAAGAAATTGTATATGAAATTGAGGAGGAACCAAAAGAAAAACTCACACTTAAGGATGCTATGGAAGAGGAATTATTTAAGCTTAAAGAAGAGGAAGCTTTTGATGAAGATATTGCAGAATTAAGCTCTTTCGATGATGGTATAAAATATAAAGAAGAATATTATGGAGAAGACAAAAAGACAAAAAGAGATGAGAGAAGAAGCGAAGAATCTCACAAAATGAGAGAATCTCCAAAAGCAAAGAAAAAATCACGAGCATTTCCATCACCAACACCTCCTGGAGGGAGTGCACCGCCTTCACCTCCTAGTGGAGCGCCAGCAAAAACTTCTGCACCTGCAGCACCTCCATCTCTTCCGGCTTCAGATATATTAGCTGGCCCTGGAGCTCCACCACTTAAGTCAGAACTAGAACCTTCTATAGTTACTCCAGACGAACCCCAACCAACTATATATGAGATTAATATGGGACTTCAATATTATTCAGTTATGATGGAACAACGAAGTTATTTGTTTTATGTTTATTTTTCACATAAAGAATTGAAGATTGTAGATGAAGAGGGCAAAACTGTCTATGAAACGTCATTTAGAATAGTTACTACTAAGGAAGAACCCCCAGTTTTAGATCTTAAAATTGCTGGAGAAGGTTTCGAAGTACATCCAATCCTAGGAAAAATTGAGGTTAAGAAGGATGCAGTTAATCCCCCAGTAATGATTTTTTCTATTATGCCACTCAAATCTAAAAGAAACAAAAAGAAGAAAAAAGAGAACGAGAGAAAATTTCTAAATGTTTATGTAGAATTCGAAGAGCAAATAATTAGTCATACAATATTATCAATTATCGTACAACCCAAATACTTCCGACTTGATCTTGGTCCAATCCATTTAAATCTTAGTAGAAAAGCTGCAGCAATAATATCTTTTATTTCAATTTTAATAGCTGGAATTTCTCTTGTATATACATTATTTGCTTGGGATCCTTCGTCTTCTTTTGTGGATATTTTGAGCGGTTTTGCACCAGGTTTAGGCTCGATTGTTTTTTTTGCAATTTTTATATTCACATTGTTTAAAGAAGGAATTTATCCGTTAAAGGAAAAAATCAGTGCATTTCTAAATTTTGATCAGACGGGAGTTCTAATAAAATAAAGTCATTATGATTTATCATTTAAATTTCTCATTTTTTTAGAGTTTGGATTTTATATCATTCTAGAATAGTAGTTTTAATCGGTTTAATTGCTAACTATTCAATTTAATAAAATATGATAGTTTTTTGATTATGACCGGATAATTATTTAATTCCAAGGATTTGATTGAATACGATTCCGAGAGTCCTATATCTCTTTTTACCTATATTCTCTGTGATATTGTAGATTTAAATATTAATTAAGTCTAAATATATTATTGTTCTCCCTATAGATTGTTTAATCTTCTTTTGGAAATAAGATTTTTATTTTTGGTTATTTTATTAATATTTAATTAATAAGATTTGAATGAAATCCAAATTAGTATGTCTACAAATTTAGATCACATAATAGATATTCAAAATTTAACAAAGGAATATAATAATAAAATTGTTATAGATAATATTAATCTTAAAATAGAAGACTCATGTTTTGCTTTATTAGGTCCGAATGGTGCAGGGAAAACAACAACAATTTTAATGATCCTAGGTCTTGTTAAACCTTCCGCGGGTAACATTAACATTTTGGGGAAAAAAATCCCTAGGGATTTTAAATTTCTCAGGAAAAAAATTGGATTTTTGCCTGAGAATGTTGGATTTTATTCAAAATTAACCGGTCGGGAAAATCTTGAGCTTTTCTGTAGGTTAAGAAATAAATCAAGAGACATTAAAAAGGAAACTATAGATTTATTAAAATGGTGCGGTATTGGAAAAGAATATTGGGATAAAAAGACTTTCATGTATTCCCGTGGTATGTGTCAACGATTAGGCTTAGCTCAAGCATTTGCGGGTAACCCTAAAATCATATTCTTAGATGAACCATTATCAAACATCGATCCATTGGGTCGAGAGGATTTAATACAAAAAATTGGAGAAAAACGAGAGGAAGGAACAGTAATTATAATTTCAAGTCACATTGTTCAAGAGCTAGAACAATTATCAGATTTTATCGCCATTATTGATAAAGGGACTATAAAAATTTCAGGAAGAATTATTGACTTAGCTCTAAAATTTGGTTTAAATGAATTCCAAATTTCCTATAAATATCAACATTCTCACACTTTAATAAAAGGGTTATATCAGAAATTAATATCTAGAAAAAGTTTATTTTACGATAAACCAACAATTCTCAGTGATAAGATTATTGTTAAATCTGATGTTCCATATGAAATTGAAGCGCTCTTAAAAGGTTTTAAATATTTTCGTTTAAAACTCATAGATGGTGCTCTAATTAAAATCTATAAAAAAGTAATTAAACACGGTGTTTAAAACGAGTAAAAAATTTGATTTAGAGGAAAAATTAGAATTACCAAGAGCTTTACTTTATTTATATTATAAAAAAGATTTTAAAAGCTTTAAAGGCTATTTATGTATTTTAATTTCAATTATTCCCGTTTTATTTACATATTTTCAAATAAAAGGAATACTTGATTGGGAAATTGAAATTACTCAGAGTGTGATAAATTTAGGTGTTTTCTGGAATAGTTATATTTTCCAAGTAATTCAATTTGGAATCTTTATTCCTATAATTTTATCTTGTAATATTATTTCAGGTGATTTTTCTAGAAAAACAGCGATGACAATTTATTCAATAATCCCTAGTAAGGCATACTTAATTTCAAATATTTTCTTTATTTTAATCCATTTAGCGTTTTTGGAATTAATCTCTATGGTTTCTATTGGAATTATGGTATTAGTTCTGATGAATAGAGTTGTCAGTATTAATATTCTATTAATAGGATATGGTTATAGTTTTATATTTCTTACATTTTTTCTCGCATTTACTTTTATATTATCAACATTAACTAAAAATACAATAATAGCTGTTATAATTCCTATTTTATATATAAATATAGAATTTTTATTTATTCAATATGATATGGAACTTTTATCTTATAGATATTATTCTGATGTTTTAGCCAACTTCATTCAAAATGCATTCTTAAACACGCAATATATAATTGATTCAAATAAAGCACTTTCGAGTCTTATCATTTTCTTAAGTGTACCATTAATATTATTCATAATTAGCATTTATGGCTTCCAACAACTAGATATACGTACGTCATAGCCAATGAAAAATACTAAAAGTTCATTTAAATGAGAAAAAGAGAAAAACTTACAGCTATTATTGGGATATGTTTCACTTTATTAAGCATAATGGGTTTATTCGTTCCTTTCCAGAAAACTGAAACGATAATGCCAGAATTAGACTATGGAATCGTTGAAGGTAATAAACTTTATTACCATTTCGAATACCCTTGGCGTTCATTTGATCAAAAAATAATAATTGACCTAAATGCTTCAAAAGGGAAAATTTCACTATTAATTATGGATGAGAGAACATTTACATATTATTTATTAAAGCAACAATATGATACTTATTTTCAAAGTTTTAACTTTACCGTAATGAAAAAAGAATTAATGATTTTTCCTCCTAATCAAGACGAATTAACAATAATTGTTATTATTGAGGAAGACACAGAATTAAAAGGTTCTATAGAAACACAATACTTATTTTATTATAGTAATTATGGAATTTTTTTTCTTATTATCGTGTCAATAATAATTGCTCATTATTTATACCATCGATATACAAGAAGATAATTTCAATATTTTCAATTTTGAGTTTAGGCTAAGTAGTTAATCACATTTAAGGACTTTAAAAATTAAATCTCTACGTAAAAACATCTCAATAATTTTTTATCACACTTTCTTTGAGAATTTTTGGTATTTCGAGAAGGCTCATATTTCATACGAGTTTGATAACTTTTAAATAAGTTTCCTTACTTCTTAGCTCGCAATGGTTGATATCTCAATTATATTACATAAATAAGAATGGGCAGAAATTGTTTGTTTAGTTAATAATTCCACCTTTGTCTCGTATATAAAAGATTTGCTCATTTCTAAATTTCGATCAAATGGGAGTCTTAATCAAATAAATTTATTTATTTTTAACTCCTTTTTTCTTACTTTTTAAATTATTAGCTTTAATTCATTCCAAAATTTCTTTTTTAATTTACCTAATTTTTTATCCTTTAGTTTAACAAAATATAAAGCTCTTTTAGCGATAACTGGATAATTTTTTATTTTTAAGGATTTAATTAAACCTGCTGATTCTGCTTTTTCAACCATTATATCACTCATAATACTAATATAATTAGATTCACTAACAGTAGAAATAATTGAGTCATTATCATTAATTTCTAATTCAATATTTAACTTTCTATAAACTGGAAATTGCTGTTTAAATGTATCTCTCATTCCCGAACCTTTTTCTCTCCATATGAAAGGATATTTAATTAGGGTTTCAAAATTAATTATTTCTCCGTCTTTTAGCAATTTATGATTAGGTGAACATATAAATTTAAATTCATCTTCGCCTATTTTGATAAATTCAAACTCTTTTTCATTATAACCCATAAAGCTACCAATACCAGCGAAATCAACCTTTCCATTTTTTAAATTTTCAATAGATTCCTGAGAATTATTGATCAATATTTTGAAATGTACATTTGGGTTTTTATTTCTAAAGTCTGCTATATATCGTGGTAGAATATGAGAACCCGGAATGGTTGATGCAGATATAGTAATATTCTCTTCTATATTATCCTTGAAATTTGATATTTCTAGTTTACAACTATCATACAATTCTATTATTTGATGTGCGTATTCAAGGAAAAGTTTTCCAGGTTTTGTTAGCTCAAATTTCTTTGTAGTTCTATCAATTAGCATTACGCCACCAAAATCTTTTTCTAACTGAGAAATTTGATGAGATAATGTGCTCTGTGAAATAGGAAGTTCATTTGCTAATTTTGAGAAACTCTTATATTGAATTAGCTTAATAAAGTTCCTTAAATATTCAATATTCATAATTTAATTCGACTTGAAATGTCTAATATATATTTAAAATATAAGATAATTAAATTATTATTATTTATCGATTTTTTTAATAGATCTGTATGAAAAATTTAATAAATGTCAAAATTTTTATACACTTACACATAGAAAAGTGATTTTATATTAAAGCCTTATAGAGGAAAGCTAAAAATGGCTGAAAAAAGCAAAATATTTACAATTGTTATCGGAGATGGTGCATACACAATTGAACGTCCTTATACTATGTTAAGATTTGCCTATACTGCGTTATTAGAAGAACATAAGGTAAATATATTTTTAGTTGAGGATGGAATCTTTGTGGGAAAGAAGAATCAAGATCCAACAACATATGATAATGTGGGAAAATGGATGGCAGATGTAATTTCTGAAGGAGCAAATGTGAAAGCTTGTGGAGTATGTATGAAGGCTCGTGGATTATCTGAAGATGAATTAATGGATGGGATAGAAAAGACTACTATGAATGGATTTGTTAAAATGTGCGAAGACGCAGATAACGTATTATTTAGTTAATGTTAAGGAAGTGCCTAAGAAATGACAGTTTCATATAAATTAGATTGCTCTGGCCTGGTTTGTCCAATGCCTGTTGCTAAAACCAAAAGACAACTACTTGAGATGAAAAGTGGAGAAATCCTTGAAGTTTCTGGTGATTTAGCAGAGGCAGGGGAAAATATAAAGCGATATATAGATAGAATTGAAGATAAGATCTTAGAATTCAAAACTGAAGGAGAGAAGTTCTATTTAAAAATTGAGAAAGCTTAAAAATATTATGCTATTTTTTTTATTTAATTGCATCAAATAACCACATATTTTCATATTTTTCAGTTAAGTCTTGTGCTAAAATGGGATCTAAAACATTTAAACATGCAAAAATTTGCCATGGTTTAAGAGGATTTTGGAGCTTTATTAATACTCTATTATCATCAAATATATCATAAAAGGTGGGAATTCTCTTTTGTATAAATCTCATTTCAAATTCATGCATTTTTGAAGATATATTGAATATATCATTAAATTTCTTTGATAATTTTTTGAAGAGATTTTCATTCCTAGCTTTCTGTTCTTCTGATAATGGTCTCTCATCAAATTCACAACTCCATAAATATTTTATTTGAATACCTCGATTTAAAGCAATAAGAATTCCATTGTAAAAGTTTTTAGCCTGAGGAAGTACCTTTATGGTATTTTCATTTAAAAAACCTGTCATCAATAAATTTTTTTTTAACACTTTAAATCTTTTTATATATAATTCAAAAATAGAACGCCATCCATAAGCTGTAGACCAAAAAATCTTTGAAGATTCTGATGTAATGGAAAATCCTATATTATTAATTTTGGATTCTATTTGTTTAGCAGTGTTAATTAAAAATGAAACTTTTCGTTGTTGGTCTTTTTCAATATGTGAGATAATATTATGAGAAGCTTCGTTAAATGCTATTGCTTTATAGATCTTTGGTCTTGAGTCTTGGATTTCAATCATGCCTTTCTTATTTAATATATCTAAAATTTCATAAATTCTCCCTGTGGGTACATTTGATTTATCACTAGTTTCCCTAGCTGTTAGCCTATTAGATTTTAATAGAGTCATGTATGTATTTATCTCATAATTTGAAAGATTAGCACTTAGCAAAAAATCATTTAATTCTTGGGTAATTTTATCTGACATATTTCATCTTTAAAAAATTACAACTTAGATATAGTTGTATTATATTGTTATAAAACCAATAAAAATATAAAATTTTAGATTTAATTATTTTCAACCTAGAAATAGTTGTAATTGATCGAAAAACAATAAAAGTCAAAGCATATATATTTTCAATATGGAAGTTGATGATTTAAAGGAGTTATTAATTAAATGTTGGATGACACATGATGGTATGTGGTTTTATCATTGCCTAAAAGAATGTGGTATAATGAAGACTAACAAAATAAATAGAGCTGCTGTTAAATCATTAGCAAATGTCGAAATAAGAAGGATTCAGAAAGCATTTGATATTGAAAAAGTTAGTACATTCAATGACTTAAAGATTCTCTTTGAAAAAGCATTAAGCACATTTAAAGCAGATTTTATGGTTTTAACTTTTAGTTTTCCAGATATGAATCATCTTCAATGTGAAATGCTTAAATGTTGGGCATATGATGGAATAAAGAGAATTGGAGTAATTGAACAATATGAATGTGGGATTTTTGATAGGATTGAAGGATGGTTTGAGGCTTTAGGTATTAAATATGATGTAGATCCTATTATAGAAGGTTGCTTGATGCATACTGAAGGTAGATGTATTAGAAACTTCAGATTTTATTTTGAGGAATGAGAGTGTTATAGTATTATGGTAGGAATGAAAAAAATAGAGCTAATATTAAAAGATAAACATTTTATCCCTTTAGAGACTCAAAAGTTTATTCTACAAATGTGTTGGGCTCAACATGATGGTCAATGGTTTTTGAAAGCAAAAAAGAAGTATGGTATGAATGAAGCTAATCAGTTAAACCAAGAAGTGATCTCTTCAATAGGTAAAATCGAAGCTCGACATATTTTAAATGCTTTAGGTATCAAAAAAGGATCAATCAACACTATTCCTGAAATTTTTAAAATAATAAATACTTTCATGAATGTAATAATTCCTAAAGTTATGAAATTCAAATTTCTTGTTCATTCTGAAACTGAAGGAATCGCTTTAGTAGAAAAGTGTTTTATTTGGAAAGAAGTAGAAAAATCTAAGGAAAGCACAGAATATAAATGTGCTTGTAATTTTAGACATAAAGGTTGGTTAGAAGCAATGGGTGTTAAAGGAGATATAATACCTCTGCAACGGATTTCTAATGGAGATGAAATATGTGAATTTAAATTTGTCTTAACATAAGCTAAAAATTAATTGAAACTTAACCTAAGAAAAACATTTAAATCCAATTTCTTTTTTATTTTCTCTTGTCAATAATGAAAAAAGATTATTTAATTCGTAAAGCCATACCTAATGATGCCAATAATATTCATAAAGTTCTATTAGCTGCATTTGAGGAATATCGTAATTACTATACCTCGGAAGGTTTTCATGATACTGTTATGTCACAAGAAGCTGTGATAAATCGTATGAGTTATATGACTATGTATGTAGCAGTTGATTTAAAAGGAAAAATAATAGGGACAATAGGATGGCAGAAAGTTAATAATGAAGAAGCTCACATACGTGGGATGGCAGTAATTCCTATTAGAAAAGGAATGAATAGTCCTGCAACAGCTTTATTGCGAAGAATAGAGACAGATGCTCGATCAGAAGGTTGTACATTATTAACATTAGATACAACAGCAATTTTAGAAAGAGCTCAAAATTTTTATAAAAACCAAGGATTTAAAAAAACCGGAAAGACTAGTGATTTCTTTGGTTCAATAATTTATGAATTTGCTAAGGAAATTTAGCATGAGTTAAGAAAGCAATTTTAAATTTTTACTTTAAAGGTTTTCTGCATCTTATAATTAAGAAATATGGAATTATCCTACTATCGTATTCTTCTGGATATTTTTTTAAAATATCGTCTGCGGCATAGGGTTCACAAAACTTTTCTAGAATGAAACCATTTTCAATCAATAAATTCAACGATTCAGATAAAGTTCGAGTAAATCGTGGAATTTTAAACTTTCTCATTTTTTTAGTAACTTCTTTAGGGGCTGCCCCGAATATCCACTCTTCAAGTTCACCATTGAATTTCTTAAAATAATCTTCTATAATAAATCCAATTTTTTTACCCTCTTCATTCCTCATCCATCTAAAATCTGAATTGCTAATAAAGGGATGAGTAATTGAAAACTGAAAGAAACCTCCAGGTTTCAAAACTCTAAAGGCTTCTTGTATCGCTTTTTCATTTTCAGCCATATCCATTAAACTCATTGTAGCAATTACAAAATCAAAACAATTGTCTGAATAGGGGAGTTCTGTACCACTAGCAACTTTGTATTTAATTCCTAATGGTTCTTCTTGCTCAGATTCAATTGCATAGTTAATAAATACTTCAGAAATGTCAATAGCTGTCATTCTTCCCCCTTTTTTTGCTGCGATTCTGGTATTATGCCCTTCTCCACAACCAATATCTAAACCTTTTAAATTTGATATATCTGGTAGCATTTTGAAAAAGGCAGGAGAATTGATTAGGTCTCTACATCGGTCATATCCCATTCTTGCGAGCTTAATCCAATTTTCAGCATTCTCATCCCAATATTGTCCAACATCTTTATTGTCCAATTGAAATCCCCTTAAAAATCTTATATGATTAAATATTACATTATGGATATATACACATGAATCTTAAATAATAATAATGTCCTCATAAATTAAAATTTCTTAAAATATTATAATAATGACAACTATCTCCTCATATTCTGATTTTGCTGGTAATGTAGATGAAAAGGTTAAGATTATTGGAAAAGTTTCTAAAGTAATGTGGCAACATCTCGCGACTTTCGTTGATACTCATCCACATATGAATTACTTCGATTTAGATGATGGGTATCAAATTTTAATTTATACTAAGAATAAAATTAATTGTGAAGAAAAAATAGAGATCATCGGTAAATTAATAAAAGTAGAGGACACACGCAAAAATCCAAGATCCAAAATACATGATGATTACTTCGAATATCAATTAGTTGTAGACTCATGGAAATGCTTAGAAAAAGAATAAAGAGAAAAAAAATTAAAAATGTATATTTACTCCCTCAGTTTTATTAGAAAATTAAACTAAATTCTGATTTACTTCTAAAAATGGAGAGATCTTATGAAAAAAATTATAATTTACGATTATAAAACTAAAGAAAATGAAATACATAGTCTTATTGCGGAAATTAAGGAAAATAACGATTTAGTTCTTTCAGGATACGATTGTGGTCAATCAGTAAAAGAATTTTTTGGAGATTTTGATCATGAATATTGGCTAACGGTAAAAGCTGAAAACACATATTCGGTTTTATTAAATTTAATAAAAGATCGGTTTAAGACTGATACAGAATTTAGAGAATGGCTCGATGAAAAGGAAATTCAATACAATTTCTATTCATATACCTAAAAAGAGTTTAACTTGTTCTTTATCTAAGATACTATATATTTATTAATACTAGGAATTGAAAACAAAACGGTATATCTAAATTTTAGAAAAAATGAAATAAAAAATAGTCATTTCTAACGTTTTAAATTTGCAGAAACCCAATCGTAATAACCTATATCGTCTAAAATTTTTCGAACTTCAGCAAAAATATGAGTTTTTTTTAGATCACAAGAAGAATAAATTAGTTATTTTTATTTTCAATAATATAATATATAGATTAAGGTGTTATAATATGCCAATAGTTCATGTAAATATGTGGAAAGGAATTTCTGAAGAGAGTGTTAAACAAATAATAGCTGGAATAACTAAAGTTTTTGTTGATATGGGTATTCCAGCACAAGCAGTAGAGGTTCTTGTCCATGAAGTTCCAAAGGCCCATTGGGGAATAGAAGGCAAACCTGCTACAGAAGCTCGTCCAGACGCAAAACTTCCTTAACAAATTTATAAAATAAATCAATTACTAATATACAAGAGATTTGTTATGTCTTTATTGGAAAATTTCAATAAGTATACAAATCTAGGAATTCATATTGTTAACAATAAAGTGAAAAAAAAGAATTGAAAATTATCTTTTTAAATTTGCTGAAACCCAATCGTAATACCCCTTGTCTTCTAAATGCCTTGGGATTTCTGCGAAAAACTGCTTAGTAATGTCCTTGAAGTGGGAAGCACTTATTGGATTGAACATCATTGCAAGATCTAAGCCTACAAGCGATAAACTTAAAGCATTAATAATCTCCCACATAGGACCACGATATTGCCTTAACCCCCATTCAGGTGCTATTTTTTCGCTCATCCAAGCTTCCCTAGCACCCCAAGCATTAGTAGTTCCTCCACTTATGGGATATGCTAAATCCGTTTCACCTAATAATCCAGCAACGCGCATTCTCTGATAAATACTAAATGAATATTCCATACCGTAACCTAATGTAGCACATGTAGGGTCCATTACTATTCTATTACGGGGAAGTCCAAGTTCCAAGGCATCTTTATTCATTTTAATTTGGTTATTAAGATCTAAGCTCGTCCAAAGTAAGCAGTTATGATCATATTTCACAGCTAGAGGGATAACTTCTTCCCATGTTGCTTTATCAGCAGCAGATAACATCAAAACTTCGCTTTCAGAGATAGCTGCTAATTCTGTGAACATTTCTACATCTTTCTTTTTATTCCCTGAGCACCCAATAATAACAGGAACGTCAACAGCTTGGAGAATGTCTTCAAATAACTTTTTAGATTTTGAAATTGGCCAATCTAATGTACCAGGGTCGATTCCAAGTGAATGAAATGTTACACATTCCGCACCAAACTTATCAACAGCAAATTTGGCCCATTCAGCGGGATGTCCTAATACATCAGCATATTCTTCCTTAATTGGTTTTGGAAGCATCATTTCCGCACCCATATCAAATACATCATAAGTAACGAGGGGAGGATGGGGATTTCTTTTAGCAAGTCCCAAAAAATTGTAAAATGGAGGTACTACTTCACCACCAATAGTAACTCTTTTACCCTTTGAACGGACAAATTCAACAGTTTCAATCTTTCCGGGATATTCTAAGTCAAGTGAAAATTTAGCAGGTGTCCATTCTGCTTTCCCTGGAACTCCCGGCAGTACAGCTTGAGCAGCAGCTTGTACGATGCTTGGAAGCATTTGAAATTCAAGATATTCGGCAAACAAATCTACATCTTGGAGTTCGATTTCTTCAGTATCTTTCATAAATTTAGCTAATTTTTTGCTTAATTCATCGAATGAAATTTTTCATCACACTTTTAATCTAAAAATTTTATTAATATTGAAAAAAACATTATAAAAAATTTAAAATTTGTTTATTGAATTTGACAATTATTTAAAAAGTATTAATGTCGGATTTCGTCTTTTACTATGAAATTCTTCTAATACTTTTCTTGTAATAGATAATAATTAGCCCTAAAGCAAAGATTAGTGAAAATATAACCAATTCTAATTCAAAACCAGGTATTATTGGGAGGTAATATCTTGTTAAATCTTTATTTATTACTGTTCCGTTGGTATAAGTTATAGTAGATGTTAAAAAAAAAGTATCTGGTCCACCACTGACTAATATTATCTCAATATAATAAATCTTTTCTTCTGTTGCTGTATAATTGATATATGGGTTATCGTCCAGACTATATGCAACAGTAGGTGGAGTATTAAAAATGACTTTATTTAAAGTATTATCATTATTTATATAAGATTGTACAGGTCTTACGTTGAACAGAAAAAGAGTAAAATTTCCACTTTCGGTATGAGTTAAACTAAGCTCAATATTTTGGCTTTCATCCAAATCAGTTAGGAAGAAAGTGTAATTTCCATTATTAACATTATCAATATAAGTGAAAGCTATAGTATTATTAATTGGAACTATCATCAAAAGTAAAAAAATTGATATTAATATCTTTTTATAATTCATTATAAAAGTTACCGTAACATATTCAAAAAATATATTATAATATAATTATGAGTTTTAATTAAAATTCACTTTAGATCTTTTTGTTGAATTTTGAATAAAATTTAATAATATTGTCTTAAGCATATACCTTAGAGATTTCATGGCGTATTTAATTATAGAAAATTTGGATTTTGGTAAATATCATGGATTAGGTAATGATTATGTAATAATTAATGATATTAGATGGAATATTCCAGAAGAGAAAAAATCATCCTTAGCACTAAAATTGTGTGAAATTCATTTTTCAATAGGAGCAGATGGTTTAATTTTTGTTTGTGAATCTAAAGATGCTGATATTAAAATGAGGATATTTAATAATGATGGATTAGAAGCGGAAATGTGTGGGAATGGGATAAGATGTTTTTCAAAATATATCTATGAGAATGATATTGTAAAAAAAGAGGAGATCACAATAGAAACTCTCAAGGGTATCCTATTAGCAAAACTTAACATTGTTGATCATAAAGTTAATAGTGTGGAAATTGATATGGGACCACCAATTCTGAATTGTGAAGAAATTCCTGTTATTTTAGATAGCCTGGTGAATCGATGTGTTAATGAACAATTAGTGATTTTGGATAAAATTTTTAACTTTACGGCGGTTTCAATGGGAAATCCACACGCAGTTATATTTACCAAAGAACTCCTAAATGATAACAAATTAAATATGTATGGAGCGGCAATAGAATCTCATGAGTGCTTTCCAAATAAGGTAAACGTTGAATTCGTTAATATAATTTCTGAGAAAGAGAGCATTGTAAGAGTGTTTGAAAGAGGTGTTGGAATCACTAAATCATGTGGTACAGGAGCTTGTGCTTCTGTTGTAGCAGGCACTATATTGGGTATTTTTGAAGAAAATACACCTATATTAGTGCATAACGACGGCGGGGATTTAAAGATAACCTATAATGGCAAAAGAGTTCTTATGGAAGGTCCGATAGAAAAAGTTTTTGATGGTATAATTGAGAGAATCGAGATTTAACGAGTTACTTTTAAGAGAAGATTAATTTGATTTTCTCAGAAATAAATCACTTTAATAACCTAATTGTGTTATATTATGAATTATATTGATTGGTTGGATAGGAAAGATTTAGAATACCGCGATGGAAATCTATATTTTGCTAATTTGAATACATTAGAAATTGCAAAAAAATTTGGTACTCCTATTTATGTTATAAATGAACAAAAGATTCGAGAGAGGTATAGAGAATTAAAAGATACTTTGAATTTAGGATATAAAAGAAATAAAATCTACTATGCCATAAAATCAAATACTAATTTATCAATTTTAAAAATATTAGTTTCTGAAGGATCAAGTTTAGATTGCTCATCAACAGGAGAGATTTATACATGTTTGAAATCGGGGGTTTCACCAGATCGAATAATATATACGGGAAATATGTTTACTAATAATGATTTTAAATTTGCTATTGATAATAATGTGCTAACTAACTTAGACAGCTATAGCCAATTAATTAGATTAGCAAAAATATATGAGAAAAAAGGAAAAGATAAATCAATCATTTCTTTTAGGTTTAATCCTGAATTCGGAGCGGGACATCATCCTCATACTATAACAGCAGGGAAAGAAATTAAATTTGGTATATTAGAGAATCAGATGATTAAAGCATATACGAAGGCTAAGGAATTAGGTTTTAAAAAATTCGGGATTCACCAGCATATTGGGTCGGGGATTATTGATACTAAAAATTATGAAAACCCTACTGAGAAATTTCTTACTATTATAGAAAAATTGTCATCGCAATTAGGGATTCAATTTGAGTTTGTAGACTTTGGGGGAGGTCTTGGAATTCCCTATCATCCAGAACAGGATCCGATTGATTTAAATATATATAGTGAAATTGTTTTTACTAGATTTAAAGAAATTGTAGAAAAAGGAGAAATTGGAGAACCTTTTCTTTTTATTGAACCTGGACGTTATATTTCAGCAGAATCAAGCATTATTTTAACACAAATAAACACCATAAAAGATAATGGTTATAAATTGTTTGCCGGGTTAGATGCGGGATTTAACACTTTAATTCGGCCTACTTTGTATGGCTCATATCATCATATTATAGTTTGCAATCAGAGAAATAAAGAAAAAATATTGAAATATGATATTGTAGGACCTATATGTGAATCAGGAGATATCCTTGGTAAGGAAAGAGATTTACCCGAATTGAACGAAGGAGACTATCTCGCAATATTAGATGCGGGTGCGTATGGATTTACTATGAGTAGTTCTTATAATTCAAGACCAAGACCAGCAGAACTCTTAATAAATGATGGTAATATATTCAAAATCCGTAATGAAGAAACGTTTGATGACCTAATAAGAAATCAAATAGTTCCAGATTATTTGAAATAATTATAATTGCTTTACTCAACCAACAAAAATAAAAATTTATGTCTATTATTATTATATTGAGATAAAATTATAAAAAGTGGGACTATTAGGGCTTGGATACCCCTTAATGCTCTCGATGAAGTGTTGGCTTTATGAAATCTACGCAGAGTTTTACAATTAAGAAGATTGATGATGATACTGATCTGCACTGATCTTTTTTATAATTTTATCTTTTCTAAAAGTATTACCATAAAGGAGATTTTCTTTTATAAGCCTAATACTTCACTTGTGGAGTATATCTTATTTTCTTTAGCAGTTGTAATAAATTTAATTGCTTTTAATGCCCCATTAGCAAAACATTCTCTACTATGAGCTTGATGTCTCAATTCAATTCTTTCTCCAAGTCCAGCATATAATATTGTATGGTCTCCTATAATATCACCTGCTCTAATAGAATGAATTCCAATTTCATTTTTAGCGCCAACTGAACGCTTATTAGGTCCCCGACTTCGACCAAATTTAGCTATATCTTCAAAATTAGATCCAAGTGTTTCACTTATTATCTGTCCTATTTTCATTGCAGTACCACTTGGAGCGTCAATTTTTCTATTATGATGTGCTTCTAACACTTCAATATCCCATTCAGCTAAATATTTAGTTAATATTGATGCCATTTTAAAGAGTATGTTAACTCCAGTAGCCATATTAGGTGATATTACTGCCGGTGCTTTATTCTTTTTTACAAGTTCTTCAAACGTAGTAAAAAAACCTTCTGATAATGCAGTTGTACCAATTACACATCGTATTCCATTCTCAACACATATTACGCAATTTTTTTCAGTTGCTTGTGCCACAGTAAAATCTACTGCTACATCTGGGTGAGTTTTATTAATTATGTCTCGTAGATCATCTACATCATTTATTTTTATATTATTTGGATCTTTTACACCTATTAAGAAACCTAAATCACCACCGATATTAGTGATATCACATGCCGCAACAACATCTATTTCTTGGTCTATTAAAGCTAATTTACTTATTAGCTTACTCGTTGTGCCAGTTGGTCCTAAAATTAATAATTTAATCATATTTTGACCTCTTTTATTAATTAAATTAGATGTAGTTTTTCTAATACTTCTTTTATTTTCATTTGATTAGCTTCTAATGGGGGAGTTAATGGCATCCTCATCCTTTTATTCATTAAACCCATAAGCTCAGCAGCAAATTTTACCGGTCCAGGATTAGTTTCGATGAAAAGAACCTTGAATAAATCATAGAGTTCCAATTGCAAAACCCTAGCTTTATTCCATTCATTTTTAAGCATAGTATTAGTGAATTCAACCATCTTTGAAGGAATAATATTAGAGGCCACGCTAATAACTCCCTTCCCCCCCAAAGCCATAATGTGATATGTAAAACTATCATCTCCACTTAATACAATAAAATCATCAGGAGTATTTTTAATGATTTTAGTAATCTGATCAATGTTTCCACTCGCACATTTTATTCCTACAATATTATCTTTAGTATTTGCTAATTTAGATATAGTTTCAGGTTCTAAATTTGTTCCTGTGCGACTTGGAACATTATATAAAACTATTGGAAGAGATATGGAATCAGCAATTTCTGAAAAATGGTCTATAAGCGAATGCTGCACTGGCTTATTATAATAGGGTACAACTAGTAATATCCCATCTACCCCTATCTTCTCAGCATATTGAGATAAGGAAATAGATTCCTTAGTAGAATTACTCCCTGTTCCCGCAAGCACGAATGGGTTTTTATTACTTTTAGATGCCTCATCCACTGCAATTTCCATAGCTTGGTGGTGTTCTTCATGAGACATTGTAGCACTCTCTCCAGTCGTGCCCATTGTTAAGATTTGACACCCATTATCAATTTGAAACCGAATAAATTCTCTATATTTCTCTTCGTTTAATGATAAATCTTCATTAAACGGAGTGATCATAGCTGTAATTACATTATTTAGTTTATCTATTTTAACCATTTAAATCCTCTTTGTATCATTTAGTTTATAGTTTAAAACATTAACTAGTAAAATTCATATATAAGCCTATTTACTAACTTTATAATTTTTATAGATTGCATTGAAGGATCTAATTTCTATCTATATTTAACGAAAAAAATTAGGGTAGGTGCAGGATCCAGTGATGGTTAATAAATGGATTAACGAGAGTTTTATATTGATATCTTGATAATAATTTCTCATAAATTTACAAACAAGATTTATAAAGAATCAAAAATACCCCTTTACATTATTATATAAATATATGAGAGGGTATAATTAATGGAGATATATAATCGAATATCTTTAAATTCATTTTTATTATCACTATTTCCAATTATATTGTTTTTCAATTCAATAGATATGTTTGAAATTATCAATTATATTTTCCTACTAATCTTCATGGTTTTAACATTTTTTATAGGATTAATAACCTCTATCGGTCTTAAAAATAAAAAGGAAGGATTCTTAGTAGGATTTTTGGGTGCTGCCGATACCTTATTTATACTATTTGTTATTCGCTTTATTTTCGTCTTGTTTAATTTTGAGATTTCACTTATATCTCAAAGTATTTATAGTGGATGTTTACTTGTTGGAATATTTTTGAGCTGGGGTTATATAGAGGAGAGTAAGAAAAAAGGATTAACTCCTTTCAGAAGAGCTGCATATATTCCATGTCTCCCCTTTGCATTATTTCCATTAATGATTTGGTTATCAATGTCTAACCAAGATTTCTTCCTTATCTCTCAAATTTTCTTATTTTTAATCATGGCTATCAGTTGTTTTGGTTATAGTTTAATATGCGGATTTGGAGGGCTTTTTGGTACTTTTATAGAGAGAACAAAATTATATATTCCTAAAGAAGAAACAGATTCAATCCCATCAACCATTTCAGCTATATATGAAAAATGTCCTGCATGTGATATAGAGATGGAATCCTTAGTAGCAGGGGTTTTTCAATGTCCTGTATGTAAAAAAATTATCAAGCAAAAAGTAAAAGAAAATTAATATTAATACTGAAAATGGAAGAGACAATTGAATTAACACCCTCTACTTCAAAAGGACGTAATTATATAGGTTTATTTGTATTGATTTTTTGAATATTTTTCATTCATTTCACTAATTTTCTTATTTTTAATCATGGTTGTCAGTTATTTTGGTTTTAGTATAATATGCGGATTTGGAGGGCTCTTTGGTACTTTTATAAAGAGAACAAAAATTTATAATCTTAAAGAAAAAGAGGCCTCAATCCCATCAACAGATTCAGTCATATATTAAATGTATCCTCATTTTAATTATCAGAGTTATAGTTTGATGCTTTTCCTAAATACAATCAGCTTTTCAATTGAAGATATGGGTTTTAAAAAACTTCTTTTACAATATTAATGAAAAATCTAAGTTTAGAAACTTAAAACTGAAAAGAATTATTACAGAAAATGTGAGTAGATAAAAGAAATAGATAGACCTGTCTAAATAATTATTTCAGTATTTCACACGTTAAAGATATTTAAATTTATATATCTGACTATAAGTGTATGTGACCATGCAACCCAATTAAGAGCAAGTGATCTTAATTTAATTAGCTATCACTGGATTTTGTAAATACCCAAAAATTAGTAGAGCGAAATTTTATAATTCTAACTTATTATTGATATAATATGGAAATAAATCTTTTAGACAAATTTCAAGGCTGTTTATTAGGTGTAGCAATAGGAGATACCTTGGGGCATCCTTTTGAAGGGAAACTTCGTTCCCAAATACATACTTATTTTGATGATTTTGATGAGTTTGTTCAAAAGAATAAATCTCTATTTAGAACCTACACAGACGATACACAATTAACTCTTCATACTGCTGAAGCTCTAATTAAAGGCAATGGTTTTAAAATCGAATACTTTCTCGATGAATATATAAATTGGTTAGATGATCCTCCTATTGGACCGGGTTATGGTTGTATCTCCTCAATCAGAAAATTAAAATTAGGTGTCCCTTGGAAGGAAGCTGCTTCAAATTCAGGGGGGAACGGTACTACTATGAGAATTGCCCCAGTTGGTTTATATTACTGCAAAGATCCTAAAGCATTAAAAACAACTGCAATTAAATCCAGTATTATTACCCATAGTCATCCAGCGGCTTCAGCGGGAGCAGTAGTTATAGCAAGTGCTATTGTATTTTTAATAGATAAAAATCCTGAAACTGGTTTTTCCATAGATGAATTTTTTGAAGTTATTACTAATTCAATTGCTAATACTCAAGATGAAATATGGGAAGAATTCATTAAAATCTTGAATAAATTGAAATCGAAATTAAATATACCAATTGAATCAGGATTGATTAAATTTTCACAAGCAGGAGTTAAATCACCATATTTTATCGAAGATTATTTAGGTCAAGCTTTCGTTCATCCATATACCATAAGTACTGTGGTTTGTGCAATTTTCATCTTTTTAAAAAGACTAACTTCATTCAAAGAGTGTATTTTCGAGCTTGCGACAGCTGGAGGGGATAGTGATACTGTTGGAGCAATAGGAGGAAGTCTAGCGGGAGCTTATTTTGGTATACAAAACATCTCTCCTGATTTAAAAAAATTAGTTAAAAATGATAAAAAAATCTTGAAAATCAGTGAGGATCTTTACATTAGCTTTAAGGAAAAATATTGAAAAGGTTGTTACAAGCTCTTAAAGAAAATTGTTAATTTTTTCAAGCAAGATTCACAAAATTGTGGCGGTTTCTTATCTGTATCCATTAGAGTATTTGAAAATTGCATTATACAAAATTTATTACAATGTTCTAAACTAAATGTGTGCCCAAGTTCATGAATGGCTTCTTTTAATATCCTTAATTCGAAAAAATCGTTGTTTTCAGGTCTTCTATAAAACTTTTCTCTGAGTCTTGTGATTGAAATTAAGGCAACAACTGGAACTCCTGAAATTCTTTTTTTTGGGTTTATAGCAATACCAAATACAAAATTTAATGGTTCTGAATAAATATCTTGATCCATTACTCCCAATATTCGAAAAGCGTGAAAATCTTTAGTATGGTTTATAATTCTTTTTAAAATTTTATTAGCATTATATTGTCTTCTTTCTGAATTATATTCTGCCTTCTCCAATTGAATTGCGTCCTTAAATATACTGATAGAGATATTAAAGCTATTAAATATATTTTCAAGGTTGTCTTTTAATTTCACAAAAATTGTTTGTTCCAAGTCTCCAATTTTTAACAATTCAATAATTTTCTTCATTTTAGATTATGAAATTTTAGAGTAATTTTAATTAAAAATCTATCAAGTTAAATGAAAACCTTAAAATCAGATACTAATTTCTATCATGTCTAAGTAAAAATTGAAAAAATATTTTAATTTTTATTATTTGTATTATATAACAATTAGATTTTGTATTAAGTTGTGTAATAATTATCCCATCTCTTAAGGTTAAGTAAAATCTTTAAAAAGAGAATTCTGTTTGACATGGGAGGGTAGTCTAGCTTGGTATGATACTGTAGGGGCTTTCACTACAGCGTGAATCTTGGTTTGGGACCAAGGGGTCGGGGGTTCAAATCCCCCCTCTCCCATTTTTTGTGTTCTTAATTATCCTCAATATTATATCTATATATCAATTATATCATCAATCTCTATTGAATCTTCTTTATTAAAGTAAACCTCAGGGATTAGTTCTTGAATTGATGAAAATAGATTTAAGATAATTGCTGGATTTTCGGAAGTTACAATATGATATCTTAAAATTTTACTTAATTTAGATATATGAATATTATCTTTAAAGAGTTTAAACAGTTGAATAATATCATTTTTAAAGGTTGTGTCTTTTTGTATCCAAGCAATCAGTTTGTTATTTTTTGATTGCTTATTTGGTTTAACCTTTAAAATTAATTTCATTTAACAATACTCCAATATTGATTTTGATATTTACCTTAATTATATAACTACATATTTAAACAAAGATATTTTTGAAGAAAGAGATATTTATTTTCCTTATTTTTTCTTACTTAAGAATTTATTAAGTTCCCTTATGATAGTTTGGGTTTTTTTTCTCTATCCAGTACCTGATTTTTGGAGATTTGAGGAAAGTTTGAATCTTCTGGTTTAATTCATCCAATTTTTTTCTATCTTCCTTTGATAATTGTGGAATTTCTTTTTCAATTTTATGTATATTGTTAAGATATTGAACTCAATTTCGTTAATTCATCAATATCATCGGGAAGGTCATCAATTCCGCTAAATTCTTTTATAACAATTGAAATTATTTTAGATTTTAATTCTAATATAAGATTAGGATAAGTCATTTGATATTCACCACCGATGCTCTCACAATCATCTTCAATTAGTATATCTGGCTTAGCTTCTTCAATTGGTAAATTCCAATTTTTTTCTTTTCGGTAAAATATCGGTCCTTTTGGAAAATCATATTTTTTTAAAACTATCTCATCCTTTTTAACATTTCCAAGAGATAAATGAGAACTAAGATACAAGATCTCAGCCCCTTGATTTTGCCATGTAATTAATTTTTTAACAACATTACCAATTGGAATGTATGAACCAAAATCAGATATTGATCCATCAACATCATCTATAATTTGTTGTATTACTTCCTCTCTTGAAAGCCCCAATGCATTCCTATGCATGATACAGGTTCCATGAAGAAACACTAGAATCCTTGGTTTCTTTTTAGCTAATAAATTTTTTTTCACTTTTTTTGCTCAGAAAGGATTTTTCTTAATTCCTCTGTTACTTTATTAACTTTCTTATCTTTTATCCAGTACCTGATTTTTGGAGATCTGAGGAAAGTTTGAATCTTCTGGTTTAATTCATCCAATTTTTTTCTATCTTCCATTGATAATTGTGGAATTTCTTCTTCAATTTTCTTTTGTAATTTTTTGACTTCTTCTTCAATTTCTGGGATTTTTTTTTTGCCTTTTCCGCGAATCAACGCTTTTCTAAGAATTTCTTTTATACTTTTTATCCAACCCTGTATCCACGGATAATTTCCTTTCTTCTTAGGATCAATGATTACAACTTCCTTTCTATTAACAACTATCAAATCATCAGGACAAGAATTTTCGCATGCTCCGCAATAAAAACATTCATTTTCATTACAAGCAATTTTTCCATATTTTTTCACATCTTCAGCGCTTTCAGGAATAAAGAAAGACTCAGTTGGGCAGATATTGACACAAGCTTTACACCCTTGAGGATCACATTTATGTAGCATGTTTTTTTTGATAATAACTTCTCCTTTAATTGGAGAATCAATTGAAAAACATTGGACGGGGCACTCCTTTTGAATTTTAAAGTATTCCTTTACATTGTTTCTATCTCTAACTTTTAAACATAATTGGCATATTTCATTTTTAGAATCTTCAATACATTTCTTCATATCTATCTTGAAAAACTTTCCAATTGATGGGAATTGTTCAAGGTCTATTTGTTCTTCGGGAATAATATTTTCATGGAATGCATCATTTGGGCAGACTACTGCGCATAACATGCAATAACAGCATTTATCATGGTCTATCAATATTTTTGGATTACTATCATCTAATATTCCTTGAGCGATATCGGGAATTGGTCCAAGCTCAATTGCCTCAACAGGACAAATAATTTTGCATAATGAGCATCCTATACAACGCTTTATATCATATATAAGTTTTTTATCAACATTTTGAAACTTCCATTTAAGTACTAATTGTTCAGGTAATATGTCCATGTCTTTTTGAATAGATTCTTTTTTTCCATCAACAGATTCATCATCAGATAATGTTCGCGTAATTTTTATGCCCTCTTTTTTATTTACATATTATTATAGAATTTTTTTATATTATCCTTTATATAATGGGTAAAAGATAAAAGCTTATTTTCTAAGTTCTTGTAAAATTGAAGTACAAAAAAAATTTACGGTAATGGTTTTGAAATACTCTTGATATTTATATTTTCATAATATAATCCAGGATTCAAGATAATTTTATTTAATGTCAAAGCATAAATACTATTATTTCTGTAATTGGTTTGTACGATTGTTGAGAAAAAATTTCTATTTTAAAGTTATCTAAAACAGAAGTTTTCTAAATAGGATTAGTTTCCTAAAAGGTGAATTAGGGATAAAAACAATTTTTATTGCTGAAGATGATAGAGATCTTCAAAGACTATATGAACTCTTATTAAGAATGGCGGGCTTTCAAGTTTTAGGCATTGCTAATAATGGAGAGGAGGCAATAAGAATGTTCAACTTTTTTACTAAAAAACCCGACATAATAATTTTAGATCATAGAATGCCTATTAAAAATGGGATAGATGCTTTAAAAGAAATTCTACAAATTGATCATAATTCAAAAGTTATTTTTGCAAGTGCTGACAAAACTATTAAAGAAGAAGTCTATGCTAATGGAGCAATGGGTTTCTTGGATAAACCTTTTACACATCAAAAATTAATAAATACCCTTAATGAATGCTTGAATTCATAAAAGTTATATCATAAATGAATTACAGATATAACAGGAATTTTCCTATAAACCATTTTATATTTTAATTAAGAGATATAATCATAACTCTCTTGATCAAAATTATATATATATTCAATTTGTACCTCAGATTTAAGATCTGGAGGAGCATAAATTAAAGGCAAATTAGGAAAATAGGTACTAATACCATTTTTTGCGAGAATTATAGCAGGGTGGTTGCTTTCCTTGAAAATTTCCTCACTAATTCTTAGAGTGATATTTCTACATTGTTGTTCATCTAGAACACCCAAAGAATGAATATATTCATGTAAAAGAATGTGATATGTATAAGCCCATACAATTTCATAAGGTTGTTCTTTTAAAATGATTTTAAGGGGTGTTTTATTCATAACAATATCTGTCCCTGGAGTGAAATGCATTCCACCTATAAAACCCCCTCTATAAATACCCATTTCCACAAGTCCAAGACTTAAGCCAGCCCGATGTCGTCCATAGACTATCTCTACATCTTTTTTAACTCGTTCAAATATATCAGGCATTAATTTTTTTAAATCTTGTAGATTCATAATTCAGCATTAAAACTAGATAATAATTTCGAAAAAAACTTTATTTTAAATATCGAAAAACCAATTATCCTCATCTTCACGAAAGACATCCATTAAACTGGACAAATCTCTAAGTAGATGCCTAATGGATACTTTATGTTGATCCCTTCTAATCGGTCCCATTTCTGAAAAGAACATATCATCAAGTAATTTATCAATGTTTATTCTTTTGAAATATTTTATTGGATTATAAAAAAGTGTATAAAAAATCTCTTTCTCTAAATTGGGTTGCTCTTTTGTCTTAAGATCATCTTCATATTGGTCTTTGATTATGTTTTTTAATTCTATAATAAAACATTCTTTATTATGTAATAGCACAGTTCTCTCTTGTTCTAAACCGCCTATACTTTGTTCAATTTCCTTAATTTTTTCTGCTAAAAATCTGAGCTTCTTATCTGGGCTCCTAATTTTTTGATAATCTACTTGACATCCCGTGTCTTTAATTTCCAAATTGTCTCGAGCGTTATTAATTTTCGCTATATTGTAATTTATATTAAAATAATCTGGAGTGACATCAATTCTTAAAGATAGATTACTATTAATACGATATTTAATACTTCTTGGATCTTCACCAAAGCTTTCAATTATCCCATAATCAGTAAGCATTTTAAGTTGGCTATGAATCGCTTGTCTTGATATCTTTTTTCCGAACGAGGCTGCCAATTCCGAAGCCCCTAACGGAACTTTTGCTAACTTTGATAAAATCATTCTTCTTGTAGGATTTCCTAATATTTCAAACAAGCTATCAATACTAAGAAAAACATCTCCTCCTTCTTGGTCCTCTAATTCCATTTTAATCACTCCTTTTTTTTTAGTTTTCTATTTAAATGTTTATTATCGATATAATTCTTCTGAAGGTTCTTTTGAATATGTTTCATGGGATTTTTTAGCCTTATCGGCTGACTTTACTACCTTTTCTATTGATATTTCAAATTCAGCTTTAGAAATTTTTACTACTTTAACTGAATCTTCATTCTTTGTGTCGATTTTTGTATCATTAATAGCCTTGCGAATAGTTAAGAGTGTTGCTTCTTCGCAGATTGCTTGAATATCAGCGCCTGTATATCCTTCTAAATCTTGTGATAGTTGATCAATGCTTACATCTTTAGCTAATGGCTTATTTTTAAGATGAATTTTAAATATCTCAACACGCGCATCTTTGTCTGGCATCGGTATATCAATATGTCTTCCAAATCTCCCTGAACGTAATAAAGCAGGATCAAGCATATCTGGTCGATTTGTAGCAGCAAGTAATATAACATCTTTCAATCCTTCTAATCCATCCATTTCTGTTAGTAACTGAGAGACTACTTGTTCTGTTACCTGGGAGCTAGCAAATCTACCCCTCATACCGGCTATTGCATCGACTTCATCGAAAAATATAATACAAGGAGCTGCTGCTCTTGCTTTTCGAAATGTTTCTCTTACTGCCTTTTCACTTTCACCAACCCATTTAGAAAGAAACTCTGGTCCTTTTACTGAAATAAAATTAACTTCACTTTCATGAGCTAGTGCTCTTGCTAAAAGAGTTTTTCCCGTTCCAGGAGGTCCAAAGAGCAATATTCCATTAGGTGGTTTTGAATTTAAATGTCTGTATAATTCTGGATATTTTAATGGCCATTCAATTATTTCCATTAATTGTTGTTTTGCTTCTTCTAAACCTCCAATATCATCCCATGTTTCAGTAGGTTGGCTAATTAACACTTCTCTCAGAGCCGAAGGTTCGATACTATTTAAAGCCGTTTCAAAATTTTTCATCTTAATTAGAAGGTCAGCTAAAATTTCAGGAGGAATTGGTTTATCTAAATCAATTTTTGGTAATAACTCTCTAATTGCTAACATTGCAGCTTCTTTTGCTAATGCTTCTACATCCGCACCGACAAACCCATGAGTCTTTTCAGCCATAAGACGCAGATCTACGTCATCATATAAGGGCATTCCACGTGTGTGGATTAATAATATTTCATATCTACCGTCAGTATCTGGGACACCAATCTCGATTTCTCGGTCAAATCTTCCAGGACGCCTAAGTGCTGGATCTATATCATTCACTCTATTTGTTGCCCCTATAACAATAGTTTCACCCCTCCCTTCTAAACCATCTAATAATGAAAGTAATTGAGCAACAACTCTTCTTTCTACTTCACCAGTGACTTCACCCCTCTTAGGAGCTATTGAATCCAATTCATCAATGAATATTATCGAGGGTGCCATCTCTTTAGCTTCTTCAAATACTTTACGAAGGTTTTCCTCACTCTGTCCATAGAACTTGCTCATAATTTCAGGTCCGCTGATTGTTATAAAATGTGCCTCAGTTTCATACGCAACAGCTCTTGCAAGCAAGGTCTTACCCGTACCTGGAGGCCCATGCAGTAAAACCCCTTTAGGAGGGTCAATACCTATTCTTTTAAATAATTCGGGATGTCTTATTGGTAATTCAATCATTTCCCGAATCTTCTGGATCTCTTCTTCTAAACCCCCAATATCTTCATAAGTAACTCTCCTTGCCTCTAATTCTTCAAGCTCTTTATTTGTTTTTTCTGAGATCGTAATTTTAGTATCTAAATGAATCCTAACAGCCGCAGCTTTAGGATTAAAATCTATAACTATAAAATCAATCCTTCGACCCATCGCATTAAAACTGAGAATATCCCCTTTAGTGATAACACGATTTTCTAACATTCGTACCAATTGATCAGATCTCCTAAGAATAACAGACTCTTCTAACCCAGCAAATGTAATCCTATCGGCTAAACTAGCATCTATTTTTCGAATTTCTACTATATCATCTAGAGAAGCACCAATATTCCTTCTCAATGAAGAATCTATCCTGATTGTATTTGTACCTGCATCTTCTAGTTTTCCTGGATATAGTAAAGCAGCAGTTTTCTTACCCGCTGCATTATGGGAGATTTCAATAACATCACCAGTTCTAAGGTTAAGGTTATCAATTACTTCTGGATCTATTCTTATTCTTCCTCTACCAGCATCTCCTTTATAAGCATCTTTTATCCTTACTTTTATTCCTTCTGCCCTATACTCCCGAGTTATCCCACTCATTTTTTTATCCCTTTATATTCATTTTTGTTTAATTTTTCATTCTATATTTTTCTATATAATAGTTAATAGCTCTCTGATTTCTTTATTAGAATAATAGCTAATCCATTTTTTACTTCAACATTATAGTCTTTAGTTGAAGTTATTAAAGGTAAATTAACATTTTTTATATATTTTCTATTTTCATTTTCAGCTTTAAAGATTAACTTATTTCCCTCGTCGCAAATATCTATCATGATTTCCTCTTCATTTATTCCAGGAATTTCAAGAACAATTTCAGTATATTCATTGTAATCATTAATTTCGGTATGTGGTTCTATTATATTTAAATCCTTATCATATTCACTTGATTCTAAAGAAAGCTCACTGACATCAATTTCTTCAATATTTCTTGATTCAAGTAACTTTTTAATGCTAGGATATTTCGAGATATCTATTCCTTCAAAATACTCTTGAATCTTCTTCTCATCGATATTTCCTTCAATTCGAATCTCAGGTTTTTCCATACCTGTTTCAAAATGATATGATATCTTAATCCCTTTTACTTTCTTATCATCGGGTTTTAATTTTGATTTATTTTCTGAATCTGGAATAAATAAAAAATCCACATCAAATTTATCTGAATCTAATTTAAAATATCTTTTAATTTCATCAATAAAGTCATCAAATTCATCCTTAATCATTTATCACCAAATTTCTTAAAAACGTCAATTTATAATTGACAACTTAGTTCTTACAATTAAAATATACTATAATACCTATAAAAACTTATCGATTTTGGAAAATAAAGCAGTAAAGCCTGAGAAATAAGTTTAATTAAAGATTATAATATTCTTTTAATAATTTATTTATTATTTTTCCATCTAAATTAAAAAGTTGAAAAAATAGTTGATCTAATATGATTTTTATATTATCCCTATCATGTTTTTTTAATAATCTAATTACCTTTTCTTTTAATTTGATATTTTTGGTATATGTAAAGTAATTTGAAGTTTGTATTTTTTCAATAAGATTTTCAATATTTTTGTTGGATTTGCCGTAAGTAATTCCAATTAAGTAATAAGAAAATGTTTTAATTAATTCTATAATAGCTTTACTCTCTTTATTTATAAAATTATTTAGATGAGGTATAGGTAATCCTTGTTCAAGCTTAGTTTTACTTCTTTTTACAGAAATATTTTTTGCTTGAAAAATGAAAGTGATTAATCTGGAATTCAGATAGGCAAGGATAAACAGATAGTCAATCTCATCATCGGGGCATTTTTGCCATAGGAAGTATGTATCTGAAGTGGCATAGTAGGAGGTGTTTGTATATCCAAAATTATTTTCTTTTGAAATAAATTTAAAAAAGATCTTCTCCCCGTTATCATATAAAGGTTCAAGATCTGTTAATTTTTCTATATTATTTCTTTCAAATAGGCGGATAAAAGAACCTCTTCTAGGAAAATAAAAATCATCTGGGTTTTCTTTGGCATTGATTAAAATATCTTTTAATTCTTTTTCATATTGTTGAATATATTTTGAAAGAAGAGGGTATTTCAAATTAATTAGTTGGTTTCTTTCAAGAGTAGATTGTGATTTAAATTCATTTTTATTAAAATAAATCACATATCCTATATAGTCATCTTCCTCATAGCCATATGCTTTAATTGATTTGCTTTTATATATTTTTTTTAATCTTGATTTCTCAACTTTAGAGAGTTTTAAAAAATCTCTATTTATACGAATAAAGAAATCATTATTCTCAATTCTTAAATTTTTACCTTCATATAATATGAAAATAGAATCTTTTATGAGAATTAACCCATTTCGTATTAAGAAATAATCTTTTAAAAATGAGTTTTTTCTATTTACTTTGCAATAGCTTTCAATTTTGTCTACTACATATTTTACTTCATTAGGGTAGATGAGATTCCAACTTTCATCTTTTCTTAAATCGTTATTAGTAATTGCTGAGGTGAATCTCTTAACATTGCTTAAAACATTTCCAGAGCTTAAATCTTTGAAAACTACTTCATTTAATGATTTAGAATTTTGATCGATTTCTTTATTTTTAATAATTTGAATTACTTCAATATTTTTATTTTTCATTTGAATTTTCTCTTGCTCAGTCTTTTTTTGTAATACAAAAATACAGTTTTGTTGACCTTTAGCACTTTCAAATAAGTGTAATTGAGATAAATCTATAAATTGAAGCAAAAAACATTCTTTTAACACATGTGGTTTTAATAATTTTATACCAGTTTTCTTAGATTTTGTAATCCAATAATTAGTGGTGATAAACGAAAGAATTCCACCCGGTTTTAATTTTTCTATTCCTAAATGAATGAAAAAGTAAAATAAATCCATATTCCCTACAAAAAATTTCGCACAAAAAGGATATTTCATTACATATTCTTGAAATATTTCAGCATTATAATTTTGCCCCAAATATGGAGGGTTTCCAATTATGATATCAAATTTTTCATTTGGATTTGAGCTTAAAAAATTGTCAAATTTAACGTCTATATTAGGATAAGATTTCACAAGGACGTCTTTCAAATCATCATCCCTTTCATAAGCAGTTATATCAGAAAAGTGATATTTTAAGAGATATTTCAGAAAAATCCCTTCTCCTACAGAGGGCTCTAGGATTCTTAAATTAGAAGGGTCTTTTCTTGATTTCATGATGAATGAAATTATGTTTCTAACCATAAATTCAGCAATATAACTTGGAGTAAAGATTTGTCCAATTCTATTATCTCTTTTAGAATTAATGTTTTTTAATACCATCTGATCTTAATATTAGATTAAGAATCTATATAATTGATGGTTAAATCAATCAAAATTAGTAAGCCATGTTTTAGCAAAAACTTAAAAAAACCGAGTAAATTAAAAAAGAAAACATCTTACTATTAATTCTTTAAGTATGATGATGTTCATGATGTTCCATTTTAATATTAACCGGTTTCAAATTGCCAATTGCCCACCCTGTTACTTCATTAAGAGAAGGGTGTATAACCATTGAACGATATATAGGTATAAAGGATCCTGCTTCAGGACAAGCTTTTTCTACTTTAGGTAGGCTTTTTTCGTCCCTATATTCTGGTAGTGTACAAGTAAATCCTGAATTCATTAGATATACAAATGGTTGCACTAAAAGAGCCGCATGAGGGCCTACTACATGAGCTCCTAATATTTTATAAGATTTATCAACAATTAATTTTACAAAGCCATCATCCTCTTGATTACTTTCAAAACCCATTGCATAACCTTTTGCTATGGTTGAATAATTTTTCATAGCAACATAAATCTCATAACCTTTTTCAATAGCTTCTGCTTGTGTCATTCCAACATGTCCTATTTGAGGATATGTAAAGATAGCCCATGGAACTGCAGAATAATCGACAGATCGTTTTTGATCTTCTGGACCAAATATATTATTTGTGCAGATTTCTGCTTCATAATTTGCCTTATGTCTAAATTGATAAAGACCGTTTGCATCTCCTATACACCAAATATTATTCTTATTGGTTTCTAAGTATTCATTAGTTTTTATCCAACCCCTCTCATCCGTTACAAGCCCAGTGTTTTCTACCTTTAATAAGTCTGCATTTGAACGTCGTCCTGCTGCAATAAGAATTTCCTCTGCTATTATTTCCTTTTCTACGCCAGTCTTCATATTTTTTACTAAAATTACTTTTTGATTTTTGTTCATATATGCTTTTATTGCCTTTTCATTTAACAAAACTTTCATATGATTGTTGAAACTTTTCTCCAATAGTTCGCTAATCTCAGGTTCTTCTGTTACAGTTAATCGAGGAAGCATCTCCACAATAATCACCTCAGTACCCATTGCAGAGAAAATATGTGCAAATTCTGCTGCTATAACTCCACCACCAATAATAATGAGACTTTTCCATGGCTTTTTTGGAAATCTATCACCAAAAAAGTTTTCATTGGTTATATAGTTCATATCTTCTATTCCCTGAATTGGTGGTATAAAAGATCTCGCCCCTGAAGCAATTACAAATCGTTCAGCTTTGAAATGTCCTAACTCTTTACTTTTCTTAGTATCATTCACTTTCATCTCATATTCTCCAACAAATTCTCCAACTCCCTTATACACTTTCAAATTCGGCACAGTTGATAATCCTTGGTCAATCATTTTACTTTCATCGATTTGAGACCACATTCTTTTTGCCATTAAATCCCAATCAATATTTTCTACATTGAACTTAATTCCAACTTTTTTGGCATGCTGAGTTTCTCGGATTAAATCAGCCGGATAGACCAATACTTTCGAAGGGATACAACCTCGTGTTAAACAGGTGCCCCCTATTTTAGTATTTTCTACAAGAGCACAATTCATTCCTAATTGAAGTCCGACATTCAAAACACTTAATCCTACTCCGCTTCCAATAACTACTAAGTCATATGTTTTCATAATTTCATTTTTATCTATATCGCTTTTAAAGTTTATAGTAATAAATTAAAGGATAGTATTAATAAAATTGATACAGATAAATTTTGAATATCAATAAGGAGATAATTTTTTTTGAAAATTAAGAATTAGTCGGTATTAAAACTACAAAATTGCTTCCCTGTTTATAGTCACCTTTGACTTTATCCTCCACCCTAATGTCACCATGATAAATGTCTAATATTTTTTTAACAAGAGATAATCCAAGCCCCATTCCTGTACTTTTTTGTGATTTTTGCGTTCCTCTTTTAAAAATAGTTTTTTTACGATGATCAGAAATACCTAATCCATTATCTTTAAATTCCATTTTAATATAATTTTCATCTCCTTTTTGTTCTTTATTAATATCAATAGTTATCTCGATATTGGATTTATTATTATATCTGACAGCGTTGATCAAAAGGTTTTCAAATATATCTAATAAAAGATTATTTGCATGTACATAATTTCTTTTAGAGTGAGTATTGAGTTGAATATTAATATTTCTTGTTTGAAAACTAGATTGTAAAAATTCAATAGCATTATTCAATACTTGATTCACATCCATTTTTTCTAAAATTATTTCAGATTTGTCGAGTTCAGTTATTTTTCTTACATTTGATATTAACTTTTTTGCTCTGTTAACTTGTTCATCTACTATATTAAATAACTCCTTTATTGTATGGAGCTTTTCAGGATCATTGAGATACAGAGAGCTAAGTTCAACTGAGGAACTAATATTCTGAAGGATATTGTTGATATCGTGAGCAAAAATGTCTCTATAGAGATTAGCTTGATAATAGGCTTTTCGATATTTCTCCTCAGATTTTTTTAACTTTTGCTCAGCAGTTTTTTTCTCGGTGATATTTAGAGTAGCTTCAACGACACCTATGATATTGTTATCTTTATCTCTGACAGGATAACCTGCTACATACCAAATTCTCCCATCTGGAGTAGTTATTTCATTATTTGCTGGTTTATTAATTTTTAATGATAGTAATATTGGGCACCCATCGCATGGTTCTTCTCGATTATTCCAGACTTGATAACATTTACGTCCAATCAATTGTTCTGGCGTGAAATTTACAGAATCAGCAGCAGCTTTGTTAGCATATATTATTGTATTATCTATAGTTTGATAGATTATATGCTCTAGAAGGCTTTCTAAGATAGCAGTTTTTTCATTTTCACTTTCTTGTAGTTTTCTAGTTCTTTCTTCAACAATATTTTTTAACTCCTGATTTAGTTCTTCTAATTCTTGTTCTGTTTTTATACGCTTTAAAGTATTTCCTATAATATCAGAAGATATATTTAGAAGGTTTAAATTATCTTTACTCCATTTCTCTGATGCTCTTACATTATCAAATCCAATGAATCCCGCTATGTCCTCTCCTACTTTTAACGGTAAGAGAATTAAAGATTTTATATTTTCTCTTAAGAACTCTTTTTTTTCTGCTGATGCTTCAGTAGGTAGATCCTCAACATTTTCAATGTTTAAAATCTCACCTTTCTTTAGTCTATTTATTAACCAAGGAAATGCATCCATTGGAATGTCTTTGAGTTCTTTAATTTGTGACAAAACATTCTCAGCACACCATTCATGGGTGTTGCTCATTGTTCTACAGTCATCATTAAAGATAAATACATAACTTCGACTTACTTGGCTAAATCTTCCAATATCTTTAAGAAATAAATCAATAGCTTTATTTATATCAACAGGATTAACAAATCGAGATGAGATGGTAGCGATTGTTTTTTCAAATTCTATTCTTTTTTTATAATTTTCTTCTGCTTCCATATACTCTGATTTTTCTTTAAAAATCGCAATCACTTTGCCTGAAGGTAATTTGTAAACATAATTTTCAGTCCAACTAGAATGCTATCATCTTGATAAAAGGCTGTGGGAAAATTTTCTGGTTTACCTATCTTCCACACCCTTTGAATAGCATCACATAATCCAAATTCCTTTTTAAAACACTTAAATAGTCAACTTATAATATTTAAATTTATGTGTTAAAATGTCGTTTTTAAGCATTCTCATATAAGTTTAAAATAATTTAATAGTACCCTTTTAATTACTACAAGAAAAAATAAAAAAAGATTATGAATAAGGATCTAATTATACTATTCTTTATGATAGTAAGATTTTTGATAATGGAACTGCTAAACCGCCAAGTAGAGACCCAATCGAACTTAGCTTCTTTATGTAATCTTTTATATTCTTAGATACTTTCACAGCTCGTGTCTTTCCCTCTATTATTGTTCCGTCAGATGATAGTAAAAAGATCTGTACAGTTTGTTCACCAGTTTCTCTAGGTTCTAAGGTTAGCCATATAGTATCTCCATTTTCTAATATTGTTGATAATACACCCGCAATATCTTTCCCCTCAGAAGAAATCAATGGGATCTGCCTATTGGGAATTAAAAAAGTGCCTCTCCCTTCAACTTCAACTTCAAGTTTTAATTTATTTGGCTCAAACCCAGGTGCATTAATCTTAATAATATATTTTTTAGCTTCCGGAGAGTTATTATAGAGGAAAATTATAATATTTAGTTCAGTGTTTAGATAAACAACTTCTTGAGCGGAAGAATCCATGTATATCGGATCTTTAGAAATACGTTCAATATTATCTGCTAATTCTAATTGTAATCTATCAATGATATCGAAAAATCCAGGATTAAATTTTTTGATATAATTAAATAATTTAAATACATCATTAGTAGAGAAATACCAGGAACCCTCTATCAGTAATCCTTCCTCAATGTCAAAACTATCCGAATCTACGTTAATGACTTCTTTTAGTTCTTGTATAAATTGTTCTTCCGTTACGACTTCTTGGAACTTTAGATAATACAAAAATAAGATTTTCTCAATGGCAAAAGTTATAGGAAGCTCATCTGGTTCGGTTTCTCTAATTTTTTGTACGAATGTAGGTATTAATATTTTATTTATTCCTGCTAAATACTCGTCCCATTTAAGATAGGTGACTGGGTCTAAATGATTTGATAAAATCTCTGCAAAGAAGTTATCTAGGAAGATTTCATGGGTCGTTGGTTTGTAAAAGTCTTGAAGACCATTAACATCATGAATATTAAGATTTAAACTCCGAATTAATAATGCTAGACCAAAACCCACTAAGGAAAAACCTGCGGCTGCAAATCCTAAATTAAATTCACTCATAAATAGCATTATTATGAATAAAACTAATGATACTATGCAAACAAGGGCAATAGTTTTAAGTAAACTTGTAACTCGCTTTACATTATTCGAGAGTAAATCGAACCCATCAAGACTATCTATTGGTCTACCTCTTTTTCTTTCAAATTTTAATCGTAATTTAAGAGAACTTTCGGTGGATGTAGCTCCTAATAGTAACATAATGGAATTAAAAAAATAAATTATTAAAACGACAATAAAAGTTAGCGCTAACACTTTGTATTCTATTGGATGATCGAAAAATGAAGTAACTGCTGGTAATACTGGAAATATATAAAAAGTGACTATAGTAATTATTACAAGTATAATCGGAAGTGTAAAAACTAAGAACTTCCCTCCCTTTGAAATGTAGTTTATCATTTTGCCTTGAAATCTTTCTTTTTTGAGGATCTCTGATAAATCTTTATCTAAATCTTTTCGCATTGTATTTATCATCTTTGTAAATGGTATTAATTTTTTTGAAATTAAGTAATTAGAATAATAGAACAAGTTGTTTATAAGATTATTGACTAATAGTTAGCACAGAGAATAAGTTCATTAAGTATTATATCTTTCAACTTCACATGAAATTTATCAAAATTTGGACTCCAGTCTTTTTAATAGTTTTTATTTTTCCAAAAAAGTAGATATAATATCATTAAAAACAAAAAATTAATTTGTGTATGAAATTATGAGTGTAAGTAAAGATTCTATCGCAATTGATATAAAAGATCTTAAAAAATGTTTTAAAGAAGTCAAAGCTGTAGATGGAGTGTCCTTGAAAGTTAAAAAAGGGGAATTATTTAGCATTCTTGGACCTAATGGTGCTGGAAAAACCACATTAGTCCGAATGTTGACCACTGTTTTAACTCCTACTGCTGGTGATGCTAACATTAATGGGCACAGTATTCTAACGGGAAAAAATGAAATTGTGAAGAAAATTGGTGTGTGTCCACAGGAAATTACAATTTATGAAGTTTTAAGGGCAGAGGAAAACGTTGAGTTTATGGCCATTATGCATGGAATGCCTCGTAAAGAAGCGAAAGAGAAATCTAGAAAATTGCTGGAAGAATTTGGAATTGCAGGAAGAAAAGACTGGTCTAAACATTTCTCAGGGGGTATGCAACGGCGTTTAAATCTCGTAATGGCTTTGATATTTGAACCCGAAATTTTATTTCTTGATGAACCTACTGCGGGTCTCGACCCTCAAGCACGCCGTCTTGTATGGGACTTTATTAGAAGTTTGAAAAATACAGATATTACGATAATTCTATTGACACATGATATGGTTGAGGCTGATGCTTTAAGTGATCGAGTTGCAATAATAGACCAAGGAAAAATAATTGCTGAAGGAACTCCTACTGAATTAAAAGAGAAGTATGGGAGTGATAATGCATTGGAAATATCTTTCCTTAAACAGGAAGACCTTGAATTAGTAAAAAATAAGATAGAAAATATATCATTTGTTGCTAATTCGAGTGAAATTAGCCATAAGGAAAGAAAAACATTAATAATTTCTTTTCAAGGTGGCTTAAAAAACCTTGTGAAACTTTTACAACAAGGGCTTATTAACAACATTGATGAGGTTGAAAATATGAAGTTTAGACAAAACTCACTTGAAGATGTATTTTTAAATTTAACCGGAAGGAGGTTGAGAGATTAAAATGACCTTATTAGAAAATAAAGCTATCCAAATAGCGATCAAAAATCTTAAAGATAAGCTAAGACACTGGCAATATCTATTTTTTTCACTTCTATTACCCATAATGTTCACCATTATGTTTTACTTTATTATAGGGTCTGAAGTGGATCCTTCTGGTCGAAGTTATTTTGATTATTTTTTTCCAGGGATGGTTATATATGCAACAGGTATAGGAACTATGACTGCTGCTATTATGTTTGCTCAAGAGAAAGGATCAGGGATGTTAACTCGCTTAGATACTATGCCAACCGGTAGAAAAAATATATTTTTAGGGGCATTAATTTCTGAATCATTTTTCTTAATGCTTCAAATTATAATTATGTTCATTTTTGGCTACGTGATACTAGGTTTATATTTTGTAGGTCCATTAGAATTATTTTTTGGATTCTTAGTATCTGTTTTATTTGGTATATCTGCGGTTGGTTTGGGAATAATGATAGCAAGTGTTTCAAAAACTGTCGAAATAGCTAATGCTTTTTCATTATTAATATTCATGGTATTAATTTTTCTCTCAGGAAGTTTAATGCCGTTTGAAAGTCCTATTGTTTATTTTACACCCCCGTTTTGGGCTAAACAAATATTTCTGCAACTTACTGTACTTGGACAAGGATTAAATGACAATTTATATAGTAGTTCATTAATAGGAGCAAGTGCTAAAGCGCTTCCAATTACTATACTGGGAGGAATATTAATTGTAGTTGCTTTTTCGATTGGTTTCACTTTATTAGGTATTTTAATTTTCCAGAAAAAAACTAAATTTTAATTTTTTTTTCCTTTTTTTCTTAAAAGATTAAATCTCTATAACAATATTTATTGACCAAGTAACGATATTGGTATGTTTGATATGCGGTTCTAGGAGTTTATCTATGTAGATCAACTCTGGCATTGTTTTCTAAAGTATTAAATCAAATTACATAATTGAATATTAAATTATTTAGGTTTTATATTATTATTTTTTATCAAATCATTTCTGAATATTAGTATCGGAAAGTACTAAAATTCTCAAAATTTTACCTAATAAAGTAAGAATATTAGATGAATTACCATTGTCTAGTTCTAAATTTGAATTAACTGAAATTAATGGAGTACATCGAATAAAAATACCTGTTCCTTTCCCCGTCAAATACATATGTGTTTATCTATTTAAACTTCAGGGAAAGAATATCCTTATAGATGCTGGTTTAAATATGGGTAATTGGAAAAAAAAATTATTCTCTGCTTTTGAAGATATTAACATTTCAATTCGAGATATTGACTATTGCATCATTACACACATTCATACAGATCATATAGGCTTAGTTAAAGTACTCAAGCAGAAAAATCCTGAGCTTAAAATCTTAATGCATGACATAACTCATGATCTATTGAAATGGGAAACTAATGATGAGCAGTTACCTGAATTAGAACAAGAAGCCAGACTGACAGCAAACCAATTGATAAATTATGGACTCAGTGAAGAACAAGGAAATAGAATTGTTCAGTTTTTTACATATTGGCCAAAATTTTTGGAATATCAAAAACCTGATATTGTAGTACACGATGGAGATATATTATTTGAAAGATTAGAAATTATTTGGACTCCAGGACACAGTTTCGGCCATATTTGTATTTTTGATAAGGAAAATAAGTATCTTTTCTCTGGGGACCACATTTTGAGTCGAATTACACCTCACATAGGAAATTTCATTATTCCTACTGATATGGCAGAAAAATACAAAAATCACGATTTTAAGAACATTTTAAAGCATTATTTAATCTCTTTAGATAAAATTGACAAGTTAAATCCAAAAATAATTTTCCCTGCTCACCAAGAGATAATTTATAACCCCCATGAACGGATTCAACAAATTAAAGAACATCATCAAAATAGATTAACAGAGATTTCAAGATTGATTAAAGATAATCCTATGACTGCTTATAGAATATCTCAAATCCATTTTGGAGAAGATTTAGACGAAATGAATTCTTATATGGCATTAAGTGAAGTGTTAGGGCATCTCTTTTATCTTGAAGCGGAAGATAAAGTAAAAGCAATTGAAAGTAATGGAAAACTTTTATATTATTGCTAATTTAAAGTGAATAATATGATAGAATGGATTAATTTTTCAATCCTAATTATTTCAACTATACTAATGGCATTTTTCTATATTAAAAGTGTAGGTCCAGCAAAATTAGAACAAAAAATTGGTGAGAAAGCATATGCGAGATGTGGAAATTATCGAATTATTGCTAGTGTTTTTGAACTAATTACTGCTGTTAATTTTATTCTATATTTGTTTTTTCCTCTACCAATTCATATTCCTCAATTTTTTATTTGGGATTATTGGATCTCTGTTATTCTTAGTTTTGTTATTCTTATTCCATGTTTATATATTATGCTAAAGGGGGTTAAAGATGCTGGAAGAGAGGCTCTTTTCCCAGATAAAAAACATACTCTGTATGGGGGAATATATAAAAAAATTCGACATCCTCAAGCACTTGGAGAAGTGTTTATTTGGTGGGTAATTGCATTGGTGTTAAACTCTCCCTTTCTTTTTCTATATTCTATTGTATGGTTTCCAATTTTTTATTGGTTTTGTAAAGCAGAAGAAAAAGATTTAGAGATTCGATATGGAGAACCCTATATTGATTATAAAAAGCAAACAGGAATGTTCTTTCCAAAGAAAAAAAGATAATCTGATTTCAAATAATATGAAAGAAAGTAAAAAAACTTCATGGAAACCCATAGAAGGTCAAATAATGACTCGATGGGTAAGTAAAATAGATCCTGAAAAACCACTACCTAAGTATCCACGACCGCAACTTAAACGGAAAGAATGGTTAAATTTGAATGGACTGTGGGACTATGCTATCCGCCCAAAAGAGCAAAATTATATTGATGGCTTTGAAGGGAAGATTCTTGTACCTTATCCTATAGAATCTGCTTTATCTGGAGTAAAGAGAAAATTGGGCTCTAAACAAAAATTATGGTATCATCGAACATTTATAGTACCTGATTCATGGAATCAAAAAAAAATTCTCTTACACTTTGGTGCTGTCGATTGGGAAACAACAATTTGGATTAATGAATCGTTAGTTGGTGTTCATAAAGGGGGATTTACAACATTTTATTTCGAAATTTCTAAATATCTGAAAAAAGGAGAAGATAATGAATTAGTCGTATCAGTTTGGGATTCTACTGATAAGGGACATCAAGAACATGGTAAACAATCTTTAAAGCCAAATATAATATTTTATACCGCCGTTTCAGGCATTTGGCAGACCGTTTGGCTTGAACCAGTCTTAGATACCTATTTTGAAAGTTTAACAATGATTCCAAATATTGATAATGAAACTCTAAACCTTAAAGTGAATATCATAGGTTCCCAAAAGAATGATTTAATCCATACAATTATTCTTGAGAAAGAAGGTCAAATCATAACTGATCATGAGACACCTGAGAAAGAGATTTTATTTAAAATTCAATCACCTAAACTTTGGAGTCCAGATTCTCCATATCTTTATGACATTATCGTGGAGATCAAAAGAAATAATGTAATTCTAGATAAAGTAAAGAGTTATTTTGGAATGCGAAAAATAGCACTCGGTAGGAATATGAAGGATTTTAAAGTGATAGAATTAAATAATAAACCTCTTCTTCAATATGGCACTCTAGATCAGGGATATTGGCCTGATGGATTATATACAGCTCCAACTGATGATGCACTCAAATATGATATTGAAATCACCAAAGAACTTGGATTTAACTTGATTCGAAAACATGTTAAGATAGAACCTGCTCGCTGGTATTATCATTGTGATAAAATAGGCATACTAGTTTGGCAAGATATGCCAAATGGAGAACATTGGAACATATTAAAGCATATTAAAATGAAACTTATAAGTGAAAAGAGATTTAAAGGAAAGAGGAAAGATTATGCCAAGAAAAATTATTATGATATGCTAAAAACTATGATTAATTTGCTTTATAACTCACCCTCCGTTATAGTTTGGATTCCATTTAATGAAGGATGGGGACAATTTGATACAGAAAAAATAGTTGATACAGCTCGAAATCTAGATTCTTCACGTCTTATAAATAATGCTAGTGGGTGGTTTGATAAAGGAGTTGGGGATATCCGAGACATTCATAAATATCCTGATCCTAAAATGCCAAACAAACTTAATGGAAGAGCTGCTGTTGTAGGAGAATTTGGTGGATTGGGACTTAAGGTTGAAGGTCATATGTGGAAATCTAAAGGAAAATTTGTGTATAGGAATTTGCAGGATCAGCATAAGCTCTTGAATATATATGAAAAGATGATTTCAAAACTTATACTTTTAATTGAAAATGGATTATGTGCTGCAATCTACACACAAATTACTGATGTTGAGTATGAAATTAATGGTTTACTAACTTATGATCGTGAAATAATAAAGATGGATAAAAATAAATTGCGTGAGTTAAATTTAACTTTATTTAGAGAGTAAAATATGTATTTTTTACAATTCCAGAGTGCGTTTGTTCAGGTTTCTGGTATTAATAATATAAAATAATAATAAAAATCAATACAGAAAAGTTTGAAATAATTCATTTTTTTAAAAAATAAAAGATATAATAAAATAGAAGATATTACTTTTAAATCTCAATTTATTAAGGTTTTAAATTCATAAAATAGTTTAAAAAAAATGTTAACTGTTATAAAAAATTTAAAAGAGGCTATTAATGGAGAAAGTAACGCGAAACGAAAATATGAATTATGCGCTGAAAAAGCAAGAGAAGAAAATCTTTCTGAGGTTGCTCATTTGTTTGAGGCTATTTCAGTTGCAGAAACGATCCATATAAAAAACCATATTAGAGCATTGGCAGTTCTCACTAATGCGGGTGTGAAGACAGAAGATTTCGTAGAAGTGAATGAAGTTGACTTAAAAAACCACATCAAAGATACAAAGTCAAACTTAATTGATGCTATCAGTGGAGAAACTTATGAAACTAAGAAGATGTATAAAAATTTCGTAAAAAATTCTAAAAAAGAGGGAATTGAAGTTGCTGAGCTATCTTTTTCATTAGCAAGAAGAGCAGAGAAAGTTCATGCTGAATTATTTACAGATTACTTAAAATTTTTAGAGAATAATAAATCCATTGAGAAAAGGAAAATTTTTGTATGTCAGATCTGTGGAAACGTCGAAATTGAAGCTCCTCCCTTAGTTTGCCCAATATGTGAACATAGTCAAAATTTCTTTCAAGAATATTAGCATATTTTTGTTTTTCTGTTTAGACAACGGTAATTAATTGCTCAAGCAGAGTACCTATTGCGTATGATGCTATAAAAGCCACAATTCCAATAAGTACCATCTCTAACCCGCTTTTAAATTTTTTTTCTCCGGTAATTCTAGTCTTTAGAACTCCCACGATAAATAACAATGTGAAAGAGATCAGGGAGGATAAAATTAATGAAATTAAGCCCAAATTGAAAAAATATGCAAATAGTGTTAAAAAAGATCCAGAAACAAATGCAACAAATGTCAATAGCGCTCCCAAAATAGGGTTTTCTGGTTCTTCTAATCCTAACTCACTTTTTGTTAGAAAATCCAGCCAAACTTGTTTATTTGAAGTAATCTTATCTACACATGCATTAAGTGTGGCTCCTTCTAGTCCCATTTTTTCAAAAATCTCCTTAACTTCTTCTTTTTCTTCTTTGGGAAAAAGTTCAATTTCTGCTCTTTCTTTTTTTAATTCATTTTTAATGTAATTATACTCAGATTTACTCGAAATATACTCACCGAGTCCCATACTAATTGCTCCAGAAACCATAGCCGCAAATCCTGTTAATACTACAATTGCATTACTGCCTGTTGAAGTTAAAGTTGCTGCTGCTACTCCTACTAATAATGTGAATGTTGAGATTAATCCATCATTCAACCCTAAAATCACACTACGAATCTTACCTCCACCAACAATATGCTCCTCTTGTCTTGAACTCAATTAATATCACCAAAAAGTCAATTTTTTTCTATTTTTATTCCTAAATCTTGAGATGGAAATAAATTAGTAATTATAATAAAATATAAAAAAAATTGATATTTGAAAATAATTACTTAAATTATTTAAAATTTAAAATAAAATAAAATGACCTTTATGGCGCAAAAAATAACAACCAAAGATATAAAACAACAAAAAAGTAAAATGTTTGCCAAATTAGCAATCGCAGCAAAACAAGCAAAAGATAGTGGAGGTAAACCATTCATTTTTCATTTCCTTATGACATTACGATGCAATTGTAACTGTGAGTCTTGTTTTTGGAAAGATAATTCAGTTAAAAACGAATTAACATTAGAAGAAATAAAACGTATTTATTTGGAGGCTAAAGAAGAAGGTTTTCTAATATCTATTCTTTGGGGGGGCGAGCCTACGCTTCGCAAAGATATTTCTGATATTATAAAATTTGCCAAGCATGAAGCCAACTTTGCGTTTATAGGTATGGTGACCAATGGTTTTCTTATACCTAAACGAATCCTTGAATTTGGGGATGATCTTGACCTTATTCTTATGTCTCTTGATTCTCCTATACGAGAAGAACATGATAAAATTAGGTCATTGCCTGGATTGTATGATAATATAATGAAATCAGTTGAAATAATTAAAAGGGATTATCCTCTTATTTCTTTACAATTTAGTTTTTCTATTAGTAAATTTAACATTCATCGTGTTGATGAAATGATTGCTCTTGGCAATAAAATAGAGATTCCTATTGCATTTAATGTAATAAATACCATACGCCACTATTCATATGGGGATATGGATGAAAAAGGAGAACTTTCTGCAACGGACCAGGAAATAAGTGATGCTTTTTCGAGAATTTTAGATGCAAAAAGGAATGGCTCTCACATATTAAATTCAGAAATGTACTTGAAACATTTCATCGGAGGAAAGAAAACTTATCGATGCCATGCAAGGAAGGTCTTCATGTTTGTTAATTCTAATGGTGATATCGAAGATTGTCTTCGATTAGATAGACCAATCGCAAATTTACGAGAAACCTCTGTTAAAGAAGCCATGAATTTACCACGATTTCAACAATATTTAAAAGAAACAGAAAACTGCGACAGTTGTAATTCTCCTACTATGATAGATACTAGTTATGCTTGGGAAGATTGGAGCTTAATAACAAAATCAGGTGGAATTTCCTTTGGATAAAAGTGTAAGCCGATTGAATAAAATAATAAGAAATAAATAAAGTAGACTAAATACAATATTAAAATAAAGAATCAAATCTGGTTTTTAAATTGAGTAGTATAAGCTTAGAAGAAATCAAGAAATTGCTAAAAGAATATCCTCTAATAAAGGATCGTGAGATTATATCCAAAATTGTAAATGGAGAGAAACTTTCTGAGTTTGAATTGATGCGAGCTTTTCAAATGTCACTTCCTTTATTCACTTTAATGGTATTGAACAAAAGATTTGAAAAGAATAAACAAATTATTGAGAATGAGTGGTCGAGTACTAAGTTCAACAAATTAGATGATATAGGCATAGTTAAAGATTTGGAGATTGTCCCTCTTATCGATTATCATGCTGAAAATAATCTCTTCACTGAAAATGGAGTTTCCTATTATATTAAAGCTGATGATGTAGGTATTCTATATGATACAGGTTTAAATCCTAATAGAAAGCATCCATCTCCCCTTCTAAAGAATATGGAGGCTTTAGGTATCACTTTAGAAGACTTTAAGTATATTTTTATTTCACACTTACATGGTGATCATGTAGGAGGTTTACAATGGGCTCAGAAGAATACATTTTCACTTTCAGGAACCCAACTTAACCTAAACCATGTAAAAGCATTTACTCCTGTTCCCATGACTCATCCTACTGCTATTATAAGCCAAGTGAAAGGTCCAGAGGTCATATCAGAGGGTATAGCTTCCATCGGTCCTATACATAATCCTTTGTTTTTTTTTAGAGATATTTACGAACAGGCTATGGCTATAAATGTTGAAGGAAAAGGGATTGTAATTATTGTCGGTTGTGGACATCAAGGAATTAAAAAGATAATAGATCGTGTAGAAGCTTTATTTAATACACCCATTTATGGTTTTATAGGAGGATTACATTTGCCTATCCCAAATTTCCCAGGTGATGAGGATATTTGGTCAGGATTGCCAATTCATAAATTTATCATGACAAAAAGACCACCATGGGAACCATGGGATAAAAATGATCGAGATTTCGCTTTAGATTACCTAAAAGCTAGAAATCCTAAATTAATCGCGCTTTCACCTCATGATAGCAGCATAGAGAGCATTAATATTTTTAAGGAGACGTTTAAAGAGACTTATTTTGATTTAAAAGTTGGTAAAGTTATCAAATTACCATAATAAAAAAAATAAAAAGAAATTAAATTTAAGCTTGAATTACTTCCATCAATTTAGGAAAGATTCGGGGATAATGAACAGCCATGCAATGTACGCCCGCTAATAAACCCTTTCTCTTTAGTTCGGAAATAAAGGGCTTGAAAAACTCATAATTAGCCTGATCATATAATCTATTCTGTTCCTTTTTATCATCCTTAAACTCTGTTTTGATGTTTTTCCATTTGGCTAAAATGTCCTTTGGAACATCAACTCCAGGAACAAAAGTATCAAAACCCTTGGCAATACCATAGCTTTTCATTGGAAAAATTCCAAGTAAAACTGGAACGTTATACTTTTTGATCTCACTTAAAAATTCAATAGTTCTGTCCAAATCGTAAACAACTTGAGTTTGTATAAATTCACAGCCTGCTTCGGCTTTTCTTCCAATTTTTAAAATCTCAGCTCCCATAGGATCTGCGTTTGGATTTGCAGCGGCTCCTACATGAAGAGTTGGAGGATGTTCAATTTCATGACCATTTATTTTTCCCTTATCAACCATCTCTCGTATTAATTTAACTAGAGTCGCTGAATCAAGATCAAATACAGGTTTAGATTCAGGCATATCTCCAAGGGCAGGATGATCCCCAGTAAGAGATAAAACATTTCTCAATCCTAATGCATGACCCCCCATTATCATTCCAGCTATACCTAATTTATTCACGTCTCTTACTGTAAGTTGCCAAATCACTTCCAACTCAGCTTCTTTTTGAATAATATGAGAGGCAGCCATACTATTAATTGTTACTATTCCAAGTGGACTATCAGTAACATTGGCAGCAACAACGTATGGAGCCATTTCTTTAGCTTCTTGGATTGTATGTGAAAGATCACAAGTTTTTTCAGGCTCTAGCTCGCCTGTTAGTATAAATTCCCCATTTGCTAACTTTTCACCTAATTTAGAAAATACTTTTTTTTCTGCCATTTTGATTCTACCTCCATACTACTTCACGTTGGTGTCCAGATTCACTCCAATCTACGGGATCTCTCAATTTGGAAAATAAATCTAATCTCCCTATCTCTTTCAATCGATTATAAATTAATACCCAGCCACAATCTTTCTCGTAATTACCAACCTCACATTTGCCTTTAACCATTCCTCCACATGGTCCATTCATAAGCGATTTTGCACATGTGGTAATGGGACAAATACCACCTGTTTCATTTAATAGACAATCACCACATCCTCGACATCGCATATAAAATCTGCCGATTCTCTCTGTCATACCCATAAATTCTGTATTATTTGTAACAAACACTTGCTTTTCAGGATATTTCTTAGAAAGCACCTGAACTGTAGATTGAACTCCAAGTCCACAACTTAAGGTGACAATAGAATCAGCTTCTTGAACATCCGCATCATTTTTGCGTACAACTTTAGCCATTTCTCTATTATCACAGACATCATCTACAACCATGCCATTAACTATCTCATATCCTTCTTTCTCTAAGATTTCTTTCCATTCCTCTAAGCCTTGTTCACCACCTGTTTGACATAATGCTGAACAAACCCCACAACTTACAATAAACAACTTTTTAGCATTATTATCTTTCAGGACATTAAGAACTTCCTCTACAGGCTTTTTAGTTGTTATAACAACCATTTTTTTCACAAATTTTCTTTTTTTAAAAGGTATTTTTTAATCTTAAGTATTGAAATTAATCAAGATATTTATTATTTTGAGTTATAAAATGTTACATTTCGAAAAGAAAAATATTAAAAATAAAAATTAGTAAAATTAGAGAGGAAGACTAACTTAACCTTATTCTCCTCAAACTCTAATTAGTGCAGAATTCATTATTATTCACTTGGAAATGAATAATAATCTTGCCCATTCTTTTGAATTAACTGAATTTGTTGATCTGCAATCAATTCTGATAGAATCAATTCATATTTTTTCTTTATATACCTTTTAAAAGAAGAGGGATTTATTTTTTCATTTACATTCTTTAGTAGCGCATTAGCAGTATACGAATTCTTAGCATTTATCTTTAAAAAATTGAAGATCTCTTTCTTAGAAGTTGTGTAATAATCTTCGGTTTTTTTCTTGAAAGAAATTTTTCCTTTAATAAAGAGATAAACTAACAAAGAAATCACAAATGTCAAAATGTATGATAAAATTTGATATAATAAATCATTATAAATTATCCCTACCATGATAAAAATGAAGTCTATTATACTAAGAGTAATAGAAAATACTGCAAACCCTAAATCCCACTTAGTATATTCTCTTCTAATTCGAGTCAACTCACCTGAAATTTATCATCACCTTTAATGATTAGAAATGTTAAAAAATTTGAATTTATTGCTATAAACTTTCATTTCATGGTAAAAGTAAAATTTTGTGTATATAAATATTTACATGGAATAAAGAAATTACTCAGATAATCGGGAGACTTTGAAAAATTATACGCAATCTCTAAGGAATAAAAATAATAGGAATCTAGAAGAATTTTTGTATGTTTGAACTATTTAATAACTTTTATGTCGAAATGTCCAAGTTGTGATAATGAATATTGATAGGGAAAACTAGAACATAATTCAAAAGATAAACTAAAAATAAAATCTATAAATATTATAAAGGAAACACTTTCTCGGCTTCCTTCTCGTCAAATTCGAGCTCTCGTAAACGTATGCGAATCTCACGAGGAGTAAAAGAAGCTTTTAATACTTCCAACACATTATCATGTAAGGCTTTCAAATTATCCATCGCTGCTTGATGATAGAAATCCTTATTATTAAAATTAATCGCAACTATATCAGTCAACCCAGCAATTGCTTCTCGAATGTTTTTATAATAGACCATTATATCATCCAATTTTTCTTCTTTTTCTATATGTCCCATTTTGTTCCCTCAATCATTTATTTGTTTTACAATTATTGATAATAAATTTCGATATATAAATGTGTCGCTTTTCGATCATAATGTTGCGATAGTACGATCAACCTTTTACATCAAATCGATCAGAATTTATGAATACAATCACAAATTTTAAGGATATGAAAAAAATGTTTTGCATTATAATGCTGGTTTTTAGTTACGGAAAGTGTTGATTGTGATTGATTTTATCAATGAATCAAGAACGAATGTCGAATGTTGATCATCTTTTTGTCGTTGAATGACTGAAAGGTTACTTTGTTCAATATATTTTACTTTTTCCGGTCAATCACATTCCGAAATTGTTTCTTATATTCTCGATAAAAAATATGAAAAATTCATAACGTCCCAAAAAGATCCCACTAGAGTATATGATCATTTTTTCGTCATTTTGTATATTTTAAAAATACTAAATGTTTTATTCTGACGGATTTCGCACTTTTTATCGAGGATTATGACTGAAAACATTTAAATATGAGAGTGATAGTATAATGATTAGTCAAAAAATATTAAAAATAAAAATAAAAAAATCAAAAATGTTAGGAAGTGATAACGAAAAATGGAACCATTATCAAAAATAGAAGAGAAAGTTGTTGGGCTCACAGATGACCAACGGGTACAAATGTATGAATACGCGAAAAGGGTAAATCGTGAGACGATAGAAGAGGTCTGTCCTGCATTATTGCGTTTGGCGTTAGAATCAGAGAAAGGGAAGCTCAAAAATCAATTGGGGATGGTGATTTTTCATCTACAGAAGAATGAGCGCATTAACACTGTGATTGGACTTCAGAAGTTGCTTGATGCTGGTATGATAGTTAATCGTGGGGAGATGTTCAAGATTCTTGAGAGTTCTGAAGCAGATGCTCAGGAATTAGCCCGAAAAATTAAGAATTTATTATAGTTTTTATCACTAAATATTTTACATATATTCACCCAAGACTTTTGGGATTAATTCATATAATTTTATATGGAGAGTCTTTTTTTATTTTTCTGTATTCATGGAAGAAAGCAGTTTTAATGCTAATTATATTTATGATTATATATTTCCTAATTTTTTTCTAATTATAGAAAAGGTAAAAATTTATCTAGAGTTATTTTCGCTCCTATTTTTGAGGGGATTTCAACTGCTTTCTTTACTTCATCATAAGAGTAATCTTTATTATATAAATTTTCTATTGCGGGAGAAAAAACTTTTTTATAATATTTATTACCAATCTTATTAATAATTTTATTAAATTCCTTAGTTGTTATCCATTTCTCTTGCTTTCTATGGGTTATAGATACACCCTTTTCCTTTCCTTTTTGTTCTAATTTATATTTTTGAGGTTCTTTTCCTAAGCGTGCTTGATATCCAACAATAGCAATAACAATACCATGAATCTTTGCCTCTTCTTCATTATGTCCAGCTTTGAGCCAGTCAATACGATGATATTCAGAGATTATATCCCATTTACCTATTTTAATTGACTTTATCTCTTCTAATTCTTTTGAGTCAAAACCTTTCGATAACATTTAGTCTAATTATAATTTTTATTATATATTTTTAAAAATAAATAAGTAAATTTCGATTTTATTTCTTTTAGTTACTTATTAGGATGTTAAAATAGTTAGTAGGATATTTTAGAATTTATATTACTTCAATTTAACAACAGTGATTAAATAATTTATAAACTTAAATTAATACTTAATACAATAAAAATTGATAAACAAACAGTTTAAATTTAAACATTAAGATTGGCATCGTGCTCTTTTAAAGAATCAGTAAGAACCAAACATAATTTCTCTAAAATTTTTACATTAATTTTGTCAATTGTATCATTAGGAGTATGCATATAAGCATATGATTCCACGCCACCAATTCCAAATCCTTGAAGACCCCTATCTCCTAAAAAACCTCCGTCGGAATGAGTACCTAGAACCCTTTCTGCAGGGTAATGACTAATGGGAAGATTTCTTTTGTTATTCAAAAGTTTATGATCAATATCTTTCGCATGATCTCCTTCATTTTCTCCAAGCCATAGAAACACGTACTTAGCTATGGATTCAAAATTAAATATTAGCGATTTGTTGGGATCGAAATTTTCTAAATTATTATAAAAATGTCTAATACCCATTGTTCCGCATTCCTCAGCTCCTGTAAAAAGAAACCATATATGATAGTTTTGTAATCTGTTTTCAGGAATACAATAATAGTTTACCAGTTCTAAGTTGCATGCTATACCAGAAGCATTATCAATTGCACCATTAGAACTGTTGTCTGTAGTGTTAAGAAGCATCAAAATCGAAGAAAATATATTAAATATTAAAGGAAATAGCCCGATAATATAAAATATTAGCTCAAATCCTATAATTATCAAGTTTTTAAGAATTACAATGAATATTAGAATAATTGATGAAGCAATCCAAAACTTAACTATTTTTATCCGAAATCCAACCTTGAATCTTTGTCCTTTAGAATCCACATGACTCATGAACAATGCAATTCTTTCCTTATTCTTTATTTCATTTGATAAAGGTTTAATTTTTACTAAAAGGTTTTGTGAATTGAATCTTGGTATGATTTGAATTTTTTCTGGTTTTCTTGTAAAAATTATCGATGTAATCACAATTCCAAATAATGTGAGGATTATAATCGTAGAGTAAATCATAGATATATTCAAATAAAGGAGTAATAATATTAGCGAAACGGATAAAAATGTGATTTTAGGATATATTCTCGAATAAAACGAACTGAAAGTAAAACCTTGGACTTCAAATTGCAAATTAAGGTTTTCAATTTCTTCTATTATTTTATTAAATGCTTCAAGTTCAAATTTAGTTCCAGATAATCGAGGAAAAGCAAATTTTTTAAGATTTTTTTTAATTCGGGCTTCTTCAATCATTTTAATCTTTTTCTATAGGTTCCAGCTTGTATTTTATTTAGAATATTTAAGTTCTAAATAACAGATGATATATACTCTACCCTTGATTGTTAATATTTAAATTATATTAGTTTATATTTAATCCCTAAGTTCATTTATATAGAAATAAAGGCTCTAATTAATAACTGGACTCCATTTAATTAATTAATAATAATTTATACTTCTTATTTAATGTAGATATAAGACAAATAAGGAGTTTTTGAAATGAAAAAATTAGAATTGAAGGATAATATAAATACAGATCTTCCTAAAAATGAAATTTATCAAAGAATTATGGATTTTGTTAACCAACATCGAATAAAGATAAAAAAAATGAATAACAAGATAATAACGGGGATGTATGGCTCTAGGCTAAAAGCTCATACAAGGGGTATTCGTGCTGAGCCTTCAATTTTACCCGTTAAAATTTCAATTAATTTGCATGATAAAGAGAACAGTACAGAATTACATGTTCTTTTGAAAAAAGGTTACATTGGAATTCCTCCCATAGGTATGGATAAGAAATATCTGATGATGCTTGCAAGGTTAATGAATAATTTAAAATTACAATTTTATAGAGAAATGCACCCAAAAGAAGAATTAAGTAAATGTAATAATTGTGGTAGGGTTATTCTTTACGAGAACCAAAGATTTTGTGAATTTTGTGGCATTGAATTATTAGATAATTAATATCTCATTAGGTCTTTTATTTTTCTTTGAAGATGGATAAACAAATTATTACCCATTACAAAATTAATTCCCATTGCTCTTCGGTTAAATCTTGTCCCCAAATATGATGACTTTTAGATTCAACTAGTCGAAATCCATTCTTTATATATAACTTCCGAGCTATTATTAGGTCACTAAATGTCCCTAAAACAACTTTCTGATAACTCCGATTCTTACAAAAAGTAAGAGCTTCATGTATCAATTTATTGCCAACCCCTTTATTTCGTTCATGAGGTTCGACAAGAAGCCAACGTAATTGTGCTACTTTTTCGTCCACATTCACAATGGCAATTGAACCAATTATTTCAGTACCCTTCTCTACAATCCAAAGATGATCTTTAGTGATATCATAGTTTTCAATAAATTCAGCCATGTATTTAGCCACGTAAGCTTCAAAAGTTTCATCCAGTTGATATTCATTAGCATAGACCTCTCCATGTCTATATATAATATAGCCAATGTCACCAGATTTATGAGAACGTAAACTGTAAAATTGTGATTTCTCTTTTTCATGTTTTAATATATTTTCAATTGTTTTCATCGCGGTTACGAGTCGAATTTGATCTATATCGGTTATATTGGTAAGGAGTATTTTAATTTGTCCATTTGCCTTTTCCTGAAGATCTGAAATCACCTGTTTTCCCTTACTTGTCAACGAAATTAGATACTTCCGTAAATCCTCTCTTGATTGTTCTTTTTGAATTAATTTTTTCTGTTCAAAACTACTTAATATTCGACTAAGGTAAGCAGGATCCAGATTAAGTAGGTTGGCAAGTTCACTCGCACTTAATGTTGAAAGACGGTTAAGTTCGAACATTATTCTCACTTCAGTTAAAGAATAACTGCTCTTCAATAGGGTGCTGTCTAAAAGTCCTAGTAAATTAGTGTAGAAACGATTAAAGCTTCGTATTCCTCCTATTCTATCAAGGTTTTTTTTCAACATTCTTCATATTATAATATGATTTAACTAATTTAAATCTTGACAGAGTCAACTAAATATTTGATTTTATCAAGTGACTTTTTTATTTTTTTATTTATACAATCTCTTTAAAAAATTGGCTTTTAAAAATGTAATTTTAGAAGTATGTTCATGATTATTGATCACTGTGACAAGACAATCAGTATAAAAATCGTGTATTTTGGACCTGCTTATTCAGGTAAAACTACTTCTATTAAAGCATTATTTTCTCACTTTGGTAAGGATGAAGCGTTACAGAGTATCGAAAGTACAGTAAAAAGAACCTTATTTTTTGATTATGGAACAGTTGCATTTCAAAATGAAGAATGGAGATTGAAACTTCATATTTATACTACAACTGGTCAGGATTTCTATTTGATTACCAGACCGATCACCTTACGAGCAGTTGATGGAATCATTCTTGTGTTAGATTCTCAAGAAGATGTGTATGAACGTAATCTTATTTCTTGGAATGAACTTATGTCATATTTTGGAGATTCTATTGATGATATTCCAATAATAATTGCATTTAACAAACAAGATTTACCAGAGAAATTCAGTCCTAGAGTTTTCTTAAAAGAAATTGATTTTCACAAATTTAAGAACGTGGAATCAAAATATACGATTGCGGTTAGTGGAGAGGGAATACTTGAATGTTTTGAAGATGTACTGAGATTGATACTAAGGAAATTTTGTAAACATAGATTAGTTTCAGCTATAAATTAACTCTTAATTTACTGATCCAGAAGCTCGGTTTATGAAGTTTTTTATCCATTCAAATTTTGTAGGATTATGTTTCTTGGTTTCTTTAAGTAGTTTTTGAGCTTTTTCATTTTCAGGTTGAATTTCTAACAAGTAATTACAAAAATCTAATGTCATTTCATAAAACTCAAGCTCATAAGATATAAATGCCAACTCAAATAAAGCTTTAGTATCGGATGGGTTTTCTAATACAACAGTATTAAGATTTTTATTAAGCTCCATATACCCTTTAATAAATTTCAACACTTTTTCTGCCGGTTCTATAAGATCTTCATGCCCTTCACACGATATATCGATTTTTAACTCAATTAATTTTTGCATTGATTTGAGATAAGCGTCTAAATTCCCTCCTTGAAAATTAATAGCTATTCCCAGCAGATCTCCACCAAAGAGAATCTTTTTACCACTTGTTTCTAAAAGATATGCTACAGATCCGGGAGTGTGTCCAGGAATGTGAATACATTTAAACTCATAATTCCCAAATTTCAAAATCTCGTTATCATTTTTTATAATTCTATTAATTTTAATAGGTTCATATTTATAATCTGCATACATTTGAGCAGTACTAGGATCTCTTATCTTTAACTCATTATCTTCAGCATCTAGGTCATGCGCGTAAAATTTGATATCTTTGTTAAATTCTTTAAGTTTATTACAGACACCGTAATGGTCTATATGCCCGTGTGTTATAAGACAGTGTTTAATATCTTTTAGATCAAATCCATCTTCCTCTATAACCCGTAGTAATTCAATTTCCATTCCTGCATCAATCAAGACTAAACCTTCATCACTTTTGGTGTCGACCATGTAAACACAGCACCCTGAACCATTAGGATCATATGGATTAACTATATAAACATTATCTACGATATTTCTCATTTCTATCACGATTAATATTGGAATATAAAGTGAATTTAAATATTTACTATTTTTAAAAATGTTTTGCTTAATGTAATTGTCAAGTAGAAATATTTATTATATTATGTTTGCATTTTCTAACATTTAAGTAGAATAAATCTTTCTTCGTTTTAATTTCAAACTACTAAAAATAATAGAAGTTTATTATAATAGTGGTTTTCGTGAAGTTTATTGAAGAACCTTGTGGGCGATCTAGAACTTGCCTTATACAATGCCCTTATATAGAAATCCCAACAGATAAGGCTATACCTAAAGATTAGTTAAAAACGGGAAAATTCAACAAATACAATTTATCACTAGGGAGTAGGTTTTTATAAAAAATGTATTGTTTAACTAATTATTCAAATTTATATATTATATTAAGTGATTAAATATGAGTTTAAAATTAGAAGATGTTAAAGAAGAAGATAGAGGAGTTCTTGCTCCTTGTGGCATTGTCTGTTTAGGATGTGATACTTATACTGGAGGAGGGTTAGAAGCGGCAAAAAAACTTAAAAGTATTTGGGAAGGAGGAAATATGGTAGATACTAGTATGGCAATTGGATTAAATCCTGAAGAAATAAATATTACCTTAAAGACATTAAATAAATACATTAAAGCCAGTGTTAAAGGAAAGTGTCCTGGATGTTATATCGGAGGGTTTGCATCACAATTTTGTGGTATTGCGAAATGTGTTAAATCCAAGGGTTACTGGACATGTGCTGAATGTAACGATTATGATTCTTCAGCAGAAACTGCCTGTCCAAATGAAGATTCTAATCCCGTGCCAATGGCAAATAAAGCTCAAATGACCAAAATGATTTGTACAAGATATAGTAGAGATACATGTAATAATTTGAAAAGATGCCGTGAGATCGGTTATAACGCCTTTATTAAAGAAGCTAAAGAAAAGGTTGAAAATGGTTGGAGAACTTGGCAAGTCATCAGTGATGAGATGGTTTTTACAAAAGCATTCAAAAAATAGTTATAAAACTCGAACTTCCGATTGTTGTTGAAGGGTTTTTATTGGTCTTAAAACTACACATACTCTCTCAACACTTTTTACATCAGCACGAGCACGGAATGATTCTATTAACGCATCTAGCTCAATTATTTCAGGTACATTGACTTTTATCAAAACACCACATTCTCCCGCAAGAAAATAAACTTCCTCACATTGAGGTAGGATTTGGGCTTCTCTTAATAATTCTTTTGTCTCAGCTAAACTTTTTGGAATAAGTGTAATGAATGCAATAATGCATCTTTCATCTTCACGGCAGATCTGTATAGTAAACTTTTCAATTACCCCTTCTTCTTGCAGTTTGATAACACGTTTTCTTACAGTCGATTCAGATAATTCTACCTTTGGATCTGCCGCTATTTCATGATATGGTCTTCTAGAATCCGCAAGAAGCATTTCAAGGATTCTCTTATCCTTATCATCTAAATTTTTCATTATTAATTCCCTCTTCTCTTTTTTAATATTTAAAAAAATCTTAATTTGAAATTTCGAAAAAATTATTCTTTAAATTTATGTTCTTATTTCAGAAATCTTTAAGGAGTGGATCAAATAATCTTTCATAATGTACTGCCATACAATGAATTCCTGCAGCTTTAGTAGTTTTCTTAATTTCATTAATAAACGGTCTGTAGAACTCCAGATTAACCTTATCTATCGCAGCATATTTAGCATTTTTATTCCCCTTATTATCTTTTTCTGCTTTCTTTAATGCTCCAAGAAATTCTTTAGGAACTGACACACCTGGAATATTTGCATCAAAATAGGCAGCAATTCCATAACTTTTTATTGGAAATAACCCAAGTAAGACAGGAGTATTATATTTTTCTAATTCCTTTAGAAACTCCTTAGCATCATCAATATCAAATGAAGTTTGAGTTTGAATGAAATCTGCTCCCACCTCTACCTTTCTCCCAACTTTTAAAATTTCTGGCTCTCTTGGATTTGAATTTGGATTTGCAGCACAACCAACATTTATTTGCGGTTTTCCTCCTACTATCTCATTTCCTTCTAAATCAGTTCCTTCATCAACCATTTTTGAAACGAGTTCTATCAATTGAGTAGAATCTAGATCATAAACAGGTCTAGCATTTTGGTGATCTCCAAGTGCAGAATGATCACCTGTTAATGCAAGTAGATTTTTAAGACCGAGAATTGCACCACCTAAAATATCACCAAATAGAGCAATTCTATTTCTATCTCGAACAGTCATCTGCCAGATGGCTTCTAATCCAACTTTTTCTTGAACTAGATAGCAAGGGACCATGGAACATGTATAAGCATCTCCTTGAGGCCCGTCTGTAACATTAGCGGCAACGATTTTATTAGTCTTTTTCATTGCTTCTGCAGACTTCAGAACATGTTTTAAATCAAAATCTTTCTCAGGTTCTAATTCACCAGTGAATACGAATTTTCCTTCTTTGATATTCTTTACTAGATTACTGTAAGCAGGTCTTTTTGGCATTTTATACTTTCTCCTCCTTTTTCGGTTCTTCCACATTTGAACTTGGTTCATAAATATGTAAAAATCTTGGACTCGACCATATACGGTAATTTCGTGGTGGTCTATAAACTGTGAATAAATCAAGTCTATTGAATTTCTTCAATCGTTCCCAGATTTTGACCCATGCACAATCGTGTGTATATCCTCCTACTTCACATTTACCTTCAACTTGTCCTCCACAAGGACCGTTACTCAGGTTTTTTGCACATCCTGCCATCGGACAAATACCACCTGTAACTCCCAGGAGACATTCTCCACAAGTTTCACAATACTCAACAAAATAATTTTCTCCATTATTTTCTGCTCCACCAAACATACTGTTTTGTGCTGGAAAAGTGAGAATTGTAGGAAAGATTCTATTTAACATTCCGACACCTAAACCACATGCTAAAGATACAATTGCATCAAATTCTTCAATAAATGGTCTTATTGTCGTTGCTGCAATTCTATCATCACACTGTCTTAGGACAGTGATAGCTTTCCATTTTAATTCTTTTCCATTACTCCTTGCTTTCAATTCTAACATTTGTGCCAATAATTTTGCTTCATTAATTGAGCGTGGAGGTTGACAACATCCATCACACCCAGCGACTAGGATTTTTGAGTATGGTTTTATCATTTCATATATTTCTTCAATACCTTTTTGTTTAGTTATAATCATTTTAAAAAACTCTTAATTTTATTAATTTGATAATTATATTATTTTGTTATAAGAATTTCTTCTTTTTTATAGTCATTTTCAATAGGACCTAATTTTTTTAATTTTTCGGTAAATTCTGTAATGGTTTCAGCAAAAAGCTTTCCTTCACTAGCAGAAACCCATCTTCGCAGGAATCTACCGGGATTGATTCCGAGAGATTCTATAATTTGTTCAATTTCATTAGTTCTTCTTAAAGTATCTTGATTTCCGGCTATATAATGACAATCTCCTAGATGGCATCCACCTACAAAAACGCCATCAGCACCTTCTAAAAATGCTTGGAGTATAAAACTCTTAGGGATGCCCCCAGAACACATTACTCTTATAGTTCTTATATTTGGAGGATATTGATATCGACTTACTCCAGCTAGATCTGCACCGGCATAACTACACCAGTTGCAGAGAAATGCAACTATTCTAGGCGGTCCATCTGAAAGTGAAGTTTTTGCAGCTTCAGTTATCATTGGTTCAATTTGAATACGTCCAAAATGACTCATAGTAATAGCTTCTGCAGGACATTCAGCAGCACAATCTCCACAACCTTTACAAAGTAGAGGATTAACTTCAGAAACCATTAAACCTTCTTCATATTTTACACCAACTGCACCATAATTACACACTTCAGCACATCTATTGCATCCAATGCATAAAGCGGGATCAACCTTAGATATGACACCTTGAGTAATTAAAATATCTTTAGATAAAATTGTAGTAGCTCTAGAGGCAGCTGACATTGCCTGTCCTATGCTTTCGCTAATTGTTGCAGTTCCGCGAGCAGTTCCGCATAAAAAGATACCGTCAGTTGCGAAATCTGATGGTCGAAGTTTTACATGAGCTTCTAAGAAAAAATTATCATCATTCGTTGGGACTTTTAACATTTTTGCTAAAATTTCGTTAGCTTCACCATCAGCGACAATACCTGCACTTAGAGCAATTAAATCTGCTCCTATTTTAATAGTTCCAATATCTGATTTATCTATATAAACATCTAATTTACCATTTTCTAACTTAATTTCAGGGGGTGCATCATCTTTGAACCTGAGAAAAAGTATTCCCTTTTCTCTTGCCAAATTGTAATATTTTTCTTTAAAGCCATAGGTTCGAATATCTCTATATAAAATAGTGATATTAAGATTTGGATTAATCTCTTTTGCCTTTAAAGCATTTTTAATTGCTTCACTACAGCACATCCTACTACAATATGGATGCTCTTCATTTCTAGAGCCTACACACTGTATCATTACTATTGAATTTAAATTATTAATTTTCTCTTCCTCAGTGAAAAGAATTTTTTCGAGTTCTGATTGTAATATAACTCTATTATCTTTATCAAAAAGAAATTCACCATTTTTTGGTTGGTATTCATGAGCTCCAGTAGCTACAATAATAATACCGTGCTGAAATTCTTTCTTTTGTTTATCTTCACCACATGTAATTTTGGTTGTAAAGTTACAGACGTAACCACCTATTGAGTTAATTCTAGCATTAAGAAATACGTTAATGAGCTTATGATTATTAACTTTATTAATTAAATCTTCAAGAAATTCTTGAACATCATAATTTTCTATAGTTTGATAAATATTATTAGAAAATCCTCCTAATTTTTCAGCTTTTTCTATAAGAAATACTTCAAATCCTTGATTTGCAAGGTTTAAAGCTGCTGTCATTCCTGCAACGCCTCCTCCAATTACCATTCCCTTATGTATTACTTCTACTTGTTGTTCTTGGAGAGGGACTAATTTTCGAGCTCTAGCAATAGCCATTCTCACTAGATCCTTTGCTTTCTCTGTTGCTTCCTCTGGTTCATGCATATGTACCCATGAGCATTGATCCCGGATATTTGCTAAATCAAAAAGATATTTATTCAAACCTGCTTCCCTAATTGTTGCTTGAAATAAGGGTTCATGAGTTCTTGGGGTACATGAAGCAACAATTACTCTATTTAGATTATGTTCTTTAATTTTTTCTTTAATCTTAGTTTGAGTATCTGCTGAGCATGTATATAAATTCCTTTCAGCATAAATTACATCAGGTAATTGACTTGCATATTCAACAACTTCAGGAACATCTACAACACCTCCAATGTTAATCCCACAATGACATATAAAAACACCGATGCGAGGGGGTTCTCCACTTGTATCAATTTCTTTTGGTAATTCTTTTTCAGTTATTAAAGTATTTCTGACATCAGATAAAAGAATATTTACAGCACCTGCTGCCGCACTTGCCTCTACAACTGTTTCTGGAATATCTTTAGGTTCTGAAATCATACCACATACATAAATTCCTTTTCTGGATGTTTCTACTGGGGAAAATGGCTTTGTCTTACAGAAATCATAACTATTCAATTCAATATTTAGCTTTTTTACTAACTCTTTTGTACTCCGATTTGGTAAAGCACCTACGGCCAAAACAACTAAGTTAAAAACCTCACTAACTACTTTTCCCTCTTCATTCTCAAAATGAAGAATCAGATCTTTTGTCTCTACTATTTCCTTAATATCCGAAATTCTACTTCTAATATATCTAATGCCATATTCATCTTGAGCACGTTCAATATATTTATCAAAATCTTTTCCAACAGCTCTCACATCCATTGAGAAAATCGTAGGTTCAATAATTGCCATATGTTCTTTCGCAATTACAGCTTCTTTAGCGGTATACATACAACAGATTGAAGAACAATATTCTGCACCATGTTTTTTATCTCTTGAACCAACACACTGCAAAAATGCTATTTTTTTTGGAATAATTCCATCAGATGGCCTAAGGATGAGCCCCGAATGGGGACCACTTGCACTTAATATTCGCTCAAATTCAATACTAGTGACAACATTCAAATATTTACTGTAACCATATTGTTGTGTAAGACTAGGGTCATATTCATCAAAACCAACTGCTAAAATAATAGCTCCAACATTCAAAGTAGTAAATTTGTCCTCGAGAGTATAATCAATTGCCTTAGCTTTACATACGCCCTTACAAAAACCACATCCGATACACAGATCCTGATCAATTGAAAATACTAAAGGAACTGCTTGTGGAAATTTAACAGATATAGCAGCTCTATTTGAGAGCCCCTCATTAAAAAAATCAATAGCTTCTACAGGACATTCTTGAGCACATACCCCACAACCAGTACATTTTTCTTGATCCAATAATAAAGAGTTTTGTTTCAACCCAACAGTAAAATTACCAGGATTTCCCGCAATTTTTTCCAAATTTGTATTTATTAAAAGTGTAATATTTTCATGACGCCCTGCAGCAACCAATTTAGGAGCGAGAATACATATAGAACAGTCATTCGTAGGAAAAGTTTTATCTAATTGAGACATAACTCCTCCTATACTCATTGATGATTCAATTAAATAAACTTTAAAGCCTGAATCTGCTAAATCCATTGAAGCTTGGATGCCTGCTATTCCACCTCCTATTACTAAAACTGACCCAATTTTTTCCATCTTTAAACCTCTTTAATCGATATGAAAGTGGGAATTTCTTCATTTATTTGATCAACATCAACTAAACCTCGAGCTCGAAGAGTTACAATATGTTGTAATACTTTATAAGGTTCAACGTCAATTTCTTTTGCAATATCAGGGACAGACTTACCTTCGTTCTTAATTTTTTCTAAAATTTTATGACGAATAATTTCATTTTCAATAGCATTATCAAGTATTTCCTCAAATTCTTCTGTCGGTATTATTTCCCCATATACATTTCCATCTGTGGTTAATTCTCGTTGCCTAGCAACTAAAGCTCTTAACCTTGAATCACATAGGGCAAATTTAACAGCATTTAGATTATCAATTATTTCTTTCTTTACTTTCTCATTTTTAATTGGAGATGGTCCCAATTTACGGATATGTTCAGTAAAATCACCAATTATTTGAGCGAATCTATTTCCTTCTGATGCAGAAACCCAATCAAGTCGAACTCGATCAGAGAAATTTATCATTGATAATGTTTTACTTAACATTTTCATTTTTAATTCTGTTTCATAATTACCACTTATATAATGGCAATCTCCTAAATGACATCCTAAAACAAGTACTCCATCAATACCATTCATAAATGCTTCAACAATAAATACTGGATCAACTCTTCCAGAACACATAACGCGAATAACTCTGACATTTGTTGGGTATTGGATTCGACTAACACCTGCTAAGTCTGCTCCAGCATAAGAGCACCAATTACATAAAAAACCTAAAATTTTAGGTTCAAAGACCATTTATTCTCCACCTCCATAAGTTACAATTTCAGCAATAATTTGATCGCTAGTAAAGTGGTGTATCGTTATTGCATTTTGCGGACAACTAGCACCACATACTCCACACCCTTTACAAACAACTTTATTAACTACGACAGTATCAGTTTCCTCATCTTTAGATATTGCACTATAGGAACAAATCTTAATACACGCTTCACATCCCACACATAAATCTGTATTAACTTCGGCTGTAGAACCTTCTACTTCTAGCATTTCTTTCGAGATTATTGTACTTGCTCTAGAAGCTGCAGCATTTGATTGTGATATTGATTCTGAAATATCCGCTGGCCAATGAGCAGAGCCACATACAAAAATACCGTCTGTAGCAAAATCAACAGGTCTTAATTTCACATGAGCTTCTAAAAAGAAATGATTCTCTTCTAATGGCACTTTTAACATTTTAGCTAGCTGTTCTGAATCTTCATTAGCAACAAGAGGCATTGATAATACAACAAGATCATAAGGAAATCCAATGATTTGATTCATAAATTCATTATAAACCTCAATACGGTCTTTCTTAATTGTTGGAGGTTTCTCTGGTAAATATTTTATAAACAAAATTCCCATTTCTCTTGCTCTTCTATAGTATTCCTCATAGGCAACACCTTGAGTTTGGATATCTCTAAAAATTATATTAATATTAGCATTTGGATTGTGTTCCTTGATTAAGATTGCATTTTTAAGCGCAGTCATACAGCATATATTTGAACAATATTTTCGTTCTTCATTTCTACAACCAACACATTGAATCATAGTAATGTTAGAATTGTTAATTTTATTCTCTTTTAATAAACCTTCAAGTTCTAATTGACTTATTATGGTTTTTCCATTATAATTATAGTATCCTTCTGGTGATAAAGCTTTTGCGCCTGTAGCAACAATAATAGCTCCTGCTTCAATTTCTATGGTTTTTTTATTTTGAAGAATAATTACTTTAAAGTTCCCTACATATCCTTCTATTTTTTCTATTACAGCAGACTTATATACCTCAATTTTTTTATGATTCTCTACCAAATTTCTTGTTTCTAATATATTTGAAGCATCTTCATTAGTAGGATATACTTTATTTAAATGTCTAATTAATCCTCCTAATTCAGAATCCTTTTCGATTACACTTACTTTAAAACTTTGGTTTGCTAAATTTAATGCAGCATTCATTCCTGCGATCCCGCCACCTATTACTATAGCAGAAGGTATTACGCTAACTTGCATTTTTTCTAATGATTCTAATAGAGCAGCCTTAAAAACACCCATTCTAATGAGATCTTTAGCCTTTTCGGTACCTTTTTCTGGCTCTTTCATATGAACCCAAGAATCTTGATCTCGAATGTTTACCATTTCGAATAAATAAGGATTCAAACCTGCTTCTTGACAAGTTGATCTAAATAATGGTTCATGAGTTCGAGGAGAACATGATGCTACAATAACACGATTTAAATTATGTTCCTTTATATTTTCTCTGATCTCACTTAATCCAACTTCTGAACATGTATAAAGGTTTGCAGCACTATATACTACATTAGGTAAAGTCTTGGTATATTCTGTTAACTCAGAGATATCTAAAACACCACCTATATTAGTACCACAATGACAAATAAAAACGCCAATTCTAATATCGTCGTCCGTCATTTTTTTACCCCCTCATTACAATTTCAGCAGCTTTAGCGGCTGCTCCACTTGCATCAATTACAGAATTTGGAATATCCATTGGTTCCCTACAAGCACCGCAGAGAAAAATTCCTTCCTTAGAGGATTTTTGTGGTTGGTAATTCTCTGCTTTGAAAAAGTTATAATCATTTATTTTAATTCCAAGGATTTTAGCTAATCCTGCAGCATCTTTTTTAGGTATCATAGTAGTAGCTAAAATTACTAAGTCAAATTTAAGTTGTTTCACTTGCGAAGTATTAATATCTTCAAATATAATTAAAGGATTTCTTTGATCATCTTCCAATATCTTCGCTACCTTTCCTTTAATGTATTTAATAGCATATTCATCTCCTCCTCTTTGAATATATTCTCGGAAACCTTTACCAGCAGCTCTAAGATCAATATAGAATATTGAAGTATCTATCTCATTATCATGCTCATAAGCTATCATTGCTTCTTTAGTGGTATACATACAACAACAAGATGAACAATATGGATTGTTTTTTATATCTCTTGAACCTACACAATTAATGAAAGCCAGTTTTTTAGGCTCATTTTTATCCGATGGCCTCGTCAAATGTCCTCCCAACGGTCCAGAAGCACTAATTAATCTTTCAAATTCTAGAGCAGTAACAACATTGGGATATCGACCATATCCTAAAGATTCGAGAGTTTTTGGATCAAATATATCATAACCTGTCGCTACAATGATAGATCCCACATTTAATTCCATTTCTTCATCCTTTTGATCGAAATCGATTGCTTCTCTTTCACACACTTTTTCACAAATCCTGCAAGCGTTCTTTGTGAAAAATAAACAGTTTTCTTTATCTATAGTCATTATTGAGGGAACACCTTGAACATAATCAATATAAATTGCTCTACGTTTTCTTAATTTCATATCAAATTCATCGTCTACCCTCATTGGACATTTTTCTATACATCGTCCACAATTTATACATTCTTCTGCTTTTACATATCTTGCTTTCTTGAATATTTTCACATTGAAATTCCCTGGTCGACCTGATAGATTTTTTACTTCTGAAAGTGTATGCAAAGTAATATTTGGATGTCGAAAACATTCTGCGAGTTTTGGAGCTAAAATACAAATAGAACAGTCATTAGTAGGAAATGTTTTATCAAGTTGTGCCATTCGTCCTCCGATACAGGCATTTTTCTCAATCAATTCGACTTTTATACCTCTTTCAGCTAAATCTAAAGATGCTTGAATTCCTGCGATTCCCCCTCCAATAACCATAACTCTTTTTAAATTTTCATCCAACTTAAATCATCTTCTTTATATTAAGCAATTTTTTTTAAAATATCATTAACTTTAATTCTGTGGAAATTTAAGCCAAGCTTTTCTGTATCCATTCCTATAGCTAAAGCAATGAGTTCTGTTATATAAAAAACTGGAAAATTATAATCTGTATTGTAAATTTTATTTACTTCTCTCTGATTGAAATCAAATTGCTGATAACAAGCAGGGCAAACACACGCAATACAATCTGTTCCTGCTTCTTTCATGCTTTTAAGTTTGTTCTCTAACATCCTTAGAGAAATGTCCTTATCAGATTTTTCTACTGGGTTTCCACAACAATCATTTTTCAAACTATATTCAACAGGATCTGCTCCAGTTGCTTCAATTAATTCATCTAAGGTTTTAGGATTCAATGGATCATCCCAATTTATTATTTCAGATGGACGTAAATAATGACATCCAGGGTGACCCGCAACTTTTAGATCTTTTAATGGTTTTTTAACCTTTTGTTTAATTTTTTCAATATTTTCATATAATACTTCAGCAAAATGTTTAATATCAATACTTCCTTTATAGGCTTTTCCTATTACCTTTAATTTCAAATTAATTTCTTTTTTCTTCTCATCATCATTATCTAATATATGTTTAACTGTTTTGAGAGATTCTGTACATCCAGAACAGAGACTTAATATACTTTTATTACTTTCTTCAAAAAGACATAAATTTCTTGCTCCTAAAGCTAAGAATGTTTCATGATCCAATTGAGCTGCCCCAGTAGGATCTGGACAACATGAACATTTGGCTTGATCTCCAACTTTCAAACCAATTTTTTCAAATGTGTTTCGCGCTGATGCTTCTAAAAATGGTAGTCTTCCAGGAATTACACAACCTAAAAAGTAACTATAAGACATTTTATTTACTTACCTCAAACACTTTTATTTTTTTTTCAAAATCAGTAGCATCTAACAATTTTTTTAATTCTTTAATATTAGCAGATTCTATATTCGGAAGTCCCAATTGTTCTCTTCTACGAATAATTGGTTGTGTTAGAGGAATTGCTAATCCATTTTGTATTACGCTTTTTGCTTGTATTTTAAAATTCTCAGGGTAAGGTTCTCCTAATAATACAATCTTATTTTTAATCCTCTCAAAAATTTCCGTTAAAAAAACCTTTTGGGGGCATTCTTCTACGCACATCTGACACGTACAACATAACCATACATTAGGTTTTTGGTCTTTTAATAGCATATCTTTAAGCCCTAAAAGTGATTGTTCGATAATTTTTCGAGGATTATATTCACCTTGAGTAACAAAAGCTACTGGACATGAGCTGGAACAAGTTCCACATTGATAACAATAATTTAATGAGAAATCTTCCTTTATCAACTCATTTCGAAATTCAAAATCAACCATTTGCATAATTTATACCCCATAAGCTAATTAATATATTATGTTTTAGAAACTAATTATCTATTTTATTAATATTGATATTTTTAATAATATATTTATTATATTTTTAAGGATTACAATAATTTTTTCCAATATTATAATTAAGATCGATCTTCGTATTTAAAGATTTTATACGGTTTCGGAAATATATAACATTTTTTAAAATTTCCGACATTTTCATTTATCTTTTTGAAAAATTAGTAAGAAAAAAGTATTAATTTATAAATTTTTTAACTTTTAAAATTATCAATTTTGAATATTAATTCAAAATATTGTAAAAACTTGTTATTTTTTACAAAAATAATTTTTGATATAAAATTATTGAATCGGGAAATATAGTTCAAATTCCTATATTTATATAGTAAAAAATATACGATTTAAGTCATTTTGATATATTTTTATTAACAAAAATTATAATGTTGGAAAATATTATAGAATTATTAATTAACTTTTGAAAGAAAAGAAAAGGTAAATTTGTATGTCTGAAGATCCTACATTAAAAATGAGTGATATCATGCCTAAATCTTTTGAAGATCTCATTAAAGATATTCATGAAAAAGATATATGTGGAGAATGCGGGGGTTGTGTAAGTTTTTGTACCGCAGCAGATATTGGAGCAATTGAAATGACAGAAGTTGGACCACCTCATTATTTTAATAAAGAAAATTGTTTACATTGTGGAATATGCTATTTAATTTGTCCTGAAACTTTTGAATTGAGAAACGAATTAAACAAGAGATTCGATTTTAAACCCCCAATTGGAAATTGGGTTAAAATTGTAACAGCTCAAGCAAAAGATCCAAAAATTCGGGAAGTAGCTACTGATGGAGGTATTGTGACAGCTATTTTAATTGCTCTTTTAGATAATAATTTAATAAATGGCGCACTTATATCAAAAAGAATTAGTTCTTTTCAGAGGATACCTTTTTTTGCTAAAACCAAGGAAGAAATTCTTGAAGCTGCAGGTACAAATTACGATTTAAAAGGTCCTATTCCAGAATTAGGCAATTATAATACCTTTGTTTCAACTATTTCTGAATTAAAAAAAGTTACTGATTCAGATTATATGAAAATTGCTGTGGTTGGAGTTCCCTGTCAGATTCACTCCATAAGAAAAATGCAAGAACTAAATATTATTCCTGCTCATATTGTTAAGTATACTTTAGGTTTATTTTGTTACGAGAATTTTAAATTTGATGATGTTGCTAGAGCGAGAATTGAAGAGAGGTTCAACTTTTCTTTTAAGGACATTGAGAAGATAAATATTAAAAACAATTTGATAATTAATCTAAGAAATAAAGAAAATCCTTTAAGAATCGAATTTTCTGACCTTAGAGACATTATGAGACACGCGTGCAGAGTTTGTGAAAATTTTTCGAATTATTTTGCTGATATTTCTTTTGGAGGTTTGGGTTCTCAAACTGGTTATACAACAGTTATGATTAGAACAAAAACAGGAGAAAAAATCTATAATCTCGCTCAAAATAAAGGATATATTTTTGAACCAAATGAATTAAATACTTCAGTAGAAAAATCAAAAATTTTAGCGCAGGTTATTAGTTTTAGTAAAAAAAAAATAAAAAGAGCTGAAAATTTTGAAGTAAGAAAAGTAATTTGATAGAATTAAACGTTTATTTTATACGTAGAAATACAAATATTCCAAATATCATTGGAAAGAAAATTTGAAAAATTTTATTTAAAATTTAAAGCTTCGGAGAAAAATTGGCTATTTAATTAGAAATTATTTTTCTCAAGTGATTACGAAAACTTGATATGAATAATAAGATATTAATAATTAAACCACAAATTAACTATTTAATAAATAATAAAATATATTATCCAAATATACTATCCTTTTAAATATATGAATAAGAAAAGTAAATTCAAGTTTCAATTGCATCATTAAAAAATTGGTGAAATAACAATAAAAATACTGGTATCTGGTCCGTTACAATCTGGTAAATCAAGTTACATTAAAGCGTTAGATCCAAATGCTTTGAATGTTGAAGCAAAAGGAAAGGACGAAAAATTTTATACAGTTGGGATGGATCTTGGGAGCGTAAAGTTAAATGGATTTGATTGCTACTTATTTGGTACTCCAGGTCTTTTAAGATTCTCAATAATGAGAAGCATAGTCACCACTGGTTCTGATGGGATAATTTTTATTTTTGATGCTGCTGCTCCAGAAAAAGATGATAGTGCAATTGTAATATTAAATTCTATTCGCAAGTTATTACCTCCTAATACTCCGATAACATTTGTGGCAAACAAGCAGGATATTGAAGGCGCACGACCACCAGAAGTGATCCAAGCTCAAAATTATTTACCTGAAGATAGTAAAATCTTTCCTACAAGTGCAAAATCCGGAATGAACATAAAAGAATCGGTTACTTATTTAGTAAATCATATTTATGAAGAATATTCATCATTACTTCAAACACTTCGGGCATATGAAAATGATATTGAAGGTTTAGCACAAGAATTAAAAAAGGATAATGTTCAAATGCGAGATTTTTTAAATAATTTAGAGATTAAAAGATTTATTGAAGTGGATAGAATTAAAAAGGTATTTAAAGTAAGAAGTGGGTTAAAATATTTGGTTTAATTGATTTTAAAGTAAGTCTATTTTTTTAATGATATAGGAGATATTTCTTCCATAGGATATTCTTTTTGCAAATTTTTTAAATTTATTCGTAGGTTTTTATGTAAATTCCAGAAAAATTTAGGTACATCCTTTTCTTTTTTATACATTGTTTCAATACGATCTAATTTATCGAGAAGCTTATTAGGTTTAATAGAAAATTGTTTTACATAATCTTCCTCTGTATATTCTTTCTGAAGATATTGTTTAAAAAGTGTTTTTAAATCTAAATATATAGGGATATAACCAATAGGTGTCTCTATTGCCTCATAATCATTATGAACACGACCTTCTGCCCAAATTACCCAACATAACTTATCTAAGATACCATTTAAATATTTTCCTTCTTTATTTTTAAGAAAGTAATTAGTTGCAAACACTTTAGGGCAATGATCTAATTGGTTTCCAAATTTTTGGTGGTTTTTTAAATATTTTCCTAAACTTAAGACTAAGAAATCAAGATTAGCCATAGGATTTGCTTGTCTAACACCTTCTGCTCCTAGGGTTGCAGAGGTAGTTTCTGATTCAATAGAAGCCCCTAAGAAAACTCCATGTTCCCAGTCAAGACTTTCAATTACTGGGGGCATTGTATCACTGTCACGGCCTCCATAAAGTATGCCATGCACTGATACTCCATCTGGATTATGGAGATTCGGATCGACGTTATTCAATTCTTCAATACGGATTGTGTATCGAGCATTTGGATGAGCAAGAGGTATTTCTTTCCCATCAATATCCTTCTTTCCTTTATTCCAATTACCTGAAAAATTAAATCCTTCATCTGGGATTGCTCTTCCATCTCCAATCCAATAAGGGGTTCCATCTTTAACAAGCACATTAGAAAAAATAGTTTCTCTAGGGGTTGTTAAAGCGTCAAATATTACAGGATCATCTTCAGCATTTACATCTTTGATAATTCCAAAAATGCCCCTCTCAATGTTTACCGAATGAGCATAACCATCTTCCCAAATTCGAAGATAAGCTATATCATCTCCAACTATAGTTTGTCCAGGTAACATTGCGGTGCTAGTTTTGCCACAAGCAGAAGGAAACGCACCACAGAAATATGAAACTCTGCTTTTTGCTTTTGGATGAACCCCCATTATAAAATAATGCTCTGTTAGCCAATCTTCATTATTAGCTTTATATATACCTAAACGTAAAGCGAGTTTTTTTAATCCAAGTGAATTTCCTGCATATTGATTATTTACTGAAAGCACACGTCCTTCTTTCAAATCTATATAAACCCTCCTTTTATCGAGATTTTTAGTAACTGGAGGATCACCAGTTAATTCTCCGGAAGAATGAATAAAATAAAAAAAATCATCGGATCCATTTAATGTTTTGAATTCCTCGTAGCCTGCTCTATAAAGAAGATCTTCTGAATGGGCAACATAAAACGAATCTGTTAATTGAAGTGCAAGTATTGAAAATTTCGAACTTTTTGGCCCTAAGCAGAAAAACCGAATTACACACTCATGACCTTTCATGCAACCATCCATAATTTCCATAATTTCCATTAATCCTTTTTCTCTTTCCATAGTATTTATCCAAGGATATGAATCTTTTTGTCCTTTGGGTACTAATACTTGAGTATTCTCTTTGTCTCTAGCTTGATCATGATTAGTCATTGTAAAAAACCCATCGTAATGTATTGTATGTCCTTTCAGATTTAATCTCGCTTCTTCACCAAGCTCGACAGCTCTATTTCTTACGTAGTCAATATCTTCTTTTGAATCTGTTATAACTGTAACCTTAGAGGGTTTGCATTTAGTAACAAACTCATCTATAACTTTTACGACGTGACTATTATTGAGAGCAATTAATTTATCAAAGTTATTTTTATCGATAACTTCCATTTTAATTTTTTCAGCTATTTTTATTATAGAATCAATTAATAATGATTATAGATGTGTTATAGGAAAAGTTCTGAGTTTTTTTAATTTTACTTTTTTTATACTTTCAGATTTCCAAGCCGATATTTATAGTTTGAGAATATTTAATCTTAAAAATTTTGAAAAACTTAAATAAGATTTATTAAAATATAATTAAAAAAAAGAAATAAAATAGAATTGTTTTAACTATTATAACCCTTCAGGTTTACTACCCTTTGCACTTATGATTCTGTCTACTCTTAAGATAAGATTCGCTAACTCACTACCAGATTTTATAATATGATTTATCAATTCGGCGGGTTCGACAATTCCCTTTTTATAATTATCTCCAATAGTATTTGTAATCGTATCGATTCCTATCCATTTATCATCATCAGTTTTATGTGCTGCTCTTAATTCAGTTAACTTTTCAATTTCTTCTAATCCAGCATTTTTGATTAAAGTTTTAGGGATTTCTTCGAGTGCTAAGGCAAACGCATTCACGGCAAGTTGTTCTTTTCCGCCAATTTCGTTTGCATAAGCTCTTATTCTTTTAGCAAGTTCGATATATATTGCACCTCCCCCAGCTACTACAGTCTTAGTGTCTGATATTTTAGCTATAACTGATAATACATCGTTTAAAGAGACTTCAGCAGTACTAAGAATCTTATCTAAACCACCTTTGATCAAAATAGACACAGATTTAGGATTTTTACATCCTGTAAATAAAGTATATTCGTCATCACCAAGTTTTTCAAAATGGATTCTTTCTGCAAATCCTAAATCATCTATTGAAAGTGAAGTTAAATCATCTACAAGTTTTGCACCAACAGCCTTTAATATTGACTTGTAATCGCTTTCACCAACACTTTTTATAGCAGCAATCCCTTCTTTTGCTAAATAAGCACCGAATTTGTCAGAGATATCGCTACTGTTTACAATCATATTTACTCCTAAATTTTTAAAGATTTTTAAATAATCTAAGAGAATTTTATCTTCTTGATTAAGAAATTTTTGAATTTCAGAAGGGCTAGAAATACGAACTTGAGCGTCAAATTCTGTCTTTTTTACATCTAATTTTCTTCTAATAACCGCAATTTTAGCATCTTTTATAGAAACAGGCATCATAGCATTTACTTTTTCTTTTTGAGTGTATACTCCGTTAATTAATTCAGTATCTTTTAGGGATTTCCCCGATGCTTTAACAATTTTAACGTTGCTTACTTTTGCAAAATTATTCCCTTTCTCATCTGCTATCTGTTTTATTGCCTTTAGGGCTAAATCTGCAAAAAAATCCTTTAAGGGAGCAATCTCCTTAGAATTCATAGCTGTTTTTGCAGCATTTTTAAGAACCTCATCATCGTCGCTTGAAATTTTAATTGATATTTCTTTAATAATTGAAAGTGCTTTATCAGCTGCTAGCTTATATCCATGAGTAATAGGTCTCGGATGAATCCCTTGCTCAATCAATTCTAAAGCGTTGTTTAATAAAGTAGCAGAAAATATTACAGCAGAAGTTGTGCCATCACCGATATCTTCATCAATTGATTTTGCGACATTAACCATCATATTTGCAGCTATATTTTCGATGTCGAGGTTCTTTAAAATTTCGGCTCCATCATTAGTAATTGTAACATCACCCAGAGAATCAACAAGCATTTTTGACATTCCTCTAGGACCTAAAGTGGATCGTACGGTTTCTGCAATTGCAACCATTGCAGTAATATTCTGTTTTCGAGCTTCTTTTTCACGTACTTCCTCTGTTCCTTCCTTAAGTATTATAATTGGTACATTTGACATTTTAATTGCACTTTTTTTTATGAAATTTGAATTATTATTTATATAGATCTCTATGTCATAAAAATTTTATCAAATTGGATAGTAACTAATTTTATTTGATTTTAAATTTCAATAAAAGAAGTGTTCTTATACTCTTTTAAAATCATATTTGAATTTGTACGGGTTACATACTCCTTTTTATTCAAATCTCGAATAAATGCGTGAACATCTTCAGACTCTTTAAATCTACAAATCAAAGCTGCTGATTGTTCCCCAGTTGTGTGAAAAACACTACAAACCTCAGGTTTTTTAGCGATATCATTTAATATTTCCTCAGTAAATTTTCCATCTACGTCGATTCTTATTAAAAAGGTTAATTTATAGCCGAGTTTTTCGTTATTGAGTCTGAGTGTGTAACCTTCTATTACACCGGTCTTTTTTAATTTAGTAATTCGATTATGTATAGTTCCAATTGAGATTCCTAATTTATCTTGAATTTCCCTATAAGAAGTTCTAGCATTATCTTGAAGTATACGGATGATTTGTTTGTCAATTTCATCTAGAACTTTCTCTCTCTTCATTAAAGATCAATCCAAATAAAATTATGAGATTTATTAAGATCAATATATTTTATTTTGAGAAATATATAAAATTTTATAAAAATTTAATTTAAAATCTAGTTTTCGTTGAAAATTTTTTAAAAAACTCAAATTAATTGTTTTTGGATTAAATTCTTGCTTATTATGTTGAATTGAAATCAAAATTTATTATATTATATGTATTTCTATTATTATTAAACATAAACAGTAGTAGAAAAACATGACTGAGGATTTCAAAATAGACCCATGGGGGGCTTCAGCAATCCAAGAAGATGATTACGCTAGATTAATTAAAGAGTTCGGGATCGAAGAAATCACAGATGTTATTAGACAAAAAATGATTAAAAACCGTTTTATTAGAAGAAAAATCATTTTTGGTCATCGTGATTTAGGTCTTATTTATAAAGCTATAGAGAAAGGCCAACCGTGGGCAGTGATGAGTGGAATTAAACCTTCTGGACCATTTCACTTAGGTACAGCAACTACAGCATTGGAGATCGTAGAGTTTCAGAAAATGGGAGGAAAGGCATATTATGGAGTTGCAGATATTGAAAGTTGGGAAGATAATGGAATACCATGGGAGAAAGCAGAAGATACAGCAGTAGATAATATAGCTGATATATTAGCTCTTGGGTTGGATCCATCTCCAAAAAAAGCATATATTTGGAGACAATCAAGAGAGTCAAAAGTAAAGGATATTTGTTTTAAGGTTAGTAGGCTCGTTACCCAGAATATGCTAAATGCTATTTATGGTGAAAGAACATTTGGACTTTATATATCTTCGTTAATACAAGTAGGAGATATTATACTCCCACAAGTTATAGAAGGGCCTCAACCAACAATAGTGCCTGTAGGGATAGATCAGGATCCTCATTTACGTCTTACCAGAGATCTAACACGCAGAAATTATAAGAAGTTGTTTTTACCGGGAGCAACTTATCATTATTTATTAGCGGGAATTGATGGCTCAGAGAAAATGGCTAAGAGAAATCCTAACAGTTATTTTACATTCAATGAGCCTCTTGAGTCAATTGAAAAGAAGGTTAAAGGATCTCTCACTGGAGGCAGAAGAAATTTGAAAGAGCAGAAGCAATTAGGTGGTGAACCTCAAAAATGCATGGTTTATAAAATGCTAATGTATCACTTTGAAGAAGATGATGAAAAATTAGCTAAAGACTTTGAAATGTGTGTTAAGGGTGAGTTAATGTGTGGAGATCATAAACAAGAATGTGTTGAGAAAGTTTTAAATTTCATAAAAAATCATAGAAAAAAAAAAGAAAAATTAATAGATAAAGCTCGAAACCTTCTAAAAATTGATTAAAGGTAGTTTCCTTGTTATAATTGGGTTTATATTAATTCTTTTAAAATCTGAGTTACACTTTCAAGAAATTCTGGGAAGCTTTCAAAAAAATTTTCTTTATCTTGTTCTTTAAGTACTGCAGACACAAAAAACATATCATTATTTATTTTCTTTCTTAATAAATATGAAAAGAGCGGACCTTCAGTTGATGTAAAATCAAAATTTCCTTCATACTTTTCCTCATCCATCCGTTTAAGTAAGAAGAGATGTTCTTTGATGGATTCTAGCAACTCAACATATACTTCAGGGTTGATATCACTATAATATTCAGAAATGATAATACCATTTCGATCGAATATAATTAAAGCTTGGCATTTAAAAATATCTAAATAGTATTCTAATAATTCTGAAAGTTGAAAAAACTTTTTATCAAATACAGAAAGCCCATATGAAACTAACTGGACTATAGAAATTATATCATAAATAGAAGATTGCTGAAATAATATGTTGAAATTAGGATATTTATTTAATATTTTTTCTCTTAATTTTTCAATATTTAAAAGGATTTCTTCATTAGCTTTCAACTCAGGATCGTATTTATGAAATGTTATTATTATCGGAACGTTCATTTCACTCTTTTCAAAGAAGCTTAAAATTGCATTTAAGTATTCAAGTGAGTTATTAAATCGATCTGGATCCTGAATATCTATTACATAGATTAGTAAATCAGTAGAATCAAAGTAAACATCTTGATAATTGACATAAATCTCTCGATATGTTTCTTGACCTCCCATATCCCAGATTACCGTATTACTTCTTAGAAAATTCATCTTATGATACTCTATTCTAATGGTGGGTTTAAGTTGTACAATATCTTTTTCAAAATCATACTTTTTATCAAGTGCAGTTAAGATTGAGGTTTTACCTGCATTATCAAGCCCACTTACTACAATTTTTAAAAATAAACCTTCCAAAAATTTTCAGCTCATATTCGTTAAAGCAATTTATCGAAGTTAATAAAATAATAGATTCATTTAAATTTAAATTTCTGCGAATGCGAAAATGAGTTTTTCAATTTTAATCTTGGAATTATTAGCTATATTGCTTGCTATAATATCGAGATCGTATCTAAATGTTACTCCTATGCTTATAATTTCAATTTCTTGGGAGAATTTCTTAAAAGAATACCGATTACAGAGAAATTTCGATGACACATAAATGATATTTATATTTTTTAAAGCGAACAAACTGATTTTACTCAAAGATTTAATTCATAAAAGAGATGATGTGATTGATAAAAGAAGAAAACAAATTTTTAGAAAATTTAGAGTATCAGATAAGTTTAAAAGCAAATACTTATAAAACAATGAAAAAAATCCCTGTTTTTACTGAAAAAGTAAAGGAATTTGATAACTCTGTTATGGATCTTACAGAGAAATTCCAGAAAATTCGAATACGTGACAAATACCAATTAATAATATCAGAATTGGATAATTTAATAAAAAACACAAAATCTAAATAAAAATAATTTTATTTATTTTTTTAAATTCTATAAGAATACTTAGTCACCAACAATCATACAATATATTTTTCTTGATCTCGCTTTTTCATCACATTCGATGAAAATTATCTGTTGCCACGTTCCTAATATTAACTTTTGATTTTTAAATGGAAATACCTGAGAAGTTTTTATTAAGAAACTTCTTAAATGTCCTGCTCCATTATAATCATGCCAAGTTTCGTGATGACTATAATGTTCATCATATGGAATTAGCTTTTCTAAGAGATTTTTGATATCATATTTTACCAGACCTGGTTCATACTCTACAGTAGAAATTGCTCCTGTGGATCCTGCTACATGAACATTTACAATTCCGTTATTGATATTACTATTGTTAATACAATGTTCAACTTGCTCGGTAATATTAATTACATCATAATATGCTTTTGTCTTTAAATCAAATGTTTTTAAAATTGCAGTCATTTTTCACTACTTTAATCATTCACATCTATTCAAATTTTTAATTTGTTTTAGCACTGATTTAGGCAAATTATTTTCATTTCCTTCTTTTAATGCAAGTATTTTAGTTATGATGAGAAGTTCACTTTGTTCAAATCCATCGATATTTGTCCAACCCGCTGATTCTCCCGCTTCAATACAAATAAAAAAAGGAGCTTTTTTGAATTTTAAGCATCTATTATCCCGGCATTTTTCACATATTTTAGGATAATAATATACATTACCATTTTTAAGATAAATTGAAAAGTTGCCAAGTTCCTTATTTTTAACTCGAATCCAATTATCAGACTCAATTTGAACTTTCAAGTTTAAGTTTAAAATATATTTTATTAATTGTTCTGTATTTATTGCTCGAATAATATTTGTATTATGTCTTTCAGGTTCATAATAGTCATTACATTCATCAGTGACGTCAGAATGATCGAAAAGGAGATTTAAAGGAATAAAGTCTATGATATAAACATTTTCCATTTCTTTATATTTATTTCTCTTTAAAAAAATTGAACATATTTGATCCAGAATCTCTAAAGGCTCAGATATTTCATCAATATAAACATTATTTGATTTTATAATTGAATTAAAATCTTCATTCTTTAAATGCCTGTTAATAATTTCTTCTCTAGTAAAATGTTCAAGGATTATGCAAAAAATTATATTAATTGATGGTATTCGTGCTTGGATTTCATTAAAATAATATAAAATTTGATCCACTTTTGTTTCAGAAATGAAAATTATTATAGCTTCTGCCCCATTATAAAAAATAGTTCGTAAATAAGCTCTCTGTTGTCTACAATCAATATTCCATAAAAGAAATTCAAATTTTTCATATTTTTTAAATGAAAAATCAATTTTGCTAATATTTACGCCTATATTTTGTTTATTTTCTAAAGGTAAGGAATTTGAACTCAATTTTTTTTGAAACTCATCTTTATAATTTTCAGTCCCTCCTAAAATACAAATTTTCTTTTTAATTAGGGGATTTCTTAAGAGTGGCGTTTCTAAAGAGTTCATTTTATTATCCACTAAATAATAATGAATTTAGGCTAAATCTATTAAATAATAAATTTATTTATGAATTTTAATTTATCTATCTAGATTTCAACTATTCGAACTTTTTGAATCAATTATGAGTAAGAAATTAGAAGAATTCCTTAAAAAGATACACGATCCAAAATCTAAAATTCCTGTTTATGCAACGATAATAATAAAACCTGGGAAAAAGCTCTTAGACTTTAAAATTAAAAAAGAAGAAGCCAATATCTTAAAAGTAATTGCCCATGAAGAGAAAAAAACTGGATGGTTTTTACATTCTGTGCATATTCCTCTTAAAAATTTAGGTTTATCCTATGAGTCCAAAGATAAAGAAATATTAGAATATCTATCTGATCCAAATAAAATCACAAGTAGTAGACCAACTAAAGAATATATTGAAGATATTTTAAGAAAATATTTAGATATTTTACCAGAAAAGAAGAAACATTTTTTCAGAACTGAAAGATTTAAGAAAAAGAAAGAATTTAGAACTGGCGCTCAATTGAAAGGTTTTTGACTATTTTATTTTGGATCCCGGAGGAACCGGTTTTCTTTCATCAATTTTTAATAGAAAAGGTTCATTATTGAGATCAGCAGCGAGTAGCATTCCCTGGCTTTGAATACCCATAATATTTCGAGGTTTTAAATTTGTTAAAATCACTATTTTTTCATTAATTAACTCCTCTGTCGAGTAAAACGGAGCGATCCCAGTCACAATTTGTTTTAGATCTTTCCCTCCGCAATCTACCATTAATTTATAGAGGTTTTTTGATTTGGGTACTTTTGTGCAATTTTTAACTAATCCTACTCTAATATCGAGTTTTGAGAAATCTTCATAGGTAATTTCCATAAAATCTTCAACCTCTTAACGGCATTCCATTTAGATTTACATATTCATTAGTTTTCTTTTTTATCTCTCGATAAGGATTTTTAATATTTTTTATTTTTCGCCCAAAGGTTAAATATCCAGTGTGACCAACCATTCTCACTTCTGGACGTGTAGCATTTTCTTTTACTTGGATTTTTCTTTTTATTAATTCATATGTATTTACCTCAATAAAATCATTCTTATTCATCATTGACACTGTTTTTTTAACTTGCTCAATAGTTGGAGAAAAAGATACTAAAGTGCCACTAAATCTTAAATAATTCTTAACTCTTTCGATAGCATCCCAAGGAGTAGCTAGATCTAAAACAATTGCATCAACATTCTTGTGCTTTAAATCTTCCCTTATCAGATCTCCATATTTAATTGTTACGATATCTTTTAACTTTGCTTTAAGGATATTTGCCGTTGCTCTTTTAAGTGATTTTTCACTAATATCATAAGAGTAAATGTGCCCATTTGGGCGAACATAATTACCTAGAATGCATGTAAGAGCTCCAGAACCGCATCCTGCTTCAACAATTATACTTCCCGGTCCGATTCCTGAATATAGTAGAATCATTCCAGCATCTTCAGGATAAATAATTTGAGTCTTTCGAGCCATATGAAGAACATAATCAGAGGGCAAGGGTTTTAATACAAAAAATTTATAGCCTTGTGTTTCAAGAGGTTTCGAAAAAATTGCGGAACCAAATACTTTTCCGATTACATCATCAAACTCAATGATTCCTTTATGTGAATGGAATTTTTCACCAGATTTCACTTGAATAAGCCATCGTCGTTTTTCGTCAAGAATCAAAAAGATTAAATCGTTTTCTTTAATAATTTCGGAGCTCATTTTAAATGCAATCTCTTTTTATTTCTAAAGTATCTAAATCTTTAGTTGGTTATAAGAAGACTTTCTTTTATTATTAATTTATTTACAAAAAATATATAAAAAATCTACAACTCTCATTTATATTAAACTTATAAAAAATCTTTTTTATAAATACTCTTTAATGAATTAATTTATGAGTAGAGAGAGACCCCATAACGCTCAAACATCTCGAACTTCTTTTAGAGACCTTCAGTCCCAAATAGAGGATTTACGGCAAAAGAGAGATGAATTAAATCAAAAAACAAAACAATTTATAAATGATCTCCAAGATATTGAGGTAGAAATTGCAAATTCTCTAAAAATCGCAAAGGAACAATACAAAAAGAAAAGAGATTACTGGAATAATAAGGTAAAACAATTAAAAGAAAAAAAAATTGAGTATAAGACATTATTAGATAACTTAATAGAAGAAAAAAACACTTTACAAAAACCTGAAGCAAAAAATAAAGATAAGAAACAAATTCTTTCAATGAAACAAATTGAGCGAAAAATTGATAATTTGGAGAGAAGAATTGAAACGGAAAAACTTGATATTACTGAGGAAAATACCATAATTGATAAAATAAGAGAATTAGCAGAAGCGAAACAAGAATTTTTATCTGAACACAAAAATAGTGATATTTTTAAAATTGAGAGGAAAATTGAAATTGTTAAGATTAATTTGAATAAGATCTATGAACAATTAAATAAATGGTCTGATAAATCTCAAGAAAATCATGCTAAAATGCTACAAGAGTTTCAAAACGTCGATAAATTAAAGGAAGATAAGAAAAAACTCGAAGAAGAATTAATTGAAAACAAAAAAACAGCTGATCGATATCATGAACAATACTTAAAAGTAATGAACCAAAGAAAGAAATCATACAAGGGGAAGAAACCATATAGACATAACCAAAAACCAGCTCCAAAATTCACCCAAGTATCAAAAAAAAATGAAATGATTGAAAAGATTAAACAGGATAAATTAGCTACAGCACTAGAAAAGCAAAAAGCAGGGAAAAAGTTAAACTTATTTGAAGCTAGATTAATTCTGGAACAATCTAAAGAGTAAGAACTCCTTTTAAAACTATAATGAAATTTTGTGTCAACCTGAAGTAGTCTTTAGGAGTAATAATATATTTAAAGAAATTTTATTAAAAAATTAAGAAATCTGAATAAGGTTTTAAAAAAATTGTAGATTTATTACTTTATTAATATTTAAAATTAATGGAAAAGAAGATTAAATTTGAAGAAAAAAGTAGCTGAAATCAGAACTCTTTTACAAGAGCATCATGATTGGTTCCAAAAATCCATTCCTCTAATCGCTTCTGAAAATATTACCAGTCCCGCTGTGGATGAAGCCTGTGTTTCTGATTTTTCACATCGATATGCAGAAGGCTGGAGCGGCCAGAGAGTTTATGCTGGGTGCACTTATATAGATCAAATAGAAGATATTTGCATGGAACTTACAAAAGAATATTTTGATTGCTTACATGCTGATGTACGACCAGTATCTGGAGTTGTAGCAAACTTAGTTATGTATAATGCATTTACTTCAGATAATAATGGTAAGATGTGTTGTATGTCTATTGTTCGTGGTGGTCATATTTCACATGGACCAAGATTCGCAAAAAGTGGTAGAGAAATTTTTGGTACAGCTGGTACAACTAGAGGAATAAATGTAGAATATTTAGCTTTTGATAATGATGAAATGAACTTAGATATTGATGCTTCTGCAAAAATTATAAGAGAATTCGAGCCTGAATTAGTTTTATTTGGTGGTTCAGTATTTTTATTCCCACACCCCGTTAAAGAACTTGGTGAAGTTGCGAAAGAAGTGGGGGCATATATTGGTTATGATGCTGCCCATGTTGCTGGATTGATTGGTTCTGGGTATTTTCAAGATCCTTTAAGAGAAGGAGCAGACGCTATGACGATGAGTACACATAAAACACTTCCAGGACCTCAACATGGTATATTAGTATCGAATAGAGAAGATTTAGTTGAAACATTGAGATCTTGTGCGTTTCCGGCTTTATTATCTAATCATCATCTACACAATGTTGCTGGATTGGGTATTGCTTTAGCAGAAATGCTAGAATTTGGAAAGGAATACCATAAAAATGTTATTAAAAATGCCAAAGCTCTTGGACAAGCTTTATCTGATATTGGTTTGAAAGTATTAATGGAACATAAAGGATTTACTGAATCTCATCAGATTGTGGTTGATATTACTGCATTTGAAAAAACTATTGGATTGGGTGGAGACATTGAGAAAATTCTAGAAGATGCTAACATAATCCTCAATCGTAATCTTTTGCCTAATGACATCGCTGAAGGTAGACATTACCAAAATCCAGGCGGTTTGAGAATCGGGACCTCTGAAATAACTCGACTTGGTATGAAAAAAAATGAAATGGTTGATATTGCTGATTTCTTTAAAAAACTACTAATTGAAAAAAAGGACCCTAAAAAGATAAGAAATGACGTGGCTGAATTTAGACAGGGTTTCCAAGAAATAAAATATTGTTTTCAGGCTCCAAACAAAGCATATGAATATTTGAAGTTTTACTAATATTATTTATTCTTATTTTATCATTGGAATAATAAAACTTATCTTATACGATTCATTTAAGACTTATTATAATTTAGAATTAATGAAAGTCATGAGTCTTGAAGTTCTCGAAAAAAACCAAAGGAAACTCATATTCGTGGTAGATGGGATCTCTGTTGAAATGGCCAATGCAATTCGCAGAATTATAATTTCTGAGATACCCGTTATGGCTGTAGATGAGGTTATTATTTTAAAAAATGATTCGCCTTTATACGATGAAATAATAGCACATAGGCTTTCAATGATGCCTTTAACTACCGATTTAGAAACATATAAACTTCCACGAGAGTGCGAATGCGGGGGATATGGGTGTCCCCTTTGTCAGGTTTCTTTAACTTGTGAAGTTACTAACACAACCAATACACCCTTACAAATATATTCAGGAAATTTGAATTCAAACGATCCCAAAATTATTCCCGTTAATCCAAAGATTCCGCTAGTAAAAATAGATAAAAATGATAGAGTAATAATCGAGGCGTATTCTATATTAGGAATAGCTAAAGATCATGTTAAATGGCAAGCTGTTTCAAATATTTTTTACAGATTTTATCCTGAAATAGATTTTGATAATAGCAAATGTACTAAATGCCCAGATAAATGTTTAGTATCGAGATTATGTCCTGAAAAATTATATAATTTCTCAAATAAAAAAATGCCCGTGTTAGTAGAAGATTATTGGAAAACATGCACATTATGCAATTCATGTCAGAATGAATGTCCAGAACAAGCTATAAAAGTAAGCTGGAAAGATAATACTTATATCTTCTCAATTGAAAGTGATGGAGTTCTTCCATTTGAGACAATTATCAAGAAAACATTTGAGATCTTCTTAGAGAAAATTGATGAATTTGTTGAAAAACTTGAAGGAGCAGAGATAGAATCGTAATTTATCAAAAAATTATTAAAATATTATAAATTTAAGTTATCAGATAAAATAAAATAAGAGTAGTAGCTTTTTAATGTCTCATAAAGTAACTGGACCAAGCAACTATTATATTAGAAAACTCATAAGAGATTTGTGGAAATCCAAGATAAAAATATGGAGAAAGATTTCCCGTAAGTTAAGCAGTCCAAGAAAAAATAGAATTAAAGCAAATTTATATCGTATTAATAAGAAGACAAATAAAGATGATATCATTGTTATTCCTGGAAAAGTTTTAGGTATGGGAGAATTAGAGCATACTCTTACTATTGCATGCTTAGAATATTCAAAGTCAGCCAAAAAAAAAATAGAATCATCTGGAAGCACATTAGTATCGATTGAAGAATTATTAGAACAAAACCCTAAAGGTAGTGGAGTTAAAGTTTTTTATTAAAATAATTAAGATCTTATGAGTAATGAAAATCTTATGGTTATTGAATATCAATTATTTGATGCATCAAACAACATATTAGGGCGTTTCTGTAGTCATATTGCTAAAAAAGCTCTATTGGGGGAGTATATAGTAATTATTAACGCAAAAGATGCTATTATTAGTGGAACAAAAAGGGATATTCATGAAAAGTATTTAGCAAAACTTAATATTTCAACAGCAACCAATCCACGTAAAGGACCATTTCATGAAAGAAGACCAGATACTTTTATGAGAAGAGTTATAAAGCAAATGCTACCGAGAAAGAAATTACGAGGAAAGGAAGCTCTTAAAAGAGTTCATGTTTATATATCGGATATTCCAGAACGATTTAAAAGTAGGTATCAAAAATTGGTGCTAAATAATATAAATAATGTGAGTAAACAGAGACTTTCATATTATAACAAGTATATTACCTTAGAAAATTTATGCCAACGAATTGGTTGGAAAAAAAATGAAGCTGAGGTTTAATAAATGTCGATGAAAGTAGTTCAGTCATCAGGAAAAAGAAAAGCTGCTATTGCTAGAGCTGTTTTAAGGCATCCTGCAAAAGGTCAAATAAAGATTAATAATATACCTTTAAATTTATATGAACCAGAAATAGCTCGATTAAGGATTCAAGAAGTTCTTGAAATAATAAATCATCCAAAAGTTGAAAAATGCGATATTACAATTAATGTGAAGGGTGGCGGAAAGAGTGGTCAAACTGATGCCGTACGTATGGCAATTGCTAAATCAATATATAAATTAATTGGCACAAAAACGATTGAAAGAACCTTCAGAGAATATGATGATTCCTTATTGAGTGGAGATTCGAGAAGAACAGAGCCGAAGAAATTCGGAGGGAAGAAAGCTAGATCACGACGACAGAAAAGTTTCAGATAGATTTTTAAAAAATTTTAAAGTATCTCAATTTGCGCTCCTAATTCTTTTAAGTCTTCATAAAAGGAAGGATATGAATCTTTCACAATATTACTATTTTGAATAGAAGAACTAGACCCAGCATATAATGCTGCAATGCTGCAAGCCATCGCAATTCTGTGATCATTATTGTGATTGATCTCTGTTCCAAATAATTCATCACTATGAAAAATAGTTAACTTATCCTCTTCTTCAATAACTTCAACACCCATATTCCTTAATTCTCGAGCCATAACGGATATTCTATCAGTTTCTTTTAATCGCAAATTAGAAGCATTATATAAAATTGTTTTTCCTTCTGCAAAAGCACCTATAACAGATAAGATTGGAAATAAATCAGGAATATCAATGCAGTTAATTTCAATACCTTTTAAAGGGTAAGTATTTATATCTCCATTCACGACAACCCGATCTTTTTCTTCGTCAAAAATAATATTTGCTCCCATTTCCTTTAGGATCTCAAGAATTTTTTTATCTGGTTGGTAATTCTTAAGGTTTAAGTTATTAACAATTATAGATGAAGATTTCCGAGATAAAACCGCAGCTGCTAAAATAAATGCTGCCGAAGAAAAATCTCCTGGAACAGTATATGATTGTGATCTATAAGTTTGTTCATTTGTTATATAAAACTTTCCTGTTTCGAAATTAGCTTGAATATTAATTCCAAACAATTGTAATATATCTATAGTCATATCTATATATGATTTAGAGGATAATGAGGTGATTAATTCAATTTCAATAAAGTCTTTATCTTTGCATTTTAATAAAGGACATAACATTAGTAAAGCAGTAATAAATTGCGAACTAATATCCCCCGGAATCTTAATTTTATTACATAAAACTTTTTTACGTGCAATTTTAAGTTTATCGTCTGTTAATTTGAATGTTCCTCCTAGTTGTTCAAGCGCATTGAGAAGAGGAAGAATTGGTCGTTTAAGCTTAAAAAATTCTCCCTTTAAGGTTAAACCTTTCTCGAATAGTAAAGCTAAAGCGCTGAAAATTCTAATGGTTGTTCCAGAGTTTCTGCAATCTATAGGTTTTTTAGGAGATCTGTAGGCGTCTTTATCGCGCTTAACAATATAAGTATTATCACTTTTTTTAAAAGTTTTAACGCCTAATAATTGTAATAAATTAATGGTAACTGCCACATCTCCAGACACTAAGGGATTTTTGATTATTGAAATACTATCAGCTAGACTTGCGGAAATAAAAGCTCTATGCGAATAGCTTTTAGATCCGGGTGCTGTGATTTCACCATTTAAGCCATTTGCGATTGGATTAATTTTAAGATTCATTACATAATAAATAGAAACTTATAGATATAATATTAATTAAATAATCATGTAAGACTATTGTATAATAAATCCTTAGAAAATGAGAAAATTATGGATAATTCTTTTGGTACTATATTTAGAATAACATCCTTTGGTGAAAGTCATGGAGAAATAGTGGGAATTATTTTAGATGGTGTACCAGCGGGATTAAATTTTGATTTAGATTTTATACAAAATGAACTTAATAGAAGAAAACCCGGTCAATCACCCGTAACTACTAACCGTCTAGAGCAGGATCGAGTTAGAGCTTTATCTGGTATATTCAATAATAAAACCACTGGAGCACCAATTTGCTTATTAATTGAAAATAAAGACGTAGATTCATCATTATATACAAAATATAAAAATTACTTAAGACCATCACATATAGATTATACTGCATTAACGAAATATGGTGGATTTTCCGATTTTCGAGGATCTGGACGATTTTCTGGAAGAATCACAGCAGGATTTGTAATGGCAGGTGCAGTAGCAAAACAAATTTTAGAAAAATATGATATATTTGTATTCGCTTATACCAAGAGTATTGGAAATATAAGGGATGAAGAAAAATATCTTTTAGGGGAGTTTAAAGATTTAGCTGAAATTAGGGAGAAATCTCTTGTAAGATCTATTAACCCAGAGAAAGCAAAATTAATGGAAGAATTAATTGAGAAGGTAAAAAATCAAAAGGATTCTATTGGAGGAACTATAAAATGTATTGTATCTAATTTTCCTGAAGGAAAAGGCGGCCCAATTTTTAATAATCTCGAGTCAAATATAAGTAAAGCTATTTTTGCAATTCCCGCAATAAAGGGTATAGAATTTGGTGCTGGTTTTAAAGCAAGTAGAATGAAAGGTTCTGAACATAATGACCCATGGATTCTTAAGGATGGAAGAATCCAAACAAGTAAAAATGATGCTGGTGGAATAATCGGGGGAATCTCAACAGGAATGCCGATTGAATTTACGGTTGCAGTTAAACCAACTGCTTCGATAGGGATTCCTCAGAAAACAGTTAACATTGAAAAAATGGAGAATGTAGAAGTAGAATTTTCTGGTCGTCATGATCCATGTATAGTGCCTAGGATCGTTACAGTAATAGAAGCTATGACTGCGAACGTTTTACTTGATTGTTTATTAATTGAAGGATATATTCCCCGGATTATAGATTCCTAAAACAAAAAGAAAAGTTCTATCATAGTTTTTGTGAACCATGTGAAAATCTAAAATAAATATTAAAAAGTATTAATAATAATTAGAGTATAATAAGAAGTGAATTAGTATGAAAGCACCTGTACAAGAAAAATTTATTAATGATATAATTAAAATAATAGATAGATGGTCTTTTGATCAATGTGCTTTTTGTGAAGATGGGATAATGGTATCAATTGAAGGAATGGTTGACTTTAAATGCAGTAAATGCGGAAGCACCATGAATCCTCTTAAATATTTAGGACAAATTGCTAAAATAGTTTATAATTTTAGGGAACAAAACCCAAATCTCAATGTAGATAATGAGATTGAAAAATCACTTCCATAATTAGGAAATAATTAATTAAGTTAGGTATTAAATATTATCAAACTCAATTCTTCAATTATTATGAGAAATTCTTAGGTATTTAAAATGGAATTACCGATTAGTGCTGTTTTAATAGGAGCAGGGAGAAGAGGTCTTCAAATTTATGGAAACTACGCTCTAAGATTTAAAAATAAATTAAATTTTGTAGCTATTGCAGAACCAATAAAAACTCGACGTGTAAAATTTGCTTATTTACACGGAATTCCCTCAAATCGATGCTATAAAAGCTGGGAAGATTTATTTTCAGAGGATAAATTAGCAGATGTTGCATTTATTTGTACACAAGATCAAATGCATACTGACCCATGCCTACTAGCATTAGAAAAAGGTTATCACGTGCTTTTAGAAAAACCCATGGCTCATAGATTAGAAGATTGTATAAAAATCGTGAAAAAAGTAGAAGAGACTGGAAAGATTTTAGGTGTGAGCCATGTATTAAGATATACTGGGTTTTTCTCGACAATATATGAAATAATTCAAAAAGGGCTCTTGGGAGATATCATAAATATTACTCATAGAGAAAACGTGATGTGGTACCACTATGCTCATAGTTATGTCAGAGGCCCTTGGGCGAATGCAGATAAATCATCTCCAATGATTTTAACAAAATGTTGCCATGATCTTGATTTACTTTATTATATGGTGGGCTCACTTCCTAAAAAGATAAGTTCTTTTGGAAATTTAATCCATTTCAAATCAGAAAACGCACCGAAAGGAGCTCCAGAATTTTGTTTAGATGGTTGTCCTATTAAAGATAAATGTTTATATTATGCCCCTAGAACATATATTGACATTATACCACAAATTCAGATGATTGAAAAAAGTGATAACAAATTTCTAAAGATATTAGGAAGGTTGAGAAAGAATCATGTGAATTTTTTAACATATATTTCAAAGATAATACCTCTATTTAAAGAATTAAGGTACTATGGAGATTTTCCGATTTATTATCTATATACAGATCAAAAAGAAGATTATTCAGATGAAGTAAAAGTTAGAATTCTGAAAAAAAGTCCCTACGGCAGATGTGTATATAAATGCGATAATAACGTAGTTGATCATCAAGTAGTAAATATTGAATTCGAAAATGGAGTTACAGCTAATTTGACAATGAATGGTTTCAGTGAACAAGAGGGTCGCACTTTAAGAATTGACGGAACAAAAGCAACATTAAAAGGAGAATTTCATATAAGTGGTGAGAAAATCTTTTATTATGATCATTTTTCTGGAAAAGAAAAACTTGTATATAAAAAAAAATTAACACGTGAATCCGGAGAGTATGGTGTAGGAGATTTTGAATTACTAAACGCTTACATTGATTCCCTCATCAGTAAAGAAAAAACTCAACCATTAACAAATGCAAGAGAATGCCTTGAAAGTCATTTAATGGCTTTTGCTGCTAATGAATCTCGAATAAAAGGAACTGTGATTGATATGGATGAATTTCGCAAGAAATCAAACAATCTTTGAATAAAGTACTAAAAATAGATGATAAAAAAGTGAATAAGAATATAGATAATTTATTATTATTAATTTCATAAAATATCTTATAATTAAAACCAAATTTTGGATAGTTAAAATAGAATGGATAAAAAAATAGACACTTCTCAACAATTTATCGAATTCTATAAAAAAAAGGGGGATTATTTAGTATCTCTTTCAGAAAATCATTTTAAAAACGTAGAATATCGTAAATGCCTTGAATTATTAAATCAAGCTTATGGTATGTACATGAAGGGAAATTACACAGAACTTGCTGAAAAAACAAAACAAAGATTCTTAGAAATCAAAGGAAAATACTTTAAAAAATAAAACTACTAATCAAAATCTAAAGTATTACTTAGTTTATACTCAATATCTTCAATATGAGAACCTTGCCAATATATTTTTTTACATTGAAGATTTAAACATTGATAAAATTCATCATAATTGTTGTATGTTTCTTCTAAAACAAGCTTTTTTATTGAATTCTTATTTTCCACTCTTTGTAGCTGTGAATTACAGATTGAACATCTCGCCCGTTTAAGATTAAATTTAAATTTTAAACCACACTGTTTATTGAGTTGCTTTAAGTAGTTATATATACCTTCTCCGTTGAGAAAAAAACTCTTCTCTGTGTAATGCTTATATAAATCATAGTCTTTTGTAATAATAATCCTTCCATTTCTTTTTGCATACTCTATTAACTTTTCATCTGGAACTGGATCAAGTTGAAAATAGTCTATTAAATCATTGGCATAAATTGTATCAAAACCAAATATTCTTAGGAATCGTGTTAACTTGCCTAGCATTGCATCGGCTAAAAATTTCATATTTATAATGGTAAGCTTTTATTATGAAATGCTATGATAGATATATTTAAAGTATCTAATAAATTATATAACTGAGATTTAATCAAAATAAAAACTATATGGTTTTACATGGAAGCTAAGGCGTTAATGGAAAAAGCTGCTAGATTTCATGGACATATTTGTCCGGGTTTAGCGATTGGTGTTTTAGCTGCTAAACATGTTTTAGAGCATGGATATCATTATTCTCCAAATGAAGAGTTAGTTGCTGTCGTCGAGAATGATAATTGTAGCGTTGATGCACTTCAAGTGATTTTGGGTACAACATATGGGAAGGGGAATCTTGTCCATCAAGATTATGGGAAGAATAATTATTACTTCTATGATCGAAGAACCCAAAAAGGTATAAAATTAGCAATAAAAAACAGGGAATTTGGTGAGAAAAAGTTAACAAGAAATGAGAAAATTCAGTTGTTGCTGAACTCAAAACCAGAAGATATATTTAATATTGATGAAATTGAATTTAATCCTCCAGAGTTAGCTCAAATTGAGGAGTCTGTTCCATGTGAGATATGTGGAGAACCCACCATGAGTAGTCGACTTATGACATATAATAATTCTGATATGTGCATTCCTTGTTATAAAAAATTAAGAGGATAGATAAAAATAAAATATTTTTAAGTTTTAAATTCTATAGTTTATTTCTCAAATGGTCTTCTAAAATATGGAGATTCTTATTAGTTATTTGTTATTAATATATAATAATGATGTGTGACAAGATGGATAATCAAAATCCGAAAATAATGAATGGTGCCGGTCCTTTTCTTTTTGAAGGAAATAAAATTGGAATCCTAATGATACATGGTGGTGGTGGTGGAACATGTGCAGATTTAAAGCCTCTAGCAGAAGATGTGCATACAAAAGGAGGTTATACTGTTAAAGTTCCCTTACTTCCTGGATTTGGAACTACCCCTGAAGATTTAAAAACCACTCATATTGATGAATGGAAATCTGCATTAGAAAAAGAAATCAAGATTATGAAAGATAAATGTGATAAGATTATTGTAGGAGGCCATTCTATGGGGGGTATTTTAACTTTGATACTAGCAGCAAATCATAATTTAGATGGAATTTTTACAATTAGCACCCCAATAGGAATTCAATCATTTCTCTTCAATTTAGTTCCAATATTTAAAATTTTTGTGAAATATCACAGCGTTACTTCAGAACAATTCAGAAAAGATACAGATGGAAAATGGGTTGGTTACGATAAGATTCCTGTAAATATTGCGATCAAAATAAAAAATATATTGAAAGAGATGAAAAAATTATTACCCCAAGTAAATTGTCCAGCATTACTATTTCAAGGCCGTTTAGATTCTGTTATTAAAAAAAATAGTATGGATTATATTTTTAGCAAAATTAGTGCAAAAAATAAGAAGAAAATTTGGTTAGTGCATAATGATCATCCAATATTAGACAGCCCAGATCATAACGAAATCGTTTCAGAACTTTTTAATTTTATTCAAGATATTTGTCCTTAAATTATATATTTATAAATAAATTACTAAAAATATCGAGAAGTAGACTTTACCAATTTTAAAAAATTAAATTTATGAATGACATATATTTACTAGATAGAATGTTGGGACATCATTTCTTTATTTTTATGAATGCACAAGAAATTCTATTAGAGAAATTGAAGGAAATTGTGATTTTATAATACTTTTAGATAAAAGAGGAATATTCTATGATTAAGAATATAAATAAAGGTCATACTTTATTAATTAAAGGTCCAGCAAGAATAACGTTAATAGAAGGAAAAATTGATGTGTTTGGCAAGATATTTCTTCCAGATAAGAAGAATTCACCATCAGATTCTACAGATGAAAATGCTTTAATTATCCCTAGTGCTCAAATTTATCCCCTATATGCAATAGATACTTCAAAATTAGAAATATATACTAATTTTGAAGATCATCTTAAAGAAATCGAAGAAAATTCGATCTCTCAAAAGTGGATTGAAATTAAAGATTTGATAATAAAAGAAATGAAGCAGAATGTTAATAAACCTTTAAAAATAATGGTTTTAGGAACTAGTAGTGGGAAGACAACGTTTATCAAATATTTAGCAAATAATTTCCTTAAAGAAGAATTAAAAGGAGGATATCTTGATTCTGATTTAGGACAGCAAATTATATATATTCCCACAACAATTAATATTGGCACAATTGATGATTACATCATTTCAAGTGAAAATATTAATTCCGAGAAAACTATTTTTATTGGTGCCACTTTCCCTAAAGGAGATAATAAATATATTGTTTCTCTTTCCTGTAAGAATTTAATTTCTGATTATGTAGCGAAATATAAAGACGTCGACTTTATATTAATTGATACAGATGGTTGGATAAAAACCGAAGCAGGGATTCTCTATAAAAATTTTTTTATTAATACTCTAGATCCAGATGTTTTAATAGTATTTCATGATGATACAATTGAAGAATTAGAAATCATCGAAAAGACATCCTCGAGTTCAAGAAAAAATAGAAAAATGTATTTAATTAAAGAGGAGAATAAATACTTCTATGAAAAAGACAAAGATGAGAGACGATTTTTACGTCAAAGTCAATTTTCTAAAAAATTTGAAGAGTTTAGGAAAATATCAATTCCCTTAGACAATATGAAATTTATAAAAACAGAATATGATAAAGAAAAAGCTCAAATTATTGAAAAGGAAATAAATATTGAGGATCTAGTTAATCTACCTTACCATTATGTAATAATAGGTTTAATGACTGAAAAATCAGAGTTGATAGAAGTAGGACTTCTATTTACAGTAAATATTGAAAAAAACTATATTTTATTATTTTCAAACTTTAACTACAAAGAACAACTCAAAGTCAAGAAGATCTTGCTTGGGAGTCTACGATTATCAACCAAAGGAAACCATCAAGGATATTTATATCTCTAATTTTAATTTTATGAATATTTAGTTAATTATTTTCAGTTTTTTTAAATTATACAAAGACTAATTTTTTTAAATTGTGATATAATTATTTTAATTTATGGAGGAAGATCTTCTCACTAAGTTTCTAAAATTTATGTCCTCAGAAATATCAGATTCAGACTTAGAATTAATCAATTTAGGAAAATCTTTAGGATTAGATTTAGTATCTTTTGTCGATTTAAGGACTTCTCAAGAAGATAGCTTTACTGATGAAGTAAGGAATAGAGCTTTAGAAAAGATGAAAAAAAGCAAGGATAATATTTTGAATTGTACTGACTCATTTTATGCAGGGAGTATTGATTTCATGGTATCAGATGAACCTGAAGGGAAAAAATTTTTTCTTTTAGAAACCAATGGAGGATCTCACCGAGGTCTTTCAATTATTACCGAAAAACAACAAGCTTTTTTATATGATGGATATTTAGAAGCTATTAATCAGGCATTAAAAAGAAATAAGAGAAATATCAATAAAATGCTTGTACTTGTTGGAGTAACTGTTGATGATGGATTGATTCATGAAAAAGTAATAATGATAGAATATTTTAGAAAAAAACTTAAAGCTAATGGACATTCTGTAAAAATTTTTAATACAGATAATTACGATAAAAACTTTAAAGCCGAAGTCGTTTTTTTAATTGCTGACTATAGACATTTATCCACATCTCTTTCATTTTTTAATAATTGGATTAAATATAGGGGGGAAGAGGTCGGTGTTTTAATAGGAGATGGTATAACAAGACGTTTCAAGAGTAAAAATTTCTCAAAATTAATTAAAAAAGATTTCCATAAAATAAATTCAATTTTGGTGAATCCTATATTCAAGGTTACTGATGATAAATCTTTAACATATTTAGCAAGCTTTTTGAGTAAAGATATTCTCAAAAAGTATAATCTTAGATATCTTTTATTTACGAAAGCTTATACTGAGAAGGATTTAATAAAAAAGCTCATATATCTCATAAAGGAATATAAGAAACCTTTTATTATTAAACCTAGTGGGGGTTCTGGTGGAGCGGGAGTCATTCCCATCTCTAAGGATGAAGATCCTCTTGATATTAAAAATATTGTTGAAGAAAGTAAAAAGGAATTTTTTGCTAAATTTATGAAAAACCGTGATCCTTTCCCATACACAATTCAAGAGATGGCTGATTTCTCATTAATAGATTGGCGAGGAGGAAAACATACATTTGATTTACGGATATATTTAGCTCAAAGAGATGGTGAAGTTATCCCTATTGGAGGTTTAGCTAGAATTGCCCGAGAAGAATTTATTAATAGAAAAAAACTGAATAAACAAGATTTTGTAGTTAATTTGTCTGGTTATGATGGTCAAATTGAAGTAGAGCGCGGAATAGGATTCTCAGAAAAAAATTGTAAGCTATTAAATTTAACTATAGAGGATTTTGTAAATATGTTTTGCATAGGTTGTGTATTATTTACATGTATAGTTAAAAATTATAATAAAATCATCAATTTTTCAGATTGGAATAAAATTATTGACTAAAATGAAAAATAATACATTAAAGGTCTTATTAGATATTTCTAATCGAAAGCTTTTGTATAATAATATCCTAAATGAACTAGAAAAAGTAAAGATTATAATTTTAAGAAATTAAGAGTTGCTCCAACCAAGATACATTCGTTTTTCTTCAGTGAGTGTCCCCCTTTCTTTAATATAAGTATATTCTTCTCCTGAGATTCCAAGATCCTCTTATTTTCTTTAAAATTTTTGAATTTAATTACTCTATCATTTTTACAATGAATAAGCATAACCTTATTAGAAAGTTTTTTCCATTCTTCGATTGTCAACTCTTTTTTTGCATTTTTTATCATTAGAAAAGGTGATAAACGATTGTTTTCTTCTTCATTTGGAAATAATTTTACTCCTTTTAATAAATAACTTAACATAATTATAGGATTATATTTAGAAATATTTTGTTTATAATAAGACACTGAAGAAATTGCGATAATTTTTTCAATTTTTTTATCTAAAATCCCTCCACTTAAGACTGTAATAGCTCCTATGCTAAAACCGATACAAAAAATTTTCATACTGGAAAATTCTTCTTGATTTTTAACCCATTCGATAATTTTTTTAAAGTCTTCAATTCTTTTTAAAAATTCACTTCTTTTACCGGATTTTTTAGATTTTCCTGTACCTCTAGCATCGTACGCTAATATATTATAACCTTGATACGCCAATGGAAAATAATAATACTGAAGTGTTTCCTTTGTGTCAGAAAAACCATGACAAACTATAATAATAGCCTTTTTTGAATCAATTTTGGCTTGTTCTCGATTTTTTACCAAATTTGCAGATAAAAATCCATCAGAAATATTAATTTTTATATTTGAAACCTCTAAATCCTTGAGAAAAAGTTTTCTCCACCGATCAAACCAGAGATCTCTAAAAGACCAATAAATCTCGAAGGGAGTATACACAATTAAAAATGTTGTTACGGATAATATAAAACAGCTCGAGAAGGCTGTGGTATAGCAAGGATTTCCTAACCAAATATTTACTTCCCAAATATACCAGCTAAATAAAACATCAATAATTATTAATATTATGCGTTTAATTGTATTTGAAGGCAATCTGCTCAACTAAAAAAATATAGTTAAAAGTAAATTTCGTAAATAATTAATAAAAAAATAAAAAATTAATTTTTATGGCTTCTTTGGTTTTGGGCACCCATAATCATGAGCAACCTTACAATCTGGCTTGCTTCTTAAACCTGGGCAAGGTTTACATTTTACATCTCTTAACAACTTAACAACATCATCAACTTCCATACCGAGTTCTTCATCTTCTGTTTCATCTGCTAACATATCATCTTTAATTTTGCTGAGATCATACTCAACATCATTTTCTAAATCGTCATTCCAATCAGATAAATCTAAAACTTCATCTCCATCTTCATCAGTTTTTCCATTTGGAATTTCAAGTTCCTCTTCTTCACTCGGAACAATTTTTTTTTTTTTAGCCATAATATTCAATCACAATTTTAATTGTTTTTTACTTATTGATATTTTAAATATATAATCTTTCTTAAAATATAATTTTAATTCGATTTTAGTTAAAGAAAAATTAGTTAAGGCTTACATTTTAGCTAAAATTGTTTTTTATTATATCATCTATTTGATTTAATATATCCATGTTATTATAAAGTTGGTTATATAATTTGTTTATTTCAGCTAAAATGTCATCTAATTCATTTAATTGATATAACTCATAATTATTTATATTAAATCGAGGAATTAAAAATTTATATGGAACCTTTTGCGGTTCTATTTTTAAATCTAACATTTCTCTTAGAATATTATAATCTAAATTAGACTTTAAATAGAAGTCATCAAAATATAATAATTTCACTAAAGAATTGCTTAATCTGTTGAAAAAGTTAAAATAACTATTTAGGCCCTTATAATACTTTTTTTTAATTCTATCTAATTCTGGATTATTAACGATTTCAGGTCTATATGAGTCAAAATCATATTTTAATTGAGAGATCAGTTGTAACATTTTCCCGAGTTGCGATAGAAACGCAGGAAATTTATTTGGCATTGGTAATCTTTTAATAAAACTACCATTATATCTTAAATAACCACCAGACATGTGAAGAGTTCCAAATAAAGATCTAAAGGTTAAATCCATCAATTCTGAATTCATTATTGTTAGAATACAAAACAGTGTATCTCTATTTATTGAGGGTAAATGAACAAGATATAAGCCTGTTACATTCGCAAATAAGCCGGGATCATAAACCCATGTTAAATGTTTATCAATTTCTCTAAAAATTAATTTCTCACTCTTCAATACAGCCCAAACTTTTTCGTATTCTTTGTTAAATTGAAAATATGAAACATTTAAGTTCTTTCCTGCAATTTTAATTGGTTTTTCAAACTTTATGTAATACCTCCCAACATTACCTGTTCCTACTAACAGTAAATCTTTATCAGAATTCCTAAAACTTTTTATATTATTAAGATGTTTAGCCCAATTTAAGAACCCAAATGGTCGATAATATAATTTTAAATCCTTAAAGGTCTGTGAAAAAGGTAAAAAATTTGTATACAAATAATTTATTAAATCGAAGTTGCCAAAAATGGGAAATACAAGCGTAGGAATTATATTTATTAAGTTTTGAGGTATAAATTTAGACTTAACTTTACGATTTTCTAAAAAGTCATTTAGTTTTACAAAATGTTTTATTCTGATAAAATTACCTTCATTTGGTTGTACTTTTTTAAAAGATATTATTATTGGATACGCAGCTGTTTTCCTAAAGATCGGTATTGACGAGATATTAATGATTTCTTTAAGCGTAGTATTATTGATAAGTAATTTTCTAATTCGAATACCGTAATCTGCTGATAAAAACTTATTCGTTGTTAGCATAGAGAGGCATCCAGAATTTGATTTCAATAATTCAAATGATTTTTCTATAAAAACTACAGACAGATCGAATAATCTATAAGCCGTATTAAATCTTTTAGTTAATTTTTTCTTAAATTCAATATCTTTTATCTTTTTATTTTCTATGTAAGGGGGATTACCAGTTATTATATCAAATTTATCAGAGCTAAATTCTAAAAGATAATCTAAGTTAAAAAAGTTGAAATGTAAATCTAATTTCTCAACGATTTGGTCTACATTTTTGAGATTTAAAATCTCTGAGTTAAGAGTCTTAAATATGACATTGTTTTCATTAAAAGATAGAACCCATTTAATTAACCTTAGTTTTGAGATAAGAATAGCAGAATATTCAATTTCAATACCATAGAGATTTTTTTCTATTATTGCTTTTTTTATATCAAAATCAGAGAAATTTGGCTCTAATATTCTATACAATTGATATAATTTTTCAGCTACTGATATTAAAAATCTCCCAGAGCCACAAGAAGGGTCTAGTATCCTTATATTTCTAATTATTTTAGTTAAATTCTCTTTTGTTTTCTGATCTTTAATTACTGAAAGAACAATTTCTTTTAAATTTGGTTCATCTTTAGCATCTTTATTAAAAGATATATATCTTTCAAAATAGATTCTAAAGATATTAGATACTATGTAATCTACAACTTGGTTCGGAGTATAGATTATTCCAATATTCCGACTCTCATTTTTTTGGAGAAATTTTTCATTTTCAAAACTCTCAATGTGTCTCTCAATATGATTTACAAACTTTTTAATTAAAGAATCTTTCATTGAAATTTAACTATATATTTTAAATTCCTTTATTTATAAAAATAAAAGAAACTATAATAAAAATAATAGAGTTATTAAAAAGATAATTAAAGGAAAACAATTAGATCAATTTTGAATTTAATTGAAAATTCAGTTTTATATGATTTAATAAACCAACCGCAGAAAATCTCTTCTCTAAAATTTGATGTTATTTCGAATATCTTAAAAACAGTTAAAAATATTTTAGAACAAGAAAATTTACTCTTAGAGTTTAGTTTTAAAGAAATTAATGAAGAAGTTTATGTAATAGGGGATATTCATGGAAATTTGGCGACATTAAAGAGAATAATTGAAATTATTAATCATAATAACCCGAAAATAGTCATCTTTTTAGGAGATATTGTCGATCGTGGACCAAAGCAATTTGAATGTTTATTAATCGTTTTAGCGTTGAAGATTCTTTACCCTTTAAAATATTATTTATTAAGAGGAAATCATGAAACTTTAGAAATAAATAAATACTACGGTTTCTTTCAAGATTTTATTTCAAGATTCGATGATCACAGCAAATTCAGTGAAATTTTAAGTATTTATAATGTATTACCGATATGTGCATTAATTAATAGAGAAGTGTTATGTCTACATGGAGGGATTCCAGAAGACAATGATATTTTAAAGAAACTACAAGGTCAAAAATGCAAGAATTTTAGAGAAATATACAATTCAAATGAACAAGGGATTTATCAAATCATGTGGAATGATCCTAAATCTGGATTAGAAGGTTTTTCCGACAATTTTAGAGGTCCAGGGATTAAATTTTTCGGAGATGATGTTTTTGAGAATTTTATGAGATATAACAATCTTAAATACCTAATTAGAGCACATGAATGCTTTCCTGAGGGATATCGATGGTTTTTTAATAATAGATTGCTATCTATATTTTCATCAGCAAATTATCTAGGATCTTATACCCCAAATTCGGCATCTTATGCAATAATTAGAAATAAAGAAGTAGTTCCAAAATTATTGAGGTTATAAAGCTATTCTAGATCATGATTTCACTAATTTAGGAAATCTAATGTTAAACATAAGGGGTAGCTAATAAAAATTCCCTACAATAGTTATGTAATTTGAGAAGCGTCTGGTTTAATAAATAAGAGATTATTACCCCGAATAAATATCTCATTGTATTTAGCCACAGGCGTCCCTTCTAAAAGTTCGGTTGCGTCTTCTAAAATCATGTTCATGTAAGCGTCGATTTCCTTTAATAGTCCCCTATATTCTGTCCCATCTTTTAATCTGAGCAAAATTATAGAACCTTGACTATTTTGTAATATTTGTAAAGGATTTTTAGATCTCTGTTGATTATTATTTTTACTTGACATTTTTAATTCTTATATCAAAACAATTATTATAATATATATTAAAAAGATAATTTAAAGATAGAATTTTTTGAATTAAAACCTTACGACATTAAAAACAAGAGCTAAAATTTATTTGGTTATCATCGTGGAAGAACACTCTAAAAATCAAAATAAAAAGAAAAGCATAATCGAAAAATACAACTCATCATCACATTTTTATGACAAAAGATATAAAGCAATACAAGAAGAAAAATATGAAATTGTATTAAAAAACTACAGAGCAAATGGTAAAATTATTATAGATATGGGGTGTGGTACTGGTTTATTTTTTGAATATATTACAAAATCAATAAAGAAGCAAGGAGAAATAAAGTTTAACTACGTAGCAGTAGATATCTCTTGTAATATGTTATTAAGATTCAAATCCAAGGTTATTAATTATAATTGTAAGAAGTATGCTTTAAATTTGATTTTGTCAGATATGGAACATTTACCTTTCAGAGAGAATATCTTTGATTCAACTTTTTCACTTACTTCTTTCCAAAATTTACCTCATATTCAAATTGGAATCACAGAATCGTTTAGGGTAAGTAAAAATAATGCTGATTATAATTTTTCAATATTAAAGAAAAAATTAGAATTGGAACTGTTATTAAAAATATTAAAACCCGAGATTAAAGAAATAAAAGTAATAGAAAAAGAAAATCTAGAAGATTTTATAATTCAAGGAAAGTTATTAAAAGATCAATTAAATTAAATTCAGTTTTTATAAAAAGAACTAATTATTTCGTCTATATTACTTTCAATATTAAATTTTTTTTGAAAATAGTTACAGACGTTTTCAATATCTCTTTCTAAAAGTAAATTAGCATTAGGATGGTCTGTTGATACCCACTGCAACCAATCAATTATTAGAATGGTTCCTTTTTCATCTACAACAATATTAAATTCCCCTAAATCTCCATGTATCATTTTTCCTTTTTTATAGATTATTTTAAGTTGCTTTATAATTCTTTTGAAAATTTTCAAAGGATTTTTAATATTTTTTATGTAAATTAATTCTTTTCCTCTCAAATATGACATAATGATTATATGTCTGTTATATCCTATTGGTTTTGGAGTACTCAATTTGAGTTCATATATTTTTTCAAGAGCTTCATACTCTCTTTTGGCAGCAAGTCTATTTACATAAAGCCAAGAGAGGTGTCCTCTTTCTCCAATAATGTCTCTTAATTGTTTGATATTTTTAAAGCTTGTTCTCCCCATACGATAAAATTTAGCAGCATAAACATTTCCATTATCATCCATACAACCATATACATCTGATTCTTTGCCTTTACCTATTAGAGGCCCTAATTGACTAATTATATTTTTTTCAACTAAGGCATGTAAAGCAAGTAAATCATATGCCTTAGAATTAAGTGTGTAAGCAATTTCATGCTTGGAGGAATCTCTAATTATTAAACCAAGTTTATGAACCTTTTTCAGCCGAAAGAGAGTCTCTTCCATCTTATATCTTGAATAAAATTTAATATTATTTACTGTTACAAATTCTGATCTCTTCATTCCAATTTCAATTGCCATAAGTATTCTGAGATCTTCCTTATCTATTTTAGTAAGAAGCTTTGCTACTTCCACACTTTTTTCAGCTAAAAAATGAATTTTCTATAGGTTTTGAAAAAAGATATTAGTTTATATATATTTGGAATTTCAAAAATCAGTATTGCACTTAAATTTAACAGTAAGAAGATGATAAGATCTTTTTGTGAGATTAAATAATTAGTTAAGGTTGATCCTGCTTGAAATAAAAATAAAAAAATCCCTTGGTTTAAATATAATATTAATCCAACAGAAATAATTACACCGATTAAAGAAAATATAATAACTTGACTTTCATTTTCAACTACTCCTAATACTATATTAATAGAAAAGAAAATGAGTGAAATAATTGTTAAAATTTTCGAATTATTAATCCAAATATTGTATATTGTATTAGTTACTTGATAGTTTTCATTATATACTGTCCAAAATAAAGATGTAATTAAATTTAAAAAAGATAAAATAGGCAAAATTATGATAGCAATTATTGAAATGCTGTATATACGTATTGTTGTAAATCTGCTAAATCTCAAAATTCTATCCTTTCCCAATTTTATAGATTCTAATAACGCTCCAAGCTTATTTTGTATCTCATCGGGAAAATTCTTTTGTGCCATAACAATCTGGATTTTTAAAGCGGGGAAGTTATATATGAATTCTTTAATTTGACTATATCCTTTCCGAAATTTAGCTTTATTACTTTTTGGACCACTCCAAAGATAGATGATTTCTTTTTCTTCATCCAAAATTGCAAAGATATCATATGATAAGAAACGATTTTCTTCTTCAATCCATTGAGATTTAGAGTCATCATATATGAATGTTCTCAGCATTATTTATCTTATTATCTTATCTAAAATAAGTTTTTATTTTTTTCTAAAAATAGCTTATACAAAAACTCAGAAAAATATAGATTTAGGATTGAAAATTCTTTTTAGTTTTAAGTGGTTTTAAGTCTTTTTTGTATTTCTTTCCACATATTAGAGATATAAGTTTCATATATTTTTACTGTCTTTTCATCAATAGATTTAAATCTTTTTTGAACTTTCAAATATTCCGATATTGGTTTCCGCTTTGATGAGTCCAAATATCTTTTACTTGATTTTGATAATTCAAATAGTCCATTAACAACTTCATAGAGAGGCCAAAATCCCGTTTCATTTGCTAATCTTCCAATTAAAATAGTATCTTTTGGTTCATATCCCCAACCGGGAGGACAAGGTGATAGAATATGAATATATTTTGATCCCTTTATATCTTTAGCCTTTTTAAATTTCTCAAATAAATCAAGTGGGTATGCGGCATTACCTGTAGCTACATAGGGAATTCCATGGGCTTCTAATATTTTCGGCATATTTTTTTTATGACCTAATTTTCCTTCAGGAGTCGTTGTCGTTTGAACTCCTAGTGGAGTTGACCCACTTCTTTGAACACCTGTATTCATATACGCTTCATTATCATAACATGCATAAATAAAATTAGTTTCTCTTTCTGCTGCACCACTTAGAGCTTGTATGCCTATATCAGTTGTACCTCCATCTCCTGCAAAAGCAAGAACCGTAATTTCATCTGCTAAACCTTTATCTTCTAATGATGCTAATATTCCAGATGCTGAAGCTCCTGTTGTCGCAAACGGTGTGTGATAAACAGAAATTTTCGTAGAGCAAAATCCTTGCATCCCATGTAATACTGTTAAACAAGATGCAGGAACAGTTATAATTGTTTTAGGTCCTAAAGCTTTAAGTGCAATTCTATAGATCAACGCCATCCCGCAACCCGCACAAGCACGAGTGCCTGGAAAAATAAATTCTTCTTCGGGAAGATCCATAACACTCACCATATGATCTCATCCTCCTCTAAAATATGTTGATTCGTCATAGTCTCTTAATTCCTCTAAGTTTAATCCTAAAAAATCAGTTTTATTAGTAAAAATCCCTTTTTTGAATTCATCCAAAGCTTTATGAACACCATTAATTATATGCTCTGTTTTTACATCTCTACCACCTAAACCAACAATGAATCCCTTGATTCTTGGAGGATTTTTAATACTGTAAAGCGCAGATTTTAATTCATAAGATAAGACTCCCTCATATCCATATCCAATATCTCTATCAAATACTATGATGTTTTCTTTATCTTTGAAAAACTCTCTCAATTCCTCCCATGGATATGGTCTAAATAGTCTAAGACTTACTATTCCAATCTTTAATCCTTCTGCTCTTAGTTTTTTTATAGCAACTCGAGCTTGAGATGCAACTGATCCCATAGCAAAAATGATTGTATCAGCATCTTGAGTTTGAACTGTTTTATATATCCCGTTTCCATAAGATCTCCCAAATTTTCTAGCAAATTCATCATGAACCTCTTTAATGATATCAATTGAATTCTCTAATGATTTTTGAAGGGCATATCTATATTCATAATAACCGGGAACTGTTCCTTCTGCTCGTTTAATAATGTGAGGTGTGGTTACTGGATCAATTCCTTTTACTTGTGATATGTTAGATAAATTAATATGATGTTTAAGAGGTGGTAAAAATTCATCAATCATTTGTTGATTTTCTAATTTAACAGGCATCATTGTATGGCTTAGTATATAACCATCATAAGCAACTATTGCGGGTAGAAATACACGAGGATCTTCAGCAATTTTAAATGCTTGAAGATTTGTATCATAGATTTCTTGATTATTTTCACACATAAATTGAATCCACCCAACATCTCTAATTGTTATAAAATCAGAATGGTCAGTCCAGACTGACCATGGTGCTCCAAGCGATCTTGTTGCGAGATTAATTATGATAGGTAGTCTATTTCCTGCTGCCCAAGGTAACATTTCATACATTAATTCTAAACCATGAGCAGATGTTGCTGTCCCAACTCTCGAGCCTGTAGCTGAAGCAGCACAACATACTGCTAACGCGGAATGTTCAGATTCTACTTTTACAAAATTAGCTTTTAATTTTCCTTCATGTATAAATTCAGCAATTTTTTCAACCACAGGGCTTTGAGGTGTAATTGGATAAGCAGAAATAACCCCAACTTTAGCTTGTCTAAAGGCATGGGCAGCTGCATGATTTCCGGTTAAAAGTATTATATTCTCATCAATAATATTCTTTTTTTCGTTAATCACTGTCATTCAGTTTTCGCCTCCTCCATTGTTATAGCTTTTACTGGACATTCTTCCATACAAATTCCACATCCCTTACAATATACTAAATCAATTCGAGGGGGAATTGTTCTCGTTACAACAGCCTCTGGGCAATAGAGCCAACAATTAAAGCAGCTAGGTTTTCCAGATTTAACTGGAATGCATTTATTTAAATCGATTATAGGTTTTTTTGGACTCCAAGTTCCAGTTTCACCAGCTTCCCCAATTACTGGTTTTTGAACTGAGCTTAATATTTTTTGATAATCTTTTTTTGAGTCTGTCATTTATACATCAAAAACAGTTATAAGTTAGATTCTGTATGAAATCAAACGCAGATAAGTTTTTAATTCTTTTCATTTATAAATATAAAACTATAAGGCAAATACCACTTAGCTCGTTAAAAATGACATTAAAATTATTAACACAAGTAAGGAATACTAAATAAAAGATAATATTTACTTTTAAATAAAAAATAAATACTTAATATTTCATTAATCTTATAAAAAAAATAAATACTCTTTAAGCTTTTTAGCATATCTTCTGAAGATTAATGTTTTTTAGGAATAATAACAAAATAGCCGGTTAAGCCAAAAGTGGAGTTTTCTAAAGATAAATTTGTACAAGTAATTGAGAGCATTAAAGAATGCTACTTTGAAGTTGATTTGAAAGGTAATTTTACGTACTTTAACGAATCATTATGCAAAATTACTGGATATTCGAAAGAAGAATTATTTGGTTTAAATTATAAATTTATTGTGGATGAAGCAAATAGAAAAAATGTGTTTGAAGGTTTTAATACAGTTTATAAAACGGGTGAACCTTTAACTGATTTTGAATATCAATTTAGGAATAAAACTGGAGAAAAAATTATTGGTGAAACTTCTGTATATTTAAAATTTGATTCTAAAGGAAATAAGGTCGGATTTTATGGGATATTTCGTGACGTCACTAAGAGAAAAGAAGAGGAAGAAAAATTTAGATACGAATTAGGAAAGCTAGTGAATCTAAGGACTCAGGAATTAAGAGAATCTGAAGAAAAGTATCGTTTCATATCTGAAAATGCTATGGATTTAATTTCGATCATTAATATGAATATGAATTTTGAATATGTTAACGAAAAAGTGCATAATAAAATAATTGGATATAAAAAGGAAGAACTAATAGGGAAAAATGCTATTAATTTTATTCATCCAGATGATCGTGAGAAAGTATTTCAGACATTTAAAGAGGCTACAGAAAAGGGTGAAGCTTTTGCAGAGGTGAGAATTAGACATAAAGAGGGGTATTATATTTGGACAGGAAATAATGGATCAATTTATAAAGACAAAGATAGAAATTCAAAATTTCTAATTATAGCAAGAGATATAACAAAACGTAAAAAAGAGGAAACAAAATTAATGGAATCTGAAGAAAAATATAGTGCTCTCTTCCATTATTCAAATGATGCAATTTTTCTTCATGATTTAGAGGGGAATATTATAGATGTTAATCATAGAGCTTTAGAACAATTTGGGTATACAAGATCAGAGATATTAAAATTAAAAATTTCCGATCTTCACCCAATAGGTGAACTCGAAAAATCAAAAAGAGCTTTTAAAGAAATTTCAAAAAAAGGAATTATAAGATTTGAAATTAGTTTTAAAAAGAAAAATGGGAAAATATTCCTAGCCGAAGTATCATCAAGTTTAATTGATGTGGGTGGGAAACATTTAATACAAGGTATTGTTCGTGATATTACAGTTCGTATTTTGACAGAAAAAATGTTAAAGGAATCAGAACAAAAATACTATCAATTATTTAATAAAACTCCTTACCCCATTGGACTATTTGATTTAGAAGGCAATTTAATTGATTGCAATAGTGCTACAAGTAATTTACTTTCAACCCACACATTGGAAGATTATATTAGAAAAAATTATAGAGAATTTTGGTCTTATCATGAGAAAGATAAACCTCTAATTGCTTTATTTAACAATATATTTACTGAAATTATTAAGAATGGAAAAACAATAAATTTTGAATTTCCAATCCATCAAACAATAGGTGGAATAATATGGTGTTATGCTACAACCTCAAGAATAATAATTGGAAAAAAACCTTTTATACAAATTATATTAATGGATATTTCAGCACAAAAAGAAGCCCAGCAGAAATTGAAAGAATCTGAAGAAGAGTACAGGAACTTAGTAGAGAATGCTCAAGAAGGTGTGTGGGCAGTGGATGAAAATGATGATACAATCTTCGTTAATCCAAAAATATGTGAAATGCTTGGATATACTCGAGACGAGATAATGGGTAAAAATTTATTTTTTTTTTTAGAAGACTCAATGATCGATTTAATAACTAGTTATCGAGAACGACGGGAGAAGGGTTTTAAAGATACCTATGAACTTGATTTTATAAAAAAAGATGGAACTCTATTAAGCACAAGTATAAATGCTGCTCCAATTTTGAATGAAAATGGAGAATTCAAGGGCTCATTTGCATTCATTAATGATATTACAAATAGAAAAATTGCGGAGCAAAAGTTAAAAGAATCTGAAGAAAGATATCGGAATTTAATTGAATCTGTACCATTTTCAATTGTTCTAATTGACCAGCAAGGAACACTTATTTATTGTAATCCCGCCCTTGAGAAGTTAATTGATTATAGGAGGGATGAATTAATTGGCATTGAATTTAAAAATCTTCCCGCAATTAATACGAAATATGTACCAATATTACTTAAACGATTCCAAAAAGTCTTAAAAGGTGAGATTTTATCGTCATTGGAGATGGAGTTATATAAGAAGGATGGACAATCAATTTGGATTAGATATCAATCTACTTTAGTAAAATTAGGCGATGATATCTTACTGCAAACAATTATAAATGATATTACTGAGCAACGAAAGGCAGATCTTCTTATCGAAGAAGAATTTGTAAAATTAAAAGAGTTAGATCAGATTAGGACGGATTTAATATCAAGAATTTCGCATGAACTTAAAACTCCCCTAGTATCTGTTTGTGGTGCCTCTGAACTTCTTTTAGATTTATGTGTAGAAGAATTTAAAGGTGATACAAAAGAACTTCTTGAAATGATCGAAAAAGGAGGTAAAAGATTAAAATATTTAGTTGATAATTTGGTTGATATTACAAGAATAGAATACAAAAAATTAGAATTAAAGAAGGATACAAATAACTTCAGTCAAATAATAAGAGATTGTACCAAAGAGTTAATGTATCTCATAAAAAAACGAGAATTAAATTTGGAACTTGACCTTATGGATGATTTATTTTTAGAATTTGATAAAATAAGAATTGAACAAGTAATACTAAATCTTTTATCAAATGCAATAAAAAATACGCCTCCTAATGGAAAAATTATTGTAAAAGCTCTAAAAAAAAATGATTATGCAGAATTACTAATAAGCGATAATGGAATTGGTCTAACTAAAGAAGAAATAAATAAATTATTTACTAGATTTGGTAAGATAGAGAGATACGGAAATGGTTTAGAACATATTGATATTCAAGGAACTGGACTTGGATTATATATATCAAAAGAAATAATAGATCTTCACGAAGGCCAGATTTGGGCAAAATCTGCTGGGAGGGATAAAGGTAGTACATTTACAATAAAATTGCCAATAAAAATATGAAAATAAATATATTTAAAAGGAGATTATTAAATGACGTATAATAGGGATGAAATACGAGGAACCTATAAGGATTTGTTTGATCGTTCTTTAGATCTAATTTATGTAAATGATTTAACTGGAAATTTTCTGGATGCTAATGATCTTACATTACTAACCTTAGGTTATGAAAGAGAAGAAATACCACATATTAAATTTTTAGATATTCTTGAAGAAGATGATATAAAAAAAGCATATAGAGTCGTGAAAGAAATAACAAAAACAGGAAAACAATCAAAACGCGAGGAATATAAAGTAAAAGCAAAAAATGGCAATTTCATATATATTGAGACGTATGGTATTCCATTAAAAAAAAATAATATAGTTTATGCAATATTAGGATTTGGCAAGAATATTACTGAGCGTAAGAAAGCAGAATTAAGATTAAGAGATTCAGAAGAATTTTTTAGAGCGCTCTATAAAGAAAGTCCAATTGCTACTTATACATGGAAAAAAATAAATAATGATTTTGTGTTCATTGATTTTAATAAAGTTGCTGAAAAATTTACTCATGGTAATATTGTGAGTGTGCTAGGTCATAAGGCTTCTGAGCAATATAAAGACAGACCAGATATTCTAAATGACTTACATAAATGTTTTAATGAAAAAACACGCATCTTGAGAGAGATGAAATACCGATTTGAATTTAATAATGAGGAAAAATATCTTTTAGTAAACTATGGTTATGTTGGACCAGATTTAGTTTTAGTTCAAACTGAAGATGTTACTGAAGGAAAAGTATTTGAAGAAAAATTAAAAGAATCTGAGTTAAAATATCGTAATCTAATTAATAATTTGGATGTAGGATTTTATCAAGTTACTATAGATGGTCAAATGCTCAATCATAATCAAGCACATAATATAATTATGGGCTATGATCCATCAGAGGATTTGAGAGGTAAAAATGTTAGAGTTTTTTGGCAATATCCAGAACAACGGGATGTTTATTTAAAACATATATTAAAAAATGATATGACGAAAAATTATGAATGTTTAGCATTAACTAAAGATGGAAGAAAAATTATAGTTGAATTAAACTCTCATTTAATTCGAGATAAGAAGGGAAATCCAATTAGAATTGATGGTACTTTTATTGATATTACAGAAAAATTCATTTTAGAACGTGAATTAAAAGAATCTGAAGAAAAATTCAGAAATATTGCTGAACAATCATTAATAGGGATAGGAATTTTACAAGATGGAAAGTTTAAATATGTTAATCAAAGATTCGCAGCGATTGGAGGAAGAACTCCAGAAGAAATGAAAGATTGGGGACCTGGAGAATTTCTTGATATGGTTCATCCTGAAGATAAACAAATGGTTGCGGAACAGGCAAGTAAAAAGCAGAAAGGGGATAAAGATGTTATAACACATTATCAATTTAGAGGTTTTAAAAAGACAGGAGAATTAATTTATGGAGAACTTTTTTCAAAAACTATTAATTATGAAGGAAAATCTGCCGACTTTATTACGATTATTGATATTACTGATAAAGTAGAAGCAGAAAGGAAATTTTTAGAATCTGAAAGAAAGTATCGTTTTTTTTATGAAAATACTCCATTCTCTATTGTTGTTATAAATTCTAAAGGAGTAATTATTGAATGTAATCCTACAACAGAATTAATGTTTGGATATTCAAAAGACGAGTTAGTGGGAAAGAAATTTCAAAAGATCTCTGTAATACATCCGAATTATTTACCAACTATTATGAAACTCTTTAAAAGATTCGTAAAAGGAGAAAGAGTTCATCGAATTGATCTACAAATGCAAAAAAAAGATCAGAGCATAATTTGGGTAAATTTACAAGCATCCTTGATTCGATTAGAAAATGAATATTTTGTTCAAGCATTATTCACCGATATAACACAGCGAAAGCAAGCTGAAGTTCTAATTAATGAAGAAATTTCCAAATTAAAGGAACTTGACCAAATTAGAAAAAACTTAATTTCTAGAGTTGCTCATGAATTAAAGACTCCTCTTGCTACAGTTTGTGGAGGTGCTGAACTTTTTTCAAGTCTTTACAACACAAAATTGGAAAATGAGCAAGTGGAATTAATCAAATTAATCGAGAAAGGAGGAGAGAGGTTGAAGTATTTAGTGGATAATTTAATTGATGTGTCTAGAATTGAATATGATAAATTCAAATTAGATAAACAGAAGAGCGATTTATCTAAACTGATAAGAGAATCAGCTGGGGAAATGATGCATTTTACAAAAGAAAGGAACCTTACTCTCAATGTAGTTCTTTTAGACGAGTTGTATTTAGAGATTGACAGAATTAGAATAGAACAAGTTATTATGAACTTATTATCAAATGCAGTAAAAAATACACCTCCTAAAGGAAAAATCAATGTTAAACTGGAGAAACTTGATAATTGGGCTGTAATTTCTATAGCTGATACAGGAGTAGGATTGACTTTAGATGAAATGAATATCCTATTTACTAGATTTGGAAAAATAGAAAGATATGGTAACGGGCTAGAATATATCAATATTCAGGGTTCAGGGCTTGGACTTTTTATATCAAAGGAAATTGTTGACTTACATGGAGGGACTATTAAAGCAGAATCAAAAGGTAGAAATAAGGGGAGTACTTTTATTGTAAAGTTACCAATGAACTAAAAACACTCTGGATAAGAAGATTATAAAATTTTAGCTAAATTATAGCCTTGTTCAATTAATTCATAATTGAGTTTACCTATTTTTTCACCCATACGTTTAACAACAACTGTTTTTAAATTGTTTAAATTTAAATCAGGTATTGCTTTTGAAAGTAAACCAAGAATAGGAGTATTAATTACTGGATTTCCCTCAATAGTTAGATCTTTCTCTATTGCTAGTTTACTAATATCTGCGGCAACTATTTTGGTATCACTACTTAAGTCAAATAACTTAACAAAAAATTCAGGGTCCTTTTCAGAGTTTATAATAAAAAATCCCTCTTGTCTAAGAGAAAAAGCAATTTCTTGATTTAAAACGGTCTCATCGAATATTATTAAAACATTTGGATTTTCTATTTGAGCTCTATCCCATATAGTACCCGTTCTAGAGAGTTTAGCATACGCTTGAACGGGAGCACCTCTTCTTTCAGCTCCAAATGAAGGATATGCGTGTACATCAACAAAATTACCACTTAAATAAGCAGCTTCTGCAATAATTTCCGCACACGTAACAACTCCCATTCCCCCTCTACCATGGATTGTGATTTCAATATTTTCTGTTTCACTCAAAATATAAAACCCAAGATAATTGAATAGATATTATTTATTATGAAATTTACCCAATAATATAAAAATTTTTTTAAATTTCTATTATGAGCATTATTTTTAAATGGAAATTTAATTATCAATTCATTAAAGCAATAATATTAAGAAGATATGGATATTATAAATTATCATTAACCCAAAAAATACTCATTTGAAAGTCTAAGTGATATAAATATGAAAAATGAAACTGGATATTTTGAAGGAAGGGAATTGAAAAAATTATTCTATCAATATTGGTTGCCTGACTCTGGAGAAATTAAAGCTTATATCATAGCAATTCATGGATGGGGAACTCATTCTGATAGATTAAAAATTCTTGCGGAATATTTCACAAATAAAGGATATGCCGTTTACGCATTTGATTTACGGGGACATTGGAGAAACACTGGTGATTTACTCGGCCATATAGAGAGCATGGATCACATCCAAAAAGATACACTTCTTTTTATGGATTTAATCCGCGAAATTGCTAAAGAAAAAAAAATATTTTTGATGGGTCATTCTTTTGGAGGTTTAGTTGGTTTAATTTATGCAATACATCACCCGAAATTATCAGGAGTATTAGTTTCCTCACCACTTTTAGGTATGTTTTTAAAACTATCAATGGGAAAAAAAGTTATAAAATCACTATCAAAAACTCTTGTTAAATTAGCTCCTAATAAGATATTAGATAATATTATTGATCAGAATCAATTAACAAGTGATTTAAAAATCTTACGACAACATATTGTAGATAAACACAAAATTGAAGTAATTTCAGCCAAATCGGCCACAGAAATTGATAGATTTTCAAAATGGGCGATCGATAATGCATCAAATTTACTATGCCCTGTATTAATAATGCAAGCTGGTGATGATAAGATTATAGATAAAGAAAAGTCAAAAGAATTTTTCGAACAAATTGGAAGTAAAGACAAGACTTATCGAGAATATGATGGATTTCTCCATGAGTTATGGAATGAAAAGGGCAGAGCTCAAGTATATCAAGATATGTTTGTATGGCTTGAAAAACATTTATAACATAATAATAAAAAATGTTTTTTAGAACTATTTATTATTGATTGCTAAATTCAATTAATTTTACATGATAATTATGTCAAAATCTAACAAGAAAATCTTAAAAATTTTAGTAATAAGTCTATTAGCATTAGTAGTTAGTAATGTTCTCGTATTTTTTTTAATAAAACCTTCTTTCGGACAAACTAGTAATGTAAAAAACATATTACTGAATACTTAGTCAATTGGTAATTCGATAATAAAAGTTGCTCCCTTATGTAATCCTTCAGATTCTGCCCAAATTTTGCCTTTATGCATTTCAATGATTTGTTTTGCTAGATATAATCCAAGTCCTGGACCTTCTATATCCACATCGAAATCTTTACCATATCTTTCAATTTTTCCAAATTTTTGAAAAATTCTTTGTAATTCAGTTCCAGTAAATCCTACACCTGTATCCTTTATTGATATCTCTATATATTTTTTCATTCTTTTTAAATTGATTGAAACTTTTCCTTTTAGAGGTGTATTTTTTATAGCATTCGATATTATATTTTTTATTACTTGTATAACTTTATTTTTATCAATTTGAATAAAAACATTTTCTTGGATATTAATTTCAAATGATAATTCCCTTTTGTCAGCTAAATATATCAAATCATCCATACATTCATTAATAAGTTTCCCAATATCCTCCCTTGTTCTCCTAAAAGAGATAGTTTTTGACTCTATAAGTGAAATATCTATTGTATTTTTGATTAAATTTTCTAATCTTTTTGCTCCTTTATGTATCATATTAATAAGTTCTTTTATTTCATTATTGTAAGCATCATGATATAAAGTTAAGAGTAAATCTGTAGAACCTAAAATAGAGGTTAATGGTGTCTTTAATTCATGCGAAGCTCGAGTAATCAATTCATTTTTTATATCATCAAGTTCTTTAAGTTTAATAAGTTCTTGTTCAATTAATTTTTCTGCCTTTTTTATCTCAGTGATATCTTGTGCCATAGTAAGAATACAATGTTGATTTCCTAATTTGACAATTGTAGTCTGATATAAAACCCATAAACTACTGCCATCTTTTCTTTTTACTTGGAATTCCTCAAACTTTTTTCTTTTTCCTAATAATGAATCTTCATATCTGTGTTTAATTATAGATATTTGATTTGAATCACATATCCCAAATTTGTAATAAGGGTGTCCTATTACTTCTTCTTTTTTAAAACCGAGAGTTTTTTCAATACCTGAATTAACGTCTAAAATAACTCCATCTGGGCTTGTTAATACAATTATTTCGGGGGAATTCTCAAATAGTTGTCTATATTTTTCTTCTGATTGAATTAATTCTTGTTCTGCTTTTTTACGAGCTGTTATTTCACGTATAAATATAGCCACTTGATTTTCAGAAAAATAAAGATGACGTGCCTCAAAATATCTATTTACTCCATATATTGGTAATTCATATTCGATTATCTGAGGTTGTTTTGTTAATAATGTTTTCTGAGCAGCAATATAATTACGATCAGCAAGATCTCCCGGAAGTAGTTCGTTTAATTTACTATTTATTAATTTCTCTGATGGTACATAGAAATCTTCTTCTCTTCCTCTAAATGATAAAATTCTTGTCTCTTTATTTATTAAGAAAAAGAGATCTGGGATAGAATCAAAAATTAATTTAAATTTATGTTCAGATTCTTTAATTTGTTGATAAGAATATAACCGTTGTTCCTCAATAGAAGCCGATTTAGCTAGAATTCTTATTATATCTTTATCGACCTCACTCATTTCTCTATTTTTCGTATACAATAGGCAAAAGGATGCAATTGGTTTATTATTTAGTCTTATTGCAATACCGCAATATTGTTTTAAATTATATTTTTGAACATTTGGATCAGTTTTCGCATATTTTGTTTTGTCTAAATCCTTTAATATGACAATCTCATCGAGACCCATATTGATTATGTCTGTAAATATATGCCCAATTGGATTATCTTCGCGTTTAAGGTCTGTTGGTTCTTGCCATATTGCAATAGTTTTTAATATTTCTTTTCCATTTACATCAATTAGTTTATTATACGTAGCACATTCACTAGAAATTAGTTTTCCTGCTGCTTCGACAAGTAATTGTATATTTTTAAGGGGATCATCTGTGAATTTTAGAAAAGTATCATTTAATGTTTTTAATTTCTCTTCTGATTCCTTTATTTTTAATTCTGCCATTTTCCGCTCATTAATATCTTGTATTACTGTTTGAATATAAGTTTCATCACCAATCTTTACTGAAGATCCTTGAATATTAACCCAAATGATATTTTTGTCTTTGGTATAAAATGGAAGTTCAATAGGTTCCAAGATGCCTTCAATTAATAGTTCTTTAAATTTCTTTACCAAAAAAGGCAAATTCTCCGGTAGATAGTTATTTAGCTCATTAAAATCCTTATTTATAAAATCGTTTCTTTCAAATCCATATTGTGCCAGTGTTGCTGGATTTACGTCAATTATCTTTCCATTCGGGTTTATTAAAACAATCATAGCAGGAGAGCTTTCGAATAAATTGCGATATTTCGCTTCAGATTCCATCAATTTTTGTTCTGCTATTATACGTTCAGTAATGTTTGTGATCACCCCAAAGGCCCCTACATAATTTCCTTCTACATCAATAAGCGGTTTTGGAGCCATAATTGTGTAAACTTTATGTCTGTCTTTCCGAGTCCATACAAGCTCATAGGGTTTTGTTACTCCTTTCCTTCGCTGCTTTAACTGTTCTTCTACTATACTTTGATTCTTTTTATCAAGATAATTGAAGACCTGGGTACCAAGAAGTTCATCATTGGAGTATCCAATCATCTTGCTGAAACTTATATTAATGTAGGTAAAGTTATTATTTTCATCTATGGCAGCTAACCCGTCAGTCATAGTCTCAACCAATGTACGGTAACGTTCTTCACTCTCTCGAAGCTTTTCTTCTGCTTGTTTACGCTCTGTAATATCTCTTGCAATCAATATTCCTTTTAATTCTCCTTTATTATCTAAAAAAGCCTTTCCTTTTACTTCAAACCAAATGTAATGACCTGTTCGATTCAAAACTCTTATATCCATCATTCCTTCTTTATTTTTAATGCCATTCAGTAACGAATTAAACCCTTTCACTCTATCATCAGGATTCACAAAATCCAAAATATTTTTTCCTAATAGATCATTTATGGTTGTACCTAATACTTTCTTATGGACCTCTTCATTAATATATTCGATTTGGAATTTATCATCTATAACAGCGATTAGATCATTGATATTTTCTGTTAGAAGGCGGTATTTTTCTTCTGACTCTTTTATTTTCATTTCTGCCCTTTTTCGCTCAGTTATATCTCTTGTAATAACCATTACTTGATTAACATGCCCTTCCTTAAAAATTGGAATTCTAAGTGTTTCAGTAATGATTACTTTATCATCTATAAAAGTGCTCCCTTCACTAGATTGAAGTTTTCCAGTATCGAAAATTTGCTTATAATCCTCGCGAATTTCTTTTGGTAAGAATGGGAACGCTTCAAAAATAATCTTTCCTACAACATTTTTCTCAATACCTAAATTATCGAGCCATAATTCAAAAGCAGGATTAATCAGGAGAATCTTTAAATCTCTATCTACGACATCTAGAGGATCAGCTAAAGAATTTATTATAGTACGATATTGTTCTTCGGATTCTCTTAATTCCTTTGTCCTTTCTTCAACTCTTTTTTCTAATTCCAAATTTAATTTTTTTAATCTTTCTTCAATTTCAACTAATTCATGAATATCATGAAGTACTCCCCTTATCCCTACGATCTTTCCTTCTTTATAGATAGGACGTGAATGTACCCTCCCATAAAAAGTGGTTCCATCTTTTTTTTGAAAAGTATATATATCTGGCTCAATTAATTCCCCTGAAAAGAATTTATTTACGTTTCTGATTAATTTTTCTCTTTGCTCAGGTAGAACAAATTGAATCATACTCATCTTTCCTATGACTTCATCTTTTTGATAATTAAATTTTTCATAACCCTCAGGATTAACATAAGACAACTTCCCACTTTTATCAATCTCATAGATAATATCTGGTAAAAATTCAGCTATACTCTTATATTTTTCTTCGGACGCTTTCAATTTTTGTTCTGTTTTCTTCCGTTCCGTAATATCTCCTGTTTGAACTAAAACTAAATCAGGAGGGATATAATTATAATAAACAGATAAAAACTTTTCTTCTCCTGAAGTTATACAAATAGATTTAACTTCCTTGAAAACATCACATTGAGAATTTACACATTGATAAAGTCCTTCATATAATTCAAATTGGTCTTTATAAAATTCTGACGCTTTACATCCTAAATAGTTTTTAATTTGACCATTAGTTATTTTTTCAGCGGAATAATTATACTCAACCAAAATCAAATCGTTCTCAATTATTTTCCAAACATATAAAGGAAAAGGCATACCTTTAAAGAGAGTTTCAAACTTTTGCTCTGAAATTATTGATTTATCAACTGAATCTGACAATTTTAATTACCTTTTTTATAAATCTTATACTATATCTTATATCTAATAAGTAAAATTTAATATCCCAAATAATGGAAGCAAAAGTTGTATTTAATAATTTGGTAAAATTTTAAATTTGTTAAAATAAAAATAATAAAGGATAATAAGAGAATAACTTATTATTTAATGATTTCTTTATAGGAATCATATTGCTGGATTTCTTATACATATTTTTTTAATGTAACTTTTACAGATTTGTCAATGAATCTCTCTATTCAATTCTATTTTCACTTGACTCAGAGACATTTTAGATACATTGATATTCTTTGAGCTAATCGTAATTGTATTTTATTATCATAGATTTAAAATGATAAGGCGGAAATCCTCAGGAAGAATGCAGATTTTAGATATATGATACTTAAAAAACATAGAACAAGGACAAAACTACCTAAAATGCCAAGATTTGATTATAAAGCACGTAATTTCAAAAGATTGGTTAAATTCTGAAATTATAGTTTAAAATCTTAGGTAATTTCTTATTATTTTGGAGGTCTCCTAAGAATAATAAAAAATCAAATTATCTTCATTATTATTGTTATTAAAAATTTAACAAATGCGTTTATTATTAAATTACTGTTATAATAGATTATATTGATGATTATTCTCATTTAACTTTCTAATGATTAAATTATGGAGGAAATAAACCCTAAGAAACTAACTCCTATGTTGAAACATTGGTATTCTATTCGTAAAAGGTTTCCTCCAGAGGATCTCATTGCATATCGAATGGGTGATTTCTATGAATTCTTCTATAATGATGCAGAAAGAATTTCAAAACTTTTAGGAATAACTCTTACGAAAAGAGGAGAGGTTCCTTTGGCAGGAATTCCGCACCATTCGGGTCATAATTATTTTAACAATCTTATGAATCTTGGTGAAACGTTAGTCATAGTCGATCAATTAGAAGATCCTGCTACAGTGAAGGGAAGAATTGTTAAACGAGGAGTAACTCGAATACTTTCACCAGGTACAATAATAGAACCAAATTTGTTAAAATCGAATGAAAATAATTATATTGGGTCTATGGTAAAAGAAAGAAATGGATATGGCGTTGCTTTTACTGATATATCTACAGGAGAATTCGTTGCAACAGAATTCTTAAGTAAAGAACAAGATCCACAGGAAAAATTACTTAGCTTGCTTTCTCAATTTGATCCAGTTGAATTAATTGTTCCTCCCGAACTAAAAAAAGACGAAAGACTTTTTATACTTTTAACAGATCTAACAAAAGCAATCATAAAAACCTATGAAGATCATGTTTTTTTATATGATGAGGCTTATACGCTAATTACACGTCATTTTCAAATTACAAATCTGAATAGCTTTGGTCTAGAAGGAAAAGAGATGGCAATTCAAGCTATTGGAGGGCTATTAGCTTTTTTAAAGGACTCCCAACGAGACATAATCCCTAATATTTATAAAATTAATCTCATCCAAGAAAAAAATATATTACACTTAGACTATATTACTCAAAGAAATTTAGAATTGATTAATTCTTTATGGGAGAGAGGAAAAGATTCTACATTATATTCTATCTTCAACCACACATATACACCCATGGGAGCACGTTTATTAAAAAAGTTTATTCTCCAACCTTTAACAGATGTTGATGAAATAAATCAGAGACTTAATGTAGTTCAGAAATTTAAGGATGATATCTTTTTAAGATCAGATTTAAGAGAGGATTTGAGAGTTATTGGTGATCTTGAGAGATTCATTAATAGAATTAATTATATTGGCCGTACAAATGCTCGAGATTTAATTAATATTAAAAATTCATTAGAAATAATTCCAAAAATTAAAGAATTATTGGAAAAAGCAGAGATTCCTGAAATTTTCAAATTTGTTTCAAAAATTGGAGCTTTTAATGATATAAAAAACTTAATTAATGTCTCAATAAAAGATAATCCCCCAACCACAATCAGAGAAGGGAATCTTATAAAAGATGGTTTTAACAATGAAGTAGATCAGCTTAGGGATATAATTCATAATGGAAAAAAATATGTTTTAGAATATGAACAAGAGCAGAAGAAGCGGTGGAACTTAACAACAGGGTTAAAAGTTGGATTTAACAATATCCTTGGTTATTATATCGAAATTACATTGAGAACTCTGAGCAATATCGGAAAGGTTCCCGAAGAATACGTTGAAAGAGCAACGCTCAAAAATGCAAAAAGATATACAACTAAAAAATTAAAAGAACTTGAAGATAAAATTGTGAATGCTGAAGAAAAAATCAATGACTTAGAATATGAAATTTTCAATACTATTCGAGAAAAAGTTGAAAAAGAAACTAAAAATATCCTTGAAACTGCGCAAAATATAGCAATCATTGATGTTCTCGCATGTTTTGCTGAAGTTGCAGAAAATTATAATTATTGTAGACCAATTATCTATAAAGAAAACAAAATCATAATTAAGGATGGTAGACATCCCGTAGTTGAACAAATAAATATGGATGAGCAATTTATTCCTAATGATTGTTATTTAGATAATGAAAATGATCAATTATTAATTATTACTGGCCCTAATATGGCTGGAAAATCTACATATTTACGACAGGTAGCCTTAATATGTATTATAGCGCAGATGGGTTGCTTTGTTCCAGCAAAATCCGCCACAATTGGAATTATTGATCAAATTTTTACACGAATAGGGGCTTCAGATGACCTAGCTCGAAAATTAAGCACTTTTATGATTGAGATGACTGAAACAGCTAAAATTTTAAATTATGCTACACCAAAAAGCCTTATAATAATAGATGAATTAGGAAGGGGAACAAGCACTAGTGATGGTCAGAGTATAGCAATGGCTACTCTTGAAAAACTCCATGAGTTAAAAATTAAAACTTTATTTAGTACCCATTATCATCAATTAACAGAAATAAATTTACCAGGAGTAAAAAATTATCATTTAGATATTATTGAAAATGACGACGGCAGTATAAATTTTGTGAGAACATTAAAACCGGGAAGTACAGATAAATCCTATGGTATTCATGTAGCTAAATTAGCAGGGATTCCAGATGATGTGATAATAAGAGCATTTGAAATCCTTGAACAAATAGAAGAAAAAGATTCATTTAGAACAACAGTAAGAGAAAATGGGGAAAATATCTCTACAGGAAAGCACTATGATAAAATTATTAATGAAAAAAAAAATGAGCTTAATAAATTAAACACTGAATTAAAGGCTATTAAAGAATCGCTGAGTGAATATAGTGAAGATTTAAGCAAAATTAGAAAGGATCTGGATGAAAAAAAAGAAAATGTTAAAGAATTAGCATTTAATATTGAATCTAAGGGGAATAAAATTCCTAAAAAGATAAAATATATACAGACAAGTTTATTTGAACCTATTGATAAAAAGGATAAAATTACAGAGTTAGTCAATTTCATTAATAAAATAGAATTGAAATCAGATGTTCCAGAAAAAATAAAGAACCAATTAATTGAACTTAAAAATAAAATAGAAAAACTTGACTAACCAAGAACTATTGGAATAATAAAAACTATCGTTGTTAGATAAATATAATAAATTGATATTATTGAAACAAGAATAACCCTGTATAAATTTTTTCGATCCTCATTCTTAAGATTCTCTAAAAATATAATCAATAATAAGCCGATGAACATTAAATGTGAGGGTTGTAAAGCTTTCCACATAATTGAATCCAAGATCAAAAACCCCTGTATTTGTTCATCACTATGAAACCAATTATGAAACATTTGTAAGAAATAATTAGGGAATATTATATAAGGAATACAAATTATAAAAAAAGGGACTAAGTAGTAGAGAAGATCCTTCCATTTTATTTTTCTAGCGATAAGTAAAACGGGAAGAAATAATAGTGCTGTAATCTTAAACGTAGCAAGGGTAAATAAAATCCCTGCAATCCATTTTTTATCTCTTTCGAAATACACATATGAATTAAATAATAAGAATAAAATTAAAAAATTAACATTATTATAATAAGCATCAATACTGAAGCCGATAATGCACATTAAATAAAAAATTAGCAAATCTTTTTTACTCTTAAATACTTTTGGTGACTCTTTTATGACTATAATCGTTAAAAACAATCTAAAAACATCCCAAATATAAATCCCTATCATTGTATTATAAGGTATTATATATATTGGATAAAATATGAAATACCAAAAATAAAGATAATAAGGAGGCCAATCTGAAATTGCAACAGGGTCATAGAAATTAATCAAACCATTATCCATACCTGCTATAAGTATTTTAAAATCAATATCCTTCGTGTTTTGAATCCATTTAGAAATTTCAAAGGAATATAATAATATTCTTAATAAAATAAGAGCAATAGTGATAACAATGAAAAAACCTATAAAATACAAATGAAGTGGATATTTTTCCTCTTCGTTCATTGTATTTTGACTACTCATAATTTGCACTAGATCGAATTATATTAAAGTATTAAAAGAAATTTAAAAGACTTACCTTCAATTTAAAGGTTAAATTAAAACCACTCTTAGATCTAAATTTTATTTAAACTTTAATAGTGTTATATTTTAAATTTGATTGTAATGAGAAATATATTAGTTTAATAATCTTATCATAGCATTTAAAAAAATTAGGAAAACTGTCAGAAAATTGTGAAAGTAAGTAAAATTGAAAAAATTATTGACGCAGATAAAATTGCAGCAGGAGAAGTTGTTGATAGACCTGTTAATATCGTAAAAGAGCTTATTGAAAATAGTATCGACGCACAAGCATCAGAAATAAAAATTATTGTGAAGAGAGCTGGAAAATCGTTAATCCAGGTTATAGATAATGGTATTGGTATCCCATCAGAAGATATTATTATGGCCTTTGAGAGACATACAAGTAGTAAAATTAGATGTATAAATGATTTACAAACCCTTTCTACGTTAGGTTTTAGAGGAGAAGCACTTGCCAGCATCGCAGCTGTAAGCAAAGTTGATATAATTTCTAGAGTTGAGTATGAAGAGAAAGGTGTAGAGTTACATATTGAAGGAAGTAAAATCATAGATCATAAAAAAGTCTCTTGTCCTAGTGGAACAAATATTCAAGTGAAAAATCTATTTTATAATCTACCAGCAAGACAAAAGTTTCTTAAAACAGATGCAACAGAATTGAGTCATATTACAGATATTGTCCAGAGATATTCTTTAGCATACCCAAAACTTCATTTCATATATCGCCATAATGATTTAGACATCCTCAACTGTCCTGCTTTAAATGATTTAAAAACAACTGTATTTCATATCTATGGAAAAAAAATCGCAAATTTCATGGAACCATTTGATTACACGGAGAATGATATAAAATTACGGGTTTATGGTCTATTAGGACATCCGCAAATTGCTAAAAAAAACAGATCGTATTCCAGCTTATTTATTAACAACCGCTATATTATTAGTGACGTACTTTTTAGAGCTATTAATGAAGCATATGAAGGAACACTAATGGTAAGCAAATATCCTTTCTTTGTTATATTTCTTGAGCTTGATCCTTCTGTAATTGACTTCAATGTTCACCCAAAGAAGCTTCATGTAAGATTTGAAAAAGAGGAATCTATATATAATAAAGTATATAACGTTATTCAAAGTATTGTAGAAGATAAGTTTATAACCAAGGAGGCAAAATATTTATCCACGGATTTAGAAGATTTTATACCCAAAGAAGAGAAAAAATTAACTCAAATTTCAAAGGAATTAAGTGAATCGCAAAAGAAAATACGTAAAAATGAAGAAATATCTTCAGAAGAATATAAAATACCTGAAGCAAGTGTCCAATTAATTTTAAGTGATCAGATGGTTGATGATGAAGTTCAAAAAAAAATGTCACCTGAGACATTTCTACGAGAAAAATATATAATTTCAAAGAACTTTCCCAAAATACGCTTAATTTCTCAAACAGGTCAGCTAAATAATAAAATATATGTTGTTTTAGAAGGAATCAACGAAAATAATGAAGAGGGATTATTTATTTTAGATCAGCATGCAGCTTCAGAAAGGATAAATAAAGAAAAATTCTCAGAAGCGTACGAAACTTCAAAAATGAGTAAACAGAGATTAATATCAGCTCTAAAAATTGATGTATCTCCAAGTGAGAAGATATTCTTAGAAGCTAATCTACCTGAAATTAGAAAGTTAGGATTTAATTTTGATCATTTTGGCGGAAACACGTTCATTTTAAGAGAAATACCAATTATTATGGGAAAAATTCCAGATATTCATATTATAAAAGATATAATTAGCGATATAACAGAAATTGGAAAAGAAAAAAGCTTTACAGAAGTTAAAGAAGATATAATTAATTATTTATCTTGTCATAAAAGTATTAGAGGAGGCGATGATCTCTCCCTAAAGGATATAAGAAATCTGTTGATTGAATTAGCGAAATGTAAAGATTCTTATCATTGTGCCCATGGAAGACCTACTTTAAGATTTTTCTCTTATAAAGAATTAGATAAATTATTTAAAAGGATAGTATAACAGAAATTAGAAATTATCATTCCTATGCTTTTGAAAAAGCGATACCTTCAATACCTTGTATCCCATCAACTTGTCTAAATAAATCTTCAAGTTTATCTGTTCCACCCCATTCTTCGGGGTATCTTACTCGTACTCTCGCTTTTTTCAAACCAAATGCTACAGGCATTATCTCATAAGTTTCTATAATAGATGTATCAGGTAAAACTTTTTTTAACTTATTAACAAATTCCTCGAAGTTTACATCGATATCTTCTGGAATAACATCAATTAATGCAACAAATTCTCCCATTTTAAATTAACCATTTATTAATTATCTTAAGGTCCTAAAAAGTCACATTTCAAACAACGATATTCCTTCCCCATCTCTCTACACCGCTCACATCGCCAGATTGTTACATCTCCGCACGAAGGGCAAGGAAAGTGAACTGCTGCTTCGTAGGGGGCTATTGGGCGCCCACACCCAAAGCAAATATTCTTCTTGTAAGTGCTCATAAGTGATTTAATTATTTCTTTAATAGAACTTAGATTTTAAAATATATAATAACTTTAATTATTTTTGGTTTTCTGATTTAAACTAAATAGAAATAAATTAAGAAGTTTTGAATGGTTAACTGGTTGATTTAAATTGATTTATTCATTATAGAAAAAACAAGGAAATTAAATTTTAAATTAAAAAACATCTTAATTTGCATATAATATAATTTAATAAATTATTAAATCAACTTTAATCAGAACTACGATGCCAGAAAATAAAGTAAGGAAATACTTCTCATTAATAGAAGCGTGGGCTTGGTGTGATATATGTGACGATATGGTAGCCCTCAATATCGACAAACAAGAGATTATAAACGGGTTAAAGATGAGTATCTATACTAAGGAGTATAAACATTCTAATCCTCATCCGGATGTCGAAGATCCAGATGATTTATCCGGACAAGAGCATACAATCTATATTTATATAAATGATAATTATGACATTACTGGAGTAAAAGCTTTTTTTGGGGAATCACCAACTACCGAAGAAATTGGTGCTAAAGTCATTGAAGAAGGAGGAGAGGTAAGAATTCCGATAGTGGTAAAAGATATCCCTCCGATGGCCGTACAATTTGGGATGCTTAATAAAGATCAATTTAAAGTTTTAAAGATATGCGATGGGATGAATACTCTTGAACAAGTAGCTAGTATTGCCGAAATGAGTGTAAAAGAAATTGAAAAAATGATGGACCAACTTAGAAAAAAAGGATTAGTAAAAGTTATTAAAAGAACATAAGCGAGTTTTAATTTTAATCAGTATTTGTTAACATTATTTTTGCTATATAATTGAAAATTTCCTCAACATTATAGCCTGTTTTAGCCGAACACTCAAAATACCCTTGTAGATTTAATTTTCTTGATAATTCCAATGCATCTTCAGATTCAACTGATCTTTTACCCTCAAGATCTGATTTTCCCCCAACCATTATAATGGGTATTTTCATTTTTGTTTCGGATACAAAATATTCAAAAATTGAGAGCCAATCATTAATTTCTTTTATAGTTGAATATCTAGTGATATCAAACATAAAGATACCTCCATCTGCTCCTTTAGCAAAGCTTGGTAAAAGTACTCTAAAGCGTTCTTCACCTGCAAAATCCCATATACGAAATGTCACTTGCTTTCCTTCTACTTCTACGTTTTTGATACTGAAATCTGCACCTATGGTCATTTTTATATCCTTCTCAAATATTTTTGTAAGGAATCTTCTTATTAAGGTTGTTTTCCCTACGCCTCCTGCTCCAAAAATGCACAGTTTAAAAGCAATTTTTGATCTGTTATTTTCTTCTTTTTTATACATGGTTGGGGTAATAAATTGAATTTTTTTCAAAATAGGGTATAATTATTATACCTGTTAGTATTTTATTCAAATTTATTGTTTATTAATTAAAATAAATTGTATTTATATTAACACCTTATTTAAAAGCAAAAAACTTTTCTTTTTTTTAATTATCTGTTTTTTTCTTTAAAAATATTTAGTTTTGATCCAAAGTATCATAATTCTTATTGATTATACTTTTAAATTTTTATATTCCTTACAAATTTTTTACAGATTTTACCAAATATTTACAGAAATTAATTAATTATCCCTTTATTAAAAAACGATGAGTCTAGGTTTGATTTTTATATAATAGATTAAATTCTATTTTTTCCAGATTATTAAAAAATAATTAAATGGCTTTTTGTACTATACATCAAATATGATCATTCATTATACGTTTTTCTAGAATAACGGTGATTAATTTACAAAAATTCATTATTTATTTTTAAAAAGAATTTAATATTTTGATTAATTTTATTTTCATAGAAGATTTTAAACTTAAATTATTGTTAATTTTTATTTCTGAACTTAATTTGAACAAAATATTATATTTATGATTGATGAAAATATGAGTGATATTTTATATGATTTAGCTGTTATCGGAGCAGGACCTGGGGGTTATCATGCAGCTATTAGAGCAGCTCAATATGGAGCAAAAGTAGCTCTAATTGAAAAAGAAAAGCTAGGAGGAACATGTCTTAATTGGGGATGTATTCCTACAAAAGCCTTATATGCCTCTGCTCATTTAATCGAAAAAATTAACGAAGCAAATGAATTTGGGATAGAAATCTCAGATTATAAATTATCTTTTGCAAAGGCAGTAGAAAGAAAAAACAAGGTTGTTCAGGAATTAGTGGAAGGAATTGAAGCATTAGAAAAAGGATGGAAAAATGATGTTTATTATGGATTCGGGACAATTCTTGGAGGAAATATGGATACAGGTTTTGAAATTTCAATTGAAGGTAAAGATAATACTACAATAAAAGCAAAAAGAGTAATTATTGCTACAGGATCATCTCCAGCTTTGATTCCTACATTTAATATCGACCATGAAAGAATTCTGACAAGCGATGATATTTTAGATCCAAACTTTAAGTCTCTTCCAGAAAAATTACTGATTATAGGAGCTGGAGTAATTGGATGTGAATTTGCAAATATCTTCGCAACTTATGGGAGTAAAGTTATTATGTTAGAATATTTATCCTCACCAATTGCCACAGAAGAACCGATGATTGTTAAAGTACTTCAGAAAAAATTTGAAGAAAATGGAATAGAGATTCATACTTCGCAAAATGTATTATCAGTAGAAAATATTAGTACTGGTGTGAGAGCCACAACTTGCTCTGCTGATATCCCTAGAGACCAAATTAGCAGTGCGGAAAAAAATATATTTGAAGCTGACCTTTGTTTGGTTTCTATAGGCCGGGCAAAAGAATCCAAAAATATCGGACTTGAACAACTTGGCATTGAAACTGATCGAGGTGCTATTAAAGCTAATCCTGATACATTAGAGACAGCAGTAAGAGGAATCTATGCTATAGGGGACGTAACCGGTGGAATTATGCTTGCCCATGTAGCAAGTTATGAAGGTGATATTGCTGTAGCGAATGCTTTGGCAAGCATTGGTGGATTTCCTGTACATGAAATGAAAACGAATTATACAGTGGTACCAGCAACAATATTTACTTCTCCAAATATAGGTTCTGTGGGATATCGAAGAAATGTGGCAAAAAATTTAGGTTACGATGTATTAATGGGACAATTTCCATACCAATCCCTTGGTAAAGCTAAATGTATGGGCGAAGAAGAAGGATTTATTATGATACTAGCTGATAAAGAAACTCATAAAATTCTTGGTGCCTCCTGTATTGGAACAGAAGCCCCAGAATTAATTGCCGAAATTACTTTAGCAATGCAACATGGCTTAACTATTCATGATGTTACAGAAACCATACATAGCCACCCTACAATTTCTGAAATGGTACTTGAAGGTTGTGAAGCAGTAGTCGGCAAATCCATCCATAAAAAAGGACACCCTATTCATCATTAATAACATTTTTTATTTTTATTTTTGTATTTCTGATCAAAAATCAATATTAATTGAATGATTTTGCGACTTTTAATCGATATTCGTTATCTATTTTTATGTATTTTGGCATACCAATAAATGATTGATCCATAAGTAACTACTTTAAAACAATTAATTTAATTATTTGCACCGAAGAGTGACTATCTTCATGATGGAGGTGTTCGGTTTGAGTCGGACAGATTATCGGAAAGCGTCACATTTTTATATGATCATTTACATATATTAATTGAGGTGAGTAAGTTAGAATGAATAGTTCAAAATATGAAATTAGATCGAAAGAAAAAGCCGAGAAAAACTTCGAAAATATAAAGGATGCCATAAAAGGCTTATATGAGATTTTGGATCTTACTCTTAGTAAGAATGATTTCTATTATGAAGCTGGTAAAGATAATATTACAGCAATTTATAAGAATCTGATTGAGTTATTATTGAATGATTATGGGCTCAGACATCTCTTAAAGAAGGTCCAGAACTCAGAAGTAGATTTAAACATTGTGCTAAATGAGTATTTAGCGAACGCATAGATTTTTCTTCTATTTTGATAAATTATTTATATTAATTAACGCTTAATTAATTTTCCAGTTCCCTGATCTCGTCCATGAATACTCACCTCAATCAGTGTTCAACCCTTCTTCAAGGAGATATCAGGGAACCGACCTTTATATTATTATTTTTCTTCTTGAGTGATTGATACATCATATTTATTTAGATTTAAATATTTGAACATCTTGTATAAAGACATTTTTGTCATTATTATGTATTAGATTTTTAGAAATGTTCAATATAATCATAGTTTCAGATTTCATGATTGTATGAATCAACCGGTGATTAATAGATACTATGTGGGACATTGTTAGGGATGGTCAATATTCACTCATTAGGGAAATGGTTGCCAAAAATCCGGAAATAATTCATAGAAGAAACCATTTCGGATCCACGCTTTTGCATGCAGCTGCATACTATGGAAATATTGAAATAGCTAAATTTTTGGTCGGTTCAGGTGCGGATATTTTCGCAAAGGACAAAAATGGATATACCCCTTTGCTAGTTGCTGGCGGAATGAAGAAAAAGAATTTGGTTCAATATCTCCTTAATCTGGAACTCAATTACTCTATTAATAAAAATTCACAAAAAATAGTTTCAGGGGTTTCTGGCAAAAAATACGATTTTTTTATCAGTTACAAAAGCCAGAATGTTTACATCGCTAGGTAGATCGTTGATCAATTAATATCAAGTGGTTATAACGTCTGGTTTGCTGAATATAGGATTTTATTGAAAGATCGCGGTCAATTTCAGACTGTTATCGACGAGGGACTAGCTAATTCCGAACGAGCTATATTATTCACCAATAAAATTTACGCAGAATCTCCTTATTGCTCTGATGAAGCTGAGAAGTTGCTTCAAAATTACGGACAAGACAAAATCGTTGAAATCAAAATTCCTGCAGAACCAGAAGTTCACCAAAAGTTTCCTGCCCTTGCAGGATGTAAATCGGTAGAGACGTTCGATGTAAATGAGATAATCAACTTTTTAAAAAAGACTGTGGCACCAGCGGTTTCTAAAATCGAAATAATACCCTCAAAACCTGAATTTAAATTCGAAGGAGTCTGTAAAGGAGCCCCTTTTACCCTCTATGCATCAGGATGGAAGATTACACAAAAAGGAACCTCTTATCTGGGAGAAATCGGAAATGGTCTCGAAATTAAATTTAAAAAGGCCAAACAGAAGTTTTATATGAATATACACTTCAGCATCGATGAATCCGAGCTGGCCAAGTTCAAATCGATGGATATTGTTTCCACAGATGATAGAAAATTATATGATGCCCTGTTGGACTATTCAAAGAAGCATATTTCGCGATTGGATGCCGAAGTTATGGGTGCTCACCTGATTTTTCACGGTGGTGCTAGCCAACTAGCCTTGACATATTGGATGGGTTACTGGACCAGAAAGTATAGCATCACTCTTATCCATCCAACATTGAAGAAACCAATAGAATTTCTGTTTACATTTGGTTTCCAGGGTACATTTCAAGATTACTGCCGTTATGTACATATTATGGATTCTGTTATAAAATCTCTGGAATGGAAATAACAAGTTTGAATATTTGATAAATTTAGGTTAATACCTTATTTAAATTTAAAAAACTTTTTTTTTTCTAAATAATCTAATTTTTTCTTTAAAAATATATATTTTTAAATCTATTCAAGAAAAAGTATTTAGAAAACGCATAGATTTTTGTTTTATTTTGATAAATTTTTTACATTAATTAACGCTTAATTAATTTTCCAGTTCCCTGATCTCGTCGATGAATGCTCACCTCAATTACTGTTCAACCCTTCTTCAAGGAGATATCAGGGAACCGACCTTTTTAATTTTTCTTAAACTGAATTTTTTAAACCTCTACTCAATAAAAAGTTTACCGAAATCAGATATTTTAATAATCTTGTTTACTCCGTGTCTCTACCTTTTAATTAGGTGATAGTGCTCTAAAATAGTCAAATATTGCGATGCGGTGCTTTTGCTAATACCATAATTTTCTTGAATAAGTATAGAATTACCTGATACTAACTTGTAATTTTTACTTTTATAAATTTAAGAACTTTTCAATAAGATGTGACTTTATACAAGAGATACTGACATTCCAAAACAAAAACTTCGTCAAAAATTTTAGACTCTTCCAATTTTGCTACCCTCGCTATAATTTTAAACTAATCCATTTTAAATCCTCATTTTTGGAATGACAAATAACCAGAAAATAATAAGTTTTATTAAATAATGAAATCGTTACAATTTTGTTTATTAAGTAAAAGAAGATAAAAATATTTTAACGCAATTTAATAAAGTTCAATAATAATATGGTTGTAGAAATTGCTTTAGATTTATTTAAACTAGATGGTCCTGTTTTTGATCAGTTAGAATCTTTGAAGATAGACGGCTTAACAAGAAGCAATTTTAATAATTATAATAGAGTTAAAATGGAATTATGTAAGAATGGAATAATATTTACACAAATTTTGGATGATCTATGGTTTTTTAGAATTGATCAAGATTTATCTATTACAAATTTTATTAAGAAAACAGAGGAATTATTAAATCCTAATCACATTAACTATTCAGAACTAGAAAATTTAGAAGTAATAAATTACAATTGCACTTTTCAGAACACTTTCTTTTATAAAAACCTTATTATCCCGAATATATTAAAAGAAGCATTTTTATGTACTTTAAGTAGAGAACCTTTAATTGATTGTGAGGTTGAATATAAAGAAAATGCTGTTTTTATTCCTAATTTGGGGAATTCAATAGTAGGGTTTAAGTTTCAATTCTTTGTAGATGAAGAATTTGGAGTCTATATGTTTATAGATCTAATCTATGATGTAGAATTTAATTCCTCAATTGAGGATAAAAAATTACCAAGATCGTCTAAAAGGATTGAAGATTATGTATTTTTTAAAAATTTAATATCTAAAATTTCGTTTTTCTGTGGTGGTAAAAAATATCATCTTGATTTTACAATAATGACTTTTAAAAAAATCATAGAAGAGAGGGAATGCTAATACAATGCAAATTCAAACGAGTTATTTAAAATCAAAAAAAATTGTTAAATTTCTTGAACCAAATCTTTTATTTCAAACAGGTCAACGAGAAAAAATAAATGACGCTATGGAAGGAATTCAAAATTTTGGCCCATATGATTTTAACGCTAAAATTAGATTATTTGATAAATTAAAATTAATTCTTATCTGCTTGAAAGATGAATCTGCGATAGATAATTCACTAAAATTACTCAATTATATAAAAAATGGATATGGAACATATTTTCATGGATTAAAGACATTTTTCAAATTAGATGAATTGGATATCCCTAAAGATAAGAAAGATGTAATTATCTATGAAAATGGTAGAGAAGATATTATAATTAATGAATTAGCAAGTATTTATCCAGTAGAAAAACAGCCTGTAAACACAAAATATGTTGTATTAGCAGTAGGAAAAGACTATAGAGCAATAAGAAATACTAATAATTATTATAAACTAAAAAGACTTTGTCTCAAAATGGGTTATCCTATACAATATCTCTCACTTTATCAAGGAGATACTTATGGGGGTGTCTTAACAAAGATTAGTGATTCTAAAGGTTTGCCTTATATTTTATGGAACATTTGCATTTCGATTTATTCTAAAGCAGGTGGTATTCCCTGGTTACTAAAAAACCCTCACAATGTAGATATTACACTTGCTATTAGATTTTCTAGAAATGAAGAAAGAGGGTATACCACTGGTTTTGTTTCAATATTCAACAATATTGGAAGGTTTATGGGTTATTATTCAAATACTTATTTTGATATGGAATTAGAACTCCATAAAGATGATTTTAAAATGACTACTTCAGGATTATTTGTACCTAATATCATAATTCGCAAAATCATCCATGAGACATTATTCTCACATCAAGAAAGGAGTTCAAATCCAATAGAAAAATTAACAATTCAAAAATTAGGAGTATTTGGAAAAGAAGAACTTGCGGGATTTGAGAAGGAATTTAAAGATACAAGTATAAGGAATTATTGTTTAGTGGAGATATTCGATAAAAACATTCTAAGATCTTTTAATTTAGATAAAATGAATAAAAATATAGACAGAGGTATTTGTTCTCAATTAAGTGAAGTTTTTGGATATCTATGTACAACTGGAGATTATAATTATGCAAGAGCAAGAAAAATCAGATCTAAACCTCATGAAATGGGCACTCCTCGCCCTTTATTAATAAATATGAGAATAAATAAGGATTGTTATAGGTCTTTTTATGATGCTTGCCAAGATATATTTACACTAACAGGACTTCACTATCAAACAGTTACTCATAATGAACTTCGGTTACCAGCATCTTTAATATTTGCCCATCAAATAGCAAAATTCAGTAAGTATGAAATAAAACCTCATGATAATTTGAAAAATACACCTTGGTTTTTATAATGTACAGAATTAGAATTGATAATATTGATGTTTCTTTGTTAGATCTACTAAATGATATAGATATTGTCACGAAAATTAATGAAACTTCTATTTTTTTAGAGAATCCATTTCTATATTCTATAATAAAAAACGTAGATAAGCATCACATAATTGGTCAGAACTTTAAAGATACAGATTTAGTTGAATCCTTAACATCTTCGTTGAAACAACCTTTTAAAACGCATCTAGAAGATGATTTAAATCATAGACTAGATTGCTTAAGATATTTAAACAAATATGAAACAATTAATTCCTCTGATTTGTTTTCAATGTTAATGGATTTAATTGATATAATTTTTAGTGAACATGATTTTAATAGTATTATTTATTTAAAATACGTCTTTTTAGTATATCAAATTAAGGAGATGGAGCTTGAGAAGGATAGATTAATGATTCTTAAACTAAATGATCGATGTAATAAAGAATTAAAAAAAGCCAATATCCTTGAAAATTTTTCAAATTCTGAATTTATACAAACTCTTCATTATTTATTGATAAAACTCATTCTATCAGACTTATATGATGATATCAAGTATTTCAAAGATGAAAGTAATAGGTTAACTTTAATCTTAGAGAGATTAATCGAAAAAAGGATTGATGATTTGGAAACACTTGAAGTAATCACATTTAATATAGATTTATTAAAAAGATTTAATATTGAGGAAAATAAATTATATAAACTCGGGAAAATTGCAATTTCTAATTTTTTAAGAAGTTGGTTAAAGTATGATCGCAAATCAATTGAACAGCTATTTATTTTTTTGCAAATAATGTTAAATCTCTCTATTTTCGAGTTAGATTTAAGATTAGATTCTGATTTATATAAAGAAATTAAGAAACCTCAAAAATATCCCGGAGATTTTATATATTTTTTTGATGATTCAGATAAAAAAAAGATGCCAAAAGATATAAAAAACCTAATTTATGAACTTGAAACTGTATATAATCATGATTGTAAGGTTGCGACACAAATTCTAATGCGAAAAATCATTGAAGCTGCATTTTATCTTAAGGCAGAACAGGAACACAAATTAGATAAATATAAGAATGAGGAGGGTGAATATAAACGTCTCAAAGAGATACCAAAAATAGCACAAGATCTTAACTTTATTAATAAAACTTTTATGCAACAAGCAAAAAGGTTGATCTCTTTGGGAGATATTGGAACACATAATTATAAATTAATACCAAAAGAAGAATTGCTTATAAAAGAGATAGAAAATCTTAGAATGATACTTGAACATATTTTCCATTAATATAATAAATAATTTCATATAAAATTCTTTTAATTATGGTTTTTACGATCACTTAAATAAATTATTCGTTAATCTTTATTGGTCGTCCTGTAAAAGCTTATCTATTCCAAAGATTCTTAGCCCTTTTAGAGAATCAATCCCTGAGATCCTCCTAATCGGATTATCATAAATGCTAAATCTCTCTAAATTCACTAGATGCTCTATCCTTTTAATTTCTGAAATTTTATTATAACTCAAATCCAATTCTTTTAGATTCATTAGATTTTCAAGTTCTTTAATCTCTACTATATTATTATATGATAGATCCAAATATTCTAATTTTCCAAGAGTCTCTAGCCCTTGCATCTTCGTAATCTTATTATTGCTTAGAATTAATTTCTTTAAGTTTGTTAAATTTTCAAGACCTTTAAGCTCTAAAGTTTTATTATCAAATAAACTTAAGAACTCCAAACTCTTAAGATTTTCGAGCCCTTTGATCTCTGATATTTCGTTAGAATCGAAGTATAGATATCGTAAACTCGTTAGCGTATCAAGTCCTCTAATCTCTGATATAGGATTGCCACCTTCATCCCCATCACCAAATAATAAACTTGTTAATTTCGTTAATCTTTCAAGACCTTCAATCTCAGTAATGTAGTTCATGCTGAGATCTAAAGCCTTTAAGCTCGTAAGGTTTTCAAGATTCTCAATCTCATGAATGCTATTCTCCTTGAGAGATAACACCTCCAGATTTACTAAATCTTCGAGCCCTTCCACCTCAGAAAGTACAATATCTGTCTTACTAGTTAGGTCTAACCTATTATCCTCAACATAATATTTCTTTCCTCGATTAACAACATATTCTTTTGAATTTTCATCCATCATTCCAAAGATATCTATATAAAACCTTCATATTTAAATTTAAGTGCCCCAAAAACTTAGAGATTTTCTAAAAGTGAGAAAAATCGGAAATTACTCCAATCTCAATAATCCAAGGAGCTAGTAAAATTAAATAAATGTGAAAAAATTCCTTGATTTTATTTTTTTTTCCTTTAAATATCATTTTTTTTAAAATAAAATGCAGATAATACTATGATTGAAATTAGTATAAGAAATTTGATTAATTTCCCGAAAGAAAATGATAATATTATATTAACAGTTGTTAAAATTATATTTAATATGGATTCAACCAAAATAGCTAATAAGAAAAATATCCAAGTTTCTAATCGTCTCTCTTCGGATTTTAACCATTCATTTTATTTCCTTTTATTAGAATAAAAATTAATATTATGGATAAATTGATTACTGAACCTCCTACAATTAAAGGAGTGAAATTTAGATTAATAAAAGCGACATCAAATAAATCTTTAACAAACTCTAAAATGAGAAATATGATTGAAAATGAAATACTTAAGATAAAAATATCTCGACTTATTGAAATATAAATTACGTTATTTCCTTTATCTTTTGTCTTTAATTAGATCATTTAATCTTCAAAAATTCATTGAACTGTTTTTAAGATTAAAATTTTTCTTTTAGGATCTTGATGAAACTCGATTTCTTCAATAATACTTTTCATTCCAAGTAAATGCATTCCTTTTTCAAAAGGGTGAAATGCAAACCATGCTTCAAATTCATCGGATTCTAATTCATTATCATCTAATATTTTAAACAGCATTTTTCCGATTTTAACTAAAACACGACATTTTTTTTCAGGATGTATACCTGTAACTTCCATACTAAATTCTGTTGGGATACTAAAATCTTCCATTAGTTTCTTTGGAGCAAAAGAAAGAAAAGCTCCTGTGTCAAATTTAAATTTAACAGGAAATTCTTCTTCCCAATCTGAATTTTTCTTAAAAATTAAATTAATTCTATACTTAGATGAATTCCCAAATTCTTTCCTTTTTTGGGGTGTTACATCTTTAAAACGATCTTCTTTTATTATTGCTTCTTCTTGTCTAAATACCAAGTCCATATATTGAAACACCATCATCAATATATTCAATATAACATCGTTGACCTTTTTTCATTACCTTTTTTGCCTTTTCTTTTAATTTACGGATATTTGTATCGACAGCAACAAGTTTATTTTCGATGATTCCAATATATTTTCCAGCATATCTTTTAACGAGCTCTTGATTATCTGGTTTCAGAATTGGAAAATCTTGGTTTGAATCATCATTTTCTTTTTTATTAACATCTACTTTTTCGTTTATTGATTCTGAATTTTTATAACTTTTACATGTTAGTATTTCACTTGTTGTATGTTTGATATTTCTATTAGTTTCGGAAATTGATCTCCAAATATCTAAAGTTCCTATTCTTAAATCTTTTAAATTATAGATAGATTCATTGATAGTTTTATAATCCATTGACATCCTCCTCTTTTAATAAATTTATTTTATTTTTTTTACATAATTCTTTTAACGAGCCTTCTTTTTCAATCGCTCTTTCAATATTTTTTTTCAATTCAATTATATCATTTAAATTTAAAGTATAAAATGCTTCTTCTATTTTTCTTGATTTAATATAATCAATCTTAAAAGTATGTTTTATCAATGCATAATCTGGAATTTCACTAGGATCGTTATAAAAAATATATCTTAAATCCGTAATAATATGAGATTTCATATAGTTATTTGGATTTTCCTCAGATAAATATGGTATTTTTGATATTATCCCTATATTTTTATCTAAACTTAAAATTTTTGCTGATACTAATTTAATATTTTCATAATCTTGTTCTGCTAATTTCAATTTTGATTTGTGTAGAATGATTGAAGGTATAATAACTTCCTCATTAAAATTATCAATTGAGTCTTTAAAATAGAAGAAGTTTATGTAGAAGTTGATTAAAAATTTAAAGAATTCATGGATATCTTCAAATTTGTAGTCCGATTTATTTGAGATTCTTTTTTCAATAATATTTAATGGAGTTGTTGGAGAAATTTCCGTAAGTTCTTGTAAAATGAAATCTTGTTGCTCAGATGGTAGTTGAACAAATTTTTCTAATATTTTTAAATCATCTTCAGGTATTCTCATTCTTTTTAACATGACCTAAACCGTTTTTTTAGTAATATTTATAATAAATACCCATAGACTCTTTTAGTTCTAAATAATGTACTAATTATTTAAAATTATTCATAATTTTTTAGCTTTATTGTTCCGACAGTTTTATTTCTAATATGTTTTTTTATATTCGATTGAAATTGAGAAAGCTTAATATAAAAATCTATAGTATTTATAAATTCTGTTTTAATACCCTGTAATTTAACGAATTATTAACTAATTTAATTTCTTTTTTATTTAAATAATTAAAGCTAACAGAATTATAAAAGTTTGATGCAAAATGATTCGTTAAATATAAATAATTAATTCAAAATGATTATAATATAATTAATGAAATATTATGACTTTCAAATTAAATTACTAATTTTAAAAGATCTCCATAATGAGTAATATGAGTCAGGATGACGATGAAAAAGTAAGGGAGAAAAAGGTATTAAGTGTGAGAATGGATGAAATTGAATATATTCTTTTGAAAAAAATATGTGATAGAAAAGATGTTTCATTAAGCTATTATGCTAACAAAATCATTAAGAGGTACATTAATAAAAATTCAGAAAAGATTAAAGAAAAGTTAAATATTGATATTGAGGGGATAAGAAGGCAATTAATTGCTGAATTAAAAGACGTTAAATTTTTAAGAGATCTGAATAACTTTGAGAAAGAAGCTATTGATAATATGTATGAGATTTTTAAAACAGTATCAGAAATAACAGAAGAAAAATTAAAACAACTCCTAAATCTAAGTCAAGAATCTCTCGATAAGATAATATTCGCTAACAGTGAAGAACTGAGAAGAAGGAATCTTTACCTTGATTATAAATTAGGTAAAATTTTTAAATTGAGTGTAGAAAAAAAAGACAGAGAGAGGGCATAATCGAATATAAATAGTCATTGTTGATATTAAAAACGTTAATGATAGAGAGATTTACTTTGTTAGGAAAAAGAAATCTTAGGATCTTTTATCATGCTCCTTCAATTTCTTTAATAACATTTTCTCCACTTAACTCAAATGAGTTCCCAAATCGTAAAACTTTTAAGTTCTTGAGACTTTCCGACCCTCCAATTTCAGAGATAATGTTGATGCTAAGATCCAAGAACTTCAAGTTCGTAAGATTTTCCAGATTCTCAATTTTTGAGATTCTTCCCCTATTAAGTCTTAAATATTCTAAATTTGTTAGAGTTTCAAGATTTTCGATTTTTTTTATATTGGGGCTAGAGGATGCCACCATTTCAAATTTGAAGGCTACTTGAAGTCAGCTAAATTATTAATTTGTAAATCAACTTCAATTCCCTCATCTTTTGCAAAAATCCTTTTCCCATAATCTTTTGTAAATTTTTCTGAATTTTTAGCTATGATCTCTAACATATTTATATAACCTTATTATATATAAATTTAATCACTCAAAGAGTTTTTAAAATCTTTATATTAACAAGAATCTCTAAAAGGGCTAAGGATCTTTAGATAAAGATAATTTGATAATAGCAATTTTGAAAAAATCTGTCCTAAATATTAAGCAATTGTCTATATAATTTTCAATCAAGTAAAAATCAACACAAACAGATCAAAAAAGCTAAATTTTTCATTTTTTTTTCTTTTCAATAGAATCAATTACATATTTCCAAATTTCTTATTGAGGGTAAAAGGTTCTCTTATAAATCCGAATTACTTGAACACACAATTCTACCACCAGTTCCCTGACCCTTTCCGTTGAATACTCACCTCAATCACTGTTCAACCCTTCTTCAAGGAGGTATCAGAGAGCTGACCTTTTTCCTATTTCTCAGAATGCCAGGATGTAACAAAAAGTAAATTAAATGAATTACAAAATTTCTATTCAGAACCAAATTGTTTATCTAAGTCAATCACTAAAGGAACTTCTTTTTTATCCTTCATAACGACAACTTTCAAAACACCATCCTCGATTTTGGCGCTCACAGGCTCAACCTTAGAAGCTTTTCCCTTTGACCTCGATTCTAAACATGTATGTTGCTCGTTGTAAAGATAGCATTTGGTACAGCAGAATCCAACTGGCATATAACCAACAATGGAACATTGGTCATATGCTTCACAATTACAATTATTACACATTTTTTGCATCACTTCTTATAAACAATCTATTAATTTTTTATAAAATTTCTTGTTTTAACAATTATATTTTATTACTAAAATAATAATATCACTTTTCATATTTAAACTTGATCGTTTTCCGTCGTTTTATGTTTTAATAATGATAGTTTCGCAAAAATTAGATCATGTAGTGCCGTTTTTAACACATTGATGCAGATTTTGATCATGTGATTAGGATAATCATTAACATTTTCGAAAAGTGTACATAAAAAACAACGATCTCGATCAAAATGATTATTATAATGGAACGCAAAAAATTTATTCTAAAGAGAGAGAATTTTAGATTGGTTTTTGATCACTCTTGATCATTGGATCTATAGATCTTTTATTTTTCCGATAAAATATTGAGGATTATTTTACTGACATTAAAAGAAATACACGAGAAGCATATTATTATGGTTGTAATTATATTATTAAAGTGTGATTTTGATAATATAAAACAAATTTAAAGCATTTAGTTATTGAAATTTTCTAAAAAATTTATTAAATCTCTATTATTTTTCTAACCATCTAGTAGATTGATAAAAAAACTTTTCGACATGTCTGTAATAAATTTTGAGTTTCGAAATGAGGTATTGAAACATAATGCTTCTTTAAGCTACTGCTATCAGTGTAGTACGTGTAGTGGTGGTTGCCCCGTAGCTCTGATAACTCAAGGTGGTTATAATCCTAGAAAGATTATAGAAGAAGCGATTTTAGGGTTGCAAGATAAGTTGATAAAAAAGCAAGATCCTAATCCTTGGCTTTGTTCAACCTGCCAGACATGTGTTGAGCTATGTCCTCAAAAGGTTGAGCTTACTGAAATTTTTACATTAATAAAAAATAAGTGTTTCAAGACTGGCAATGTTCCTGAAGCATTTATTTCACAGGGGAGAGCAGTTTTAGAAAATGGAGTAGCAATTCCCTATTCTAAGGCAATTATAACGAGAAGAGAAAAATTAGGACTTCCTTCAATAAAAACAGCATCCTCTGATGAAATAAAGAAAATTTTAAAAGCTACTAATTTTGAAAACCATATTCCTAAGGAGGGGGTATAAAAAATGAGTTATGATCTTTTTCTCGGTTGTGTGATTCCTGCAAGATTACCATTTTTAGAAGCATCATCAAGGAAAGTATTTGAAAAACTTGGGATTTCATTAAATGATGTTGAGGGATTTAGTTGTTGTCCTGATCCTACGGGTATAGAACTTATAGATCATAAGACATGGTTAGCTTTAGGAGCAAGAAATTTAAGTTTATCAAATAATAATGGGGGAATTATCTCTTTTTGTTCTGGATGTGTTGAAACTCTTAAAGGAGTTAATTACCATATAAATAAAGATTCTGAAGTAAAGAATGAAGTAAACAAAATCTTAAAAAATATTGGCAAAAAATATGACGGAAAAACAAAAGTAAAACATTTTGCCGAAGTTCTTTATGAAAATCTTGATAAAGTGAGAGAGAATGTGGTACATCCTTTAAATGGATTTAAAGTAGCGGTTCATTATGGATGTCATTACTTAAGACCTTCTGAGATTATTAATTGGGATGATCCTTTTGAGCCAATTACTATTGATGAAATAGTTAGAGTTTTAGGAGCAGATTCCATAGATTATGAATTAAAAATGGAATGTTGTGGAAATCCTCTTGATAAATCAGATAAAGAAATTTCTCTACAAATGATAGATAACAAATATAAATCAATTCAAGAAGCTGGTGCGAATTGTGTTAGTCTTGTATGCCCTGCGTGTTTTCAACAATTTGATTTTAATCAACGAGAGCTGAGTAAGGGAAAAGAAAATGCATATGATTTCCCTGTTTTTTATCTCTCAGAATTAGTAGCCCTCGCATTTGGGTTCAAACCTGAAGAATTAGGATTGAATTTTCATCGAGTTCGACCTACAAAATTATTGGAAGGATTTTAAAATATAGGCAAAGCTATAATATTAATTTATAAACTTAAAAATAGGAATTGATAGAAATGGGATTAGCAGATATAAAAACATTCAAACATTTGGAAAATGATGTAATCTCGGTTAATAGATGTTGTGCTTGTGGCGCTTGTATAGCATATTGTGAAAACCAAGCATTCAATGTAATTGAGATGAAAAATTATACCCCCCAGTTTAAAACTGATAAAAGTGTTGAGAATTGTAAAGAATGCGGGTATTGCTATTATATTTGTCCACAAACAGAACCTTTATTAGATAGATTGAAAGAAATCCACTTAGTTAAAGATGAGATCGGAAATATAATTGATATTTTTGCTGCTAAAACCACTAATGAACAGATCAAAAAAGTTGGACAAGATGGAGGCATTGTATCAACTCTTTTAACATATTTGTTTGATACTAATAACATTGATGCCGCAATTGTATCTGAATATGATGAAAATTATAAACCAATACCTAAAATAATATACAGTAAAGATGAATTGGTAAGATCAGCAGGAACTCGATATTCGATTTCATCTAATATTTTACCATTAAAAGATTTAACTCAAATAGCAGAAGATATTATTTCCCAAAAGAAACGTATTTATGATGCCGATCAATTGCGAATTGCTTTTATTGGTACACCATGCCAATGTAGAGCTATTAGTAAGATGAAGCTTTTGAATATTAAACCTGCACATGTTATAAGTATCGTAATTGGTCTTTTTTGTTTTGAAAATTTTGATTATGATAAATTAATGGATACTCTTAAGTCAAAATCACAAATAAATCCTTCAGAGATAAAAAAAACAAATATTAAGAAGAATTTTTTTGTCACATCAAAAGACGACTCTGTTAAAGAAGTAAATATTAAAGATCTTGACGATGCTGTAAGGAATCATTGTCATGAATGTGATGAATTTGTAGGGAAATTTTCAGATCTTAGTATCGGAGCCTCTGGAGCTCCTACTGGTTATTCAATGATACTTACTCGAACTGAGAAGGGACGTAGTTTAATAGATTCTTTACTTGCGACAGGTTATATCGAGCGATATATTATTCCAGCAAATCAAATATCAGAATGGCGACCTAAAAAAATCAATTGGTTAAAAAAAATGACTTCACTAAAAGTGAAGAAATAAATAAAAGGTGATATGATTGGAAAAAAATTCTAAAAGTGCTCTTATTATTGGAGCAGGTATTGCTGGTATTCAAGCAGCTTTAGATTTAGGAGATATGGGAATAAAAGTTCATTTAATAGAAAAAAGTCCTGTTATTGGAGGAAAAATGGCACAATTAGACAAGACATTTCCCACGTTAGATTGTTCAATTTGTATTTTAGCACCAAAATTATCAGAATGTTATAGGCATCCTAATATTAGTCTTTATACTCTTTCAGAAGTACAAAAAATAGAGGGCACAAGTGGAGATTTTACTGTAGAAGTTCTTAAACGTGCCCGTTATGTAAAGGAAGATGTTTGTACAAATTGTGGAGATTGTGCTACAATTTGCCCTGTGCGAGGTGTTCCAAATTATTTTGATGCAAACTTGAAAAATAGGGCAGCTGTGTATATTCCTTTTCCTTCAGCAGTTCCTCCTGTTTATATTATTGATAAAAATTCATGCGTATATCTAAATTATGGAATTTGTGGATTATGCGCTACGAATTGTGGTGCAGAAGCAATTGATTTTACACAAAAAGACGAAATTTTAGAAATTGATAATGTTGGTTGTATAATTGTCGCACCAGGATATGGGTTATTTGAAGATATCAATCCTCTTGCTAATTATGGTTATAAGAAATATAGAAATGTGGTAACTTCCTTAGAATTTGAACGGTTAATTTGTGCTTCTGGTCCACTCGAAGGGCATTTAAGAAGATTATCTGATGGGGTGGACCCTAAAAAAATTGCTTTTCTACAATGCATAGGTTCACGTTCAGATAGAGATCAAAAGTACTGTTCTTCTATATGCTGCATGTATTGTACAAAAGCAGCAATGATAGCCTATGAACATAATAATGATTTAGAATCATATGCTTTTTATATTGATATGAGAGCGGGAGGGAAAGGGTTTCAATCTTTTCTCCATAGAGGAGAGGATGAATATAATATCAAATATATTAAAAGTAAAGTTTCACATATTGATGTAGATGAGGATGAAAGTCCTATTATTACTTATGAAGATCTTAATACATCAGAAATAAAACAAATGAAAGTAGATTTAGCAGTTTTAGCAACATGCATTATTCCTTCACAAGGGATTGAGAGATTAGCAGATGTATTAGGAATTGAATTAAATAAATATAATTTTATAAAAACTGATCCATTTTTTCCGGTAGAAACGAGTGTAGAAGGTATTTTCACATGTGGTTGTGCTCGTGAACCAATGGATATACCTCGCTCGGTTGCTGAAGCAAGTGGGACAGCAGCAAGAGCAGCAGAAGTGATTAAAGGAGGTTGTAGATAGTATGGCTGAAAAAGAAAAGGATGAAGTCCGAATCGGAGTTTTTGTTTGTTCATGTGGCTCAAACATCGGAGGTCTTATAGATGTTAAAGAAGTAGCAAAATATGCTAAATCTTTACCCAATGTTGTATTTACTGAAGATAATTTATATACGTGTTCAGAAACAGGATTAGCTCAGATAAAAAAGGGGATTAAAGAACATAATCTGAATCGAGTTGTTGTCGCTTCATGCACTCCGAGGACTCATGAACCTCTATTCCGTGATTGCATCAAAGAAGAAGGGGTCAATGAGTATTTATTTGAGTTCGTCAATATTCGTGATCAAGACACGTGGGTTCACCAGAAATATCCAGTAGAAGCATTTGAAAAAGCTAAAGACGTAATTCGTATGGGTGTAGCAAAAGCATCGAAACTTGAAGCACTAGAAAACATTACAGTGAAAGCAACATCTACCGCACTAGTGATTGGTGGAGGTGTTTCAGGAATGACTGCCGCTCTTAGTTTAGCAAATCAGGGATTTGAAACGCATTTAGTAGAAAAAGCAAATGAATTAGGTGGCAAGTTGAATATCATTAATAAGTTATTCCCTACAAATCAAGATGCCTCTGAACTTCTAGAAAGCTTAAAGAAAAGGATTGAAAGTAATCCTAATTTAACTGTTTATACTTCAGCAAAAGTAAAGAATATTGAAGGCTTTGTAGGTAATTATGAGATTGAAGTTGAGCAAAATGGCAAAAGTACTGATTTGACTATAGGTATTATTATAGTTGCTGTTGGTGCCTCTCTACTAACCCCCATTGGAAAATTTGGTTATGATGGTAAAATAAGAATTACTCAATATGAATTAGAAAGCAAATTAAGAAATATTGATGTAAATGCTCAGAATATTGTAATGATACAATGTGTAGGAGCTCGTAATGAAGAGAGAGGTTACTGTTCAAATGTATGTTGTATGACTGCTTTAAAGAATTCCTTAATCATAAAAGAAAAAAATCCCTCAGCGAATATAACAATATTGTTTAGAGATTTATATACTCCTGGAACATATTATGAAGAATATTATAGAAGAGCAAGGGAAGCAGGAGTAGTCTTTATTAGCTACAAACTCGAAAAAGAACCAATTGTAGAAGAGGATGTAATTAAAGTATTTAATGAATATATAGGAGATGAAATGAGTATTCCTTATGATCTCCTTGTTTTATCAACACCATTAATCGCCAATGATGATAATAAAGAATTAGCTCAAATGCTAAAAGTTCCATTAGAAGAGAATAAATTCTTTTTAGAAGCTCATGTGAAACTTCGCCCTATGGATTTCGCTACAGATGGAATTTTTTTATGTGGAGCAGCAAAATGGCCAGTAGATATTACAGAATCCATAACTCAAGGTTATGCGGCAGCAGCAAGGGCAAGTACAATTATATCTCACGATACTATAGAAGTAGAGGGTGCAACATCGTTTCTACCTGAATATAATAAGAATTTATGTACTGGATGTGAAGTCTGTATAACAGTATGTCCATATAAAGCTATAAGTAAGAATGAAGATGACGAGATTGAAATAACTCAAGTTCTTTGCAAGGGATGTGGTGTTTGCGGAGCGACTTGTACTAATCACGCTATAATAATAAGGCATTTTACAGATGAGCAAATATTATCTGAAATATATGCATTTGGAGGTAGTTAATATCATGGGTTTTGAACCGAAAATTTTAGGATTTTTATGTAATTGGTGTTCTTATGCGGGAGCAGATTTAGCGGGAGTTAGCAGAATGCAATACCCCCCAAATATACGAGTTATAAGAGTTATGTGTAGTGGTCGAATAGACCCAAAATTTATTTTTGAAGCGCTCCGAGTTGGAGCTGATGGTGTAATAGTTTTAGGGTGTCATTTAGGAGACTGTCATTATCTTGAAGGAAATTACGAGGCAGAGAAGAAATTTGATATGGTTAAAAGATTCCTAACACTGATTGGTTTTGAGGATAGAATAAGATTGGATTGGGTATCTGCTTCAGAAGGTGCTAGATATGCTCAAGTTATTACAGAATTTACAGATCAAATTAAGACACTTGGTCCATCTCCAGCGGGTGGAGATAATCCAGATGATGAAATTCTTGAAAAATTAAAAGCTATTGAAGATGCTGCAGGAAGTGATAGAATGAGAGCACTTGTTGGAAGAGAACGAAAAATTACAGAACAAGAAAATGTATACGGAGAAACTATATCACTTGATAGATTTAATGAGATTTTTGATTCAGCAATAAGAGATGAATATAATCGACATAGAATTTTAGTTTCATTAGAAAAAGAATCTATGTCTGTAAAAGACTTAGCAAAAGAATTAAAGATAGACCCAAGTATAGTTTTAGAACATATAGTGACTTTAAAAAGTCGAGGTCAAGTCGACTTCGGAGAATTATCAGGAATTACACCAACATTTTACAAACTGTAGAGGAGATAAAAAGATGGAAAAAGTTGGAGCAGTAATGGTTGTTGGCGCTGGTATTGGAGGTTCTCAAGCAGCGCTAGATTTAGGTGATTCGGGTTATAAAGTTTACTTGATTGAGTCGTCAACAAGTATAGGTGGCGTAATGGCCCAATTGGATAAAACTTTTCCCACAAATGACTGTGCGATGTGTATAGTCAGCCCTAAGCTAGTCGAGACCGGCAGACATCAGAATATTGATTTAAGTATTAATTGTGAGATTTTAGATGTTTCAGGAGAAGCAGGCAATTTCACAGTTAAAGTAAAAAAAAAATCTTTATATATAAATCCAAATATATGTACTGGATGTGGTGTGTGTGGTCGAAATTGTCCAGTAGAAGCAATTGATGTATTTAATGAAGGATTAGCTAAATATCATGCTACTTCTGTAAAATATCCTCAAGCTGTTCCACTCGTTTATGCAATCAATAAAGATATGTGCATTGGATGTGGAGTGTGTGCTGGGGTTTGCAAAGCAAAAGCAGTAGAATATGAACGAGAGGATGAAGAAGTAGATATTAATGTAGGGGCAATAGTTCTGGCTCCTGGATTTGATGAATTTGTCCCTCGAGAAGCAAACAAATATGGTTATGGAATATATAAAAATGTAGTCACGAGTATAGAGTTTGAACGTATATTAAGCGCGAGTGGACCATATACTGGAAGAGTACTCAGACCTTCTAATGGCGATATTCCAGAAAAAGTTGCTTTCCTTCAATGTATTGGATCTCGAGATTATACGGGAGAGGGGCAACCGTATTGTTCTTCTGTGTGTTGCATGTATACAGCAAAAGAAGCTGTGATTGCTCATGAGCATCAACATGAAGTAAAACCTACCATTTTCAGTATGGATATAAGAGCTTATGGAAAAGATTTTGATAAATATATTATTAGGGCTCAAGGAGAATACGGTGTCCGGTATATTAGAAGCCGAATTTCTTCGGTTACCGAAGTTCCTGAGACAAGAGATTTAATACTCCATTATGAAACTGAGGATGGGAAAGTGATTGAAGAAAAATATAACATGGTTGTCCTTGGTGTCGGATTAAATCCACCAAATGATGCAAAATATCTTGCTGAGAAATTTGGTATTGAATTAAACGAATTTGGATTTGCTAAAACGGATGTTTTTAATCCAGTACAAACCTCAAGAACCGGTATCTTTGCATGTGGTGCTTTTTCTCAACCAAAAGATATCCCTGAGACAGTAACTCAAGCAAGTGCGGCAGCTGGATGTGTTCATCAAATATTATATGAAAAGAGAGGAACCTTAATTACAGAAAAAACATTACCTCCAGAAATTTTCGTAGCAGGACAACCCCCTAGAATTGGTGTATTTATTTGTCACTGCGGAATTAATATAGGGGGATATGTGGATGTTCCAGAAGTAACTAGATATGCAAAAACGCTCCCAAATGTTGTTATGTCAGATCGTAACTTATATACATGTTCTGCTGATACTCAAGGAATAATAAAAGAAAAAATAGAAGAATTTCATCTTAATCGAGTTATTGTAGCATCATGCACTCCTAGAACTCATGAACCCTTATTTCAAGAGACAATTAGAGAAGCAGGGTTGAATAGATATTTATTTCAAATGGCGAATATTCGCGATCAGTGTAGTTGGGTTCATATGAAACAACCTGAGGAGGCTACTCAAAAGGCAAAAGACCTTGTGAGGATGGCTGTGAATAAGGCAAGAAGAATCGCTCCAATTGATAGAATAAAGTTAGGAGTAACAAAAAAGGCAATGGTAATTGGTGGAGGAATAAGTGGTATGGTTGCTGCTCTTAATTTAGCAAACCAAGAAATCGAAACTCACTTAGTTGAAAAAGAAACAGAATTAGGAGGTTTTGCCAAACATATTTATCATACCCTTGAAGGAGGAGATGTTCAAGCTTATTTAAAAGATCTAATAGATCAAGTTAAGTCTAATAAATTTATTCACGTTTATACTAATGCTGAAATAGAAAGTTTAGATGGATATATAGGTAACTTTAAAACTTCAGTTATGCATGGTTCGAAAAAAGAAAGAGCAGAATTTGATCATGGAGTTGTTATTGTAGCTACAGGGGCTAATGAATATAAACCAAAAGAATTTCTCTATGGTCAAAATAAAAATGTAATTTTACAATCAGAGTTTGAAGAGATGCTAAACACAGATAGCGTTATTAAGAATAAAAAGTCAGTTGTTATGATTCAATGTGTTGGCTCAAGAAACGATGAACATCCTTATTGTAGTAAAATGTGTTGCGCAGAAGCTATAAAAAATGCCTTACTCGTCAAGAAATTAAATCCATCAACTGAAGTTACTATTCTATTTCGAGATATTAGAACTTATGGATTTAAAGAAATATATTATAGAAAAGCAAGAGAAGAAGGTGTCATTTTCCTTCGATATGATGAAAATAATCCTCCAGAAATTATTACTGAGGATTCTTCATTAAATGTAAAAGTTACAACTACAAAAGCGGGAAACTTATCAATCCCCGCAGATTTATTAGTATTAAGTGCTGGAATTGTTGCATCTTACGAGGAAAATGAAGAACTTGCTAAAATGCTAAAAGTACCTTTAAATGATGATAATTTTTATTTAGAAGCCCATGTTAAGCTTCGTCCAGTAGACTTCGCTACAGAAGGAATATTCGTTGCGGGATTAGCTCACTGTCCGAAAACTATTGAAGACTCAATTTCACAAGCTAATGCTGCTGTTTCAAGAGCATGTACAATTCTTTCTAAAGAAGAAATTGAAGCAGAAGGTAAAACAGCAGTAATTGATATGGCTCGTTGTATAGGATGCGGTATGTGTGTAGAGAATTGTGCGTACAATGCAATAGAGCTAATTGAAGATAGAAGATTTGGATTAGTAGCATCAATTAATCAAGCTTTATGTAAAGGGTGCGGAGCTTGTAGTGGGAATTGTCGATGTAGTGCAATCGATATATTAGGCTTTACAGCCGAACAAATATATGCTATGATAACTGGCCGCATTGGCTAAAAAAAAATTTAGGTTAAAAAAAATGACTGAAACAGTTTTGGAAAAGAAAAGTGAGAAGGATTGGGAGCCAAAGATCATTGCGTTTTTATGTAATTGGTGTTCTTACGCGGGCGCAGATCTAGCGGGCGTGAGTAGAATTCAGTATCCGCCTAACATAAGAATCGTTCGTGTCCCGTGTAGCGGACGCGTCAATCCCTATTTCATAGTAAAAAGTCTGATTGATGGATGGGATGGAATTTTAGTGAGTGGTTGCCACCCGGGAGATTGTCATTATATCAGCGGTAATTTAGTTGCTCGAAGGCGTTTTGCAATATTAAAAGAACTCTTAGAATTTTTTGGGATTGAACCCGGGAGAGTTCAATTTATGTGGGCTTCTGCCGCGGAGGGTGAACGCTTTGCTGTGTTGGTTAGGAAAGCGACGAAAATTGTTAAAGCATTAGGACCAAATACTAAATTTCAAAAGGAGTGGTGTTAAGAATGGGAATCGAAACAGATAATAAGGAAATTACAAGTTCAATAAGAGAAAATGCTAAAAAGTTGCTTAGCGAAAATCAAGTTGATGTAGTAATTGGTTATTCTCAAGGTACTATACCCTTAAGTTCTATACCAATTATTATCAGAAAAGAAGAAGATGTAGATAAATTAATTTGGAATAACTTATGTTATATGAATTTAGCTAGATATTTAGCCCCTTTAATGCCACAACTTTGTGATTCAGAAGGAAAGTCTTTGAGAATCGGAATTGTTGCTAAAGGTTGTGTTGGTCGGGCAATAAATCTTTTAGCTGTAGAGAAACAAGTAGATCTGGATAATATAAAGATGATAGGGTTTAATTGCAACGGAATTGTAAACAGAAGTAAAATCGATATGGAAATTGGAGAAAAGGAGATTCTAGATGTTTCTATATCTGGAGATGATATTATCGTAAAAGGGATAGACTGGGAGAAAAAATTTCCCTATGATCAATACATTAATGAACTATGTAAGGTGTGTCAAGTAAAATCTCCTTCTGCTACTGAGGCTAATTGTATAGGTGAATGTAAAGAACTTGAATCCATACATGACGAATTTTCAGATATCGCTGAATTTGAAGCTAAATCTGCTAGGGAAAAATGGGATTATATTAAAGATATTTTGCAAGTATGCACTCTTTGTTACAGTTGTCGTCAAGCATGTCCTGTGTGCTATTGTAATCTTTGTTTTGTTGATCAAAATATGCCTATATGGTTTGGTAAAACAACTGAGTACCAAGACATATTTACATTTCACTTAATTAGAGCACAACATTTGGCAGGTAGATGTGTAGCGTGCGGGGCATGCTCATCAGTATGTCCCGTTGGTATAGATCTGAATTTTATCACAAGAAAATTAGAAAAAATTACGAAAGAAAGATTTGATTACACTTCAGGCCTGAATGCAGAGACTCTTCCCCCAATGATGGATTTTGAAATGGAGGATGAAGAGGAATTTATGTTGGAGGAAGATTGAAAAGGTGAGTTAAAAAATGGATCAGAAAATATTAAAAAAGGATCAAATTGGAAAATTATATAATGAAGTTGTAGGAGAGTATGATTTTTATGCTCCTATTAACAAGAAGGGAAATATCGTTTTCGAAAAAATTGAAAAGCCAGAAGATATAGTTTTAGATTATTTGAATTCTAAAATTCCACCGAAATCAGTTTTATTTCCTCAAGAAGAAGTGTTATTTGAATACACTTTAGATGAGAAGAATGTTGAAATTACTGATAGACAAGATCTAGATCAAAAAATCTTAATATTTGGCATCCGTCCATGCGATGCGTATAGTTTTGAATTAATGGCAAAATTCTTTTCATTTCATGGAAACGTGGAAGATGAAATCTATCTAAAAAAAAAAGAAAATGCTTTAATTATCGGAATCGGCTGTAACACTCCAAGAACAACTTGTTTTTGTACATCTGTTGGTGGAAATCCTTTCAATAAAGAGAATATGGACGTATTTCTAACTGATTTAGGAGAGACTTATTTAGTTGAAGGAATCAGCGATAAAGGGAAAGCTGTAATTCAGAAGTTGTCATGGCTTTCTGCTGCGACCAAAAATGATCTGAAAAAAGCTGAGGAATTGGCCAAAAAAGCAGAAGAATTAATTACTACAAAAATCGATGTTGATAAAGTTGTTGAGAATTTATCAACGTGTTTTGAAGATCCTGTATGGGATGAAATTAGTGAAGCATGTATAGGATGTGGTTCTTGTGCCTATTTATGCCCAACTTGTACGTGTTTTGATGTGATTGATGAAACTGATCAATATAATAATCGTGGTAGAAGAATTAGAATATGGGATACCTGCCAATCGTGTCTTTATACAATGGAAACAAGTGGTCATAATCCTAGAGATACAAAAATCCAACGGTGTCGAAATCGAATTATGCATAAATTCAGTTATTATCCCACAAATTATGATTTATTGGGATGTGTTGGTTGTGGTAGATGCGTTATTGTATGTCCTGCTAATAATGACCTTCGAGTAATATTAAATAAAATAATAAATATAGAAAAAAAGGAGGATGAGAAAATAGTTGCCTAATCCTTATATTCCGTATCTTACTAAAGTTAAATCGATAGTTTCTGAAAATAAAGTAAATGATATTAAAACTATCGAATTAGAATTTAAAAAGGAAGAAGATTACGAGAAATTTAACTATATACCAGGACAATTTGCCGAAATTAGTTTAATAGGGAAAGGAGAATGTCCAATAGGGATCGCTTCATCACCCACAGAAGAAGGTACTATCAAATTTACAATTAAAAAGATGGGAACCGTAACTAGTAGTTTTCATAATTGTGAAATTGGAGATACGATAGGTGTGAGAGGTCCTTGTGGAAATGGTTGGCCAGTCGAAGATATGAAAGGCAAGAATATTGTGGTCATTGGAGGAGGATTTGCATTCTCAACTCTAAGATCACTAGTAATTTATTTACTAGATGAAAAAAATCGAAAAGATTATGGTGATATAACAGTAATTTATGGAAATCGTGATCCTGGAGAAGTATTGTATCGAGATATTTTAGATGAATGGAAGAAACGAGATGATATTAAGGTAGTTTTAACTATTGATCGTGAAGCAGAAGGATGGACTGAAGATGTAGGATTTGTTGCACCCATAGTTAAAAAAGTTGCTCCAAGTTCTGATAACGCTGTCGCTGTTATCTGTGGACCACCAATAATGATTAAAACATCGATCGCAGTTATGGAAGAATTAAATTGGAAAGATGAACAAATCCTAAATAGTTTAGAAATGCGAATGAAGTGCGGAATTGGGAAATGTGGAAGATGTAATATAGGAAATAAATTTGTGTGCGCTGATGGTCCCGTCTTTTCTCTTGCTGAACTTAAAAAAATGCCAAATGAATATTAAATAAAAAATATAAATTTTTAAAATTAACCAATAATAGGTGAAAAAAAATTGGCTACTAGTAAAGTCTCAAAAACATTTGAGGATTTGATAATAGAAGTTCATGAAAAAGGATTATGTGGAGAATGTGGTGGGTGTGTTAGTTTTTGTTCAGCTGGTGAAATTAAAGCTATTGAAATGTCAGAATCAGGACCCCCCAAATACATAAACAAAGACAAATGCCTTAAGTGTGGTATTTGTTATTTTATATGTCCTCAAACTCATGTACTTAATGATCAATTAAATAAAAAATTTAGTTATGATGCTCCTATAGGAAATCAGCTAAAAATAGCTTCTTGTCATGCTTCCTCTGAAGAAATTAGAAAAAGAGCAACTGATGGTGGTGTGGTTACAGCAATTTTAAATTATTTATTAGAAAATAAATTAATTGATGGAGCAATTGTCTGTAAAAGGAAAGGCCCTTTTAATCGCACTTCATTTTTAGCAACAAATAAAGAAGATTTAATTGAAGCTGCTGGTTCTCATTTTGACTTTTCTAGCCAAGTAGTGGGACTAGAAAAATATAATACCTTCATAGCTTCTAATATAGCGTTGAAAAAAGTCAGGAGTTCTGATTTATTAAATGTAGCTGTTGTCGGTACTCCATGTCAAATTAATTCAATTAGAAAAATGCAAGAATTAAGTATTCTACCCGCACATATTGTTAAGTACACATTTGGTCTGTTTTGTTATCTGAACTTCTCATTCAATGATGAAGATAGGAAAAACCTAGAAAAAAAATTCAATTTTTCATTTGAAGATGTTGAAAGTATGAACGTGCGAGAAGAGCTTATATTATACTTTAAAAATGGGACTAATTTGAACATTCCATTTTCAGATTTACACGACATTGGACGACCGGCTTGTTATGCATGTCCTGATTTTTCCAATATTTATGCGGATATTTCTTTTGGTGGTCTTGGTTCACCAGAAAAATTAACAACTGCAATAATTAGGACAAAAATTGGTGAAAAAGTTTATAATAATGCCTTAAATAAAGGATACATAAAAGAACCAATTGAATTAAATAGACCAAATAATAAAATGGAAATGTTGGCTAAAGTAAAGGAATGGAGTAATAAGAAAATTGAAAGGGCAGAACATACCTTAAAGAATAAATAGAACTCTAAAATTTTCAGTTGTACTTGGATTAAAGCGTTTTTTTTTTAAATATCACTTTTTTTATATTGCTTTGTTACCAGATTCATATCAAGGGCATTTTGTTTTTCTAAATATCGTTTTTTTATAGGTGCTTGCCTATATTGTCTGAAATATTCCCAAACTTCACGCTTCATTTCTAATGTTTCAGTCTTCATGTTAACAAATATTCTTAATCCTTTTTTTATTGAATTAAAAATAAAGTCTCAGTTATATATGATATTTCGAGTCCAATTTTTAAGTTCGATATTTAAAATTATAGCTCAAAGATATTTCCAGTGTTATAGATAGCACTATCTAATTCAAGGTCAATTTGTCCTCCCGAAGCTATTTTAACAGCATAATTTATACCCTCTAAGACTCTATGCATCATAAATTCATAGGCTCTAAAACAATCTTCCAGTTGCGACATATGTTTTTCAGCATACCATTGTGAGATTGCTGGAATTAATTCTGGAATGAAATCTTGGCTAATCATCATCTCCTCTGCATCAATCATTGCTTCCCCTGCTATCGTAAAGGGATTATACACATCCATTTGTGCAAACATTATTCTACAAACAAATAAAGAGGCTTTTATCTCTTTCATAATAAATTTGATCCTATTCTTATCGTCGAGGAACTTTTTAAAAGTAATTGCGTTGATAATATCTTCATTTGTTATAGTTTTAGAAGTATCCATTAATTCACTTACTCTCTCTGACATCCTCTTTGAAGATAGCATTAGTTTAAGATTCATTTTATTCTTCTCATAATAATACTCATAAAAAGCAGAAAGAAATGTATGTGCTCCTAAGTACTTTTGGTCTTCAGAGGCATCTAAGTTGAAATTTTTCTCTTTAAATTTATCCATAAAATTCTTAATAACTAAGAACTTCACCTTTAATCGATGTAAGGCTAAAAATAAACATAATCTTGTCTTTGTATATGCCTCCACATTTCCCATCCTAAATCTATCGTGATGTTCTCTGGCATACATAACAATTGGTTTTAGTTTACTTACGATGACTTCGATAAAATATTCAATGATATGTTCAAGGGGTTCGCAATCTATCACGTGAAATTTTTCTATTAATTTTTCACTTGATGGTTGACTTTGTGGTAATTCCTTGATTTCATCATAATTATAATATTCTAGAAAAAGAGAAGTTAGGGCTTCCATTTCTAACACTGTTCGACAAGGAATAAAAACCTTGTTTAAATCATATAATATTGTTCCACTTTCAGGCATATTTATAACTACTTTTTAACTAAATTTATATAAAATGGGAAACCCCTCTTTATTATCATGTAATATTTAGATCTTTCATCAATAATAAGTTTATTATCGATTTTTCAGTAGAAAATTTACTATATCTTCTATTTTTGTTTTCAAAACTACGATGACAAAATTAACTAATTGAAATTGAACTTGAAATTTGTTGTTCTAAACGACTGAAAAATAACCAAATTTGTACATATACTTAAAAGCGATTTTACATACATTTATAATGATTTTTTGTTTTGTATTCAAAAAATTTATAAAGAAGTTTCTTTATTATTATGTTAATTTTAATCTTGAAATTTATCAATTTAAAGATAAATAATAAGAAAAAATTAGCAATAAGTTTTTTAAGAAAATATTTAAATTAAAATAATCGAAGAAATTAACCGAATAAAAAAAATAATTAAAATTAAGAGCTGAATTAGAAATATGGCAGAGGAAGAAAGCTTTTTGAATGCAAAAGCCCTGGTTGTTGACAATGGTACCGGAATCTCCAAGAATGGATTTGCTGGTGAGGATCAACCAAGGTCAGTTTTCCCTACACTAATTGGTTATCCTAAGTATGAAAGTATCATGACTGATGTTGAGCACTATACTCGGGAGTACTATATTGGTGAGGAAGCTATGCAATTAAAGGGCGTTTTAAAGTTAATGTTCCCTGTTGAACATGGTATCATTGAAGACTGGACTGCAATGGAGAAAATCTGGCACTACACTTTTTATACTGACTTGCGTATCGATCCAAGTGAACACCCGGTTCTTTTGACTGAAGCACCATTAAATCCACGTCCAAACCGTGAAAAAATGGCTGAAATTATGTTTGAGACTTTCAATACCCCTGCTCTTTATGTAGCAATGCAAGCAGTATTGAGTCTTTATGCTTCTGGTCGTACTACCGGATGTGTTATAGATATTGGTGATGGAGTTTCCCACGTTGTACCAATTTTCGAGGGATTCGCCTTAAGCCATGCTATCCAAAGAATCGATCTAGCAGGCCGAGATATTACAACCTATTTGCAGAGACTTCTTCGACAAAAGGGATATTCTTTTACAACATCAGCAGAAAAAGAAATAGTTCGAGATATCAAGGAAAAATTATGCTATGTGGCAATTGATCCTGAAAAAGAAATGATGCTTTCTAAGAAAGTAGCTGGGATGGAAAAGAGCTATATGCTTCCTGATGGAGAAACTATAAATGTTGGTGTCGAAAGATTCCTTGCTCCTGAATGTTTCTTTAATCCGAGTGTAATTGGTAAAGAATTAGAACCTCTTGATGATGTTATAGTAGGTGCCATTTCAGAATGTGATGTTGATCTTCGAAGAGATTTATACAGCAATATCGTGCTTTCTGGTGGTTCCACAATGTTTCCTGGTATCAAAGAAAGGTTGACTAAGGAAATTAAGGAGCAAATTCCTGAAAGTGTTGATGTAAAGATTATCGCACCTCCAGAGCGTATGTACTCAGTATGGATTGGTGGAAGCATTCTCTCGTCCCTCAAAACGTTCCATCGTATGTGGGTTACACGCAGAGAATACAAGGAAATGGGTCCACAAGTGATTCACCGATGCTTCTAATCCGCAAAGAAGATTAACCCAAATTAAACGGGAATAAATTTTATAAGTTTTTTATTTTTCTTTTTTTATTGTATTTTTACTAATTAGAATTTAACTTACTTCAATACATATGAAAATTTGGGACATTTTTGAGGTTTTTGAAACTCCTTAATATAAAAATTAAAAAGGCTCATAGGATCAAAATAATTTATAATTTTGAGTGTCATATACAATTATAAGACAAGAATTATAATATAAAAAGGGTCAGAATTAGATTTGAAGGAATGCAATATTAATGAATTTCTTACTGTGAAATTAGAAGATAATAAACCAGTGATTTATATTAAAAAAGAACAATATAAAATGCGTAGTTTTAAATATATGGATATTTCAATTGATGAAGTTAAATCTTCTTATAATGTTGATTCTATAGATGATGCTCTCGAAAAAATTGATGAAAAGGAAAAAGAAGAAAGACGATTAGTTAAAAGAAGATCATTTATCCCTGAATATTGGTATGAAAAATTATGTAGTAACTTAAATCCATGGGCAAAAAACAATTATGATACAAGATTAATTTATGGGGAACATGCTTTCCAATTATTACACAAATTAGAGATATCAGGCGATCCAATAGCTCAAAAAGTTATAAAGGGTGAATTAATGAAAAGATTGAAAAGTGGCTGTTTACATTTGATTGATTTTTTACTTTATAAAAAATTTTACAATAAAGACACTTTTTTTGATTTATATCTTGATTCAGATTGTATAAAGCAAATTTTCATTAATAGTAATCCAAATTTAAAAAACGCACTTTTTAAATCGAAAAATATTGAAGTGGTAAATTCTATACTAGTAAAACTTGATGAAATTGGGGACCCAGATGCTAGAGAGATGATAGAGAAAGAAAAAATTAGAAGACTAAAACTGGGAGAGCCTTCGTCCTTTTGGTTTCTTATAGATAATGGATACTTTAAAAACATAAGTGAAGGAGAAATTAATAAAATTTTTGAAGATTTTAATTATGAACCAGTTTTGAATGCTGGTATTGAAGAAGCTGTTCGACTCTTAGAAGAACTCAAATTTAGAGGAGTGATTCATGCAAAAGAAATTTTAAGACAATATTCTGTAGAAAAATTAAAAAGTATCGATGAGGCTGAAGAGATGATAAATTGGTTAATCTATGAAGATTGTATTGATGTTATTGATAAAGAAGATTTAAAATCTTTAGACTTAAAAGAATTAACAATCAGAATTGTAGGTTCGGGTTATGGAAGATTAAAAGTACCAAAAGAAATAGGTTATATTAAATCTCTTGAAAGTTTAAAAGTCTACTCAGAATATGATTTCGAGATTCTTCCAGATTCAATAGGAAATCTTGTTAATTTAAAAATACTAGATTTAAGTCATAATGAAAAATTAGAAGCATTACCAGATTCATTAATTAATTTAAAAAAACTTAAATCCTTATCTCTATGTTTAGAAACACTTCCAGAGGTTCCTGAGATTGTCGGTAAATTGACTTGGCTTCAAGAATTACATTTAGATTACAGTTATAAGACAAAAAACATCCCAAATTTACTTAAAAATCTAAAAAATCTAAAAAGTTTATCTTTTATGGCCACGATAGGTCTAATTTTTCCTGATTGGTTAGGTGAATTAATTTGGGTTGAAGAATTAAGTTTAAGATGGAATAACATTGAAAAGGTACCGGAATGGGTTAAAAATCTGAAAAATCTTAGAAAATTAAATATATGTGAAAACAAAATCTCTATTCTCCCTGATTGGATAGGTGATTTAACCAAACTTGAAGAATTAAATTTGAATACAAATAGAATTGTAAAAATTTCTTCTTCAATTGAGAATTTAAAGAAACTTCAAATATTAGATTTAAGTTTTAATGAGATAGAAGAACTTCCAGATAGAATAGGGAATTTGAGTTCGCTTAAAAAATTACATTTGGATTTTAATCGACTTTTAACAATTCCTAGTTCTATAGGAAATTTGCATAATCTTTGTGAACTTGATTTAAGAAAAAATAAGCTCCTATTTATACCAGATTTAAAATCTAAATTAAAAAACCTTAAATTCATTAGATTAGAAGAAAATCAATTAGATAAGATAAAAAGTCTTAAATCCTTAAGTATTAAACAAAATATAATTAATGCTTTAAAGGAATCCAACCTTGATGAAATAATTTTTCTATTTAATAATAGGCTATTCCACTTTTTAGATATAAAAGATTTCGAAGATATCTGGAATGATTATAAACTTTATTCTGTAGATATGTTTACTGAAGCTGTAAAAAAGCTTCAAAAACGAGAATTTGAGAGATTTGTTTTTCCAGAGAATTATTCTAAACTTATAAAGCAAATAATTATCGAATTATTAAAAAAAAGCGAAAAAAGACAAATTGAAAGCTTGGTATGGCTAAAATTATATCACTATTTAGAAAAAGAAGATCTTTTTAAACTTTCTGAAGATTTAATGATAAAATTTATTAGAAATTTCTATTACACAATTTTCCATTCTGAAATATTTGAGAATCCTTGGGACCTAGTTGAAGCATTTATGATAAAAATTGGTATGAGTATATCTCATCCTGTTCAAAAACTAATTAGAACTTTCATTGAGAGTCAAGATTATAATGAGATAGTTAATATCAAAGTTTATGGTTGGTTAGCTCTATTAACAGTCGAAGATTTATTTGAACTACTCGCAGATCAACAATTGGATTTATTAAAACAGATATTCACAAGTATTAGACTTAAAGGATACGAATATCACGGATTTGGAAATCGAATAGATAAATTTATTTTTAATTTTTTTCAGAAAACACTTCCCATTCCTGAAGCTCAAGCTCTTAAAGATCTACAAGCTCTAATCTATGAACAACTAATCATTGATTATGGATATCATGATGAGATGTTTAATGCTTACAAAGTTAAAAACAACCATGTTGTAAGACTTTGGTTAGGATACAGTAATATTTCTTATCTTCCTGAATCAATTGGAAATTTAGTTTACTTAAATGCCCTCGATTTAACTCATTGCAATTTAACATCTCTACCTGACACTATTGGTAATTTAAATTTACTTGAAAGATTAGATTTATTTGATAATAAATTAACTTCACTTCCTGAATCGACAAACAACCTTAAATCATTAAAATTTCTAGATATAGGAGGTAATCACTCATTATTGATTCCTCCTATGAATATATATAGTTTACCTGTAGAATTAACAATTGGTAGTGATTCAGATTTAATAAATAAGACAGCATTAATGAAAATTACAAAATATAAAACCTCTGGAAATGAAAAAAATTGGAAAGAAAAATTTCGAGCTATATTAAAAAAAAATAAACTTAGTAGTTATGAAGACGAAATAATGAGTGCAGTTAAATGGAGGTTATTAATAGATAAACTTTATGTTGGGAAAGAATCACCGCGGAATATAGGATTTTCAAAATTAGGTGGAAATCCAGATGTACCCCCAGAGTTCGAGTGGCCTTATTGGAAAAACCGACCTTTAAGTTTTTTAATGCAATTAAATTTAGAAGATTTAAAAGATTTTGAATGTAGTAAATTTCATTCACATACGGGATTTCTTTACTTCTTTTATGATCCTTTACAAGAAGATTGGGGAATTGAATATCCGAAAAATAAGGGTGCATGGAGGGTTATATATTATGCCGTTGATAAATCGGTTTTACTTAAAACTCACAATCCTTCATCAAACAAAAATTATACATTTCCTACATGTTATATTTCTTTTTATCCTGATATCCATCTACCCTCCGATTCTATTCAATTGTTGCTTTTCATGAAAGGAGATAAGTTTACTTGTAATGAAGAATCTATTTTTGATGGAAATTATTCAAAAATTCGAAGTAAAATTTTAGAATATAATCATATGTTTAGTAATCATGCATTATTTGGCTATGCTGATATGATTCAAGAGGGTCCATTTTTCCTTAATCAAATTCATCTTCTTCAATTAGGAGATGATGAGCAACTTAATTGGAGATGGGGTGGTGGGGGGAGACTTCATTTTTACATTAAAGAAGAAGATTTGAAAAAGAACGATTATGATGATGTCCAGATTGTTTTAGATTGTTTTTAAATTTATCAAGTCATCAACCGATGTTTTTAGAACATCTTAAATTTTGCTAAAAGTCAAAAGGGGATAAATTATATAGGTTTTTTATTTTATTTCTAATTATTTGTAAAGCTAACCAAACATATCCTTTATAATTAATGGCTTATCCTACGGTCTTTCAAATTAATTCAAGAAATTCTTCTAAAATATTAAGACCTTTTTTCAGTTTCTCTTTTCTTATTTCAGGTGATAGGTTTGGAGGACTCATTTTTTTTGAGCTATACATTGCGTTATCTCTTACATTATTCATTTGAAATTGATAAGGTTTATTATTAGATAATTTCCAGAAATAACCCTGAAATATCATACTTCCAGCAGCTTTTTTAAAATTAAAAAAAGTCTTTTCGTTATTCCCACCGGAATTAATTATAAATTCTATTCTAATTTCTAAATAAAGAATTTCATGCTAAAAATTAATTATCTGGATGCCCACATTACCTTATCTAATTTTCTAGGTGTCCAAAAATTGGTCTTAAACAATCTATTCATATCCTCTGCCTTTTTTTGTAGTTTTTCAATAATGAAAACAACTACTTCAACACTCGGATTATCTGGATTGATGAATTTGAGCTCTGGAAAATCATCAAGTTGTTGTAATGACTTAATAACAAATTGATCAATCGTCCCATAGAGTGTTGGGTATAATAAAGCTAATAATCCTGAAGCTCCCGACGGACCTAATCCATGTATTTTACATAATATTTCAAGTGATTCTTTTAATTTAGTTTTATCAGCAAGTAAAAACTCAGTTTTTATAGCATTAAGTTCTTCTAAATTATTTTCTCGCTTATATTTTTTAATATGATTTGTTAGACTTATATATCGATTCACTTGAGTATATTTCCACTTGAAATAGAAATTTAATAGAAAATCATACCATTTTTCAGGCGAAAATTTCTCTAACATCTCTTCTTCTAATTTTTCCAAGTATCTATCAAATTTAATTTGATTTGATTTATTGATTCGCTTTTTATATTGCTCTAAATAATATTTCCATAGTGTTTCATCTTCGGAATACCACAATTGTGAAAAATATTTTATTTTCATAATATTTTCTAGCTTATTATTTATAGATGATTACTAATAAATGAGAATTCCTTTTTAAGACATCCTTATTATAAGGTTTTTCAGCCATTTCAATTCGTTTTGCTATTAGTTTCTATTTTCTTTTCTGTAAAGATAAAAAAATACTAAAACTAAAATAATACTAGTTGGGATTACCACCCATAAATAAATAAGATTTTGTGTAGAAACTAAGTCCCAAATTCCATTGACTAAAAATTCTCCACATAATACAAAAATTAGGATCTCTTTGAGATAAGATAAACTTCCAGGGTGTTTTTGTGCCCATTCACTCCTATATTTACTATATTCTATGAATTCTTTACTTTTTTTCGTATGATCCTCTGATTCTAAGATCTTTTTAGGTTCTGGTTCAACTTTACTTATATCTAATTCCAATATACCAAATCCTTGCTCTTTATATAATTTCTTAGCTCTAGTTGGTATATTAACCCCTTTAGAAATAACCAAATACCCTTTCTTATATTTTCCTTCTTGAATGTATTGATTTAATTGCTCTAAAACTCCAAAAAAATTGATGTGTTTTCCAGATTTAATCTCATAAAATACCATTTCTTTATTTTCTTGTCCTATAATGTCGGGTCTTCTTAGAGCTCTATCAGGAATGCTATCTTCGAAATAATAAAGAAAATTTTTTTTATTTAAGTATTTTTTAAGAGCCTCAGTTAATTTAATGCTTTGAGCTTGAAATTCATTATAATCCATTAATATATACCAAATAATTCCTTTTTTTTTAATTTGTCTTTTTCTATGTTAAGTTATATCTAAAATGAACTTAATTAATATATCTATAATTGATATCTTTATTTATTATATTGTCAAATTATGAATAAGATGATTCATGAGCCAGTTAAATTCGTCGATTCAGCTGTTGTTTCAAAAAGCTCTATTTCCATTGCCACTAGTTTCCCACAGATGCTTCTAACCCGTTAAGTGGTTTCATTCAAAATTCATGGGAATAAATATTATAAGTTTTTTATTTTTCTTTTTTTATTGTATTGATGTTTTGAAATTGCGTACTAATTAGTTTCAGCTTCTAAAGAAAAGTAAATTTGTATTGTGTGTAAAAGCGAAATCTTAAGAAATACTTATGTTTGCCCTGAATGCAAGACATTTTACTGTTTAAAGTGTTCTACGGCTCTAACTGATTCTGAAAATGTGTGTTGGATATGTAATACTCCCTTTGATGAATCAAAACCTTCAAAAACATTAAAGGAAGAGGTTGAAGGCAAAGAGGAAAAAGATGTTGATATTATAGACGATTCAAAAACACTTAATAAGATGTAAATTGCGAAAAATTTACTTTTATCAATGAATTGTTGTTGATTAGATTTTTACTCTTTCTATCATTTATAAAATCTTAAGCCAATATCGAATATTTTGAATTAATAATTAATTAAAATGGAACTAAATCCAGATTTCATAAAAGAAAAGTTAGAGCAAATAGGAAAGAAAGAAAATTTAGCTCTTTTAAGGGAATGGATTGACAGTTCAAGTGATTCAATCATACGACAAAAAGCTCTAAAAAGCTATGGTATAATTGAAGAGGGTAGGAACTTCAAATTTTTTGAACAATTATTTCTATCTGATGAAAATCTTCAAATTAGATTAATTGCTGGACAAATTTTAAAAGAAAAGTATTCGAACAACAAGAAATTACTCTCCTTGTTGGAATATACGCTAAACAAAGTTGATAACGTAGAATTGCGACTTTATGCAGTAAGAACCTTAAATTCGATAAATAGTGTGAAAGCTCGAAAAGCAGTAATTGAATATCTTAAGAATTTAATTAAAAATGAAATTAGCGATAAAAATAGTAATTTTTTACAAGAAATCTACAGTTTTAATCTTAAAGACGCCATCCCTGAACCGTTTCTTGAAGTATGTATTAATTTGATTTTAAATGAGTTTTATACAAAAAAATGCGGATATCATGTAACTTTAAGAAAGGGAAAAATGTATGCTTTAAATTGTGAGAGTTCTAATTTAAATAAAGTATCTGATATTTTAGAACTAAAAAGTTTATTTAATTTAGAATATCTTCAATTAGCGCGCAATAAACTTGAAAGTATAGATGGAATCCAAATTCTAACAAAACTGCGGACTTTAGATTTATCTTATAATAAATTAGGAAAGATCGAAAATTTAGAGAGTTTAAACAATTTAGAAGATTTGAATTTATCGAATAATAAAATTCGTAGAATACATAACTTAGATTCTTTACATCATTTGAAAAAATTATCTCTGAATAATAACGAAATTAAGGAAATTGACAATTTAACTAATTTAGCAAAATTAGAAGAATTGAATCTAAGTCATAACAATATTTCAGAAATTAAGAATTTAGATTGTTTAGAGCAGTTAAATAGATTAAATCTTGCGTTTAATCAAATTAAACAGATGAGAGGACTTAATAATTTAAAAAATTTGATGTGGTTGTATCTTAATGATAATAAAATTAATCAAATTGCTGGTTTGTCATCTCTTATTAAATTGAAGGGGTTATACCTCTCAAATAATTTAATAGGAAAAATTGAGGCCCTTGATACTCAAGTGAACTTAAAGAAAATAGAATTATCTAACAATAGGATTAATAAAATTGAAGGGTTAAAAATTTTAAATAATTTACAAGAATTATATCTGGATAACAATAATATTAAGGAATTAGAGGGTTTAGAGGGTTTAAATAATCTAATTATGTTACATTTAGGCCGAAACCAAATATCAAAATTTAACAATGAAAACATAGAAAGCTTGAAAAGTCTGAATTTCTTATTTTTAAATGAGAATCCTTTAGATACACAAAGTTGGGAACAATTCAAGAAGAGATTTAAGTATCCCTGAGTTTAAAAGCATATTCTTATTAATAAGGTTGTATATAAGAACATCTTCTTCTCGTTTAGTTATATAAGGTTGTTATAAATCAATCGTAAAGTTCTGTTTATTTTCATTGAGATAGTCGTCTATCCATAATTCCATCATAACCTCGTCGATATATATTGAATCCATAAGAAATTGTTTTTTTCTTACTCCAATAACTTCAAAACCTAATTTTTTGAATAGATGGAGTGCCCTTTTATTAGTTGAAAAACTGCTCAAAATGATTTTTTCTTTATTATTTAATATTTTTGATTCTCGTATAGCAAAGTCAATAAGATTCCTTCCAATAGTTAAATCTCTATACTTATCTCTTATAACAATACCTAAAACTCCAACATGTTCTGCTGCATCCCAGTCAGAGTTTAAAACCTCACATTGTCCAATAATGTTATAAGGTGCTTTAAGGTCGAGGTTTTCACCTACAATACAAATTTCATTTCCTTTTTTAATATTACGATACCATGAATCTTTCTCTAATTGAGATCTCACGGGAAAAAATACCGGTAAATAACTACCCTCCTCTATTACTTCATTAAAATTATACCAAACACCATCAACATCTAATTTAGTTAAATGTTTGATAATGATATTTTCTCCAGATTTTAACTTTAAGAGCCTTTTCATTATTTAAATATAAATTTTTATAATTATATGCCTTATGGTAATAATATGGAAAATAAAAACAATAAACCATCTCAAAAAGAAAGCGATAATAAAGATAAAGTTAATGAACAATCAAAAAAGCCCGTAGCAAAAGATTTAGTTACATTAAAGCACGTCGAAGTGAAAAAGCAAGATATAAGCCCAGAAGCAAGAGATCTCGCACAAACTTTAAAGGAGCGCTATTTAGAGCATGATCAATTCGAAAGACTTTCAAATGATGAAATTACAATCCTTGAAACATTTATGAATAAAAGATTATTTTTAGAACGAATTGCTATAATCGCCAACCAGTCAAGAATACCTTTAGGAATACCTGGTTTTAAAAAAGCAGAATTAGAAGAAATTCTTGAGAATTTAATTTCAAAAGGCTATATAGAATCTCAAATGGTTGGCGAGAAAAATGTTTACTTTTTAACTGAACGAGGAAAATATCGTATTCAATAATTTATTTAATTTTTATAGGATTGATATTGTTAACAAATTTTTATTCATAAAACTTCTATAAAGAAAGACTTCGGGCCGAGATATATAATACAAAAGATAATCTTAATCTTTTTTCAAAATCAGTTTATTTATGGCTATATCTTGGTACTCTCCACTGGGATTTTCACGTCTGATAGTCAATGGTAAGATTCTTGATCTTAACTCTATCTGAGCGATTTTTATTGGATCTATTAAACCTTTAGGCTTTTCAAGTAAAATAGGAGCTCCAAATGAAATTTGTAGAGCCCTTGCCCCCACGATCCTTGCTTTTTCATATCTAGTTAAAAATATCGGTCCAATCTTTACATAGTTTCTGACTTTCTTATATTCTTTACGTAATTCTCGAGACTCTAAGAAACTAGACATGATTAAGACTAAAAAAGGAGTAATTTAAAACTTTAAAATATTTGATTTCATATAACTTTTTTGGTTTTTAGTTAGTTTTAATACGTATAAAATGATAATAAGGTTTATAAGTGCGCAGGAGGGGAATTGAACCCCTGATTTACACGGTGTGAGCGTTTAACGGTGTAGATGCGATATGTAAAATACTTGTCGTCATGCCACTAGACCACCCGCGCTTGTTTGTATTTAAGAATAATAAGCGATACGAATTAAATATTACTTTCTTCTTTAACTAATTTAATTTATTAAATTATTGTTAATTCAATTTAAGAATTTAGGCATTTTTTAATGATCTTATATAGTCTGTTATTTTAAATATTTCAATTAAATTTTATAATCAAAAGCTAAAATATTTCTATATTTACTGGTGATTTTCGTAACTCCAAACGAAGAATTTATTTCTCACCCTCTTATTAAGCAAAATTTGATATCTCGACGGGAATACCAAGAGAATATTTTTATTAATTGTCTAAATAAGAACTGCTTAGTTGTCATTCCTACAGGTTTAGGCAAAACAGTTATAGCTTTAATGCTTACTGTACAAAGATTAACAGAAATCGAAGATTCAAAAGTAATCCTTTTAGCACCTACTAAACCTTTAGTAGAACAACACTATAAGTCATTTTTAGAATTAACTAATCTTCCTGAAGAATCACTTATCTCTCTTACGGGGTCAATTGCTCCTGAAAAACGAGAAAGTCTTTGGGTAAACATAAAAGTTGCTTTTATGACACCTCAAGTACTTCAAAATGACCTTATTTCAGGATTATATTCGATTAAAGATGTTTCCTTAATGATTTTTGACGAGTGTCATAGAGCAATAGGAGATTATGCTTATTGTTTTCTCGCTAAGAAATATATTGATATCTCAAAGAATTCTCGAATTTTAGGACTTACTGCGAGTCCTGGCTCAACTGAAGGTAAAATTAATGAGATTAAAAAAAATTTATTTATTAACCATATCGAAATTAGGACAGAGAAGGATTTAGATGTTAAGCCATATATTCATAAAGTAGATAATGAATGGATAAAAGTTAAGCTCCCCTCTGAATTTTTAGAAGTTAAAATGATACTAGAAGAGAAATTAAAATCATGTTATAGAATCTTAAAAGAAAACGATTTATTAGGCTCTTATGATATACATAAAATCACTAGAAAGGATTTATTAAAGCTAGATAATATAATAAATCGAAGAATTTCTACAGCAAGAGATAATGATGAAAAATTCCATATGTTTAATGCTAAAAAGGTGTCAGCTAATGCCATCAGACTATCACATATGACTGAATTAATAGAAACTCAAGGTATAAGCGCTCTTAAAGATTATTTTAACAAGAACGAAGAGAAGATTAAAAATAATACAGCAAACAAATCATTAAAAGAATTATTTATTGATAAAGATTTTAAACAAGCTAAAAAGTTAACAGAAGATCTCTATTCTAGAGGATTAGTCCACCCAAAAATAGAGAAGTTAAAAGCACTTTTAATTAATCAAATAAAAGAAAATCCTGATTCGAGGATTCTAGTTTTTTGTCATTTTAGGGATTCTGTTAATAATATAGTAAAATATTTTGAAGAAGATGAGATAATTAAAATGCATAAGTTCGTAGGACAAGCAACGAGAGGAATAGATAAAGGATTAACACAAAAAGAACAAATAACGTTGCTTAATGAATTCAAGGAGGGAATATATAATACTTTAGTTGGGACAAGTGTCGCTGAAGAAGGATTAGATATTGAAGAATGTGATTTAGTAATTTTTTATGATGTTGTTCCGAGTGCTATACGTTCTATTCAACGTCGTGGCCGAACAGGTAGAAAAAAGGAGGGTAAGGTTTTTGTATTAATGGCAGAAGGTACTCGAGATGAAGGATATTATTGGGCAGAAAAAGCTAAAGAAAGGAATATGAAGGAAAGTTTAGAAAAAATTAAAAATTCTGAGTTAATATCAAAATCAGAACAATCTAATCTCCTAAATTTCATAATTAATGAAAAAGAAGAAGAAATTGAATCAATTGAAATAGATAGTCCAGATCTAAGTTCGATAAAGAAGATTGAAGATGCTGATAATTATGAGATCATCTGTGATAATCGTGAAACCGCTTCTTCAGTAGTAAGAACTTTATCACTAATAGGTATAAATTTAAAATTAGAGCAATTAGCAGTTGCGGATTACGTTATTTCAGAAAGAGTCGGGGTTGAAAGAAAATCGAGTAAAGATTTTAATGATTCTATCATTGATGGAAGATTATTTACCGAATTAAGCGATCTCGGGGAACATTTTTCAAGGCCAATATTAATTTTAGAAGGTGATCCTTTTAAAGATTCAACTATTAGTGAAAATGCTCTTTACGGAGCAATAACTGCTATATTAGTTAACTTAGGCATCTCAATCTATAGAACAGAAGATTCTATAGAGACAGCAAAATTTTTATATCAATTAGCAAAAAAAGAACAATCAGTTACCAAATCGTCATCAAAATTAAGATTTGATAAAGCGCCTATTGATACGTCTCGCCTATTAGAATATATTGTAGCGGGAATACCTGGTGTAAATACTCTTCGGGCAAAAAGCTTATTGAAAGAATTAAAAACATTACAAAATATTTTCTTAGCTGATATTCCAGATTTAACGAAAATTGAGAATGTTGGTAAAAAAATCGCTCAACAAATTTATAAAATTGGCAGATATGAATACAAAAATAAGTCCTAAATTCGAATAATATAAAATCCCTAATTTATTAAAACAATAAAAAAGATTTTTAATATTTTCAATAATAATTTATAATATTATTGAATTTTATTGAGTAAGGATACATATTCAAAAAAAGTTGAGCGAGAGAGGATATGATAAAATTTAAGGTTGTTGTTGCTGGAGCTAAAAATGTAGGAAAAACCAGTTTGCTTCGCCGCTTTGCTACGGGTAAATTCGAAAGATCTACATTATCTACGATTGGTGTTGATTTTGAAACAAAAAAAGTAGTTGTAGATGATACTGAGATCCTGCTTAATATTTGGGACTTCGCTGGTGAAAAGAAATTTCGACTCCTCTTTCCTTCTTATGTATCTGGAGCTTCTGGAGCTTTAATGTTATATGATATTACAAATGAAGACTCTTTAAATGATTTATATGATTGGATCAATGTAATTTCTTCTGTACCTAATTCTCCCAAAACAAAAATATTAATCGAAGCGAAGAGTGATTTAGTGAGAAAAGTAAAAAGAGAAAAAGCACTAGAAATTTTTGATAAGTTTAAATTTCAAGGAGAAATGTTAAGTACTTCGGCAAAAACAGGTGAAAATGTTGAAAAAGCTTTTGAAATGTTGGGGAGAGAAATTCTTAAAAATTCATTAAAGAGATGTTCAAATTGTGGAAAACATTATCCGTTAGAATTAAAATTCTGTCAATATTGTGGTTCTAAGTCAAATTAAATATCCTTTTTTGTTATTTTTTCGTATGTCTTTTAACTGTTTTCCCTTTTTAAAATTATAAAATTATTGCTAGTTCCTATAACTAGATCTTTTAAAACAGTTTTTAGCTTAAAGAAAAATTTATTTAATACAATTAATAAGAAAAACTATAATAATACGTTCTAAGGTTGTTAAATTTGAATTATGATATTAGCCAAGACATTCAAGAGATAATAAAAAGACTTAGAAATGATAATATAACTTTTGAAGGAAAAACAATTTTAGTAACCGGGGGCGCAGGTTTTCTGGGCTCTTGGGTTTGTGATGTTTTAATTGAACAGGGGGCACATTGTATCTGTTTAGATAATTTATCCTCTGGGAAACCTGAAAATATATTACATTTAATGCAAAACGACAATTTTCGTTTTATCAATCATGATATTTCATATCCAATATATTTTGGGATGAGTTATCACCCATTAGGCATATGTGTAGCAGATATCAAAAAAATTGATATAATTATGCATATGGCCAGTAGAGCATCTCCGTTTGAATTTCAGGAAGAACCTATATCTATACTCAGAAGTAATACACTAGGAACATTGAATTCTTTAGGAATTGCTAAATTCCATAATGCAATTTTCTTTTACACAAGCACATCTGAAGTCTATGGAAATCCTCCAAAAGAAGCTATTCCAACACCAGAAAGTTATTTTGGAAATGTAAATCCTGTTGGCCCTAGAAGTTGTTATGATGAATCAAAACGAGCTGGAGAAGCTTTTATTAAAGCTTATGAACTTCAACATAAAATGAGAGCGAAAATAGTAAGGATTTTTAATACTTCAGGACCTAGGATAAGACATGGTCCAGCGTTTGGAAGAGTTGTTCCTAATTTTATCCATCAAGCACTTCATGACGAAGATATAACTGTATTTGGAGATGGTTCACAAACGAGATCTTTTACTTACGTTGTAGATGAAATTGAAGGCATATTAAAAATGGTATATAAAGATGAAGCTATAGGGGAAGTTATTAATTTAGGTAATAATAAAGAATATACTATATTAGAAATTGCTCGTATTATAAAAGAATTAGCCAACTCCAATTCAAAAATAGTTTTTAAAACATTACCTATTGATGACCCTACATATAGGTGCCCTGTTATTACAAAAGCGAAAACCATTCTCAATTGGGAACCGATAACGTCACTAGAAGAAGGATTAAAGAAAACTATTGCTTGGTTTAAAGATAATGAACGAGATAACTAAGAAAAATGAAAAAAAAGAGTTAAAAATCTCTAATAAACATTTTGAGATAGTACTTAAAATTAGTCTGATTATTGGGATCATTATCGTTTCAGGTTTTATTATATACTATTTAGTGAATCCTGAACCAGGTTATGTTACTTTTGGAATTTTAAATGAAGATAAAAAAGCAGAAAACTACCCAACTGAAGCATCTGTTAATGAGACTATTTCATTTCATTTAACTGTTGGAAATCATTTAGATAGAAATTTTACATTCGGATTTAAAATAAAGAAAGGTAATAGTAATACTATATTGAGCTCATCTGGCTCAAATGGAACATTATATCTCACACTAGGTAATTTTACTTTGAAGCCTAATCAAGGGAAAATTTATGGGAATTATTCTATATCATTTGCAGAAGCAGGAGTAAATCAGAAAATTATTGCCGAATTGTGGGAAATAAATAATAAAACTGAAGAATATTTTAATATTATGTATCTACGGCTAAATATCACTAATTAATTTGCTCCTCCAATTACGCTCACAGATTTTATTCTTACCCATGGAGCTTGAAATGCACCATAAACCCTAAATTCTTTTGAAACAGCATCAATATTTTGAAATAAATCTATCAAATTTATTCCTATCATTGTTTCATTCAGTGACTCCTCTATCTCTCCGTCTTTAATTAGATTTCCATGAAGAATTAATCCAGAAAAATCACCAGTTGAGATATTAGGAGAATCTCCTGTATAATTTAATATAATTCCTTTTTTTGTATCCTTTATAATTTCTTCAAAGTTTATATCTCCTGGTTTCATAATAAAATTTGTAATCCCTATTGATGGGATTGATATATAAGAACTCCGAGAAGCATTTCCGGTACTTTCTACACCTTCTTTTCCGGCAGTATAACTGTTGTGTAATAATCCAGTTTTTAGAAAATTTCCATTCTCTAAGATCTTTTTATTTTTACAGGGGACTCCTTCATCATCAAATATCTGAGAACCAGCTGCATTATGAATCAATCCATTATCTTCTATATTTAAAAACTCTGAACCTATTTTTTCACCCCTTTTATCTACTAAGAAGCTTCTTTTATATTGAAAAGTCTCTGCATTAATGGCTGTAGCAACAGGTCTTAAAATTAAATTAATTACACCCTTTGGAGTTAATATTACCGGCACATTCATATTTTTAATTTTCTTTCTATTAAGATTCCCTTTAGCATCTTCTAGCGCCAGATTTGCAACATTTATAGCGTTCAACCTACTTAGACTTCTCTCTATTTGTCTTTCATAACCAGAAGATGTTTCTTTACTTACCTTATTCTTAACTATGATATTTGAAGATATTAAACAACTTGTTTCCTTTCTGGAAACATTTAAACCATTAGAATTAAAAATGTACGTTTTAGAGTAACTTGATGCAAAGTTCCCAGATTGGGAAATTGCCATCTCATCTTCTTTACAAATTTTAATCAAATCGTTGACATAATTTAAGGAATCTTCTATTTGCAAATACTTTAAATTATTATCAAATAAACCCCTCACCACGGGATAGTTTTTAAATGAACCCGGTAAATTCTTAAAATCTGGATCAGGCGTTGCAACCTTCATCATTTTGATAGCTACTCTGCACATTTTCTCTATAGTCGTTTTATCTAATTTATTTGAATATGCAAAACCTAAAGACCCATTCTTATTAATAACTCTGATTGAAAACCCATTATCCTCTCCAGTTTCACTATTTTTAATTGAATTTTCTTCTATTTCAATATTAATATAATTACTTTTCTCAAAGAAAATATCTGAACATTTTATCTCTTGACTCTCTTTTTCAATTAATTTCAAACAGAATTCAGCTAATGAATGAACGTCTGAATTATCCATTTAATTCAAACCCCCCACAGTAACATCCTCGATTCGTATATAGGGTGCTCCATCACATACTCTAACATGCTGACCACCTTTTCCACACATTCCAACTGAATAATTAAATGTTTTTTCATTACCGATTGCAGAAATTTTATTTAAAGCTTCAAGAATCATACCACTAAGAGAAACATCTCTCATGATTTCTTTTCTTTCTCCATCTTTAATCTTAAATGAAATTCTGCATTTGAATTGAAAATTTCCAGTGGTTGGATCAGTGTATCCATACTGAAAATCCTCACATAAAATTCCATTTTTGGTATCTTCAATTATTTCTTCTAGATTCCAATCTTTGGGTTCTATATATGTAAATCCCATTCGTACTTGAGGTCTCTCAGAACTTACGGATGCCCTACCATGACCATTTGGGGGAACATTCATTCTTGAAGAAGTCTCTAAATTATGTAAATAATTTTTGAGAATGCCGTTCTCAATAATTATAGTTTTTTGTGAAGGAATTCCCTCGTCATCTACAAAATAACTACCAAATAACTCATAAGGCAAATTAAATCGTTTAGATTGACCCATCGAAGGATTATCTATTATTGTTACTTTTTCTGAAGCAACTTTTTTACCTATCATCCCCGCTAATATACTTTCATTGTTAAGCACTAAATCCGCTTCACAACTGTGACCAAATGCTTCATGAATAATTGTTCCGGTCAATTTAGAGTCTGCGATAACTGTTAATTTGCCTCCGACTGGAGATTTAGCATTCAATAATTCTACTGCTTCTTTAGCTGTTTTTTTACTTAAATTCATGGCTTTTTCAGTTTCAGCAATTTCATAACCACCAATGCCCGCAACTGAGTTTACAGAACTCTGTGTAGCTCCATTTTTATTAGTAAAAACCATACAAAATAATCTTAAAAATGATAAATCTTGAATAATATTACTTCCAAAGGAATTTAAAAATAAGGTTTGAGAATGTCCGTCCATATATAGAGTATGTGTATTTTTTACATAGGATGAATAATCTAAGGCAATTTTTTCATGATTTTTAACTAGGTTAATTTTATAATCAATATCTATATCTTCTAAATTCTTTTTTCTATTGCTCTCATAGTTATGAATTAATGAATTGTTTTGATCAATTTTAAATTTAATTTTTGTTAATGATTCAGAAAGTATAGCTAATTTTATAGCTTTCTGTAAGCCTATTTTAATAGAATCTCTTTTTAGGTCTTTTAAAACAGAAAAACCCCAACCACCATTTTTAAATGCCCTGATACCACAATTAATAATTTCAAAAGATGAAATTTCCTTACTTTTTTGATTGGTAAAATCTAAACTAGTTCCGTTATTTACTTCAGCCCTAATATCCCAATATTCAGCTTTATCGTTTGCTATTTGATCTAATTGATTGATTAAATTTTCATCAATTTCTTTTAATTCATCCGAAATTTCCATCTTTCTTATAGGAGGGATTTAAAATATAAATATATTAATGATAGTTTAGTGAAAATCAGTTTATCATCAAAAAAAGAGAAGAATAGCTTAAATACCTTTCTTTTTTATCTTAATCTTAGAAGAACAAGATGAATTAATTCGACTCTAATTTAGGTCTTATCCTTTAATTTCTTAACAATTGAGATTGCATCTCTAATTGTGCATATTTTCGTAAATTTTGTTGAATTTTTAAAAGTAAATGAATGGTTGCATTTCCAACATTTCTTAGATTTTATTATTCTTTTTGTGTAATACCATTCCCCACAGTTATAACATTGAAAAAAATAGTATTTTTTCCCACAATACATATTGATGTTAATCATAGTAAATTAAAATTTAACATATTATGGCGATAAAGATTTCTGATTTTTAGATTGTGATATTTTAAGATTAATATCTTCAATTAAATAAGATATATTTTCTGATGTTTCATTATTTTAATTAAGACTAAATAAAAAAGAGAAAGAATCATGGATCATAAATTTATTCATCCAATAGAAACGCGATATCGAACTGAAATGGCTAATATTTTTACAGAAGAAAAAAAATTAGAAAATTGGTTAAAGGTTGAAGCCGCATTAGCACAAGTTCATGCTGAATTAGGGACCATTCCACAAAATGCCGCAGATGAAATTACCAAAAAAGCAAATTTAGATTATGTAAAATTAAAAAGAGTTAAAGAAATTGATAAAGAAATTCATCATGATTTGATGGCAATGGTTAAGAGTTTGGCAGAACAGTGTGAAGATAATGCTGGTAAATATGTTCATCTTGGTGCTACAAGCTATGATATTGAGGATACCGCTACTGCGCTACAATTAAGAGAAGCATTGAATTATCTTTATGATTCTCTATTAGATTTATTAAAAATTTTACTAAGAATAACAGAAGAAAAAAAAAATCTGATTTGCATAGGTAGAACACATGGTCAACACGCAATCCCTACCACTTATGGCATGAGATTTGGTGTATGGGCATATGAAATAAGTAGACATCTTGATAGGGTTTCTGAAATCCGAAATCGAATATCTTTCGGGAAAATGTCAGGTGCTGTTGGAACAATGGCTAGTTTTAATGAAAAAGGTATAATTATTCAAAAAAATTTAATGAACAAGATTGATTTAAATCCCGTGCTTATAGCAAATCAAGTCATACAAAGAGATAGGCATGCAGAAGTCATCTTTTTAACAGCTTTAATTGGGCAAACATTAGCTAAAATCGCAACAGAAAACAGAATTCTACAAAAAACTGAAATTTCAGAGATGTTTGAACCATTTAAGAAAACACAAGTTGGAAGTTCGACTATGCCACATAAAAGAAACCCACATAAATCCGAAAGAATTTGCAGTTTGGCGAGAATTCTAAAATCTAATGTTAATGTCGCATTAGATAACATAATCTTAGAAGATGAAAGAGATATGACGAATTCTGCATCTGAGAGAGTAATTTTCGCTGAAAATTTCATACTTTTAGATTATATGATAAGTCAATTAAGTCAAAATTTAAAAGGACTAGAATTTAATGAAATAAAAATTGAGGAAAACCTTAACCTTACGAAGGGTGCTTGTCTTACTGAAAAAGTTATGGTTCAATTAGTTAAGCGAGGTATAGGAAGACAAGAAGGTCATGAAATATTAAGACAAGCCTCGATAAAAGCCCGGAAAGAAGAATTATACATGAAAGATATGTTAATTAAAAACCAAAAAATTAAAGAAAAGTTCTCAAAAGAAGAATTAGATGATTTGTTTGATCCTCACAAATATATTGGTAAAGCTGTTGATCAAATCGATAATTTAATAAAAACTCTAAAAAGAAAGTATAAGTTTTAAATTTTGAAAATGGCTGAAAATAACAATTTATATAAAAAGTTAGGAGTTTCATCTAAAAAAGAAGATGTTCATAAGGCTTTAAAATCAATAGATAAAGGTTTATATCCAGGAGCATTTTGTAAAATCATAGAGGATATAGATAATCGAGAAAAATACTGCTCAATTTTTCATTCTGATGGAGCGGGTACAAAAGCAAGTTTAGCTTATATGTATTATAGAGAAACAGGGGATATTTCAGTTTTTAGAGGTATTGTAAGGGATGCTATGGTTATGAATCTTGATGATTTTTTATGTGTAGGAGCAACAGGTAATATTTTCTTTTCTAATAATCTTGGAAGGAATAGTCAATTTATAAAAGCAAACGTCATCGAGACTATTATTAAGGAATATTACGATTATAGTGAAAAATTGAGGTCCCTGGGCTTAAATGTTAAAATGTGTGGCGGTGAAACTGCTGATATAGGTGATATTGTTAAAACATTAGCAGTTGACGCTTCTGCTTTCACAACTATGAAAAGAGAAGATATTATTGATGCAAGTAATATTAAACCTGATGATGTTATCATAGGTTTGGCTAGCTATGGAAGAGCTTCTTACGAAGAAGAATATAATAGTGGAATTGGAAGTAATGGGTTAACATTAGCCAGACATGGCATTCTTTTGCATGAATATTATAAAAAATATCCCGAATGTTATGATCAAAATACTGATGAGAAATTTGTATTCTTCGGTAATTATAAATTAACAGATATGATGGATGAGTTTAATTTGAATATTGGTAAAGCCCTATTATCTCCAACGAGAACATATGCTCCAGTTGTGATAAATATTTTAAAAAAATATAGGAAAGAAATTCATGGAATCATACATAATACTGGTGGAGGACAAACTAAAATTCTAAAATTTGGTAAAAATATTAAATATATTAAAAATAATTTTTTTACAATTCCTAAAATATTTGAATTAATTAAAAGATCATCTGAAACTCAATGGAAAGAGATGTTCAGTGTTTTCAATATGGGTCACAGAATGGAATTATTATGTAAAAAAGATCTAGCACCAGAAATAATTAATATCGCGAAAAAATATAAAATAGATTCCAAAATAATTGGATATTGTGAGAAATCTCCAATACAAGATAAAAACATACTAGAAATTAAATCAGAATTCGGTTCTTTTACTTACGATTAGGAGTCTAAGTAAATGATAAAAGAATTAGATGTAATTTGTATTGGTGCCGCTCTTGTTGATATAATCGCTAAAATTGAAAGACACCCTTTAGATGATGATGAAGTTTTTGTTTCAGATTTGCAATTATTATCCGGAGGGGCTGCTGCTAATACTGCTTATGCTTGTTCAAAATTGGGCTTAAAAACAGCATTTATTGGAAAATTAGGATATAATGATGAATTTGGAAATAAAATTATGAAGGATTTTAAGGAAGTGCCACTGGATACAACTTTAATGAAATATTCGAAAGAAAAAATAACAGGATCAGCATATGTGGCTATAAATGAAAAAGGAGAGCGAAGAATTTATGCATATAGCGGAGCTGCGAATGCTCTTTCATCGGATGATATAAATCCTGAGGATCTAGTTAAAACAAAAACAATTTTCTTGAGTAGTTTAAGAAACTTAGACCCATTTAAAAAAGCGGCTAAAATTGCCAAGAATAATAATATACCAATTATATTTAATCCTGGAATGTTAATAATTGAACAAGGGTTTGATAAAATAAAAGAACTTTTTTTCAATACTGACATTTTAATAATTTCAAGAAGGGAATTTCAGAGCCTTTTTCATATAGGAGATAGGAATTTAAATGAACGTATAATTGAAGATAACGCAAAATTACTCTTCAAATTAGGAATTAAAGTAATAATAGTCACAAGAGGAAAAAAAGGAGCTATAATTCTAAATTCTGAAAAATCTGAAATAATTAAACCAATGCATATCAATCAAGTTATTGATACCACAGGAGCAGGAGATGCTTTTTCCGCAGGATTCATATATGGATTTATTAGAAACACTAGTTTTAAGTTTGAAGATCTCAAATCTGATGTAATGATAGGAAATTTTATAGCGGGAAAATGTATCCAAGAATTAGGAGCTAGAAACGGTATTCCTACTGCTGATGAATTAAGAATCAAATCATTAAATCGTTAAATAACAAAATTTATAATTTCTGGATTCAATAATTTTTTATCCATAGAATTTAGGTTATTATAAATGGTAAGATTGGATAAAAGTAGAAAGAAAGAAATAGCTCTAAAAAGATTTCGATTTTTTTATCAAGAAATTGTATGGGCATTCATTTTAATATTCATATTTTTACTTATACCACTTTTCTTAATTCCTTTAATAGTAGATAAAGGATCTCCCCTTTACGGCATACTTTCCTATTCAATAAGAGCAATATTGGTATTTATTGGAATACCCCTAATATTTCCTCTTTCTAATTTAGTATTCGAATCCCAAAAAAGAAATATTATAATTACAGAAGATATTTCACCCGCAAGGGGATACTTAAAATTATTTAAAATGACAAAAAAGAACTATAAATATCAGATTCTATATGGGATCTTGATTTTCTTTCTAGTTTTCTTGCCAATTGATTTTTTTACTTATCTTCTAATACCTAAAATGATCGAATATCAAGCAGTTTCGCTTGTTTTTAATGCAACAAATGCATATTTGTTATCTAACAGTTATTTTGTGTTTTTGATTTCTGTAATCATAATTCAGTTTTCAATAGCTTTTGCTGAAGAAAGTGTCTCTAGAGGTCTATTAACTAAAAGAGGGAGTGAACATTTTTTTAGTCTATCTGCAGTGATGATTTCCGCACTTTATTGGGGATTAGGACATTTAGCCTATATCCTCGACCCATTAAGTAGATCATATCCAATTTGGTATCCATTTATTTGGTTTTTACAAGCTTTTGTAATTGGGATAATACTTTCCTTAGTAGTATTAAGACGAAAATGGCTCTTTCCCGTTATAATGGCTCATACTATAAATAATATAATCTCTGCGCATGTAGTTTGGAGTTATTGGCAAGGAAGTAGCTTTACACTAGTAGCCCTTTATGTATATTATCCTTTACTTATTATCGGGTTTTGTTTATTTGTATGGTTTTATCCATTGATTAAAGATAGTCTATTATTAGGATTTAAAATGTTAGGAACATATTTTAAACAAGACCATCCGATTGAAAAAACAAAAGGAGATGTAATTTTTCGTATATTTTTTGATATTATCATTGGATTAATTATCTTTATAATGGGTTTTATAATCGCGATATAGAGAGGTGTTATGTATTGAAGTTGGGTATTCTCTCTGATACACATATTACAATTAATTATGAAAAAGATAAAGTTAATGCTTTGATTAATCAGTTAAAACTAGCATTTAAAGATGTTGATGAGATTATCCATGCAGGAGATATATGTGAGAATTTTTTTTTAAATATGGTCAAGGAGATTGCTCCAACAAGATGTGTAAAAGGGAATTTTGACAATATCAAAAATTTAGATCTTTTTACTAAATTTTCTATAGGGCGATATAATATTGGAATAATCCATATTTTACCTGATAATGTTGAAGATTTTGTTAAAAAGCAGGATATACAAATTTTAATTTTTGGGCATACTCATCAACCCCTAATTAAAGGAACACACTTCAATGTGCTTCTTTTAAACCCAGGTTCCCCAACAATGCCTAAAGCTCCTATAGAAAGACCTGGTTTTATAAAGCCTATTGCAAGACCAAGTGTAATTACGTTAAATATTGATGAGAATGATATTTTATCAACCTTTATTATCAACCTTAAACTGTAAACTCTGATGGATATTTTGAAGTTTACATTGATTATATTAGGATTAAATATTTAGATAATCATTTTAGGGTATCTGCAAAATATTAACTAATGATTTAAAATCCGCATTGAATAATTTTAAATATTAATTAACTCATATTAATAATACAAGGAAATTTTAAGTATGAGTTTTAGATATAAATAAATTAAAATAATACTATTTGTTTTTGTTTAAGAGAGCATCAAAATAATCTGTAGAGAGAGTGTGTAGATTTGGTAAGTAGGCTTGATTTAGTACTTAAGGAACTAAATGAAAATGGTAATTTTCGAGCATCGCTTTTTGCAACATCAACAGGATTAGTTTTAGCATCCCAAAAAGAGGAGAAGATCGATGAACGCGTAATAGCTGCCATGGGTTCACTATTGAGTGATTCTGCCTATAAAGCGGCAGAGGAACTAGAATTATCTGAGATTCAAAGTATGAAAATTAAATATAAACATGATTATATTATCATGAGAAATATAATCATGCCTGATAATAAAAATCAGTTCCTTTTAGCAGTTTTAACAAAATCTCCCGAAAGTGATGATGTAGAGCGTTATCTTGATCAACTCCTTGATTGGGCAGTTGAAAATTCGCAAGCAGATTTAGAAAAACTTTCAAGTTTATAATTCTTTTTTCCTTGCTTTTTCTTTTTTATTAATATCTGCGTTTATATTTTTTCTGTTAGCGATTTCTTAAATGAAATCATTATAAAATTTTAATACTTCATCAGCTACTTGATCTTCATAATTCCAATAAAAATGATCTGCTCCATAAATAATTTTTTTTCTTTTTGGATCATGATAAAAGCTATAATTCTCCTCAAATTTTTTATAAAAGGCAATCGTATCTTGGTTACCTTGAATAAATAATTTTGGTTTGCGAGACTGAGAGAGATCCCTAAATTTAGATCCTATAAAGTCAAAAGGAAATGATATAGCAATATAACCAATAATCTTATCTGAGTAATTGATTATTGAACACCCTATTGCAGCGCCGTAAGAATAACCGCATATAATCAATCTCTCACAATTTTTATCCTTTATTAAAAAATCAATACAAGCTTTAACATCATGCAGTTCACCTGTTCCGTCAGAGAATTTTCCTGTTGATCTTCCAACACCTCTAAAGTTAAATCGTAAACAAGGAACTGTGTTTTTAACTAATTTATTAAACACTCCAGACACGACATTATTATGCATGTTGCCACCATATTGGGGATGAGGGTGACAAATTAGAACTACTGGATTCTTTTGGCTGGATTTTGATTCATAATATTCAGCTTCAAGTATTAATCCATTATTATTAATGAATAATATTTCTTTTTCAACCATAATTTTAATTAATTTTTAAACTATAATAATAATACTATACACGAATGTGCGAAATATGAGCTATAATAAGATTGTGATTGAGCAAAAAATTAGAGAGTTTTTGCAGGAAGATTGCATGTTTATTGATGTGAGTTCTAAAGTTATTCCAGAGAATGCAAACTCTTCAGCAAAGATTTTGACAAAAAGTGCTGGATATGTTTCAGGATTAGAAGAATTAAAATTACTTTATAAGTTTTTAAACATTTCCACAACTTTTAAAATAGAAGATGGAGCAGAAGTTAATAAAGGAGATATTATTGTTGAATTGAAAGGAAATACAAGAGATATACTGCTTGGAGAAAGAGTAGGATTAAACTTGATTACTCATATGAGTGCAATCACAACTACTGCGAGAAGATATGTTAAATTAATTAAAAATTCTGGAAAGAAAGTTAAAATCGCTTGTACTCGAAAGACAACACCTGGATTTCGTATTTTCGAGAAGAAAGCAGCAGAACTAGGACAAGCAGATGTACATAGATTCTCTCTTGATGACATGGTATTGTTAAAAGATACTCATTTAAGATACTACAACGGAAATATTGAAAAACTGTTAAAAGAAGCCAAGAGGAGGAATAGTTTTTCGAAAAAAATCGAGATAGAAATCGAAAAAGTGAATGATGTATTAACAGCTGCAAAGAATGGAGCGGATATTATAATGTTAGATAATATGAGCCCAGATCAGGTGGAAGATGCAATTAATTTATTAAAGAAACATAATCTTAGAGATAATGTTATAGTTGAAGTTTCTGGTGGGATAACTCAAGAAAATTTTGTGGATTATTTACTCTCGGAACCTGATGTGATAAGTTCTGGTTTAATAACACAATTTCCTTCTGAACAAGTAGATTTTTCGCTTCGTTTTGATTAAAACTTATTCTTAATCAATTACTATTTCACGGATGGAACAGATTACATCTTTAATTTTAGCTAATTCTTTATATAGATCTTTAATAATTCCAAATTCACCCACTAACAAGAGCAGTTCAATCTTTTTTTCTGCAATACGCCAATCTGTTACTGTTTTAATAGTTTGATGATATCGAGAATATAACTCGGTTATTTGATCTATGATTACTTCTTTAAAAGGATACACTAGACTTACAGTCATTAATTTATATCCTTCCAGATTTTCAAACTTTTCATAATTTTCAATGAAACTGACAATAGAGTCCCTTAAAGCTTCACTTTTAGAACTAAATCCACTAAGATTTCGAACTTTCTCAAACCTTTCCAACAAATCATCACTAACTTGCAAGGATATTATTGGCATTTTATATCTTTAAAATTCGATTTTTTTTCAAATTATAAATTACTTATAAAAACTTGTTAATAAAATTAATACTTTGAGTTAATGATTTTGCGGAAGATAATTCAATAATTAATGCTCCTTCATAATAATGGTTTTTCATTACATCAATAATTTCTTTAAAATCAATCTTCCCAGTACCTAAAGTTGGGTGTGTATCAGAAATTTTAGTGAAATTATCAACAATATGGACATTTTTTATTATTTTTTGAAACTTTGCCCATAAACGTTTCACATCACCATCACACGTGTAGAAATGGCTAGTATCATACGTGATAAATAGATCATTTCGATTAATTGTTTTAAATATCTCTTCGATATTATTGCTATTTGTCATAATATAAGCATCTTGAGGCATATTTTCTAAGCAAATCTTTAATTTCTGAATGTCTATAGAGTCTAATAATGCATGAATAGCCCATTTTAATTGCTTCTTATTAATTTCTCGAATAGTGTTTGACATAAAGTTTGCATAACCTGGATGGATTGTCATTATCTCAACATCAATTTGATAACATATCTTTCCTGTTTCTCTACATGATTCTAATGATGCTTCTATTATCCGGTTATTATAAGAACATAAACTCAAATCAACATAAGGACCGTGAACTTGTTTTTTTATTTTGTAGGAGTTCACAATTTCTATGAATTCCTGCCTGTTTTCATCATTAAAAACATCAGGGACATCTATTACTAATTCAACAATTTCTATTCCATTTTCCTCGGCAAAATTTAGGCATTCTATTGAAGCTTTAAGTTGTAAATCCTTAAGATTCTTAAAATTATGTGTTGCTGCTAAATCAATTACATGCCCTAAAGCACTAATACCTAATTCCATATTTTTCCTTTAATTAATGTAAATTTTTTATATTTATTTCTTCATTCTTCGGGGATAATTAGCAAAAAGACTATCGAAGAGTTTTTGAAATCGATCAAGATGTTCTTTGGATATTAAATTTGGTTCTCCTATTTGCAAGGCTCCCCAATACACATTTGCAAGTTTTTCTACTAATTCAGCAAACTTAACAGCATGTTCCAAAGATTTTCCACAAACAATAAGTCCATGATTAGCTAACAAAGCAGCATTCTTATTACCTAATGCATTTAGAGCTACTTCACCAATTTCTATTGTATGGGCTTCTCCAAATTCAGAAACATCAACCGATCCACCTAAAAAGATAAACATCTCTTCCATTATTATTGGAATACCTTTTCTTACAACAGAGAGCATTGTGGCAAAAGGTGAATGAGTATGAATTACTGCTTGAACTTTTGGTCTTGATTTATAAATAGCAATATGCATCTTTACTTCAGTAGAGGGTAATTTTCCAGCACTTAGAGGAGTCCCTTCAAAATTTAGATGTACAATTTCTTCTTTTTTAAGGCTGTCGTATTGATTAAATGAAGGGGTGATAAATAATTCTTCTTTTTTACCATTTCTCACACTCACATTGCCTTCTCCAGCTTCCACTAATCCCTTTGAGAAAATTGCTTTTGCTCCCCATACAACTTCCATACGAATCTGATCTTCTTTGTTCAATGCCATAAATTAAATAATTAAAATTCAATTAAAAATTTATTTTGAAAATATAATTCATTAAAGTCCGTATAAATCCAATAAATGAAATATTTCTAATAATTCTTAGAAGTCTATTTTTTTAAATAGTATTAATGAATATCAAAATTGTAAACCATTTTATAATATCAAATAACCCTCCTTTGATATATAATGAATCGCATTATTTTGCACTGTGATCTTGATTGTTTTTTTGCAGCTGTAGAAATAAGAGACAACCCGCAATATAAAAATAAACCCGTTATTATAGGAGCAGATCCAAAGGAAGGTAAAGGAAGGGGTGTAATAGCAACATGTAATTATGAAGCACGAGAATATGGTTTACATTCAGCGATGCCAATATCTCAAGCTTTCAAAAGATGTCCTCATGGAATTTATTTAAGACCAAATGGAGAAAAATATTATAAAGTATCTAAGGAAGTGATGAATATCCTTGAAACTTATAGTGATGAATTCCAGAAAGTAGGGACAGATGAAGCATATCTAGAATTGACAAATATCACAAATGATTATGTAGAAGCAGAAAAAATTGCAAAAGAAATTCAAAAAGAAATTTTAGCTAAAATTGGAATTACTATCTCAATAGGCATTGCACCTATAAAATCTTTAGCAAAAATTGCATCTGATGAAAATAAACCTAATGGCATCACTGTAGTAAAACCTCAAAATATACATGATTTTGTAAAAGACATGGATATTACACGTATCCCAGGCATAGGTAAGAAAACAAAAGTATATTTCTATAAAAAGGGCATTAAAACGATTGGTGACATCATTAATACAAAATTACCAATTATGATTGAGTTATTTGGAAAGCATGGAAGATGGATCTGGAAAGTTGCTAATGGTTTAGATGATCGGAAAGTAAAAGAATTTGTTGAAGAAAGAAAATCTATAAGCGCAGAAAGAACTTTTTATGAGGATACTAATGATTTTTCAGTTATCATGAAAAAGTTAGAGGATATTAATAATAAAATTCATAAATCTGTTATTAAACATCATATTTCTTATAGAACAATAACTTTAAAAATTCGACTTACTGGATTTGAAACTTACACTCGCTCAAAATCATATGATCTTCCAATTCAGGATCAATCTACTGCCTTAAAGACTGTACTGGATTTATATAAAGATTTTAAAGATAATAAAAAAAAGATTAGATTATTAGGAATTAAGTTATCTAATTTTAATAGGAACAATAAAGTAAAACAGACTAATTTAGTAGAATTTGCTAAAATTTAAGCTTAGCTAATTTAGCTTTTCTTTTTCATCATCCTAAAAAGTAATTTTAAGTATCCGGTACTATGCTTTTGTTTACTTGATGGATGATATTTTTTAGGATCAATGTATCCCGGTCGACTCTTTGGTGTTTCTTTTGCTGAGGGAGGGATTTTTTTTGGGCGATAAGAAATCGTTATTGCATGATTTGGACAAATTCTTACACAATTTGCACATAGCATACAACGGTTATCATTAAAAGGCTTAGGTAATTTTTTAATATCTATTGCTGCCATAGGACATATATTTTCACAAGCACCACATTGGTTGCATTTAGATGGATTATATTTAAGCATACCTGCAGATGAAGATTGCCCTTTAAGGAAGTATTGATAAAAGTAATTAGTTAATCTTGCAAACCTTAATCTTCCTAATCTTAAGTCAATAAAGTCTTTCTTCTCTTTTTTTAATCTATTAGCTACTAGAGAGCCAAAAAAATAGCATTTATCGAGAATCTCTTGAGTCCAGCCAACAGGATAATATTTATTACTAAAAAATGGTTCAGCTGTTGGAGTTGGGATTTCTAATACTCCTAAAGGTTCATAATTTTTCTGACGCAATAGATCCATTGCAACTCCCGCTGAATTACAAGGAAGCCCACCACTAGTATCAATAATAAGAAATGGTGTGATTTTTTTAGCTTTTGGTAATTTTTTAAGCCAAATTAAAATTATACGAGGTACCATAAATTCATAAACTGGGAATGCAATACCTATTGCGGGATATAATGAATTTGGGTCCGGGAAGGGTAAGTGTCTTACAGATTTTATGTTGATTAATTCGACTAACATATTCTTATCATGAAAACCACGCTGGACTAATTCAACACAATATTTTGTATTTCCAGAAGCACTAAAGTAATAAATTGGGATCATATTTCATATGAAAAAGTAATAAATAGATATGTGATTGAATCTATATAAGGATTTCACTTTTATGGAATCATAAATATGAAACACTTAAATTATACATTAATCTAATTAATATAGGTGCATAAAAAATGTTTGAAGAGAATCGACAAAATTTTTTAATTATTTTAGGTAGTGTATACGAAGAATATGGGTTTTCACCTATTTGTGGTTGGATAGAAGCATTATTAGGTTTAGAAGATATAGACCTCAGTCAAGGAGAAATATCCTATAAATTATCACATTTTATGAAAGATCAAGGAGTAGGGACATCAGTTTCATCAATTAATAGAGCACTTAAAGTACTACTCCCATATGGTTCCGTTATTAGAAAGGGATCTGCAAAAAAAGGATATACATATGATTTAAATACTAATCCGGAGTTTTTTGATGTATTTATTCAAACGTTTGTAAAAATTAATAAGAAAGCAATTAAATCCTTAAAAAAATTAAAAGAATCAACTATTAAAGAAAAGGATCAACAATTAATCAAAGCCATTGAGAACGAAACATCTTATATGGAGTTTATGGATCAGTACCTAACTGAAAGTAAGAAATTACTTAATAAATTGAAAAAACGATATTTCAATAATAGTCTGTAATTAAATTAAATAATATTTAAACTAGACTGGTCTTTTTTAATGAATTCAAGGGAACTAATATCCAAATTAAATAAATTACGTGCAATTGATATTAATTATTAATATTTTTGGCTCTGATTTTCATAAACATAAAATAAATCCTGTTCTCTCCGAAGAGGAAATAATTAAATTTGAGACTAGGTATAAAATAAAGCTACCATTAGATTATACAACATTTTTGATGGAATTTGGAAATGGAGGTGGCGTTCCTTATTATGGGGTATTTCCGTTAGGGGAATATGATGAAGGTGTTTGGAAAGAAAATGATGGTTTTGTAGGATTTCTATCTGAACCATTTCCATATACTTCAGATTGGTATAAAGATCTTGATTTTCCTAATGAGGAAGATTATGTTAATGAAGAGGAATTCGAAAAAGATTATCTAGCAGTTCAAAAAGAGTATTGGAAAGCAATAAATGACGAAATTCCTATTTGTCATCAGGGATGCGCTTATCGTAATTGGTTGATTATTTCCGGACCAGAAGTAGGGAGAATATGGATAGATAAGTTAGCTGATTATGGTGGATTAAAAAGAACAAACCTAACTTTTGAGGAATGGTATTTAAAATGGCTCCATGATTTATTAGAGAAATCTAAAAAGTGAATTATTTTTTTTTGTTTAGATTAACTTCAACCGTCCTAAGATTAAACGAATAGATAAAGTTTCTCAAACTTTCTTCGCTTAATCTCATCATCGCACCGATGTATTCAATTTTAAATCCCTTTGGATATTGAGAATTAGAACTAATAATCTCCATTCTTATTATTTTTTATTAATTTGTATATTTTTTAATAGATCTATAATTTAATATTTGATAAACAAATTTGGTGAATTATACCATCATACGATTTGGTTTAATAAATAAATTTATTGATTTTTATGATATAACTCTAAAATTTTTTTTTGGATATTACCATTTGAAGCAATAATACCAGGTGCAGTCCATATACATTTTTCTTTTTTAAATTTTAAATACTCACCGTTTAAATCTGTGACATCTCCTCCTGCTTCTCTTACAATTAAATCTCCTGGCATGAAATCCCAAGTAAATGAATGATTCTCATCTAATGGTTTAATATAAAGGTCAGCAGTTCCTTCCGCTACCATGCAAAATTTTGCCATACTATCAATTTGAATGAAGTGTTTTATACCAATTTTCTTTGCGAAATTAAGAACCCAAGGTTGATCATAATGTAATGAGTGGCATAAACGAATATTCTGTATCACTTCATTTTGATTGACTCTAATCAGTTTAAAATCCTTGTCATCATATGAAGCTTGAGCACCTTGATTTTCTTCAGCCGAAAAAATAGCTAAGAATTTTTCATTATAATTTGGTACTGCAATAGCACATACTCTAGGGGTAGATTTTACCATAAATCCAATACCTATAGCATAAGATAAGCCCTTTTGATATCCCTTTGTGCCATCAATGGGATCTATTGTCCATTGTCGTTCTGAAGATTTGCCTTTAAATCCAATAATTTCTTTTATGATCTTTAATCTTTCGAAACTTAATTCATTAAAACATCTTTTTATAAGATTTTCTGCCTTTAAATCTATAAATTCGAAATTTTCTTCTTCTGCTATTATTTCATCATTTGGGAAGTGTTGCTTTAACTTTGATATAATATATAGTTGAGATGCAAAATCAGCTAATGTAACAGGTGATTGATCTGACTTTAAGAATGATTCAAATCCGTGTTTTCTAAACCATTCTGTAATCTCTGTTGCTTTACGAACCAATTTAACCGCAAACTTTAATTCTTTTTTAAATCTCGACATGCTTTACTTTATTTTTTTCATAAAATCTCTTTTATAATAAGTATAAACAAATATAATAAATCAGAATTTCTAAATAGCTTTATGAATTTTATAGGAAAAAATCATCGAATTATCGTTTTGATTTCAAATAAATAATTTTCTAATAGTGTTGATGGCATTCTTGTAATATTCATTTGATCTGACTTTCTTATTAATTCTGATTCAAAATTGTATTCATCCAAAAGCCAAAATAATTTATATAATTCAATTTTTTTTTTAAAATCACTATCTATAGTATAAAATTTAGAATATGTATCATAAAATGAGCTATAAAATAAAGGATTATTTAAAGGTTTTAAAATCCAATAATCAATTTTAATGAAGTCTTGAGCTCTACTGCCAATACACCATTTATCAAAATCTACAATACCATTAATTTTAATACTGCCTAGTTCATCCTTAACAATAATATTCTGACTTTTAAAATCATTATGTAAAAGAACATATTCTGTTTCATCTTCAATTAATACCCTGTTATCTCTAAAGAAAGCTCTAATTTCGTCAGCAAAATCAATTTTATTTTTCTTTGCCGCCTCAATTTTTTCTTCAAATTCATTTTCGAGGACATCTATATAGGAGATCTTCATATTTTCTCCAATATTATTAATATTTTTATAAAAACAATTAAATTTTACTTCATGAAGATGTCCTAAATGATCGCCTAAATTACTAAATAAATCAAGAAATTTTTTTATAGATAAATTTTTTCCCTCATTTATGTATTGGTTTATGAGCTGAAATAGAGGTTTTCCTCGAATATAATCTTGTACTGAGAATATGTAAGGAATAATCTCCTTAGTTTCATCATAATAAATTAGATTACTTACTGGGATTATAGGAGGATTTTCTTTAGTGAAGAGATAAGTACCTGATCTTGTATTTAAAATCTCTTTTACTTTCTGTCTTAATTCAATATCATTTGGATTTAGTTTTTTATCTAAAAAGGGATATAAGAGCTTTTCTTTAATTGAATTTTCAAATTGGAAAGATTGATTTGTGCAAAATCTGAAGACTAATTGACTATTTTCAAATTTTACTCTATAGAGTGTATTAATATCAACAATATAAGGACCTTTAATTTTTTTAACCTTACCTTGTTCAACTAAAACATCTATTTTTGAAAATATATCTATGATCTCATCAAATCGGTAAAGATCTTTTTTACTTATAAAATATAATTTATAAATTTGTTTCTGATTTAATAAATAATTCACAGTGGCTTCAATTCTTTCTTTACTTATTGGATCAACTTGAGTTTCCAATATTTCATCAATATAATATCTATCATTCTTAATGCTTGATATTAAATCTTTATATAAATGTAAAAAAGCGTACTTCAAACCAATTTGTTCCCTAATTTCATTGCTTTTAACTTCGTAAATTTTATGTCTAATATCATTTATATGTTCTTGGATTTTTAAAAGTTCTAAGATATTATCTTCTAATGCATATTTATATAATTTTGAACACATATTACCTAGATTACTTATACTAGAAACAATTCCACTATATATTCTCTGATTTAGTGGTATTAATTGAAAAAAACTTTGAAAATTTTCTTCTAATCCACAAATAACAGAAAAATTTTTGTTTAAAAGTTGAATATAAGATTTACATTTTTTAATATTATAAAATGAATCATTTAATCCTTTCAGATTAGTGAATTCCATTAAATTTTGCAACAAATCTGGTTCGATCTCATTTCCAGCAAATCGAAGGGGATTATTTATCAAATAAATCTGATTTTTAGGGTTGACTGAACCTAAAATATTTTCAAAATAAGATTTTATAGTATCTGTAGTCTTTTTTTCTGAAATAGGAGGAGAGAGCATAAAATTTAGATCTTCGAATTTTTTACCTATATTTTCAATCTGATCAATAATGTCGTCTACTTGATTACCATAAATTCCAACAAGTATGGGTACTTTTTTCTCTGTTATCTCTTTTGCAATTTCGATAAGTTTTATTTTCTCGGTTATTGAAAATAACTCACCATCACCAGTGTTTCCAAAAAGAAGCAGACAATTTGCATCGTTTGTAAGAATATGTCGAAGAAGAAGAGAATTTAAACTTTCGATTATTTCAAGATCTTCATTATAAAACGTTAAAGTATTGCATATAACACCATTAATTTGTGAAATTCTAGTCTCCTCTTTTATAAATCAGAAACAAAATTGCATTTCATTTGCGTTTAATGAATAATAATTTTTATGATTTAATATGATTTTTGTAGATTTATTTCAATAAGAATAGCCTTAAAATTTTATAATTATTTTCATAATAATCACATATCAAATTAAGATAAATTTTACTTTTAACGTGATGAAGGGTTTAAAATTTTTTGTAAAATAGATGATATAGATATACCACTAGTTTCCACTGGAACTTCTCCATTTATAGGTGCTGGACAATTCGGATTTAAAGCAATTGAATGGCGTAGGAAATTTTTGAACAATCCAGATGCAATGTTAGAGATTTTAGAAAGCAGTTATGCAAAAGGGGCACGTGGCATTGAAGTGATACCAAGTGGAAAAATTTTAGAAGCAGCATATATGATGAGTGAAATACATAGTGATTATGTGATAATGGGATCTACATATCCAGGTAAAGATCCAAGAATTGATGCATTAATTAAAATTGGAGCAAAGCTGATTTTTGTACATGGAATGATTTCTGATAAAAAAGGATTAACTTTATTGAGACTTTTAGATGATATCTCTAGTTATGGTATTATTCCAGGTATCGCAACTCATGATCCAATTCCAACAATTCAATATTGCTTAGAAAATTCATTAAATGTAAGAGTAATTTTGATACCATTTAATCTAAATGGATTTTTAATGGGAAACTTGGAAAGGTTAGAAGAAATTGTTGATAATACTAAAGCTTTTCATTTTATTGGCATGAAAACTCTCGCAGCTGGAGAAATAAAACCAGATATTGCATTTAAATATATTTCCAAGCATAATATATGTGCTGTGACCATTGGAATGGTTACAAAGGAACAAGCAGAGGAATCAACTAAAACTGCTTTAAAATCATTAAATAGGAAATAAAAATAATAGCCACATATTAGCTTATTATATCTTAAATTTTCTTGGAATCTTTAAAAACATCAAATATTTCCATTTCATAGTCTATAGTGTCTTCTGGTAGCAAATTTGGATCTCCTACAAGTTTAGCTAGATAATATATCTTTGCTCCTCTCTCAAGATATTGTAATACGGTATAAGCTCCATCTAAATGACTACCACAACATAGATTTCCATGATTTGCAAGTAAGACAGCATTTCTCTCTTCTAATACTGCTAATACACCATCTGCTAATTCTTCCGTACCTGCTTCCCCATATTCAGCACATAAAACTTCACCACCTATATAGGGAACAAATTCTTCGAAAATTGGTGGAATTGTTAGTTTTAACGCACTAAGAACGGTAGAATAAATACTATGAGCATGAATAATTGCATTTACATCATCTCTTTCTTTGTATATACTTAAGTGCATTTTTTTCTCAACAGAAGGATTTCTTTTACCTTCTACAACTTTCCCTTCCATATCAATTATAAGAATATCTTCAGGTGCCATTTCGTCATAACGAACATTACTAGGAGTTATTAATACAAATTCTTTATCTTTATCTTTTATTCTTACACTTACATTACCAGCGGAGCCTATCACATGTTTTTCATTTAATAATTGTTTACATAAATCCACAATTTCCTTTTTTATTCTGTCAAATTTATTACTATATGGAGACCTGTTTTTTTCTCCTTCTTTGAATACTTCAGGATTCATAACATATTGAGGTCTTTCTTTGTTTAACCACTTCTTCAAATCGTTTAACAAAAGTTCTGATTGTCTCTTTATTACTTCCTCAGTATCTCCTCCAATATGGGGGGTGATTATAGCATTTTTTAATCCAATGAATTCATTATCCTCATCAATAGGTTCAAGAGGAAAAACATCCAGAGCGGCACCGCCTATTTTTTCCTCTTCTAGAACATTTCGTAAAGCATCATAATCAACAATACTCCCTTTTGAAGTATTAACTAAAAAAGCTGTTTTTTTCATCATAAGAATTCGCTCTTTATTGATGAGTCTCTCATTTTCTTCAGTTGCTATTGAATGGATTGTAATGAAATCAGCTGTTTTCATTAAATAATCAATTTCAACTCTTTTACCATATAGTTTAATAATTTCGTCGTCTACATATGGATCATATATTAAAAATTCTACTCCAAAGGGTTTAAGCCTATTTGCTACTCTTCTACCAATTTGCCCTAAACCAATAATTCCAATTATTTTACTTTTTAATTCAATACCTTGAAATTTATTTAAATATTCAACATAGTCTTCAAATTCAACTATTTCAAAGTCATCAGAATGAATTACTCGATCAACGTTATGTAATTTTCGAGCTAGCATCAACATTAAACTGATTGTTAATTCTGCTACAGCATCAACATTTCTTAGTGGAGTAAAAAGAACAAGAATATTATTTTTAGTCGCAGCTTTTAAATTAACATTAAACGGATCGCCTCTACATGATATGATAAGTTTTAGGTTAGTTTTCTCAAATAAAGCTTCTTTCTTTAAATCATCAGCTTCAGTTATAAAAATATCATAATCTTTAAGTTTCTCAACAAGTTCTTTTACATCAAAATATATTATCCCTGTTTCTCTCCATGGTTCATACGTTATTTCTATTAACTTTTCTAATTCATTTAAACAATCGTTTGTGATTTTTGCTGTTATTAAAGCTTTCATTATTAACACTTTTTTCTATAAATAAATTTACATTTATTTGCAATATATTAAAAATAAATATTAAATAAAAAAACCTTAGTTAAAACATTAAACTTCGAAGTTTCATCAAATTTCTTATATTTCCTTCTACTATTTTTATTTTCCCATCAGAATATGCTTTAACAGCACCTAATTCTTTGTTAAATAAATCTATTATTGCTTGTTCTTCTGAAAATTCAATTTTTACTGATGCTGTATCATCCCCACTCTTATCTTTTATTTCAATTCCCTCATCTTTATTAATCAAGAGTAATACTTTTCTGTCAGTATCAGAGAATTTTATTTGGATAGAATCTTTAAATTTAGCTAATTTATTTCTAACTTTTTCATTATTATTATATCTATTCTTTATTTCTTCCAAACATTCTTCAATTTTCTTGAACTCTGCCATCTTTTTCACGTTTTAATTAATTATATTAGAATAAAATTAATTGCTATTTTAGTATTTATAAAAAGATTATAAAATGTAATAAATTATCCATATAAAACCTTTAAATCCATTTGTATCAAATAAAAAAAATTTTGAAAGATAAAAACAATTTTTAATTGATCTAAATTCATATAGTATTAAAGCATTTGAATAATAGTTTTAAAATTAGAAAATCTTCTGTTTTATCTTGAGAATTAATGATTTATTTTTTGAATTTTCAAATGAAGGTCGATTTGCGGTTTTCAAGAGTTTATATATGGGAAAAAAAAAGCACAACCAATTAGAAAAAGATTTAAATATTAGAGGATCAGAAATTTCTCGGCACTTAAAAAGACTTATTGAAAAAAACCTAGTTAAAAAGACGATGGATAATAGATATACTATTACTAACATTGGTAAAATATTCTTAGATATATTAGAACTTTTTGAAATATCTTTAAAATATGAGACTTTTTTTAATAATCACGATATTAACAATTTCCCCCTAAATTTAATCCTACAGTTAGGAAAATTAAAAACAATAAAGATTAAATTTGGGACAATGCATAATATAGAGTTATGGTCGGAAATGATTAAAGAATCAGAAAATTTTATTTATGCAATCTCAGATCAATTTCAGGATTCAATACTACCCGCAGTTGAACGGAAAATTAATAATATGTCCATTAAGATAAAAGCTCTAGTTGATAAAAATGTATTAGAATCAAAAGGATATGAAAAACTGGAAGATCACCATGCATTTTATCAAAAGATAAACATTTCACAGAATATTCGTATGTTAAAAAAAATTTTTTTCTGCCTTTTAGTTTCTGATAAAAGTGCGGTACTATTTTTAAGTAGAGAAGGAAAAATTGATTATAGTGAATGTTTATATGATGATAATGAGGTCTTTATAAAATGGTCTATAGATTTATTTGATTGGTATTGGAAAGAAGGTGTAAATATTGAATCAGTTATAAAGAAGAGAATTTCATAAGATTTTAGGTTAGATATCTATAATTTGGACATCTGTCTCTTTAAATTCTTCCATTCCTTGAAGATATTTTTATATTTAATTGATATCTGCGTTTCAACTGAGAATTTTTCGAGTTTTATCAAATTATTAACAATAGTGCTATAATCTTGATATAATTTTAAACCAATTAAGGTATTTATTGCACAACCAAGAAACGCAGAATCTTTAAATTTAGGAACATAAATCTCTTGATTGAGAATATTTACTAGGATCTTACAAAATTCATAAGATTTAGCCATTCCCCCAGAACAAAATGTTTTTATTTCTGATTGGGCAAATTGAAGTAAAGCTTGAAAATTTTCAAGAATCCCAAAACAAATACCTTCAATAGCACTTTGAGCAAAGTTTTCTAATTTTGGCAATTCCTCACCAATCATGCTAGGTGGCGGAAAAATAAATACCCCTCGCTTGATCGATGTTTGATTTTTAATTGCCATGAGCTCTGGCCCCAGAAATGCATAAGTAGAACCTGCTCCAGGTTTAATTTTACTTAAAAATTCATCCATAATTTCATTTGCGTCTCTCTTAGAATCTGAAATAAACGCATTTTTGAACCAATCATACACCCTACCCGTACCTCCAGTACTAGCTTCAATCAACCATTTATCTTTTATTATATGGCAGTTTGTCCAAAAATTTAAGTTGGGATCAATGATTGGTTTATCAATAACTAAATGTATTGGCGCGGTTGTCCCTAGGCTAATTCCGATATTTCCATCCTCAATTACGCCCATACCTAATAAATTAGCCTGCGTATCTCCACATCCTTTTATAACAGGGAGTATTTTTTGATTTATGCCGAATTCCTTTATTAAGTCTAATTTTATGTCTCCAATAACTGTGCTGGATTCAACAATTTCTGGAAGTATTCCAGGATTTATGTCAAAGGCTTCAATAATTTCCGAACTCCATCTTTTTTTAGTAATATCAAAAAGGAGAGATTCTCCGAGAGAAGTATAATCTGTGTAAAACTCTCCAGTAAGTTTATAGGCAATCCAATCATCTAACATTAAAATTTTGCTAATTTTTTCATATTCTACTCCTTTCTCTTCTTTAAACCATAACAAGCGAGCTAGGGTGAACATAAAGAATGGACTATGTGCCGTTATGCTGAATAATTCTTCCTCTGAGAATTCATCTTCGATGAGATAGGCCGAATCAATACCTCTCATGTCAGTGTTAGGACCTCCATAAATCTCATTTCCTTTTTTATCTAAAAAAACTGTAGCCATCCTTTGTCCACATGAAGATATACCAATTATTTTTTTAGGTTTATTTTCTTTTATAACATTTTTTATACCTAATTTAACTTTATTCCAAATATCCTTCATATCAAATCTCTTAGCAAAACCATTAATATCCTCATCGATGGTCTCATATTCTTGAACTGAAACAGTTTCTAACTCCAATTTATCAGAAATTATACCAATCTTAACTTTCTTAGAAGAAATATCAACTGAAATTATTTTATCTGAATTTTTCATAAGCATTTATCTCAATATAACATTTTTAAGCTTCATTTTTCATAAAAAAGATATGTATGATATTTAAGTAAAAATAGTATACTAGTTAAGATATTTTCTTATTACTTCACCACGTGGTTCTTTCTCCTCAAAAAGAATAGCTTGAAAAGAGTATATATTAGTGCTTTTATTTTTCCATGCATTACTTTCAAGCCAAGCTTTTGAACATGTTTGAGAAATAAAAGTTTCAACATCCCAATTTCTTCCATGATCAATAGGAACTTGAGGAAGAAGTAGACCTCTTCTCATCCCTTTCTCTACAATAAGCCCATCTCTTCCAATAACAATTTTATCGATGTATTCTTTTGGATCATTTACTTTAAGCAATTTTGGCGGAGTTAAAATTGATAATTCAATTACTATTTCATCCATCTCATCCAGAGATACAGAAGGAAATCTTGGATCTTCAATTGCTGAACTTATTGACACACGGTGGATTACATCATATAAAGAATAAGTAGGTTCAATATAACCGATACATCCTCTTAGAGGATTACCAATTACGTTATATTTATTTAATGTCACAAATGCACCATATTTATCAGAAAATTTCTCTTTTATTACATCTGGAATGGGAATCTTTCTATTATTTTTTAAAAAAAATTCAATGTTATCTCTAGCAAATTGTATTAACATTTTACCATCTTCTTGGCTAAATTCATCATTATCCAGCATTTTAGTGTTTCCATAATCATTTAATTTAAGTATAATTATACAGTTCAGACATATATATTTTATAGCATACGTTTAATAATTTTTCCACTTGGAATATTATTTTCAATATTGATTTCTATCCCCCGTAAAAAGACTTTCCAAATTTGAACATTTGTAATAAAGTTCTCATATGGCGAAAATTTTGCTTTGGTTTTAAAATGTTGAGAATTAATCGTGTATTCTGGAATTTTATCAACAATTAATAAATCAGCACAATATCCTTCTTTAATAAAACCTTTATTGTTTAAATTGAAGATTTTTGCTGGATTTTCTGAAGCTGCTTTAACAAATTTCTCTAAAGAAAGTTGATAATTAAATATCTTATTGATAATTAATAAGGGATATGTTTCAAACCCTGGGAATCCAGAAGGTGCATTAAAATAATTTTCAGATTTTTCTTCTAATGTGTGTGGAGCATGATCTGTTCCTATTAATTTTATTGCCCCTTTTTTTAGTTCATTAAATAAAAATTTAGAATGTTTCTCTTCTCTTAAGGGAGGTAGGACTTTTCCAAAATTCTCATTGACTAACGTGATCTTATTAGACAAAAGTAGATGATGCGGCGTAACCTCAAAAGTTATTTTTAAATCTTTATTTGAATTCTGTGCTTTCTTAATTATTAGATAACTTTCAATACAACTTATATGACAAAAGTGAATTATTGGATAATTTTTAGGATTTAAATAATTAACATTAATGTATTTTTTATAATTTTCAATAACAAATTTAACATATTTCTCTTCTGCTTTAACTGGATCCAAGCTATTATGGTATCTTAAAATACTTTGATTACTTATATTATATTCTTGTGTGATAAGCTCTTTTTCAGCCTCAGATAAAGGATAAGATGCATGTATAAAAAAGGGAATTTGGTATCTAGATGAGATATCAAGAATAATTTGAATGTTATTTGAATCTTTCCAATCAATTTCATTAAGAGAAGTAAGAGAATAAATCTTAAATCCTATAACTCCTAAATTAATGATACGTTTTATCTCATCTTCATCTATTCCTTTTGGGATTCCAGCTATAAATCCTACATCCACATAAATATTGTTCTCTGCTTTTTTCATCCAAATCTTAATTTGTTCTGAAGAAATAGCAGGAGGTTTTGTATTCGGCATATTGAAAACAGTTGTTATTCCAGAGAATGCCGCCGCTTTAGTTCCAGTTAAAAATGTTTCTTTTTCGCTCTGACCTAAATCTCGTAAATGGGAATGAATATCAATTATTCCTGGTAGAATTAATTTATTTTGGCAATCAATTTCTTTACCATCTTGATTCTTTTTGACTAATTTCTTAAATTCTTGGCCTTTTGGCTCAAATATTACATTTTTAATTACTCCGTTATTGATATATATAACTCCCTTATGTATCAAACCGTCATTATAAATCTTAGCATTTTTTAATATCATTTAACTAGGTTTTTATGAGTTCTTTGTTGATCTTTTATAAAATTAATATATAAAATTTTATTTTCTACACATTTAATTTTTGAAAGAGAGATAAGTTTTGTGTTTTTCAGTTCTTTGAATATTTCAATAAAGCTGGAGCTCTCACATTGCAGAGTATAAGTTGGAATTATAAAGAAGTCGTTATCCTTAATTTCTATGGGATCTTGATTTAATTTGAAAAATTCTACTTTTTTATTAACCTCATATATAGTATCTATGATAAGAAAGCTCAGATGGTTTGCAATTAATCCATAATAATTAATGAACGAAATAGTATCAGAAAAACATCTTATAAAAATTCCTGGAGTTGATTTTCTCCACCCATCCTCATAAATAATAGATTGTTTTATTTTGCCTAACACTTTCTCTAAAAGTAATGTTTCAGATCTTTCATCTGGACCTAAATATTTTAATTTTTTTCCTTTAAATTCAATTAGATGATGGTTTTTTTGGATGTATAAAAAGAGATTATTCTCTTTTCTAAGATTATATGATAAACAGAATGTTTCTCTTATACAAGAACTGAGTCTATATATATCAAGTGGGGTTCTTCCTATATCAATATCTTTTTTAGAATAGTCTGAAATACTTTCTATTAGTAATAAGAAATTAACCAAATTAATCAAATATGAGGGTTATTATCAAATTTTAAAATTTACCTAATTTCTTCATAAAATCAGTTGCAGCTTTTCCACCTGGAAAACCAGGCATCCCGGGCATCCCTTTCCCTTTTTTTTGCATTTGAAGAAATTTTTTCATGAATTTTTTCATCTGTGAAAATTGATCCAACATTTTATTAATTATTGAGTAATTAGTACCACTCCCTATGGCAATTCGTCTTTTTCTAGTTTTTTTAATGACTTTTGGGTTCTCTTTTTCTTCTTGTGTCATAGAATTAAGAACAACTTCCCATTTTGCAAGGTTTGCTTCGGCATCTTCCTTCAAAGCATCTGGAATATTTCCACCACCCATCATGGCCAATATTTGTTTAAATTTACCAACTTTCTTTATACTTTTTAATTGTAGGTATAAATCATCAAGAGTAAATTTTCCGTGAACCATTCTTTTAACCATTTCTGGTTCAATATCTACTTCAGCTTCTTGTACTTTTTGAACTAAAGATTCGATATCTGGAATACCAAGTAAAGTTCCTACAAATTTAGATGGATCAAATTCTTCAAAATCATCGATTTTTTCACCTACTCCAATGAAACGAATACCCACATTTGATGCGGTGCACGCTGACAAAGCTCCACCCCCTTTAGCGGTCCCATCTAATTTTGTGACTATAATTGATCCCAAATTAGTTGTTTGTGCAAATGCCTTGGCTTGGTTAAATGCTTGTTGACCCAGAGTACCATCAATCACTAAAATTATCTCATTTGGTTTTAACTTTTGTTCAAGAATTGCCATTTCTTTCATCAATTCTTTTTCTTCTTTATGTCTACCAGCAGTATCTGCGATTATTATATCATTTCCATCATTCATTGCTCTTTTTGTCTCTTGAATAGCAACTTTAATAGCATTTTTTTCATTTGGGTTTCCGTAACATTTTATGCCCACCTGATCTGACAATTGTACTAATTGTTCATAAGCTCCTGGGCGCCAAGTATCCGTTGTTAATGCTCCAACCTTATAACCTTTACTTTTATAAAATTTTGCTAATTTGGCTATGGTAGTGGTTTTTCCTGAACCTTGGATACCAACAAGCAATATCACATTCTTTTTTCCAGGTTTTATTCGTATTGGAGCGGGCTTTCCACCTAAAAGTTTAATAAGTTCATCATGTACTAATTTAATCACGAAATCCCTCCGTCTTGCCTTCTGGAGTTTGGTGTTCATGGCCTCTTTTCTGATATTTTCAGTCATTTCAAATACTAACTCTACTTTTACATCAGCACTTAGCAAGGCTCTCTGTAATTCCTGGATAAGGGCATTAATTGCATCTTTATCTATTGATGGAAGTCGTCTTATCTTTCTGATGGCAGTGTCTAGGGATCTTCCTAATTTCTCTAATACCATTAAATCTCTATTTTAATTTTTTTTTTGTACTTGAATTTATTCTTAAAAACTAATATTTTTTTTTGAAAAAATATATTATATTATAAATTAAAAGAAATGTCAAAATTAAAAATATTTTGGATAAAAATAATTAAAGAAAGGTGTAAAAATAGTTGTCTATTAGAAGAACAGAGATACAAAAATTAAAAACAGGGCAGTACATTATGTCTGATCAAGAACCTTGTTTGATCAAAGGAATAGAGCGATCAAAAAGCGGGAAACATGGTCATGCTAAAGTTAGAGTTGTGTGTGTTGGTATGTTTGATAATAATAAACGATCTTTCACCATCCCAAGTGGCCACATGGTCGAAGTTCCAGAAATTATTAAAGGAAATGCTCAAATTAATTTTATAGAGGATCTCTCAATTAATATTATGAATTTAGAGTCTTATGAATCATTTGATGTTAATTGGCCTCAGGATGAAGAACTAAAGAATAAATTAAAGGAGCTTCAAACAAATCCTAGCAAAATATCAACTACTCAAGTAGAGTATTGGCAATTAGCAGGTAAAACACTTATAAATAGGGTATTCACTAACTAATTAAATAAAAAAAAACCAATTAATATTTTTATTATCCATAATTTTTTTGAGCATTTGAATAGAAAATCCGAGGGTCATGGAAAAAAAACCGATTGCATTAGCATGTAGATTGGATTCCGAGAGAGCAATTAAATTATCAAGAAGAATTTTCGATTTCTTAGTTCAAAAAGGTGAAATTGTATATTTAGAGACAAGAATAGCGCCAAAAATTTTTCCGCATAATGGTATGGATCTTGGTGAAATGAGTGAAGAGAATATTAAATTCATAATAATTATTGGTGGAGATGGCTCAATATTAAGAGTTGCTAATGGATTATCTCAAAAAGATCCACCTCCCATTCTGGGAGTAAATGTAGGTTCTATAGGTTTTTTAGATGAGTCTAATGAAAGAATAATTTTCAAAGATTTATCCAAGGTTTTAAATGGTCAATTCACTTTAGAAGTTTGTTCCAAAATAACGGCATATATTGCGAAAAATTCAGGAGAAATTAAGTTGAGTAATGCTTTAAATGAAGTTTTAATAATATCTTCTAAAAGTTCAAAAGTTTTACAGATATCTATCAAAATTGATAATATTTTTCTGAATCGTAGTTATTTAGACGGAGTTATAATATCAACCTCTACAGGATCTACTGCTTATAATTTAAGCGCAGGTGGAGCAATAGTAAATCCTAATATGACAATTATGCAGATAACTCCGTTAAACAGCTTTGCTAGATCTGGTTTAAAACCTTTAATTGTACCTATTGATTCTGAAATTGAAATTCAACTTTTAAGACCTCGATTAGATGCTAAAATTGTAATAGATGGACAGCAAATCATTAAAAGAATTGCACCTAATACAAAGATTAGGATTCGTAAAGCAAATTCTCAAAATAAATTTATTCGGTTTAAAGGAAGTTATTATACTCGCTTGAGAAAGAAAATCATTGGTACTATAAGAAGAGTCCCTATTGATGATTCTCCTGAAGAATAACTTCATAAAATAATATGAATAAAGATTATTTTTCATGATTCATTACTGAAGATAAGTACTATGAAAAAAAAAGCTTCAATTTATATTTTTGATACTAATATTTTCCTTACAGGAATTGATATTAATCTAATTGACCTTGAGATTTATACAACTCCTTCTATAATTGAGGAAATAAAAGATCATAGATATATTGAAAAAAATAGAAATATTTTAAATAAGATAAATGCTGCAATTGAAACTAAAAAATTAATGGTAAAAAATCCTGAAAGTAAATTCATTGAAAAGGTAAGGGAAATATCAAAAAAAACAGGAGATTTCAAAGCTTTATCAGATGTAGATAAGGAATTAATAGCATTGACTTTAGAATTGACGGAAAACTCAAATAAAAATGTGAAGATGTACTCTAATGATTATTCCATTGAAAATGTATGTTCTGAGTTAAATATTCCTTTTTCTTCTTTATATAAAGATGGAATTGAATCTAAAATAAACTGGGAAGTATTTTGTCCACATTGCAAAAGTATTCATGAAGCTGAAGACTTAAATAAAACATGTGAAATTTGTGGATCAAAATTGAAAAGGCGTCCAAAAAGTAATATAATATATTAGTAGAGATTATATAAATTGTATTATAAATATTTATCGAAGATGTAGAAAATAGGGAATAAATTAAATATGGGCGTAAAAATAAATGAATTAGTAAATGAAGTTAAAAGAACAATTACATTTGAAAACCTCTTTAAAAAAAGTATAGCTATTGATGCATTTAATACCATTTATCAATTTTTAGCTATAATACGTCAGAGAGATGGAACTCCTTTAAAAGATTTTCAGGGAAGTGTAACATCGCATCTTTCAGGACTTTTTTATAGATCAATTAACTTTTTAGAGCATAATATTAAACCAATTTATGTTTTTGATGGTATTCCTTCTGAATTGAAAATAGAGACTGTAAGAGAGAGGAAAAAAATTAAAGAAGAAGCTAAGGAGAAAATGATTAAAGCACAAGATGATGAGGATTTTAAAGAAGCTAAAAAATTTGCTCAATTAACTTCTAAACTTGATTCTGAGATGATCGAAGAGAGTAAAAAATTAATTGAGTATATGGGAATTCCGATAGTGCAAGCCAGTTCTGAGGGAGAAGCTCAATCTGCATATCTAGTTGAAAATAATGATGCATGGGCATGTGCTTCCCAAGATTATGATACTTTATTATTTGGAGGGGAACGATTAATTCGAAATTTTGCTATAAGTCGAACTAAAAAAGTAAGAGATACAACAGTTACTTTAGATATAGAATATGTCTCATTAAATAAATTCTTAAATAATCTTGGAATCACTAGAGAACAATTGATTGATATGGGAATCTTGATTGGTACAGATTTCTTCCCGGGAATTAAAGGTATTGGTCAGAAAACAGCATTAGACTTGATTAAAAAATACGATACGATAGAGTACATTCTGAAAAATAATGTTATGATAGGAGGAAAAGAGATTTTTTTAGATCTGGAATTAGTTACTCAAATTAGAAAAATATTTCTGAATCCTGATATAAAAAAAGATTATAAGATTCCAAAACCAAAGAAGATCGATTTTGAAAAATTAGAAGATTTACTTATTGAACAACATAATTTTTCAAAACAAAGAGTTGAGAATGCACTTGATAGGCTAAGAAAATTAAATGACGCTAAAGTGCAAGCCTCCCTAGATGATTTTATTCAATGAGAAATTAAATTTTTATTTTAAAATATAAATACAAAAATTTTTACGAAATTAAGATTTCTTTAAATTATCTAAATAAAACTTTATTAATGTTGATATATCATGTCATCAAGTGGCAATAATGGTAAAGAGGAAGATGATGAAAAAGATGGAGATATACCTAATGTGTCTTTACGGGTTCAGAAGGCTAAAAAAAGAGATATAGGGCGCAATATTATAAGAATTGATCCAAAAACAATGGAAAAGTTGAAAATTCAAACTGGTGATGTTATATCTGTTAATGGAAAGAAAGAAAGTGCTGGAATTGCATGGCCAAGTTATCCACAAGATAATGGATTAGGAATTGTGCGTGTAGATTCTAGGCTTCAAAAAAATACAGGAACTAGAATTGATGATACCGTTGAAATTCGAAAAGTGAAAGCTGAAATTGCTCAAAATGTTGTATTGGCTCCATCAAATTTCCCGATAAAAAATAATCCTAGATTTGAAAGCTTTGTAAAAAGAAAATTAAACAATTACCCAATAACAGTAGATGATTATATATTTATCTCTATTGGTATTAGTAGAGAGATCACATTTAAAGTTTTAAGCGTGCGACCTAGTGGAGTTTGCATTATTAAACAAGATACTATACTTAATATTAGTGATAAAATTACTGAAGAGGCAGAAAGAGGGCTTCACTACATAACGTATGAAGATGTTGGAGGTTTAGATAAAGAGATTCAGAGAGTTAGAGAAATGGTAGAATTGCCATTACGACATCCATCGTTGTTTAAACGTTTAGGAATTGATCCTCCTAAGGGAGTTCTTCTAAGAGGTCCACCTGGGTGTGGAAAGACTTTATTAGCTAGAGCCGTGGCTAATGAAAGTGAAGCACATTTCATTTCAATAAATGGTCCAGAAATTATGAGTAAATTTTATGGAGAATCTGAAAAAAAATTGCGAAAACTCTTTATTGAAGCAGAAGAAAAGAGCCCGTCTATTATTTTTATAGATGAAATTGATGCTATTGCTCCAAAACGAGAAACTGTTACAGGAGAAGTAGAACGTAGAGTTGTAGCACAATTACTTGCCTTGATGGATGGACTGCATGGAAGAGGTAAAGTTATTGTTATAGGAGCAACTAATAGACCGAATAGTTTAGATTCTGCATTAAGGCGCCCAGGACGATTTGATCGTGAAATTGAGATAAAAGTACCTAATGAGAAAGGCAGGAGAGAAGTATTTCAAATACATACTAGAAATATGCCCCTTGATAAAAAGATTTCATTAAAGGAATTTTCACAAATAACGCATGGATTCGTAGGAGCAGATATTTCTGCTGTTTGTCGAGAAGCTGCTATGTCTGCATTACGTCGATATTTACCTAAAATTGATTTGGAATCAGAAGTAATTGATCCAGAATTATTAGAACAAATAGAAGTTACCAAAGAAGATTTTGAAGAAGCATTAAAAGAAATTCTTCCATCTGGAATAAGAGAGGTATTTGTAGAAGTCCCAAACGTTCCATGGGATCAAGTTGGAGGATTAGAGAGTTTAAAGCAAAAATTAATTGAAGCTGTAGACTGGCCATTATCACATCCTAATATATTCACTCGTATGGGAATTACACCTCCTAAAGGAATTCTGCTTTATGGCCCACCAGGTTGTGGTAAAACTTTGTTAGCAAGAGCAGTAGCAACCGAAAGTAAAGCAAATTTCATATCAATAAAGGGTCCAGAACTCTTATCAAAATGGGTCGGTGAATCTGAGAAGGCAATAAGAGAAGTTTTTCGTATAGCAAAAATGGCATCTCCATGTATTATCTTTTTTGATGAGTTTGATTCGATAGCTCCAAGTAGAGGAAGACATACATCAGATTCTGGTGTAACAGAAAAAGTATTATCTCAATTTTTAACAGAGTTAGATGGTTTGGAAGTAATGAAAGATATAGTTGTAATTGCCGCTACTAATCGTCCTGATATTTTAGATCCAGCATTAATTCGCCCCGGAAGAATTGATAGAATATTGCTCGTTCCTGTTCCGGATGAAAAGGGAAGATTGGAAATTTTAAAAATATTTACTAAAGATATGCCTTTAACTAGCAATGTAAAAGTAGAAGATTTGAATAGTTTAATTAATGGCTTTTCTGGAGCAGATATTGAAACATGGTGTCGCGAAGCTGCTATGATTGCCTTAAGAGAGAATATTAGAGCAAGAAAAGTTTCATTAGAACATTTTAAAGAAGCAAGAGAATTTACTAATCCTACATTAACTAAAGAAACATTAGCATGGTATGAAAAATTCGGTGAAAAATTAAAAAGTAGAAGTATAGAAGAATCCAAAGAAGATCGATTATTTGTTTAGAACTAATAAAATTAATTAGAGAATATTCATTTTAAACTATAAATATTTAATTAAGATAGAAATATTTAATCAGACAATTATGCAAGACTCATTTCGTTGGAACCAAAAACCAGTAATTAATTCAATCATTGATATATTAATTAAAAATAAGGGAGAAATTTTAGATAAAAGACTTGAAGAACTTCTAAAAAAGGAATTTCCTTTTGTGAATTCATTGAATTTAGAAGAAATTTTTTTGAAGTTGGAGAGTATGGCTATAATAAATGTGTTCCGCGTCTCCAAGAATAAAAAAATGATTGTTTTAAATAAAAGAGGCAAAGCTATAAGAGAAGAGATTCTTGATCAACTTTAATTTGAAGAGTATCGAGATCTATACGTCATTTTTAATAATTTTAATTTGTAATTATTAAAAGGATTATATTCTGGTTTAGTTTAATTCTTTTTTTTGCCAATTTAAACAAAATTGAGCTAAAGAAATCTCCTCGTTTCTTGATTTAAATTTTCTCTGCCTCACATCAACGAATACTGGATAGTTAACGGCGTTTCCCATTATTACCATTTCTCCTACACCTAAACTAGATATCATACTTGCATATTCTTTTGTAATTGCTTCTGAACTGTCCATAAGATGTTTTAAATCATATGGATTTTTTAAACTTAAAACTAATTTAGAATTACATTGTGATAAAGCGGTAGTACTTAATTTTTTTGGTCTCTGACTAATTAGACATAAACAAGCCATGAATTTTCTTCCTTCTCTAGCAATCATCTCAATGATGGGTTTTGAGATTGCTTTTGCATGGGCAGCTTCAGGGCAAAATTGATGAGCTTCTTCTACAATTAATAGAAATGGGGGAATATTGCTCATTCTACGTAAGTGAAAGAGCCTATTACAAATATAATCAACAATAATTTGTTTTTTTCTAATGCTTATTTCTTTTTGAAAGTTAAATATTGTAATTTCTTGGTTATTCACAACCTTGTCTAATATTGGATTTTCTTGAGGACCAAATAGATGTAATCTTTCTAATTCTGATAACCAGCCCACTAATGCTTGTTTTGTACTTCGATTTCCATCAGATTCTTTTTCAATCTGTTCGATTATGTCATTTATTGTATATTTATTTTTTTTATCTTTATCTTTATTTAATGTTTTTATATATTTTGAGAGTTCTCTAACTTGAACATGTGAAATTTGCTCTTGATATTTCTTTAAGGAATATACTGATAAGTTAGACATTCCGATTTGAAAATAAGAAATATCTTGGATTTTAATTTTATCTTTTAATTCAGGGATATCTTTTAAATATATATATTCACCATGGACATCAAATAATATGATAGCGGGAGTACCATAATCCTCTTTTCTAGATAATAATTCTTCGATAAGGACTGATGTCAGATAACTTTTTCCTCCTCCTGAAATTGAGAGAATAGCAAAATGTTTATTTAATAATCTATTCATGTTAACTTTCGCATTAGAATTTGTTACTTTTACAAATCCTAAATTTAAACCATACTTAGTATCAAATCCAAGAAATTTATGAAGAATTTCTTCTTCTACAATATAAACTCCTTCTCCAGGACTAGCAGGGTAAGTCATGCGTTGAACTCTCTCGATTTCTTTTATGCTTTCATCTTTAAACTTAATTAAACCTAAACAATTTACAATTGCAATCGCAAATTCAAAATCTTTACTTGGAAAAAGCCCTTTAATGAAGTTAGGATTGTTATTATTGTTATAGGCTTTAATTGTTAAAGCATCAGTAAAGTATTCATTTAGTAAGACAATTTCTTCAATAACGCCAATTAAAAATCCTTCATTAGATTTTGTATTCACAAATAGTCCCTTTTGAATAAATATTCCATCTTGCCTTTTATTTATCACAAAAGGGAATTTAGATACATTGGGTAATTGTAAGTAATTAAATACAGTACCAACTTTAATTGCCATATTATCAAGAAGACGTTATAAAATCGATTAAAATAATGGTTTGACATTATTAGATAATACAATCAAATAAAAAAAATATAAGAGCACAAAATTTCTGATTTAACCAAGATTGTAAAGCTTATTATTTCTTTTGCTCTTTTTCAATAACGCCAATAAGTCTTAAAATAAGGTAAAATCCGTTCTTCCAGAAATAGACCATAAACAGTGAAACACCTACAATTGAAAAAAGTGCAATTCCAATAAATAAAACCCATGGCCCCGTACTTCCTAATAAAGTCAGCAGAGAAGAGGACCCTCCTTCATAAACATTAATTATATCTAAGATGACTGCAAAAATTACCCCAATAATAATAGCTAGTAAACTAATTATTAATCCACCAGCTGCAATTTTTACGTCAATACGATCTTTATATTTTTGCTCAAGTTCCCTCTTTCTATAAATAAAGTTTATCAATGATTTTGAAGTCTTCTTAAATAAACCAAAAAAGAAAATCAAAAGGAAAAATAAGCCTGCTAAAAGTCCTCCAATAATGGCTATCTGATATCCTAAATTAAGTGTTGAAAATAAGTACCATTTTCCAGTTGTTCCGATAAAGATATCTGCAAAGGTCCATACTACACCACCTATAGTAACTAAACTCGCACCAACAATTAATATGTAAAATATTAAAGCTACTGTTTTTTGATTCTTTGAAAATTCTTTCACTATACTTGAAGAATTATATTCCATTTTTTTCACACTATATATTCTTTCCTCATTAATTCTTTCTGTATTATAGAAGAACTTTTACTCCATATAATACTAAGAAATTTTGATTATCTAAAACATAACATTTAACATATATAAAATTGATTATTATGAGGAAAGTCTTGTTCTCATTCAAAATCTTTATTTTAAATTTATATCATTGAATTTTTGATATAAATTTTTGCTGTTAATAAGTTCGTATAGATCATATGAAAAATTATATAATTTTTCATAAAATATATGTCGTTCATCATTGGGAAGCCATTTTTTATCAACTTTGCATAAATTTTCGGCTGCTTTTGAAATATCCGGAAAAATTCCTGCTCCTGAAGCGGCTAATATTGCAGCTCCTAGTGACGTAGATTCTTCAATAATATTCCTAACACATGTGATTCCTAATACATCAGCATAAATCTGGTTCCAAAAATCAGAGCGAGAGCCTCCTCCAGTTAACATTAATTCTTTCGGCTCAATTCCCAATTGTTTAAATACTTCAATATTTTTTCGTATTTCGAAGGCTACGCCCTCAAGTACAGCTCTATAAAGATCCTTACGTTCATGTCCTAATGCTAATCCAAAAATTATCCCCTTCGCAAGCGGATTCCAATGAGGTGCTCCAGCACCGACAAAATGGGGAATAAGAATTAATCCATTTGCCCCAATAGGTGATGTCTCTGCTTCTGCGGTGATTAAATCATAAGGATCTTGACCCTCTTGAGCCGCTACACATTCTGCATATCCTACTTTATCTCTAAACCACCTCAATACAGCTCCAGTGGTAAAAATACTTGCTTCTTGTACCCAAGTGCCTGGAACTGCATGACAACTACATAAGACTCGTTTTTCTGGATCGAATTTAGGTTGAGATAGAAAGGCTAAAATAAAACTTCCCGTTCCCGTAGTGCATTTAATTTCTCCAGGAGAAACAACTCCCACACCTAGGGCGGCAGATTGCTGATCTCCAGCACCAGTTACGACTAATGTCTTTTTATCAAATAGAGTTTCCTCAGTAACAATTTCACCTATATCAACTCCACATTCTAAAGCATCTGGCATTTTATCTAAATCTATTTCCAATTCAGATGCAATTTCTTCTGAATATGCTAATTTATTGATATCGAATAACATTGTTCGTGAAGCATTTGAAAAATCTGTATAATAACTTCCTGTTAATTTGTGAATGATAAAATCCGAAACAAGCAAAAATTTATGAGTTTTTTTATATATCTCTGGCTTTTTATCTTTAAACCATAGAATTTTTGTCGCAGAAAAATAAGGATCAATAGTTAATCCTGTAGTTTCATAAATTTTGTCTATACCAATTTTTAATTTTATGTATTCTACTTGATCTATTGTTCTTCTGTCCTGCCAAACTAAAGCATTATGAAGAGGTGTGCCCTCTTTGTCAACAGGTACAATGGTTTCACGCTGATTGGTAACAGAAAGACTTACAATATCCGTTTTATCAATACCACTTTTTTTAATTGCTCGTTCTGTGGTTTTTTTAATTGATTCCCACCAAGTATTTGCATCCTGTTCTACAAATGATGGAGAAGGATAGTAACTTTGCCATTCTTGATAATCACTCGCAATTATCGTACCTGCTAAATCAAAAATAAATGTTCTACATCCAGTTGTTCCTAAATCTAACGCAGCAACAAACATAATTGAAATTTTTTATATTAATATTAGTTTTATTAATAAGATATATATCAGATTATCTTATAAAAATCATTATAAAGGATTTTATTAGTAAAAACTTCTTTACTTTAATTTCTGGGACCCACAATAAGGATATTTAAATTTAAGAAACCCAACATTCAAACCCTTTATCTCTATAATCATTTCATAGCAGTTTAGACAACGCGGTGAATATTCAAGATTGTTTTAGGATAAAATTTTATTTTAGAGAATTATAAGGAGAATTTAGCTATCTTCTATTATTTTAAAATTTAACTTATTATTTGCTTAAGAAGCATTTCTAAAATTGAAATACTTGCTTTAATTAATGTTTTATCCCTTTTAATTTGGATTCCTTCTGAAATTAACTTTTCCCCATGAAAAAGATTACATCGAACTTGAGAAATTATTCTTAAAACTGCCTCAAAGGGTTTAAAATTTATTTCTTTTATTTTCTCTTTTCTGTCACTTCTTTCTTGAGCTCTTGTATAAATTCCTCAAATTTCCGAAACCAATCTAAACTTTTTTTATTAAGATTGATAGTGGAATTAGAACTAGTAGTATCCGAGTCACTCGCAAATTTTTTCTCTACAAAATGGTTAATTGAAGTTCTATATTCTTATCTCTTGCTCTTTGGAACTCGAACGCTCACAAAATCCGACTCTTCCCCGAATTTCTTCTTCCTCCCCATCAATTCACTCCTTTTTTTAACATTCTCTTTAAAGGAATGTGTATAAAATTATCTTAAAACTCAAATTTTTAAACTTCTAATTATTCCAAATTCCTTAAAAATAACGTATCACATTAATCTGAATAGTGTACCCTGACAACAGAAACATATATAAAGATAGGTTTGATAAGTATAAAGCAAAGAATAATATATGCAAAACTAGAGATCTTCAATGAAAGAAAAGCCTTGTGGCTATTTCTATATGGCTTCATTGTGTACAACACTAGCATTAATCTTTCCAACCCATGTAAGCCAAGCTATAGGATTTGATGTTGGTGATTTCATTCATTGGTCTTTTGGATTCTACATTTTTATCCCCCGTACTCATGAATATATTACAACCCTTTTTTTCGATAGCTCTTTCTATACCGTATTTTTAACTGGTTCCGCAGTAGTTTTTACCATAATGATGCTTTTTGAAGGAATATACCTAAAACGTAAAAATTTTTATCATAGTGAGCTGGTTATTACAGCTACTTTAGTATTACTCGCTTCAGTTTTTATATATAGCCTTATATCTTTTATTGTCATACCTATTTCCTTATTTGGGTATTCCATAAGTATAATTCTCTCAATAATAGGAATTTATAAAGAAAGAAAACGTATCACGAAATCTCGTTAACGTGTCGCGAAAATCCCTTTGTATCTTTGTAGTATTATACGAAAGTGAAAATAAGTCAATCATTCTGATGCCCACAATAAGGACATTTAAATTTAAGAAACTCCACATTCAAGCCCTTTATCTCTGTAATCTCTCTTTTACAGTTGGAACAACATGGGGAATGAGTTAAGATCCACTCCCCTTTAATATTTGGCATTTGTTTGAGTATTTTATTAAACTTGAGGTTTTCTAAATCTTCCTTATTTATATGGAGTAGTTGTTGTTCTTCGGCAATAGATTTTCCTTTAGGTGCTAAGATCATCAAGAATTTCATTTTCTTAGGAGTATTGAGTAAAGATAAAGTTCTTAAGATCGCTTCTTCTTTATATTGAGTAAATAATTTCCCTAATTCTGGTGGTGCTAATGCTACCAGTGTTGCTTGTGAATCTTTAAGTTCATCTTTTACTTTTTGAAATAAGAATTGGAATATTCGTCTTTCATTATCCATACCCCACATTAGATTCCAAGGCTTTATATCATAATCTTCATCACTAGGTCCAACAATTCTTTTAATGCTCTCAACCCATGAATAGTGTTTGAATTTATACAAATGTGAGAGTAAATCATCAAAAAACTCGGGTTCAATTACAGGAAACGTCTTAAATATATTTTTCAATGAATATAATTTAATTTCTGTTAAAGTATCTGAATTGAGCGAATCCCAAGGAGTTAATGTAAAAACTTTAAATAAATTCATTTTCTTTTATGTTTTTTTATATTACATGATATATTACCAATAGATTCTATGTTTAAAAATTAATTTTATATTTTAAATTAGCAATTTTTAAAAATTACATTCAATATAATATCTCGTATGACTTCAGTTTGGGATACTAGAGCAGATGCTGTACATAAAGGAGATAATCTAAGAGATGTCTCTCCTTTAATAAAAAAAACTACAATAGATGAAAACGGGTTCACTCATTACATATTCTCTAAGATTATGTTTAATAATCCATGGTATAAAATTCCTGAAGATGAATTGGATTTATTTAAAAAGTTTCTAAATGGAGGATCAAGGGCATATCCTTCTGATGGACGGATACCATGTGATGTAGTTGCTGGAGAAGCTAGAGAAATAATAAATAGAATTGTCGAAATATCAAAAGATCCTAAGCATACTTATTTTAAGGATGCATGTGATGCAATTAAAGATGGTAAATTTTCTCTAATTCGAGGAACGTTAAAACTATATTTAGGTAAGTACACATCAAGAGATTGGAGGAGAAAACGCTTCACAGATGATTTGGATTTCTGGGTATTTAAAATTCATTTATTAGAACATGTATTAAGAGAAATGGGTTGGATAAAAAATAAGGAAACGGGAGAATTTGAAAAAACTGTTCAGTGGACTAACCCAGACACAGGTGAAATAAGATATGAAGCACTTTGCGCCGCAAATAATTTAAATCAATTACTCGATTTTGGAGCAGGAAGTTATCTTGAAGGAACTAAGCTTGGAGAGATTTTTAATAAAAAATTAAAAAGAGGGCATGATGTCGATCTCAGCGATATAATGAACGTAGCTTTATATAATGATGGTCTAGTAGGTAGAAATAAGGATGAATGGGATGAAGCGTGGGTTTCTTTCGAAGCAGCAACTAATACAAGAAATTCTAGAATTACTTCAAATCTTATTAGTTTATGTCGATATTCATTGGGTACTGCTGATTATTTAGAGAGGGTTAGTAATGCTATAAATAAATATCATAAGAAAATTCTTGATAAAGAGGAGTATCCAACCGAAAAATTAAAAAAAATATGTAGGATGTCAATTCATTGGATGAATTACTTAGAAGAAAACGGTCCTGATAATACTAGAAATATGATATATGAGTTTTTACTTGAACAGAAAGACGAAAAACTAATTCATGCAAAAAACCTTAGAGTTTTTGCTGATAGGGTTCTTAAATTGCTTAATTCTAAATATGAATATCTCAAGATTATATTTGAGATTGAAAATAATTAAAGAAATTCATCGTGAAAGATGCGTTTCACGAACACTAATTATTAATTTTAACTCTTGACTTAAAATTAAATGCTTCAATATTTTAAAAAAAAATATAAATCTCTCATTCGATTGAAGGAACGCTAAACTCAAGCAATTCTCCTTTCTTAGGTTTTTTTTCTTTTGATAAACGTTCTTTAGTGACCCCATGAATTAACCAAAATCCTATCATGGAGAATAGAGAGAGAATCCCAGCTAAATACCACACCCAATTTGGTCCAATAGAGTCCATAATCAATCCAGCGGCTAAAACTCCAAATAGGTTCGGGATCATCCATTGGAAACCATAAACTGCCATATATCGTCCTCGTTTATCTTCCGGAGCAAAAGAGGCAGCTGCACTTTGCCCGGTTGGGAATACTATCATTTCTCCTATCGTAATTATTGCCATAGCAATGAAAAAAAGATATGGCTCAGAAATAAAACCATACATTCCAAAACCAATCATAAGAAACAATGTTCCAAAAGCCATTATCTTCATGGGAGCATATTTTGATATCTTCCTAGTTATCCAGAATTGAAATAAAACAACCATAAGGGCATTCATACTTAACAAAAACCCAAAACTCTGTGCAGGGAATCCATGAACATCCCGTAAAAATACCGAAAGAGTGCTATTCATTTGCATATATACTAATACCGTTATAGCAGAAACAGAAAGAAACAAAACAAACACCCAATCCTTTAACACATGTTTGTATCCTATAATAGTTTTCATTACAGTTTCTTCTGGTTTATCATCTTGTTTTTGGGGTTTTGTCTCTGGAATAACCATATATACAATAACAGCGGTAATTAAACTACTCACAGCATCCGCAATAAATAATAACATATAAGATTTGGTTGCTAAAAATCCACCAAGGATAGGCCCGATTGTTGCGGAAAGATTAAAAGATACTCGTAGAATTCCAAATCCTTCTGCTTGTTTTTCCTTTGGAAGTAAATCTGCTACCATTGCTTGTCGTGCTGGGCCTCCAAAATTGCCTACTAACCCTAAAAAACCCGCGAGAATGTAAAATACCCTCAGATCATTAACTAATCCCAAAAAAATACTTCCTGTTCCACTTACAACCAATCCAATCAGGACCATTGCACGACGGCCATATTTATCGGCTAATGCACCTCCGAGGATTCCACCGAATATATTTCCCGCTGAGAAAATAGAAAATAGGAATCCAACTTGAGTCATCCCCACTCCAAAATGTTCGGTTACATAAAGTGCATAAAAAGGATATAATAAGAAACTTCCTAACATGTCAATAAAAGTGGCGAGAGTCAGCACTTTAAATGCGTTGGGATATTCTCTGTACGTAGTTTTAATTTTAGTGAACATAGGAAGTCCTCTATTAAGAGTTTAAGATATTAAAGTATAGATTTATAATTTTAGAATGCTATAAATTGCTATACAGTGTGCATAATAAGTAATTTAAAATATATATAGTTTAAAATGTTGAACTACAATGGAACTTTGAATTTAACCTAAAAAAGTAAACCAATATAAGTAGGATTAAATCATTATTTTTATTGAACCTATCATTAATTGAACGCATTATAAATCAATAAGTGAGTATTAAAAATGTATGATTATTTATTAACTGAAGAGAACAAAAAGCTTAGAGAAGAAGTTCGAACATTCGTAAAAACTGCCGTTCCTCCTTCATTATTAAAAAAAATGGATAAGGATGAAATCCAGTATCCCTCTGAATGGTTAAATGCTTTGGCTAACCAAAATCTAATAGGAATAAGATTCCCAAAAAAATATGGAGGACGGGGATTGAATTGGGAGAGTGAAATAATTGCTCAAGAAGAAATCGGGGTATTAGGAAGTTCACTTGCATGTTTATTTTCTTTGCCCAGTATATGTGGTGAAGCATTAAATATTTTTGGGACAGAGGAACAAAAACAAAAATATCTTAAACCCATGTGTGAGGGGAAAAAGTTCACTGCTGAAGCGTTAACTGAACCAAGAGGAGGTTCAGACTTCTTTGGAGCGACATGTACTGCTGTTAAAGAAGGGGATTATTATAATTTGAATGGAGAAAAACGATTTGTTGTAGGTGCTGAAGGGGCTGATTTCTTTTTAGTTTATGCAAAAACAAATATAGATCCAAAAGCAGATCCTCATAAAACGTTAAGTTTATTCATAGTGGATAGAACTGAAGGTGTTAATACTGAATATATTTATGGTATACTTGGAACTAGAGGTGGTGGTGCAGGCAGAATAAAATTTAATAATGTTAAAGTGCCAAAAGCAAATATTATTTTAGAGGAGGGTGCTGGTGGAAAAATATTTTATCAAATGATGGTTCCAGAGCGATTGACTACTGCATCGGGTTTCATAGGTCTGGCTCGCGCTTGTTTAAGAATTGCTACAAAATATAGTACTAAAAGAAAAGCATTTGGACAACCTATTAGAAATTTTCAAGCAGTTAGCTTTTTAATTGCTGATTGTATCACACTTTTAGACGCAGTAAGAGCTATTGTTTATAATACAGCTAAAAGTATTGATGCTGGAGCACCACCCGCACTTCAAAGAAGATTAGTATCCGAATCAAAGAAGTTTTCAACAAAATCGTGTTGGAAAGTTATAAATAATTCAATGCAAATTTTAGGAGGAATAGGTTATACAACTGTCTATCCAATGGAAAGATTATTACGAGATGCTAGAATAGGTGAGATATGGACGGGAACAACAGAAATTATGAATCTTATTATCCAACATGAATATTATAAGGAAATTTTAAGTGAAAAATGGCAAGGTCGAGATATTGAAAAAGATGCTATTGATAGTGAAGCAGAGGAAGAAAAACATTATGGTTGAATTTTCAAACTGATATTAAAGAAAAAATTTTTTTAATAAAAGGTTATTTAAGATATATTCACGATAAAGGGAGATATTAATAAAAAAAGATATTATAACAACATTAAATCTTTCGGTTGTCACGTTTCTTGTGTTGTTGGGATTGAGTATTATCGCTCCGATTTTACCTTATTATGCCGAATCTTTTAATGTGAATTATACACTTGTTGGACTTGTTGTGGCGGCTTTCGGTATAGCTCGTATGTTTATTGATTTACCTGCAGGTTTCTTAGCTCAAAGGTATAATAAAAAGAGCTTAATGCTAGTGGGATTGATACTTGTATCATCTTCCTCAATCATGGCAGGATTAGCCCAAAATTATTGGATCTTACTATTTGCTCGAATCATTGAAGGATTTGGTTCTGCAATTTATGTAACAATTGCAACTATATATATTGCATTGGTAGCTAGCCCAGAGAGAAGGGGATTTTTAATGAGTATTTATTCCGGATTATTATTATTAGGAGCAATTTTTGGACCGAGTTTTGGTGGTTTTATAGCGAATTCTTATGGTATCACTGCCCCATTTTTTGCTTATGCTATTATATCTGCTAGTGGGATTATTCCCACTCTCATTTTGCCACATGTAAATAATACTAATGATGAAGAACATTTCAAGATACAGGAACTTTATCACCAAGCATGGTATAGTTTAAAAGATCCAAAATTTATTCCTGTTCTTCCATCAATTTTTTCGTTGTTCTTTATAAGAACGGGAGTAAGAAATACGCTTGTACCTCTTTTTTCGGGAAATGATCTTGGTTTAAATGAGTTTGATATTGGCATACTATTAACTATAGCAGGTATTGCAACCGCTATTACTATGGTTCCTATAGGTTTAATTTCAGATAAAATAGGACGACGTACACCGCTGTTATTATCTCTTATCATTTCTGCTCCAATAACCCTATGGATTGCTATTACAACAAATATAATTTATATTTCATTAGTTATATTTATTTATGGCGCAATAATTGGATTATCAGGACCAATTGCTGCTTATGTTACAGATATTGCTCCTAAAGATAAGCTTGAGATTTATATGGGTGTGTATAGGACGATTGGAGATATAGGTTTTGTATGTGGCCCATTATTAATGGGATTTGTTGTAGATCTTACTAGTGTCACTGCTATAAGGGGAGAATCTCTAATAGAATTAGTAGGATGGCCACCTTTCGCGGTAGCTGCTTGTATAATGCTTTTAACGGGGTTAATTCTCCTTAAAGCACCTGATCTTAGACAAAAGGATTAAATAACTTAATTTTTTTCTTTCATCATAAAATGATCTATTGAATATGTTTGAATCCGATAGCCAATATTCTATAGCCTTTTCTTACCTTTTTTGCATATTGCTTCTATAACCTTATTTCTAGCTCGTTATATGATATTTATATCCTGAATTTACTCTATTTTTTATGAGTAACATGATGGAACAATGGTCCTTTAATGTTTAAATATAATAATACAATTTCCCATTTATGAGACGTTCAAATTTGTTTTAAAATAATAGAACCGCTCAAATTTGAAAAAAATATATGTTGAACAATAGTGGTGATGCAAAAACGGAAACTACAATGTGGTATACTAATTGGTTTTATTATTTTACAGATAACAATGTTTCACTGCAATTTTAGTATTGGAATTGATAATGAGAGCTTGGATTTATCCGAAGGGAACACAATTGTTAATCAATACACAATTATGAAAATCAAAGCAGAAGATGCAGGAGAAATTCTAACTGATGAGGATGAAATTGTAAATGATATAAATCTAATCTCTAATCAATTGTATATCAATGAGTTGATGGCAGATAATGATGTAACTATTACCAGTCCTAATGGAACTTATGAGGATTGGATTGAGTTATACAATGCAGGGAGTATTGCGTTAAATTTATCGGATTTGTATTTAACCGATGATTTAGATACTCCAATGCTTTGGCAATTTCCAAATACGACAGTTATCAATCCAGGAGATTATTTATTGATCTGGGCAGACGGAAGTGTAGCAGAAGATATTTTACATTTACCGTTTAAACTTGATGCAAATGGGGACTTCATAGCAATAATAGCAGCCGATGGAAAAACTATTATTGATTCTGTGTCTTTTCAGAAGCAATTACGGGATATCTCCTATGGACGTACATCTGATGGAGGTGAAAAGTGGGATTATTTGAGTTCCCCCTCACCAGGCTCAACTAATAATATTGAAAAAACAGAGTATAATTTAGCCCCATGGATAATGGTGACTCTCATTGTATTTACAGCGATCCTGCTATTAGGAATTATATTCTCCAATAAATTAAAAATTAAAGAAAGAGTGATGAAATAGAGAATGATTAAACGTGGATCTTTAAATTTACGACATGAGTTGAAATATATGATAAACTATATGGAGTATCGACTCTTAAAGAGTAGGTTAAAAGAAGTTCTTAATCTTGATCCTCATTGTGGTTTAGATGGACTTTATCATGTACGGAGTCTTTATTTTGATGACTGTCGAAATGGAGCACTTTCTGATAAATTAGCCGGAGTTTATTGCCGAAAGAAATATCGTTTGAGAATATATAATCATAATCAAGAATGTATCAAGCTTGAAAAAAAATCCAAAATAGATAATCTAATTGGCAAAGAATCTGTGTCTCTAAATCGGAGGGATGTAGATCGGATTCTTCAGGGTGATATAGATTTTTTAGCAGAGTCACAACATAAGGTTTTAAGAGCATTCTATTTAGAATGCAAGCGTAATTTACTCAAACCTAATGTAATTACAGACTATTATCGAGAGGTCTACGTCTATCCTGTTGGAAATGTAAGGATATCTTTTGATATAGGTCTACATACGGGCCTCAATGCAACAGACTTATTTAATAAAGAGAGTTTTATGATGGGAATCTCCGATTATCCTGTTATCTTGGAAGTTAAATATGATAGTGTACTACCCCAAGTAATTCATGGACTTATTTCATGTATTATCTCGCCCCAATCATCGATAAGTAAGTTTGTGAATTGTAAACGTTTTTCCACGTTTAATAGTTGGGAGGATCAATAAAAACCTCCAAAATATTGTGTAAATTTAGTAAGATGTAAAAAAAATTATAAAAAAGAAAAAATTAAACTCAAAAATTTAAAATTAGAAAAATGAAAAATAAGTGATAAAAAAATGAGTATTGAAGAACTGATTGATGCTTTATTTAACACTTCCAACACATTTCAAGATATTACTGTGGAGAGAATAATCTTTTCAATGTTTTTTACATTTGTGATATCATTGTTTATTTACTACATCTATAAGAATACCTTTAAGGGTGTATTATATAATAAAAATTTCAATGTCGGGCTAGTTCTGACATCGCTTATAACTGCAATGATTATTATCCCAATAAGTAGCAGTATTTCCTTATCATTAGGAATGGTAGGTGCTTTGAGTATTGTCAGATTTCGAGCTGCGATTAAGGATCCTACAGACGTTATTTTTACATTCTGGGCAATTGCCGTAGGAATAACCTGTGGTGCAGCACTTTATATAGTAGCTCTGGTTGCAACACCCATTATTGGAGCAATTGTATATGTAATGTGTAAAATGGATGTTCTTGGAAGGGAACCTTATTTACTTGTAGTTCATTATGAAAAAGAAGTAGACGAGAAAGTAAAAAGTGTTCTTCCTCGGCATAAACTCAGATCAAGAACGGTAAATGCATCGGGGATTGAAATAATGCTTGAAGTCAGTATGAAAAGGGACCATACTGATTCTGTAGATCACCTTCTTAAGATTCCAGGCGTAAAAGATGCTGCACTTGTTAGCTATAATGGAGATTATGCATCATGAAAAAGATAGGAGCCCCTTTAATTTTAGCTTCAATCCTTTTGTTTGTGCTTTTAAGTGGAGCTGTTTTTAGCGACCACAATACAACGGAAGAAACGGGAGATATTACTCCTACTTGGGATAATTCAATTATATCTTATGTTACTTTTAACAATACAGATATATTATTGGATGGAGGAGGAGCTACTATTGAAAAGAATAAGATGACAATTTGGTCCGCTAGTACTTATGTTATAAAAGGATCATTAGATGATGGTCAAATAATTGTAGACACAGACGAGAAGGGTGTAGTTAAATTAATTCTTAACGGAACATCCATTACATCTTTAAGTAGTGCCCCAATCTTCATTAGAAATGCTGATGATGTTGAAATAATTTTAGCCTCAGGGACAACAAATGTTTTGACTGATGCAGAAACATATATTTTTGAAATCCAAGATGAAGATGAACCCAAAGCCGCGATTTTCAGCAATGATGATCTCAATATTACAGGGACTGGGAATTTAATTATTAATGCAAACTATAATAATGGGATTCAAAGTGATGACGATCTTTGCATAAAGAAAGGAACACTCCAAATAAACTCACAAAATGATGCACTAAAAGGAAAAGACTCTCTAACCATCATCGATGCAGATATTGAGATTATAGCAGGAAACGATGGATTACAATCGGATTATGAAGGGGATCCAGATAAAGGATATATCGCTATAGGATCAAGCATAATAGACATCACTTCACAAGATGATGGCATACAAGCAGAAACATTAGTTCTTATTATAAATAGTACAATTTCAATAGATGTGGACGCAGGGGAGGGGAAAGGAATTAAATCTACAGAAGATATAACTATAGAAAGCGGGAGTATTATGGTCTATTCGAAGGATGATGCAATCCATTCAGATAATAAAATTTCCATAAATGGAGGGGATATTACTATATATACCGATGATGACGGCATTCATGCTGAAACATCATTGGAAATCAACGGTGGAGATATCAATATTGTAGAATGCTATGAAGGTCTTGAGAGTAAAGAAATATCAATAACTGGAGGATCGATCCACATAGATTCCAGTGATGATGGAATAAATGCTGTAAGTTCTACTAAGGGAGGAAGTTCTCTTACCATTACAGGAGGATATATATCGATTGATTCTATAGGGGATGGAATTGATATTAATGGGGGTGTCTCTATGAGTGCGGGGACACTTCTAATAAATGGACCAACTATGGATTACAATGGACCATTAGATTATGATGGATCATTCCTTATGACAGGAGGATTCTTAGTCGCTGTAGGAAGCTCAGGAATGGCACAGGCACCGAGTATCACCTCAACACAATATTCTGTGCTGGTCGGATTTACAAGCACTCTATCTGTAGGAACTCTCGTGAATATTCAAGATGTAGAAGGAAATGAAATTGTGACATTTGCACCTACAAAGAAATATCAATCCATTGCAGTTTGCTCTTCAGAGTTCGAATTGGGTACCACTTATTATATATATACAGGTGGTAGCTCAACAGGAACAGTTAAAGATTCATTATATAGTGGAGGAATATATTCGCCAGGAACAAAAGCCTATACCTTTACGATAACGAGTATGGTAACGACGGTAGGTTCGGTGGGTGGAGGTGGTGGAGGTCCTCCTGGCAGACGCTGATTCTAAGTTTCCCCTCGGCTAACTAAACATTTTTATTATGATACTTTAAAGAGAGATCTAAATTAGGATTGAAAACTGATTAGATTCTTTTTTTTAAAAATTAATATTCTATCTAACTAAAGAATAATTAATCTTTCTAATTGAGAAAAAAATAATGTAATTTTGAACATCATCAGATTATTTATTTGGCTTGTTTTTTTTTACTGAAACCATTGAAATAATGTCCTTAATTATTTAACATAATTGGTACAAAGAATTCCTTAGCGATAAGTGGTTTGGAAGAGATTTCAAATGAGACTATTGATGAAGAACAAGAAGAACAGAAGCATTATGGATAATACTATGAATCCTGAATTTAAATATGAATATGATTACTGATGTAAAGTAAAGATTGAGTCAAAAAAGGACTAAAAGAAAAATTATTAATGCTGAATAAATGTGGTTTTATTCACATCATTTTTGTTTTGATAGATATCGAATTTTTACAAGTAAGTCACGTAATTCCATTTTATCATTCTCAGGAGTAATATATTTCTTTTTAACTCCTTCTGATAAAGGAACTGTTGTTATTTTATTTCCTTGGAGTGAAACCATATTTCCAAATTTACCTTCCAAAACAAGTTTCATTGCTGCTAAACCAAATCTTAATCCTAATATCCTATCAAATGAATTAGGTGTTCCAGCACGCATAGTATGACCCAGAACAACGCTTCTACATTCAAAATCTACTCCATTTTTTTGAAACTCTTCTTTTAGATCATCTCTTAAATCTAGTTCCTTCACAATAATATGCGATATGTTTAATTGAGATAATAAGGGATTACCAAATGTATCTTTTGGCAATTTATCTATTGTTCCTTCTGATATTGTCTTAAAATCTCGTTTTAATGAATCTGAATGAGGATAGGCTCCCTCTGATATAACAATTATATGATGTTTATAACCTGAATTAACTCTTTTCTTTAATACATCAACTATATCATTCTCTAAATCAAAAGGGGTTTCTGGGATTAATATAATATCTGCTCCCGCGGAAATTCCGCTATACATTGTTAAAAAACCCGCATCTCTTCCCATTATTTCAACTACAAATACTCTTTGATGTGAATGTGCTGTCGTTGTTAAATTATCCAAGGTGTTTGAAGCCAATTGTACAGCACTCCAAAATCCGAACGTATAATGAGTTCCTGCTATATCATTATCTATAGTTTTTGGACACCCAACTACTCTAGCATTACCGAATTTATACATTTTATCTGCAACACCTAATGTGTCATCTCCTCCTATTGCAATTAAAGCATCAATTCCTAATTCTTCGAATTTTTTAGCTAATTCTTTCGCTCTTTCTTCTTTTGAACTTACTCCTTTAAATGGATTAGTCCTGCTTGTGTATAGGATGGTTCCACCAACAGTATGTAAATCATCATGTTCTGCAATATCAAGCGGAATTGTTGTGTTTTCTAAAAATCCTTTCCACCCTTTAAGAATTCCCACACACTCAATACCCGCATCATATGCTTTTAACATTATTCCATAGATTACAGAATTTAAACCAGGACAATCTCCTCCTCCAGTTAAAATTCCGACTTTTTTAATTTGAGTTCCCATTTTGTTTCACACTTCTAATTACATGAGGTTATAAAAATAATTATAATAAAAAATTATGAATATTTCATATTTTAGATTTATTCTAAATCTTTTTTCTCAATTTTTTCAAAACTGTATTTTGATTTATCTTGGGGAATAATATAACTTCCCCCTTGTAGGTCGGTGATTTTTAAAGTAAACTTGAATTTCCCATCTATAGCTTGTCTTAAATTAAACATAAGTGCGTCAATTTTGCTTCTTTCTGGATCGTTTTCTTCAAGATTATTTCTATAAATTGAAACTGCATTTTCAAATCTGAATAAGATCCCTTGTATGTTAGTATAATAGAAATCAGCTCTTGGACCTGGTTCTACTATTAATTCTAGTTCAGGAATCTCCAATTTACCTGCTGGTGAACGGTAAATCTTAGATTTAAGGTCATTTTCGTCTAAAATTTGTAAAGTTATAATTCCAGGTTCAATATTCGTGGTTAGAGGGATAACATCATTTTTATGAAAATTGCATGTATTACATTCAAATTTTAATATAAGCATTTTGTCGCCATCAGGAAGATTATAAATACTCTTAACTATATCGATTAAGCCTTCTTGGCATGAAGGACACTTGAAGGAATATATAATCTCGTTGCTTCTTTTCTTATTACTCATATATTGATTTCTTTGATTAAATTTTTTTAAATTTGGATGAATATTTTACATTGCTTCGTAAGATCGATATCCGAAGGTACCTTTTTCAAAATAAATTAATAATTATAACAATTATAATTATAAATTCTATATTATTGTTTCATATTGCAGTTATATAAGTAAAATCAATAGAACTTTTATTCATTGTGCCTTTATTGGACATATTGCACTCAATAGAAATATAAAAGTCAGTTGAATGAATTGTCAGACAAAGAAAAAATTGTAGAAATATCAATGCATTGTAGAGGTGGTCAGACTTGTATAACCGCAAGTCAGTTGTTAGCCGAAATGGCATTTGAGGAGGGTTTTAAAGATACTATCGCAATTCCAATAATAGGAGCAGAGCGAAGGGGTGCTCCAATACAGGCATTTACAAAAATTTCTAAAAGTAAGTCAATTAAAACATATGACAGTGTAGTAAATCCAGATTATATATTCATGTTCGATACATCATTATTAGAGATACCAAAGATAAAAGCGAGTATAAAGGAAGGAGTAAATTTAATAATTAACAGTCCAGATCCTATAGATATAAGTAATCTCCCTAATAATCTAAGGATTTTTATAGTAGATGCTACAGGTATTTGTATTAAACATAGTTTCATGCATGCTAGTGGCCCAATTCTAAATATTCCTATGTTAGGGGCTTTTGGAAAGATTACTGGGTATTATAATCTTGAAACAATGGAAAAAGTAATTAAAAAGGAGTTTGGAGAAAGTAGATCAGAAAAAAATATGAGTGTTGCAAAAGACGCTTACGAATCAGTAAGAGAGATGTAAATATGTCAGAATCTGAAAAATGGAAGAAAATTAATAAATCAGTAAAAGAACGGCCTAAGGTCCAAGAATATAAAAATTGGAAAGAATTATCCCCAATTCCAATTTCATTACCAATAGATGGAAATATAGGTACAACTGGTGATTGGAGAACTTTTAGACCAGTTATTAAAGAAGGTTGTAATAAATGCGGAATATGCTGGATGTATTGCCCAGAGGGTGTAATTAAAAGGAAAGAAGACGGTTCATTTGAAATTGATTTGCGTTACTGTAAAGGTTGTGGTATATGTGCTAAAGAATGCCCAACAAAAAATATAGAAATGATCAGAGAGAGTGATATAAAAGATGACTGAAGCTCAGAAAGATTTTGTCCAAAAGAGAGAAACTATCATTATAAAAGGAAATGTAGCTGCTGCGTATGCTGCAAAATCAGCACGAGTTCAAGTAATTAGCGCTTATCCTATAACTCCGCAAACTACAGTAGTTGAAAAATTATCTGAATTTGTAGATAATGGGTTAATGCCAGGAACTCAATATATAAAAATGGAGTCAGAACATAGTGTTTTCGCTGCTGTAGTTGGTGCAAGCAAAGCGGGAACTAGAACCTTTACAGCAACATCGGGCCAAGGAATATTTTATGCCCATGAAATGATTCATTGGGCTGCTGGAGCTAGACTTCCCATTGTAGTTGCTATAGCATCTCGTGGTCCCGCTCCACCATGGAATATTTGGGCTGATTTTACCGATGTAATAAGTCAGCGTGATACAGGATGGATGAGTTGTTTTTGTGCAGAACATCAAGAAATATATGATGAAATTTTAATGTCATATAAGGTTTGTGAAGATTACGATATTCTTTTACCAAAGTTTGTATCTTATGGAGGGTTTATTCTATCACATACATCAAAACCAGTTATTCTTGAAGATCAAGATCTTGTAGATAAATTCTTACCACCGTTACCAAGTGAAGAGGGTTGGCCACATATCTGGATGGATCCAAAAAGACCAATGATGTTTGGCAATCTTATCATGCCCTCCAGTTTTTATTACGAATTTAGACTAAAAATTCATGATGCAAATATTAGAGCTAAAGAGAAAATTAAAAATGTTGCTAAAGAATTTGAGAAAATTTTTGGAAGAAATTATGGTAATGGATTAATTCAAGAATATAAGATGAATAATGCTGATATAGGAGTAATTATATATGGAGATTTGGCTTTACAAATGGAACAAGCTGTAGATGATTTGAGAGATGAGGGTTATAAAGTTGGGATGGTAAAGCTTCGTCATTTTAGACCTTTTCCAACTGAAGATATTATTGAAGCTGCAAAAAAGGTGAAAGTACTAGGAGTGATAGATAGAGCTACAGCGTTTGGATGCCAAACTGGAGGTCCTGTAAGTTGTGAAGTGAAAGCTGCTCTACATGAAACGAAAGGAACTGCAACAGTATTACCAATAATTAATGGATTGGGAGGAAGAGAAGTTTCACTTGAACAACAGAAAAACCAATTAATAAAGTTAGTTAAATATAATGAAACTGGAGAACTTCCAAAAGATATGATACATGGAACTCTCTGGGATGGCTTATTGGAGGTTGAATAAAGGAATGGTTAAACTAAAAGAAGCTTTACAATCTTGCCAAGAAGAATATTTCCTTCCAGGCAATTCTTGTTGTGCGGGATGTGGTCTAGAAATCGCACTTAGATGGGCAATTAAGGCATTAGGACCCAATACGGCTCTTGTAACTCCTGCTTCCTGCTTAAATGTAGTTGTAGGATTGTGGCCTAAAACTGCACCAAATTTTCCATTTACTAATATGGCTTTTGCAGCGGGAGCAGCAGCAGCAACAGGTATGTCTGCTGCCTTTAAAGCGAAAGCTTATAGATTCCCCGGTAAAATTTGGGATGAAATAACGACAATTACATTTGCGGGAGATGGTGGTACTGCAGATATAGGAATTCAAGGTCTGAGTGGAGCAGCAGAAAGAAATTCAGATCAAATTTATGTATGTTACGACAATGAAGCATATATGAACACAGGCATTCAAAGATCTTCAAGTACACCACATGGTGCATGGACAAGTACAACCACCAAAGGAAAGGATAGGTTCAAAAAGAATCTTCCCGCAATTATGGCAGCTCATGATATGCCTTATGTAGCTACTTGTTCTATAAGCGAACCACTTGATTTATATGATAAATTTCAAAAAGCTAAATCGATTAAAGGCTGTAGATATATCCATATTATGGCTCCTTGTTGTACTGGATGGGGATTTAATTCTGAAGAGACTATAGAAATTGCTCGACTAGCTGTAAAAACTGGTTCATGGATTTTATATGAAGTAGAAAATGGAATCATGACATTATCAAAAGCAAGTAGGCCATTACTGGATCCTTCTAAGAGAACTCCACTAATAGATTATCTTTCTAAGCAAAAAAGATTTGCAAATATTTCAGAAAAAGATTTAATAGAACTCCAAGAATATTTAGATCATACTTGGAAACGGTTAGAAGCTGATTTAAGTTGTCAAGAACAATATCCAAAATAATCTTTATATTTTTTATTATCTACTTTGTTAGTATAAGTTTTAAATTTTTAAAGGACTCACATGGGATTTTTAATAAAACTAGCTGGGAAAAAAATCTTAAAATTTAAATTTCTGTAAGAAAAAATGGTTATAATGTTATAGATAGAATTATTGGTCTATATGCTTTCTGAATTTTTAAAGTTGGTTTGAAGGCAAATTTTGCATGTATTTAAATTTATCTTAGAAAAGTTATTTTTGGATAAATTATTTGAATATTGAAAAAACATTATTCAATTCATTCAAGAATGATTGAATAATTATAATTTACTATAAATTCCTGAAATCCATAAAATTTGATTATTTAATTTCTCATTAGTAAACAAATTTTATATAAAGTTGTAGATATAAATTTATCATTAGTATTCATAAAAGTCAAAAATATATAAAAATTGAAAGCGTTAGATTTATTACTCTAAAGACTCGTAAAGATAAATAAAGCTCTTCTCCATAATAGAAAATTACTAGTGATTAAACATAAAATAAGAAAAGATGAATAATACTCTAAAAGCTGTTATTGATGCAAAAATTATTGGAAAATTTGGGACTGATTTTCAACATTTATTCCAGTTTGTTCTTAAACAAAAATATGGAAATTTAATACAAACATTAGCTGATAGTTCCGATTTAGGAGCTGATTGTATTTTAAAAAGAAATGATGGTTCAGTAGAGAAAATTTATGCTGTATATGCTCCTGAAAGTACTAAATATAACTTATCTCTTTTTAAAACAAAATTTACAGATGATTATAATACATTTAAAAAAAAATGGGGATCTCATGAAATACAATGGGTACCAGTTTGTAATAGAAAAATAACAGGTGAAGCATTTCAATTCTTAACTAATCTGGCGCATCCTAGAGAAATATATGATATCAAAAAAATTAAAGATTTGATATTTGAGACTTTTGATTATTCACAAATTATAAAATTAACGAAATACTTAGATATAGATAGTAAATTTGTTGATTATAACGTTCTTGATATAATTATTAGTGATATTATTTCATTTAAAATAAATATTTCAAATGATGATTTTAATCAAATACCTCCTAAATTAATGGATAAGATAAAAGAAAATTTTGAGGAAACTTATTGGGAAGCAAAAACTAAGTATTTTAAACAAGAGTATTTCAATAGTATCTATATTTTTAAAGATTATTTCGAAAAACTAAATAGTAATGACCAAAGAGTTCTAAAATCCAAATTTCAAAGTACATACGAAAAATATATCAAGAATCCAAATTTCGATACTTTAATCAGAAATATACTAAATTTGCTTGGTCAAAGTCATTTAAATGATGATTACTATATGTATTGGTTAAAGATAATAATACATTATATGTTTGAAATTTGTATAATTGGAAGAGATCCAACAAAATGATTATCCCAGAACCTGAATCAGATCTGTCACTTAACTTACTAATAATAAGTGCGGAAGTAATTCAATTAATTAAAGAACGTTTAAAAAAAAAAAAATACGTTATTTTAGATGATATACTTAAAACATTTATTGAAGAAGATTCAAGGAGAACAATCAATCTATTACTTGATGCAATAACATTTCTATATTTCATAGATGTTATATATTTTAAAGATTATAGAATAGTAATGAGAGGATCTTCCCAATCTAAAATGGATAAATTTCTAAAATAAAAAAAAATAAATATGACATTTCTAAAAAGGCTCTTTTCTGAGACAAAAGCATTTGATGAGATTAGATTTAAAGATGGATTAAATATAATTATTGGGGAATATGAAACTGAAAAGGGAAGAAGAGGAGAATTAAATGGTATTGGAAAAACACTAATAGTCAATTTAATAGACTTAATGTTTCTTTCTAGTGCTTCTCGGAATCTTTTTCAGCAAAAAAAATTCACATTTCTTAGAAATCATACGGCAACATTAGAACTTGAAATAAAAGGAGAAAGTTTCTTCATAAAAAAAGAGTTCAACAAGTTAAGTAAAGTTAAACTTGGTATGAATTTTTCAAAATTAATAGAATATAGTATAAAGGAAGCAAAAACAATTTTATTTGACAATATTTTTGGTCATTTAGATTATGAAGGAGATATTTATTCTAAATATTTTAGAGATCTAATAATATTTTTTATTAAAGACGATAGTAAAATTTCATCAATTACAAATCCTGTAAATTTTATTCACACATCAAAAAAGAAGGGAGATTATTTGAATATAAATCTGATTTTAATGAATCTCCCTAATTATAATTTTTCAAATGCGGTTAAAATAAATGAAACTATTTCAGTTTTTGAAGATCAAAAGACCAATTTAATTGAATCAATGGAACAAAACGGTAATAATTATAATGAAATAAAATCTGAAAAGATACTCCTCGAAGAAAGAATAAAACAATATGAAGAACAGATAGATTTCTTTCGAATAAATAAGTTATATGAAGATTTAGAAGAAGAAATATTAAATTTATCAAATGATGTATCTTCTCTTTTAAAAAAAAAACATGAAATAGAAATAAGATTAAAAAATCTTAAAAAAAGTTTTGAATTGAAACTACCAGAATTTGATAAAGATCAAGTTATTAGAATATATAATGAGGTTAATAAAAAGATAACTCCTATAATTAAAGATAAACTTCAACAAGTCCTTGAATTTCGAGAGAAATTATCATTAAACCGAAAAAACTTTTTGAATTCAGAGATAGATAATTTAAATAAGCAACGAAAAGAAATCCAAGAAAAATTGATTGATTTAGATTCAAGAAGGAGCAAATTATATCAAAAATTAGATGAAAAAGATGCATTAGATAGTATTAAGAACATATACGAAAAACTAATAAAAGAAAAAGAAAAATATGAGGAAATTAACACTTATTTTAAAAAAATTGATAGTGTTGAATTGAAAATAACCGAAGAAAAAGTAAATAAGTCTAAATCAGAAAAAATTTTAAAGAAGGAGATAAGTGATTTAAAACAAGAAAGAGAGAAGATTTCCTCCACCTTTTTAAATATTGTAAAAAAGACAATTAATTTACAAGAAAAAATAACAGAAGCATTTTTAAACATTGAATTTTTTGAAGCAACTAGATCTAATGAGATCCCTTTAAAGATTGAAGTTCAAGTTCCAAGAGAAGATTCGCTTGGAAAAACAAGATATAAATTATTTGTTTATGATTTTACTATTTTTATAAGAAACATAATTGAGAATAGATATGTTCCAAAATTTATTATACATGATGGTATTTTTACAGAAATGGATACTCTAACTAAAGTAAATGTTTTAAATTACATTTTTCAAGAATCTAAGGTAAGAAATTTTCAATACATTACAACCCTCAAATCGAATGATTTACTAATAGAAGAAAAAATGAAGGATGAACTAGGCTATAATTTTTTACCGGATGACTATGTTATTTGTAGACTAGGTGATATACAAGAAAAAATGTTTTTCAAAAATGAATTTTAATTTTTTAAAAGTTAGTCAAGAATTTGGACTAGAATTTATTATATTAACTCCTGAAATCTGAAAAGAAATTACTATTAATGAATGGAATATAGATTTTTACTTCTTTTTATTATTATTAATCTCATCTTCAATTTTAGTGATCTCTCCGGTTTCAAAATTTATTTTAAACGATTGCCAATTATCTTTTAATTCTCCTTTTTTATATTTTGATAAAGCAGACCTTTTTACATAAGTATTTTTATCTACTTTAACGATATCATCTAATTCGGGATTATTATCTAATATTCTTTTAGCTTCAATTTGTAATAAATGTAATATATATTTTGAAACTTTCTTAAATCCAAGTGAAGGATTTCTTTCAATATATTTCTGGATTAGATCTTTTATTTCCATTGGGATTTTCAGTGTATATTTATCTTCCATAATTAATTCTTTTTCATTTTTAGTTAGTTTTTAATAAAAAAATAGTAAAAAACGCATATAAATTTATTTAGTAAAAATATCAGCTGAAAATTATATAAAGATAATATAAAGAGACTAAGAATATAATAAGATTTTTAAATAAAAATTTATTATATATTATTAAGCCCTTGATAGTATCCTAAATTACTTAACTCCGGATATTTTTGGGATTAATTATGAATTTAAATAGAATAATCAAGAGTAATTTAATGTTATTAGAAAAAGTTAGAAGAAATTGGATGAAAAATGAATAATATATCAATATTAGAAAGGATTTACCGTTTTTTAGATTCTAAAATAAATGAAATTAATAACTTAAAATATATACCCACTTACAACAGAGTTCTTCAAGATTCTGGTGTGGAAAAATTCGATCCACATTATATTATATTTTGGTTTAAATCTAGATATGAAAAAGAGGAGATAAGATTTGAGAGTTTAATTAAATTAAAATTAGAAGCGGGTTCAATTAAAAATGCGAAAATGATCGAATTCTTGAATAAAATGAGAAAAAAAATTGAGAAACTTGAATTTCTTCCGACTATTGATAATTTGCTTCAAGAAAGACCAGATTTTGCTGAAATTGAAGGATTAACTAATGAAGAAATAAGCAAAATAACCTATGATTGGTTAAAGCAAAATGGTACCTCTCTTAGTGAACTAAAAGATCAGGCGAAACTGGGATTATACTACAACCAATTAAAGAAAATTCTTGATCCTCGAATAATGGACATAAAAAATCATGTTTTTATCCCTACAGCTGAGAATATCAATATTATTACTGATGAATTTGTCAATCTTAATTATTTAACAGATTACATTTCCCGATGGTTGTGTGCTAATAGGATAGCAAATAATTTAACAGAATACCTATATGACGTTGGTATAATGAGTGATGGGCGGTGTTTAAAGGATTTTTTGGATTCTAAATATCTTGAAATTAAAAATGGAAATTATTACCCTACTATAAAGAATCTTAGAAAAGAAACAGATCAAATTGGTATTGATATAGATTCTTATATTAATTTAAATAAAATAAGATATGAGTGGTTCATTGAAAGAATAGGAAAATCAATGACTCAATTAATTGAGGAATTTGAACCTACATATCAGCAATTAGGGGTCGAACTTACTTCGCATGGTTATCCTCCTAAATTTAAATCGCAAAAATTTAGGATCTCTAATGCATTGTTTCAAACTGTCATGATAATGGGCCAGAATAATCTAATAATAATTGATCCACCGAAAACATTTTCAAGTTTTCAAAGTTTTTTTAATTATTTAAAAAAATATTACCAATGGAATTTTGTTGATATCTTAACTGGTGAAGTTTTTACGTTGCAGGATTATTTAAATGGTGAAATAGGATTGCATCACATTAATTTTAAAAAAGTTGATATAAGACCAGATAATTTAGTATTTTTATTCAAAGATTATCATAATTTCATTACAAGCTCTAAGCAGCATTTCATACAATTATTTGATTTCTTTACCAGAATTTTACAAAAAAATATAAAATCTTTAAAGCAAAATACAATTCCCACTAGTTGGAAAGTACGGTGGAGGGAATTAGCTTCACAGGAAGGCATTATACTTCCAATAAAAAGATACAAAAGTACAAAAAAACGATCAAATATAATTAAAATTTCAAGTAAGTATAAAAAATTGGATTCTTTTTCTAATTCATTTGATTTCTAAATGAAATAATATTGAAAGAAAAATTTATATTAGTATAAGGAAAAAAAAATAACTAACATTTATGGGATTTTTAGTTAAATTAGCAGGAAAAAAATTAAAAGATATTGAAGTCTACTTAAAAACTGCAGTTGATTTTATAGTTCAAGGAAAAATAATTAGTTTTCCTACCGACAGTGTTTATGGAATTGGAGGAGACCCTCAAAATTTAGAAGTTATAAATAAAATTTATGACATTAAATTTCGAGATAGATCAAAAGGATTATTATTATTGGTTTCAGATTATGAAGAAGCTACTAGAATTGCTGAATTTAATAATATCGCAAGAAAACTCGCAATCAAATATTGGCCAGGTCAATTAACAATGATATTAAAAAAAAAAGAGCCTTGTATTATTCCTCCAGAAGTTACAGCCTTTCAAAATACAATAGGTTTACGAGTCCCTAAAAATGAAATAATTTTAAGCATTTTAAATTTACTAAAGGAAGAAGGACATTTCGGTGGAATTATAGGGACTTCTGCTAATTATTCTGGAGAACCGCCCTCAATTAGTGGAGAAGAAGTAACAAAAAAAATATTAAGTCCTATAGACTATATTGTTGATGGAGGTAAGTCAAAATCGAAACTCCCTACTACTATCATTGATTGTACCTCTCAAAAGATAAAATTTTTGCGTATTGGGGAGATTTCTGAGGAAGAGATAGCAGATTATTTATCAGAATGAAAGGAGTGATATGGATGAAAAATTTTAATCTATTAGTCTCAACTTCTCGATACAACGAAACAAATGCGAAATCGGAATTATGGTTCATTTTATTAATGTGTGGTGATACTTACCCAATCATCTCAGGAATTCAGTTTCCTGGATTAATTACCGCTTTAACCAATTTGAATTCAAAACAAGTTCTTTCTAAAATAAAAAAATTTCAGAAAAAAAATCTTAATTATTTCCAATTTATTCTAAAAATTGTACCAATTGATTTTACGTGCGAAACAGATACAAAAACAATAAAATACCTTATACAAGAACATCATAAAGATTTTCTTAATGAAGGAGAATCTTTTAAAATAATATTAAAACGAAGACATCATGCAAAAATTGAAAGGGAGCATTTTATTGAAGCTATAGCTAGTGCTATTGATTACAAAGTCGATCTTGAAAATCCAGATAAAATAATTAGGGTTGAAATTTTAGGAAATATTACTGGAATATCTTTTTTGAAAGAAAGTGAGATAATTAAGGTAAAAAATGAAAAAACTAGTCTCTCTTGAATTTAACTTGTTCCAAACCCAATAAAGCCATTTTTTCACAAATTAAGTCATTTAAAGCAGAATACTTAGAAGTTAAATTAATTTCTGTTTTGTTGATTTCTATCCCATAAGAATTTAATATTATTTTGATTTGGTCTTCAGATATTTTAAAAAATTCTTTAATTTTATTGAATTTTTTTAGCGTTTGATTATTTAGAGTTAATAATGTCTCTTCTGCCCCGAGCATTTGCAATAATTCATCATTAATTCTATTTAAATTATCAATCGGAGAGATGATACAATAAGTGCAATTCTCTTTATTTAAATCAGAATAATCAATTCCAAAAGCTTCAATACTCTTGTTAATTTGCTTATTAGTTGCTAAATATAATAACAACTCGATCTTTTTTTTGCTCGAAATGTTAATATTTTGTTGAAATGCTTTTTGCAAATTGTAGCATGCCATAAAAATATGATTACAGTTTAAGATATATTCATTCTTAACAAATTGTAGCATAGAATTTTCATTTTTATTTTGGAGGTCTGCAACTCTTTTAAAAAATTGATTTAAAGCATTTTTTTCATCATTAATTTTATTAAAATCTAAAATCTTGTCTAAATTTATTTTAATTTGATTGATCCCAACAAAAAAGTGTAAATTTAAATCTTCAATATTAAATTCTTTTTTGATCAAACCGGTAAACTCCACATTAGAAAATCAGGCATCGAATTAAATTGAACTCTAATAAAAATTACAAATGCTAAAAACACTAATAAATAAAGAGTAAATACAAAATCTTTAAAAGAATATTTTATAGTGTAATAATACGTACGGTCTTTTCTACTACCAAAAGCTCTTGATTCAAGAGCTTCCGCAACATTAAAGGCTCTTTTGATTGAACTAATTATTAAAGGAACTAAGAGTGGAAAAAGATTTTTTATTTGATTAATAAGACCTTTTTTTTGCATTTCATATCCTCTACTCTGTTGAGCATCTAATATGTTTTGAGCTTCATTTGCGATAGTAGGGACAAATCTAAAAGCTAATGAGAATGAGAAAGCAAATTCATATGGTAATTTCATTGAAATCAAAGACAGTGCTAAATCATTAGGATCAACAGTTAAGAAAAAGATTGAAAAAGCAGATACCATAATATAAATTCTCAATATCATTGCTAGCGCAAATGATAATGAAATGAACAACGTATTTAGAATAATTATGAAGAGGACCAAGAATGACAGACCACGTATGCTTTTAACCCATTGTCTAAATATTTTTCCTAAAAGGATTAAGGGAATTAAACTCAAAAAAATGAAGAATAAAGGCAAAATTTGTGTGAATAATAGAGCACTTATTGTATATACAATTGAGAATAATAATTTTGCACGTGGGTCTAAATTATGTAGAAAAGATTTTTTTTTCATAAATTTGAATGCATTCAGAAATTCTAAGGACATGTAACAGCATTCCTCCTAAATTTTTGAAGATTTATTTTTTATAAGATTCCTTAAATAATCCGTCATATCATTCTTTGAAGATATTTTGTTTATTTCTTGCAAACCTAACTCTTGTAATGCTAAATTAAATTGGCAAATTTGTGGTAAAATTAATGATGTTTGTTCTATTAAAAACTCATTATTCAATACTTCTATTGTAGAACCATCAGCTATAATTTGGCCTTCAGTCATTAGAATCGTCCGAGGTATATATTCATAAGCAAACTCAATATTATGAGTAATTATAATGATCGTCTTTCTTTTTTTTCTTTCATTATTAATTAAATTAATAAAAAATTCAATTTCTTTTGCATCTTGACCTAAGGTAGGCTCATCGAAAATTAGGATTTGGGGATCTCTACAAATAATTGAAGCAACCGCAAGCTTTTTAGATTCTCCTCCAGATAAATTGAGGGGAGATCGCTTTCTATACTTCTCAAGATCAAATTCGCGTAATGTTTGATCAGTTCTTTTTTGGATTTCTTCTTTACTTAGATTTAAACTTCTCAAAGAAAAGTTAATTTCTTCTTCAACTGAATTAGCAAAAAGTTGATGGAAAGGGTTTTGAAAAATAATTCCCACGATCTTAGATAATGTCGCAATACTTTTAGAATTAATATTTTCGTTTTTAATATATATATTACCATAAATTGGCCTAATTAAGCCATTTAAAGTTCGAATAAGGCTAGTTTTACCCGCTCCATTTCTTCCCATTATTCCAATTAATTCTCCTGTAAAAATATTTAAATTTATATTTTTTAAAGCCCTAGTTCCATTTGGATATGTGTATCCAATTTCTTTCATCATAATCAGAGGTATCTCTCTAGCCATTCTTATCATCAACACAATTTGTAATTAAATTTTCAAAGTTTTTATGGCTTCTGAAATGGAAATAGGTATATTTTTATTATATAAATTTTCTTTTTTGAGCTGATTAAAGATTGAGAAAATTACGGGTTTATTTAATCTTAATCTTTGAAAATTTTCCCCATTTATGACTTTTTCGCAAGAGTCATGCTCAACAATAATGCCCTTCTTCATTAAAATTATTTGCTCTATAAATGGTAAAATTAGATCAAGACGGTGTTCACTAATTAAAATTGTAATATTTTTTTCTCTTCTTATCTCTTGTAATAAATTAATTATTTTATTAGCCATATAAGGGTCCAGTAAAGCAGTAGGCTCATCTAAGATCAAAATTTTCGGTTCTAATACGAGGATCGATGCTATAGCAACTCTTTGTTGTTCCCCACCGCTCAATTCAAAAGGTGCTTTATCTAGAATATCTTCAATTTCAGTTAATGAAGCAGTCTGCTTTATTCGGCTCAAAATCTCTTTTGGTGGAACGCCTAAATTCTCTAAACCAAAAGCAATTTCATGTTCAACGTTCATAGAGATTAATTGATTTTCTGGATTTTGAAAAACAATTCCTACTTCAGTAGATAAATCGGCTATTGGTGTTTCAATTGTGTTTTTTCCTCGTATCTCCACTTTTCCTCTATAAAAACCAGCATAAAATTGTGGTATTAAACCATTCATGCATCTAATTAATGATGTTTTCCCGGAACCGGTTTCACCGGCTAATAAAATAAATTTAGAGTCATTACCTTCAATTTTTAAATTAATATTATTTAGGGTATATTCTTCATTTCCTTTATACCGATAATAGAAACTCTCAAATCGTACTAAATCCATGATAAAACCCTATCCAGTATAAATCCTATTCTCTTATAATTTATGATTATTTAAAACTTAGATTATAAATAGTGTTTAATTTTTTCAATAATTTGAGTGATAATCGTATCTGATTCTATATTACTAGTTAAAGATGCCGCACCGTCATGCCCACCACCATTCCCTTTGTATTTTTCTGAGATTTCTTCTAATATTTTCCCTAAATGTAGGCCTGTATTTATACAAACCGCCTTTTTAGCTCGAGTATTAATTCTATATTGATTTTCTTCTTTTGAGAGAACAATTGCAACATCAAAACCTAAATTAATTAACTTCATGGCAACACTTGCCCCATAACTGCTAACTTTTGAAATTCCGATTAAAAAATCCCCTTCTCGAATCATTTTAACTCTCTGCATTCCTTTAATTTTAGCGATTTTTTCTGAGATATCTATTTCATTTTTTAATAGAAAAAAAATATCTTGAATATTGATATCTTCTCCAATTAATTTACTTACATTTTGAATTGTTCTGTTGTTTCCATGTTTGAAAAAGCCCGAATCAGTTATAATTGCCGCAATTATAAGTATTTTCAAAGGAACGGTTAATGGAATTTTGTAATATTCGAAGAGATTTAATATAATCTCTGCTGTTGAAGAATAATTTTCAAATATTAAATTTGATGCATTTAATTTTGTTTTTTCTAATTTTTCCCCGAGATAATGATGATCTATAAATATAAGAGGAATCCCTAAATTCGAGAGATCCAAATTATTATTTAATTCAATTTGGTTTAAATTATTTGTATCAACTATCAAAATAACATCAGTACCAGATGCTTTGAAGCTTTTACTGAATGAAAAATCAAACTCAGGAAACTTTTTGGTGAGGTTTCTAATATATTGTTTTGTTGATTTAGCAAATTCTGAAAAATATATTGATATCTCTTGTTCTTTGAAGTATTGAGTTAAAAAATATTTTAAAGTTACACAAGAGGCTAACCCATCAATATCTACTAAATCATGAGTTAGAATTTTAATAGTTTTGTTTTGTATAAAAGCTATAAAATTATCAAATTTGAATTTCAACATAAAAAATTCTTTGAATTTTATTTTTGGAAATCAGCTTGAAGAGATTTTCTCATAGTTTCGATTTGGCTTTTTACCCTATCTTCTTTTTGTTTTAAAGTTTTTAACCGCATTTCTAATGTGACTTTTAGACTTTTTTTCTCATCCAATAACTTGTTTTTTTCACTTTTGACTAAGATTCCTCCAATAGCTTTATAAACAGCATCATCTGTGTTTATCTTTTCTAATTCTTCAATGGCTAACTCAGATTCTCTTAATGTGCTCTCAATTTGTATTCTTTGAGATGTAATAAATTCAAAAGACTGTTGTAAATTATTAAGATTTAATATCTTCTTTTTTTGTTCTTCGTTCAAATTATCGAGATTGATTGTCATATTAATTCTATCAATTTTGGTGTATTTATTTAATAATTTATTTTATATTGTAAAGAATATATTTTTTTCTATGAATTATCGATTATTTTCATTGTATTTGTAATTACTTTCCCAAAACTAATAATTTCATTAATAGACGCGCGAAAAGCAGTAATGTCATTACTTTTTATCACAAATAAAATACTTTTATCATTCATTTTTTCCATCGAAATTTGAGATCGTTTAGTTCGTGTTTTATTAAACTCTGGTAAAAATGATTTGTAAGAAATATCTCGTATTTGAGAAGAATTAAATTTTAATTTGATTGTAGATTCTATTGAAAAATAGTTATTAATACTCATTATTCTTCTATAATTTCTAACTCACGTTGCTTTCGTTTTGCTATTCTGAAAGATTCGGCGCCTCGGGGTGTTTCTATGTAATAAGCTCCTCCTGTAAATCGCGCATTACATTTTTTGCAATGCCAAATACCAGTTGAAACTCTATTGATAGAACCCTTAGTAATACATCTGGGACATTTTATATCTCCTTTCATCTTTTCCAGAATAAGACGAGTCCTTTTTCTTAGTGTACTTCCATATCTAGCGCCGTATTTTCCTGTTATTCCAACTTTCTTTGTCATATTACATCAAAATTAGTATTGAATATTATATGTTATTAAAAAAATAGGATAAACTATAAATTTTTCTAAATATGAACTTATCACACTTATTCATTTTCTCTAACAAAATTTTAGAATTTATTACCCCTATAAAAATTTGGCAGTAAATCCAGCGGCTATTATTATTGATGATGGAAGTTTATCTACGGGAGGTTTCCTTTTTAAAAACGGAAAAAACATTCTTGTTCCATCTAAAGATAGTGAAGGTAATCGATCAATTTTAGTTCAATCAATGGTTACTTTTGAATTGGACGGTAGAGCGGGAGGTTACGGTTCCTTAGAAACACTTAGAAGGATCAAAAATTAATAATTTAATACAATTTATCTAACATTAATGCAATTGTATTAGACATACTTTATCTATAAAAAAATAATATAAAAAGTTAAATAAAATAAGAAAAAAATTATTTAAGAAATTAATCAATTTTGCTTAAATATTGTAAAAGATTTAAATCTTTTCTAAGCTTTTTACCAATTTCTAAAGATTTTTTGCCTAAAGTTTTAATCTCATCAATTGAAAATGTAGCAGCACCACTTTTTTGAATTGAAGTAATTTTTTCTTCTGTAACTGAAATAGAAATTTTACCATCACAAACTAATTCTTCTGGTAAACTAGGATCTAAGAAGATAATATCATCAATTTTTCCATATGTAAGTACAAAAGGTAATTCTTTTACAAGGTTTTCGCCCGTTATATATTTTCCTGTCCAATCCGTCTCACCTTTATCACTATTCCAAACTCCTTCAGGGATATGTGCAGAAATTAATGTAGTTAATGCACTTACACCACCAGCATCAATTAAATTCCCAGAATAATTTATTACGTACATATCAACAAAAAGTATATAAACTGCTTCTCTTTCTTTAATACAGAGGTTCTTTGTTTGAACACAATCTGCGTGTCTAATACCTCGATCTACAACACGTGCTAATTCAATTGATTGCTCATCAGGAGGTCCTCTTTCAAATAATGGAGATGCTAATGGGAGCAGTTCTGCCATTACAGTGCATACTCCTTCATCAGGTAAATCTGGGAATGGTTCACCTACTTCGTATTTTAAACCTGTTATTATCTTTGTGTCACCTAAAGAAACATCCGCAGAGCCTTCTGCTGAAGCGATAATATCATTCTTGATTTGAAAATCGCGATATTCCCAGAGGCCTCTACCATCGATTCTCTCTTCTTTTTTTAAATTTGATATTATATAGTCTCTTTCAATTTTCGAAATAATTCGTTTTATGTCCATCATATTTACTCATCACCTTTTTTACCTTCTTTCTCCTTATTAGTTTTAGTTTCTTCTTGTAATTTTAAGTATTTACTTTTTAACACATTTAATTGAGTTTTATGAATGCTTTCCAATGCTTCTCTTGCATCACTTAAGAATTCATTCATCTCACTCAAATCCATATCTCCATCAAATTGTAATAATGAGATTTCCTCATTATACCAAGTGATAGCGATTGGTAAATCTGCTTCTCCAGCTTTATCTTCAATACCAGAGAGATCGACAACCTTCTTTCCATCAATTTTTCCTACAGCAACTGCTGATACTAAACTTTTCATAGGAATTCCAGCATCAGCCAAAGCTAATGCTGCTACTGTAGTGCTTGCGCATCTAGTTCCACCATCTGCATCCAAAACTTCAATAAAGACTTCAAAGCTAGTGCCAGGATAAAGTTCAAGAAAAAGTACGGGTTCGATACAATCTGCCACAATCATAGAAATTTCTTTTTCACGGCGTCCAGGGGCGGGTCTTTTTCTATCAAAAACAGAAAAAGTAGCCATCCTATAAAAAACTCTTAAAACACCTCGATCTGGTTTGGCTAAGTGATGAGGGTGTACTTCTCGAGGACCATATACGGCAGCATAGATTTTATTGTTACCCCATTCAAGATATGCAGATCCATCTGCATTTTGTATAACACCAACTTCCATTTTTATAGGTCTTAATTCCTTTTCACTACGACCATCGAGTCTTTTTCCATCTTCACGAAATAATTTCTTAGGATACTCATCTTTAATAATTAACGGCATTATTCAATACCTCTCTTCTTTTTTTCATTTATTATAAATTCTTGCATTCTATCTGTTAAACCAACAGTATGGGCTTCAGAAGCAATTTTATGAATAGATTCGATTAATAACCTTTCATGAGCAATGTCTTCGCCTTTCAGCCATATACGACCATTCTGAGTTACAAAGATATTACACCCAGTTAAAGATTTCAACATTTTAATCATTGAACCATTTCTTCCTATAACTCTTGGAATTTTTGGTGGGTCTATAGTAATAACAATACCACCACTTTTTTTCCCTAAATATTTTCCAACAGTTGTCAATTCAGGTTTATTTAAACGATCAGCAGAGAGAACTTTCACAATTAAAATATCACCTATATCAAATCTTTCTGTACTTATTTCTTCCCGATCAGCATCACCGCCTCTGAATCCTCTTGTTCTTCCTCTTTTAATTGTATTTTTTGGTTTAAGTTGACCAAAATCTTTAGAATTAATATCACATTTATATTTAACTGGATTTTTATCAACGACTAATGCGATTACCTTATCTCCAGGGCGAGGTGTATAAAAACCTCTAAGAGGGATTACATTAATATAATTCTTTTTTATTTGTTTTAGCCCAATATTCAAAGAAATAATTTTATTCTTCTCTTTATTTAAAATCGTTCCTCTCCCAGGTAAAAAATTTTTAACATCTTCAGTTAACACTTCTCCAGGTACAACTACATCTCTTGAAGCATCATCCTCTTCAAAATCTTCGAAATCATTATCTACTGGTTCTTCATTTTCTTCCATAATACTACTCACATTCTTCTAAAATTTTCCTATACTCCTAACCTATGCCTAAAAAAATAAATATAAATAAGAATTAATTAACCCATTTTAGGTTAGGATTTTAATATTTTTGTCTGAACTCTCCCATGTGTTAATTTATTTAATTTATCAATTAACTCCATTTGCAATCCTGCAGGCAAACTTACAACAGCAACCAGTGAACCATCAGATTGCCATTCTTCTTTTTTGATTTGTACATATTGGGCAATAATATTATAACCCTTTGCTGTAAAAGCTGTTGGAATCTTGATAGCCATTTCAACTTGTTCAATTCTAATAGGAATTATAGCTCGAATACCTTTAACAATATCATCGACTTGTTCTTCAGCACTTCTCATTAAATCAACTTTAACATTTGCTTCCTCAATAGCCTTTTCTATTCGTTGGTATGGATGAGGCTTTTTATTCTGTGGATTAATTGCATTCTTACTAATAATTGTTATAATTTGTTTTAATTTTTTTTGCCTTTCTTCTTCTCTTTGGGCTTTTGTCCAATGTATTTCTCCTTCTAATAGAATAGTCCCAGCGATAGTCATTCCATCTGTAGTATTAAATACCGCTTCCATATCTCCATCTGTTGCTTTTTTTCCTCTTCTTAAATCTTCAAATACCGAAAAACTCTCAAAAATTAGTTCTAAATCAATTTTTTGATTTTTTAATATCTCTTCTACGGTAAGTCGCGATTTTTCTTTCCCTGCTTTTAACCTTACGTTGATTTCTTCCCGAATAATTTTTTTTGCTTCCCATGCTTTCTCGGGGTCCATTAACATTTCAAAAACTCTGCCGGAGTTCTCAATACGCCCTATGATGTATCCACCTAAATCAATCCTTGCCCTATCAATCATGTCATACGTTCACAATTTAAATGATTGAATTATCTCGATCTCTTTTTTTTCTATTTTTTTGTCTTTCTGTTAAAAGATAAATATAAAGGGGTATTACCTTGAAATAGATATAGTCTTTAGGAAGTCAATTTGTTTAATAATTCTTCCTTTTCTTCCAAATTTAATAGCTTAAAAGTTTTATCTTCTTTTAAAATAAAAGCTACATCACAGGTATTTTTATTTAGATTATCGCCCATTAATTCTTTTAATGTTCTTAATGGCAATAATTTCAATTCTTCATCACTCATATCCTCTTTATAATGTTCCTCAAGGTAAGTTCTTGCTTCAGTTGCTTGTGAACCTATAGCAAAAGCTTTATAACCCCACATTGCTCCACTTGGGTCAGTTAAATATAAGGAAGGTTCGTTATTTGAATCTATTCCAGCAATTAGAAAAGAAACACCAAAAGGTCGTACACCTGCATTCTGTGTAAATACCTGTTTATATTCACAGATATTTAGTGTACTATCTTTTACTGAAATTTTTTCATCATAATTTAAAATATTAACTTGAGCTTGAACTCGAGCCCTATCAATGAGAACTCGAGCATCACTAGTTAAACCAGCAATAGCCACCCCTAAATGATCATCTATTTTAAAAATCTTTTCTGAACCCACATTTTTCTCTTGGAGCTCAGAACTTTTTGTTTCAACCGCAAACACAACAGAATTTTTGTTTCTACATACAATTGCGGTTGTACCTCTTCGGACAGCTTCAATAGCATATTCTACTTGAAAAAGTCGACCTTCAGGTGAAAATTGCGTTATGGCCATATCGTAGCCACGGCCTTGACCTTGAAAAATGATTCATCAACCTCCTTAACAATTTAACAGAAATAATTAAAATCCTAATAGATATTACTAAATTGGATAATCTTATAAAAGATTTTTTTTAATTAATTCTTTTTATTTATATTATTTTTTAATTTTATTTTACTTTAGTTAAAAAGTAGTAATAAATGATATAATAAATATTTTTTTTAAATATTTTAAAAAGAGAGTATAAAAATTAAAATAGAACTAGTGTATTTCAATCTTCTCTGTTTATGACTCTATTATGACCATGCAACTTTATTTATAAATATTGACCACTCTAATAAAATCATGCTTTCATCTCTGGTATGAGCAACAAGATAATCTCCTTCTCTTGTAATTGACCCAATAATATTGCCTTTCCCAGCACCAATATTTTTTGCAGCTAATTGTATTTCATCATTCTTTAAAATTGCAAATCGATAATTCTGAAAGGTGAGAGCAACTTCTTTTGTTTTCCAAGCATTTAATATTCCATTAGCTTCTTCACTCGTTAGAGGAAAATCCCCGGATTTGAAAACGATATTTCCCTCATTATTTAATAGAAAAACCTCCTCTACTCCTTCATATTCATTTAGTGCGTTAACTAGATGATTAAATCTTTGTTCTTCCATAATTCTCCATCTTATGTAAAAATCTGTTTTTATTTTTATAGAAAGATAAAAATTTTGAAATTTAAATCTTTTTGAACAATAGATTCTCCATTTTAAAAATTAAGAAAAAACCTACTTTATTGATGTTAAAGTACTTAAATTTTGATTGATACTAACACTTAAGTGTTTTCGTATGGTGCAAAATTTAGTTTTATGCGATAAAATTTATAATGTGGCTGATAAAGGTCAAAAAGAAGATATTTACCTTCGATATCTTAAATATTTAAAAGAGCATATCAAGGGTTTTCCTGATACCTCGATCAATATAAAAAAGTTAAGAAAATTTGATAAAAGGTTTGAAATAATCATCATTGGTCCCGAAGAACAATTTGTTTTTAACCTCCTAAAAAAAGAGATAGGATCTATTAATGAATTTAAAGATATTAAAGTTGATAGGGAATATAAAGGCTCTCTTGTAGATGTAGGAAAAGTTGGATTCGGATTATTTGTTGATTGTGCTATTATGAATCCAAGTATGGATGTACTTATAAATCTGCACACTTTAAGAGAACAATTATGTAAAGGAAAAGAGAGATCATTAAAAGAAATTATTGAAGCTTACAATTTTATTGATCATTTTCCCGTATATATTAAAATAACTGAAATAGATTCAGTTAACAATAAACTTTTAGGTGAGTTAACACCAAGAACTTTAACTTTCTTTAATAAAATTTTAGAGGAAAATATTGAAGGTGTGTTTCTAAGTGGAGAAACTAAGGGTCAATTCAAAAAAGTCCTAACTCAAAAAGGACATTTCAGGGATATTATTACTGTCAAAAGATTCGGGTTTTTAGAAAATCTAGTCTTATTAAAAGAGGGATCTGATGCCCCTGGAATAATTTCACATATAGGAAATAAACTTAAAAATTGTAAATTAAGTGCTTTACGCCCTCAAAAAATAAAAAAATTATTTGAAACAGATAAGTAAATGGTGGGCCAGGAGAGGATTCCAAGAAAAAAAGAAATTTTTTTCCCAATTGAACTCTCGACCTTCGCGGTGTATTCGCGATATAATATATTTAATACTAAATTAGCGCGACGTCATAACCACTAGACCACTGGCCCATTCGTACGCTCAGGGTGGGATTCGAACCCACGGATCCATTGGACACCGGTTTAGCAGACCGGCGCTCTACCAGGCTAAGCGACCTGAGCGTTCTTGAGTAATCTTTTTGTATTGTTTGTAAAACTTATAATTTTAAGATAAAGATTCAAAATTTTAATATTTTATTATAAAATATCGACTTTTAAAGTATAAAGAAAAATGAAAAAAATTTTAACTAATAATTTTCAAATTTTTTTACTAATAATTATTTAATTTCAGAACATCTCCTTCTTAATCGATATTCTCGTACTTTAGATACACCATACCACCATAAAATATCTTTTAAGAAATTCAAAAAAATAAGAGAAAAAGAAGAATAAATCTAATTTATTCAGATATTATCTCAAAAACCATTTTTTCAATGATAGGTTTTTTTGTATATCTTTTGTCATAATACCAGCCTACAAGATGGGCTTTTTGTTCTGGAGTTTTATTAGGCACAGAAGGAACTACGATTATCATAACACCATTTGATAAATATTTTAATATTCGTTTATCGATTGTGTGAAGCTTCTCGTTACCACTTGGATGAGAGTGCCACATCCAGACAATATCCACATCCATTTCGGTTTTAAATTTACGCATGTTATAGATTTTTGATTTTTTGTACCGCATCCAGCTCCTTGGTTTAACATGAACTTTACTTTTACGTAGATCTGGATTCATTATAAATTTCGTACAGATACCGAAATTTTCTTTTCTGTCAGCAAATAACCAGCCATGTATTATCTGGGGGTACTCCTCTGCCGCTTTTTGGGTAATTTCCTTGAATAAACTTTCTGGTATTAAATAACGAAAATCCTTTGCCCCGCTCATTTTTCACCAACTCAATTAGAGGTCAATGTAGCATAAAATTTATAGTTTTCTTTATATACAACATGAAAATAGTAATTAAAGCGATGAAAAATGAAAAAAAATTTATTTTATAGCATATACTCTAAATTAATAGCCAACAATTACTAAATATTAAAAATTTATTTAATATCTAAAATAAGCAGATGTAGCCTAGCTGGTAAGACGCCGGCCTTGAGATTATTTAATAAACAAGTGAGCCGGTGCGCGTGAGCGCTCGGGGGTTCGAGTCCCTCCATCTGCGTTTTATGGGTTTCAATAAATAAGGTAAGGTCAATTGAATGGGCTATTAGCGCAGACAGGTAGCGCAACCGGCTCTTAACCGGCAGGTCGGGGGTTCGAATCCCTCATAGCCCGTTATTTTTTCAGAAATTAATAAAAGAGTACTTATTCAAATTAAAAAGTAGTTATAAATATTGGAAAACTACCTGAAAATCTGAAAAATCAAATGGTTTTAAAATATAACCATCAGCTTTAGTTTCATCAATCTTTTTTTCAACTTCACTTCCTGGTATCGCAGTTAACAAGTATATAGGAATTTCACGGTATACTTTATGATCTTTAATCATTTTACAAATTTCATAGCCAGAAATATCTGGTAAGATGATATCTAATAAAATAAGCTTAGGAACACCTCCTCTTAATTCCTCCAAACCCTTTGTCCCACTTACTACTCCCTTACACTTATAACCCTTACTTTCAAAATAGCTGGTTAGTAAGCGGATTGTTGCTAAATCATCCTCAATTAAGAGAATTTCATACTGAGGGTGAGGTTCTTCAGTAGTAATATTATCTAAGATGTTAATAATTTTATTTTCAAGGAGTAAACTCTGATCAAAGATATTTTTAATTGTCATCAAGACTTCTTCATTCAACTCTTTGGTATAATTTTCCAGAAGTAGTTGGCTAAAGCCTTTTATAGAAGTGAGAGGTTCTTTCAATGCGTGAGAAATGTTAGAAATAGTCTTCTCATCCATTCTACGTAAACCTTCACCTATTGTATCCGATTTTTGTTCAATATAAAAATCTACGCTATCCCGAATTAGCGCAGAAATTGTCGAATATTCATGTGAATCTTTAAATTCCTGCCATTGGTGCTTTGTATCTTCAGACACATATAATGAGATTCTTTCTTTATCTCTATCATAGATTTTTTCACCTTTTAACCACTTTTTAAATCCTTCGGTAATAGAACCACGCCATTTTGCATATTTATCCGTTTCGCTTTCATATTCTTTCATTAATTCTTTAACTTTTTTACTATCCAAATCGAGATTAGCGATCTCCTCATCAGTCATACTTCTTTTTTGAGATTCATCGTTCATGTCCTTTTCATTCTCTTCATTTTCGTTATTCTTTTTCTTGCTTGAAATTTTCATCCCTTTTTTTTATCTAATATTCATTATTTTGTAAAAATTTAGATATCTCGAACATTCTCGTTATAAAAAATTATATTAAAATTGAAAACTGAACCTTCTAAATTTTATTTCATCACCTTTTTTAATAAAAATCTCTCAAAAAATTACTATTATTTACAATAGTTTTTAATTTTTTATCCATTTATAAATGTTTTTTATTATAAAGTTATTGTATTATTAGGATTATGCCCAAATATTATAAATTTAGTTAATTAATTTATAAATAAAAAAGTGATCCATAAAATTAAGCTATAATTTAGCTTTTCTTCAAAATATCAAAGATTATTTCGAAATCAGAAAAATTAAATGGCTTTAAAATGTAACCATCGGCTTTTGTATTGTCTAAATTCTTTTCGACTTCCGTCCCAGCTATTGCAGTTAAGAAAAAGACTGGAATGTTTGCCCACTCCTTATCTGATTTTATAGTTTTACATATATCATATCCACTTAAATCAGGCAAAATAATATCCAATAATATCATTTTAGGAATTGTATTTCCTAATTCCTCTAACCCTTTTGAACCACTAACTACACCTTTACATTTAAACCCCTTACTGTCGAATATACTTGTTATCAATCGAATGGTTGCGAGATCATCTTCAATCAATAAAACATCATATTCTGACTCAACTTTTATATTGTCGAGAATATTTATTATTTTCTTCTCAAGAAGAAGACTCTGCTCAAAGATATTTTTTACTGTTTCTAAAACCTGATTATTCAATTTCTCCCTATAATTTTCAAGTAATAACTGTGAATAGCCTTTAATTGAAGTTAATGGTTCTTTTAATGTATGAGAAATATTTGAAATTGTTTGAGGATTTAATTTTGATAATTTATGATCTGGGCTATTTGATTTATTTACAATGAAAGCTGCCACTGCTTCTCTAATTAATTTAGAAATTGTTAATTCACCATTACTTTTAGTATATTCTAACCATTTTGATTTAGTATCGTCAGATACATATAGAGATATTCTTTCTTTATCTCTTTGATACACTTTTTCTCCCTTTTGCCACTTTCTAAAACCTTCTGTAATATTTCCTCGCCAAATAGCATATCTACCTGTTTCCTTTTCATATTTTTTCATCTCATCGGTTTTATCAATAGTATTATTATTGTTACTCATATTTAGCTCATCATCATTATCTTTGTTGGCTTGATCCTCGTTTTTCTTAAGGTTGATAATTTTTGCACCACTAATTTCTAACTAACTTTTGCTTGAAAACATAATAAAAGAATTATTATTTAATGTTTTTTTATTTTTTTTAAGTCCGAGTCAAGATCTATTTGTGTGTAAGATTTTAAAAAATAATATTAAAAAACTTACAACAAGTGTATCATCTTTTATAACAAAGGAAATATAATCTAAATATTATACATACTTTATAAGAATCCATTAATGCTTTTTACTAACAAAGTTTTTTGTTCACATTACTTAAACACTTTTTTATACAAAAGTTATGCATTTATAAAGGAAATTTTATAACGAAAAGATTTAAATATGTAAATATGATCTATAATTATAACAAAAAAAAAAGCTTTTTTACAACAAAAAACTATAAATGTAAAGATTGTGTGTAAAAAATCATTATTAATACAAATACTGGACATTTTTTATCAAGGTTATAATTCATGGTTTTAGAAGTATCAATGCAAACAGGTTTTTGTCCCGAATGTGGGGGTTCCACAATTGATATTCATCAAAGAGGGGAGATTGTCTGTCAATACTGTGGTTTAGTTGTTTCCGAAAAGGCAGTTGATGTAAGTCACAGTGGTATAAGGGCTTATTCAAAGCAAGAAAAAGACAAAAAAGAAAGAACGGGTTGCCCAATTTCAATTTTGATGCCTGATATAGGCTTAAGTACAATTATTGATAGAACAAAAATTAAAAATCCTGATTTAAGAAGAGCAGCAAAATGGAATACTCATTTATCATGGGAAAAGCGAAATATGCTTATTGCTATAACTGAACTAAAAAGAATCGGGGGCAATTTAAATTTTCCAGACAGGGTAAAAAAATCAGCTGTTCTTCTTTATAAAGAAGTATTTAAAAAGAATCTCTTAAGGGGCAGATCTATAAATGGTATGATTGCAGCATGTGCATATTATGTATGTAAACAAGAGAGGGTTCCTATAACTCTTCAAGAAATCTTAGAAGAAGCGTCGATAAACGATAACATCGTGAAAAAATGCTATAAGATCTTAGTCAGAGAATTGAACTTAAAATCACCTCATATTGATCCTGTATCCCTTATACCACGTTATTGTGCAAATTTAGGTTTGGACATTAATGTTGAGAAGGAAGCCATAAAAATTTTAAGAAATTTCATTGAAAACACATCCATATGTGGCAAGGACCCAAAAGGGTTGTGTGCAGGATCGATATATTTAGTCTCAAAGCTAAAAAATCATAAGGTAAGTCAAAAAGACATTTCAAGAGTAATAGGAGTCACAGAGGTGACACTTCGCTCAAGGTATAAGGAGTTTTTACAAAATATTACCTTTAATTTTAATGTAAATCTTAATTAAGCTAAATTTTTCTTTTCCATTTTTTTAATTGTTAAGGGTTGAGGGGACGTAATATCTTAATTTCTGATTTGTTTATATTTTTTAAATCTAGAACCACATTCATGACAAAATATTGAATAAGAATATTTAAAATATAAAAATCTATCAGACTAAAATTGGTAATTTTAAATCCATAAAGCGATGAGATTAAAATAATTCAATTCTGATGTCCAGTTCTTCTCGCTGCTATTTGCCCTACTTTTCTACCAGGAGGGGCATTCCTACTAGTTGTTGTAGATTTATGTGGAGATTGCTTAGCACCCCCGCCATATGGATGTGATGCTGCAACCATAGCAACACCACGGACAACAGGCCATTTTTTAGCCTTAGATTTTACATAATAAAACTTATTACCCGCTTTTAAGAAGGGTTTATCTGTACGGCCTCCGCCGGCAACTACACCAATTGTAGCTAAACATTTCTCGTTTATCCATTTAGTTTTTTTGGATCGAAATAGTAATTCGACTTTATTATCAGATTTATTTCTAACAGTCGCAGCAACGCCTGAAGCGCGTGCGAATTTGCCACCGTCCTGTGGAGTGGCCTCAACGTTAAACACTAATGTTCCCAAAGGTATCTTTTTTAAAGGCATAATATTTCCAACTTCGACTGGTTGGCCATATCCAGTTTTAGATTGTATAAATTCTTGCCCTATAAAGATTCCTTCTGGAGGTAGCCATAAAGCCTTTTCTTTAGTATCTTGATATTGAATTCGAGCTATTGGTGTGCCTCTTCCTGGCGAATGGATAAGATCAATTACTTTAAATGTAAATAATTTCTCATTTTTTATGAAGGGACGATATTTGACAGCCCCTATATGCCTATGGCTCGGACTTCTAAACCCAAGAACACCTCTACCTTTCCGCTGTGCTAAAATTCGTTTTCCCACACTACTTCACCATGTTCTCTGAATATGAACTTAAATTATTCAAACTATAAATTTTTTATCTTTTTCCTTGAAATGTGTTAGAAAATTCAAAAGTAAGATTTTTATCTAAAAAGAAGAAGGTATAATATTAATAATTTAGAGTTTCTTAGCTTTTAATAATTCATCGATGTTATAATTAAAAGCAATGGGGATTTCTCTTTCTAAGTACTCACCTGCTATATTCTCTAATAATAAAGTTTTTATTTCTTCAGGATTGTTAGTCTGTCCGAGAACCCAACCCATTTTCACATAAGCTACTTCGGGTAATAAATTTGCTCCTGATATGACTCCCAAGTTTAATAATTCCCTTCCTGTGGAATATACATTCATTCCAACAAATCCATGGAGAGTTTGAGTAGTCATGAGAATAGTTATACCTTCTTGAATAGCTCTTCTTATTGAATCATAAATTGTAGTAGAAACATGTCCTAATCCTGTTCCAGCAATTACAATCCCTTTATATCCCTTATCAATGTAAAAGTCTAATAAATCGTTATCAGTTCCAGGATATGAATAGATTAAAGCAACTTTTTTTTCAAAATTAGTAATTGCTATTGCTTTAGATTTCAATCTTTTCTTATAATTATCAGTAAACATTTTGATTTTTCTATTTTGAACCATACCTAAAGGTATGTTATTTATAGTCCTAAAAGTATTTCTTACAGAAGAATGCATTTTTCTTACTAATGTTCCTCTATGGATTAATCCATAATCATGAGATGATGATCCTAGCATTGCAACAACTACTTCAGCAATATCTGACTTTGCTACAATTGCCGCATTAATTAGATTTAATGCTGCATCTGAGGAAGGTCTATCAGAACTTCTTTGACTACCCACAAGGACTACGGGGATAGATAAGTCTTTTATCATAAAAGAAAGTGCTGCACTAGTAAATGACATTGTATCAGTTCCATGACCAATGATGATGCCATAAATTCCAGAATTTGCTGTATCTACAACTCGTTCTGCTAACTTTTGCCAATTATCTGGTTTCATGTTTTCCGAAAGGATTTCGAAAACTATTTCACATTCAAGATTACAAATTTCTGCTAATTCTGGAACTGAACTATATAATTCTCCCGGTGTAAAGGAAGGAATTACTGCCCCCGTTGTATAATCTAATCTTGAGGCAATTGTTCCACCAGTTCCAAATAATTTTAAATTGGGGAGGTTTTTATCTATAGGGAATTCTTTTTCTGGAATTTTATATGATGCTTCTTTTTTTCCAATTTTTTTGATTTCTTGTATTTCAGAAACCTTTATTCCCACATTGTAATTATTTTCTAATTTAATATTTATGAAATTGGGAGCTGAATATTCATATCTTGGTAAGATAATCCCTTCATAATTAGTTTTTTCTGTTTTAATTTGAACGATATCCCAAATTTCAAGTTTATATTTTTCTAAGAGTTTTTTACCTTCTCCTCTATAACCTTTTAATTTTTCACTCATTTATTTCAACTCCCTTATTTTTTCTTTTATTAAATTTTCTAGTTCCTTAGAAACGATAGCACCATCAATTTTTCCTCGAACTTTTTTCATAACTTCTCCCATCAAAGGTCCTTTTGCTCTCATTTCTTTTTCTTTTATCAGTTTAGAGTTTCTATTTACAATCTCGACAATCAATTGTTTAAGTTCCACTTCAGAAATAATCTCTATTTTTAATTTTGATTTAATCTGATCAATAGAATATTCAGGAGTATCAGCTTTAAGTTTCATTAATTCTTCAATTGCTTCTTTACTAATTTCTTTTTTTTTTAAAAGATTAAAAATTTCAAGAAAATCAATGTCAGTTATATTTTCAATATTTTTCCCCTCTCTTCTAAGGGCAGTTGTAGTTTCTAATAGAGTTGTAAAGATTAAAGAGGGATTATCAGGAGATAATTCTATTAAATCATCGAATAATTTGAGTTTACCTGTAAAAATAAGGTCTTTTATCAATCTCTCTTCAGTTTTATATTTTTTAGAATACTTTTTTATAGTTACCCATGGATATTCTGGGAGATTTTTTCTAATCTGCTTGATTTCTTCTTCGGAATTAAAAATAGCTTCTGAATCTGTGTCAGGGTACAATCTAGCACCCCCATGAAGTTCTCTTAAAAATTCTGTATTTCCATTTTCTAGGGCTTTTCTAGTCTCGGGAGGCACACCTTTGAAAGCAAATTTTACACGATTGATAAGAACATTCATCGCTTTGTCCACTTCTTTGTTAGATCCTAATACTAATACAAAACAATCCGTTTCTTTAAATGTTAATTTATCTTTGATTTTCTTAATATCCTGATTTGAAAAATTGTAATTATTTAAATCTTCATCGGAGTGAATAATTCCTCTCAAACCAGATATCAATTTTACTTTACCACTAACTTCTGTTCCAAATCTATAATCTTCCATTAATTCTTTTCCAAAAATACCCTTAAATCCCCTAAAATTGATCCCGAATAATTTTTTTCCTGATTTAATACCCTTTACTATAAAATTGGATTTTGTTTTAACTAATGTATCGGTTAAATCTATAGGGATTTCTGGAATGTCTTTATAATCTAGTTTTCTTTTTTTAAGTTCTTCCTTAATTTCAAGAAGTTTTAATTGGCGTGAAATTTCATGATTGATCAAGATTGGAATCCATCCTAATTTCTGTACACCCTTTATTTCAATTCGCGTTCCCGCTTCAATACTCACATTAACATCTTGTCTAATTGATCCAAGGACTTTTTTTACATTTGTTGACCATAATAGTAATCCAATTCTTTCAGCACATTCTCGACATTCATTTGGTGTATTTATATCGGGTTTGGTTGTGACCTCTACCAAAGGAATTCCTAATCGATCTAAACGAAAAAAATTTATTTTATTTTCAGTTTTAATTTTTCTCGCAGCTTCTTCCTCCAGACTTAAAATATCTATCCGGATTTTTTTACTACTTTCTAAAGTTACGTAGCCATCAGTGCCTAGTATCATTGTACGTTGAAATCCGCTGGGGACACTTCCATCTAAATAATTTTTACGACATACATGCATTTCTTCGATTATATTGGCGTTTAAAAGCATAGCAATTTGTAGTGCTACCTTTCTTGCATCTTTATTACAAGAAAATGGAGGTGTATCATCGAGTTCATAGGTACACACCACATCATTATATCCTTCATATGTAATTCCCATTCCCTTTTCGTACTCTGTAAGCATTGCTGTGTCATATGTTCCCATTTCGCCTAAAACTGGTCTCATTTTTCGATTTACAGTAAAATCTGGCTCTCGAGTTCCTTGAAGTTTAGTTGGACATCTACAGAATAACTTATTTTCTGTATCAAGTTGTTGATGGATCTCTAATCCGCACTTAAGACCTAATTTTTCATAATCAAATTCTTCCATATTCAATCGAATTTTCTATTTAATAATAATCAAATACAATAATTAGTGAAGTAATAAATCTTATAATAATTTTCAAAAAAGGTTTGGGATATTTTAATATAGGTTATTTTAAATAGTTAACAGCAAGTTCTAGTTTACAATAGATTTTATACATTCGCATAGCAATGTCTAGCAATAATGTCATTCTGAACTGCCTTTGGGAGATCAACAAATCTTGTGCTATAGTCTGAAACCCGAACCGTAAATTTTTGGTACTTTTCAGGATTTTTTTGAGCATCTTTAAGATCAAATAAAGAAAATGAATTAAATTGAATATGAGAGCCATCTAGATCAATACAGGCCAAGAGTTAAAAGCTAAACCATTAGTAAGCAGAGAATGATCAAATTTCGCTATAAAAGAGAATAAAATGTAAAATATTGCTTATATTAAGCTATTTTAAAGAGTATATCGTATCTTTTTGAGAGATTTCTGCATACTGGGAAAGATAATCAATTAATAATTGCTTTTGTTCAGGATTTTTTTCGATTTGTTGCTCAATTCGAAATAATAGATCCTTTAAACTTTCAATTCTAATCCAATGTATTTTATTAAAGAATTGTAATATCTTTGTAAGAAAATCTTCTTGTGTACCAAATTTTTTTAAATCTTCCTCTATAATTTTAATCCATTTAATAAATGCATTTGTACTTTTAAAGCTTATAAACAATTCATTATCTTCTGCTAAATTCATCCATAAATATTTATCTTTCTCATCGAGCATTCTATTATAGTTTATTATATAATTTACGTTTTCTTTTAGAAGTTTTTGCCTTTCTTTCTTAACTAATTCCTTTTTAAATAAAAGTTCTGTCTCAACCAAGTCAAATCTGCAATAATAATCTACGGGTGAATATATAAAGTCAATCACTCTTGCTCCTAGCATTCCAAATATCGCTGCGAAGTATTTACAGTTCTCAAAATGGAGATTTCTTTGTTTTCCAATAAATTCTAATATTCCTCGAATAGGTTGATTATTTTCACCAAGAATGATATCCAACCTCATATCAGTAGAAACATTACTAGTACCATACCGAGTTCTTATCCTTTCAAATAAAAGATTTAAATCCTCAAAATTTTCCGGTTTAAAATGCTTTCTCAACCAATTTGTATAATGTAATAAAAACCTAATTGTAAATTCAAAAGAAAAAGGAGTATATCGATTAGATTCTGAAATCATTTCGTAGAGAGGAATTATAGCATTAAATGTGAAAGGTTCAAAGAAATCTTTTACTTCTTTATCTTCTACTCTTTTAAAGTCATCAAGAGTTTTGCCTTTCTTAAACAGTTCCATAACGTCCTCCATAACATAATTATAAAAAGTAGATATACTTTTAAATCTCTTATCATTAGGAATATCTCTGTGATTTACATTTACATATCTTTTAATCCACTCTTTAAGAGCTGGTGATATGGAAATCGTTTGTTGGGCAGTTTTCTTATTTGAGAGGTATTTTTTTTTGGTCATGTTATTTTAAATTTAATCTATATTTTAAATTTTTATTAGTTGAAAAGTTTAAATAAGTAAATTTACATCCTCTTTTAATGCAAATTTGCAATTGAATAAACTTTTACAAGATACATTTATTCTTAATCATTAAATTATTGTTAAAAGTCTACACATTTTTTCTTTGGGATTATCTATTATCTAAATCATCAAAAATGATAGTTAATATTAAGCTTTAAATATCCTCTTAAAAAATTATACTTGGGTAATTTTTAACGATAAAAATCAAGGGAATGACAGGAGACACTTGCCATAAAAGTAAAAAGAGGGAAAAATGGCAGGGTTAAAGAGGACGAAGTCCCTCTTTTTTTCTTTTCAATAATAATAAACTAATTCTATTTAGAATGAAAATTCTTCTAAGTAATAATTCTCATGTTCATTTGAGATTTTTGATTTTTTTGAAAGAGTCTCCAATAAGAATTCTTTTTCATGAGGGTATTTCGATTTGGATAGTCTAATTTGAAAACTTAAGTCTCTTTCACTTTTAATTTCAATCCAATGTAATTTCTCAAAAAATCTTAGCAAATAAAGAGGAAATTCTTCTGCATCTCCAAATTTTTCGATTTCTTCTTCTATTAAATTAACCCAATTATTTTTAGTTTCTTCCCTATTGAATGTGATTAAAACTTGTTTATCTTCAGCTAATCTCATCCAAAAATAATAGTCTTTATCATTAAGAACTCTAAGATAATTGAATAAATAAGAGAGATTCTGGTTGATTAGTTTTATTCTCTCTTTCTTTGCCAAATCTCTTCTATAAAATAAGTCTGTGGTTTTTAAATCGAACCTGAAGTAATTATTTTTATCTGAGTATAAAAAGTTAGTAATTTTCACACCTAGCAATCCGAAAAGTGCCCCATTATATTTACAATTTTCAAAAGTCAAATTTTTGTATATTCCAGTATATTCAAATACTCCTGATAAATCTTTTCCAGTCTTCCCAGTAAAAAGGTCCAAATTAACTTCCTTTGTAAGATTATTTGAAAATAAAAAGTTTCTTACTCTACTGAATACGTTTTTAATGCTAGAGATATCGTAGGAGTCCATTCTATCAAGATACAATCTTCTTATAGTTAAGTAAAAAAAAGGATTCTTTTCAAAAGTGGGATTTGTATACCGATTTGTTCTTATAGCCGTCTCATAATATGGAATTAAGGCATTGAAAGAAATTTTATCAAAGAACCCTTTAATTTCACTGTCTACAAATGCTTCAAAGTCATCAAGAGTTTTTCCTTTTTCGAAGCAATTCATAGATTTTTCTAGAATAAAATTATAGAAAGCAGAAACGCTTTTGAACCTCTTATCATTTGGATTTTTTTCATTATTTTCATTTACATATCTCTCGATCTTATCTTTAAGGGCTGGAGAAATGGAAATTGTTTGTTGTGTTGTTTTCTTTTTTGATAAAGGTTTTTGTACACGCATTTTCAATCGTTACTTATAGATTTTTGTCATATATATATTACAATATTTTATATAAAAAGGGCTAAAAAGATAAATTTTTTTAAATAAAAGGAAAGTCTTTTAACGATTTTATTTGTCAGAAAGTCCAAGATTACCAAGAAGAGTCATTTATAAATAATTATTCATGATTTTAACCAGTATATAAAAATTGTAGCATAAAACGTTCACAACAAAAATGATTAAATTTTTAATAAATTTAAATTTGAAAACTAAAGGATTTTAGAAACATAAACGCCATCTGCCTTATATCCAATTTCATAAAACCAATCCCTCACTCCAAGTCCACTTATAACTGTTAATTTCTTTGCATCGAATTCTTCAAGTGAAATCTTTTCAGCATTCTCGATTAATAATTTTCCGTATCCTCGGTGTTGAATTTGAGAATATCGATTCGGTTTTGTATCTATTGGGACTAATTCACCAACAACTTTTATTTCTCTCACGATCATGGTTTTACCATCATTTAATTCATGTCTATGGGCAAATTCAGAAGGTTTTCTTAACCGAAGATACCCTACTAGATAATTATCTTTTTTATTCTCATAAGATAAGAATATCTCTTTTCCTTTAGAGGCATCAAAATCTAAACGATACAGTTTTATTTCATCAAACGAATTTTCATTGATAATTTCTTTTCCTTTACGGATTCCATATTCTCTACACCTTATGCATTTACAACTTTCATTTATCTCCCTCAATCTCTGTTGAACTAGTTGCCTTAAATTACTATTTTTACAACCCGCTTGAATTAAAGTGGCAGGAATATCTCTCATAATTCTTTGAATTCTAACATAAGGAGGTAAATTTATTTTTACCTTGGCGATTAAATCTATTAACTCTTCATCAGAATAGGGAGAATATTTGCCCTGTTTCCACCAATTATATAGTTCAGTACCGTTAATTACAAGTGTCGGATATATTTTTAGCATATCTGGGCGGTAATCTGTATTGGAAAACAATTCATTAAAAAGTTCTGTGTCTATTAAATAATCAGACCCTGGGAGATTGGGCATAATATGGGCATTTATTTTTAAACCTGCGTCTTTAGCAATTCTTATGGCCTCTATGCTATCTATAGTAGTGTGCCCTCTCTTTACGAGTTTATATATGTCATCATAGACCGTTTGTATTCCTATCTCAACCCGAGTTGTTCCATAATTTAACATTCGATCTACATCTTTTTCTTTACAATAGTCTGGTCTTGTTTCAATTGTTATCCCTATAACACGTCTTTTGGAGCTCTCAGCAAGTTTTTTTGCTTCTTCTAAAGTAATTACTCGTTGTTCGATGATGCCTTCTAATGCCCCTTTAATAAACTCTTCTTGATAAGTCAGATCTATTGATAAAAATGTACCCCCCATTACGATTAATTCAATTTTATCAACTTTATGCCCTATCGCTTCTAAATCTTTAATTCTACTTTGAACTTGTAAGTAAGGATCGTAATTATTATGAATAGATCTCATGGCTGCGGGTTCTCGACCAGTATAAGATTGAGCAACTTTTTCTCCTGGCTGAGACCTCTGTCCTGGACAGTAAATGCAAGTTCCAGGACAAGGAAGAGGTTTAGTCATAATTGCTATAACAGAGACTCCAGATAAAGTTCTAGTTTTTCTTCTTTTAAGGGTCTGAATTATTTTCTCCTTTTCTTCTGATGTAGCGTAATCTAAGATTGTTGCATTTTTGATTACTTTAAAATATTCATATTTTTTACCTATTCTCCCTTTAATATTAGTAATTTTTTCACGAGGAGTTTCAGGGTTTCTTATTAAATAATTTATGATTTCTCTTGAAATTTTTTTGACTTTTTCATGGTCATCAAATTCTATGGAAGCCATTATTTTTTACAGTAAAAATTGCATAATTTGCTCTTTTGTTGTTATTTATCTCAACTAATATATTTAGTCATAATGTTAATAATTTGTGTTTTAGAACCTTTAATTCAGATGCTTTATTAATCAATACTAACTTTTTTACCAGTAGGATCTCTTTGAAATTTTCCAAAATCTTGGATGTTTTTTAAAGATTCTGAACTAAATATTGGTCCATCTTTGCAAACCAGTAAACCCAATGGATCTAATGCACATAAACCGCATAATCCGCACCCACATCTCATATATCTCTCAAGGCTTGCATATAACTCAAATTGATATTTTTGACATATTTGAAATACCTTATACATCATAATTTCAGGACCACACGTAAAAACAATAAAATCTGAAATATTATTTTGTAGATATTCATTGATTAAAGCTTCAAACCTTGTGTGAGCAAGTTCTTCAAATTTAGAGTTATAAAAAGCAACTCTAGTAGAATCTTCAAACATATCATTGTCAATTTCCGTACAATAAATTATATTTGAAGTATCATGATTAAATTGCTGAAAATCGTTTGCAAAAATTATCTCATTATTACTTTTTGTACCCTTAATTAAATCAAAAGAAATTCTCCTATTATTTAAATAAGTAGCAAGAAATTTAAGTGGAGCTATTCCTATTCCCCCACTTATTAGAATTATTTTTTTTGATTGTTCAACTGGAATTTTAAAATAATTGCCTAAAGGTCCACGAATCCCAATGTAATCACCAATTTTTAGATTATGTATTTCTTTTGTGCAATCTCCCACTTTCTTAACAGTAATAGCCCAATCTCCCTTATTATTACAACCTGATAATGACATTGGAATTTCATCTACTCCTGGTACCCAAACCATTACAAATTGTCCTGGTTTAGGTATAACATAGTTATTGGGATTAGATTTTTTCATATTAAAAATATATGTTTTAATTCCATCGCATTCATTAATAATATTTTGAATTTTTACGGTCTTTATTATATTTTCAGTCAAAATCTGGTACCTCTTGAGTTTTAAACTGATGAGATAGTCCTTTTAAATCATTAATAGATGAATAATTATTATCTTTCAGATATTGAGTTATTCCATAATTAATTTGAGTAATAATTTCGGTTGTTTTATATAATGCTGTACCTATTTGTACTGCTGAAGCTCCAACTAAAAAGAATTCTACAACATCTTGCCATGAATCTATCCCTCCACATCCAATTATAGGGATTTTCACGGCTTTATATAAATCATATACTTTTTTTATAGCTATCGGATGAATTGCCTTCCCAGAAAGCCCACCACTCCCATGAGATAAGATGGGTCGTCTAGTATTAACATCTATTCTCATTGCTGCTAGAGTATTTATAGCAACTACTCCGTCAGCACCACCTTTCTCCGCTGCTAGGGCTATTTCTATTATATTTGTTACATTGGGATTCAATTTTACAAAAAGAGGGGTTACAAGTGTTTCTTTTAAAAATTTGACAATCTTATAAGTCAAATCCATGTCGATACCTATAGAAGATACTTCAGCATGAGGGCAGGAGATATTAATCTCAATTGCATCAGCTCCTGCATTTTCAGCTTTAGTTGCCACCTCAAGATATTCTTCATTAGAATTTCCAAAAACGCTCACTATTAAGGGAATGTTATGTTTTTTTATCTCTTTTATTTCTGAGACAAATATATTGATTCCAGGATTACCTAAACCAACACTATTCATAAAGGTTCCAGGATATATCTCAATTATAGATGGATTCTTATATCCTTTTCTGGATATAGGTCCAATAGATTTTGTAGTGACAGCACCAGCTCCAGCATCAATTACTCTTCTCATTAAAGAATAAGAGACTCCTAAAATTCCTGAAGCTAAAATTATTGGAGATTTTAATTTTAAACCAGAAAGATTAACTTCTAGCATTTTTTAAAAGAAAATAATGATTATAATTTTATAATAATTATTGATGAAGGAAAAATAACTATAAATTAGCCAATCAAAATGAAGTCTTTCATAGCAGATACTTTAATTGGAATTTTTGCCTTCGATGAGACAGGAAACATCTTAAACTTCATTGATTTCGATGATGACTATGAGAAAATCATCGAATTTTATGATACTCTAAATAATAATCTTATTCAAAAAGTGTTTGAAGATTTTTTATTAGAATTAAAAAATTCTGGTTTTAATGAATTCTTATTTGATAATAAAAATTTAGAATCACTAACTTCAGAAAAATTAGGATATAATACCGTTTTTAAAAAAAACTCTGTAGAACTTAAAAATTTTCGTTTAAATTTAGAAGTTAATTTAAAAAAAATTGGGATAAATAAAACAAGTGAAGAAGTGCTTTCACTTTATAAGAAAGTAAGTGATGAATTAACAAGAAGAAAAGTAAGTCAAGCTAGTGGACATTCCGATAATATAATCACTCAAACTATTACAATCCTTGATGTGATAAAGAAATCAATTAGCTTATTTTCGAGTCACCTTAGAGAATGGTACGGTTTGCATTTTCCGGAATTGACTGATAAAATCATTGAAGATAATATTATATTATCAAGATTAATATCAACATTAGGTTCAAGAGAGAATTTTACAATTGATAACATAAAAAAGAATTTTGTTATAAATGAAAGTAAAATTAAAATTTTAGAACAGTATGCCCTTAGTTCGATGGGAGCAAACATCGATCTATCTATAATCCAAAATTATGCGGATGAAATAATTTCCTTGGATGCATATCGACAAGAATTAGAGAATTATTTAGAAGTTTTAATGGAAAAAATTGCTCCAAATATTAATACTTTGATCGGTCCTTTAATAGGGGCAAAATTAATAGCGAAAGCGGGGGCACTACAGAAATTAGCTTATATGCCAGCATCTAGAATTCAATTATTAGGAGCTGAAAAAGCATTATATCGTTTTCTTAAAACTGGTGAAAAGCGACCCAAACATGGCTTAATCTTTCAATGGAATCAAATAAGGTCCGCAAAACCTTATCACCGAGGGAAAATTGCTCGTATTGTTGCAGGGAAAATTGGAGTTGCTGCCAAAGTCGATTATTTTAATGGTGAATTTATAGGGAATATATTATCAAAAGAAATTGAAGAAAAGATAAAAGAGATTGAGGAAAAATATCCTACACCACCTAAAAAAACTCAACCAGTAAAGAGTAAAAAAAAGACATCAACAAGAAAAAGAAAATAAGGTAAGAAATATTAAAAAATGTCTAAAATAGAAATTAGAAACCATCCTAAGTATAATGATGTATTTATTTCTGGACCTCAAGAAAAATTAAAACTCTACACTAAAAATGCTGTTGTAGGAAAAAGAATATACGGAGAGAGGTTAGTAAGTCATAGAGGTACAGAGTATAGAGAATGGGATCCATATAGAAGTAAAATAGCTGCCTTAATTTTAGAAAATCCTATTACTAACTTTTTAGCTGAAAATTTAAAATGTTTATATTTAGGAGCATCTTCGGGTACATCTATATCTCACCTTTCAGACATCATGACTACAGGAATTATATATGGTGTAGAATTCGCTGAAAGAAGTATGAGACAACTAATCCAAAATTCATCAGATAGAACAAATATTATTCCAATATTAGGAGATGCTCGCTTCCCAGAAGAATATGCTAAATATATTTTTACAGATATAGATTTAATTTATCAAGATGTAGCACAACCACATCAAGCTGAAATTGCCTTATCGAATAGTAATTATTACCTAAAGAATAATGGTTTACTCATTATAGCAATTAAATCTCAATCAATTGATAGTCTTCAAAAATCTGAACAAATTTATGAACAAGAGAAAAAGATTCTTGAAAAAGCAGGATACGCTATCATAGAAAGTATAAATATACACAAATATGCTGCCAACCATATTATCTTAGTGGTTAAAAAAAGCAATTAATTGAGGAATTCAGTTATCTTCTTTGTTGATACTTCTTCTTCTATAATTTTTTTTGTAGTCTCCCAAGATTTCCTAGCAATTTTTGGTGGTTTTTTATATTTCTTTACATAATCTCTTAGAAAATTTATTGTTTTGATATCAGAAGGATAACCAGATCCAAAATCCCCATATTTTTTATGGATTTCAATAATTAAGGTATCTCTTTTGTTTTTAGCTACAATAGATCCCGCTGATACTATGGGAAATAGATCATCTGCTTTATGTTTAGAGATAATTTCTTTAGGTTTGTAATCTAATAAATTTTTAATAGAGTTTCCAAATCTTTCTTCATTAACATCAGCAGCATCTATGTAGATAACATCAGGCTTTAATCCGTTTACAATTTCTGCCATTTTTAATTCTTCAAGCCGATTCAATGTAACTTTTTTAGTTTCTCTCTCATCAATCTCCTGAGGTTCAACTATAACGATCTTATGAGAATAACAGTTATTTTTCAAGAGTTCAGCTAATTCATTCCTCTTTTTGGAAGATAATTTCTTTGAGTCCTTTACTCCAATTTCAGATAAAAAGTTAATTTTTGATTTATCGAAACAAATTCCACATAAAACCATGGGACCTAAGACAGAGCCTATTAACACTTAATTCGAATTGAATTAAATTCTACCAGCCTCGTCTATCCCACATATTATTTCTCTTTTATTATTATGAATCTTGGACGAGTTCAATGAATTCTTCTTCGTCATCAACTTTTTCTAAATTTTTAATTTTAACAATAGGAATTTTTGCTTTTTTAAACAGCTGAGGAATTTTAATATCATTGTCTATTATAAAAAGTGAAGTTTTATGGAATAACTCTGTAAAAACCCTTAAACATTTAAAACTCATTTCATTAATTTTATCTTGCTCTTCTGTTATACCAGAAAATAGAGGATAAAAGCCATCTAAATTAATTTTATCAGAGTGGGAGTATAAAGATAATTTGAAAGGAACAGACCCTTTTTTATACCAATATGAAGAAAGTCCAATATCTTTTACTACACCTTGAACACGAGATTCAAATTCACTTAACTCGTTTTTTTCCAAGATTTCTTTTTCATCTATGTTATCTTTAATATTCCATCTAAAAACATTGATTTTTTTAAAGAGATCATTATTTTCCAAGATCTCCGATATTTTTTCAGCGACTTTCTCAGAAGGTCTCATAGATTCATTCTCATAAGAACAAATTGTTCGTTTAGTTACTCCTAAGATTTCTGAAAGTTCTTTTCGTGTTATTGCATGCTTTTCTCTCAATGTTTTCATTAATATCCCATCTAAAAATACAACTCCTCCGCCTCTTCTTGCCAAGATGTGTGGGTATTGTTCATTAACGATATTCTCAAGCGTATTAAGCGTAATAAAGGGTAAACCTTCTCTTACATAGATGGTGTTATCTTCTAATTTTTGATACCGATTTCTGATTCCAATTAATAAAGGTTTTGATTTGAGGATTATGGATAAAGATTTAAGATCATGAATAATTTCTGGGTTTAAATTGTCAATATTAGGAAAAATTTTTACGCTAAATACCATATCATCCTTTTTAACTAAAAGATCAAAACAGAATTTAGTTTTTTTTTCCGCGAAATTTTCCAATGCTAATGTTTCATAATTAGCATTCTTTAATAAACCATCAATCCTTTGAAGGATCTTTTCAATCGTCAAATCTAATCTTTAAAAAATGATATTGTATAAAAAAATTATTCTTTTTTCTATTTAGTAATATCACTTCACAAATTTAATGCTTTTATCTTATAAAATAGTGATAGTTTTGCATTTTCTTATTTTTTATTTGATAATCTAAGAAGATCAGAGTCAGTAATTATTCCAATATATTCATTATTTTCTTTCACCAAAACAGCAGAATACTTCAAGAGTAAATCAGATATATCCTTCACATTCCAATTTTTATCAATTTCTGGAAATGGCAATTCTTTTATAAGTGATATATCCATATTGATAATTTCTGGATTATCTGTTATAGATTTCTGTATTTTTTTTGAAGTTATACTTCCTATATTTTGATTATTCTCTATTATTGGTAATTGTGAGATTTCATGGTTATTCATCTGATCTACTGCTTCTCTTATAGTTGAGGTAGAATTGATAAATACAATATCGGAAGTCATGATGTCTATAGCATGCTTCTTAGATTTTTCTCTTATCTTACGTTTATTCTCAAGATATTCATAAATTCTTTTTAATTTAGAATATGGAGGATCAATTGTTCCATTTTCAATCCTAGAAATTGTAGACTGAGGAATATTTAGTTCATCTCCTAGGTCTTTTTGACTAATATTTAATTTCTTACGTAAACGCTTAATATCATTCAAAGATGGTAAGATTTCCATAATTTAATAAAAAAGTCATATGCTTCTTATGCATATTATAATCATAAAATATTTATAAAGCTTATTAATTATAACCAAGCATAAAATGTATTAACTACATTTTTCATTTAATAAGGAATTTAACTAATAATTAATTTAAAAACATATTTAAAAGAACTATTTATATAATTAAAAAGTTGGTTAAATGAAATGTTGAAGATAACAGCAGCTAATTTTAAACCAATAGAAAAAAGTGAATTCCCAGAACTTGTTGAAAGGAAAGGTATTGGACATCCCGATACGGTTTGCGATGCTGTTGCCGATGCTTGCTCCAGAGCCTTATGTGTTTATTATCTTGAGAATTTCGATAGAGTATATCATCATAATGTCGATAAGGCTGCTCTCGTCGGAGGTACCGCAAGACCAAAATATGGTGGAGGTCAGATCATCCAACCACAATATTTTCTAATTGTTGGTCGAGCAATAAATCAGATCCTTACAGAATGCGGTGATAATACACATAAACTCGAATATATTCCTATTCCAACTATTTGTATAGAGACTCAGCGTAAAGTGCTTTCTGAGATTTTTAGAAACCTTGATTTAAATAGAGATATTCAATTCGATTATGCCGTTCGGCCAGGATCAATAGATTTAACAGGAGTTTTTGATGAGTCTCATCATACTGAAGAAGTTCCACTTGCTAATGATACCAGTTTTGGAGTTGGATACGCTCCTTTTTCGGATGTTGAAAAAATAGCTTTAGAATCTGAAAAGCTAATTAATTCGGATAAATTCAAAGATAAATGTAAGGCTTCGGGAGAAGATATTAAGGTAATGGTTGAGAGAATTGATAATGAAGTTGGAATTACTGTCGCAGCAGCAATGGTAAGCAAATATATCAATGATATCAGTGAATATGTAAGTTATACTAATCAAATCAAAGAAGCAGTCTTAGATTTAGCAGCTGATATTATCCCAGATCGTGATGTTAGATGCCAAGTAAATGTAGCTGATAATATCGAAAAAGGGTTAATATATTTGACCATTACAGGCACATCTGCTGAAGCGGGTGATGATGGAGAAGTAGGACGTGGTAACCGATCTAATGGTCTTATTACTCCATGTAGACCAATGAGCTTAGAAGCTGTTTGTGGAAAGAATCCGATTAACCATGTAGGAAAACTATATAACGTGTTAAGTACAGAGATGGCAAGAGAGATCATTAAAAGAGGTCAAGGAGATATTTTAGAAGCACACGTTAAACTATTATCTCAGATTGGAAGGGAGATAACTAATCCTTGGGTTAATTCAATAGAATTAATTCCTGCTGATAATGTAAGCTTTGATTCAGTAAAGAAAATCGCAGAGGAAGTATCAAATGAAAAGCTAAGCAAAGAAAGTTTTTTTGATTTAAGAAAGAGGCTTATCGCAGGTAAGGTTCAAGTATATTAGTAATCATGTACTTATGAGCAAATTTTTATTTTTTTCTCTTTTTTTTCTTTAATGTCAAATCGCACTCACCCGACAAAAATAAATGGGCTCTTT
>JAHPZE010000052.1 GCA_019058365.1 Promethearchaeota archaeon | reverse complement strand
ATAAAAAGTCAATGTTCAATAGGATTTAGAGATCTACTTCCTTTGGTACTGTTATTGTTAAACTGAAAGATCTTTAGATATCAATTATTAGTTTCAGACTTTTTTGTAAAAACCTGTCCAATTCTATTCCAAAACACCTTAAATTAAACTCAAAGCGAGAATTAGATAATGGGAGAAATTGTTTTAAAAACATAATAGAATAAGAGTTTGGTATTTTCATTTGATGATATAAATAACGTAGTAAAATAGAAAGGTTTTTTACAATTTTTTCTTGTTATTAACTATCATAAATGGAGAATTTTATTATGTTAACGGGAGAAAAACATCTACTCTTAATCTTAAAGAAAAATGGGAAGTTACCTTTGGGAGGATCTGGGATGGGACTTAAAAATTGGTGTCCAAGTACAGTTCTTACAGATTTAAGATTGAGAGGAAAAATTGAATTATTTGATTCGGGAGCAAAAAAGGATCCAGTTCATATAAGAGTTATTGATGAAAGCTCTGCAGGACATCCACTCTTGGATGAATATCTAGATATTATCAAGGATTTTAAAGGTAAGAAAGGAGAAACAACTCAATCTGTCGTTGATTGGGTAAAATGGTTCCGAGATAAATATAAGAAGAAGGGTTACACAGAACAAGCTTTATGGGAGAGCTTAGAAAAACAAGGAATCATAAAAAATCAGGGTAAAAAGCATACACTTTTAAAGCCAGATATAAAAAAGCAACTCTATAATGATGTTCGCTTAGTTTGCATGAATAAAAAGGAACCTGATGAAGAATTGAAGGCATTAACTGCATTTGCCAAATATGGCCATGGATGGAGATATTATGCGAGTAGATCTGAGCGAGATATTCCTTATTCAAAAGCACTTATACGAACCCAACTCATTCCAACAATAACATTCTTCGATATTGTAGTAGAGAAGAGAAAGGCTATCGGAGCAGGAGTACAAGCGGGAACAGCAACAATTAGCGCAGCTGGAGCAAGTGTATTAGCGAGTTCAGACTATGGAACAGACACACTAGTACATGGAAAGAGTCATACTGAAGCTTCAAGTAATCTGGATAAAAAAATGAAAGATATTCAGAAAAAATAATAATTAAATCAATCTATCAATCTTTCTTTTTATCAAAGTAGTCAGGGGGGCACCATGGAGGAGGGAATACTAAAGAGAGATAAAATAAGTTGAAATTACATAATAATTTAAGTTATATTAGATCAATTCGTTTTATAAGCTTTATTTTATCAAAATTTTCTTTACTTGATAATAGAATGGAATTCCTAAATTAAAATGCAAAGAGAACTTAGAAATTAATTGGACAACCTGTTTTTGCTGATCCAGTTCTTTGTATTCAGGAAAAAAATTAATAACTTGTACGTAAAAATCATTAAATTATTTTTTAGTAATCCCAAATTTTCTTATTATCTTAGAAAGCTTAGTCTCCTCTTTATATACAATTAATTTTCAGACTTCAATCAAAGTTCATAATTCACATCAAGTGCGAATTAAAACTCTATTTATGAATTGAAAATCTAATTAGATTTAGCTAATAGAAAATCAAGTTTTTACAAGATAATAACAAAGAATGGAATTCTTTTTATTGTTAATGAAGAGAATACATGAAAACCCACCTAAGAACAGGATTTAATAAATAAATAAAATAATTAACTAAAAGAGTTTTTTAAATTGTCTGAAAAATCTAAAATTGAAGAATTAATAATAGAAAGCACTAAATCAGTAGAGATAGAAGAAGATCCCGAACTTAAATTTATAGATAAAGTTATTCAAGATTATGCTCCAGAAATTGCATATTTATATCAAATTAGAGAAGATGAAGCAGAAGAACAACAGATAAAAACAGGTCGCCTTCACGAAAGCCGTATTTTAGGAATAATTTTGCAATACTACTTAGAAGGAAAGAACAAAATTACTACAGGCGAAGTAGAGAAAGAATATAAAAGATATTTTAAAGAGATTGCTCGCTCTACGACTTCAACATATTTGAATATGCTTAAAAAAGAATCTACTTTACATACAGAAAGAGATGGGAGAGTTGCTTATTATTTTTTTCGTGAAAACCCACCAATAGGAATCACACATTTCTGGTTTACGAGAATATTTTGCATAGTTCCAGCCTATTTTCATCGGGCTTTATTTTTCTGTAAATTATATACTAATGCTGGGAAATATATTCAACAATACATCAATGATCCTGATAATAGAGATATTAATGATATTTTAAAAAGAAACTTCAAATTTATCACTGGGTTAATAATATTAAATATTTTTAAAAATCGAAGTTCTAAATGTGTTGATTGTCAATTTAGTAAGAGGGAAATTTATATAAAATTAGAAGAAAGGATCACTGTGGCATTTAAAGACAGATCTGATGTTTTACCAAAAGAATTAACAGAGGATTTGATTGAAAAATATTCAGAAATACCAATGTTTAACGGAGCTATTATTAAAGAAGATTCTATAATGGAAGATATTGCTAAGGAAATAGCAAGAGGAGCTGATATCTTTAAAAAAGATTTAGATTTTCAAATTACAGTATCATCTCGAAGAAAAGCTTCACGACTAAAACAAATAAAAATTTATGAAGAAGACAATTTCAAAATATAAAGTGCTATCTTCTAATCTTCTTGAAATACTTATTTCGATACTTGTAGAAGAGGACAAAGATAATTTTCAGATTGAAAATCATAAGTAAAAACATAAAAAAAACATAATCCTCAATTAATATTCAAATTAAGGGACTAATAGTATACTCTTTTATTCTCTCTTAAAAATCTTATTTAAACATTTATTTTGCCTCTTAATTTCAACTGTATGTCCCATTCTCTAACTGCTGAAACAATGTTTAAAAATTGTTCTTTAAAATTTATAATTGTTGAATATTCATAAAAATATAAATTGGAGTTTGAAAGAAAATTCGGCAATTTTAGTCTACCTTTTCTAGGAAGCCATCTTTTATTGGAGATCTCTAAAAAACTGTTAGCACTATATTGATTGGATTTGATTCCTAATTTATTTGATGTCATATAAATCCTGATCATCTGTGATTCAACTTCTATAGGTTTTATCAATTTGAATTGTAATTCAAATTGTATAAAATAGGGTGCCTTTAACTTAATGATAAATTTATCATGTAATATCCCACGAAGAATTGGAATTATAGTACTTGAAAAAAAATAAACAACAATCAACCTTACAATTAGAGATGTTATAATATAATTTGTAGAATAGGTAATCAACATACTAATTAAGATAAAAATAATAACTGTGAGACTATTAAATAAGGAAAAAAATAACCCTGTTTTGTATTTTCTATGAACTTGAAAACCTAAGATACTAAGTTCTTTATTAAGAAATTTGATTAATGCAGGAGAGAATTTAATAGAAGTTAACTGAAAAAAATAAATAAATAAATAAAACAAGAAAAAACTCCAAAAAACTATTTGATCCAAAGGAAATCTCACATTAGGAATTAATAATTGCGGGAAAATAGTATAGTAGATTATATAAATTAGAGATAGAAACACTAATAGAATCAGTATTCTAAATAAATTCGTAAAATATTCTTTTTTTATTATACTGAAAAATTTGGTAATATTCTCAGTCTTTTTGAAATCTATCTCAGGTAAGCTTTTATGGTGATTATTTATTTTAAATCCCTCCATGATTTTACATTATTTTTTTCTTGTTGCGGAGAAGTCCAAAATTCCTGAACAATTTCACGAAATAATTTGAAATCGGGATTATCCTTTTCATTTAATTTAACAATATGGAACTTACTTGTTTTTTTCTTGATTTTAATATAATTTTGCTCAAGCAGATAATCAAAAGCATGAATTAGTTTTTCACGTCTATCCAAATTCAAACCATTACTTTTTACTATTTGTTGGAAAATTATAACGCTCTCTTTGATAATAAACTTAACTATATTGATCGAATTCTTTTTAGACATCAATTTTTCTAATCCTTATGAATCGTATAATTTCTCTCTTTATTTAATGATGGTCTCTTTCACATTGAACATTTGCCTTGGACTTATATTGTTCAAAACTGTGTTTAAACAGAACATTCATGAATCAATAGTTATTATTCTTATTATAGTTACCATAGAATTGATTATAGAAAATGTCGTATTATATTTTTTAATGTTTTCTTTAGTTCTAATTTCATAATTATAGGATCTTGCTAAAGAGTATAACTTATCTTATAGAAGAAGTAGTGAAATTTTTCACACAATAATCACCTTTAAATATACTATCGAATATTATAGTATTAGAGAGTTGTGAAGAAAAATCACACAACTTAAAAAAAGAATAATTTAATGTGAAACATAAATGCAAGAAGCAGATAAGGACCTAGAAAGGTTAAGAATGAAAAAAGCTGAAACTTTATTAAAACATCAAACGATGCCAGAACATGTAATAGAGATACATTCTTCTGAAGAATTTAATAAATTATTGAAGGATTATCCTGATAAAATAATTATTATAGATTTTTGGGCTGTATGGTGTGGACCTTGCATGTTTTTTGCTCCAATTTTTAAGAAACTTCAAGGAGAATTTCAAAGCGATTTTATTTTTATAAAGGTTAATGTTGATGAAAATAACGCTTTAGCGATGAAGTATGGAATAACAGGAATTCCTACAACCTTATTTATTAAAAATGACGAGGTTATAAATCAAATTGTTGGAGCAATAAACTATGAAGGAATGAAGAAAGTATTAGAAAAATTAAAAAAATGAAATTATTAAATTAATTCCTTTTTTCTTTAAATTTTTTATATTAATTTGTATTGATTGCCAATGGAAGTAATTAATAAAAAGTTAAAAGAATTTGAGAAAATTGACCAGATTTTAAATAATAAAGCGGAATTTTCCAGTGAACAATTGTTTAAATGTATATTAGGTTTAAACAGTACTGAGTCTAAAGTATTTTGTCATTTATTGAAGAATAAAGATGTTAGGACATCTGAAGTAGCACTCACATTAGAGATGGACAGAAGTTCAATTCAAAGAGCTCTTCAAGTGCTATCTATGTTAAAATTTGTTAAACGCAGTTCGATATCAATGAAAGAATATACTAATGCGAAAGGGTTAATAGATTCTAAAAAACAAGGATATCTTTATGTGTATAATGCTAAAAATATGGATACAATTAAAATCCAGTTAAAAAAATTATTGGACAAATGGTACAATTCAATGTTAAAATACATTAAAAATCTTGAAAATCTATGTGAGTGTTGTGGTTTCAAATTTGAACCATGTTAAACAATTTAATTGAGCTGGGTTAAAGACAACTATGAATTAGAACATATAAATAACCTTGAAAGGAAGATCTTTCAAGATTTCTTTAACTCCTTCTTTAAAATCTGTCGAAACGGGTTCAAAGCCATTTAACATATAATTACTAACAGAATAATGATCTGGCATGACGCGCAATAAGAATTCTTTTAATCTTTCTACATTCTTAATGCTATCATTAACATCTTTTAAAAACAAAGTATAAATGCCTAATTTACCCTTGAAATTTTTACTAAATTCTATTATTCCTTCTAATACGGCTTTAGAATTAATAAATTCAGGACAAGTATTAATTTTTGAAAATTGAAAGTGCTCAACGGTATTGAGATTAATAGCAACCAAGTCGCACCCATGAAAAACGTTTCGAAACTCCTCATCTTGAAAAATTCCACAATTCAAATAAATACCAATTTTTTGTTTTGGATATACCGCTCTAATCATTTTTGTAATCAATGTAAAATTTGAAGGATTTACAGAGTTAGTTATTCCTTTAAACCATATTAGATTGGGAATGCCTCGAACATTAATACAATCTCTAATTTCATTAAATATTTCTTCAGTAAGGTTAATTAAGTCTGAAGCTTCAGAACACGTGCTGAAATCAACTGATAAAAGTGTTCCAAAATTAAAATTAAACTCAAATGCTTTTACAAATCTGTAATCCATTAAGATCACATTTTTTATTTGGATTATTCACTGTTTTTTGATTCTCTAAGTAATATTTTAGCTTCAGAAATTAATTTCTCTGTTTTCTCTAGATAATTATTCCTGTAACTAGGATGCATCTTTTCTGTCAATTTTTCTCCTTTCTCATAATATTCAAGAGCTTTTTCAATATTTCCAAGCTCCTTAAAACATTGTCCCATTTTTAAACAAGTTTCATAGGCAAACCATCCAGTGGGTTCAAGGGTTAAAGCTTCTTTAAATTTTTCAATAGCTTTTTCGTATTCTTTAAGAGCCATTAAAACTTCACCATATGTATCATAAGAATTTCCACATTTTGGATTAAGGCTTATTAGGTGTTCAGCAGTTTCAATAGCTTCCTCTCTTCTTCCTAAATAGCCTAAGATCATGGCTTTGTTATTGATAAAATCGTTATCGTGGGGATATAGTTCAATTGCTTCATTAACAGTCTTCAATCCTTCATCGTATTGTTTTAGAACGATTTGGACATAAGATTTTTGTTTCAATAGGCTATACTTCAATGGTTGACGACTTTCTAACAATTCATTAATTAAACTTAATGCTTGAGATTCTTTCTTAGATGTTATTAATAAGTATGCCTTCCTAGCATATAGATAATTCAATGTCGGGACTATTTCAATAGCAGTATCAATAGAATTAATGCTTTCATCGTATTTTCCAAGCCCATTTAAAACTTGTGATTGGAATAAAAGATAAATTGTTTTATTATAATTAATTTTTTCAAAAGAGAGAGTAGATGTTATCAATTCAGTAAAAGCATCAATATTTGGGTCCTTAAATGTAAATCTATAAATCAAATTGTATCCAATTACTAAGGCTTTTGTAAAAAATGAAGTAGGATGTTCGGGATATATTGTTAAAACTAAATTTGCAATTTCTAAAGCTTTATCAAATTTACCGCGTGCTAAATAAGAATAAACCAAAATAAAGTAAGCAATTGTATCAATTCTGGGATTTTTTTTAAAATTATTAAAATCAATTTCATTTATTATTAAACGCTTTGCTTCTTTATATTTATTGATCAGACAATAATAAAGACTTTTTAAGAGTAAAATCTCTTGATCCTTTTGATTCAAATTGGTTAATTGATTTATAATATCAAGAGGTTCATTATAATCCTTTACTAGTGCCATCCAATAAGTAATATAAATTAAGTATTTTGTTTTTAATAATGAAGAATTATCTGGATACTGAGATAATGCGTCATTAATATAATCTAATGCATTTGCTCCTTGAGATGTTCTCATTAAAATCTGTGCTTTTTGGCAGATTAAGAGAACATTAGGTGTTACTTTTAGTGCATTCTCAATGATCTCTAAAGATTTTTCATAATTATCCATCAATAAGTAAGTGATAGATTGTAATAAGTATCCAATAAATTCATTTGGATATTTATCAATAATTCCATTAGTAATTTTAATTGAATTATTAAAATTATTCTCTGCTGTAGCTATAATATCCTTCATTATTAATTGATTTATGGTTTTTATTTTAGTGGTAATATTTTGCGAAAGTTCCCTTGCTTTAGAAACTTTATTTCTATACAAATTTTTTATTATTTTATTATAAATATCTATTTTATTCAAACTATAGGTCTCCTGAACTTCACTCGTGTTTAAATAAAAAAATTTAGACAAAACCACAATATCTAATACATTGAAAGTGCTGCTATCCATTGTATAATATAATTCATCCTCTTCTCCAGTTATAGGCATGTCTGAAGGATCAAAAGCTTGGAATCCTTCATTGACATTTCTCCATATAAATCCTGCTAATTTAGCTTCAATATCAACTAATTTTTTCTCTGTCTCAATTTTATACGCTAAATATTTAATATATTCAGGTAAAAATGATTTTAATGAGGGTTTTAGATGTTCATTGAATAAATTACTGCAAATATCGTTTAAAATTATTTCTAATAGCCATCCCACGTCTGTTGTTGTAGTTTCATGAAATTTATTTAAATATGTGAATTTTGTAATATGTTTTTCTACAATTGCATTAAGTATTTTTTCGACGATTTCATTCTTTTGAAAATAATAAGTTCCTCCTTGTTCATCCTCCAATTTAAAAAATTTTATACCAAAAAACTCATTATCTACAATTCTCATTATAAGAAAATCTAATGTTTTTATATCTATATTGTATCTTTTTGAAAATTTTTCAACTGAAATAAATTCGGGATAATGATCAGGATGATTAATCGAAAAGTACAACAAAACTTTATTAAAATCTTCCTCTTCTCTTAGCATCGATTCAATTTTAGAATAAGACAATTTCAGAATGTTATCCAGATACCGAAATTTTAACTCATCATCTTCTATTTTATATTTCTTAAAGAATATACTAGTTTTTTCTGTAATTTCTTCAATTCTCTTACTTTCTTGCTCTAATATAGTTTGACGGTCTAAATCATACGATTTTAATATTCTAAAATACTCTATTTCACCTAATTGTGTTTTAACATATTCTTTATTTTCTCTAGCAATAAAACCATCATTTAACAATGAATTGAGTGTATTAGATAAGGAGGATTGGTTGATTGATAAGGGTGTCTGTTTAAAATCGGACCATTTACATGAAGGATTATTACAAAGCATCCATAAAATCCAATGATCATAATTCCTTGTCTTGAGTATTGCTTTTGGTGGATACAATAATGTTTCTCCTGATTCTTTGAAATAAACTAATTCAGTGTATCGATCTTGCCCTTGTGATGTAATTACATATTTCCCTTTTTCAGGCTTTTTAATATAACCCTTGCTCATCAATTTATTCAAATTACCAGATAAGGTTGATTCACTAATTTCAGCAGTGAAATCTGACCACTCGCAAATGTCATTATTACTAAGCATCCATAATATAACATATTCAAAATCGGTCTTCCCCATGATGGGGTTTAATATCTCACCAGGAGGATATAAAACTCCGTCTGATCTACTCATAATAAAATACAGTCCTATAAGATCTTATTTCGTTATTTATATTATTATCTTCTAACTTTTTAAGCTTTTCACTTCGGAGTAAAGCATGAACTCCGAGTGAAGTACGAAGCAAGAAACTATATATGAATAGATAGTTTAATTGATCTTAAGAAAAAATAAAAAAAAGTGATAAAAAAAATGGTTCAAGTGTTCGAAAAATTAGAGAATGAGAATGAAAGTCTCTCTATAATTATTCCTTTAGTTGAGGAAAAAGCAGAGATTGTTAAGGAAGAACCAGAGCGAATTAAAGTTAAATTCAAACTTAGAAAATACGCTAAACAACACCAGGGGAGAATTAATATCAATAATGTGAAAAATAAAGTCGACTCTATCGTTTATAGGGGACTGACATATAATCGATAATAAAAGTTTGATATTGGAGGATGGTGAAAATGCGAGTTAAAAGAATGAAGAAAAAGACGAGATTAATAATTATTATGAATGATGTAGGAAGTTGTCATTCACGATACATTTCCTATTAAAACTATTTTTTCCTATTTATTAAAAAATTAAGTGAAAAATATGGCTAAAATAATAATAAACTGTAGAAAATGCGGTAAAGAAATAAAACTGGATTTTACGGCTCGAGGGCACTTTGTAGGAAGTGTCGAAAAAATCAAATTGAGCATAACCCAAGAACTACAAGAAATTTTGATTTTTAATTAAAAGAGGGATTGTTATGAAAAAAAGAATAAGAATAAATTGTATGAAATGCGGTAAAGAGATAAAGCTCGATTTTACGGATTCGAGAGCGATTTGTAAGGATTGCGGTCGATAGAGTAATGATTTTTTTAATTTTTTATCTTTTTTTTATGTTTATTGATTTCTTTTCCATTCCATAATGAAGAGGAGAGTTTTTTATACTCCCTTTAATTTCAGTGTAAATAACACCTAACTAGGTTCCCTTTTAGTGTTTTTAATTACATTAAATTTTTTTGAATTAATAATAAAAAAAGAATAAAAAAAGCCAGTTTATTTTGCATTTTCGTCATGTTCCATAATACCCAGTTTATTTCCTTCAGTGTCCTTAAACAAATAGAAATAACCTACTCCCGGTACAGTAATTTTTGGACTTTCAATGGTACCACCAGATTGTTCAATTTTGTTTTTATAATCATCTACGTTGGATACGGAAATATAATTAAATATTTGATCACTAGGTTTTTCTCTTTTCTGCAAACCCCCATTAATTCCTTCTTCATCTTCTTTCCCCGCTTCTATTGTCCAATATTCCAAAGGCCCTTTCCATTTTTCGATTTTCCACTCAAAAATTTTTTCATAAAAGCTTTTTGCTCTTATTGGATCATCTGCATTGATTTCAAAATGTTCAATTTTTGGCATAAAATCACGTCTAATTTAGTATTATTCAATTTAATTTAAAATATTAAAAATCTTTCGCTAAGACTAATCTAAATTTTTAATATTAGCTACGAAGGTAAAGAAAATATTTAAGAAAAACGAGTCTCAATTTTTTTAAGATTATATTACATTTGATATTAGGGATTAATCAAGTTAGTCATAAATTAAGGAGAAGAACATCCAAAAAAAATAGGCATCTAAAACTGAATTATCATATTCTTTTCCTTTTTCTTATAATTAATAGGACCGTTGCTAAACCTATCACAGCTCCTCCACTAATAATCGTAATTAAGATAAGTGTTTCAAAAGGGCTTTTTTGAGCTGGAATTGGACATTTCATTAATGGATAGTAATCTTTACTTCCCGCGGAACCGTTAATATTATAAGGAGTATCACCAATACCATCTCCCTCTTCATCCAAACCAGTATAATCACTCCAAAAATTTCCCTTAACTCCATTATCCCAATAGTTATTCTCTCCCTCATCATAAGCATGGATTAAATTATTAGTAAAGCAATTAAGATATATATTATTATTAAAGCAACTAGGAGAAAAACACATCCCATACCTATTATTGCTATTTACGATATTCCCCGAGATATTATTATCGTGGCATCCAACAAACAAGTAGAAATTGATAAATTTCAGAAAATACATCCCAATCTCATTATTAGATGCAACATTTCCAGAAATTTTATTATAATTACTCCTATCTAAACAAATCCCCCAATAAGAGTTATTCTTTGCAGTGTTCCCTGAAATGACGTTATTATCACAACTAGTTAAAAACATTCCAGAATAAGTGTTATAATTTGCTATGTTTTCTGAAATGGTGTTGTTATAACAATCAGATAAATCTATCCCACACTCATTGCTATTGAAAAAATTACCCAAAATAGTATTGTAATTACACTCCACTAAATGTATTCCCATAGTATTAGATGAACAATCATTATGAATTATTCGAGAATTTTCAACACCAGATAAAAAGATTCCTGCATAATGTTCTCCCGCATTGTACAATCTACAGTTCTCAATTTTAAAATGTACGTTGGAACTTTCAATCCAGATACAACTCCCCGAACCCTCGCCATCTATTACCAAGTTTTTTATCATATAAGGGTCATGATAAGTACCTGAACCTGTACAATGGCTATCATTTTTAAAATCGAGCCAACCAGAATTACCAATAATAAGAATTCTTTCTGAGATTTCTGAGCCTTTCAAATTTTCAGTATCTACATTAATAACATCATTATTTTCTGAACTTTTTTCATCATTTTCCGCATTAAATTTCAGCCAATTGTTAATTATTGGTGAGAACGCGAATAGAAGACTAACAATTATTAAAATTCGTATTTTTGCCTTAATTATTAATTTCATAGAATTTTAACAAAAATTGAATAAACTTTCATTTACATTGATAGTATAGAAATAGATGATAAGTAAATATTTAACATTAATGTTGGATCTGATGATTATTTCTTAATATTTCTTTATTTACAAGAAATAATAAGCCTATTTCAAGAATTACACAATCGCTTTCTAAACTTTTAATATTTCTATTGCAAATTTTATCTCTTGAAATCTTTTCCATAATCCTACCTCTAACATTTGCTATTTCCGTTAATAATTGATTCAAACCATTTAAGAACATATCAGGGCAATAATATTTCTTAAATTATCTAATGTACCAAGAAATAGTATTTTTTAAATTGAATCTATAATACTTCAAAATGTAGGTAAGAAGCAAGACATCCTTTTTTTTAAAAATTATAAATTTAAACTACTAATCATTAGAGTTAAATATGAATTATTATACTAAAGAAACTTTAATCACATTACTTGAAAATGAAACAAAACTGATAGAATTAGTTTCTGGAGAAGGTACAGCTATAATCTCTGAATATGGGGGTCGACTTTTAGCACTCTTTCCTCAAGATGATTCTTATAATTTATTATGGGTGAATTCTAATCTTAAAAAAATTATTGAAACAAGAAACAGAGCGATTGGAGGAGATAGATACTGGATTAGTCCAGAAAGAGATTTCTTTTATAAAGATCCTGAGAATTGGGGTGAATGGGAGGCCCCTAAAGGTTTAGATCCAGCACATTATGAGATATTAGCAAGTTCGGATACGTCTTGTACAGTTTCGAGCCAGACTTTTGTTTTCAATTATATGACTAAACAAGGGTATCAAGGAGAAATTACACGGCAGTTTAAATTACTAAAGGAACCCTATGAAACTAATGTACCTTATTGTGGTATAGAATTCTTAGATGATTGTGTGTTTTATAGACCACATCTTAAAGTCAATGGTTGGAGTTTAGCAAATATTATCAGTGGTGGTCCCGATAACCCTGGAACAGTATTGGTACCCACTAAATTCGATCCAAAACCTATTTCTTACTTCAGAACTATTCCATCTGATCGATTGAAAGTAGAGGAAAATTATATAGCATATAAAATTGATGTGGATGATGTGTATAAGTTAGCTATTAGACCAGAAGATATTGATTTCTCAAGACCCGCCAAAATAGGATATGTGTTAAAAATGCCCAATAGTGAAGATTATGGATTTTTAGTTAAGCTTTCAAACGACATTCCAAGAACTCAAAATGAGTGTTTTGATATTGCAAGAGATCACCCCGAAGCAGAGATTGGAGTCATTCAATCATATAATTCAGAATCACCAGAAAAACCAATCTTGAATTATGGAGAAATTGAGCTTCAATTAAATCAATTTAAAACAATCGAAAATACCACTCATGGAAAAGCGAAGCACCAACTTTTTGGTTATATTGGGACTAAAGAAGAAATTTTAGATGTAATTGAAAAATATCTTGGCATAACAAATCCACTTTTATTTTGATTTCTTTTAATCTCCCACTGGTTTTATCGTATTTTTTTCTATCACTAATACTGAAGTACGAGTAGGAGCTCTTGTTCTATGCATTACTCCTTTGGGTACAGTAAAGCCTTGTTTTGGTCTTAATTCAATTGTTCTTTTTTCCAAATCAATTAAAAATAATCCATCAATAACGAAAAAGAATTCATCTTCTTTTTCATGCTTATGCCAATGAAATTCTCCTTTCACAACTGCTAATCTGACAATAGAATCGTTAACATTACAAAGTGATATATTCTGCCATTCTTTATTACAGTTTTCAATTAATTGTGGAATATTAATAATCTCTAAAGGTTTAAATTTTACTTCAAGATCAATAGAATATTTATTGTTATTTTTCATTGTTCATTCTCTAAAATGTTCTTTTTTGATAAAGTTATTTTATTAGAAGGTATGAAACAAAATCTAAAAAAGTATAGGTTAGAATTTTAAAATGCATTTAGTTATAATATTCTCATCTAATTTTTTAATAATACAGTACCAAAGGAAGTAGATCTCTAAATCCTATTGAACATTGACTTTTTATA
>JAHPZE010000016.1 GCA_019058365.1 Promethearchaeota archaeon | reverse complement strand
TTAAATGATGGTGATGAGGTGAACACTTATGGAACCGATCCTAATGATTCTGATAGTGATGATGACAGTATGTCCGACGGTTGGGAAGTATTGAATGGTCTTGATCCGACAAGCGACGATTCTGGTAGCGATTTAGATAGTGATGGTCTGTCAAATCTAGATGAGTACATAAATAATACAGATCCTAATGACTCTGATAGTGATGATGATGGGTTAAATGATGGTGATGAGGTAAACACTCATGGAACCGACCCAAACGACGATGATACTGATGATGATGGGTTAAATGATGGTGATGAGATAAACACTTATAGTACTGACCCTAACGACGATGATAGTGATGATGATGGGTTAAATGATGGTGATGAGATAAACACTTATAGTACCGACCCAAATGACGAAGATAGTGATGATGATGGGTTGGATGATGGTGATGAAGTTAATATTCATAGCACTAATCCTAATGATTTTGATACTGATGATGATGGTATGCCGGATGGTTGGGAGATCACATATAATTTAAATCCACTTGTTGATGATGCAGGGAATGATCCTGATCAAGATGGTCTTACTAATTCAAATGAATATATCATTGGTACAGATCCTACTGATGCGGATACCGATGATGACGGTTATTCAGACAAGGAAGAATTAGATGCAGGAACAGATCCATTAAATCCATCTGACTTCCCTAGAAAAACACAGAATATACCTGGTTATAACATACTTTTTATTGCTACAGCGATAGTTGTAATCTCGATCGTTTTAATCAAAAAAAAGCATCGATAAATGTTTTTGATAAATTCTATAATAATTTTCTTTTTTTTTAATTTTATAGATCTCTTGAAATAAAAAACCTAAATCGATTTATGTTATCAATATTCAATCTAAGAAAGAGATTATAAAAAGTTTGATCAAAAATAAAACATAAATTATAATTCTATAATATCACAACTGATATTTCTTAATAATCTCTCTGCTGTTGCTGGATCTGTTTTATATGTATAAAGAGTTTTCTTCGTTCTTAATTTTAGCTTCACTTTATCTTTTAAACGCTTAACTCGACAATGAATTGCATATTCGGAGATTTCTATGAATTTATTTTCTTCAAAAATTTCTCTTGGCACGTTAACTCAACTAATCTTACATAATGTAAAGAATAAATAGATCTATTATTTATAGAATTTTAATTTTATCATATTTTCCTATAGTCTAAACAAAAATTTTATTTTAAATCGTGTGTTTTAGAAATTATTCTTATTAGTTTTTGAGCTTAACAAAAATTTTCGTAAAATTAAGTATTGATTGAATAAAAATGAGTCCTATAGACGATCCAGTGAAGAGGAGAATCGCCAGATATCATCTACTAGAGAAAACTGTTTGTAGAAGATGTGGAGCTCTTAATCCACTTAGAGCAAAGAAATGCCGTAGATGCCATGGAAAAGATCTAAGACTAAAAAAGAGAGAACTTACTAAATAAATACCTATCTAATTTTTATCTATTTTGTAAAGCAACATGGCAATTTTCTCGTGATAAGTATGAATTTATAAAAATCATAAATTTCAGTAATTTTCTCACGGGATTCAAAATTCGTAAACTTTTTTAATTTTATGACTTAGAGATCTATATAAATAAAATATTATATTAAAAAAAAAATTCAATAATTATATTTACAAAAAGTGAAAAAAATGGCACAATTAGGCGGAACACCTGTATTTATTATGAAAGAAGGTACAGAAAGACAACGTGGAAAAGATGCGATGTCAAACAACATTGCTGCCGCAATTGTTATTGCTGAAGCTGTGAGAACTTCACTTGGACCTCGTGGCATGGATAAGATGCTTGTAGACCAGTTTGGAGACGTTGTAATCACGAATGACGGCGCAACAATTTTAAAAGAAATTGATGTGCAACATCCTGCTGCCAAAATGATGGTCGAAGTTGCTAAAACTCAAGACTCAGAAGTTGGTGATGGAACAACAACCTCAGTTATTCTTGCCGGAGAATTATTAAAACGCGCAAAAAAATTGATAGAACAGAAAATACATCCTACAGTAATTACTGAAGGCTTCCGAAAAGCAGCAGAAAAAGCAGTTGAAATCCTTGAGAAAATTTCAATCAAAAGCGGAATTGAGGATAAGGAAGGATTGAAGAATGCTGCTATGACTTGTATGTCTAGTAAAATTGTATCTGAATCAAAAGAAAAATTAGCTCAGATCTGTATGGATGCTATTGTAGCTGTTTCTGAAAAATCTGAGAATGGAAAATGGGATGCTGATATAGAAAAAGTCCAAATTCAAAAGAAAGAGGGAGATTCAATTGATGATACCAGTTTAATTAAAGGTATTATCTTAGATAAAGAAGTTGTAAGTCCTGGAATGCCAAAGAGTGTTAATGATGCTAAAATTTTACTATTGCAAAGTGCAATAGAAATTGAAAAAACTGAATTTGATACTAAACTTCAAATCACAAGCCCAGAACAAATCCAACAATTCTTAGATGAAGAAGAACATATGCTAAGAACTATGGTTGAAAAAGTCAAAAATTCTGGAGCTAAAGTCGTCATCTGCCAAAAAGGAATTGATGATATGGCTCAACATTTTCTTACTAAGGCAGGTATTATGGCTGTTAGACGAGTGAAAAAATCTGATATTGAAAAACTCTCAAAGGCTACTGGTGGCACTATCTTTACAAATCTCGATGATATTACCCCTGATAAACTTGGATGGGCTGGATTAGTAGAAGAACGCAAAATAATGAATGACTCATGGATTTTCATTGAAGAATGTAAAGACCCTAAATCTGTTGTAATTCTTATAAGAGGTGGAACTGAACTCATCATTGATGAAGTTGAAAGAGCGATTCATGATGCACTTTGTGTAGTTAGAGATGTTGTAGAAGATGAAAAACTTGTAGGCGGTGGTGGCGCTCCTGAAATTGAAACTGCTATTCAATTAAGGAAATACGCATCCACTCTAGGCGGCCGTGAACAACTTGCTGTCGAAATTTTCGCAGATTCACTTGATATCATCCCAAAAACCCTAGCTGAAAATGCAGGGTTAGACCAAATCGATACTCTCATGAAATTAAGAGCAGCTCATCAAAAAGGCAATAAGTTTGCCGGCACTGATTTAGATACTGGTGATGTTGTAAATGACATGGCCAAAATTAGAGTTGTCGAACCAACCGTCGTTAAAGTACAAGCAATCAAAAGCTCCACCGAAGCAACTTCAATGATTTTACGCATCGATGATGTAATTGCCTCAGCTAAAAGCGCTGGTATGCCCCCTGGTGGTATGCCCCCTGGTGGTATGCCCCCTGGAATGGGAGGGATGGGTGGTATGGGTGGTATGGGAATGCCTCCCGATATGTATTAAGGAATTTAATCATTTTTTTTAATTTATTTTTTCTTTCTATTTTTCTTTTAGTTTTTTAGCTATATTTTGGGCTAACTCGCACCCAACAATATCAATTCCGTTAATAGCCCATTTAAGTTGTTCTTTTATTTCCTCGAAGTGAAAATTTTTTTTAAAATGGTTAAATCAACACTTGTTTCTATAAATACTTTAAATGGGGTTCTAATTTCTCTATGAGTGAAGCTCTGAGAAACCGAGGATCTTGAAAGTTTATCATAAGAAGAAACTAAAATCCCAAAAGAAAAATAAGAGCAGTTCAAAAATAAAAAGTTGATTTTAGTAAAATTGAATTATATAATTAGGGATCTAGCTATCATTTATAAAATTTCCTGCTTTCTGAGTTATACAGTCTGATCAATCTAAAGAATTATTGTAATAACAAATTTTCACCAAGTTTAGTTTTGGATGAGCGCTATAGATAAGTAAGTCCAAGTAGCAGATGAAAGTCCAAAAACATCTGTATCTGGGGTATGAGAGTGTAAAACTTTAAGTTGTATTGAATCTCCTATGTTTAAATATAATATATCTACAATCTCAGCGGATGCTACACTTGACTGAGAAGCTTGAACGCAATTTGCGGCTTCTAATATTGTAGTGTTCCTATAAATTCCTACATACATATATTCTCCATCAACTAAATAATTAAGCGTTACCATCCCTGAAATTAGATAATATCCTGCATAGGTACAAGTAAAGGTATCGGTAGCAAGATCAAAGTCATTACCGACATTATAATCTATTGCATTAAAATTGATCACATGCCAATTGAAATCCGTGACAGTATAACTGGAAGTTAAATAAGCTCGTGCAAGATGAGCTTCTGGCATTACTGTTTGGTTTGTAATCCCTAAAGTATAATATATTGCATAACCTCCAAGTCCAAGACCTAGAATACTGAATATGAATGCAATAATCCCTAAAACTGATCTTTTTCTCTTTGCCATAAAATTTCACCTCTATTTTTAAAAATTAAAAATTTTTTATTATTTATAATAGTAAACTTATTTTTAAACTTATCAAAAGTAATAAAGTTCAAATGTAATGAAGATTCTATGTATCTTTTATATTAACAAATAAAAGAAATATTAATTGCATTAGTTAAATCGGAAATTGTCTTAAAATTAGAATATATAAAAAATAGCAATTATAAGCATTTAAGTTAAATTTTAACGAAGACTATTAAAAAATTAAGTAATTTATTTGTTAATCGATTGAAATGACTGATGATGTTTTTTTCAGGTTAAGAGAATTTTTAGACCAATTTCCTTTAGGATATCCCCAAACTCCTTCTGGTATTGAAATAAAAATACTAAAAAGGCTTTTTACTGTTGAAGAAGCACGTATCGCGATACATTTAACCCATATTCCTGAAGAAGCAAGTAAAATTGCTAAAAGAAGTGGAATGGATGTTAAAGATTTGGATAATAAACTTGAAATGATGGCAAAAAAAGGGTTAATTTTTCGAATGCGAAGAGATAATAAAACTTTATTCAATGCTATACCTTTTATGATAGGTTTATATGAATATTCTGTGAAAAAAGTGGATGAGGAGCTCGCAAAATTATACAAAGAATATTATTATGCAGCATATCAAGACGAGATGGGACTTAGTGATGTACCAGGATTTAAAGTAGTTCCCATCGAAGAAACAATTGAACCTAATACTATACTTTATCCTTATCAAAAATTGAAAGATAGTATCAGAAAGGCAAGAGTGATTTCCGTAACAGCTTGTATTTGTCGTAAAGAAGCTAGATTAAATGGAGAAGGGTGTGATTATCCTATTGAAACTTGTCTTAGTTTCGGAGTTGCTGCCGAATATTATATTGAAAATGGTATTGGTCGTAAAATATCTGCCGACGAAGCGATTAGAATTATTGAGGAAGCAGATAAAGCTGGGTTAGTACACGCAGGAGCTAATTCTAAACATCTTTCAAATATATGTAATTGTTGTCCATGTTGCTGCGCATCAATGAGGGGGATTACAGAGAAGGGACTTAATAAACATAAATTCATGAATGCGATGTTTGAATCTATTATTGATGAAGAAGTGTGTATTGGATGTGGGACTTGTGTTGATCGATGTCCAGTTGGAGCAATATCTTTAAATGATATTGCTGTGGTATCAAGAGATGAATGCCTTGGATGTGGATTATGTGCTACAGTTTGCCCTGAGGAAGCAATAACTTTGCAATTGAGAGAAGATGGAGAAGAACCTTTTAACAGAGTTATGGAAATGGGATTAGCGGTACTTGAGGGAAAAAGAAAGAATCTTAATTAATATAATTTACCAAAGACTCTAATCATTTTTTTTTTCTATTTTTAACTAATTAATCAACATTTTAATTGAATAGAACTATAGTGTTAATTATGAAATTTATTGATTTATCTATTCCTATTATTAATCCAGATGAGGCTGTGTTTGATCCGCCCTTAACACAACCAAAAATAGAGTACACATCGCATGATGAAGGTGCACTACAAATGGGATTTATCTTCCCGAGATTAAAACCTGAAAAGCACCTACCAGATGGAAAAGGTTGGGCAGTTGAGTCAATTACCTTAGGCACACACAGTGGAACGCACATGGACGCTCCCTGGCATTATGCACCGATACAGGATAAAGAGATTGGAAAAAAGAAAGCAATTAGAATTGATGATTTTCCATTAGAGTGGGGGATAGGTCCTTTAATAGTGTTAAATTGTACTGAATATGAGGAGGGGTATATTATGACTCCTGGAGATGTCGATAATAAATTAAATGAAATTGAACATAAACTACAAGAAGGAGACATTGTATGTGTTCATACAAATGCTCCAAATCATTATGGAACAAATGATTATATAAACTTCGGAATTGGTATTGGAAAAGAAGCAACATTACACATAGTTAGACAAGGTGTACATGTTGTTGGGATTGATGCGTGGTCTTGGGATGCTCCTTTCTCAATAACCGCAAAAAAGTGGAAACACTCCTTAAGAGAAAAAAAGCCCGACACATCTATAATTTGGGAAGGACACTTTGCAGGAATTGAATTAGGATATTTTCAAATGGAAAAATTAACAAATTTAGATAAAGTTCCTCCAGTAGGAGCAACTATATATTGTTTCCCTATAAAGATTGCTCGAGCTAGTGCTGGATGGGTTCGCGCTGTAGCTACTATTCCCGAATAAAGTAAAATTGATATCGAAGAATGTTTATCAACAAAATTCCTTTAAAATAGGTTTATTAATTAATCAGGGAAAATGAATAAATCATGAGTAGGCTAAAAATTCAAGAGGATAAAATCTTTGTGATTGTCCTTATTAAAGTAGAGTTTATTTATATTTAAATATCATTCCGCATTGGGGACAGAAAGTTGGTTTTTCATCAAATACCGATCCACAGAAAGGACAGTTAGTTATTTGAGGTTTAGGCGGCATTAATTCTTCTGGTGGTTCTTCAGGTTTGATTACTCCTACTTCTTTCGATGAGACTTCCTCTTGTATTAGTTTTTCCTCAGAGATCATTATTACCTCTTCCTCTTGTATGACTTCAAATTCTTCTGGTTGCACTTCTGGAGTGCTTAGTTCTACATCTTCTTTAAAGACTTCTACATCTACTTGTTGTTGTTCTGTGTCAATGACTCCAATTCTTTCAATTGATTGGATCTTTCTCATCAAATCTAGTTCTGTTCTATATATATCTTGAAATGCTTTTTTAATATGATTCTCATCAATTAAACCCTCATTAACTTTTTGACAATTTTTAATTGCATAATATAGTAGTTTTTCTATATATACATCCTGAATTTCGCTTCTATCTTTTAGGTTTAATTTATTAAGTAGTAGAATAATTTCGTCAATACCACTCAAATTAATAAAAGTATTTTCTCTATGTACTTTTTGTCTAATAATCTCAATTTCTTTTCTATATTTAGATCTTAAGTGAGTAATATTCATTATTTTTGGGAATAAGATATAGTCTTGTAAATAATAAGATTGTGAAGTTATATTTAATATTTTTTAGTCTATTTACCGGTAAAAATTAAAAAAAATAATTAAAAATATATTAAATGGAGTAATAAAAAAAAGTAATAAGAAAGTCTTAGAGCTTTTAAATAATTTTCCTTTTTAGAAATGGCGGTTTTAGAAGTTGGGATTAACCTTGGTATGAAAAATTTAGTTGAGATCAAATATTATTCATCTTCAGATAATGTTTTTGATCCTAATATTCGAGCTAAGTTTCTAACTGGCTTGAAGAGTTACATTACTGAGGTATATGATGATAAGATTAATGTAATATCTTTTTCGGGCTTTGAAATCGTATGTTATTTTAAAACAGTCCAATTAGCAAGTAAAGAAGTTAATAATACTCAACCTTTATTATCCTATGCCATTATTGAAAAAGGAACAGATCCAAATTTTGTAAAACAACATTTAAAGGAAATTATTTCTTATTTTCTCGATCGATATCCTCTAAATGATATTTTTTCGAAAGAACCGAATTACTTTAAAAAATCTAAGCCCCGAATTGATGAAATTCTCGGAGATTTAAGATTTAAAATAGAGGACCGTATTAAATCTGTCTTTGGAATTTAATCGTTATCTTAGTATAACAAAAAGCAAGATTTTCTTTTCAAATAACCAATTATGAGAAATTAGAAACAATTAAATTTAGCATTAATTTGGAAAATAATTGGTAAAATCCAATAAATCAAATAGAAAACTACAATTCCTAAAAAAATTCTAAAATATAATTTGCCTATAGTTTTTTCCAAATGAACAATAGAGATATAATTAAAATAAGTATTGGCAGCGTGTTTAATAATATTGTAAGAAAAATTACTAATCCAGCAATAATAAACACTTTTTTTAGTGATAAAATTAGAATTTATTTAAAATAAATGTATGTAATTGTTATTATAATAATTTAGGTATTTTTGATTATTTTTACTTTTAAAATGACATGTAATAATAGAATTGGAATTATTGTAGATGAAGATTTTGCTACAAAAAATGTGCCCCCTTATCCATATCCTACATTTTTTTCTTACGAAACCCCCTTAAGGATTAAATCTATCTTAAGCTATTTAGAAAAGACGGAGATTTTTAATAATGAGTGTATTATTAAGATAAAACCGTTCACAGTAGAAGAAGATGTGATTAAGTTAGCACATACGAATTATCATATTAATTCAATTAAAACCCTTTCAAGTAGAGGAAATGGAATACTAGGAGAGGATGTATGTGTCACTGAAGATACTTATGAATTAGCTAAAAAGGCAATAGGAGGAGCTATGAGTGCAATTATTAATGTGATTAATCATGAAGTGAATCAATCATTTGCACTCATAAGACCCCCAGGACATCATGCTTTGCGAGAAATAGCTTCTGGACTTTGTATATTTAATAATATAGCGAATTCTATAATATTTATACGAGAAAAACTTCAGTATAACAAAAGAATAGCTATAATTGACATAGATGCTCATTTTGGGGATGGACTTGTCCAATATTTCTATGATGATCCAAGGGTACTATATTTCTCCATTCATGAATATGATTTAACAGAGGGAGAAATTGGATTTATTGATGAATTAGGTACAGGAGAAGGTCTTGGGAGAAATATTAACTTTCCAATACCATTGAATTCTACCGATAATGATTTTCTGGAATCTACTGAAATCCTTGAGCTGGTTTTAAGAGAATTCAAACCGGATCTCATTATAATTGCCGCAGGTTTTGATATGTATTTTGCTGATCCAATAGGAAACTGTCTATTAACAACGATTTCATATTATAAATTTACTGAGAAATTATTGAAAATTGCTGAGGATATATGTGAAGGTAAATTAGCTTTTATATTGGAAGGTGGTTATAGTTTAATAGGATTACCAGTTTGTGTACACTCTGTGATAAAAGCTTTATTAAAAGAGAAGTATGAGCACCCTCCTTTTGAATGTTTAGATTTTTCAGGTAATTCCAAAAAAAGTGAAATAAGTAAAATTAAATCTAGCTTAAAAAAGCTTTTAGCTAAGTATTGGAGCTCAATAGTCTAAAAAAGATAAAAAAAATTAAATAAAGTTACTTAGTCTTAAAGCATACTCTTGAGCTGCAAAGAGTGCGTCTCTAGGACCTGCTTGAGGATTTATATAACAAACTAACGCTCCAGTACCACCTATTGGAACAGGACAAATAATAAGATGTCCTTTACCAGTAATATTTGTACCAATCTTTCTCTCTTCTGTATTCTCGACTATCATATACTTAATACCTTGAATTATAATGCTACTTATCCCTTTTTGTCCCAATTCTAGCTTTTGATTAAGTAATTCATTAATTAGATCAAGATCATTAGTTAAATCCCAATTTTCTGTTTGAGTTATTAAATTGCCATCTTTACTTATTATAGCAACACCATAAATATTAGATTCTTCGTTCAATAAATCATCAATTATTGCTTCAATTTCGGACATTTCCACCAAATATTTATTATTGAATTGTTATAATAACATAAATAAAATCAATCATAAATTTAAATATAATTTAAAAATAAATTGAAAAAAGCACGGTGAAATTAATTGGCTTTTAGAATGTGGAGAAAGGCTATTCTTCTATCTTTACGTGAAAAAAAAGTATTTATAGTTTTTACATTAATTTATACAACATTAATATTTTTGACATCTCTATTCATAGATTTAGGGTCTGATGTCGCATGGTATTTTGTATATATTTTTATTGGAGTATCACTATTTCTTTCCTTACTTTACGCTTGGATATTAGTTTCAAGAAAGAGACGTGTTTGGGCAACTTTCAAATGTATTGGATATACAAATAAAAATATATTATCGTTAATTTCAGGAATGATTCTGTTTACTACTCTAGTTGGATTTTTCATTGTTGTTGAAGTTTTATTTCACTATACTGCTGCTTTAGCTTATTTACACTCAGAAGGATTTTTATCAAGTGTTAATGAAATCTTAATTGGATTACTTCCGGTTATTTTTACAAGTGCATTATTTATCATTGTTCAAATAATTGCTTTTATTTTAGTATATAGAAAAGTGCTTAAAGTACGACCAATAATAGCCTTGAAAAAAGTAGGGGAGTAAGGAGGTTAGAGAAAAATGTCGTCTGATAAAGATGTTATGATTGAAGCTGTGGATATTAATAAAGAATACAGAAGAGCTGGTGCTATAATTAGAGCGTTAGCAGATGTGAATTTAAAAATCAAATCTGGAGAATTTGTTATGATTCAAGGTCCAACTGGTTGTGGAAAATCAACACTTCTCAACGTTCTATCGGGACTGGATTTACCTGATTCTGGTAGAATCATTTTTGATGGAGAAAACATCGCAAGGGCAACTGAGGATAGATTAAGCAGACTCAGAAGACAGAAAATTGGGTTTGTGTTTCAAGATTTTAATCTTGTTAATACATTAACTGCAATAGAAAATGTAGAATCGGTTTTATGGCCAACAGTATTACGTCAAAAGGAGATCGAGAATAGGGCAATTTCAGCTTTAAGAGATGTTGATTTGCTTGACCGTAAGGATCATTATCCTGTTCAAATGTCTGGTGGTGAAAAACAGAGATGTGGTATTGCTCGAGCAATCATTCATAGACCAAGAGTTATTATGGGTGATGAGCCTACTGGAAACCTTGACCCGGAATCAGAAAAGCAAGTCATGGAATTACTTAAAAAAATAAATAAAGATATGGAAACCACAATCTTGGTAGTAACACACAGAGATTTATCCAAATACGGAGATAAAACAATACGCATGGATTCCGGTCGAATAACTAAAATTCAATAAATTTATACTTCATTTTTTAACTTTACTTTTAAATCTTTTTTTAAAACTGTAAAAAATCTTCTAAAAATGTTTGTAATGCTATGGTAAAGTTTTATGCCAAAAATATAAATATGCATAGCATTTTTGATTAGTAATAAGGAAATTAAAATGATTTAATCACTGATAGTAAGGGGATAAATATAGAATTACGTCGATATATATTTTCAGGATTAATAGGAATATTACTTCTCGTTCCAATTTCATATATCTTTTTTAGGTTCTTAAATTTAGGTGAAAGTATTACTGGTGGGGTGATTTCAGATTTTCCAGCAGCCGTAACAGCCATATTAGGACTTCTAGGTTTAGAGGGCCCCATTATAAATATAATAGCGAGTATACTTATTGGACTTGCTCTTGTATTTCTCTTTCCTATTCATTGGTGTATCCTTTATCGCCCCGATGATATTGGATTAATCCTTGCGGTGACTCTTCCATGGATTTTATGTTTAGCAATAACAAGTGCTCTTCGCGCTCGCTCACCTCGAGAAGGTATATATACAAGTTTTGCTATTTGCATCGGGTGTATAATTCTTAACATAATTATATATTTCATTATGCCACTTATTGTAAATGCTCTAAAACCCGGATACGGCTCAGCAACTTTTATAATTTTAAACGGATTATCTATTGGTTTGACTGATCTTCCTTACCTATTAGCAGTTATTACAGCGATATTAGAGGCTTGTTTAGTTGGAGCTGTGTTTGGAGCCTTCGTAGGAAGTTTGAGATATAAGGGTATGGAGGATGCAAAAAAGAAAAAAACCATTAAAGTAAAAGTTAAAGAGGAAACTACAGAAACTTCTGAATTGATCTCAAGAGAAACTGACGAAGATAAAACTATAGTAACTCCCGCATCTAATACCTGCAGCAATTGCGGAGCTAATTTTGTTACAGAGGACTTATTTTGTACTAATTGTGGTGCAAAAAAATAGAGATTAATTATAATTTGAGTTAATAAATCGAATTGCCCTTAATCTTTTTTTGGAACTCCTAATAATTTCAATACAAAATATATTAATTATTAAATTATAGTATTTTATATTAATATTAAAAATTCACTGTATTAATACAGATTATGTCAAGAGAAATAAAAGGAATTATACTAAGTCGTTTAATTGTTTTAGTCGTAATAATTTTCGTCCCAATCGTAATTTTTTTAATATATAACTTAGTTGATTTCAATTTATGGTTTTCAAATGATCAAACACTCAAAACAATATTAATAAAAATTTTATGCCCAATAGTGTTTAGTGTTTCTTGGTTGTTCTTTTTAATTCTTTTTGTTAATCGTCTTGCTAATACTCTTGATGATTTTGATAAAACAATTAGTGTTGTCCCATCAAGATTAAAATTTTTTTATGGAATCAATGCTGTATATATTCTTTTTATTTTTATTTTTCCAATAATTACACCTATAATAGCTGTATTAAGCTTTGCTTCATTTGCTTGGAGATTGACAACTTTCAGAAAAAAAAGATGGGAAGAGGATACCAAAGTTTCTTTAATAACATGGATTATGATAGGTGTTTTTGCAATTCTTCCGATTTTCTGTGGAATAATAGTTTTACCCGAATTTTTAACGCTAGCATTATTCTTATGGAGAGTAATTTGGGTACCCAATCTTGATATACTTTTTACAATTTCTTATTCATTGTTTACAGCATTAGCTATCGGCTCTTTTATTTTATTATTTTTAAATTCTGGGATAAGTGAATATGAACAATTGTTTGAAGAGTCTTCAAAAAAGCAGAGATTCTGGAATGTTAAAATTCTTGAAATTGGATTATTTGGGTTTTTTTTGTTTTTAGATTTCGGTGAATATGGAGTAATTGATTTGTTTTACATAGCGGGATTCGTATTTATAATTCTCACATCAATTATTAACTTTTTTCAAGGAAAGATGAAAATAGGAAGCTTTAAAAGTCATTTATTCGGGTATATAATAGCAGCAATATTTATTGGCTCAAATGTTATTTTCTCAACAACAGAAATATCTGGATTCCTTAGAGTGTGGAGTTTGATTATCTCAGCAGTATTATATATTATTGTGTTTTTTTATACTTTTCTCCAAGCAGAATGAATTTTTAATTTTAATTCTCAATCTAGATGAGAAATTGCCATTTTAAGAGAAAATTATAACTTTATTAAAAAACTAAAATAAAATCTAACACTTTTTTTATGAAGAGTCCTCCTATGATAAATTAATTATAATAGATATGAGGAAATTAATCCTCAATCGATTTTAACTCAATTATGGTGCTTAGTTTCACTAAATGTTGGATTTTTTAAAGATTCTATTATATTAGAACAAAAATTATTAAAAAGTCAGATTTTAATTATATCCTTAACACAAATCATAATTTTGTATTTAAAAAAGTATGTGAGAAATATGAAAAATTTAAACACAAAATCGATAATGATCATTATTATTTTTCTTGCTTCAAGTTCCACAATGCCTATGGTGGCAATGGGACAAGTAAATGACAACGGAGATATTTTCAATATTGATCAAGTTGATATAGGTATTTTTGAACGATTTAAGGGGGGTTTTGGTGCAATATTTAGTGATTATTTAGGATACGGAGGTAGTCTTTTAGGTTCAATATTTGAAATCTTATTTCTTCAAGGTTTGAATCTTACTAAATATGAGATGTTAGGTAGTGTATTTGTTTTAAGTGCTAATCGAACTCATTATGAGCGAGGCACATACAATTTTGATGATGAATCAGATACAAGAGATGTATACATTGCCAATCCAGATTATGTAAATATGGATGAGGTAGGTATACTTACTAATATGACATCAGAGGAAATGGGAACTGCATATTGTGTAGTAGAAAAACATGGTGAATTTGACTATACAGTTGAGGTAGGTGCTGCCGTTACATTAATAATTTGGGATTATGATCGTTCATTCATCACAGCTGCAAATAAATTACTCAACTTTTTCAATCGAACACTATTCTACCAACTTGAGGGTAGAGAATTGAATAAAGAAATTATTCGAGAAGGTATTTCCTTGATTACTTGGTTTTTAATTCATATTAACGATATCTTTACTGGAGATGAATTATTTATTTTGAATCCTATTACATGGCAAAAACTTGATATTATGCCGAATACTGAACCGGGTAAAGAATTCAATATTACAAAGAATTGGTACATAACAGGTAATGATTTAAGCCCTCTTAACGATGAACTGATTGAGACGGGGGTCACAAATGGAAGTTTGTTATTAGACTTATGGAATATCACAGCTCAAAATAGAAAGGATAGTTATATGGAATGGTTTTTAACACCAACTCAAGGGCAGGTTGCGGAAGCAATATGGACTCAATTCTCATTCGATCTAATTCAATTATGGATCAAAAATTTTGAAATACATGTTGATGTTGCAGCAATACTTAATGTTGTTTCAGGTGGAGGTGAAGGAAGTCCAGAATCTATTATTGCTAGAGCGTTTGAAGGATGTAATATTGACTTTTACCTGTTTACGCATCATTTAGCGGGAGCTTTTTTATATAATGATACTGATTTAAGTCAAGATATTTCTGTCTTTTACACTCCAACATATACTGCACAGGTGCCTTTTAGTACTGAACTCACACACCGATTAGTATTAGGTCAGATTTATGGAGGATTTAGGTTTGATGAGCCAGAAATCGATCCAAGTACCAAAAGCATCTCATGGGGAATTAACATCTTTAATTCTGAGGTCTCAGCTGTTCCAATTGGAGTTGATTTGAATTCTTACTTAGATACTCCAAAAGAAAATCTGGATTATATTCACTTTGGCTTTACATTTGAACCAAAGATTAATTCAACCTTAGGTGCTTCAGAAGGATTAGTTAAATTAAATCAATTCTTTAGTCCTTGGAATGATCCAGATAATAGCTATGCAAATGCAGAGATTCTTAATTTAGACCTAGCAATTATATATGTTTCCGCAGTCCTGCATTTTGAACTTGATATTAAAACACAACAACAAGCATTAGACAATCCTCCACAAGTACCTCCAGAACTTTTACAAGAAGGGCACTATAGAGGCACACAGCATAGATTAATGATTGGAGATTATATTGGTGCTGCTGCTTCGGATGAATTAGAATTTGTCGATATTGCTGGTCCAGATTATGAATATGGTAATGAATCAAGTCGATTAACTGCTCCTGCTAGTACTAGTATTATTCCAATTGAAGTTTGGTTAATGGAACATGAAAGGCATGACTCATTTACTATTGCGAATGGGGAAGAACTAATTAATTTTGCCTCAAGTATCAGAATTCGAACTGATTTAAGTGTTATGGTTTATGCTGTATGTTATCCTCAATTTGAGGATGGATGTGGTATCTGGCATGACCCGACTTTCACTGTTTACATGGTTTTCGAAGGAGAAGAATTCTGGGCATTAATAGTGTTGATTGCTGGAGTTGGATTAGTTGGTGTTGCAACTATACTAATCAAGAGAAGAAAGGATCAGAGATTTTAAATTATTTATTTTCTAATTCTTTTATTTTATTAACTTTTTTTTCCAGTAATATGGAATATTAACCTATTGCATTGAATTTTGAATTAGAGAATATTTTTTATCAATTTATCAATTTTTACAAAGTTTTAAATTTTGATAAATGTAAAAAATATAAAGATAGATTATTTATTTTAAATACTGTGAGTAAAAAATGGAAGCACAAATGCAAGAACCTTTTTTTGTAAATGAAAATAAGCGATGGTTTAAGAAGTGGTGGCCAGTAGGCGTTCCATTCAATACTAGTTTTGAAGAAAAAACAATAAACGATTTATTAGACGAACAGGTTGATAAATATTCAAAAGAAAACTTCATATGGTTTTTAGATGCTTGGATTACCTATAAGCAATTTCAAAAGTATGTAAAGTCTTTTGCTACTGCTTTGGTTAATTTAGGAATTAAAAAAGGTGATGTTATAGCATTATTTATGCCTAATTGCCCCCAATATATCGTTGCGTATTTTGCTATTACAAGAATTGGTGCAATTGCTAGCGGAATTAATCCTACTTATCAACCAGTGGAAGTTCTCCACCAATTTGATATAATTAAGCCTAAAATGCTTATTGTATTAGATGCTTCATATGAATCATCAATAAAACCAATAATACAAGATTCAACAATAGAATTTGTTGTTTATACTAATCTTGCAGATTTAGCAGAAATTAAAGGAATAAAAAAAGCCATAGGTGTATTTGTAAAAAAAATACCAACAGGTAAGGTTGATTTTCCAAATGCACTCAAATATACTGAACTTTTAAAAACGAAGCCAGATGTTCCAAAAATGAATATTGATGCAAAAAAACATCCTGCTACATATATTATGACTGGTGGAATGACAGGTTTACCAAAAGCAGCAGTATTAACTCATTTTAATATAGTCTCAAATACTAAGCAATGCAAATTATGGTTAGGGGGCGAAAAACCAGGAATTGGAAACATCGGAATACTTCCATTATTCCACAGTTTTGCTCATACTATTGTTATGAATACAACTTTAGCAATAGGAGGTTGGATAATGCTTTTTCCAACACCTCCTTCTCAAGCGGAACTATGTGAACAAATTGAGCGATTACCTTGTAAAGAAGGATTAATCTATACTGGTACAGAACTATTATTTAAAAAACTCGCAGAACTTAAAAATCTTAAAAGAAGATTTCCTAGAGTAATGGGAAAGTTGACTTTGTGTATATCAAGTGCAGGTCCATTACATGCACCAGTTCGAGATGCTTTTATTGAGAATACAGGAGGGCGAATTGTGGAAGGATATGGTCTATCAGAAGCAGGTCCTGCCGTAAGTGCAGGAAATTTATTCGGAGAAAGCCCCATTGGAAGTATTGGAATGCCATTTACAGGAACAGAATGGGGGATTTGGCCGATAGATGATTTTGAAAAGGGTCCACTATGTATAGGAAATCCTGAAGATACAAATTTTGGTGTTGAGCATACAGGTGAAATTTGTATATCTGGACCTCAAATAATGTTAAAATACCTTGATCAACCTGAAGAAACAAAAGAAACAATATATGAATATAAGGGAAAATTATGGCTTTTAACTGGAGATATTGGGTTTATGAATGAAGATGGAACAATAGAAATTAGAGATAGAAAAAAACAGCTTATCAAATTCAAAGGATATTCCGTTTTCCCTAAAGAGGTGGAAGAATTATTGATGAAACACCCAGATATTACAGAAGTAGCTGTTGCAGGTCTTCCTGATGAGGAATATGGAGAAATAATAAAAGCCTGGGTTGCAATCAAAGAGGATTGTGATTGTTCACCTCAGAAAATAAAGGAATGGGCGAAAAAGAACATGGCACATTATAAAGTACCCCACAGTATAGCAATTATTGGTGAATTGCCGAAAAATTTAATTGGAAAAGTCCAAAGAAGGGCATTACAAGAAGCTGATCCTGTATGGAAAGAGAAATATGGAAAAAATTAAAATTTTTAAATATAGTTGTTAAAAGATTTATCCAATTCTTAAGTCAATTATTCTTAATTTTTAAATACTTAAATTTAACTAATTAATGAAGTAAGAAATTATATTAAAAAGTAAAAAAGATAATGTATCAATATATGTCAAAATATTATGATATTAGATAGAAAGTTAAATAAAGCTAGATATTCTAGGATATTAGGATACAAATTTTTATTAAGATATTAAAGATTTTTTAATAATAATACTAGATAATAATTAATACAATTCAAAGAGTATTTTAATATTGTCTGAAAAATCAGAAATAGAAAAGTTATTAATTGAAAGCGCGAAATTAGAAGCAACGCAAATTACAGATTCTAAACTTAAAGTTTTAGATAAGGTTATTCAAGATTTCGCGCCAGAAATTTCATTTTTGTACCAAATTAGAGAAGATGAATCAGAAGAACAACAGATAAAAACAGGGCGTCTTCATGAAAATCGGATCTTAGGGATTCTATTAAAATTTTATTTAGCAGGAAAGAAAAAGATTACGACTGGGGAAGTCGAGGAAGAGTACAAACGATATTTTAAAGAGATTGCTCGTTCTACAATCTCTACTTATTTAAATATGCTAAAAAAGGAGTTTACTCTATATAAAAAAAGAGATGGGAGAATTGTATATTATATTTTCTATGAAGATCCACCAGTAGGGATCAAACCATTTTGGTTTACCCGAATTTTTTGTATAGTTCCAGCGTATTTTGATAGAGCGATAGTCTTTTCTAAGTTATATATTAATACTGAAAAGTATGTACACCAATACATAAGCGAATATGGTAGTGTAGATAAAGAGATTTTAATTCGAAATTCTAAATTCCTTACAGGGTTAATTATATTAAAAATTTTTCAATATCGAAGCTCAAAATGCGTACTTTGTCAATTTAGTAAGAGAGAAATTTATAATAAATTAGAAGAAATAATAGGTGTAGCAGTTAAAGACAGATCAGACGTATTACCAGAAGAGTTAGTGGAAAATTTGATTGAAAATTTCGCAGAAATACCAATGTTTAACGGAATCAATATTAAATATGATGAATTTGAGAAGAATATCGCTGGGGAAATAGTAAAGTGCGCTGATGCTTACAAAAAAGACCTTGACTTTCAAATTATGGTATCGCTTAGAAGAAAGGATTTAAGATTAAAGCAAAAATTGACATTAGAAGAACAAACTAAAGATTGAAACTAGGAAATTAGGTTTTCAAATACTTTATTTTTATTTAAAAGGAGTAAAAAGTTTTATTTAAGGGAAGATCTCAGATTTTCTCCTAAAGCAAATTAGAGTTTTGCATCATTAATCGAGACAGAGCCTCAAATGTCTCTTCTACATTCTCGCCCGTCTTCGAACTGCATTCTATAAACCCATCTACACTCCTAGATCTCGCAATATTAATGCCTTCATCTCCAGAAACTTCGCGATCTTCTATCAGATCTGCTTTTCCACCTACCACTATTATAGGAAATTGTTCTTCAATCCTGAGTTCTCTTTTTATTACCAACAACCAATCATCTATATGTGCTAATGAACTATAATTTGTAACATCATACATAAATAAAGCTCCATTAGCTCCTCTTACATAGGTAGGTAATAAAAATCGAAATCGTTCTTCCCCTCCAAAATCCCAAATTTGGAGTTTAATCTTTTTCCCATTGATCTCTAGGCTTTTGACTTCAAAATCTACACCAATAGTCATTTTAGAATCTGATTTAAACAAATTTGTTAAGAATCTTTGAGTCAAAGTGGTTTTACCACAACCTGCATCTCCAAAGATCACAATTTTATATGTTGCGTCGTACACCTTTATTCTCCTCAATCCATTCAGGCTTTTAGCTAAGAAGCTAAATTTTAAAAAATTAAACTTTCTTATATTTATATTTTTGTTTTACTAAAACAGATTCCTTGTTTTTTTGATTTAATCACTATTAAGATTTCTATAATAAATATCTTTTTTTTATTATTTAAAATAATTTAAAATGATATATTAAAAAGATTATAATATTAGTTTAAAATTTTATGTCATTATAATTTATAGATTTGTCAATTAAAATAATGTATTTACACATGTTTAATATTTTTATTCTTATTTGATTAATTTACAACAATCATGGTAAAAAAATTAGATTGGTCAAAACATTTTAAAATCGATCAGCATAAGGTTGATGCTCTTATCAAGCATTTTGGAGTTAAAAAAATTTATGCAATGGGATTAATGCCTATAAGAGGACCAAAAGGTTTCAGAAAGTTAGATTATGAATTCGCTGAAAAACGGTTAAATATCATTGAAATCATGAGAAAACTTGAAGAAGCCCATTTTAATACTCTTGGAATTGTAATTAAAGACACGGATGGTGCTTGTACATGGGATACAAAAGTAGGGTGGAATCCAACAGAACGAGACATCTTGGGAGAATTTTGTGATGCTGGAAAAGAAAGTAATGTAAAAGTAAATGTTTCGTTCACAAGCATGAATGATGCCTATCAAGGATGGTTACACCCAGAAAGAGTGAGTGTTCATGGTAAAAATGGAAAGAAACATGGAATTAACTACAAAGAGGGTGAAATTTCGACACATATTGAAAGTGAGATGAGAGTAGATATACCAGAAGGCATTTCTTTTGAAGATTATCAGAAAAAAATTCCATTTTTAACCGATCAAATTGATGAGAAAGCTGGTAAATCTCGAGATGCACGAGGTAAAGGATATACTCCTTTAACAAGTTTTATGTGTCCTAATAGTGAGCATGTAAATTATTTATTAGAGCTTGTTAAAGAAGTTGTAAAAACGTATCCTATTAAGGGATTTTTTGCTGATTATATTAGATATGATGGAGCGTTTACAGATTTGTGTACTTGCCACCGTTGTATACAAAAATTCAGAAATAGTTATGGGAATAAACCAAAATTATTAAAAAGTATTGAATGGTATGATTTTAAAGCTGAAACTATAGCAAATTACGCTCAAAAACTTCATGATACTATAAAATCTATAGATAATACTTGCGTTTCTGGATGGTTCTGTCTCCCAGGACCTAAAAAACTATTCTCAAGAAAAAGATTGGGGCAGGATTGGATTAAATTATCTTCAATTCTGGATATTGTTTCACCCATGGAATATCCTTATTTGATGGGTACAAGAGATGATGGGTGGTATTGGGGAAAAGTTGCTAACTTTTTCTTTTGGTATTTTATTAGAAATATGAAAAAACGAGCTAGGGAGTTTAAGGCTCCAGCGCTAACAATTACAAATTCAGTAGAATGTAATGTTGAAGAAATGCTCAAACAAATGAGAGGTTTTGATTTTGGGTTAGGAATTGCGGTATTTAAATACTTCGGAACTTCGGAAGACCATTGGAAAGCTTTAAAGAAGTATGCTGAAGAGGAAATTGGGTTAGAAAATCTATTGTTTTAATAAAATTATTGATTATAATTCCTTGATCGAAACATTTACAGCCGCATTGCACACAATAATCTTATCTGAAGTATCTCCCAATTCTTTAATCATAATGCCTTGTGCTACTAAACCTCCTTTGACAAATTCTATTGATTTTTCACCAAAAGGTATTGCTTTCAAAACTTTCTTCTCATTAATATTTTCTGGATATGGGAGTCCAATTTTTACATGAACCTTCATTCTTAATAAATCATTTGGTTTCTTTAGATCATAGATCTCACTCAAACCAGTTAAACAATTATTTGATATAGCATTTTTAATAGCTTTTATAGCGGCATTGGTACAATCATCATTATGACCATGTTGATCAACACCCATACCTATCTGATTGATGTAATTAACCTCTTTATTCATTTCTACATCACTTTTAATAGATTAATAATAAATAAACAATTATATAGTAAAAAAGAACAAATATTATTAATAAAAATACAATGAAAAATTAAAAGAAATTGGTATAAAATATGAATTTAAAAATATCTAATAAAAAAGTGTATCTTCTCGCCTTTATAGGGATTATTTTATACATAGTACTTATAGCTATAGCTATGTTTACTTATCCTGGTGGTATAAGAGATAATACTTCAATCGTTGGATATTCATTTTGGGGGAATACTTTTAGTGATTTAGGGAGGATAACAGCTTGGAATGGTGATCCTAATCCAATCTCCATGACACTCTTTTCATTTGCTTATGGTATACATGCGATTACTATGATTTTATTTTATCTGGTGTTTATGCATAAATTTGAAGTAGGAACATTAGAGATTAAAACAAGCAAAATCGGCTCATATTTTGGAGTTTTATCATCAATAGCTATAATTGGAATTATATTTGCGCCTGCTGATATTCTTAATGTTCCTCATTGGATCTTTGTATATATTGGATACCCATCTCTCTTTCTAATGGGATTTTTTTATTCGATAACATTATTCTTAAGTGACAAATTTTCTAAGAATTTTGGATATATTTTTACTATGTTTTTTATTATATTCTTTGTAGCTTTATTGGTAGGGTTAATCGGAATTTCTGCTAGTCGTACAATTATGGTAATAGAACAAAAAATTATGAGGATTTTTTTGCTAATCGATTTAAGCATTTTAATCTATGGAGCTTGGAAGTTAGAAGAAAAATAATAACAAATCTCAAAAATTAAATTATTTTACTTATTTTTTACTTTAGTTTACATTAATTTTATACATCAGTTAATAGTATAAAGTTGCTATAAGAATATGCTCAGAGAAAAAAAGAATCCTTATGAGATAGATGAAACGGTTTACAAACGATTTAAGCAAAAAAATAACATGTTATTTAGAAGATTGTGGGATAACACTTTAGCCACTTACCAAAAAATGATTGATACTAATATCGAAAAACATATAGAATCAAAAAAAGAGGGGTATTCAAGAGTAGATTTCGCTTTAGTTGCGGCTGGTTGGACTGTATATGAAAGATTTCCTAATGCTTTCACATGGGAAAGGAAAGACTTGATAGATATTGGTTATGGAGTAAATTGGATGAAATCTAAACATATTATTGAAAATTCAGAAAGCTTCACGAAAGCTATTAAAAAAGCAGCAAAATTTTATGGAGCTTCTTTAGTAGGTATTGCGGATGTTAATGAAAAATGGATTTACAAAACAGGATTTAAGAGACCTAATGAAATTAGTGAAGCTGAAGCAAAAAAAGGAGTTCGTGAAGGAAAAGCTGCAGATTCAATATACGATCAACCTATAGAATTACCAGAGGGAATAGATAAAGTGATAGTAATGGGTGTGGAAATGGATGAAGATGCAATTTCGACAGCCCCAGCTCAACCCGCAGCTGCAGCCTCTGCAATCGCGTATTCAAAAATGGCATTTATTATCTCATGTCTAGGTGAATTTATTAGAAATTTAGGATATAGAGCGATTCAATGCGGTAATGATACTGCGCTTAGTATACCATTAGCAATTGATGCTGGACTTGGTGCTTTAGGTAGAAATGGGTTACTGCTTACTCCTGAATTTGGTTCAAGAGTACGTATATGTAAGGTTTTTACGGATTTACCATTAACCTCTGATCAGCCACACCTAGAATTCATTGAAAAAATTAAGGATTATTGTAAAAACTGTTTTAAATGCGCTGAAGCTTGTGAAAATAATGCAATTTCAAAAGAAGAGAATCCAACCTTTACACCAGCCACAATTTCTAATAATCCCGGAGTTAAAAAATATTATGTTGATGTAGAAAAATGTTTTGAATTTTGGGTTGAAAATTCCAGTGATTGTGGAAATTGTATTATGGTGTGTCCTTTTTCTAAAATTAAAGAATTTTTATCTCCATTAGAATTTTGGAACAAAACTTAAACTTCACATTAAATTATTAGATTATCAAGTGTATTTCATATTATTTTAAATGATATTTTAAAATGGAGAAAGTTAAGGTAGGCATAATTGGTTCTGGTTTTAGTGCAAAAGATCATTTTTATGCTTATAGTTTAGTACCAAATGTAGAAATTGTTGGAATCGCTGCATCCTCTTTAGAAAAAGCAAAAAGCTTTATAAAAAAGTTCAATATTCCAGGTAAACCGTTTGGAGATTATAAAGATTTGTTGAAATTGGAATGTGACGCAATTTCTGTGTGTCTTCCTAACCATTTGCATAGAGATGTTACTATAGACATCTTAAATTCCGGAACACATGCCCTTGTTGAAAAACCATTAGCAAAAAATATAAACGAGGGAGAAGATATGTTAGACGCAGAGAAATCATCTAACCGAAAGATTTTTTATTGTGAAAATACCATGTATGCTCCATCATTTAGCAGGGTAAAAGAAATTATTGATGAGGACGCTCTTGGAACAATTTATATGGGAAGAGGAAAAGAACAACATTCAGGACCTCATTCTGAGTGGTTTTATAAAAAAGCAAAAGCAGGAGGGGGAGTTTTGATAGATTTAGGCATTCATGATATTGCATGTTTAGTATGGTACTTGAATTGTGATGTTTCAGAAGTATTTTGCCAAACCAAAACTCTTATTTCCCAGAGGGAAAAATTTGGCAAATGTGAAGTTGAAGATAATGTTGTGGGAATATTATATTTTGAAAACGATGCTCAAGTTGTTATAGAGGAATCATGGACAGCTCCAGGGGGTTATGATATGAAATTTGAATTATTTGGAACTAAAGGTCAAATTAAGGTAGCACCGACTTATAGTAATTTAATTAGTGTCTATAGTGAAAAAGGTTATGGATACGCTGTTGAAAAAGCCTCAACAACTAAAGGATGGACATTTCCAGTTCCAGAAGAATCATGGTCTTTTGGTTATCAGCAAGAAATCAGTCACTTTATTGATTGTATAAATCAAAATAAAAAGCCATTGACGGACGGCAAGTATGGTCAAAAAATACTTCAAATTGTAGATTCAATGTATAAAAGTTCTGAAACTAAAAGAGTAGAAGAAGTGACCCAATAATTAATTTTTAAGTGTTATTTATTTTAAAAAAAGAAAGGAAAAGAACTCAAAATTGTTTTATTTAGTACTGTTTATACTCGCCTTTATACCAAGAACGTTGAGATTTTCTAAGAGTATTAGGCATATCTTCATATGGTGATATTTCTTCTAATAGTTCGCATTCAACACCATATCGCAAATTTGTTTTAGGGTGAACATACCCAGTTTTTGATATTCCATTAGCAGCCCTTAGCGCGGTACGACGAGCTATTAATGAGGCACCTTTTATATAAAAATATCTCCATTTTGCTTCGTCAACCAATTCTATAAAAATTCCTTCATTCATGTCTGCATCAGATTCGATCGGTACAAATTGACCTGTATCATCATTCCATTTCAACATGAAATTGTCTTTTTTTTCGGTCATTGTTTTCCCAACATCCAAATTTTAAGCTATAAGAAATTAATTTATATTCTTTCTTAAAAATTTTTAACTTTTTTTTAAAAATATTATAAAATTAATATTATTTAATCTTTTTTTAACGTTTTAATATATTCTACTATCCAATCTAGTTTGTTTTTTGATGCTAATAATATTTCATGAGGAAATTCTATACTTCTTGAGTAGATATCAGAAACCACTGGAAAATTATTGTCAAAACTTCTCTCTTTACCCCAATTTGCATTACCATAATCAATCCCTTTCTTTAATTTTATATTTTTAAAGCAGTCTACTCTATGTAAAGGAGGATAACAATCGTCAGTTGGAATTCCATTTTTATTTAACTTTTTATTAAACTCTTTTTTAGTTATCTTTCCGAATTGTGAAAGATCAAAAACAATTGGGTATACATAATAACCACATTCTTCAGTTCCAGGTGTTAATTTCATAGTTTGGATGCCACCAATTTCATTTAATTTATTTCCAAAATATTGACCATTTTTGTTCCTTAATTTATGTTGTTCTGGGAACTTTTCTAATTGTTTCCGTAGTAATGCTGCATAAAGCTCACCCAATCTGTAATTAGTTCCAAAAGAATAATGAGCATAAGAATATCCATTCTTTTTTCTCCCACAATCAATATATGAATAAATCTTATCAGCTAAATCATCAGAATTACAAATAATCGCACCACCTTCTCCACTTGTTATGATTTTCGAGGCCTGAAAGCTGAAAGTTCCCGCATCACCCCAATTACCCACTCTTTTTCCTTTGTAACGTGAGCCATGAGCGTGAGCGCAGTCTTCAATAATAAATAGATCATTTTTATAAGCAATCTCTAATAATCTATCTAATTCGACAGGATTTCCCCCCAAATGGACAGGGATGATTGCCTTAGTTCTATCTGTAATTAATGATTCGATTTTATTGACGTCCATAACGAGAGTATTGGGATCAATATCACAAAAGATAGGTACTGCATTCGTTGCTATTACTGCTGAAGCTGAAGCTACAAAAGTATAATCTGAGACAATTACTTCATCTCCCATACCAATATTTAAAGCTATTAATGCCGATTCAATAGCAACTGTTCCATTACACACTGCCATACAATGCTTAGCTTCTTGAAATTGTGCAAATTCTTCTTGGAATCTCCAGACATTTTCACCTTGATGATCTCCAGGAAAACCGCCCCACCAATTACGTGATTTTATTACATCTGATAAAGCATTTATTTCATTTTTATCATATATAGGCCATTTTGGCAAATCATTTTTTGTATCTTCTTTAAATGACATAATTCAATAAAACCTTAATTCATATACATAAATTTTATGAGCTAAATTAGATATATTTATCAAAACAGATAAAAGTTACATTCAACTTAGAAATTAACGTCTTAGAACTTTTTCCGATTTTGAAAATGAAAGTTATAGATAAAAGGTCATTAGCGAATATTCTGAAGGAAATTATTTCAGATCTTAATTTAGAAGAAATAGAAGCATTAATAGAAATACCTCCTCCGGAATTTGATTATACTTATGCATTTCCTTGTTTTAAACTTTCACAATTTCATAAAAAAAAACCAAATATAATAGCTCAAGATTTAAAAGATAAAATAAAACTCCCAGAGTTTATAAGTAATATCAACGTAGCAGGTCCATACTTAAATTTTATAATTGACCCAAAATTTATTCTTGAAAATATATTTGAATTAAAAAGTGATTATGGACGGATAAGAGACATATCAGAGAACGTTAAAAAACTAAAAATAGTTATTGAGTATCCTTCTCCTAATACTAATAAACCTCTCCATTTTGGACATATTAGGAATATATTACTTGGCAAATCACTTTCTAATTTGCTTGAATATAAAGGACATAGAGTTTTTCAAGTTAATTTATATAATAATCGTGGTATTCATATTTGTAAAAGTATGCTTGCCTATAAAAAATGGGGAAATAATAAGGAACCAGATAAAAAAAGTGATCATTTTGTAGGAGACTTTTACGTAAAGTATAGTAAAATGACAGAAAAAAATCCAAGTCTTGAGCAAGAAGCCTATAAATTATTAAGATTATGGGAGATGGGTGATAAAGATACTTTAGATCTATGGAAAAAAATGAATAATTGGGTTTTAGACGGTTTTAAGGTTACCTTTAAAAAACTTAGCATCTCATTTGATAAAGAATATTTTGAATCTGATTTATATCTAAAAGGAAAAGAGATTATTCTCGATGGATTGAGAAAAGGAATCTTTAAAAGAGCTGAAGACGGAGCTATTTTTGTAGAATTAAAAGAAAAGTATAATCTACCTGATAAATTTTTAATCCGTAGTGATGGGACTTCCATTTATATTACTCAAGATATATATCTCGCTTATAAAAAAAAAGCAGACTTCAATTATGACAGATCTATTTATGTAGTAGGGGATCCACAAAATCAACATTTTAAGTGGTTATTTGCCATATTAGATATGCTAGGCTTTAAAGAAGATAATTATCATCTATCTTATGGAATGATTAGTTTACCGAGTGGAAAAATGAAAAGTCGAGAAGGAACGGTTGTCGATGGAGATGACGTCATTGAAGAAGTTGAAAAACTTGCATTTAATGAAGTAAATAAAAGATATCCCGATTTAACTGAAAAGGAAAAGAAAGTAAGAGCTGAAACAATTGGTCTCGCTGCCATGATATTTTATATTTTAAAGTACAGTCCTGTAAAAGGTTTTATTTTTAAACCAGATGAGAGTATCTCTTTTGAAGGTGAAACAGGTCCTTATATTCAATATTGTTATGCTAGGATTGCGTCAATTATTTCAAAATCTGGAAGAGAAATCAGTACAGACATTAATTGGGATTTATTAAATCATGAAAAAGAGAGATTTTTAATAAAACAATTAGTTTATTTTCCTGAAATTATTGATACATCTGAAAAAACATATAATATTCATTTAATCCCTCAATACCTTCTTAGTTTATGTCAAGCATTCAATTCATTTTATACTTCTTGTCAAGTAATTACTGAGGATAAAGAATTAGAAAAAGCAAGACTGTTGCTAATATATTGTGTTCAAATTCTCATTAAAACGGGATTAAATATCTTAGGAATTAAGACCTTAGATAAGATGTAAGATATATAACTAAAAAGGAGAAAATATGAAATGAAATTTTTCGAATTTGGCGATATTATCAATAAGGATACTCAATTTGTAATTTTTGGTATACCTTGGGACTATTTAACTTCAATCAAATTACCTAATTCATCAATCGCTCCTGAAAGAATTAGAAATGTGACAAACGATATTGGATGGACAACAGAACTAGGAAATCATATCAATAAGTTTAAAGTAGCTGACGTAGGAGATATTCCTATTAAAAAATACGATGTGGAACAAAATCTCAAAGTAGTCAAGAATTATATTAATGATTTATACATCAAGAATGGGAATATTATTCCTATTATGATAGGAGGAGACCATTTTTGTTCTTTTCCCGTAACAAAATCTGTAGGGGATCATTTTAGCAAGAAAGAAGAATTCGGAGTACTCATCTTTGATGCACACTTAGATTTTTACCAAGAATGGGATAAAGGTGTGTATTCACATGCAACTTTAACGCATAGGTTATATGATTTAGATTATATTAATAATAAGAATCTTTTCATTGTTGGAGTTCGAGATATTGATATTCCTGAATTAGAACTAGCAGAACAAGAGGAACTAGAATATCTTAATGCCTATCAGTTAATAGAAGGACTTAATAAATATACTGAACAAATAATCGATTTTTTTAAAAATTCAGGAATTAAGTATTTGTACATTTCTATAGATATTGATGCTTTAGACCCCTCCATTGCTCCAGGTACTGGTTTTGCAATGCCAGGTGGACTTTCTTATCGTGAATTATGGCAAATATTGAAGAAAATAACCGAAAATTTTAAAGTAATAGGATTTGATCTTGTTGAGGTTGCACCCAATTTAGATTTAGAAAATAAAATGACATGTAATTTAGCTGCGAAATTGATTATAGAACTTATTTCTTTTATAGCAAATAAACAATAGGTAATGATTTTAATGTCAGAGAAAGATTTTAGAAAAATTTTGAACAAAGTAAATCAATTCGAAATAAAAGATAATACAGATATTGTTGAATTGATAAATTCCCTAAAAGATACGGGATTTAATGCAAAAAGATTAGCTTTAGCTTGTGAAATCTACGATGAAATGATAAAAAATTCTGATTGTGTTAAATTCTTTGGATTAGCAGGTGCACTCGTTCCGGCTGGAATGCAAAAAGTAATTTACGATTTTATAAAAGAAGGGTATATTGATATATTAGTAACTACTGGTGCTAATTTAACTCATGATCTCGCAGAAGCTTTGGGATATCATCATTTACAAGGAGATTTTGAATCAAAAGAAATTGATGATAAAGATTTACATAGAGAAGAAATTAACAGAATTTATGATATTTATATGCCAAATAAAGTATATGAAGGCATTGAAGATTTTGTGTCAGAATTAGAAATACCCGATAATCAGATGTCTGTAAGTTCTTTTTTAAGATTCCTCGGAGATCAATTACCTAAGGATTCTTGTTCAATTCTGAGGATATGTTCTGAGATGCAAATACCAATTTTTTGTCCTGCCTTTACAGATTCAGGTTTAGCATTACAATTAGGATTTCACCATCAAAAACTGAATTTAAATCATTTTACAGATATGCTAGAAATGGTAAATTTAGCATGGGATGCGAAGATTGCAGGTGTATGTATTATTGGAGGAGGTGTTCCAAAGAATTTTATATTGCAATCATTACAATTTAGTCCGAATTCTGCTACCTATGCTATTCAAATTACAATGGATCGACCTGAGCCTGGAGGATTGAGTGGTGCTACTTTAAAAGAAGCTATTTCATGGGGGAAAATACACGAAACTGCTAAACATTCAACACTTATTTCCGATGCTACAATTGCTTTACCTATTATATTGTGGTTTTTAAAAAAAACTAGAAATAAAGTGAAATACTAAAATATACCTCTTAGCTTTTGATCAATGGTTTGTGTATCGGTTCCAAAAATTGTATCAAGATTTTGTTTAAAAACCTTAAATTGAGATACTTCAGATAGATTCTTTCCAGAATTCAGTGTCTTAAATTCTTTAGTTACTTGTTTCAATAATGGTTGAATAATTTTACGAATGTATCTTTCAATTTTTTTTTCTTTGTCTAAAATAGCATAAGAAATTATTAATTCTGGTTCAAAGCTATCTTCAGCAGTAATTTCATCTTCAGTAAAGGCAATTAAGAATTTCTTTCCTTCAAAATATTCCACTATATCTTTAGAAAAAGTTGATTGAGCAAAATTTAAAATAGCTGTAAGCAGACCACTTCTCAAATCAGTATCTATTTTTCCTTTTGATGTTTTATGATAACTCTTTTTTACTAAAGTAAATCCTCTGAATAACAAGCCTGCTTCTCGAACAACCATTTTTAAGTATTTTAAATTTATTAATTTAGTTTTTGAGTATTATCTACTATATTTGTTTTCAATTCAATATTTTTATTATAATAATTTTATATAATAAATCCTTTGATTATTTTCCTAATTGATTTAACTTTATATATTTAATAAAAAATATTATTTATCTAAAATTTCTTTTATTTATGATTACTAAAGAAAAAATTAAGTTATGTGCTGAAAATATTACCAAAAGTGTAAACATAAAAAAAGAAGGCGAATTCATCCTTATAAAAGGTGCTATCTATTGCCAGGATCTCCTAGAAGAAATAGGTTTAAGTGTTCTTAGAAAAGGAGGAATTCCACATATTACGTCTGTAAGTGATTATTTTGAGGAATCAATGTGGCAAGATAATCAAATTAAAGTAAAAACATTACAAAAACCGCCGCTACATTATCTGGAAATGATTAAAAAAATCGATGCTTACATAGTAATTGAGTATCCCGAAGATCCTATGATTCGTAATAATGCACCAGAAGAAAAACTTAACGCTTATCAGAAATCAGTTGCACCATTAAAAGAAATATTATATGGGTTCAAGGAAGAATATGCACCAGGGAAAAAATGGTGTTATGCCGCTTGGCCTTCAAAGAAAGCCGCAAATTTCTATAATATTGATTATGATCTATTCGAAAAATTCATTGTTGATGGTATGAGCATTCCATCAGAAGAATTAACTAATATCACTAAGAATTTAGGAAAGTTTTTCGAAAATGCTAAGAAAGTATATGTGAAAGATGATTTTGGTACGGATTTTTGGGTCTCCATAGAAAATCGACCTAAAATTCTCGATGATGGATTACTTTCTGACGAACAAATTACTTTAGGTGATTTAGGAGGCAATTTACCTGCTGGTGAGGTGTTTATTCCTCCGAATGAAAAACAAGGAGAAGGCAAGATTTTTTGTCCATTAACAATTGAGAGATATTCTAATAAAATTTTAAAAAATATAGAACTTAGTTTTAAGGATGGTAAATTATTGATAAATAAGGTGTCTGTTGATAATGGCTTAGATCTCTTAATTGAGGCTTTTAAACAAAGTGAAAAGATCGATAGAGAAGATAAAGTACCAGAATTAAGGACTTATAACGTTGCTGAACTAGGTATTGGATGTAATCCTGTTATAAATAAAGCAATTGGATATATTCTTACAGATGAAAAAATTAATGGAAGTGTTCATGTTGCTTTTGGATCCAATAAATTTTTTGGAGGAACATCAAGATCTCAAATGCATTGGGATTTTGTTACTGAACCAAAAGCTAACATAACAGTCGAATATATGGATGGTTCTAAAAAAGAAATAATGGAGAATGGAAAATTGATTGATGAATAACTATTATTAATTTATTACATAATGAATTCTGCCTGAAAAAATTCTTCTAAAAATTGAATAATTTTATCTAGAACTCTTTTTTTAAATGTAATACGATCTGTTTTGAAATTATATTCCAGAACAGTAGTCTCTTCTTCAGTTGAGATGCCTATAAATACAAGTCCTACGGGTTTTTCTGACGTCCCTCCAGTTGGACCTGCAATACCACTAATTCCAATTCCAATTTCAACATTAGAGAGAATTCTTATATTGTTAGCTAGTTCTTTTACAACATTTTCTGATACTGCACCAAATTCCTCTATTGTTCTTGGATCTACATTGAGTAGATCTATTTTTGCTTGATTGCTATAACAAATAATTCCTCTTTCGAAGACTTTTGATGCGCCAGAAATATTAGTAAACATATGTGATATAAAACCACCCGTACAGCTTTCAGCAATAGAAATCTTTAAATTTTGCTCTGAAAAATCACTAATGAGTTTTTCTATTCTTTTTAAAATATCCATGATTTTAATTACCGTTGAATCTCAAACTTTTTCCCGCATGTCCCACAAAATACTGCCCCTTCATTTAAAGAATTACCGCAATGGGGACAATGCCATTTTATTATGGATTTTTGAGAAGGAGCTAAAACTTTATAAATTTCAGGTTCTTTTTCTCCAAAGGGTTTATACTCCAGGTTTCTTTCAGAAGTTTTATCAAAACATCTTGGACAATAATTTTTCTTCTGTAAACCATAATATATAAGATAGGGATTGATTATCAAAAAACCCCACATGAAATAGATAAAAAGAAAAATCTCTGATAAAATTGAAAAAGATACTATAGTAATTGTGGTAAATATAATCACCATTAATATTGCAAAAATTCCAAATATTCTAATATTAAATCTCGGTCGAGTAGGAAACACATTCATGCAACAGCTCTGACAAAAAACCATATTGTTTATATCTTGAACTATAAATCGCAATGTAAAAATTTAAAATGAGTTGTTATTATTTATATAAATTAATAACAAATAAAATTAAATAAAAAAATATTATTGTATACTTTTGATAAATATTGCATTAAAAACAGAATTAAACAAAATTAATTGAACGAGTGATTTAAATGGGAAAAAATGACGTTGCTAAAGGATTCGTATTTAAAATAACTGTAATAGGTAATGGTGCTGTTGGTAAGACCTCCTTAATTAAGAAATATACTCAAGGTAGCTTTCAAAAAGATTATATTAAAACATTAGGTGCCCAATTTTCGAAATATGACGAAGAAATAGAAGGGGATAATTGTAAATTATTTTTTTGGGATATTGCAGGGCAAGACGAGTTTAACTTTATGCGTCCTACATTTTATAAGGGAAGCAAGGCTGCAATTATAGTATTTTCTCATACTGATGAAGATAGCTTTAAGAATATAGTTGATTGGCATGAAGATATCAAAAAATATACCGGAGATCTTCCTATTGTTTTGTTTGGTAATAAAACTGATTTAGTTGATGAAAAGAATTTAGATGATCAAAATATAAAAACACTAGTCGAAGAAAGGAACTTTCTTGGTTATTATAATACATCTGCAAAGACCGGACAGGGAGTTTTTGAAGCATTTCAGGCAATAATAAAAGAGTTATACAACAAATATAAAGAAGAATAGAACATGTTTGATGATATCAATCAAGGATATCCAAAAATTTTATTTTTCTCATCAAATCATTGTGCTCCTTGCAGACCAGTCGAAGAAATGTTAAAGAGAATAAATATTTCGCTGTTTGGTAAAAAACTACGAATAGAAAAAATATCAATTGATCTTGAAGAGAATCATCAATTTACTCAAGAATATCGTATTACCTCCGTACCCACATTAATCATAGCTGATAAAAGAATATCCGTAAATATTCAAGAAGAAGAAATCATAGATGCGATACTTTATGCGTTTATATCTTCGGTTAAATTATAATTTTAAAATAAAAATAAAAAATAAAATAAAATATATATTAAAATAAAGTGAACATTAATGGATAGGCAATTACTCTCTAAAATACTAGCCCAAATGAGAAAAAATTTAAAAGAGGGCAAATCAATTGGAGATATGAAAGTTGGTGCTTTATTAGCATTAGGTCACCAACTAGAGGCAATTTTTTACTATTTAGGACATGAATTAGGAAGTACCTTAAAGATTAAGACCGTTAAGGATATATATCAAATTCCGGAGGAATTAAAGCGAATTATTAACGAATTTAATCTTGGATCAGTTGAGATAACTGAAAGTACAGATGAAATTATACAATTAAAACTAAAAGACCATTCATCTATAAAAGATCTAATTAAAAAAGGAATTAAAACTGCAGGAAGCTTCTGTTCATTTGAAGCTGGATTGTTAGCAGGTGTTGTGGAAAAACTAAGTGATCGTCATTGTTTTGCTCAAGAACTCGGATGTAGTTTACAAACCGGTGAGAATTACTGTACTTTTATGCTCGTTTTCCAGAAGGATTAATTCTATAACTTATTTTTTTGCTACTATTTTTTTAGGAAAAGTCATTGACTCTAATAAAAGTGTTCAAATTAATTTTAAAATGTTATTAGAAAATTATTAATAAGTATAAACTATATTTTGAATATAAATTAAAATTGTAATTTTATTATTTTATTGGTATAAAACCAAAATATTGAAATTAATTTCTATTTAATTGATTAATTAAGCCAAATTAATAAAAAGGGTTCATTATATGTCATATATTATAAAATTAGTGCTTCTTGGAGAAGCAAATGTAGGTAAAACGTCATTAGTTTATAGATTTATCGAGAATAAGTTCAGAGAAAATTATAAAAGTACCCTAGGAGTGAATCTTTTAAAAAAGGATATGGAACTTGACAAATATGGCAGTGTATCTGCTCAAATCTGGGATCTAGGCGGACAAGAATCTTTTAAATCTCTTAGAAAGCTCTATTTGGAAGGTGCCAATGGTGCGCTTCTGGTTTTTGATATGACGAATAAAAAATCTTATGATAAACTTGATGAATGGGTTCAAAGTTTTAGAGAAGCTAGAGATGATGCTCCTATAATATTAATAGGAAATAAATCTGATTTGAAAAATCAAATTAAAATAACTGAAAGTGAATCAAAAGAATATGCTACAGTTAATAATTTAGGAATCATTATTACTTCTGCGAAAACTGGTCAAAATGTCGAAGAAGCATTCATTGAGCTGTCAAGTAAAATTATAGATAAGATTTCAAATGCTTAAAAATCATTAAAAAAATTTTAGATAGTTTCTTTTCCTATATTAATTTTTTAAGAAGAAATATTTGCAAATAAAATATCAACTATCAAAATTTTGTGATTTTAGCAGTAATCTTTTTTAAATCTACCACCTTTATAAAGGAAGATTTATTTAAATAAAATTAACAAGGAAACCTTGTAATAAAGAATATTTTAATTTTATAATTTCCAAATCATAATTATCACTTAATATTATCATGTCAGATGAAGAATTTGATGACGAATTTGAAGATGAATTTGATGAAGAAGGGGAAGAAGAGGAAAAAGAAGAATATGATTATGAAACTGATTTAGATTATAAAATAGAGAATGTCGTTGCAACAGTCGTAGTAGAGATTACAGAAAAAATTGATCTTAATCAAATAGCAAGAAGGCATGCAGAGGTTGAATATAATCCTGAACGTTTTCCCGGTTTAGTAATGAGAATTGAAAAACCTCGTGCTACAATTTTGATATTTTCTACGGGGAAAATGGTAGTTACGGGTCTTAGACAAGCAGCAGAAGCAGAAAGAGTTGTTGATAAAGTAGTAAAGAACATTAGAAAAGCAGGTATAAAATTATCTAATCCAGAAATCACAATTCAAAATATAGTAGCATCTGGCGATCTCCATACAAATATTGATCTTAATATGGCGGCAATTGTAATGGAATATGCTATGTATGAACCAGAAGTTTTTCCGGGTTTAATTTACCGTATGCAAGATCCTAAAACAGTATTTCTAATTTTTTCAACTGGAAGGATCGTATGCACGGGTGCAAAACAAAAAGAAATAGTAAGAGATGCAGTATTAAAACTAAATCAACAAGTTAGAGAATTAGGAGTAGCAAGAAAAGATATTGGAGACTCAGAATATCAAGATATCACTTTCATCTAAAAAATTTTTATCCCTATTAATTATATAATTTTATTTTTTTGCTTAACTAATCCTGTCTAATGGAAATTCAAAAAAGATTTTCAAATAGATTTCTTTGTGTTAATAGCATTAATAGAATTAATGTATTCATTATATAATACTTCAACCAAATTAAATTCTTTAGCTTTGTTAAGTGCTAATAGAAGTAGTTGATTAAGAGATTTATTATTATTACTCTCATAAATATCTATGTTGAGACCTATTTTATCACTATATTGGTCAAGGAAATTACATATTATATACCTATTTTCATTTCTCATGTTTATTTTATTCAAAGCACCAAACATTCTTAGAATTAAAGGTGTTTGAAATCTAATTTTATTATGGTTTAATGTTTGGAACATCTTTAAATATTCATTTCGTTTTAAGAAAACCGACATAAATAAAGAATTTAAACCGTCCTTTTTGAAAGAAAGTGTTACTAAGATATTATCTTCGATGTTTTTATCAAATTTCTTCAGAAAAATTAGTATTCAATCATGTAATCAAATTCCTTGAATTCATTTGTTGGCTGTGAATATTCATATTCAACTTTTTCTACTCTAGCATACTTAGGTCCATGTTTAGAAAATTCTAAAAGTTCATTTAATTTATCTTTAGCCCCTTCTGCTTCGATATAGACGGTTCCATCTGGCATATTTTTAACATATCCCGTTAAACCTAAATTTCGAGCAAATTTTCGAGTAGTATAACGAAAAAAAACGCCTTGAACATATCCAAATACTTTAACTTTTATCTTAGATTCATTCATATCCTCAAAAAATAAAAATTTTTCTCAGAGTTGTATCCTATAACTTCATTTTTTACAAGCGTTTCAAGAACATTTAATAACCATCGTTTGTTTGTGTTTATCACTCGTTTAAAATCTTCTAACTTTACTGTATCTTTTATTGCTAACAAAAATAATATTTTACTTTTCACTGATAAGTGATTTGATTTTGTGATATAATCGAATTTAACGTCATAATCATATTCTCGTGTTTTCAAAAAGGCAACTTCATTACTTAATTTTGTAATAACTTCATCAGTGGTTCGGAATGCATCCAAACTGATAAGAAACATACTTTCCAGATGTTCTTTTAATTTTTCTTCGTCTGTTTCTTTTTCAATTTCTTGATTAAATTTTTCAAGAATTTCTAAATAATCATTACCATCATCATATTTACTTAAAACTAAAACAAGTATCATTTCCTTATGTTCATTATAATAAGAAACTGAGTTCCAATTTTTCTCTTCTGTAATAATATAAGATTCAGTAAAGTTATGCGATATTGTTATTTGTTGAACAACTGGATCTGGGATCTCTAGGGCTTCTGGATATTTTAAATGAATCATTCCCCCCTCAACTATATCCCATCGAATTAAAAAGATCCCGTTTGGCATAGGTTCTAATTTGGCATCTAATTTGAATCTTAATAATTAAATAATCGTTTATTATTAAAAATTTAATTCTTATTTTCTTAATTAATCAATTATGATATCGTAATATATATAATAAATATTTGAAGGCATGCTTGTAAAATTAAACTAAATTTATAGAGATCGCCTAAAAAAATAAATAATACAATGTTGATTTATTGCATAGAGGATTTTATATGAATGTATACTATGTTTATATTTTAGAAGTTATTGCTAAGACTGGAAAAAGAAGTTACTACACGGGATACACCAATAATCTTTATAGGAGATGGCATGAACATCGAAGTGGGATGGGTGCTAAATTCTGTAAGGGTAAGAAAAAAATTGAGTTAAAATATTTCGAATCTTATCGAAGTAGAAAGGAAGCAATGCAAAGAGAATTACAAATAAAAGCTTTTTCAAGACAACAAAAGCGAGAATTAATAAAGAATATAAGTATTAATACAATTTAGGCGATTTCTTTATTGGATAACCAAAATTTTTTAATCTGTTTAGTAGGATTACCTGCTTCTGGTAAAAGTACCTTTGCAAAATTATTAAAGTCTGCAATTAAAAAAAGATATAATAATTTAGATGTTAAAATCATTGATCCTGATATAATAAGACAAAAATTGTCTGAAGATAAATTTGATTATGAAAAAGAATACATCATTAGAAAAGAGAACCTTAAAAAAATAAAAAGTGAATTAGAAAAGGGGCACATAGTAATTAGCGATGATTTAAACTATTACTCCAGTATGAGACATGATTTAAGAGATATTGCCGAAACGCTCAAGATTTTTTTTTTTATTATTCATATAGCTACTCCCATTGAAATTTGTTTGAAGTGGAATGAAAAAAGAGGGGAACCTATTCCAAATATGGTTATTAAAAAAATTCATGAAAAATTTGATAATTTTAATAGATATAAGTGGGATGTTACGGATGCAGTATATGATCTTTCACAAATGGCAGAGCTAAACCCTTTAGTAGAGGATTTTTTAGAGAACATCCTTATAAAAAGGGATAATAAAAAATTTGAACTTAAATCCTTAGAATTTGAGAGCGAAATTTCAAATTTGGATAATGAAAATCTTGATAAAATTACAAGGATTTACGTAGGAAGACTTTTACATCTCTCAAGGTATTTACCATTGAAAAAGAGAATTATTAAATTAAGAAAAAATTATGTGAAACTAAATAAAAATAGAACTCTAAACGAACCAGAGATATCAAAATCATTTAAATTTTATTTAGAACATAATTTAAACATCCAAATTAATGAAGATCTCTAATAATTACTTTATTATAAAAATTAAAGAAAAAGAAAATAAACCATCAATTACTTTTTTTTTATGAATTTAAAATGTCACGAAAAAACAATATGAAAAAAACAGCGAAACTCAGAATTGAACGATTGGAAAAGAGTCGAAGTGGGCGTTCTCTATGTTATATAGATCAAGATATAATGCTTGATTTAGATTTAAACCCCGGAGACATTATCGAGATAAGGGGAAAGAAAAAAACTACTGGTATTGCTGTATCGTCTGTTCAAGATAGAGGAAAAGGTATCATTAGACTTGATGGACTTCAAAGACTTAATGCGGGAGCAACAATAGGAGAATATATTACAGTTAGACTTGCTGAAGTATATCCCGCAATTGAGATTGTATTAACTCCCACACGCCCTAATATTGATTTAAAAAGACAAGCAGAAGCGATTAAGGGTAAACTAATAGATAAACCCGTAGTAATTGGAGACATTGTAGATATTTTAGGAACTTTTGTTCAAAGAGATGACGCTGACAACCCAATGTCTGATATAATGAAAATGTTTCAATTTGGAGGGAAAAAAAGACCAACATTGGGAACACTCAGATTAATCGTTGAAAATTTAAAGCCTTCAGATAAAGTTGTTAAAATTACTAGAGATACTATAATAAGAGTTAATAAGAGAGTTGCTGTCTTAAATGTCTCTGGCGGGGTCGTTACTTATGATGACGTTGGAGGTTTAACCGATGAAATTCAAAGAATTAGAGAAATGGTGGAATTACCGTTAAAACACCCCGAATTATTTCATCGATTAAATATTGATCCACCAAAAGGAGTATTGTTCTATGGTCCTTCTGGTACCGGTAAAACCCTTATGGCAAAAGCAGTATCTCAAGAGTCAAATGCAAACTTTATAACTATAAATGGTCCTGAAATAATGAGTAAATTTTATGGAGCAAGTGAAGGCAGGCTTCGTGACATTTTTAGAGAGGCTGAAGAAAATGCCCCATCTATAATATTTATTGATGAAATTGACTCTATTGCTCCAAAGAGAGTTGATACTTCAGGAGAGGTTGAAAGACGTGTAGTTTCTCAATTATTATCTTTAATGGATGGTTTACGTGGAAGGGGAGAAATAATTTGTGTAGGTGCTACTAATAGAATTAATGCGATCGATGAAGCATTACGAAGACCAGGACGTTTTGATAGAGAGATTGAATTCGGTGTTCCTAACGTTAAAGGAAGAAAAGAAATCTTCCAAATACATACAAGAGGTATGCCTATGGAAGATGATGTTAATTTAGATAATTATGCTGAAATAACACATGGTTTTGTTGGTGCAGATATAATGGCAATCAGTAGAGAAGCTGCGATGTTCTCACTAAGAAGAGTTTTACCGAAAATCAATTTGGATGAACCAATCCCAAGCGAAATAATTCAAGAATTAAAGATTAAAGATGAAGATTTTATCAAAGCTACCAATCTTATCGAACCTTCTGCTATGCGAGAAGTTATGGTTGAAATTCCCGATATTGGATGGGAGGATGTAGGGGGTTTAGAAGATCTTAAGCAAGAATTGAGAGAAGCCGTAGAATGGCCATTAAAATATCCAAAATTATTCGAAAAGGCGGGTATACGCCCCTTAAATGGAATTCTTCTTTTTGGACCTCCAGGTTGTGGAAAAACTCTTTTAGCAAAAGCAATTGCAAATGAAAGTCAATCAAATTTCATAGCCATAAAAGGTCCAGAAATCTATTCCAAATGGGTAGGAGAAAGTGAGAGAGCTATTAGAGAAATATTTCGTAAAGCTCGACAAGCAGCTCCTTCAATAATTTATTTTGATGAGATTGACGCAATTTCTTCAGGAAGAGGTGATTATGAAGGAACACACACCTTTGCTTCGATTGTAAATCAAATATTAGTTGAAATGGACGGAATTGAAAATCGAAAAGGTATAGTTATAATTGCTAGCACTAACCGACCAGATATTGTTGATCCTGCTTTTCTAAGGCCAGGAAGATTTGATCGTTTAATTTTTGTAGAAGCACCCGATATTGATTCTCGATTAAATATTTTAAATGTTCATACAAAAAACATGCCACTCGGAGAAGATGTATCCTTAAAAAGAATTGCTCAGCTTACAGAAGGATACAGTGGAGCAGATTTAGAAAATGTTTGTCGTGAAGCTGGAATGCAAGCAATAAGAGAAGAGATGGATAAACTAGAGAAAATTGAAAATAAGCATTTTGAATTTGCTCTGTCTAAAATAAAATCTACATTGCCAAAAAATATTCTCGAACGATATGAAAATATGGCAAAACAAATAACTGAATCAAGAAATATTACGGAATCTCAAACGGATTTGTATAGATAATTAAAATTTCTATAATATATTTTTAATTATATCCATATTTTGCATATCTAATTCTCTATTAATTTTGTAAAATTTTATTAGAGACATTATCTAAATATTATTATTTGAATAATTAAAGAGAGTTTTATCATGAATGATATAAAAGTAGATTGGAAAGGTCATATGAAAAAATATCAAGTGGCGATGGAAGAATTAAATCTTGATTTTTGTGTTCTAACAAGGGTAAAATCTATTACTTATTTGACGGGATGTTTTGTTCCATGGAAAAGTTATCTTTTTCTCCCGAAAGAAGGAATGGGAGAACCAGAATTATTTACGGTACTCCTAGATGTAGAAAGAATAAGAGCGGAGGGATATTTAAAAAATATTAGTGGATGGGGGCCTCTCAAAGTATTTTATATAGAAAAAAAACTAGAAAAAGCAGCTAAAAAAGCAGGGGTGTTTAATCCTAAAGGATCTGTTCCCAAAATAGGTGTAGAATTGGGATTAGATATTTGTGTAACTGGTCAAATGCTCTCATATACTGAAGCAGAATTACTAAAGAAAGTGTTTCCTGGATGTGAATTCGTTGATTTTAATGATAAAACCGAGAGAATTCAATTTATCAAAGAACCAGAGGAGATTGCTATGCTTCGTAAAGCGTCCGAAATCACTGATATTGGACAAGAAATTGTTAAGAGAGAATTAAATGAACGCCCTGAGGGGAAAGTATTTACTGAAAATGAGATTGCGGGAATAGGTACTTTAGCTATGAGAAAGGCAGGTAGCAATTATGAATGGACTTTTACAGGAAGTCAGGAGATTGGCTCAGGTTATCGTACAGCATGGACATTTAATGGATGCACACCTGCGACAAATAAAAAAGTTAAAGAAGGAGAATCGTTACTTGTAGACTTACATAGCGAATATGGATGTTATCTAGGAGATCTAAGCCATAATTATATTCTTGGATCATGTCCCACTGAGCTTAAGAAGTTCAATGAAGTATATGAACAACTATGCTATACTCTTATTGACAATATGTATGTGGGAAATACATTCGATAATTGCTATCAAGAAGTGCATAAAGTGGCTGAAAAAGCGGGATATCCTAATGATCTTTTTTTCGGTTTGGGACACTCGATAGGCATCATAGGAAATGAATCTTCCCCCGTTGTAGTTCCCGGTAAGGATTGGGGTCATTTAACATTTGAGGAGAACATGGTTGAAATAGCAGCAATAGTATTTAATCGTCCTGGACTTGGAGGCCTTCGACTAGAGTCTCCTACCCTTGTTACAAGTAAAGGTGCGAAAGTACTCCCTAAAACACCATTTGAAGTTGATTATATATAGAATTGATTTATTCATCTTAAGAATAATTAAATATAATTTATTTTAATAAAAAGTTACTAATTGCTATAAAAATATATAAATCTTAAAAGAAAATATTTTTTTAATTTAATGAATCCAAAAATCTGTTTAAAGTAGCATGATATTCATCTCTATTGAGTAAAGTGCCCATATGCCCTACATTCTCAAATATTATTTCTTCCACATTGGGATATTGGCTTCTTAATTCCTCATGATAAGGAAATCCATTATCATCATTCGCTGTAAATATAAGAACTTTACCATCCCACCCGTCATAATCTTCTATACTATATTTTTCACCATTGAATTCACCAGTGAGAATTGATTGACATAGTATGACACTTTTCTCTATTTTACTAAACCTTTCTTTTGTAAAAGCTATTGTAAACTTAAATTCCTCCCGAATTTCAGTTTTCATTTCTTTATCTTCATTGGCTAATTTTAAAAGTTTTTTTGACATCAACTTCCTTAATAGAAAAGCCGGTATGAACTTAAGCACCTTATTGTATTTTTTAAAATCGTTTACCCATTCATTTTTTGGAGGATAGCTATTAATAAGAATAAGCGCCTCTATATTTTTATAATTTCTATGGAAATACGGTTGAGCCATAAAACTTCCAAAACTCTGACCTATTAATATACATTTTTCCACATTTTCCTTTTTTAAAATTTCATTTATTCCTTCACTAAATTCATCCAAACTTTCAAAGTTAGTAATTGATGGGGCAACAACCCTATAATTTTTTTCAAAAAATTGTATAGCTTGAAAATTACCCTCAGCATTTCCAAGTGCTCCATGAAAGGTAAGAACGGCTTTTTCACCAGTTCCACAGCTAATATATTCTATTTCCTTATTTCTGAACATAATAATCTTTATGGGATGATTTTTTCTATATTCCACAAGATATTGATAAAGATCCGGGGATAAATCCTTATAAAATTTGGAAATCCTTTGATTTTTCATCTCTACCACCCTCACCTTTATTCTCATCTAAAATTTCTTTAACGTTATTTAGGCATAACTAATTTTGATATATAAATATTTTCATTTGTTTATGGATTTTGAATAATTAATCAAATTTTGATCTTGGGTGATGTTTAGAAAAAAATCTAAGCTAAATTACTTGAGGTTTCTCCAAATGATGTATATATTTTGTATCTAAACCTAGAAGGTTTAAAATTACAAATATCTAACTTCGCACCTTTCGAACTTTAAATACTTAGAGATTTGGCATCAAGTATAGAAACTTAATTTCATGCTAATAAATCTGCTCCTTTAGTTGTTCCCGATAAGGATTGGGGATATTCAGAATTTGAAGAAAAAATAGTAGAAATTGCAGTAATTGTATTTACTCCTCCTGACTAGGAGGTCTTTGACTTGAGTCACCTACCCTTGTTATAAGTAAGGGTGCTGAAGTACTGCCTAAAACATCATTTGAAGTTGATTATGTATAGATTTGATTAATCCATTAACTTCGGCACCTTTGAAGGCGTAATTATAATAAGTATTTTTATAATTTGAGAACAAATTTCTCAATTCTGTTCATTGCTTCCTTAAGCTTTTCTATTTCAGTAGCATATGATATTCTTATCATATTATCTGAAAATGACCCGAATATATTTCCAGGAACAATTGCTATTGCTTGTTTCTCCATAATTCTCTGCGAAAATTGGGAACCTGTCAAATTGAATTTTTCAGTTGAAGGCATCATATAAAACGCTCCGTGTGGTTTTACAAGATTAAAACCAATTTCTTTTAATCTATTATAAACTAAATTTCGTCGTTCATTAAAACTCTCCCAAATTTCTTTAAAAAAACCAATACCCATTTTTAAAGCTTCAATAAAACCATATTGTGCAGCATGATTAGTTCCTGCTACTGTATATTGATGAAATTTTTCCATTAAGTCAATAATAGCTTTTGAAGCAACTGCATATCCAATTCTAAATCCTGTGGCAGAAAATAATTTTGACATCGCATTTACGGTAATTGTCCTTTCAAACATACCATCTAGAGAGGCTGGACTAATATGTTTTAATCCATCATAGACATAATTTTCATAGACTTCATCTGTTATCAAATATAGATCTTTTTCGATAATAATATCAACAATATCTTTTAATTCAGTTGAAGATAGTATATGACCAGTAGGATTATTTGGAGAATTAATTAACATCGCTTTAGTCTTAGGGGTGATTGAATTTCTTATTCCTTCAATATTGGGACTAAAATCTTTGTTTCGTTTAACTTCTATTACTTTAACACCAAAAAATAATGCACAATAAAAGTAAGAAACAAAATTCGGCGAAGAAATAATCAATTCATCTCCTGGATTAAAGAGTGAAGCAAATGCTAAAGTAACTGCTTGACTAGCTCCATTAGTAACAATTATATTTTCTTTCCAATTTGTATTAATCTTATTTTTCCTTCGCATTTTTTCTTCTATCAATTCTAATAATTCCGGAACTCCTCTTGTAGGAGCATACATCGTAATTTTTTTTTTTAAGGCATCAATATTTCCTTGTATTGCTGGTTCTGGCGTGGGAAAATCTGGTTGTCCAATACCTAAACTAATTACATCTGGACGCCCTGAAGCAAGATCGAATAACTCTCTAATTGCTGATTTTGGAGCTTTAGATACTCTATGGGAAGTTTCTTTCATGATTAATTTTCTTTATAGTAAAATATTAAAAAAGTCTGCTTGTTAATATGCTGATACAAAAAAGAGTTTTTTGAGATTATTAAAATTTTTTAAAGATTAACCCCATGATCACTTAAAATTTGATGTACTAGGAGAGAAAAAGCCTCTTCAATATTTTCTCCGAGTTTTGCACTTGTTTCAATAAAATGGCTAGCTTTAATTTTAGTAGCTAATTCTTGTCCTCGTTCTGTAGGTATTACTCTCTGATCTTTTAAATCACTTTTATTTCCTATTAAGATGAATGCTCCTTTCTTTTTTACATGTTTTTTAAAGTCTCTTAACCATTTCGTATTAATATTATCTAATGTATTATAGCGCGTTACGTCATAAACGAGTAGAGCGCCCTGACATCCTTGAAAGTACATACTACGAACAACTTGATATTTTTCTTGACCAGCTAAATCCCACATGATTAATCTGACTCTTGCATTATCAAGATTTACATCTTTTCGTACAATATTAGCTCCTAATGTGGGTTTATAATCTTCTTGAAATGATCCTTCTACAAATTGGCTAATCAATGAAGTTTTGCCCACTGCTGCATCTCCTAAAATAGTTATTTTAAAAACGAATTCACGTAATTCACTAGTTTCTTCTCTTGTCATTGTGCAATTTATTATTTTGTTGTAAGTATATTTAATACTTTATTTCAAATTTGATATATGATATTTTTTTAATTACAAATATAAGGATTTCTTCAATAAATTATACTAATATTATCTTCTTCAAAAAATTATTTAATATTTTTCCCAATTTTTAATTTAACAATAAAACTATTGTGAGTTGGATCGTTTATATCTTCATTTTCTCTTTTGCATGTAACCATTTGTTCTGAGGGTAATGATTTCTGTAATGAATGAACTAAAAATCCAATAAATAAATCACAAGGAACTCCAATCTCAGAACAGAAGATGCACCTATCAACTTGAACGGTTATTTCATTTTCACTATTATCTAAAATTTCAACTTTCCAATCTGTAATAATAGAAGTATTAATTTCATTGATTATCTCTTCAAGACTTTTACCAAATGGGAATAAATAAAATGCCATTTTTTTACCAATTTCATAGAGGAGTTTTGAAGAATCATATAATAAACAATTTTGAGCAGAAATGATTTTTTTAAAAGAAAAATAATCTATTATATCATTAGGATTTTCGTTTCCTATATCCTTTAGATAAATCATTTCTGCTTCTCTTAGAATTGATTTCATTCCATCATAATCAAGGATATCATGATATGCCTGGAGTAGTGCTATGACAACCTTATTTTTTACAATTCCTTTATAATCTCCAATCATTTCGGTTTTAATTTTTTTTAATTTGATTTTCCACTAAGATTGTTTAATACATGCATAACTAATTTTTCAAATGCTTTTTCAACATTTTTACCATATTTTGCACTTGTTTCAATAAAATCTATCGCCTTTAGCTCTTTGGATAACTTTATTCCGTCTTCAGAATGTACTTTTATTGAATCCTCCATATCTACTTTATTCCCAATCAGAATAAATATTGCGTTTGAGCGTCCATATTGTTTAAAGTCATTTAACCATTTCGCAGTTACATTTTTAAAAGTTGAGGGTCTTGTCACATCATAGATTAATAAAGCTCCAACACATCCTTGAAAAAACATTTTTCTAGTCAATTCATATTTATTTTGACCAGCAATATCCCACAAGATTAGGCGAACCTCAGAATTAATCTCATCGAGAACGAGATCTTTAAGTGTTATATCTACTCCTAATGTTGGATGATAATCCATTTCAAAAGCTCCAGTAACATATTTTTTAATTAAAGAGGTTTTCCCTACTGCTTGATCTCCTAATACAGTTAATTTAATTGCCCATTTCCTCTTATCTCTTTCTGTCATTTTAAATCATTCCAAATCTAATAATGATAAATTAAATTTCATATCATTTGATCTTTCTAACTTTTTTTCAATTTCTAAGATACAAACTTCGCCTGTTACTGAGACTATACTTGGTTGGAGTAAATGACCTCCAATAATATTATAATCCCTTGTTCCTATAGAGAAATGTAAATGAACTATTGGTTCGCCATTCTTGAAGAATATATTTCCCATACAAGATACCAATTCTACATACTCATCAATTGTCTTAGTTAAATATCTTCTAGATTCAATATCAAAATATCCAATTGTGAATTTTTTTAAAGCTCCAATACAATTAATCAATCCAGAGGTAATTCTGTGTTTATTTACTATGACGATTATAGCATCTATTAAATCTTCATCAGGTTCAATCTTTCCGATAATAACTCGTTTAGTTTTAGTTTCGATACTCTTCATATTTATTTACCTTTTTTTAAGTTTCAATTCCTTCATTCTTTAATATTTGAAAAACTAATTTTTCAAAAGCTTTTTCTACATTTTCACCATATTTAGCACTTGTTTCAATAAAAGCACTTGCATTAATTTTCTGACCTAGCTTTTCACCATCTTTAAATGCAACCACTTTTGAATCTTCTAAATCAATCTTATTTCCGATTAAAATATAAGCTAAATCTTGGTCACCATATTCATTTAAATCTATTAACCATTTAGATTCAATATTTTCAAATGTAGAATACCTGGTTATATCATACACAAGAAGGGCTCCCATAACTCCTTGAAAAAACATCTTTCTACTCAAAACATATTTTTCTTGACCAGCAATATCCCAAATGATCAATCGAATTTGAGTATTTATTCTTTTGCTTGTTAATTCTTTCACACATATTGAAACTCCTAAAGTCGGTTTGTAATCCTCTTTAAATCGATGTTGGGTATACATATCAACCAGAGAGGTTTTTCCGACGGCAGTATCCCCAAGAAGAGCTATTTTGAATACAATATATTTTTGATGATCCCCAGACATCGTTACTCGATAAATCCTTTCTAATATGTTATAGTTAAGATAGATTCATTTCTTTTATATTTGAGCCAAAGAAGAGATTTTTATGTTTTTGCAACGAATTATTATATCAATTTTAATTCGAAAAATTAATTATAGTGAACTTTTATAACCATTATTAGTATATAGGAATGTGAATTATTGTGCCAGAGAAAGTAACAATTTCAGATATAGAATTACTTTTATCTGAACCAGCTCATGTTGATATGCAATGGGTTGGAAATGATGATTTAATTAACCAATTAAAAGCAGCATGGATGGTTGTCGATAAAGATGATTTACCCCTCAATCCTCGAATTCTAGGAAAGCCGGGTATAGGCAAAACGACACTTGCTTATGCTGCTGGAAAAAGATTAGGAAAAGATGTATATATGTTTCAATGTACAATGGATACCCGCCCCGAAGATCTACTAATCAGTCCTGTTATTGCTTCAGATAATAAAATAGTTTATATTGCTAGTTCTTTAGTGTCTGCCATGGTAAAAGGAGGGGTATGTTTACTGGATGAGGGAAATAGGATGAGTGAAAAAAGTTGGGCGTCATTAGCATCATTGATGGATAAAAGACGATATGTTGAAAGTATTATTGCGGGTGTAAGAATTTATGCTCATCCGGAATTCCGGTTATGTATAACTATGAACGCTGATTCTAGTACATATGAAATCCCAGAATATATAATGTCAAGATTGAATCCTCGTATTTTAATAGAATTCCCGAATAAAATAGATGAACTAAAAATTTTAAAGTACAATTTGCCCTTTGCTTCAGAGGAAATATTAGAATATTGCGCAAATTTCCTTCAGAACGCTCACAAGCATGACGATTATACTGTTAGAGATGGGATTAATATCTTAAGATATTATATTAAATCAAGGTTGTTGATTAAAGAAAATCAAGATATAATTGAAAAGAGTACATTAGAAAATGCCATAATTCAAATATTAGAAGAAGCTGCATTAAAGTACTTACCAGGAAATTATGAAGAGTTTTTGAAAAAACAAAGTGAATCAATCTCATTTAAAGTATTTAGAGACCTTGATGAAGTTAATGATTATTATGATAAATTCGTAAAAAAAAATGATAAAGATTCACATGGATGAGAATCCATTTATTAAATTTAAAAATATTTACGTTATTCCCACTTTTCATTCGCGTATAGAGTTTGCGAAATTGGTACGTACAGCGTTATTTAAAGTATTTCCGGATATAATTGCTGTAGAATTGCCAAATAATATGCAAGATGAAGTAATGGAGGCTATTGAAAGATTACCTTTTTTATCTTTAATTGGATATGCTGATACATTAAATCCTAAAAAGTTAAACTTCATTCCAATAGATCCAGGAGATTCTATAATAGAAGGTATAAGAATTGGTCTCGAACATAATATTCCAATCGAATTCATCGATCTGTCTGTCTCTGAGTATTTGCCTCCAAGTTTCAAGTTTCCAGATGATTACGCGATTAATCAAATTGGTCTTCAGAAGTTTTATCTGCAAATATCAAAACATTTTACGGAAGAGTTCAAGGATAAAAAAGATAAACTTAAAGATAAGACAAATTTAGAGGATTTTCTTAAAAATCAAGAAAATTTCGATAAAGAGTACGATTATACTGAAAAAGATATTCTTAGAGAAAAATATATGGCAGCTCATCTTTTAAAGATGGCACCATTATATCATAGGATTTTACTTATTATTGGTATGGCTCATTGGGAAAGCGTGAAATATTATTTAGACAATCCAAAAAAAGTTCGAGATGTGGAATTGGATTTAATTCCTCATAAATATGTGAAAATTTACAATATAAATGGTTCTGACGCCAGGTTTCTTTTAGGAGAATTACCCTATCATACATATAAATGGTTAAAATTTCGAGAGAAGTTCTCAAAAGAAAAATTAGAAAATATCGAAACTCCCGAAGAAGTTTATAAAATTCTGCATTCCTATAATAAGATTGAACATATTAGGAAGATCTTATTAAAATCTAAATATGAGTATGAAGAGGAATACAAGGAATTTGTAGATCTTCATAAATTAAAAACTCTTTTTCAATATTCAAGAAATCTCTCATTATCAGAACAAAGATTATTACCAAATTTGTATCAATTGTTAATTGCCTCAAAGAATATTATTGATGATGATTATGCTTGGAAAGTTATGGAAAAAGCAACAAAATATCCCTATGATGATGAAAGTGATAATTATGAAACATTGAAGATGAATATAGAAGGTGGTTATGATCCAAGTGGTCGGTATATAAAATTAAGAAGATATCATCCTTATGGGTATGGAAAAGAAAAAAACCTACCATTAAAGGAAAAATCTCAAGAAAAATATCCAGGTGAATGGCGAGAAAAATGGGAAGAAGGTAAAGATTATACAGTTTCTTGGCCTCCTGAAGATATTTTAGAAGAAGACTACTTTGCTTTTATAAGAAAAAAAGCAATTAAAAATTTAAAAAATCAGAGAATCAAAATAGAAGAATTCAAATCTAGCTTAATGGATGGAATTGCAATTAAGGAAACTATTAGGAATTGGGCTTTTAAAAAGAAGATTTATGTGCAGAATATTCAACAGATTCAAGGTAAAACTGATACAATTATAGTGATATTTGATAAGGATGATGGAGAAATAGAAAAATATCCGTACAAATTGACTTGGTGGGCAGAACATGAGAGGGAGAGTGATATGGCTTTCTATTCAACAAATCCTGGAGATTATGTTATTGGTCCAGGAATTACGCATGTAGAAGTTGGAGGATTATTATCAATCTTTCCAGCACTATTTCTAAGATCCATTTTTGACCCACATATGGATTATGAATACAAAGATACTAAGAATAAAGCAGACCGCTTACTTAAGGCTGCAATTATTTATTCAAAAGAAAGGTACATAGCCTATGTAGCAAATAAACCACCTCGTAAATATTTCTACTCACTAGCTGGAATTAAAAATAGAGAACTGGTTTATATTCCAATTGATAATTTTAGTAAGGACTCACTTAGAACAATCAAACATATTCACATCCTTGCTGGAAGGGACAAAAGGAAAATTGCTCATAATTATATATTTTTAGATTAATGATGATATAAATCTAGAAAATACCGAAATATTTTTTAGATCATTTTACTATATTTAAAATATAACGTGGATGTGGATGTTATGAATAAAAATACTAAATTCTTAGGTTTTGCACAAAATATGATAAAGATCATATCCGCGATTATTATTATCTAACTTCATTTATTTGTGAAGTGAATTCTCGTAACCTTTACTCCACATCCTACTTCATGAATAAAATAACTTAGAATTGCGATATAATCTCCCTAATGTTAAACAATTTTTATTTAGAATGTATTTAAGTTAGAATATTTAATGATAATAAAAAAATCTCAAGTTAGGTGTTAAATATTTCATATATTGAAAAAGAACAGGAACTTATACAATTTTGGAAAGATAATAAGATTTTTGAAAAAAGTGTCGAACAAACACCAAAGGAAAATCCATATATATTTTATGATGGACCTCCTTTTGCAACGGGATTGCCACATTATGGTCATATTTTAAGTTTTGTAACTAAGGATGTATTTCCAAGATATTGGACAATGAAAGGGTATCATTGTGAGAGAAGATGGGGCTGGGATTGTCATGGTTTGCCAATAGAGAGTATATGTGAAGAAGCCCTTAATTTGAAGCAAAAAAATGAAATATACGAAATGGGTATAGATAATTTCAATGAATTCTGTCGATCAAAAGTGCTTTGGTATACAAATGAATGGAAAAAAACCGTTGAACGAATGGGTAAGTGGATAGAGTTCAATAATTCTTATAAAACCATGGATAATACTTATATGGAAACCATATGGTACATTTTTAAAAAAATATATAATGATGGTTTAGTGTATAGAGGTAAGAAAATTTTATTTTATTGTCCTCGTTGTGAAACACCACTTTCGAATTCCGAGATTTCGATGGATAATAGCTATAAAGACATTAGTGAACAATCAATAACAGTAAAATTCAAATTGAATGAAGAATCAATGACATTTTTTCTCGCTTGGACTACTACGCCTTGGACGTTAATTGGAAATGTAGCTTTAGCTGTAAATAGTGAGCAAGATTATGTTAAGATAAAGCTGGATGATGAATATTTAATATTGATAAAAACCCAACTGGATATAATCAAAAAAGACTATGAAATTGTTAATGAATTTAAAGGAAAAGACCTACTTAATATAGAATATAAGCCTTTATATCAAATTTCTCTTGATACCAACAAAAAAGGGCATTTTGTTATTGATGGTGGTGATGAGGTATTATCTAATGAGGGAACAGGAATTATACACATAGCAATTTATGGAGAATTTGATTATGAAATGATTAAGAAATATGATTTACCTATAATTCAACACATTGATGAGCATGGCAATCTAGCCAAAGGTCCAAGAAATTGGATTGGATTATGGTTTAAAGATGTAGATAAACAAGTATTAGTGGATTTGCAACAACGAAATCTATTATTTAGTTCAGAAGACTACTCACATTCTTATCCATTCTGTTATAGATGTGATACTCCATTAATTTATAATGCTCTTGATGCCTGGTTTATAGACATTCAGCAAATAAAACAGAAGCTTCTAAAAACTAATGAAAAGATCAAATGGTATCCTAAAGAGATTTCTAGAAGATATGAAAGTATAGTGAATACCGCTCCTGATTGGTGTATTTCACGAAATAGATTTTGGGCTACAGCTATGCCCATTTGGGAATGTGAAGAATGTAAACAAATTAAAGTCATTGGATCCATTAATGAATTGCAGGAAAATGCAATTGAAGAGGTCCCCGATGATTTAGATCTTCATAGACATATAGTTGATATGATCCATCTTAAATGTCCCAGTTGCAGTAAAGTAATGACCCGTGTACCAGAGGTTTTTGATTGCTGGCTGGAATCAGGATCAATGCCATATGCTGCAAAACATTATCCATTTGAAAATTCGGAATGGTTTAAGCATAACTATCCAAGTGATTTTGTTTCTGAGTATATTGGACAGGTTAGAGCGTGGTTTTACTATATGCATGTAATATCTGTCTTATTATTTGATGATATTCCGTTTAAAAATGTAGTTGTAAATGGCAATATACTTGCTGAAGATGGAACGAAGATGGCAAAATCCAAAAGAAATTTCCCTAATCCAGAGGTAATGATTGAAAAGTATGGAGCTGATGCTTTAAGAGTATATCTTTTGTCATCCCAATTGATGAGGGCACAAGATTTAAATTTTAAAGAAGAAATTGTAAAACAGGTTTACCGACGATTTAATTTATTGTTAATTAATATTCTAAAGTTCTATTCATTGATTGATATTGATGACATTACTATGGATATAACGCATTCAGATAATATTTTAGATCAATGGATTGTCAGTTTATTGAATAAACTTATTCGGGATATTACACAACTCATGAATGATTATGACACAGCAGAAACAAGTAGATTATTTTTCAATTTCATTGAGGATCTGTCTACGTGGTACATCAAACACAGTAGAAATCGATTTAAAAGTGAGATTATAAATGAAAAACTATCAGCGATGAATACACTGTCGTATACGCTGTATAATTTGTCAAAACTCTTAGCTCCTCTAACTCCTTTTATTTCAGAGATAATATACAAGAAATTGATAGAACAAGGGAGTATAAATTTTGAATCCGTCCATTTAGAGTTTTGGCCAGAATTTGATGAGACATTGATTAAAAGCGAAGTTCTAAAAAATATGGAACTAACAAGAGAAATAGTAAAAAGATCCTTAGAATTAAGAGATAATTCTAAAATTCCAGTTAGACAGGTTCTAAATAAGGTTACAATAAAAGGAGTAAATCTTGAAAAGAAATATTTAGATATTATAGCAGAAGCTATAAATGTGAGAAAAGTAAATATTGAAAAGGGAGAAGAGTCTGAAATTTTAATAGAATTAGATACCAAAATTACAACAACGTTAAGGTTGGAAGGAATTGCTAGAAATTTGATTAGGCATTTAAATAATTATAGAAAACAATTGAATCTCTCAACGAAAAATCGAATTATTTTGTATTTAAAAATAATTGATAAAGATATTTCAGAAGCTCTTGAAAAACATGAAGAAAAAATTAAAAAGATGATACAAGCCGATATTATCATTCAAAATTTAGAAGGTAAAGAAGATATAAAGAAATTAAAAATTGATAATAAAGTTGTTGAGGTATTTATAGAGGTAAAAAATTGAGGCAAAATTAAAAAAGAAGAAGAAAAATCTTAGATTCTTCCGTAAAATTCTTATTTTTTCCTATTATTTATTATTTTATGCTTAAAATCTATAACACTATGACTCGGCAAAAGGAAATTTTTAAACCTATAGAAGAAGGCCGAGTTAGAATTTATACTTGTGGGCAGACCGTATATGATGATGTACACATCGGCAATGCAAGAACTTATAGTTCTTGGGATGTAGTTATTAGATACCTACGATACAAGGGTTATGATGTTTTTCATGTTCAAAATTTCACTGATGTTGGCCATTTGACAGATGATGCAGATCAAGGTGAAGATAAAATAGAGAAAAGAGCAAAAGAACAAAAAATCAATCCTTGGGAGCTAGTAGATAATCAAATTCAAGAATATTGGCAAGTAATCGATGATTTAAACATCCAAAGACCAAATATTTCCCCTAGAGCAACATCTATAATTCCTGAAATGATTGAAATAATTCAAATTTTGTTAGAAAAAGGTTATGCTTATGAAGTACAAGGAAATGTGTATTATAATACTGCGAAATTTAAAGATTATGGAAAACTTGCGAGATTAAAGCTTGATGAAGAGAAAGCACAAGCACGAGTGGATCAGGATCCTTTAAAAAAGAACTATTTTGATTTCGCTTTGTGGTTAAATGCACAAAAAGGGGATCAAGTCCATAGCATGAGATGGAATTCACCATGGGGTGAGGGTTATCCTGGATGGCACCTTGAATGTTCAGTTATGGGCATGAAATTCTTAGGTGAAACGCTAGACATTCACTGTGGAGGAATTGATCATATCCCTACTCATCACCCTAATGAAATCGCTCAATCTGAAGCCGCAACCGGAAAAAAATTTGTTAACTATTGGATGCATGCTGAATTTATCACATTAAATGGAAAAAAAATGAGTAAAAGTCTTGGAAATTATGTCACAGCTCGAGAATTAATTGATGAATATGGAGGACTCGTTGTGCGAATGGGACTTGTATCTGGTCATTATCGGTCTGCAGTAGATTGGAATCCTAAAGTTATTGAAAATGCGAAGAATAATATTGAAAAAATAAGAAATTGTTTAACCGCAATTGAGCATTCATCTGGAGGAGATGAGGAAACTCTTGAAGAAGCTATTAAAACTGTAAGGAGTGATTTTGAGGAGTCAATGGATGATGATTTTAACAATCCGAAAGCTCTTGCAGCTATCTATGAATTTATTAAAAAAATCAATAGTTCCTTGGAGAATAAAAAAGAAATCCTTGTCACAGCACGTGATACCCTTCTTGAACTTCTCAATATTTTCGGTCTTGATTTCTATAAGAAAGAAAAAAGTGTAGATATAAAGTTAAATGAACTAATGGATGTAATTATAGGTATTCGTGAAAAAGCAAGAAAAGAAAAAAATTATGCAATTAGTGATGAGATAAGAGATAATTTGAGAGAAGCAGGCATACAACTTGAAGATACACCAAATGGTCCTCGCTGGAAAATTATCTAATTTTATTAATAAATACTATCTTACACACTTGTTAATATCCATAAACTTATTATATTCTTCTTTTCCTAAATTTTTTAAAATCACAAAATATTTTCTTAACAATTATAGGTTATATAAGGATTTTACTGTACATAGATTTTAAAAAAAATTGAATTTAGGGAGTTGTTAAGACTTCCCATTTTTTATATATACTAGGATCTCCTCCTTTTTCAATATAATCAACATACTTTTTTAGACCATCTAAAATTGTATCTGCTGTCTTTTTATATAATTTCGAGAGTTTCTTGTCCTCAAATTCGGTCCAAATTGTCACTTCTGTTTGATCAGCTTTAGGAGATAAAATATATCCAATTGAATTCATATCACTTTTCTCCGTATACCATATAGTACTCTTGTTTTCATCATTTTGAGTTTTATTTATTATAATCCCCCCCAAATCTGTGTCTAATTGGAATTTTCCTTCTTCAATAGGTATTACTGCCGTTACGCTAGGATTCCATTTCGGCGTATTCAAACCGTCTGATACAACTTTATAAATATTTTCAGGAGTAGATTCAATTTTGATTTTTCGTTCTAATTTTGGCAAAAAATTCACCTTATTCTGGAAATTCACATAAATATATGATGTATTGTTTTATATAGATTTGTATAATTTTTAAATGTAAAATTAACAATAAAGGAAAGAAATTGAAAGAATCATAAAAATTTTCAAAAATAAATTAGCAATTCAGACATTTTAAAACTAAATAAATTAAATAAAAATAGTATTAAAAAATTAAGAGAATAAATTATTTCTCAATTGTTTCTAATAGTTTCTCAATTTCAGCTTGGATAACTTCTGGTTTCTTCGCTGTTTGTCCCGCAATCGCAAGCTGTCTTTCTATAATTGGACGATGTAAAGTATTCATTGCACAGAAGGGTACCTCACGAACTTTTGAAGGGTCATCCGGGTCAATAACTCCGTAATGGACAAGACATCTGCATACTCTATCAAGGTCGAAGTTGTAAGCGTCTTGGAAATGCATGCTAGACACCATTAGGTTGCGGTCGTTAAAGAATTTCCCCGCAGATTTTAAGTTTGGAGCCATTACTAAACGAGCAAATGCTTGATATGTTTTACTAGTAAGAATTTTTTCTGGACTTTTGATATATCTTGCTGCTCCAGCAAAAAAATACGCCTTCATAATTTGGCGATAACCTAAACTAGTCATATCATCAACAAAGTTTCCAATTTTGGAAGCGAACTGCCCAAAGTCATTTAAGTTAATGCCTTTCAATAATCCAGTAGGTTTTGGGACTTCTTGTTTCTCTACCATATCCCAAACTTGATTAGCCCATCGAATCAATCCTTCAGCATTAAAAAAGTTTTCAATGGGTTCCCACTCATCCTTATCATTAATAACACATATTGTGGCAAATCCACAGTCGCTATGGCTTGTCATACTGAAAGGTGGCATATCATCAAACCAAGCTAGCAATTTTGTAAACTTTGCTGTGAATGCGATTGGGTAAAACTTTTTTACTGATCCATTGGTATATTTATTAATTGCTTCTTTTAGATCAGAAGTGGTATATCTAATATCCATTAATTCTTCGAAGCTAATACGTCCTGTTAACGAGACTGGTTGGAAAATAAGGCCTGATACGACATCACAATTATCTTTTGCAAAATCCAAAATCTTTCCAATTTCATGATCATTTACCCCTTTCGCGATTACGGGTACTAACATAACGCCATAAAAGCCAAGCTTTCGAGCATTTTCAATGACTTTCTTTTTAAGAGGCCATAAGTTAACTCCTCTGATCTTTTTCCATACTTCAGGGTTATCAGTAGCATCAAATTGAAGATAGAGCGCATCCATTCCAGCATCCATACATTTTTTCATAAATTCCAGTGATTTCCCAAATCGAACACCATTAGTAGTAACCATGACTTCTGTAAAACCCAATTCATGTCCTTTACGAATTATTTTTGGTAGATCATCTCTTACAGTTGGTTCTCCTCCAGATAGCTGGAGTAAAACCGCAGGAATAGGTTGCATGGATCTAAAATGTTCCATAATTTGTACAAGTTGTTCGAAAGTTGGTTCAACAACATAACCTGCAGCACTTGCATTCGCAAAACAAATAGGACAAGCTAGATTACAGCGATTTGTGATATCTATTAAACATATATTTGGAGCGCTTTTATGATTAGTACATAAACCACAATCATATGGACATCCTTTATCTACTTCTTTAATTCCGGAGGAAGTATATTCAGGTTGAGTAGAATTATTTACAGTAGAACCAATTTCATTCGTAATGTTCTGTTGCCATTTATATTCTTCAGGATTAATGGATAGTTTATCTTTGAAATCTCCGTGATCCTTACAATGTTTTCGCATCATAACCCAATTTGTTTCCGGATCTACGTAAATTTCAGCCGGAAGATGGTGCATACATTCTGGACAAATGCTGATAGTTGTTCGGATAATCTCAACGTCATCCTTTTGATTAGTTTGAATCTCTAATTCTGTCATAAGAATCTATACTCTGTTGTATTTTGTTTAAAATAGTATTTTAATAAATAGTTATTCTATTAATTAAACTTTTAAATCATTTAAATCTTATAATAATCTCTATAGTATTATCAATATTATTAAAAAAGATTAAAAAACTTAATAAAATTGAAAATCAAGTTTCTTTTTTTAATATTTTTAAATAGAAAATATAACCATTAACTTTAAATTTTAAATTGCTATAAAAAGTGGAAATTAATTTTATTTTAATTCTAAATTTTCTTGAATTAATTCCAACATTTTTGTAATTATTCCTTTTTAATCTGTTTTTGATTTATTAGGGAACAGAATCTTAAAGGAAAGGGTGACTCCTGTCCTACGGGACGCAAATAAGCGTCAAAATAAAATAGGGGGAGGAGGGCGAAATCAGAGTGTAAAAATTTACACTACCAAAAGACAAAAATCCAGGGTGTAGGCAGGAGTCATATTATTAATGTTTTTTTATTTTTTATAAAATTTAAAAATTTTTATTAGATAGATATTCATTTCTGATAAAATTCAATTTTTATCTTAAGTTTATATATCATTAGGAATTTATAAATCAAATTGTTAGTGTTAGTAGGTTTTTATTATTATAAATTATGAGTTTATAAGAGAAGATAAAAGTAAAAAGAGTTCTTATAATTATGCTATATAACATACTTTATTCAATCATGCCATACAACAATAAAGAACAAGCAGTAGGGAGACCAGAACCAGAATTTAAAATTGATATCTTTTCAGTAATTTGGGTAATTGTAGGATTTATCATATCTTGGTTAAATATGGGGGTTATTTTAGCTTCAATGGAGATTTGGTCTTATCTAACAATAATTTTTACGACAATTATACCTACGGTCATTATTGCTCTAAAGAATCGGGTCTGGGGATATGGGTACTTATTCGGATTTGCAATTGCTGGAATTCCTTTCTCCTTTTTCAAGCCCCCCTATGGAGATCTTTTTATTGGATGGTATACTTTTGCGACATCTTTATTTATTTTTATAATACTTTGGTTAATCTTTTGGAAGGCATGGAGATCCTTATCATCAATTAAGCGAGTATGAAAAAGATAAAGTAATTAAAATAATGAACTATGGTAGAATTAATTGTTTACATTTAATACATAACTTTCCTTCAAGTTTTGCTTTTTTAGCACATATCAAACAATAATTAGTTTTACAAGCGGGACATGTGTAGATATCTCCTTGAATATTACCTTTATGGAAAAGGCAAAAATTGTCCCCTATTTTAAAGGATGGAGGGAGTGCGGGCGGAGGTGGTGTTTTTTTATCACTCATTAGATCACGGATAATTTAATGATTTTAGATTAGATTTAAACTTAAAAGGTTATAAAAATGAAGCATATAATTGAGAGTTTACATTTTTATATTAACGAGGGAACTTCTTCAATTATAACACTAATAACATTTGCTACAGACATAAATTTTTCTTTAATCATATCAAGAGTTAATTTTCCAGAGTCTACCATATCTCCAATTAAATAAGTCTCATAAAAACATTTTTCCATTTCATAACATAATCCCGTTGTGTGTAAGATTTCTTTACTTAGGTTCAATTCATTTAATACATTAGATATTCCTTTTACGAGATCTGGTGAAAATTCTTTGAGTTTTACGAGAATTTTCTTAATATTTTTATTTTTAGTCGGAAAACAGCTTATTTTAACAACATCTTCACGAGAAATGAAAATTAATAAATAATAGGGTGAATCTAATATTTCTTCTTTAATTTCAGGAGGAAATATAGGATTAGTGTTTAATTCATTATCATTTATAATTAGCCCTATAGAAATTTTATTTTTTTGAGTACTATTGTCTGTTTCCATCATTATCAAAAACCTAAAGGTAATTAAAAGTTATATTTGAGTAAAGATATATAAAGTTTTTTTCTATTTATTTTTATTTTTTTATATTGTTTATATAATTATGTTTATGGGCTTTCATAATCCTTAAAAATTTAATTAATAATAGCACTTTTTATTTTTTTATATTTAAGACTTGGGTAATACTAAGATATTATTTGTATTTTATAGCTGAATTTAATTTTCTTTACATAAGATCTCTATAATTGATTTTTTTATTCAAGCTATAATCATGGGTTTTCAAAATAATTTCAGGGAAATTACAAATAATTTTGGATTTGAACTTGATAAGTTTAATTCTCAAGAGTGTAGGTTTCATGCGATATATTTCATAGATTATGAAACTGGTGCTTTACTTGTTAGTAATAGATATACAGATAGCTTGAATTTTTTAAAGGATGATTTAATTAGCAGTTTTTTAAATGCAATAAATTTATTTATTAATGAAGTGAATGGAGGTAACAATGAAGAACTTCAAGAAATTAACTTTAAAGGCACAAGAATCTTATATGAAAGGGAAGGGCGTCTTTTAGCTATAGCGATTACAAAAAAAACAAATTTACAAATGGAAAGAGGGATCCTGCGAGAGATAATGGAAGATTTCTATATCAGATTCAAAAATTTCATTGATAATTTTAATGGTGCAATAACTCCCTCAATTAGAGATTATAAAAAAAGATTAAAAAGTATGAATTTAAACTCCCTATTCAAATTCAATATTCAGATTTAGTATATTTATGATTATTCTTCTTGGTTATCTTTTTTGATTTTTTCTACTTGTGATTCAAATTTTTTAACGATACTTTTTGCTTCAGTTTTAATATCAATTCGGTGTTCATCAATCTCCCGTTGTTCTTCAATTTTATTAGCTTGTTTTTCAACAAGAGTAGAAATTTTTTCAGCAGAACCTTCCAAATCAGGATGTAATTCTTTTAATTGAGTGGTGCTTTGCTTTTGTCTATCAATCATAAAAGCTTTTTCCCCTATAGATTTCTCAATTTTTTCACTTACATCTTCGATATCTGCATGTATCTCTTTTCGTTGAGCAAGGCTTTCTTTTTGACGATCAATCATAAAAGCTTTTTCTCCAACTGATTTTTCTATTTTTTCACTAACTTGTTCGATATCTGGATGCATCTCAATGCGCATTTCATCAATTTCACGTTGTTTTTCTACTCGAAACGCTTTCTCTCCAATCAATTTTTCAATTTTTTCACTGACACCTTCAATATCTGCATGTATCTCTTTCCTTTGAACAACACTTTCTTTCTGACGATTAATCATAAAAGCTTTTTCTCCAACTGATTTTTCTATTTTTTCACTAACACCTTCAATATCTGGATGCATCTCAATGCGCGTTTCATCAATTTCACGTTGTTTTTCTACTCGAAACGCTTTCTCTCCAATTGATTTTTCAATTATTTCACTAACACCTTCGATATCTGGATGGATCCCAATTCGTTGCTCATCTAATTCTTTTCGTTTTATTACGTGGAAAACTTTCTCTCCAATTGACTTTTCAATTTTCTCTCCAGTACTTTCGATATCTGGATGTAATTCCATACGCTGCTGATCTAATTCACGTTGTTTTTCAACTCGAAACACTTTCTCTCCAATGAATTTTTCTATTTTTTCACCCGTACTTTCTAAATTTGGATGGATCCCAATTCGTTGTTCATCTAATTCTTTTCGTTTTGATATGTGGAAAGCTTTCTCTCCAATTGATTTTTCAATTTTTTCTGCCGTACCTTCGATATCTGGATGTAATTCCATACGATGCTCATCTAGTTCACGTTGTTTTTCTATTCGAAAGGCTTTCTCTCCAACAGACCTTTCTATTTTTTCACTCGTTCCAATAATATCTGGTTTGAGGTCTTTTAATTGAGCAGTAGTTTCTTTTTGAATATTAATTCTGAATGCTTTCTCATCTATCAAATTTGAAATGTGATCTTTTCCTTCTATAAATGATTTTTTTCTTATTTCTTCAATACTTTTTAAATAAGCTTCCCTTTCTTCTTTTTCTTTCTTATAAAGGTCGTCAAAAAGTTTCTTTTGTTTTTTTATTTCATCAAGAGATAAAGGTTTTTCATTTTCTCCCAATATACTCACTTTTCAAAAATTATTGAGATTTTTTAAATATAATATCAAAATTCTTATTTAATAATTTTTATGTTTATTCTATAAATAAGTTTTAAACTCAAGGAACCAGTATATTTTTTAATAAAAAATAGAAGAGTATAAACTAATTATTTGATAGGAATGGGCTCAAAAGAATCATCAGAAATATGATCCATGAGACTTAGCATCGTTAATTTCATTGTAAGCATTTCCATAATTTCCAATTCTAATTTCTTTGATTTTTCAGAATCCATTGTTAAATTATGTTTAGTAATAATATTTTTAAATTCTTGGTTTACATTTTTATACAATTCATCTTGATTATTTAAACTAATATTTTGAGTTTTAAACCAGAGATCAATTTCATTTTTAACCAGAATCTCTACGTTATTAACCATATTATAAGCGACTTCAACTTCTTTTAGATCTTCTAAACTAGTGAGATACTTTTGATCCTGATACATTGGTTTAATTAATAAGCCAAGATTCATTATTAAAGGTTGTTCTTGAAGTTTTTCTAGTGAATCGACTAAAAATTCTAAAATTTGATCTTTTTGGTTTAATTTAGAATAATCGATATATTCTTGGACAAAATGCATAATTGAATTTTTAACTAATAATTCTTTAAATTCAAAAATACAATCAGGTTTAATTTCAAGAGTATTTTTAATACATGTATATAATGAATTCATGAAGGGTTTGTTATCTTTAAATATCGAAAATTTATTTATAAAACTTAAAATATCGCCAATAATTTCAAGTTTGTTCTCGTCTGGCTCTGAGTTAAAATAATAATTAATATTGCGTTCCAAATCGAAATTATCATCAGAAATTGATAAGAGTTGCTTTATCTCAGAATAAATAGAACTTAAATCCACAATAATGTATTTGTTAAATATCTTTAATAAAATTTCTTTATTTTAAAAAATAACTAAGAAAAAAAAATCAAAATGCTGTGGTTATTAATGCTGTGGTACCATGTTTTTGAGCTTCTTGAATAAACTTCATTACTTCTTCAGGTGATAAAGGAACTAAATCGAGAGCACTCATACCAGATAACTTTAGTTCAGCAGTGGCTGTGTCTGCAAGATTATTACAAGCACCTGAAAAAAAGATGTTCCTTCTACCAAATTCTTTTCTTAATTTTTGGCCAACTTCGTCAACAGCACAATATCCTGCTACTAATCCTTTGGTATAGCCTTCTGCTTTTAACTGGTTAATTAAATCCTCATCATGGCCTTTTCCCATAATAATAAACCAACCACCTTTAAATTTTTCTGGATAATCAAAAGCTAAGCATTGTAATAATGATAGCGGATTGTTTTGACAGCCTTCTCTACATACTAAATCTTTTCCTTTTATGATTTTAACATTTTCTGGAAATTTTTGTAAGAGATCCCATTCATATTTTTTATTATATGATTCTATATTTTTACCTATTACTTTTATTTTGTTTAAATCACCTTCACCTAATCCTCGTTCATAAGCGATTCTCAAATGTGGAACCTCATTTATTGTTAAACCGAATATCCTTGCTCCTACGACGTCAACTGCTAAAGTATCTCTCCCACCAATTAAAATATTAAATGGAATTACTAATTTATCTGCCCAAGCTGTAGGTGGATAGTGTCCATGGATCGTCCCTTCAATTCCATCTATAATGGTAATATCTGGTTTAATCAATTCATAAACTTCTACTAATTTTGAATGTAAATTATAATTATGATCTTTTCCACGATCCGCATGTTGGGGGAAACCCCATTGATTTTTAATTCCCAAAGTTACAACAGCCATACTATGAGTTTTCAATTTTGGTAAATTTATATATGTAATTGAATCTCTATTCTCAATAATATTAACAATTGTTTTGGGTAATCTATAAGTTTTTAAATTATATCCTCTTGGATCTTCTTCTACTGAGGGTTTATACTTAAATTCATAGGGAGATGTATCTTCCTCATCTAAAAATATAATTTTTGCTCCAGTTTTCTCACAAACTTCTTTATAACCTGTAATTGTAAACACAATTCTTGTCAAGTTAGCTTGTGTGGAATTTTCCATTACATATACTTCAGCTCCTTTCTTCTTTAAATAAACAATAAGTGCTTCCAAAACTTCTGGAGAAGTATAAGTGTGTTTTTTGAAATCTATACCATTAACTTTTATATAGACTCTTTTTGAACTTTTAAGAATTGGTGCTCCAGCTTTTTCTAAATAAGAAAAGAATTCGTTAATTGCTACCTCAATCGATTCCTTTATATCTATAATATAAACTTCTGACATCTTAAATTATTAAAAAGAATTGAAATTAATAATAATTAATAGAAAAAGATTATAAAACCTTCTTTTAAAATTGATATTTTATAATAATAATCCTTTAAAGTTTTGATATATATCAGAACATGAGATATTTTAAAAAGTAAGGGAAAAAAGATGGCAGAAAAAATAGCTGAGAAATTTGAAAACTCTATGAAAACTGGATTTATTAGTTCCCTTATATTAATTGTTCTTGAAAAAAAACCTTCTTACGGTTATAAAATTAGTAAAGAGATAGAAAAACGTAGTTTAGGGATTTGGAATCCACCATCATCGACTATGTATACAGTATTAAAAGATATGGCAGAGAAAAAATTAATTACATACAATGAGCAACAAGTTGATGGGAGAAATAGAAAGATCTATGAAATAACATCAAAAGGTAAGGAAACATTAAAATTGATGTTAGAGAAACAAAATATTATTGAGGAATCATTCGAGACATTAAAAACAGTAATGTTAGGAGATGAAAAAGGAGTTTTACCTAAAACTTTTCAAAAAATTGGTCCAATAAGACTTATGTTAACTAGATTAGATGAGAAATCGGATCAAGAACAATTAGACTTTCTAGAAATCCAAAAATTGAGAATATCACGAGATATTAAAAAATTAGAAGAACAATCTCAAAGGATTGAGGAAAAAATAGAAAAATTAAATGAAAATTTGAAAGGTAGTAAGAAATGAATCAAAGTATAATTGAAGTAAAAGATCTTACTAAAATCTATGACCAAGGAAATGTTCTAGCTGTAGACGACATTAGTTTCGACATAAAGAAGGGTGAGATTTTTGCGTTATTAGGTCCTAATGGAGCTGGGAAAACTACAACTATAAGCATACTTGCAACATTATTGTCTTATACAAATGGTAAAGTATTTGTAAATGATTATGACGTAAGTAAAGATCCTGATAAAGTTAGAAAAAGTATTGGTATAGTTTTTCAAGAACCATCCTCAGATGGGGACATGACAGGTTGGGAGAATTTAGAATTGCATGGCGTTCTCTATGGCATGTCTAAAAAGGCGAGACAAGATAAAATACGTGATGTATTAAAATTAGTAGATCTTGAGGATAAAGCAGACATCTTTGTGAAAAATTATTCTGGGGGGATGAAAAGACGCTTAGAAATCGCACGTGGATTGATTCATGAACCAAGAGTTCTTTTTTTGGATGAACCCACTTTAGGATTAGATCCTCAAACTCGCAGAAAAATATGGGAAAAAATCAAAGAATTAAATCAGAGCGACTCAAAAATGACAATCTTAATCACTACTCATTACATGGAAGAAGCGGATGAATTAGCGGATAGAATATGTATCATGGACCATGGAAAGATTATTGCGATGGACACCTCTGAAAACCTTAAAAACCGATTATCTGGAGATGTCATAGATATTAAATTTGAAAAACTTGATGAACCCTTTAAGATTCCTATGGTGATAAGGCAAATTAAGGAGATTCCGGGAGTAAAAAATGTTAGTATAGGCTCATCTGAAGACCAACAAGATATCATACCTAATATACAATTACCTAAAGGTATGCCCAATGTCGATCCTGCAAGGATACAAGCAAGGATACGAGAAACTATGTCAGATCCTAAGAAATTGATAGAGGCTTGGAAAAGAATGCCAATGACAACTGGAATGTTTCAAAATGCTCCATTGGCAATAAAGAAAAAAATCGCAAATATGTTTGATGAGAATCTATTGGAACAAGTTCCAGAAAATATAAAACAAGATCTTATAAAAATAAAGAAGGGAGAATATGGAGAAGAGGAAGAGGAATTAGATCATTCCATATCGATTTCTTGCGAGAATGGTGGAAAACAATTACCATTAATTATTCAAAATATCAATGATAACAAATTAAATATAAAAACAGTGCATATGCATCAACCAACCTTGGAAGATGTGTTCCTCCATTATGTAGGGACTGCAATACGAGAAGAATCTTCAAATTTTTCAAAAGAAGTAAAAAAAATGATTCAATTGAGGCAATTAAGGAAGTGATAATAAATGTCTGATTTAGGTATTGTAAACACAAAAATAAATTATAACGTAGTATGGATATTAGCAAAAAGAGAGTTAATGGGTTTCTGGAGAAATAAATCAAGAGTAATTTCATCATTAGCTCAAGGTTTATTATTTCTTTTCGTATTTGGTATGGGGTTTTCATTGTTATCGTCCAATCCCATTGTTCAGGGCGTAAGCGTTGACCCTAGAGCACTAGTTGGTTCAGGAATCGCGGCTATGGTTATTTTATTTACGGGTATATTCGGTGGAATGTCAATTTTCAGAGATAAAATGTTTGGGTTTATGAAAGAGTTATTAGTGGCTCCTGTGAGTCGTAGAACGCTTATGCTTGGAAGGACAGTAGGTGTTGCATTACAAACAATGTTACAAGTCCTTATAATCATAGGATTAAGTATTGCAATAGGCTATTTTGGTTATGACCTTAATTTAATTTGGCGTGTAATGTTAATAATTCCAGTAGCATTTTTAGCAAGTCTTGGAATAGTAGGGATAGGTTTAACAATTAGTACGCGTCTACGCGATATGCAATCTTTTGGATTAATTCAGACATTCATAGTTATGCCAATGATGTGGCTTTCAGGAGCTTTGATACCACTTCCTACACAGGTTTTGATGTTTAACCCATTCTCATATAGTGTAGATTTGTTCCGGTTTGTATTATTAGGTGTATCTTACTTTCCATTTTGGCTTGATCTATTAGTTACAGTTGGTTTTGGAACTGCTTTGATATTAATCGGAGCTCAGTCATTTAATAAAATGGAAATAAGCCAATAATTAAATTCTTTTTAAATAGATAATAATAAAATTAAAATTTCAATTAAAAAAGGAAAGGAATATGAAAAAATGAATAAAGAAGAGGGAATTAACAATTTAATGAAAAAAGTAGATTATGAAGTATTTAAATGGATTTTATTAAAATTAAAAATCAAAAGAAAAAAATAACTTATAAAAGTAGGGTATATATTGAATTCTCTACATATGATTATAAAGTATTGGCTGAAGAGTAAGGGTATATTTGCCAAAGCTTTGGTTCTGCAAATATTATCAACAATATTTCAACTTATTATTCCAATCTTCATAGGGCAACTTGTAGGGCGCCTAGATCCTGATTCACCGAACCCGATGAGTATACCAGAGTTATTTTTTTACTTTTTTATGATTATCCTCTTAGGATTGGTAGTTTTTCTCATCTTTCGTTATTCACGCATTCTAGGAGCGCGGGTTTCAACGAATGCGCTATATTTTGTGAGGAAAGATATACATAATGCGATAAATCGCCAATCATTCGCCTATTTTGATCAAATGGAAGCAGGAAATTTAGTAGCTCGAGCTACTTCAGATGTTGAGCAAACGGATCAAATATTTGGGTTCGGTTTAGCAGTTGGGGTCCAAGCGATCATCCAACTATTTGGGGTTTTGTTTGCTGTATCTATCCTCGGAACCGAGATGATGTGGATTTTCGCGATCTTGATTCCCTCCTCACTAACAGTTTCTCTAATTTTAACGAAAAAACTACGCCCAATTTATTATGAAAGCCGGGAAGCCTTTGGAGAGCTAACTAATACCATTCGGGAGAATATTGTGGGCGCACAGGTAGTCCGGATGTTTAGCATGCAAAATAAAGAATTTAGCAAGTTTAATATTAATAATCAAAGATTTTATAATGCGAGCGTGCACTCAGTGAAAATTAACTCGCTTTATATGCCGGTTAATTTAATATTAATTGGATTGATGACTATATTAACCCTCTTCATCGGAGGCAACTTGGTGATACAAGGGATTATATCTCTATCAACACTTATTACTTTCCAATCCTATATTGGTCTGATCATATTCCCACTCGTCATTCTCGGGCAGATTATGATTATGTATGTCCAAGCTGATGCTGCTCTACGCCGAGTACGAGAAGTTATTGAATCTTCCCCAGAAATTTTGGAGAAGCCAAATCCTATTAGAGCAAAGAACCTTCAAGGAGATGTGGAATTTGAGAATGTATCCTTTGGATATACTCCAAGCAACCGAGTTCTTAAAAATTTAACATTTAAAATTTCCTCAGGAAAGAAGGTTGCCATCATTGGTACTACTGGCTCAGGGAAGTCCACGATCATTAATCTTATTCCACGATTCTATGATGTGAGTGAGGGTTCCATTAAAGTTGATGGTGTGGATGTCCGTGATTATAATATAGCAGATTTACGTCGTAACATTGCAATTGTATCCCAAGATACATTTCTTTTCAATAAAACTATAAAGGAAAATATTACATATGGGAAGGAAGAGGCAACAATGGAAGAAATTATAGAAGCTACAAAGAGTGCAAATATTCACGAATTCATTACGGAATTATCAGAAGGCTACCAATCAATGGTGGGAGAGCGCGGTACGAGGCTCTCAGGTGGTCAGAAACAACGCTTAAGCATTGCTCGTGCGATAATCATCAAGCCTAAAATCCTAATTTTTGATGATTCTACAAGTTCTGTTGATGTCGAGACCGAATACAAGATCCAACAAGCTCTTGCGCGTATTATGAAAAATACAACAACATTCATTATCACACAGCGTATCTCTACTATCCGAAATGCTGATGAGATTCTTATATTGGATAAAGGGCGGATCGTAGGATACGGAACCCATGATAGCCTGATCCAATCTAATGTTCTCTATCGCCAAATTTATGAGACATTATATCGAAAACAAAAAGAACTTATAATAGAACCTGTAATTACAACAGAAAAGGTGGTTCGAGAATGAGAAATAAAGAAGTGGAAGAAAAACTAAAAGAATCTTTAGATGATATTGATACAGAGGAAGCAAAACGACTGGAGGAAATAGATAAAGAAAGACAGGAGCGACCAATAGGTCCTACCGTAGGTCAGCGCCGTGGTCCTATGATGTTTATGGACGATAAAGCTAAGCTTGAACATCCACGAGGTGACTTATGGCGGTGGATATTCTCATACCTCTTTAAACATAAAATAAAGTTCTTTTTCTTTGTTATATTAATTGCTGCCGGAACGGTAATAAATTCTATTACACCATTATTGACAAGGATTCTGATTGACTCGGGAATTGTTGAAAAAAATACGCAAACAATTTTATACATTACTATTCTTTATCTTTCCTTGATGATATTTATGGCTGTAGGTAATTATATTGGCTCCTATGGTTTGGGTAAAGTAGGTCAAGGCGTGGTTTTTTCGATGCGGAATGATGTATTCGAGCAACTCCAGAAAATGTCTATGTCCTACTTCGATAAACACCCTTCAGGCGATGTGATCTCTCGAACAACCAATGACATTGATCAAATGAACTTACTAGTTGGTGGACAACTTGTCCAGATTATCACGAGTATAATTTCACTCGTACTAAGTTTTTCGTTTATGTTCTTATTGAGCCCTTTTCTTTCGCTATTTGCATTGATTGTCTTCCCAGTCTTCTATTTCATGTCTAAATGGTTCCGAAATCGTGTTATCGGTGCTTTCAAGGAAACTCGGAAAAAAATTAGTAAGGTCACTTCTTCAATTCAAGAGAACATTGCAGGAGCAAAAACTATCCAAGCATTTGGGAAAGAGAAAAAAGCAACGGACGAATTCGACCATGCTAACTTGGAAAATGCCGAAGCTTCATTTCGAGCGCGAAGGATTTTTGCAACCTTCTTCCCACTAATAACTTTTATGTCTTCAGTTTTGACTGCAAGTATCTTGGTAATCGGAGGGTATGTAAATATAATTAATTTCGCTCCTTTTGGAATTACCATCACTGTGGGTATTTTGGCTGCATTCATCCAGTATATGTCAAACTTTTTCCAACCATTTATGGCACTTACCCAAATCCAACAAATCATCGAAAGTGCGATGGCGGCAGCAGATCGGATCTATGCTGTCTTGGATGAAGAAGTCGATCTCCCCGATCTAGAACATCCCATGGAAATTCAGGATCCAAAAGGGTCGATTGAATTCGAAGATGTGAGCTTCGGATATAAATTCGATGTGCCCCAAGAATTAGAAACATCCACTTCCGAGGGACCAAATGCTCTAAAATCCTCCCTCAAATTCAGTGATTCTGGTGAAAAGGATTCTAAAAAACCTTCGAAAATACCACATGAAATTCCTGGTGGCTTCAATCCTATGCAAATAATGGAACGGGTACAACATTTCTTTTCGACACTCCCAGAACCGTATAAGACATTTCTCCAGCAAAATTTAATGCTAGTTCCCCAAGAGATTAGACAAGAAATGCTGATTGGTTTAATGGGGACACCCACCGAGGAGGTACCTGCTAAAATTGATACAATTTTTGCTAAATACGGATTTACGATCCCCGGGACTCAACAATCAAAAGATCATCCAGATTTGAGAACAACCTTTCCCGCAGCGTCAACAAAGCCAATGATGACAATTATAGCGGGAGAAAAACCATACATAAAAGATCAAGACTCCGGAAATGTTCCAGTTAAAAAATCCAAAATTGGCCAAGAACCTGATACACAACCCACACCGCCTTTCTTCCAAGGAATGCTAAATAATCCCGAAACTATTAATCGAACTGTACGGGAATTAGAAATGATGCTTAAAGGTAGCACGAGAATGCCAAGTGGTGGCAGTGGTAGCGGAATGGGAAGTGAAGCTGGCGGAATGATGCGTGACGGCGGTATGGGAAACCGTATGAATCCCAGGCAACTCCTCCAAATGCTAGCAACTTTTACATTACCCGAAGAGATTACTAAAGATTTCCCCGAAATCGTAAAGAAAGCCATTGAGGAGGAACGGATCCGTATAGAACATGAGGCAACAATAGGATATGTCCTAAAGCATGTAAATTTGAAAATAAATGAGGGGCGAACTATTGCAATCGTTGGGAAAACTGGTGCTGGTAAAACCACGTTCATCAAATTAACCTGTCGATTCTATGATGTTACTGATGGTAAGGTTTTGATCGATGATATGGATGTAAAGGAATTGGATAAAAAAAATCTTAGAAATTTGATTGGTCTAGTACCCCAAGATTCCTTCCTATTCACAGGTACTATCCGGGAGAACTTGTTATATGGATATGATAATGAACAGTTAAGCTCTGAGATGAAGGAACAAATGGAAGCGAAGATGATTGATGTCTCAAAATTTTTAGGTCTCCATAATTTTATTGAAACGCTCCCTAAAAAATACGAAACAAAACTAAAAGAAAATGCTTCCAACATCTCCATCGGACAGCGTCAACTTATTGCCTTCGCTCGAGCTTTAATCCAAAATCCTAAAATCCTAATACTTGACGAAGCAACTTCCTCGGTAGATCCCTACACAGAATCATTAATTCAAGATGCGCTTGATCGTGCGAGAGAAGGACGAACCACAATCATTATCGCTCATCGCTTATCGACGATCAAAAATGCGGATTGGATCGTGGTGCTTGATCAAGATAAAAAAGGTATCGTGGAGCAGGGTACTCATGAACAGCTGATTACAAAAAAGGATGGAGTTTACAAGCACCTCCTCGATATGCAATACAGGGATATCTCAGTTGAGAACTCTTAAATAGGATCAAAAAATCTTTTTTTCTTTTGATACTGCGGGTATCTTACAACTGGTGACATTTTTCAACTCTTTTATTAACATTGTCGATCTATTTAGAGCAGTATTTTTGTGTGTATCTTCTTTTCCTATATGGACAGATATCATAGTCATGGCTGCATATTGAACTATATTAATCCTATTAGGAGTATGATCCTTTAATAAAATGTAAGTTAGTTAAAACTAGGAGACTTCTACAATTTTTTTTAATTTTAAATTAAAATTTATTTTAATTATGTAAGTTTATGATAATTAAGAAATGAATAATAAAAGTAGGTCTTTCAATGAATTCTGCTCGAATGATATTAAAGTATTGGTTTAGATCGAAGAAAGAATTCATTTTAGAATTCATTTTTTTATTATTTTCTACAATTTTTAGTACTATTACTCCCATTTTTATAGGGAGAATGGTTGGATTATTAGATCCAAATCTTCCAAACTTTAATTTTATAGCATTTTTATTTTATTTTTTTACTATTTTACTATTTGGAATATTCATATATATTTTCAATAGAGCTGCTCGGCTTCATGGGGCTGAAGTTTCATCAAGAGCTTTATATTATTTACGTGATGATATTAGTAATGCTATTTATCGCCAGTCATTTTCATATTTCGATAAGACTGAAACAGGGCAATTAATTTCTCGAGCTACAAGTGATATCGAAGAAACTCGACAAATTTTTGGTATGGGTTTGATAATTGGTTTTCAATCAACTCTTCAGATTACTGGGATTATTATTGGCTTTTTTGCTTTTAGTTATGATTTATCACTTATCTTGGTTTCAGCAATTTTTATTTCTCTTTTATTATCATATTATATTGCAAAGAAATTAAAACCAATCTTCCTAGAAACAAGATATAGTTTTGGTGATTTAACTACAACAATAAGGGAGAATATTATTGGCGCTCAAGTAGTGCGGATATTCAGTACTCAAAAAAAAGAATATCAAAAATTTAAAGAAAATAACGACAGGTTCTATAAAGCTAGTGTTGATTCTGTAAAATATAATTCATTATATATGCCTTCTACTTTAATAATCATCGGTGTAATGACAATTCTTTCATTATTCATAGGGGGTATTAGGTTTATAAATGGAGTAATGGATTTGGACACAGTTGTAACTCTTCTTTCTTATATAGCATCATTAGGTTTTCCTTTAATGATGTTAGGTCAGATTATGCTGGTATATATTCAAGCTGATGCTGCACTTACTAGGGTAAGAGATATTTTAGATTCCAGTCCAGAAATAAATGACCTTCCAAATGCGTCACCTATATCTAATTTAAAAGGGGATATTGATTTTGATAATGTTTGCTTTGGATATACACCTGATTATCGGATTTTAAAGAATGTTACATTTAAAATTCCTGCTGGAAAAAAACTAGCTATTTTAGGCACAACCGGTTCTGGGAAATCTACCATAATAAATTTAATTCCTCGATTCTACGAGGCGAATGAAGGAACTATTAGAATTGATCAAAAAGATATAAGAAATTATTTACTAACGGATCTACGTAAAAACATTAGCGTTGTATCTCAAGAAACATTTCTATTTAATAAAACTATAGCAGAAAATATCGCATATGGCAAAGAGGATGCTTCAAGAGATGAGATAATTGAAGCTGCTAAAAGTGCTGATTTACACGATTTTATAGTAAATTTACCCAAGGGCTATGACTCAATCGTGGGAGAAAGAGGTACACGTTTGTCAGGAGGCCAAAAGCAACGTTTATCAATAGCAAGGGCTCTTTTAACAAACCCTAAGATCTTAATTCTTGATGACAGTACCAGTTCCGTTGACGTAGAAACCGAATATAAAATACAACAAGCTTTAACAAGAATAATGAAGGGGATAACTTCTATTATTATCACACAGAGAATATCAACCATTAGAGGTGTAGATTATATTTTAATTTTAGATAGAGGTCGTGTTGTAGGTTATGGAACTCATAGTGAATTAGTTAAATCAAATGTCTTATATAAGCAAATCTATGAAACTTTATATCAAAAACAAAAGTCAGAAAGTCAAATTGGAGAAGAATCATAATTAAGGACCTATAAGGATGAGTGATAACAAGCATAAAAGTGATGATGAGGAAAGAGAAGAAATAATTCAACCAAGCGCAAGTACTCGTCAACGTTTTATGTTAGAAGGAGGCGACAAACCGAAACTAGAGCATCCAAGAAAAGATTTATGGAGATGGTTAATATCATATTTAAAGCCACAAAAATTACAATTCTTCCTTTTCTTTATCTTTCTTTTAATAGCAACTGTAATTTCCTCATTAACCCCAATTTTTTCTGCAAATATAATTGATAGAGGTATTGTTGCGAAAAATGCCTATTATATTGTTATTATGAGTGGAATTTTTCTAATATTAGTTTTAATAATGGCAATTACTAATTATTTTGCATTATATGGGATGGGGAAAATATCTCAAGACATTACTTATCAGATTAGAAATGATCTCTTTTTTAAACTGCAAGATATGTCTATAAATTATTTTGATAAAAGATCTTCAGGACAAATAATATCCATTTTAACAAATGATGTTACTTTACTTAATCAATTAGTTGGAGGACAATTTGTTCAGATTATAACAAGTATGGTTTCGATTGGATTAACTGTGATTTTTATGTTCTTCCTCAATGTAGGTTTAGCATTAATTAGTCTGATAATTTTTCCTTTCTTTTTTATAATTACTCGATTTTTTAAAAAAGTTGCTACTTTATTATTTAAGGAGGAGAGAAGAACAATTGGGAAGGTTACTTCTTCAATACAGGAAAATATTGAGGGGGCAAAAGTAGTGAAAGCATATGGGCAAGAAAAACGAGCTACGATTGAATTTGATCAAGCAAATACAGCAAATTATAAAATTACGGTTAAGATTCGAAATTATATGGCAACTGTTTTTCCTTTAATCAATCTTACAACAACAATTATTACAGCAACTATATTATTAGTGGGAGGTTTTGTTGCATCGGGTAAGATTTCACTTTTCGGGATTACTGTTACAATAGGTATCTTAAGTGCATTTATCACGATTTTAGGACAATTTTTTAGGCCCTTTATGACACTAATGCAAATTCAAAATGTTATCGAATCTGCTCTTGCAGCTAGTAATCGAATTTATTCGTTATTAGAAGAACAAGTTGAGATCCCTGATATAAAGAATCCAATATTACTTGAACAAAAAAATGGTACTATTGAATTTGACAATGTGAGCTTTGGTTATATTCTTAATAACGAAAGTGTGAAAAATGAGTCCAAGAAACAAAGATTAGTTGAGTCTTATAAATTTGATAATAATATAACTTCTAAAAGAATTCTAGATATGGTTAAATTTTTAGAACAAATATTAAGATCGAAAACAAATCTTCAGCAGAGTGGTGGTTTAAGTGGAGAGGGAGTAGGAATGATTAGTAATGAAAGGGAACAAAAGTCACCTCAAACTATTTTGGAAACTCTTTGTAAAATATCTATACCTCCCGAGATAAATGAAAGAATACCAAAATTAGTACAAGATGCAATTAATGAACAAAAAATACTTCTTCAACATATAGAATCTAAGGGTTTTGTTTTAAAAGATCTTTCTTTAAAAGTTCCAGAGGGAATAACATTAGCAATTGTGGGGGAAACTGGAGCTGGTAAAACAACGTTAATTAAATTAATTGCTCGATTTTATGATGTAAATAAAGGAAAGATTCTTATTGATGGTGTTGATATATTAAAGCTTAAGAAAAAAGATTTAAGAGATTTAATTGGAATTGTCCCTCAAGAAGCATTTTTATTTACTGGAACTATTCGAGAAAATATATTATATGGATATGACACCCTTACACCAGAACTTGAAGAAAAGATGATAGAAGTCTCAAAGTTTTTAGGACTTCATAATTTTATTGACGCTTTATACAAAAAATACGATACTAAATTAAAAGAAAATGCCAGTAATATTTCAATTGGACAAAGACAATTAATAGCTTTTGCCCGTGCTTTAATTACTGATCCTAAAATCTTAATTTTAGATGAGGCAACTTCTTCGGTAGACCCTTATACTGAAACCTTAATTCAGGATGCTTTAAATAAGGCACGTAAAGGACGTACAACAATAATTATTGCTCATCGTCTTTCAACGATTAAAAATGCTGATCTTATTATCGTTTTAAATGCTGGTGCGAAAGGGATAATAGAACAAGGGGATCACAAGCGATTAATTTCTTTAAATGGAAAATATAAGCGTCTTTTAGAAATGCAACATAGAGATGTTGATTTAACTGATTAAAAGTTGCTTTTAAAACTAAACTTGCGTAAATTTCGCGTTATAATTTTGATAAAACTAAATTAGTATCTTTTTTTAATCTATATTATAAATTATATATAATGGTGTTATAAATTCCATACTTTGAATATTCTGGAAAGCAAATTTTTTACCAGATTAAAGATAATAATTCTAAAAAGATACTAATTTTCATACATGGAGCGGGAGGTAATTCAAATATATGGGACAATCAATTCTATTTAAAAATTGATTTTAATATAATCGCAATTGATTTACCTTCTCACAATAAATCTAACATATTCTCAGAATTAAAATTAGATTTATACGTAGATGTTGTAAGAAAGCTCGCACATTCATTAAAGCCTGAAAAATTAATTTTGTGTGGACATTCTATGGGAGGAATTATTGGTCAAGAATACTATTTTAAGTATCCAAATGACATTTCTGCTCTAATTTTATGTGCTACAGGAGCAAGAATGCGCGTAAGTCCTTTCATCTTTAATTCAATAAAAACGGATTACCAAAAGTATTTAGATTATTTACGGACTGGAGCATTTTATAGAAAAACCCCTAAAGAAATAATAGATGATTCTTTACTAGAAACCTCCCAAATAAATCCAGAGGTAACTTATAGTGATTTTAAAATTTGTGATTCTTTTGATACAATGGATAAAACAAGTTCGATTGATATACCTTCTTTAATTATCTGCGGAAAAGCTGATCAATTAACACCAGTAAAATATTCACAATTTTTTCATGAAAAAATAAGAAACTCAGTACTTTGTATAATTAATAAAGCTGGTCATACTCTAATGTTAGAAAAACCTAAGCAATTGAATAAAGCAATAGAGAACTTTATTAATAATAATTTAAAATTTAATTAGTATAAATATGCGTCAGTATACTTATGGGCCATTTCAGTCGAGGCGATTAGGACTTTCTTTAGGTGTGAATGTTTTAGCTAATTATAAATTATGTACATATAATTGTGTATACTGTGAAATTGGTTTAACAAAAAAAGAAAATTTAGTTTCTCCCGATTACAATATAAAATTACCACCATCACCCAATTTCAGAAAAGAATTAAAATCAATTTTACACTATTTTCCACATCTGAACTCCATTACCTTTGGTTACAATGGAGAACCTAGTTTGAATGAAAATCTTTTAGATTTTCTTAAAATAGCAGAGGATGTCAGGAATGACATAAATTGGCCAAATGAAAAACCAATCCTTACATTATTTACAAACTCTAGTACTTTACATATTGATGGAATAAGAAAAAGAGTCAATCAATTCGAGTTAGTTTTAGCAAAATTAGACGCAGCTAATGATGTTGATTTTAAGAGAACTAACCGTCCACATCATGATACTCCTAATATCGAAATGATTATTGAGTCATTAATTAAACTGAAACAAGAAATGCCTAAAACACACAAATTAGCAATTCAATGTTTAATTTATAATTCTTATAAAAAAGATTTTTCTCCAAATAATAATTCCAGAAATATTCTCGATTTAGCTCATGCATTAAAATTGATAAAACCAAATATTATACAAATTTACTCAACTGCGAGAATTCCGGCTGAATATTTTGCTTATGCTATAGATGATGAAAAGAAAAGAGAAATCGCTGCCATCTTTAAAGAGACAATTGACGATGAGAAAATTGAAATTAATATCTATTAGATCATAGAAAACCTTTTATTTCTAAAATAATATTTTGAAATATTCGAAATCTTAATATTATTCAGAGGTTAAGGAAAACACATAAAAATTATATGTGAGATAAAAGTGGATGAAAAATACATCGTTGGAGTAGATATTGGAGGTACGTGGGTTCGAGTTGCTATTTGCACAGCGGATTTAAATGAAAAAAACATAAAAAAAAGGATTATTAAGACATTAAAGGAGACTAAATATTCAATTAGTAATTCAATATGTCAAATTTTATCAGAGTTACTATCTGAAAACAGTATAGAGCAAGATCAGATTTTAGGAATAGCGATAGCTACAGCAGGTCCTTTAAATATGGATAAGGGAGAGGTTTTTAATAATGCTAATCTTGGATTTAGAGTAATTCCTCTGAAACAACCAATTAAAGAAAAATTTCCCGGAATTCCAATATATTTTATTAATGATTGTAATGGTAGTGTTTTAGGTATACATTTTTTTGAAGCAGAGGATGATGAAAAGGATAATTTGGTATATATATCAATGTCCACGGGATTAGGTGGTGGAGTCATTTGCAGTGGGCATCTTTTACTTGGAAAAGAAGGGAATGCAGCTGAAATTGGGCATGCCAAAGTTGAACCAAAAAGTAAATTTAAATGCAATTGTGGTGCATATGGTTGCTGGGAGGCTTATAGTTCTGGAACGGGCGTGAAAAATAGAGCTTTCGATGCTTTAAATGAAGGGAAATTAAACGCTGATATATTAATGCAAATTGTAAATAATAATAAAAAAAGTATTACAGCAAAAGAAATTTTTCAAGCAGCAAAGAGGGGAGATGAATTATCTAAAAAAATCGTTGAGGATTGTGTGTATTATACAAAGGTTGGTGTTGGTTTAGTTAATAATTACTATGATTGCACTTCAATTTATTTTGGGGGTGCAATGATAAAAGACAAAGAACAGATAATTCCATCAATAATTGAACAATTTGAAAAAGATCCCATTAAATTTACTATTAACCACCCTCCAAAGATAAAATTAACACGATATCAAGAGGAAATTGGATTAAGAGGAGCATTAGCTCTTGTTAAATATAAAACAGATAAAAATAAAATTATCTTTTAAAAAAAAATAGAAAAAAATGGAAGAACAAAATTTAATCTTTACATTAAGCGGAATCAGAGGTCGTGCTGAGAAAGACTTAACATTTGATATTGTTAAAAAAATTGCTATTGCATTTGGATTATGGATTGATGGAAAAGATAAGAAAGTGATAATAGGCAGAGATACTCGACCAAGCGGTTCTTTCATTGAACAAGCGTTAATAGAAGGATTAAGTCTTTCTGGTTTTAAAATATTAAATCTTGGAATATGCCCTACACCTGTAATAATTCATGCTAAAAATAAATTAAATATCCCCGCGGGTATTATTATTACAGGATCTCATAATCCTCAACAATGGAATGGTTTAAAGTTATTATCTGCAAAAACTTTTTTAAATACTGATGATTTAGAAATAATTTCAGTCTATTTAGAGAACATTGATTTAAATTCTTATACCAAAGATCAGTTAAATACAGTTCAGAATGTTGAAATATTAAATCCAATTAGAGATTATATTCAAGATTTATTAAGTCATATTGATCATTTAGAGATTAAACATAAAAATAATCTAAGAGTAGTTATAGATTCGGGAGCAGGAGCGGGAAAATTTGTTACACCACAATTATTAAACGAATTGGGATGCCATACAAAATTAATTAATAATGACTTGCTTGTAAATAAAGATTTCCCTAGAGAAATTGAACCAATAAAGGAAAATCTCAAAGATTTAATAATGGAAGTGTGGCAAGGAAAATTTGATATTGGATTCGCTCACGATACTGATGCGGATAGATTAGCTATTATCGGAGAAACTGGTATATGTTATCCCGAAGACATAGGATTAGCAGTAATTACAAAATATTACTTAGAAAATCACCAAGATATAAATAAAAAAATATTTTTTGTTACAAATTTAGCATCTTCATTAAGGTTTGACGCGATCGCAGAAAAATATGATGCTCAGATTATAAGAACGCCTATAGGAGAACGATTCTTAACAGAAGAAATGGATAATTTAATATCGAATTCATCAAAGAATCGCTTGGTTTTTGGGGGGGAAGGATCGTGTGGAGGTTTTATGTACCCATATTTCAATAACACGAGAGATGGGATTTTCGCAGCTGCAAAAATAGTTGAAATCATCGTGAAAACAGGAAAAAGCATATCACAATTAGTCGCTGAACTTCCAAAGTATTATTCTTATCGAGTAAAAATCAATGCGAAAAATATCGATATTTCATCGCTTATTAAAAAAGTGAAAACTGAATTGATAAAGGAGGGAGAAAACGTAGAACAAATAAACAATGATCTTAAATTTGGAAAGGAAAAAGATTGGTTTGTTTTAATCCATCCATCTAATACAGAACCAGTAATTAGAGTAATAAGTGAAGCAAAAAGAGAATCTCTAGCCAGAGTATATTGTGAGGCAACAGCAGAACTTGTGAAATTAATCATTTCGTAAATCTTTTTTGAAAAAACTCCCATTAATTTGATACTTCACACACAAGAATTAAATAAAAGAGAAATTACACTAACTCTTTAGTTGTTCTAATATTTTTTCAGCTAATCTCTTTCCTATTAATCGAGATATATCTTCTAATGAAGCTTTTTTAATCTTTTCGACACTTCCAAAATGATTAAGTAATTTATTTCTAGTTATTGGCCCAATACCTTCAATATCATCTAAAACCGAACCCTTTATTCTCCTTTCCCTTTGTTTCTTATGCAATTTTAAAGCCACCCTATGAGACTCGTCTCTAACTCTTTGGAATAGTTTTAAAGTAGAGGAATTTTTCGGTAATATTATTGGTTTTTTCTTAGAAGGTAGATATATTTCTTCATATTTTTTAGCTAATCCAATAATTGGAATATTGAGACCTAATTCCTTCAAAACTGAAATACCCGCATTCAATTGTCCTTTTCCGCCATCAACTAAGATTAAATCGGGTAATTCTAAATTTCTTTCTAAAAGCATGTTATATCGTCTTTTTATGACTTCTTTCATCATAGCAACATCATCAGGTGTAGATTTAGAACGAATTTTGAAGTGTCGATAATTCTTATTATAAGGTTTTCCCTCAAGAAAGTAGACCATAGAGCCTGTAGCATCTTTACCATCTATATTTGAGATGTCAAAACCCTCAATAATTCTCGGTAATTTAGGTAAATCCAAAATTTCTTTTGTTTCTTCAAGAATTTTCTCTCTAAATTCTTGATCATTCATTTTAATCTCTTCCATTTGTATTTGCTGCTCAACCATCACTTTTGCATTCTTGTTCGCTATTCGTTGCAAACTTGTTTCATTTTCGCTAATGAACGTTCTGATTTGTATATCTTTTTTAATATCTTTTAAAAAGGCTGATAGTATTCTAAATCTATCATTTATATCAGAAATAACAATAATATCTGGTAATTGTGATTTGAAATTTTGATAATATTGCTCTAATATTGAGTTTATAATCTCTTTTTTTTGAATTAATTTCTCCCGTAAATCAAATGTAAATGAACTTTTATTCAGAATTCTGCTTTCTCTAATATGGATAATCACCATCGCTATATATTTCTCAGTACTATAAAAACCAACAATATCCTTATTGGCTTCATGGTTCATTAATACGTGTTGTCGATCAGTAGCACGATCTATATCTTCCAATTTATCCCTCCAGAAGGCAGCTGATTCAAAATCTTGGTTTTTAGATGCTTTATGCATTTTATCTGACAATTGATTTTTTAACTCATTAGTTTCTCCTTTTAAAAATAGTTCGATTTTCTTAATATTTTCACGATATTCTTCTTTAGTTATTATAGTAATACATGGACCAGGACAAAGTTTTAACTGATAATACAAACAAGCTCTCTTTTTTTTTTTAATTGGCTTTTTACATGAACAATAAGGAAAGATTTTTCTTAGATCTCTTAAGATTCTAATTATTTCCTTTTTATCTGTATAAGGTCCTAAAAATAAGTTATCTTGGGAATACTTTTCCGGATTTCTAAGTACACGGATCCTTGGAAAATCTTCAGAATAAAAGAATGCTACCCAAGGATATGTTTTCGAATCCCTCATGATTACATTAAAGCGAGGGAGATGCTTTTTAATTTGAATATTTTCTAAAATTAAAGCTTCTTTCTCATTTTCAGTTACAATATATTTAATAGAATGTACCTGTTTTACTAGTTCTTTAATTTTTTCTTCATAATATGGATCTGTATAACTAGTCTTTAAGAAGTATTGATTAACTCTTTTTTTGAGATTTATAGCTTTTCCAATGTAAATAATTGAACCTTCTTTATCAGAAAATAAATAAACTCCAGGTTCATTTGGTAAACTCTTTCGTTGTAAATCTAAATCCTTCATGAATATTAAATATTAATGAGAAATTTAATATAATAGTCTGATTAATTTTATATTTCTATAATTGTTAGAATAATTCTAATATTAAAAATTAAAGAGAGTAAATGTTATTTACGATTATTAAATATTAGTAAATAATTGAATTTCTAACATATTAAAAATTTACATTAAATATGGTAACCATTAGAATTTGTCCAAAATGCAAAAAACCGACGTTAAAAAATGCAACAAATGTTAGCGGTTGGTTAGCTCCAGATTTGTACGAGTGTAAAGATAAAAAATGTGGTTATATTGGCCGTTTTTATATTGAAGTTGATCCTGAAGATTATCAATTAGATCAAGATGAAAACCCATTAGAATAATTAATTTTAGGTTAAGGTTACATTTTTTAAATAGAAAATTTGATTATCCATATACTATTATAATAAATGTGAATTTATAATGGAACAATTATTAGATGATGCCCTAAAGATTAAATCTTTAGAGATTCAAGGTGCTACTAACGTTGCTATTAGTGCTATTGATTTTTTAAGTAATTATGCAAAAAGATTAAAATGTGAGAATATTGAGACTTGTTTTAAGAAACTTTACGATGCACAAGTTATATTAATAGATACAAGGCCAACAGAACCCGCTATGAAAAATGGTTTGAAGTATATAATGAATAAGTTAGAACAAGAAAAAGAAAGTATAATTCCTGAATATATCTCTGATATTATTGAAAAATATAAGAATCTATATTATGATATGCTTCAGAATTCGAAGAAAAGAATTGCAGAAATTGGTGCTAGACGATTTCCTCCAACTAGTCAAAAATTTAACGTGATGACTCATTGCCATTCAAGTTTAGTCACTGGGATTTTCTTAGAAGCTAAAAGACAAGGTAAAAGTTTTAAAGTTATTAATACCGAGACACAACCTCGATTACAAGGCAGAAAAACTTCACAAGAATTATTGAAGGCAGGTATAAAAGTTATTCATGTTATTGACAGTGCCATGAGATGGGCAGTAAAACATTATCAGGTTGATATAATCATAATTGGTGCCGACAGTATTACTTCTGAAGGAACGATTATTAATAAAATTGGGTCACGATTATTAGCATTAGTGGCTCATGAAGAACATGTACCGTTCTATGTTGCTTCTCCTTTATTAAAGTATAATCCCGAAACAAATCTTGGGATCTTGGAAACAATTGAAATGAGAGACCCTCAAGAAATATGGGAAAACCCTCCAGAAGGAATTAAAATTTTAAACCCAGCATTCGAAACAGTAAGTAGAAGATATATAGATGGTTTAATTACTGAAGCGGGTATATTTGCTTCAAGCCATGTACCAAACTATTTTGCTAAAACATATCCAGAAATGGTTTAGTAGATCCTATTTAATCCTTACCCCATTTTTCAATAGCTTTCGCTAATTCAGAATTGTTTTTAGCATATTCAGTTAAACTATAGCCTTGCAAAATTGCATCAACAGCTTGTCTTATCGCTCTTGCACCAGCTTCAGTTCCATCTGGATGACCATGGCATCCTCCTCCAAACTGATATACCATATCTTTACCTAAAATTTTAATTAATTCGGGAATATGTAATGGACTCAAACCTCCCGAAGCAACAGGTAAAACTGGCTTGATATTATCCCAGTTCTGATCTAATGTTGTTAAACTGTTATCCTTAATTTTGGGTTTAGAAATTGTATTGTTAATTTCTAAGACTTCTTGTTTTCCTCCTTCCATTTTCCCAACAATGGTGCCTGTGTGTAATTGATCCATACCTATCAATCTCATTAATTTTGCTAAAACCAGCATAGTCATTCCATGTTTTTTGTTGCGAGTAAATGCTGCATGCATAGCTCTATGAGCATGGATTACTACATCCTTATCATTAAGATATTCTCTGATTTCTTGTAAGGCAGAAAATCCAATAGTCACAATATCAACCATTACATATTCACCACCATTCTTTACCACAAAATCCGCGCGTTTCTTCATAACACTTAGCGGTGCCGTAATATTTGGCATGTAAAACTTCCTTTCTCCTGTTTTAGATTCAATTTTATCCCGGATTTTTAATGTTTCTGTAATTCTTTTCTCGAACTCGTTAAATGTCATACTTGTTAGATTTTCATCATCTTTAACAATATCTAATCCACCTTGCCAAGCTTCTCCACAAATTTTTGAATGCTCAACCTCATTTAATCCAACTTTGGGTTTTACAATTGTACCAAGAAGAGGTCTATCTTTCACATTGGTTAATTTTTTGATACCTTCAATTCCAAATTTAGGTCCTCTATAAGCTTTGATAATATCTTTAGGAAAACTTATATCTAATAACCTTAAAGATCTTAGAACCTTCATTCCATATATATTACCTGCAATTGCACTTAAAATTTGAGGTAGATTATTTGCTTCAAATAATTCTTTAGTGTACGCAATTTTGATAATATTATTTTCCTTATCAATATAAAAAGTTGATGGCCTAAGCCGTTCAGCTATTTCGGCAGATAATGTTGCAATTTCTGTCCATGTGCCAATTGAACTTTCTTTTGCGATTTCTTCAGAAGCTTGCTCTAAATTTTTACACTCTGGTGAAATTTCCACATAATACATTGCAATCAAATCATTTTCACCTGGTTCATAGTCCAAATTTACATAATCCACCAAATTATAACACCCAATTATCATTTAAACTTTAAATTAATTGAATAATTAAGAAATTTCTATTTAAGAAATTTAATTTTTGAATTACTATAATAAAATCATAAAAAATTAATAATATTTTTAATTATTTTACAGAGTGATAACACTATGAGTGAAGTAAACAAATCTTTCATAATCAACGTTAAAGATTTAAGTTTTAAGAGTGAACAACATGTACTTGATTTAATTAGGTTCTTATCCGAAGCATTACCGCAAATAATCCTTAACAGAAATGGAAATGATATTGATGTAGAAATGCCAAATAAATTGTCAAAAAGAGCATTGAGACTTCGAATTAGAAAATTCCTTCATAAAAAAGGACTTTATAATGAATTCAGACCTATTTCTTATAAAACTACTGAATCTGAAGGATATGTTGTGAAAGAGAAGAAAATTGTTGAGTTAAGTTATTATTAATACTCATTCTCTTTCAAAATAATTAAATTATAAAAAAAATATTATTAAATGTGTCTTTAATAGGAACAAATCTTAACATTTCGATTAAATATATTGATGATTTAATACGTTGCCTTAGTTTAGCAAGCTTTTTAGAAGTAGTGGGTTGGCCTAAACCAGGGAATGTTCACCGCACAAAAGATTTTGAAAATACAAAATTTGAACATTTTTTAGCGGGAATTGTGGCAATTCAACCAACTTTTCGAGAATTTTGTTATCAAATTTTTCAAATTCCTTTTAAAAATGACGATGATTATGAAAAAATCGAATTAGGGCACTTTTTCATGAAGGCTGCTAAAGAAATGATAAATTGGCAAAGTGGAGGTAATATTTTATTAGGACATATATTAATTTTAGCACCACTCGCCGCAGCATCCGTAATTTGTTTAAAAACACAGAAATATCATTTTAATGATTTGAGAGATAATCTAAGCAAAGTGATTGAGAACAGCTCTGTAAATGATACTGTAAATTTGTACAATGCAATACGAATATGCAATCCTGGTGGTTTAGGAACTACTGATAAATATGATATTAACAATGAAAATTCTCTCAATGATATTACTTCTGATAATATAACTCTAAAAAAAATATTTGAACTTTCAAAGGACAAGGATTTGATAAGTATGGAATATGCGACTGGTTTTACCACAATTATAAACGATGGGTTACCATATTTCTTAGAAGCATTTAATCATTATGGAGATATAAATACTGCAACTGTTAATACTTATTTAAAACTCTTATCTTTACATCCAGATACCCTTGTTATTAGAAAATCTGGAATTGATGCTGCGTTATATATCTCAAAAAAGGCATCAAAGATATTAGAAAAGGGAGGGATTTCATCTAATAAAGGTTTAAGACTAATAATAGAGTTAGATGATGAACTTCAACAAAAAAAAGGAAAATGGAATCCCGGTACTACAGCTGATCTTATATCTGGAATAATATTTTGCGCTTTATTGTTTGGTTTAAGAATCTAAATTCAAAAAAATTATTTGCTAGAATGAATTTATTATTTTTAGGAGAATCAAATTAATTTTTTTTATATTTGAGAGATTATGGAATTTTGCGATGAATGTGGAGGAATGATGTTACCTTCAAAATTAGATGGAGTAAAAGTGTTAAAATGTAAGTGTGGAGCAACTAAACCATTTACAGAAGAAAAGTCTGAAGCTTATAAAGTATCCACTAAAATCGAGCATTCTATAAGAGATGAAGTAACGAATCTAGCTGAAGTTATGGACTGGAAAGAAGAGAATTTAAGAAGCTCAATTAAAGATTTTAAATGTCCTCGCTGTGGTTATGATAAAGCACACCTTGAAACACGCCAAACACGAAGAGCAGATGAGGGAATGACCCATTTTATTATATGTTTAAAATGCGGGAAAATGAAGAAGATTGGGAGCTAAATTAATCATTATTGAATAAAAAGTCTTTAATTACTTCTTCTTCAATATTTTCGAGAAAAGAAATTTTAATTAATTTGTCTTTAGTTTTTGAACCAGAGATAATTTGGATTTGATTTGATGAGATGTTTAGTTTTCTTTTTAGAAGATTTATTAATTCCTTATTTGCTCTATTTTGAATGGGTTTTGAGGTAAGAAATATGGTCAAAAAACTACCATTATTAACTATAGCTTGAGTTTTAGAGTTTGTCTTAACATTCAATCTAATAAAATAAATAGTATCAGATTGTTTTTCTAAAAAATTCATTTTGGAAAGCCAAATAATGTATTATACATCAAATAAATTCATCTGCTCTCTTTTTTAAGATATTATATGACGGATTTGACAATCTAATACCTCCCGCTAATTTATGCCCTCCACCTACTCCTCCTAATTCTTTCTTTATACTGGTGATTATTTTATTTACGCCACGGTTTTTATTGTTATCAAGATAATTTCTAGAACACCGAATACTTAATTTAATTGTGCCGGATATTTTTTCAGGGCCTCCTAAAAATAAGACTTTTCTTGGATTGAAAAGTTCATTTACAGCACTAAAACTAGCTGTATCTGACCAGCTACTTGGAGGTATTTTACCTTTTACCTCCATAAATATTGCTTTTTCAGTTTCATGGTGAGGTATTTCATTTGATAAAGTTCTTAGATTTCTAGATAGATTCTGAATATATTCAGAATACATTCCTTTAGCATAACGAGTAATTGATTTCAACTGAATAATAGAGAGAGCTGCACTAATATTTTTAAAACAGAGAATATTCAATAAAAGGGCATGCTCAAAAGCAAATCTTAATAACCCTAATTTGTGAGGTAATATAGCAAAATGACCAAAACTATTAAAACCAGCTTTTTCTTGAATTAGTTCGATTTCTGATTGACTTAAATCAATTAGATTACTTTTTGGGTTAATGTGTAGCGAATCTAAGAATGATGTGATTTTTTGATCTGATTCCCCTCCAAATTGATTAAGAAATGGTAATATACTATACTTTAAACCATTTTTAATAGATTCGTGCATACTTCCAAATAGAATTAAACCTTCTTTATCTTCAACCAGGTCTTCCTCTAACAATTCCTCATACACTTCTCGGTTAAATGATTGCAATTTATCCATTGGTTTTAATGAATCTCCAGCAATTCCAATAACTGTTAACCATCCGTGTTTTATGATAGATGGTTTTACTTGTTTTGCAAACATGTGTGTTAAAGTTGCACCAGCAATATGTTCAAGCCCATCATACCCATATATAGTGGGATTTATAAAAAATAGATTCTCAGGCAACTCATCTGTGTGAAAGTCATAATCTACCTCATGATGATCAAGGATAAAAAAAATTTCTTTTCTATTTTTTATTATTGGGATTAATTCTTTTAAGTTGGAGCCAACATCTGTAAAAATAAAGGCATTCTTATCAGTTTGCCTACTTGAGAAAATTCCGTTTAAATAATTCTCCCAAGAAACCGATCTATTATAAATAAAATAATCATAATTTAGATGCATCTTGTATAATAAATTTTGGATTATATGTAAGCAACTTATTCCATCTGCATCGTTATGGGAAATAGTTATAACATGTGTAAACGAACGATCGATGAATTGGTCTACTGCATTGCTAAGATCTTCTAAAAATTTAGTTTTATTTTGTGTATTGGCCATATATATCATTATTTTTTAAATAGGTAGAATGTACATAATCGATCTTTCAAATAAAAATTAATCCTTCAGAGTTATCTTTAACTAAGGTAAATTTTAAAAATGGTTTATTTTACTATTCTCATCTTATTTTGAAATCTAATAAATCCAAAATAAATTCTATAATTATAAATATTCCGATTTTATTTAAGTCGTATGAAGAAAATGAGTGAAAAGATAAAACCTATAGAAAAATTATTTAATTTATTTTAATTTTCTGTTCTAAATACTTTACTATTAAAACTTTGAAGATGTCAAATAAAAAACGGAAATATGTTATTACAAGTATTAAGATCTTGTTAGTCTTTTTAATCTTCTCAAATGTATTAATTCCGTTAGTTTTAAGAAGTAATAGTTTAAAATCCACGTCCCAGATATATAATCCCGAACTTGAAATAAGTAAATTCTCTAAGGAAGATTATAAAGCTATACTTAACGAAGAAAAACAAGCACTTGGAAATATTACAATAAATGATATTAATTTTAATGAATTAGAGGGGTTCTCAATTTATAATACAAGTTATCCTCTTATTTGGGAAGATTACAAATCAGGTGCGTTGAGTATAACACAATTTGAAATGCAATTTTTAAATACTTCAGAACCTGCGATAGTAGATAACTTGAATGAAAATATTGAAGATAATAATATTATAAAAGTGAATCTAAATGAAAGTTTAATAGTTGAACTTAATAGTCCGACCTTAGGATATTTAATATATCATTCTCGTTTATTTCCTTGTCGATTACTCCAGTTTTTTGTAGATAATGGGACTAATGTTTTTGAACTTAATAATGAGACAGATTATTCAATCGATAATGATGATTTCATCGTTTTTAATTACGAAGATTTTTTTAAAAATTGGCCAACTTCAGAATTTAAAATGTATCTTATATGGGAGTACGAGGTATCGATTGATAATTGGCGATTAAATCAAAATCAAAGTAATGATTTAGTAATTCAAGAACAAATTCAAAATTTTACCGTGGAATATCATTACTATTTTGTCTTAACAGGTAAAAAATATAATTTATCCATTTCAGATCCAATTATTTTTGCTGATAATATAGATGTCGCTTTAACTGTTGAGTTACCAGATAGATATTTATTAAGTGATCACATTTTAGAACTTAACAATGAAAGCATTAATATTAATGACTATCTAAATTCAAATAAAACAATTGATATCTCTTTAGTAGAACATTTTTCTGCCGATCGGAGTACATTCTCTTTAAATTTTACAGCATTATTTACTTTCCAATTTATTAAACCCCTGAGAGAGACATGGGCAATAGATAGACTTGTAGAAGAAAGAAATATTCGGGAGAGAATTTATTTTCCTTCATTAATTCAAGGGCCTCAACACATATATCTTAAAAATTTATCATTTTATGAACCTACAATTTATTTTGAACAAGTCATTAAGAATTCTTCCTTGTTTGATAGAAATTCGCCATATTTTTACTTGAATACTTCGCTAACAGGGAAAGTAGGAATATTAGTTAAAGTTCCCTATTTAGTAGTTGGTGAAACTTGTCCCTTTATACTTAAGTATATATCAACGCAGACTTTGAGATTAGTTATAACAGATAATATAAAAATGCCTTTAGTCGGAGCATATGTAGAAGTATATTATTATGGTCAAAGATATGGAACATACATCTCTACAGAGTGGGTTCAGCCGATAGCACCTGGAACAACTAATGAAAATGGACAAATTATATTAAACCTTATTCCTTATGGAAATTATACAATTAGAGTCTATCAAAATGGAATCTTTCTTACAGAATCAACAGCAAGTACTTATAATGAATATAACTATATTTATACGTCATATCCTCATTTTCCTCTTTGGATAATAATCTTTGGCAGTACAAATGGATTAATTTTAATCTTTGGAGTAATATTTTATTTAAAAAATAAGAAATTGCGACAATTACCTTGATTGTTATCTTTTGTGATAATATTGATGATTTTATTGCTTTTTTAGAAAAAAGAATAATGAATGAGATTTTTTACGAAATTAAAGAGAGAGAAAGAGAGATCGTACTTCATTTTCTTGCAAAAGTCTCAGATACTTTAATATTATATGAAACCAAACAAACCATATCAAAATCTACAGGTAATAAAGAAGTTATAAATTCATTAGGAACTATCTTCACACAAGTAGATTCTTCCTTAAAACTTATAAGAGGAAAAATAAGGGAAATTTTTTTGTCATATTCTTCTTAAATTATATGATTAAACAAATAATCCTAACTACGATCTATTACCTCTCCATAGCCAATTAATCGATATCTTCTATTTATAATTCTCGAGATAGCATAGATGAAATTTTCTGGAGGACATATTGGAGGATTTAATTTTAAGATAACGCTATTTTTCAGTATTTTCGTCACTGTTCCCCCCGTTTTTTCTGTTCCGACTACTAGTAATAATTTTTCATTATGTTTTACTGAATGGACTCTAAGCATCTGTTCAGAACCAATCACCCTATCTAAAAGATTTATTTTTAATTCTACTTCATCGAGAACATCCGGTAAGGTACCAGGTTTTCCAACTAAATGACCGATTAAGTGATCACCCTTAGTTAAAGCAGGATCTAATTTAGTTCCCAAACCTATAAGCCCCCCTGGTTTTGCATTATCCAATAGATTACTTCCCTGACTAATACTTACAACAGTGGATTTCAAAGGAGTGTAATTATCTTTTATTCGTAAACCAGGACGAATTTCAATTTGTTCACCGACATTAATTTTACCTTTTAAAACAGAGCCACCTATTACACCACCCTTTAGATCAATGATTTCTTTCCCTGGTCGATTAATGTCAAAAGATCTTGCGATTAAGAATTGGAAGTCTCCTTCACTAAATTCAGGAGTTGGAATAATTTCTTCAAATGCTCTTAAAATTAGACCGATATTTGCTCCAAATACAGCTGAAATTGGTATAATTGGCGCATTTTCAGCAATAGTACCTTTAATAAATTCTTTTATTTGTTGATAATTCTCCATTGCTTGCTCTCGTGAAACCGCATCAATTTTATTTTGTAGTATGATAATATTTTCTATACTAGCTATATGTAATGCTTCTAAATGTTCTCTTGTTTGTGGTTGAGGACATACCTCATCTGCTGCGATTAATAAACATGCACCATCCATCAATGAAGCACCACTTAACATTGTTGCCATTAAGATTTCATGACCAGGAGCATCGACAAATGAAATATTTCTTCTAAATTCCAACTGCTCTTTACATTTTGGACACAAAAAACGAGGTTGTCCATTTTCCCTTGCCTTTTCTGCTAAGTAATATGTTAAAAACTCGTCACAAGCCGGACAATATAAAATAGTTGCATTTGAGTATCCCAATTTTATAGAAATTCCTCTTTCTTGCTCTTCTGAATGTCTATCTGTCCAATCCCCTGTAAGAGCTTTCACTAGTGTTGTCTTACCGTGGTCTACATGGCCAACTAACCCAATATTGCATTCAGCTTGCTGTTTTATTAATTCTTTAATATTTGAAGCTTCAGTTTTAGGTTTGGGTTTGGAAATAGGTTTAGTTTTAACTTCTGAAATTGCTTTTCCTTCAGATTTAGGTTCTTCTTGAGGACTAATTTCTTCAAGTAATTGTAAAGCATTATCGATATATTTTTGTGCTGTTGTTTTTCCAACACCTTTAATTTTTAATTTTGTTAAATCATCTGGTTTAATTCTAGCTAATTTTTCAATAGAATCTATTCCTGCAGCTTTCATTTTCTCTGCAGTTGCTTTCCCAATGCCACCAATATCAGTTAAATCATACGACATGATAGTAAAATTTTAAGGTGTTTTGACAGCTGAATATATTATTCCTAAGAAAAATTAAGAAAAGACATTTTATTAAATTAATCAATAAATTTGATAATTTAAAAAAACTTAACGCTAAAATCTAGTATATTATGTTGTTTCAATTGTTTTGATGCCACCGGGTTTTTTTTCAAGCTCCTTATAAGAAACTCTCAAAAGGCTATCCATATAAAAAGTAGATAATTTATTACATGATCTACAAATAATATATACAGGAGCAGGGTATTGTTTAGAATCAATATCCTCCATCTCAATTTTAAACGTAATTTTACTATTGCAATGTGGACAAGAATTAAATCGAAGTGGCATAAAAATCCGATAATTTTCTATTATAATAATTAGATTCTTATTTTTAAATTCTTATATTCAATATAAATATATTGAAAAATACTTATTATCACTGATAGTATATGGTTAGGGTTTCTTTTAAAAAATTTATCTACTTGACTATCTTAATATTTACTTTCACTCCTATCATTAGTATCAATTTATACTATAATTCTACTACTCCTGGAGAGCATATATCTTTAGAAAGGATTAAAACTGCCAATGGAGATTTAAATGATAATTTGTCTGTTTTACCAGATATTGAATATACTTCATTAAATGATCTCTGGTATAACCCTAAAATTGAAATGTTAATAATAACTCCAAATAGGACTGATTTTATCGATGCTGTTAAACCCTTGATGGAATGGAATAATGAGAAAGGTGTAAAAACCATTATTTTAAGTAATTTCTCTTTATATGAAGGAGTTGACGATGCAGAAAAAATTCGAAATATGATAAAATCATATTATGAAACTGAAAACATTCAATGGGTTCTCTTAGCAGGAGATGCTCAGAATGATTTAATTCCTATACGATATGTATACAATCCCGATGTAATTAGATTTGGAGAGGGAAGAACTGAATCTGTTGGAGATAAAGAATATAAACCTACCGATTTTTATTATGCAGACCTCAATGGCACCTGGGATAGTGATGGAGATGGAAATTGGGGAGAATCTCCATACGATAATGCTTATGGCTTAGATGAAATCGCATGGGATCCTGAAGTTTATGTTGGTAGGTTTCCTGCAGATAATGCTAATGAACTTGAGATAATGGTAAATAAAACCTTGAAATATGAGTCTAATCCGGAAGTAGGTGATTGGATGAATAGAATGCTATTAGCAGGGGGGATATCTGATTATCCCAGCAGTTTAGATCCAGATGGAGAATATGAGAGTCTTTTAACAAGTTATATTATCGAAAATTATGCTAGAGATACAGTAAATTATACTCATTTGGTAGAAGAAGCAGGAAATCTTTCTAGAGCGGTTCTTTATAATTATTTTAATAATGGATATTCAACAGTATTAATGGCAGGTCATGGACTTCCATCATATTACTATAGAAATCCATCTACATGGGCTTATTCTTCCTCTTATGCTAGTTCAAGCTCAAATGATTACATGCCTTCCTTAGTATATTTAGATGCTTGCTCAACTTCTAGCTATGATAATAATGATGATAACATCGGTGAAACTTTAATAAAAAAGGATAAAGGTGGTGCGATTGGTGCGATTGGAGGATTAAGAGTCACATGGTATTTTGAAGATGATTATAATCTTGAAATGTTAAATCGTGGAAATGCAAAATTATTTTGGAAAGAGTTTTTCCTTAATAAAAACTTTCAGCAAGGTAAGGCTTTATATGATTCAAAAGTAGCATATATGAATAGTGATTATTATAAGTATGGAAGTGGTTCAACTTTTTTTGATTTTCAGCGTAAACAACTCCTCACTTATTGTCTTTTAGGAGATCCTGAAGTGGATATTTATACCAATGAGCCCAAATTAGCACTAAATCCATTTACCGAAACTATCTATGAAGGTCAATTAGTCTCGATCACCATAAAAGATGAGAATAGTAGAATTGTCCCTTATGCACGAGTTCATCTTGAAGGTTCTGGTGGAAAGTATCATACCGTATATGCCAATGAGAATGGTTTAGTGAGTTTTCGTATTCCTGCTGAAGAAAATGAGAGTTATAATGTAACAATTACGGGGCACAATTTAATTCCTTCATATTTTAATTTTACAGCACTTCCAGATAATACATCACCTCAGTTGTTTGGAATAGAATATAACCCGAAAAATCCTAAAACTTCGGAAATAACTACTTTCAATATCGAAGCTTATGACAATAAATCAGGAATTGAATCTGCATACATTTTTTTATCTAAGAATAATTTTATGGATTATATATACTATGGATTATCAAACTCCATTGAGGAAAATAAAGAACTAATAACAGTTAAAACTGAGAGATTAACTCCCGGTGAATATTCTTACTTTATTGTGTTAAGAGATTATGCTAATAATACAGATATCTTTTATAATTCCGGCTATATTTTTTCAATACCTCAAAATATAATTAATTATATAGCTCCTTTCTCTTTAGTTTTAATTATTGCAGTAGGGGGAGTTTCTGTTTTAACTCTTTATACAGGTTTAAGAAAATATTCACGTATCGTTAAAGGGATGTAAAAAATCTGGAAAAAACACTCATTGTTTCTTTGATTTTTCTCTCTTCAGATCTAATAGATATCTTATAGAACTAAAAGTACCAAGTAGACCGTGGATAATTAATGCTAAAGCTATTAAAAATACTGCTATAAGATCATTAAAAACAAATAAAAAAATTATAATAAATATTCCTGCCAAGGTAAATTTCAACACTGAAGAAAATTCACTAAATGCAACTTTCCATGTTTTAGATTTTTCCAATCTCGCTTTAATTTCTTTTTGATATTCTACTTCTCCAGCTTCCCTGATATACCAACTTCCTTCTATATTATTAGCACATAGAAAAAGACTCCACCAGAATATGAAGAAACTTAAATAAAAATCCAATGAACCTAACACAACAATCGGAATCTGCATTAAAATCATTCCTTTCCAACCAATACGTCTTGCTATTTTATTTGTTTCTAATTTTAATTCTCTTGTAACATATCTGGTACTTAGTACATCAAGCAATCTCCCAACAATTGTAATAAAAGCATTTATTAAAATTTGATACCATTGTACACCTTGCAGTATTAATTGAAAGAACATGATTAACAGCACCTCCTTGTTTAATCCTTATAAACTTAACGTTCTTTATGAAAAAGTTTAATTATTAGCTTTTATTATTCCTATTTACTTATAACCATATAAGTAGGTATTTTCTTATAAAATAACCGACCTTATATAATGGTTAAGATTAGCGTTTATAACCACATGAATTAGTAGCAATTCGCTACTGCGCTGGAACCATCCGAACCCGGAAGTTAAACTTGTTTAACGTTGTAGATAGTACTGTAATTGCGATTTATGGGAAACTACAAACTGTAAGTTAGCTTACGGTCATGGTATACAAGGAAAATACCCGGTCACGCTTTTTTATGTGGTTATACGTAGTCTACTTTTTTGATTTCATCTAAAATTAAGTTTTTAAACTATTAATTATATCCTTAAATAATATTGAAGTATTCTTAGAGTTAAACCTTGCCAAAAAAGTATATAGTCATAGCAAAAACCATTGGAAGAAAATGGTTTCTAATTCTTGTGTTTATTATCATTATTATAGTTATTTACAGTAGAATAGCAGCAATTTGGATGTCCGGTATCACTTTAGTATTGTTTATTTTATCGTATATTCCAAAATTGTTTTTTAAAAATAAGATTCACAAATTTATGAAAAAATTTTATAAAATCGAAGATGAGATAATAGCACGAAAGTTTAAGAAGCGTATCGAAATTATACGAGATGAATTATTCGAGTTATCTCAAAATCAGGAGAAAAAAAAATCGTTAATAGTATTTTTAAATAAACAATACATTTTCTATCATGAAGAAACTATAGCTAAATTCTCAGAAGTTTATAATAAAGGCTTTAGCGAGAAAGAAATCCTTGATAATTTAAAAGAGTACAAAATTACTACTAGAGCAGAAATTAAAATTATAAAAGAAAGTTTAATTAAACTCAACCGCCTTAGTGACAGAGAAATCTCTGTAAAAGAACACAAAGAAGAACAAAGATTTTTATAATTCTATTTTGCATTATCTAACTAACGCTTTCTTTTCCTTTTCATCAATTCTAAAAGTTCAATTATTATCCCAAAAACTTCTATAGTATCCATATACGCGAAAATATGCCGTAGTACCCTACCAGTTTGAATAGGTTTTATACCCAATTTTTCAAAATCATTTATTGAATTCTGAACATTCTCGACATATGTACCTATATGCTGAAGACCTTCTTTTCCTTGATCTAAGAAGCCACTATAAAGACATTCACCTTCTATTAATTGAATAAGTTCTAGTTGTGTATTACTCATTCGACTAATTCCAACATCAAGTATAACTTCAGATTCCTTACCCTTATATATATATGAATGATTTTTTGGTCCAGAAAAGATAAACTTAGGGAGATTGAATACACTTGTCATTAATTCAGCTTGCTTTTTTATATCTTTATATACAAATCCTAACTGATCAACCTTTAGAACCCCCAGATCAAATTTGAAATTATTTTCCAATCTTAATCAACTCAAAATTATATTTATTTTTCATATTGGTATCTAATCATATTTAAATATTTACTAACAGATTAAATACGGGTTAAATAATAAAAAGAAATCAGTTCCAAAGGATTTTGAAGAATGAATCCTAATAAACTATGATTTATTCTATTG
>JAHPZE010000015.1:97972-102535 GCA_019058365.1 Promethearchaeota archaeon | reverse complement strand
AATAAAAAAAATAAAAAATTAAAGATAAATAAATACTTCATTAGATACTGAATAATAAAAGAGAAAAAATGAGAAATAATAAAGCTAAAGTTTTAATTTACTTCTCCAAAACGTCATTTTGCTGCGTAATTGTTCTTTTTCAGTATTGTCTAACAAATTCTTATTAATTTTAAGCGGCGAGATACTCATTCTTATTTGCCTTAAAATAGCACTAAAACCTTTTCTTTCAAGTAGATCATCCTGTAATTTATCTAAAAGTAAAGCAATGTGTTCTCCAGGTAAAGTATCTATCTTACTCAAAATATTATCAAATTGAGTTGTTAAATAACCATCTGAAGAAATTACCGAACTAGGTTGAATATCTGGTTGCATTACTATAGGCTTAATTGCTGGTTCAATTGGAGAAATTAGTTTTGGTGTGATAACTTCCTCAGGAGTGATTTCTGGAGTTGGAACCATTTGTGGTGATATCTTTTCGGAAATTTTTGGTATAATGGGAGTTATAGGTTGTTGGTAAGGAGGTTTTAAAGGGTTTACTTCAGGAGCCTGTTTTATTGCTTGTGTAATTTCAATTTGCTCGAATTTTCTGCTTTGAATCCAAACGTCTTCCAAAACAGCAGCAAATAACTTTACATGTTCTTCTAGTTTTGATCCCATTCCAGCTATTTCGAATTCCCCTTCTCCTGATTTTGACACAACACACACTACAACTTCTTCGAAATCTTTATTTATTGACCATAAATTTTCTCTGGGATAATGTCGTATTGTAATATTGGGATAACCTGCTATTTGTCTAAATCTTGCCTGATCCTCAGGATTAGTTAAATCGAAATTTGTTGATATCCTAATATTAATATGCTTTTTTAATCCAGATATCGGCATTAGATCAATATCTTCTAATTTAGGAGCGACAATATGAACCCTCATTTTTACTCTAGTTAATGATTCATTTATTTGTGCCATAATCCCTTCAGCTGATTTTACAAACCAAACATCCTTAAAACTTAGGAGCGAGGCTTTTTTCGATCGCTCCCAAAATTCATTCATTGTAAGCTCAGCGCTTTCCAATTGGTGTATAATATTGTAGATTATGTCATCTTGTATTGTTTCAAAGATTTCTTTTCTGAATAATTCCTTCAATTCATTTATTCCAGTAATAATGTCATCATAAACCCCTGAAACTCTGCCTTCTAAGTCTTCTAAACTTGTTACCAATCCACTCTCAATATCTGTGAAAATTGTACCTAAATCTGTGCTTACCTCACCTGCAGTGTCTGAGATGCTCCCTAATTGATTTATGACTTGATCTAGCATATTTTGGGTGGTTTGTACGAATTTTTCCTTAAAGATTTTAGTTATTTGAGCAAATTGTTCTGAAATTACTTTAGATACAATTTTTTCAGCCATACTACTTAAAGCACCAATTCTAAATTGCTTTTCGAATCTGGTGGCTATCTCTGATTTTACTGACTCTAAACTAGTCTCCATAGCTTCAAATTCTTTAGTTATATCTGAAGGGACAATTTCTTTTAAGTTAATAATAAATCTTTTAACATCTTGAAATCTTTTAACCTGATCAAGTTCTTTATCAAACCGCTCAAATTGTGTTTTTATTTGAGCTGGTAATTTAGTTTTCATTATTTGAAGATAAGTCTTGTAATCATCTAATTTTCTAAGCTTATCAGAGTGTTGTTCTAATGAATCAAATTTTTTTTGGATATTTTGTGGGGCGATTTCCTGAAATGACTTAATAGTCTCCTTAAATTGATGAATCTGACTAACTAATGCAGCATATGGAGGTAAAGCTTCATATATTGGGACCTTTCCAGGAATTTGTTTAAGAAGACCCTTTTGGAATAAATTTTCAGCGATCTCTAAGGCTCTATCATCAGAGAGATTAGAGATTAAGGCAATTTCACCTATCATAACAGGACCTCTTCCTGTGATCTTATAATAAGTATCTACTTCATCATGAGCTAAGCCAATAAGTTCTAGAACATGTTTCGTCGCAGAATCTTCTTCATTTGACACGTTAAATATTACCTACTTCTTATTTTTTATATGCTTTTTCAAGGAACTCTAAATGCTGAATAGCAACATTTTTTTCTATTTTTCCATCCATTCGTTCCTTTCGAATTTTTTCAATTAAATATTCAGGATAAAATGTATGAATAGCAATATCAGTTAACAAGAATATCCATATAGTATCTTTATTATCTTTTATTAACTTAATAATCTGATTATTCTCTAAAGATTCTAAAAAATTTCCAATTTCATCCATACTTTGGCCTGGAGATTTTGGAATCTTGTTTAGAGGATATGCTCTTTCTCTAAATAATGTGATATAATCATAGTTGTCTGGATTCATTAAAATTTGAGCAATTTTTAAATTATCCTCATGATTGGGATTGTAATCTTTAAAAAATTGCTTCACTTCACCAAGATAAGCACTTGCGAGTTCTGGAGTGGGAAAATTTTTCTTCGCATCTTCAATTAATTTATTTACAGGCTTTCTAAAAATCGTAAAATCAGAAAGAAGAAATAGAGTAATATCAGTATTTCCTTCAACCCAATCTTGTGTTATTAAACCAGTTTTAACAAATGGATCTAAAATAAATTCTATATTTGGAACAATTTTTTTTAATTTATCTTCTATAATTCCTTGTAAATCCCTTCTAGATAAAGGGCTTTCTTGTAAGGCTTCTAGAATAGTCCGAGCTTTTTCACTACTATATATTTGTGCTAATCTTTGCTCTTTTGATAAATTTTTCAATCGATCCAACAGAATTAAACTATTTTTCATGTAAAGTTTTATCTTTTTTGCAATTTCATAACTTTCAGATACATTAGTGTTCATTTGTCTTAGATAACTTAACAAGTCTTCATTAATTTCCTTTAATACGGTTTCACCAAACATTTCTGGATCTTCTCCTAACTCTAACATCAAGTTTATCATTACGGGCATATCAGAGTCCAATCCAGTAAAATAGCTTGAAACATTAGAGCGTACCTTTTCTAATCGCACTAATACATTTCCTGATGATCCAGCACCAGTAATATGAGCATAAAAGATACGCATCATATCATCTAAATCTGTACTAAGATTTTCTGGATAACTTAGTTTGATAATTAACCCTTGGTCCTCAGTCCATTCAGTTATAATAAATCCATGTGCCATTAATCTTCTCCTCCTTCTTTAACAATGAGTGCTTTTTCAATCTTATCTACTTGTTCAGGTTGAATAACATCATATTCTATACCTTTTATTTGATTTTGAAGTTCATTATTAATAATCTCATCTCTTTTGTTTACTAAGATAGGTTTTGTCTTTTTTACTTTTTTCACTTTTTTCTTTAATTTTCTTATTTTTCTTACCATTGGAGGATATTTAAAGTGTGTTTGATATAGAGAAAAAACAACTGTAAGACCAGCGATCGCTCCAATTAATACATAAATTAACCAACTTAAGTCTGGTCCAACCTGAGATTCAGAAGGATTCACAACCAAAGTAATAATAACAGTATCAAAATCATAATCATCCCCAGCAAAAGCTGTTATTGTTAACGGAAATGCTCCAACTGGAACATTTTCTAAAGTTGCTTCATAAATACCGTTATTATCTGGATCCTCAAGTTCTCCTGGACCGTAAGCCCATCTATATGTGACCGTTGCATTTAGAATTAGCCCACCAAAAACAGTATCGTTTAAGTATATTTGAATTAAAATATCTTTTCCTACTTCTGTTTCGATTTGAGATCCACCAGATCCTAAATTAATTGTTGCACTAATTCTTTTAACCGTAATTCTCGGATCTATTGGTTGAATCTTAAAATTATTAGCTTGAGCTATAATTGAAAATAATTTAACTCCAATGCCTAAATCTCTTGTATCAAGGATTAAATAATGCTGTTCTAAGATATCATCTCTAGTAAAATTTAATGTTAATCCTTCTCCTTCTAATTGCACTAATGCTCCTGTAATATAATCTCCTGTCTGGTTATCTGTATATCTTATAGTTATATTCAACATTTGTCCTATTGTAACATCAAAGATTTTTTCAAGAGTTTTATCTTCACTATTAATAAATAATTGTATCTTTGTAGATCTCTCGACTACTTTGACAAAAAACTGAATAGTTTGGGGTTCATAATTAGCCAATTGTGCAAATATTGTTAAAATGGTAATTCCTTGTTCTAAATCGACAGCATTGATAGTTATATTATAATAATCATTTGTTTGGTTTAACTGTCCTCTCCCTACTAGATCAATTATTGCTCCAGCAAGAGGTTCTTTTGTCTCATTATTTCTGTAATATACAGTAATATTTAATAAATCATCAGTTTCAACTTGAATAGTATCCCCATCATTTATAGAGTAACCATTTATAAATAAAGTTAAATCCGTTTCTATTTGGATAATCTGTATTATAAGTAAAATTGTTTGAGGTTCATATCCATTTTTTCGAGCATAAATCGTTAAGAAGTTTGCTCCTTGATTTAAATCATTCATATTTATAAGTACCGAATAATTATTGAAAGCTTCATAAATTAACTCTGAGATTCC
>JAHPZE010000015.1:0-97872 GCA_019058365.1 Promethearchaeota archaeon | reverse complement strand
ACCAGGAATATGACTGAATGGAACAGACCTGTCATATGAAACAGTAATATTGAGGATTTCATTTGGATATCGGGTAATTGAGGGATCAGATGTTACATCCTCACCATTTATAAATAATGATAAATCCGTTTCAATTTGAATAATCTGTATAACAAGTAAAATAGTCTGAGGTTCATATCCATTTTTTCGAGCATAAATTGTTAGGAAGTTTGCTCCTTGATTTAAATCATTTGTATTTATAAGTACCGAATAATTATTGAAAGCTTCATAAATTAACTCTGAGATTCCTGAACCATTAATATCCACAGTAGCACCAGGAATATGACTGAATGGAACAGACCTGTCATATGAAACAGTAATATTGAGGGTTTCATTTGGATATCTGTTGATTGATGGATCTGATGTTACATCCTCACCATCTATAAATAATGATAAATCCGTTTCAATTTGAATAATCTGTATAACAAGTGAAATAGTCTGAGGCTCATATCCATTTTTTCGAGCATAAATTGTTAAGAAGTTTGCTCCTTGATTTAAATCGTTCGTATTTATAAGTACCGAATAATTATTGAAAGCCTCATAAATTAACTCTGAGATTCCTGAACCATTTATGTCCACAGTAGCACCAGGAATATGGCTCACTGTAATAGATCTATCATATGAAACTGTAACATTTATTATTTCGTTTGGATATCGGGTAATTGAGGGATCAGATGTTATATCCTCACCATCTATAAATAATGATAAATCTGTTTCTATTTGAATGATATTTATAACAAGTAAAATACTCTGAGATTCATAATCATCTTTTTGAGCGAATATAGTTAGGAAATTTACTCCTTGACTTAAATCAGTTGTATTAATAAGCACCGAATAATTATTGAAAGCTTCGGGAAGAAGCTCTGATACTCCTGAACCATTTATGTCCACAGTAGCACCAGGAATATGACCAAATGGAATAGATCTATCATATGAAACTGTAATATTAATCATTTCGTTTGGATATCGATTAATTGAGGGGTCAGATGTTATATCCGCACCATCTATGAATAAAGTTAGATTTGTTTCTATTCGAATAATATTTATAACAAGTGAAATCGAATGAGCTTCAAATCCTATTTTTCGAGCGAATATAGCTAAGAAATTTGCTCCTTGACTTAAATCAGTTGTATTAATAAGCACCGAATAATTATTGAAAGCTTCAGGAAGAAGCTCTGATACTCCTGAACCATTTATGTCCACAATTGCACCAGGAATATGACCAAATGGAACAGACCTGTCATACGAAACTGTAACATTAATCATTTCGTTTCGGTATCGAGTAATTGAAGGATCAGATGTTACATCCGCACCATCTATGAATAAAGTTAAGTCTGTTTCTATTTGATATACATTAATAGTTAATAATTCAGTTATTGCCGTATAATTGTCTTTATGAGCGATTATATTTAAAAAATATATCCCAATACTTAATTGTGTAGTATTTAATGTAAGGTTATAGAAATTAATATTATCTGTAAAGATTTCTCCTATACCTGTTCCATTCAAAGTAACCATCGCATCATGGATAAGACTTCCACCTGCGTCATTATCCTTATATTTAACTGTAATATTCATTAAATCTCCCGGTTGTATATTATAAGATCTATTAAGTGTACAATCATGATTATTTATAAAAATCTCATCAATATATGTATCCCGTTCAACAACGTCAATTGAAATTATTATTGTTTGAGATTCATATCCGATTTCATCAAATTTAATTCTTAAATTATGAGCTGTGTTCACTTGATATTTTGAAGTATTACAAGTTATATTATATAGTCCGTTTCCCGATTTGATAGACCAGTCATCATTCCAGTAAACTGTTGGATTAGCATTCATAATAGGAGAGTCATCTGATGTAACGGTATAATTGAGATGTATTGTAACATTATTATTCCAAGGGACTTCTATACTAGGATATTCTTCAGCAGTAAGACTAGTATAATAGATTACTTCTATAGTAATATTAACTTCATTATTTTGATATGAAGGATGAGTGGCATAAATAGTAAGATTATTGTCTCCAGCATTACCTCCTGATGTATTAAAGATAAGTAAATAATAGCCCGGATTTATCTCATCAAAATATTGAATACCCCCGGTAAAGTTTGTTAAAGAGATATTTGCATCCTCTATCGGTTTATCATTCTTTGGATCGTAAAATGAGACCTTTAGATTTACTGTATCTCCTTCATATATATTTGTATAAATGTACTCATCAGGAATTAATGTTGAATTATGGTTAACAGTAAAAGTTTTGTATATAAGCCCTGTTTCATTTAAATTAGAACTAGAATATGAATTATTCCATGTAATAATTGCATGGTAATTACCTACTTCGTAATTTGGAGCATCAGAAGGTATTAAAATAGGATCAAAATGCACAATTCCAGTATCAGCGACTGGCTTTATTTGATTTTCTGCTGTCCAAATCGTGCCATTTGGAAATTTTAAATATAATTGTGCTTGAGTATTTTCTATATAATTTGATATATCAAGGCATCCAACTGAATTTCCAATTTCTGCTGTAATATTAATATATTCTCCACTAAAGAATGTATTATCAAGTATCCATGATCCTGTAGCATTATTATAAATTTTCAAATCACTACAATAATTTGGTGATCTTCCTTTTACCCACCAAAACCCATCTGGTGTTTCTGAAAAGTTAAACACTTTTAATATCCCTAGAGTTGAATTATCGCAGTATTTTAACATATTAGTATTCGGATATTCTGCGTTTGAAATCCATGTTATATTCACATCTTCAGGGAATACAATTGACATATTTGTTTCCTCATATCCAGTAGGAACAGATACACGTGCATAGGTTTCCCATTCTACATAACTATTATTGCTTACTTCGAAATTTACACCATCAAAATTAGGTTTATAATCAGAATTATCATCGATTTTTTTCGCATACAAATTTAAATCTGTTTCAAATTCAACCTCATATCCACCCATTTCCGGGGATGGATTCGCTTCAGTACTATCGAATTGAATATTTACTGGAGAAGATGTCCAAGTACTAATTTGTGAAACTTTCCCGTTTCCCCATCCTTCACCATCAACTACAGGTTCATTATTCATCCTTAAACCGATTTGAGTAGCATTAACTTGAGTTTTTACAATCAACGATACATTATCAACAAAAACACGATAATTAGGTAAATAACTCGGTGTATCTAGTGTTTCTCCAACTCTTTTAAATTTTAATGTAACGTTCATGTCTTTAACATTATCAGGAAATACTTGGATATTGTCAAAATAAACATCTAAAGGTACAATTACATTTAACCAATCTCCATTAATTGGATCAGGACATTCTTCAACCAAAGCTAGCAATCCTCTTGTATAAACATTTACATCATTTATCAAGACCTGAAAAACAAAATGATTTCCATAACCATTAAATTGTTGAGGATATACAGCAAAATTTATTTCCCCATCAATAACATCACCTCTAGGTATTACGAAATCTGTATACCAATAGCAAGCATCACCTTGATCATATCCTCTACCTGATCCACCACCAGTTATTCTTAATTCTAAACAGTTTTGATATTGTGTTTCAGCATTACCATCATCATAATAATTTCCACTCATTGGATTTGTATATCCAATAATGTCGCTCTTAACAAAGGTCCAATTTAGGACATCATTACTATCATTTTCATTTGTTCCAAAAGTACCATCATCATTCCCCGCTTCAAAAGTTCCATTTACCCAATTCCTTTTATCATATAAATTTTTTATGGTTCCATTCAATTGATAACCCTCCCAACCACTTCCTAAACTCATATATTTTGTATCAGAAGTGCCGTTGTTAAAACTTACAAGTAGGTTATAATCCGTTCTATTTGCCCAATGAGATACCTTCCAAGGCTCTCCAATACCACTAAAAATATTATCAACGCTTAGATCTTGAGTTTTTAAATTTCCAACTCCTATATCTTCATTAATTTGTTCATTTTGATTAATAATACGATTTATATTAAAATTATTTGAAAAAGTAATAAAGAAGAAACTAAAAAATAAGAATGACAATGCTAAAATCTTTTTTTTATTAATTCTGTTAACCTGTAGATACCTAAACTTTTTTACGGGCAATCTCACTCACTTCTTAAATTATTATATTATTTATATCTATAAATACAATTTAAATTAATATTTAATTGACAATCAATATATATGTTATTAGAATAAAATATAGGATAGTAATATCAATATAGTATATTAAAATCTTTTCTGTTTATCAATAAAAATTAGTATATTCTAGTTTAAATACTTAAATTATGAAAGTAATATCTCAATAAATTTAGTTTAAAAAGCACTTTTTACAAACCCACCATCTACTTGAATAACTGTTCCAGTAATATAACTGGCTCTTTTAGATGCCAAAAATACCACTAAATTTGCTAATTCTTCAGGTTTTCCTAATCGTCCTAATGGTATAGGATTTATCCATGTTGTTTCAACCTCCTCATAAGATTTTCCTGTATTTTTTACTGTTGTATCGATTAATTCTTTCATACGATCGGTAAGCGTTGGCCCAGGACATACAACATTGACTAAAATATTATCCTTTCCATATTCATTTGCTAGAGTTTTAGCAAATCCTACAACTCCTAATCTAGTTGTATTTGATAATACTAAATTATTTAAGGGTTGCTTAACAGATACGGATGTAATAGCGATAATCCTGCCTTCTTTTTGATTCTTCATTATTGGAATAACCATATCTGTTATATTAATAAAAGAACGGAGGTTTAAATCAATTGAATTTGACCACTCTTCTTTAGTGATTTTATCAATTGGACCTGAAGGGGGTCCACCCGCATTATGAATAAGAATATCTATCCTTCCAAATTCATTCAAAGCTTTCTTTACAAGATTCTCTATTTGTTCTTCATGCATTAAATCTACCACAATTGGAAAAACCTTATTACTTGAATTAATGGATTCTAACGCTTCAATTTCCTTCTTGGCGATATTTAAATTATCTTCAGAACGGCTACATATTACTACATTAGCACCCTCTTCGTAAAGTCCTTTGGCACACGCAAAACCTAAACCTTTACTTGACGCTAATACTAATGCAACCTTATTTTTTAAACCTAGATTCATTATTCGCAACCTATCTTGTTATTGGGAGTCTGAAATGAAATCGGAGAATTTTGTGCATTTAAGATAAAAATCATTACACCTATTACCATTTTCAGCACTTAAACAAACTTTAGAATAAGGACATAGGATATTGGTTTTATCTAATTTTATCTTAACTCTGTGTAATCTCTTTTCTATTTCATTATTCATGCTCGAAAACCTTGTATAAAAGCTGTTCTCTATTCTGATTTCATTTCAGATTGCACTTACTTTGATTAATATAAGAAAATTAGCTTCGGTTAAAATTATTAGGATCATAATACACTAATTATTAGAACTTGCATGTAGAAAGTTTAATTTCCTAATTTTCAGATGAAAGATTTTAAAAGGATAATTTTATAAATTCATAAATTATAATAGTTTTAAAGATTGAAGAATATATTATTATCATACTACAAAAAATAAGATAAAAAGGTGTGTAACGATGAGTATTGACACTAAAAGTTTCGATAACATTCTCAGTAAAATAATCAAAAGTGAGAGTGGTATTAAAAAGGTAATATTGGTTGATAGAACGGGCCTAACCATTGCAAGTGTCTCTAAATTCTCATACTTTCCTGCTGATGTTGATGGGATTGGTGCTATTGCGAGCGCTGTATTCTGTGCTAGTGAAGAGCAAGGTAAGAATCTGGAACTAGGTAATCTTGAAATCGTAACATCAGAATTTGGTGGAGGTAAGATTTTTGCATCAAGTTGTGGCCCTAAGGGAGTACTTACACTTATCTCAGATCCAGACATTAATATCGGTTTGATCCGATTAATTTTAAAGAGATCTGGTGATGAACTCAAAGATATTTTGGATGAATTTTTGTCAGAGACTGTGGAAGTTATGGACAGTGGTTTAGATTTATCCGATCTCGACTCACTCACACCTGATTAAAATTTCCTTGAATTCTATTTTTTATTGCCCTTTTCCTATGAAAGTATTTCAGATTTATCTTAAAAGAATATATTTCAAAAATGATCAATAATTATCAAATTTAGGTGTAAACAACCTAAAGGTTTTAAGATTTTATGTAGAATTGTTAAAGGCATGAAAAAATTTAGCTTTTAACCTTAACAATATTTAAATACCAAATTTACTGTTTAAGTTTTAGAATAAAAATTATCATATATGTCTCGAAATCACATAAGGTTTTATTCTATTGTTTTATCTAAAGAAAAGTGGTGAAATTCAATTGGAGGAATCTAAAATAATTTATAATAAGAAGAGAGAACATAAACATGAACCATATAAAATTCTGTTTACAGGATTAGATGGAGCAGGTAAAACGAGTATAATCTTAACTCTTAATAGGGAATTCTCCAAAATCGCTAAACTTGAACCGACTAAAGGCGCACAGAGAACCAGTTTTAGACTATTAGGTAGAGAAATAAGTGAATGGGATTTAGGAGGTCAAAAGAGTTATCTTATTTCTTATTTGAAAAATCCTAGTAAATATTTTGATAATACAGAAATTGCGATATATGTAATAGATATATTAGATGGTTCTCGTATACTTGAATCAATGAGTTATTTATATGATGTGGTTGACAAGTTTAAAGAATTGAAAATTAAACCACCGCTCAATATTTTTTTTCATAAATATGATCCTAATTTAATTAATAACACCAAAATAGAAATAGAACATCTAATAAATGAATTAAAGAAAGAAATACAGGAAACGGTGGATTATGAAAAAATTTATTACTTTTATACTTCAATATATGAACCTTATACAATAATAAGTGCTATATCTGAAATCTTATTACAATTATATCCAAAATCAGAGTTAGTACAAAAGACTATTGAAGAATTCGCAAGAAAATTAAACTGTGAGGGATTAATAATAATTGATAAAAATTCGATTATTTTGGGTTCCTACTTTAAAGATGATGATTCAAACAAGCTATTAAGTAAAACTATTGCTTATTTTTTAACTCTAAATGATGTATTTATTGAGATGGATTTAGAAGAACAAAATGATCAGATAATAGTAAGAAAATCAGGAAATCACTTTTTATTCAAACCAATCATATTCGAAGAAAGTACTATTCCATATTATATGCTAATTCTAAAGAAACATAATCCCTTTGATCTTTATTTCATAAATAAAGATTTTTCCGCATTTGTTAATATTTTTAAGGATATCATTTTAAATTAAAGTATTAATCTTTAATTTCCGATTTAATTTATCTGAATTGATATTGTTTTATTAAAATGATCTATTCCAGATTTTTTCTATAGATTGATAAAAATGCGTAAAAATTATTCGCAAAAGTTTTTCAAGAGTAAATTCTAAAAAAATTTATGTCATTCGATTTTGTTAAAAAATTAGATTTTGATTCAGAATTCTTTAATCTGTTTAAGCTATCAGAAAGCGCTTATGGAGCTATTTCTAAAGAAAATTCTGGTATGGGTGGGAATGCTGGTTTTATTGACATTGGAGATTATTTGATAATGATCGATACTACAGGAGATATGGATGCTGCTAAAGATTTAAGGAAAGCTGCTATACAATTTACTCAAAAAGAACCTAATTTTATTGTACTAACTCATTATCACATGGATCATCTCATGGGAACCTCTCTATTTGATATATCAACTCAAATAATGACATCTGATAGGACTCTAAGGAACATTCAAACAGTTGGCAGAAAAAGAGTTGAGGAATTTAAAAAAGTGGATTTAATAGAGATGAAGGAATCTCTTAAAGCGGAAAAGGATGAGGAGAAAAGAAAGGATATTGAAAATGATCTTAAATTTCTTAATTATGTTCGGTCTGATGACTTTTTTCTTCGAGAACCAAATCTTACTTTTAAGGGAGGATGTGTTATCCATGGAGCTAAATCTAATGTTCACATGCGGGTGTTTAAAAAAGCACATACTGATGGTGATGTTATTGTGTATATCCCTGAAGAAAAAATACTTTTTGCGGGAGATTTACTCTTTGCACGAAGTGATCCATGGATAGGGTCTGGTGATCCTGAAGGATGGATATCAGTTAATAATGAAATAATGACGCTTGATTTTAAAGTTGTTGTTCCTGGTCACGGAGATTTATCATCAAAAGAGGAATTTTCATTAGAAAATAAATATATTAAGGAAATACTTGAATTAGTGAAAAAACGGATTGATATGGGAGAAGATCCAACACAAATAAAAAGAGAGGATTTTTCAAATGAGCTACAATCTTGGAAAAGTCCAGTATTAGAAATGAATATTAACTTTCTTGCAGAATTATTAAAAAAGCCCTAACTTTCTTTTTGAAAGTTTTAAACTAAAAAAATTTTAAAAAGGTTTACTTGCTTTCACAATTTTATAATACCGATCACGCTCTTCTCGCACAATTTTAATATCCATTTGCAAATCTGTTAATAAACGTCTTATATTCTCCTTTTCATTAGTTACACCCAGTATTTTATCTTTCAATTGTTTAATCTCAAGTTCTAATTCTGGAATTGAATCACTGTCCCTTTTTGATTTTAGTAGCTGAAATTTTAAATTTTTATTCGTCTCGTTTAATTTATTAATTTCTCGATTTAATTTTTCATTATCCTTTCTAAACTTTCTAATTTCTATTAGTAATTTCTCAGCACCTTTTTCAATTTCAGTGGCATCTCCTATTTTTGCTATTAGATTATTAATACGTTCCTCTTTTTGATCTAATGCTAATTTTTGAACATTAGTTAATCTAGTTAATTCTCTATTTTTTGCAGTTAATGTTGCATTATATTCATTTAATTCCGCCATTTGACTACCCCAATTTTCTAATTTTGAATATAATTCGGATACCTCCCTTTTTAGTGCTTCTACATTTCTAAGATGCTCTGATCTGTCTGAAACTAACAGAGAGACTTTTTGAGCTAGGTCATCAATTCGCTCTTTTTTCTGCCCTAATTCTTGTTCAAATTCTTGCCTTTCCTGCCAATAAACATCAAGTTCCCCTTTTTCTAATAGGATGTAAGATTTGGTAATTAATTCATTAAACTTTTTTTCTTTCCTTTTGGGTAATAATTCAAAAGCGATTCTTCGTACTTGACCCTCAAAGTTTCTTGGAAGGATATCCTCATCAGAAAGAAACACGGTAATAACATGATCTCCTTTCCCAATAAAGTGTTTAGAAGAATGACCTGTAAAAAAACTTGCAACACTCAGATCGCGTTTTATTTGCATTTCGAGATAATTAGGTCCTGTTCGAATCTTTCTATGTTCATCAAACACTGTTTCTAACATTGAGTCTGTGACACCTAATTCTTCACAGATATTTTGTGGATATTGAAGATCTATAGATAATTTTGATTTTTTATCTAAATTTAGAATCACAATTCCTTTCAATATGAAATCCCTAGGGATTAATTAATTATCCAATTATTTATGTACAACTATAATTTTTAATCTAATTATAAATAAGATTATTTATCTTATTAAAATTGTTAGGTACTTTAATGCATTTTAAAAAAATCATTCAAACAATATTGCAAATACTTAAATTTAAAACTATTAACTCGATAAATTTTTTGTGAGTGTGAATTATGATTTTGTTAGCAGACAGTATTATTGTAGTATATGCAATCAAATGCATGAAATAAAATTGAGAAAAAATATAATAAAACTGCAATCTAAATTTCCTTTTCCATATATTTTTCTTCATGGAGATTTAAAGAATTTGTTAACCACTCTTTATATAGATAAAGAATTCCAAATAAGAGGCGTTGATGTTCATGAGTTGCATGATGACGATATTTTTTCAAAAGATCAGGTCATAAAAATAACAAATTCATTAACAGATGAAATTGAGAGATTGCGATCTGATAATGCTGAATTGACAAAAGAAATTCTTCATTTAAAGAAAAAAATTAATCAAATATAAATCCATAAAAATTAAAAAATTTGTATTAAGAAATTAATTAAGATTTGAGGATATTAAAAATGAATTATTTCCGTTTTAAAACTTGCATTTTTGGAGATGGGGGTGTTGGTAAAACTACTTTAGTTAATCGTTATGTGACTGGTAAGTATCAAGAAGATTTTAAAATGACTATTGGTGTTGACTTTTATACTAAAGTTTTTGAAGTAGATGACAATCGAGTTCACCTACAAATATGGGATTTTGGAGGAGAACATCAATTTAAAAATTTATTACCCAATTATGTGATTGGTGCCTCTGGAGGAATCTTTATGTATGACATTTCACGTTTTTCTAGCTTAACAAATTTAGAAGAGTGGTTAAAAGTATTGAAAAAAAATCCAGAAGTTAGAGATAAATACATTCCGATTTTATTAGTTGGTGGCAAATTAGATTTAGATGCGAATGGAAAAAGAGTTGTTGAGTATGATTTTGCTAGTGAATATGGAGAAAAATATAATTTATTTGAATATATAGAATGTTCATCACTAACAGGGGAAAATGTTGAATTAATTTTTAATTTAATTGCTAAGAAAATGATCGACATATCTTTATCTATGTGAGAGAGTTATGTTTATCCAAAATTAAATATTATCTGTTATATCTTTTAAATTAGAAAAATAAAACAAGCTTTCAAGGATTCTATTAATTCTGATTTCCTTATTTATACCATTTTCTTTTTCTATGCTTACCTTAAAAAAACCCGCTTTTTGAGTTAATTGAAAACTTTTCAAATTATCTAAAAGATCTATAAACCCTAGTTTAGCTAACCTCTCAAGATGTAAGGTTGCCTGTCTAATTGAGAGATTCAAATCATAAAAAATATTCCTTACTTCATATTTTTGTTCTATTTCATAATTTAAAATAATTTCTAAATCTTTTCGAAAATTTAAAAGCTTGGATTCTTTCAAATAAAGGTCTTTTTGATCAATTACTTTTGCAATAATTTCTGAAATTGAATCATAAGTATTGAGGAAATATTCTTTCGTTATCGATGTTGGATAAATATCTATATTTTTTTTAGTATTCAAAAAATCATTGAGAGTTTTTATTTTATGTTGGAGATATAATTTATCAATTAAATCTATTTTATGCAGTAATATAGTAATAGTATAATTTTTTGATATTATTTCTTTACAAACATTGATAATAGTATTTAGAAAAGATATTATTTCTTTTAAATACATATTAACATCTAATACACAAAGAACCATATTTGCGTTATTGAAGATAATTTTATCTCCTCTAAACCATTGTTCATTTTCTTGTCCTGCTAAATCAAAGACTCCTAAATTTATATCAAATAAAGAATATAAACGTGAATTGATTCCACGTGTTGGTTCTAAGCTCGTATTTAAAAGTAGATATGGATTGACCATTTCAAAAAATACTTTTTTAATTGTTGTCTTACCCACCCCGGGCGGACCTACTATTACTATTTTTTTGTTTTCAACCATATTCATATATACACATTTTTCATTTGAAATAAATCCAATTCCTTAAATACTGGATATCTGAAAAAATTCATTTTACGAAAAAAAGATTTAAGAATTAATACCAAATTAAAACATCAAATAATTATAATAAATATTTTTTTACTAATTCTCTAAAATCATTTACTTTTATTGGCTTAGAGACATATTCATTAAATCCCGCTGACAAAATCCTTTCTTTATCACCTTTCATAGCAAAAGATGTTACTGCTATTATCGGTATTTCTTTAAATCGATCGATTTTTCGAAGTTCCGTGCAAATATCATTTCCACTAATTTCTGGAAGCTGAATATCTAAAATTACTAAATCTGGATTTCCAGATTTTATAAGCTCTAATCCTAAATCTCCTCGTGTTTCTTCGAAGATTTCGACATCGGGTATTAATTTTAAAATTGCCCTAAATAGTTTCATATTTTTTTCATTATCTTCAACTACATACACATTTTTTGCCATAAATTATTACCCAGTTCTTCTATCTAAATTATTAATAAATATTATTTTTTAAAAGATAATAATTATCATATTTATTTTTAAGGTTTCTGTAATCTCTAAATAAACACCAACTTTATTCTTGGGATAATCATATTATATTCGTTAAGGGGGCTTTATTCAGATTTTTTCAGAGTTTTTTAATATTAGATAAGAGAGTAAAATTAAAGTCACTTCCTTTTCCTAATTCTGTTTCAACAGAAATATCACCTCCAAGTAAATTAACAAGATTTTTCGTAAGGTACAATCCTAAACCTGTTCCATGATATTTTTTAGATGTAGCCATATCAATTTGTTGGAAAGGTTTAAACAATCTTGGTTTGTGTTTTTCACTTATGCCAATACCATTATCAATAATATGAATTTCTAATTTTTCATTATGAGTTTTAGCTCTTATCACTATTGTTCCTCCGTTTGGTGTAAATTTAATTGCATTTCCAATAAGGTTAAATAAAATTTGTTTAACACGATCTTCGTCAGAATAGATATTAATATCCGCTGAAATTTTAAAATCTAATGCTAATTTTTTTTCTAATAATTTTGGAGATAAGGAGTCTATTACATTTTTCAATATCTTGTTAAAATTAAAATAAGTTGGTGAAATTTCAAATTTTCCTGATTCAATTTTAGAAATATCAAGTATCCCATTAATTAAATTTAATAAGTAATTACCTTCATCAGAAATTATCCCTAAATATTGCTTTTGTGTTTCATCTAATTTTTCAGAGTAATCAAGTATAAGTATTTCTGAAAAACCAATTATAGAATTCAAGGGGGTACGTAATTCATGACTCATCGATGCTAAGAATAACGATTTTAAATGATCAGCTTCCTTAATCTCCAGATTCAATTGCTCTAACTCAATTGTACGTAGTTTTACCAAATCTTCAAGATAACTATCTAATGAATGATCAGATGTTATTGCAGATAAAGTACCTATTGGAAAAAATTCATTAATTAAATCAATTGTCTCATTATAATAGAGATGATCTGTCATTCCAGTTTGAAGTAGTGTTCTATATCGTTCTTCAAATGCTTTAACAAACTTATCAAGTGATTCTCGAAGAGCAGGAGTCGATATTTCAGAAAGTAGAACTACTGTGATAAATTCACCGTGTTTAAATAAAATAATGTTATTTTCAAGTTTTATCTCTTCTACAATTAAAGATTTACCAATTTTTCGACTTAGTTGTTGTAAGAGAGGTAACCATTTTGCTAAAAGATTTTGTTCATCCTTAGACGATTTGGTGCTCATGTCCCATGATAAATTAAATAAAGGAATGCCAGAATCATTAGTAATAACAGTTATTCTTTGTACATTAAAAGATAAGATATACAATAGTTTTGGCTCATGATAAATAAATATAGATACGATACTTATAGAACCCGCAGCAATAAGATATCCAATTGGAAAAATTAACCACAATCCAAATGAAAAAAGAATCAAAATTAAACAATAGAAAATTAAATTAACAATAAATAGTTTAAATGCATCATTTTTTAATTCTAAAGGTGCTTTACGCCAGGTTTGATAAAACCAATATACTAATTGAAATCCTAATAGAAATAATGATAAGATATTTATTATCTGCAGGGCTCCTGCTACCCCTAAAGTCGGATAGCCAAAATATACATTGTAATAAAATTCGATGTTTTCAGGAACTAATGCTAAAATAATAGTGCAACCAATTATAAAACTCGCAACTACACTTTTATAATAATTAAATTTTTTTTTGGATACAAAATCAACATTTAATATTAAAGAAAATAAACCAATAGAATACATTATAGCACTAATACGTTTTAACTCGAAACTTAAAAAAATATATGCTGTGGTTTCAAGTAAATGAAATACAGTAAAAACCAAGAATGTTATAAATAGAGATAAGAACGTTTTATTTTTTTTAAGAATCGCTAACCTTAAAAATAGTATAGTAAAAACTAAGAAGAAAATAAAGCCCAAAAAAGCAAATAAAACCTCAATGTTCCAATTTAAATTCATTTGAAGCATCATTTTCTATATATACATCTTCATTTCCTATTTTTTTATATTTAATTTTTAGAAATATCATACTATTAAACAAAATCGTTAATCTACATCATAAAGCAAATCTAGTTTTTAAATCTTGAGCAGACTTAGCTAATTTTTTTAATTCCTCAAAATCATTCTCAATTATTGATTGCATTATATTAATCTTTAATTTTTTAACTTTTTCAAGAGTTATAGAAAATTCTTGATTAATTTCATTATAAAGTTCATCGATTTTATTATAAAGAACTTTTGCATTTTCCTTATCCATAATCTCTGAGTTAATAATCATTTTTTGATATGACTTATTTAATTCTATTAACCAATTTCTTCCTGTTTCCATTAAAGGAAAGAGATCGTTAATTTTGCCTGTGTTAATTCCCACTTCAAATTTATCTCTATTTTCTTCAAATAAATTCTTAAAAAAATTATTAATTTTATTCTCTATAGCTTTTAAATTGATATTAGGGTTCATAAAAATAGTTACAGTATAACCCTCATATCCAAAAACATGCATTTTTAAATTACTTCCTTTTAATCCAAAACCTGTTAAGTTTTGAATGTTTAATTCTAAAGAGAATTTTTCCATTGCGCTGATAAACATTGGGATTAATTCAATATCAAATGGAATAACCGTATCATCATTTGGGATATTGTGAGAAATAAAACTTTTAAGAGCGTTATCAAATAATTCAAATTTTAATAGAGATCTTCCATCTTTATCCGCTATTATAGTTCCTATAATTGAAGGAATCTGTTCTTCAATTTCTATTTCTCTTTCCGGTTCTTCTAAACGACTATAAGAGAAATCTTTTAAAATTTTTTGATAGTATACCTTACCTTTATTTGTTAAACTAAGAAGATCTTTATTCTCTATATGCTTTATCTCAATATGTCCTTTATTAACTAAACCCTCGATTAAATAAGACACTAATTTTTCTGGACGATTTAATTTTTCATAGAGAATATCTTTAGTTATAACCATTTCTTTATCAATTTGATGTATAATCTTAAGCGATTCTTCAACCATATTTAATAATAAACCTTCATCAGGTATAATTTCTTGAAGACATACTTTCATAATGTCGATGAAATATGAAAATGTTTTAGTAAAATATTCCCTCTTTAAACTAGTAAAGAAAAAATTTATTGATGTTTCATTTGAGAACTTATTTTTAATTAATGTTTTAATTTCCCTAACTTTTTTTTCACTCACTAAATCTATTTTATGTAATAATACAAAAATGTAAGTTGATGGTGTTATGGTATTCCTTAAATCAATTATTTTTCTTATAAATTGAAATATTTCATCATGACCAGATATAGTATCTATTACCACTAAAATCAGTTTAGTCCCAATGAAAATTCTTTTTTCATCTGTATCAAGCCATCGTTCATTTTCTTGTCCTGCGAGATCAAATATACCGACGTCTTTATTTAAATCAGGCAATTTCATTATTAATGATTCTTCACCGTAAGTAGGTTCTAATGTATACTCTAATAACTTGGTTGAACTTTCACCTTCAAAAAAAACTTTACGGAGTGTAGTTTTTCCAGCACCCGGAGGTCCAACAAAAATTATTTTTTCACTCACTTTAATTAAACCACATTTTTATTCAAATAATATACATTTTTTAGGTGTAATCTAATTTGCCCAATTGTCCAAATTAATTTATTTGCACTAAGAGTCTCAGAAAGGCAAATTAAATTTTTAAGACCAAATTTTTGATAATTCAGACTATTCATAATTATATTAAAGTTAAAACTTGAAAGTATTAAATGCTCAATTCTATCGTTGTTAACCATATTTTCAAATGTCTTATTTAACTGTGTTATAAGCTTGTGCGAATGATTAATCATCACGGTATTGAAATCTTTGGACATCGATTGTACTATTATACTATCATTTAAGTTAGTAATAAAAAACATAGTTTTAGAAAAGTCTCTAATACTATTATCTAAAATATTTTTTAAATAAACGGTTTCTTTCGAAAAACTACTTAATAATTCATAAAATGCGTTGTATAGGCTGTAAATTAAATTTGGATAAATGCTTGTATAATAGATAGGGACATCAGATTTCTTCTTTATTGTATTTGTTATTTCCTCTAAAATCTCCCTTCTAGACTCTATTTTTATCAAATCTATTTTATGAAAGAAAACAATTAGCTTAGCAGTATAGGATTTTTCTTTTATAATAGCTAAAACCTTTTGAATATCATCCATAATTAGTTGGGAGTTGGAAACCCACGTTGGATAATCAAATAGGTATATAATAATATCGGTGTTTTCAAAAGCTAAAATTTGGTCATTATCCACTTTACTTTCCAATAGATCACTTAATTCTTGCCCAGAAGAGTCGAATAATCCTAATTCTAAATCTAACCACGAATAAACAGATGGTAATATTCCACGTGTAGGTTCTAATGGATTAGATAATAAATCATTTGGATCATTTCCTTCAAACACAATCTTTTTAACAGTTGTTTTTCCTGTACCCGCTCTGCCAATTACTAATAACTTCTTTGATGAAGATTCCCCTAAAAAAATATTAATTTTCTCAATAAAATATTTTTTTCTCTCACTCTTTGCCTTTTGTAAAAGCGCTCTAGAAAATTCAATAAATTGAGATTTTAATTTATATAAATCGATCTTTTCCTTTTCATCAAGAATAATAATAACAATTTCATAGCCGACTTCATTAACTTTAGCTTTATCACAAAAACTCAAAATAAGTTGATGATTATAGGAAATTTCAATTATCTCATCCTTCTTATATTCCTCTTCATATGAATGAGTCATGTATATTTTATTTATTAAATCATCAGTCAAATTCAAATCTAAAGGGTACTGCAACTCAAGTGTAGCACCCATCCTTATATCCCAACTGAAAAAAACTATACCCTTAACCATAAGAATTTAATCACCACTTTTTTTCTTCTAATTTTTTTGAGATTGAATAGGTAAAAGTAGATCCCGCTCCCAATATACTTGTAAAACTAATATCTCCTCCATGTAACTCTATTAATCTTTTTGTTAATGACAAACCAAGTCCCGTTCCGGGAACAGATCGAACATAAGTAGAATCTACTCTTTTGAATTCCTTAAATATTAAAGGGAAATCCTTACGTGCAATTCCAATTCCTGTATCATTTATTTTAAAAAGCCAATAATTATACTCTTCTTTAACAGTTAAAGTTATTTTTCCTTCAATTGTAAATTTAATAGCGTTACTTAAAAGGTTTAATAAAATTTCTTTAAACCTAATTGGATCTGCAAAAATAAATTTTTCTTCTTCTAAGCCCTTTATTTTAACCTTAATTTCTTTCTTATTAATCAATGGTTTTAAGCTGGATTTTATTTGTTCAACCATATTATTTAGTGAAAATTTTTGAATATTTAATGAAATTTGTCCAGATTCAATTTTGGATATATCTAAAATATGCTTAATCATATCAAATTGATGTTCCGCGGAACTTTTAATATCAGATATGAATTCTCTTTGATCTTCAGTTAATTGACCATATACATTTTCCAGAAGTAAATCTGCAAATCCAATGATAGCATTTAGTGGAGTTCTCAGCTCATGTGACATAGTAGCCATAAATTCTGTTTTAAATTGAGATGATTTTACGATTTGATCTACAAATAATTTTTGCTGTGTGAGCGCATCATTTAACTCTTTAGTTCTCATTTGAACTTCATTTTCCAGTTCATCTTTAAATTTATTTTCCAAAATTTCCATCTTCTTTTTCTCAGTGATATCTTCAAAAATTAATTGAATTAGAGTTTTATTATCCTGTTTTATAATCGACGCTTGAGTTTTAACCCATAAATTTTCCCCATGTGAATTCTTAACTTCAACCTCAATAGGTCCAGGAAAATCTTTTAAGAACGAGGCTTTGAAAATTCGTTTAAAATATTTTTTAACTTCTGAATGAAAAATTTCATTATATTCCTCAATGGATTTTCCAACTATATTATTCCTAGTTAGACCAAATAAAACTTCTATTGTAGGATTGGCATCTACAATAAATCCATTAAAATCAACGATGAGTATCGCATTTGGAGAATTATCAAATAGAGCTTTATACCTTTCTTCAGCAGATTTTCGCTCTGTAATATCTCTTGAAATGATTATTCCTTTTAATTCTCCATCTCTATCAATAAAAGTATGACCACTACATTCAAACAAAAGCCAATTCTCATCCTTATGTTTAAAGCGTAATTCTATAATAGATTCTCCTAGTTGGAATCCTTTTTTAAATGTATAAATAGCTTGTTCTACATCATCTGGATGAATAAAATCCAAAGCAGATTTTCCAATAATCTCATCCTTTCGATACCCTAATAATCTGAAAACAGTTTCTTGATTTATATATTCAAATTTGAAATTCCTGTCAATTATAACTATAAGATCGTTAATATTTTCAATAATAAGACGGTATTTTTCTTCAGAATTTTTTAAAAGAATTTCTATTTTATGTTTTTCTAAAGCGTTTCCAATTATCTGCGAAGATAAACGTAAAGGTGATAAATCATTTTCCTTCCACTCTTTTTCTATTATATCATTAGCATATCCTATAAATCCGGATAATTCTGATTTATTAAACAATGGAAATATTAATAAAGACTTAATTTGATTAACTTTTAACAATGTTTTAGTATTTTGTGCTTCCTTTGGCAAATCATTAATATCACTAATATTTATAATATTTCCCTTTTTAAGCTGCTCATTCCACCATGGAAAATTAATGATCCATGAATTTTGAAAGTATTGGAACAACTTATTTATCCCTTCTGCGCACCACTCATAGGTATGATTTAAATTAATTTTATCCTCTCTAAAAATACACAAAAATACACGACTAGCACCACTCAAAATTCCCATATCACGAAGTGTTGCATTTATAGCATCGTTAATACTAATATCCCCCAGAAAACGAGAAGAAATATTTGAGGATAAAATCTCTAAGTGTGTCCATTTTTTTTTTATATTTTCAACTTCTTTAAAATAATCAATTTTTTTTTCCAATGGTCTCTTTTCATCCAAAAGCATACTTTTGTTTTTCCTATTTAATTTTTAAATTATATCATAAAAGATCTAAGAATTCACTTACATTGATAGTGTTACTAAGAGTTTCTGGATTCTTAGGAATGAAAAAAGTAAACGTCGATCCCTTTCCTAACTCACTAATAAAACTAATATTTCCTCCATGGAGATTAACTAATCTCTTGGTTAAGGCTAATCCTAAACCTGAACCTGGTTTCGAATTAACATAAGTTGTTCTCACTCTTTTAAATTCTTTAAATATTATATTAAAATCTTTCTTTGCTATCCCTACACCCGTATCTTTTACATTAAACTCCCAATTATCCTTTTTATCTAGAAATTCAACTAAGATAGTTCCTTTTTCAGTAAATTTTATAGCATTACTTAATAGATTAAAAATGATTTGCTTGAATTTAATTCGGTCAATAATTATTACTTGATTTTTATTTAAACCTTTTAATTTAAATTTTAAATCTTTTTCATTATATAATGGATTTAAAGCTGAAATCACCTGTTGTATAATATCATATATTTCTGTTTTTTCAATTTTTAGGATGACTTGACCGGATTCAATTTTAGATATATCTAGGATATTTGATATCATATCCAGTAAATCTTTTGATGATTCTTCAATATCTTTAACAAATTCTAATTGTTCTGCATTTAATTGACCATAAACTCCCTCAAGAAGTAAATCAGTAAATCCAATTATAGCATTTAAGGGGGTTCTTAATTCATGAGAAATTCTGGCCATAAATTCTGTTTGAAAGTGGGAAGCTTTTAAGATTTTGTCTAAATATAATCTTTGTTGATTAAAGGCAACTTTTAATTCTTTGGTTTTTAATTCCACTTCTTTTTCTAATTCTTGACTAAACCTCTCTTTTAAATTATCTATTTTCTTTTTTTCACTAATATCCCTAATAAAACCTTTAAAACCAATAATGTTTCCATTAGAGTCATTTCTCAAATAAGTAGAGGATTCGTGATAGAACTTACTTCCATCTTTTCTTATTACTTGATAATCAAATAAGATAGAACCTTTTCCTCTTTGGTATAATTCATGGTACATACGATAAACTTCTTTTGCTCTTTTATCATCAAATAATTTGCTATAACTCTTATTTAATAATTCTTCTCTTGAATAACCTGTATTTAAACACAATGCATTATTAAAAAACGTGAAATTACCTTTAAGATCAACCTCAAAATATCCTTCATTAATGTTTTCGAGAATACTTCTATATTTTTCTTCTGATTCTCTTAATTTTAAATCGATTTCTTTACGTTCCGACACGTCCCTTACAATTGTGATTATCTGAATAACTTTCCCCTCGTTTAGAACGGGAATTTTCTTGGTTTCTGTGAATATCCGTTTATTATTCAATACGCTATAGCTTTCAAGAAAAAGTTCTTTTTTTGATTTAAAAATTTCTTGATATTCCTTAATCACATTCTTTTCGATGAATGGAAAAGCTTCAGTAGGATTTTTTCCAATAACTTCATGATTTAGTCCTAAGGCTTTTAACCAATTAGTAAATGCAGGATTTAGATAAATAATCTTTAAATCAGTATTAACCACATGGAGTGGGTCTGATATTGACTCTATGATAAGACGATATTTTTCTTCAGACTCTTTTAATTGGTGTTCGAGAGTTTTACGGTTAGTAATATCTATAGATGCAATTACATGTGCTGGTTTTCCCTCAAAATGGATTTGCATGCCATGGCTAGCAACCCATAATATTTCTCCTGTATCATTAATTACACGATATTCAAGATGTTTCAAAGCATCAGGAGAATTATTAAGAGTCTTTCTAACATTTTCTCTAAATAGATTTAAGTCATCAGGATGAATATTTTCAAAAATTCTTTTAATATTCCATTTAGATATTTCACTAACAGGAATGCCAGTTATATTAGCTGATTGTGGATTAGCATATTTAACTTTATTATCCTGAATAATAATTAATTCCATCGGTGATTGTTCAGCAATTACCTTAAACTTTTCTTCAGATTCTTTCAATTTTTGCTGTGTAAGTTTAGCTTCGGTAATATCAATTATCATGGCTAGATCCGCAAATTTTCCATTGTATGTAATCGATGTAGCAAAGATCTCTACCCAAATAGTTTCACCAGATTTTTTAATACATTTTACTTGATAATGATTTAAAACGTCATGATCTCCTTTTTGCTTTTTTGTTAATTGTTGTCTTACTAATTCCCTATCATCAGGATGAATAAATTTAAGATGCTCCTCCAAATTCCATTTCAATATTTCTTCAACAGAATAACCGCTAATTTCCGACCACTGCTGATTAATATATTTCGTCCTATTCTCTTGTAAGATCTGTATTCCGATTAATGATTGTTCAGTAATGGTTCTAAAATTTAGTTCTGAATCACGTAATTTTTGCTCCATTATTTTATTTTCAGTTATTTCTTGGACCCATAATTCTAATTTTTTCGGTTGACCTATTGAATCATATTGAAATGTTCTTGTTCCTGATAACCATTTGATTTCTTTATCTTTAGACATAATTCTAAATTCAGTTTTTCGATTGTCATGACTTTTTGTAAGGGCTCTAAAATCCTCTGGATAAAGAATCTTATAAAAAAATGTTTCATTTTCTAGCTCTTGTCTTTCATAACCAATAATCTCCAAAAATTTAGGATTTATATACTCTACTTGTCCGCTCTCTAAATTAATTTCTAAAAAGCCCATCGTTGACGTTTCAATCAAATTACGATATTTTTCCTCAGAAAATTTTAAATTTTGTACAGATTTTTCTAATTTTTGAGTCTTTTTTCTTACTTTATTCTCCAATTCAAGATTTATTTGTTCTAAATCTTGTTTAGCTTGTTTTAATTGTAATTCTGTTTTTTTTTTAGTAGTAATATCTTTCGCTATACCTAATATACCAAAAATTTGACCATTTGTTTTTAATGGAATTCCATACGTTTCAAGATATATCGTATTTCCATATCTATCCTTTAATTTATATTCACTTGGTTCTTTTTGTCTCCCAAATTCTTTTAATTCTTTTAAAACATTAAATACTTTTTCTAATTGATTGTTATCTATTAATTTACTTAATGAAATATTTGGAATTTCTTCTCTCGTAAAACCAAGAGTAGCTAAAGCGAGATCATTAGCATCGAGAAAATTTCCCCTTAGATCATGAGCATAAATTAAATCTAAAGAATAATCAAATATATCTTTAAATCTTTCCCTTACGTCATGGACCTTATAATTTAATTCTTGCCTCATCTCATAATCATTACAAACATTTCTTTATTAAAATCTATATTCAATATTTTCGAAGATTATTAATCCTGTGGTTAGCTAATAATTCATACCTCTTTTTCCTTAAAACAAAGGAAAATATGAAATAATTCAATTCTTTTATTGAAATGTGTTTCATCTATAATAGTAAATTCCTTTTCTAATCCAACTTTAAAATAATTTGCGCTATCAGTTAATTTAAAGAATTGGTATTTATCAAAAATCTTAATAAATCCTAATTTTTCTAGTCTTTTTATATGATTTTTTAAATCTTCAGAATTGAAATTAAATTTATGAACTAGATCCGTTATATTATATCTAAGATTGATTTTCAAATTAAAGATAATAGATAATTCTTTTTTCAATTTTTGAAATTCTTGATCATCAACAGAACTGAGATTTCTTTGGTAAATTAAGTCTAAAATTTCCGAAATTATATAATAAGTGTTATAAAAATAATTAATTGTAAGTGATGTCTTATATATTTTAAAATTCTTCCCATGTGGATGTTGAATTGTTATAAAATCTTGAATGATTTTTAATTTTTGATTAACATAGGGATTACTTCTCAGATCTATTTTGTGTAAAAATGCAACGATCTCACACGAATGTAGATGTAGTTCTTTTTTCAATTTGTATACCCCCATTAAGAATTGAATTATTGATTCCAATGTATTTCTGATGTCAAAAACACAAATTATGATATTACTTTCAGTAAATACATCTTTACTTTTATTAGAAAACCAATTCTTGTTCTCTTGGCCTGCTAAATCAAAAATTCCTAAATGAGAATTGAATGTTGAATACACTCTTGAGTTAATGCCCCTTGAAGGTTGTAAGGGGCTCTTTAAAAGTGAAACTGGACTAGTATGATCAAAAAATACCTTTTTGATCGTTGTTTTTCCTACATCTGGTGGGCCGGTAAAGACAATCTTTTTTTTAATCAAATTTAATACTTGAATCTCTAGTTAAATTAAACTATTTATTTTAAGGAATTTTTTAAATATTTTTCAAGTGATATAATTATATCTTTACAAGAATCTAGAATCATTTCCATAAAATTTAATATATTCTCATCAGATAGATTCTTCTTCTCCTTTTTATCTTCTAATATCAATTCACAAAAACCTTGAATTGTATTTAGTCCACTACGAATTTGCAAATTGAATTTTTCTAATGGGAGAATTTCATTTTTTTTTATATATATCTCGCTTAATTCTTCAAAAAAAACTTCAAATACTTTTTTGTCATCTGATAAAATACTATCTTCACCAATTTTACGAAACATCATTTCAATTTTTCTAAAATGTATAACAGGAATTAATGGATATTCAATATCACGAAGTAAAATGATAGAGTATAATTGTTTTTTACCTCGAGCATTATTGTCCTCAATTTCAATCTTATAGATTTGGGAATAAAAATAATTGAAATCTAAAATTACAAATTTATTTTTAGTATTTAAAGCATCTCTTAAAAGATTTCTAATAAATTGTTGTTCCAATTCAATGTTAACGGATGTGTATATAGTTCTAGGTCCTAACGTATGATCATATTTCCCAATCATTATTATGAAAGGATTTTTTTCTAAAATTGATTGCACGCTATTATAAGTATCTGAAATTATATTCTCTACAGTATCCTCAACCTGTTTCCTTTCAACCATTTATAAGTTCGCTCCTTTTTTTAATTCGGTCTATTATAAACTATTTTTTGATATATATATTTTAAATAATTATAATTAATTCTCTAAAATTTTACTAATTAGATCCATTTTCGCTAAAATAGTAACAAAATTTATTTATTAATTTTTTTATTTTACTATTGAAAATAAAAATAACACTAAAAGTGAAAAGTTTAGTAAATTTTTCTATAAAAACAAAGAGAATGATATGTAATGTCAGAGTCAGCAAAAAGGGTTATTAAATATTTCTCTGATCGATTTTTAGATTTAGATTATTATCCTACCTCCCTGAAAGATGTATTAGGTTTAGAAATAAGTAAATTAAAGGGAATAAAAAAAGAAGAGATTGAGAAATTTAGAAAAATTGATATCACAAATTTACGCGATCTCGCTAAATTAGAAAATTATGGATTTGAAAATCTGATTGAAAAATATTCTATTAATAGAACTACTTTAAAGAATGCTCTAATTGCTTCAACCTTAATTTCAAATGCATGGAGTAAAAGAAAATTATATTTAAAAAAACCTAAATTGAAAATTGTCGTTGCAGGTTTAGATTTCGCTGGGAAAACATCTTTAATAAATAGATTAATTAAAGATTATAATTATAATGACATAGCTAATTTAGAACCTACAATTGGGGCAAACATAGAAGAATATCAATCTGATAAATTAGATTTGATTCTCTGGGATCTAGGTGGTCAAAAAGATCATATAGATGAATATCTTGCCTCTCCAGAACAATTTTTCATCCAAGTGGATATTATAATTTTTGTTATTGATTCCCAAGATGATGTTAGATATTTAAATGCGGTAAAATATCTAAAAGATATAACAGATATTCTCGAATTCTTAAAGGAAAATCCTTTTATTGTAATTTTATTGAATAAGGCAGATTTTGATATCAGAGAAGATCCAGATTTTCAAATTAAACTTGAATACCTTGCAGATAAAATCTCGGAGATTTTTAAAAAATCTGAAAATCCTTGGAATTTTGAGATTATTCCCACAAGTATTTATAATTATTATTCTAATAAACCAGAGATAGTTAAGAGTATTAAAAATATTTTTTCAAAGGAAAAAGAGGAGAAAGGTAAAGAGATTGTGATACCTGATATTGACGAAAAATTTCAGAAGATTTTAGATCTCAATCTGAAACTAATGGATAAATTCGTATCTGAACTTTCAGAAATTAAAAGGGCTATACTTAGATTGAATCCATCAGATCTATCACAATCTCTTTTTTCAGTTCCTTTTGAAAAAGTAAAAAATGATTCTATCTCACCTATCTCAAAATCTAGTGAAAGTGTTAAAAAAGGTAAGAAAAAGGCTAAATTTAATGAGAGTCAAAAGAAAAAAAAATATAAAAAAGGCTCAGGACCTCCAAAGCCACTGCCAACACATCCATCTTTAAAATTACAAGAAAAAGAACTAGTTAAAGATGGAAAACTCACAACTGAGAAATTAGAAAAAACTAAACCTTTTCTAAAATCAAAAACTCAATTACCAAAGATATCCTCTACTCCACCGAATGCACCACCAATGAAACAGGAAGAAATTAGCTTAGATTCGCTTAAACCTCCACCCCCACCTCCAAAAATCTCAATAAGTGGCAATATTAGATCAACTTCACCTAGAGGAGACGTTCTTTCAGAATTAAAAGAAATGTTCTTGAAGCGAGGTTTAGTCAATCGTTTTGACTTATGATTAAGTTTATTGTTTTAAATAGCTATACAAGATATATATCTCATATTAAAAAATATATTGAAGTTTCTTACAATCAGAGATTTGATATTTATTATTCCTAAGATTCACTTAATCAATTTTAAATATTAGTAAATGTAAAAATCAATTAAAGAATAGAATAAAAAAAAATTTATAATATTTTAATCAAAGGTGGAAGTTCATATTGAATAGTGATCAAAAAACTAAGGAAATGGTACAATTTGAGCAAGAGACGGGAAAGCAAGCAATTTGGCAGGGAAAAACCACTAAGGGATTCCTAAGATGGAAAGAAGGTGAAAAAGATTATTATGCTGATAAAAAAAGAATTTCCGTTTATGTATCAACTGAAACTGAAAAAAAATGGGAAGAATTTATGGATACACATAAATTTTCTTCATTTTCTAAATTAATAAGAGAAAGTGTTAATTATTTTATAAATGAAAAAACAAAATTTGGTGGAAAAATACTTACACACCTAGGAATTGCCAATGATTCAGACTTAGTTCATGAAGTAAAAGGAAAATTGACTACTATTAAAGGATTTTCTCAATTATTACTTGAAAAACATAAAAATGAGATAAACGATGATATTAAATCAATTATAAATAATGTATTAAATGAAACACAGCAATTGGAGAGTAAATTTGTAACTAAATTAGAAGAGAGAAAAGAAAAACCTTCCCAATATGATATTTTGCTTATAGAAGATGATTTATCTACGATCCTTTTATTAAAGAATTATTTTGAAAGTAAAGGGTATTCCTTTAAAGGAGTTCTTACAGGATCTAAAGGAATTGAAGAATTATATGTGACAAGACCAAAATTAATATTGTTAGATATTATTTTACCAGATGTTAGTGGATATGATATTTGTAAGGAAATAAAATCTCATATGAGTCTAAAAGAAACGCCCGTTTTCTACTTAACCGCTGTACCACTTCCTAAAATAGAGAAAAAAATGGAAGAAACAATGGCAGATGGTTATATTTTAAAACCTTTTGATTTGCCAAGTTTAGAATTTTTATTTGATTATCTCTAGTCTTAATCTATTTAAAACGATTTAATTTAGAGAATTTCTCGTTTTACTCATCGTTGTTATTTCTTATTGTTGGTAGTGAAAAATAAAAAGTACTCCCTTTATCTAAGCCCGATGATTCTACCCAGATCTTACCATTATGTAAATCTATAATTTCTTTTGAAAGATATAAACCTAATCCAATACCATCAGAAATTATATCCCAACCTCTTCCATATATTTCAATTTTCCCAAAAGGTCTAAACAATTGTGTTATCTCCTTTTTCTTTAAGCCAATTCCATCATCTCTAACCGAAACTATTAGAGTATTTTTCTTGATTCTTGAATTTATGGTAATATTACCTCCACTAGGTGTATACTTTACAGCATTTGTTAATAAGTTTGAAATTACAGATTGAATCTTCTCTTTATCAAGATAAATCATTAATTCATCGGGAATATCAACATGAATAGTATGATTCCTTAATTTAATTAACCCTTCCAAGTCTCCTATCCCCTTCTTAATCAATAGGGATAAATTTTCATAGGATTCATTTAATATTACTGCTCCTTTTTCTAACTGTGTAGCCTCTAAAAAACGATTGATAAGTAATTTTAGTCTTTCACCACCCTCTTTAATTTTTTCTAAGAACGCAATCGTCTGTTTATCTAGATTGTTCCTATACTCTTCTAATAAAAGATCAGTAAAACCTTTGATTGATATGAGAGGCGTCTTGATTTCATGTGAAACTCTTGTTAACAAATTAGATTTTATGTCTTCTAGCTCTTTCATGGCTGTAATATCTTGCAACCATAATCTTAAATAAATTAGTTCTCCTTGCTCATTAAAATGATGTAATGTTCTTCCCGATAGCCATTTAACTTTTCCTTTCTTGTTAATTATTCTGAACTCAATATCTCTATCTCCTTTTGATTTTTTAACTTTTTTATAATCATCTGGATAAATAGCTTTATAAAACATTCCATTGCTTACTAATTCGTCTTCGGTATAACCAACAATTTCTAATAATCTAGGATTAATATATATAATTCCTCCTTTCTTGATATCAATCTCCATTAATCCCATTGAAGATGTCTCGACTAAATTTCTATATTTTTGCTCAGATTCTTTTAAATGTTGTTCTGTGATTTTTCTATCAGTAATATCAGTAATGTAGGCAAATGAACCCTTAAACTCTCCATTTTCTCCCAAAATTGGAGTTGCTTTAATATTTGTGTATATCTTGCTACCACTTTTTTTTATAAATTCAAGATTATAAGTATCTTTCAAACCTCTCTCCCTTCGTTCTCGATAGCTATTGATCAATTGTATCATTGAGGCATCTAAAAAATTATATAAACTTTTACCTATCATCTCATTTTTGGTATAACCAAACATCTTACATATTCTTTGATTAACAAAGATAGTATTGTCATTTTCATCTACAGCCCAAACACCATCGTGAGCATTTTCTACTAACATCCTATATTTTTCTTCAGATTCTTTTAAATATTGTTCTGTTTTTTTACGCTCAGTGATATCTTCAGTGTGAACTAAGATTAAGTCAGGTGGAATGAAACTATATTTTACTGTTAAATATTTTTCTTTACCTGTTGTTATATATTGATACTTCATTTCTCGAGAAAAGTTAGAATTTATATTAGCACATTGATGCAAATCTCTTAGAATTTCTGGATTATCTTTATATAAATCCGACGCTTTGATTCCTAAAAAGTTTGATATATTTCCATTAGTTATTTCTTTTGCAGCTTCATTATAATTAATTAAAATCAAATTATCTTCAATTTTTTGCCATGTATATGTAGGAACTGGAAATGTTTTATAGATCGATTTTAATTTTTCTTCAGATTCTTTTAATTTTCGTTCAGCGAGTTTTCTTTCAGTTATATCTATTGAGAATCCTATAATACCTATAATTTCATTATTCTCGTTATAAAACGGTATCTTGCTTGTGCTAAGCCATCTTGAACCCTCTACTGTTTCCCACGGCTCTTCGATATTTAATCTTGGCGCGCCACTTTTTATCACTTCTAAATCATCATCCCAATAAGCTTGTGCTTGTTCTTTTGGATATAAATCAAAAATGCTTTTGCCTTTTAACTCTGTTTTTATCATTTCATGAGCATCAGCAACATATTTATTCACTCGAATGAATTTATTTTCAGTATCTTTATAAAAAATTAATCCTGGTACGTGATCCATTATCATCTCTAATTCTTCACTAATTTTTCTATAATTCTCCTCAGATTCTTTTAATTTTTGTTGGGCTTGTTTACGCTTAGTGATATCCTGGAATGTGTTAATAAATATTGTCTTCCCTTCAAATTGTTCCGCAATGGAAGTTATTGATCCCCAGAATGGAGTTCCATCCTTATGCTTTAAATAGACTTCAAAATCTTTAGCAAATCCCTTTTCAAGTGATTTAACAAACATTTCTCTGTCTTTTGGGTTGTAATAGTGAGTAGTAGCAGGTATTTTTAGGAAATCTTCTTTCGAACTGTAACCAAAGATTTTATAGACTTGAGAATTGATTTCAAATACTTCTCCAGCTGGATTACTCATAGAAATTCCAATTGGCGTTGCTTCCATCAGATCCTTAAATTTTTGTTCAGATGTTAAGATGCTTTTCTCTGCGTTTATACGTTCTATAGTTGTTTTAAATATCTCACCAATCGCATTGATTAAATCTCTTTCTTCCTTAAGAAAAGGACCTTCATCTGATTTTGGCATCTCTTTTAAATAACAAACTTCTAAAGAACCCTTTGTTTCACCAAATATTGTGAAATCTACTTTCTGGATCCATTTAGATTCCATAAAATTTTTTGTTTTGAATTCTTGACCATTATATAGAATTCTTGCACATGTTATTTCAGGGAACTGCCATGCTGGAGAGATAAACTGTAACGCTTTATTAAAAAACATTTTTATTGGAACTTTTTGTGTATGAGCTAACTTTAAAATGTTATTTAAACACTTTAATTCTTCAACACGTCCATTAAGACTATGTGCTAACTTCCTTAAAGTTTCCTCATATTCCTTATGTTTTAAAATATCTATAACCATCGAACGTGATTCTATTACGTTTCCTTTATTATCCAAAACAGGATTAACTGTTAAATTTATCCATACAAGATCGCCATTTTTTTTTTTCATTAGAAGTTCTTGATCGCGAATATTTTGACCTTTTAAGAAGGCTTTAAAAATTTTTTTAGCTTTTATTATCCCCTCTTCATTATCTGCATACAAGTCAAAAACTTTCATATTTAAAAGCTCGTCCCTTGAATACCCTAAAAGTTCCTCTGCTGCTTTATTGCAATTCTTGATTATCTGATCTGATTTTATAGAGAAATATGCATTTGGTGCATTCTCATATAATTCTCGATATTTCCCTTCAGATTCTCTTAACATTAATTCCGTTTTCTTTTTATTTGTAATATCTCTTATGATTGCAATAACTTTAATTACTCCATCCATGCTTATAACCCTCCCGCTAACTGATACATCAAAATAGTGCCCCTTTTTATGTAAAGTTCTGAATTCAAGAGATACCGAATCTCTATTTTTTATTGTATCTTTAAGTATTAATTTTGCCTTTTGTAGATCATCAGGATGAATAAGATTAAACCCATTTACTCCAATAACTTCTTCTGGGCGATACCCTGCAATATTGTAAACCTGTGGACTGACATATAAGAAGGTACCCTTTAAATCAACTTCTATTATAATATCCGTGATATTATTGATTAGGTTTCTATATTTTTTTTCTGATTCTTCTAATTTCTGTTGAACTCTTTTTTGATCGGTAATGTCTATTATTGACACTAAATCTGCAGGTTTACCTTCATAAGTTATTGTTTTTGAATAATTTTCAACCCATAAAATTTCTCCATTTTTTTTGATTAAACGGTATTGATAATGAATAATGATATTAGGTTCACCAATTTGTTTTTTCCTTACTTGTTCCATTACTAGTTCCCTATCTTCTGGATGAATTACCTTAACAAATTCTCCTGGTTGCCAGTTTATCATTTCTTCAACACTATATCCAAGAAGATACGTTAATCTCTCATTTACATATTTTATCAAATCATCCTGCAATATTGCGATACCCATTAAAGCTTGGTCAGTAAGATTTCTAAACTTTTCTTCAGAATCTTTTAATTTATTTTCTGCTTTTTTACGTTCTGTAATATTTCTTGAAATCAATAATGCTTTTTTTATTCCATCTGTATCTATAAATGTTTTACCTCTAATTTCAATCCATAAATATGATCCATTTTTATGTCTAATTCTAGCCTCTCCCATACCTTCCCCTGTTTCAAAACCTTCTTTTAATGCTTTAGAGGCTTCTTCAAAATCATCGGGATGAATAAAAGGTAACCCAGATTTACCTAATAAGTCTTCAGATGAATAACCCATTAATTTTTTGTGAACTTGCTTGTTGATGTATTCATATTTGAAGTCATTATCTATGATAGCAATTAGATCATTCGCATTTTCTGAAATAAGACGATATTTTTCTTCAGATTCTTTTAATTCTTGTTCGAGTTTCTTACTTTCAGAAATGTCAATAGCTAATCCAATGATTCCTTGAATTTCCTCTTTTTCATTATAATAGGGTAATTTACTTATTATACTTGACACTTTACCACCGGGAAAATTTACAGTTTCTTCCATATTTAATTTAGGTATACCGCTTTTAATGACTTCCAAATCATCTTTACTGAGATTTGTAGCGAGTTCTTGAGGAAACAAATCAAAAGTAGATTTTCCTACTATTTCTTCTTTGTTAAGTTGGAGATAGTCTGCAAAAACCTGATTTACCTTCGTATACATATCATTTTTTTTTATAAAAATCATTCCAGGAATTACATCCAGTATAGTTTCTAACTCATTACTTAAATTTTTATATTTCTCTTCTGATTTTTGTAAATTATCTTCAACAAGTTTACGATCAGTTATCTCCTCAAATGATATTAAAAACCCAATTATTGTTTCATCTAAATCTAAAATTGGGACTTTATTTGAGTCTAACCAAATTTTTTTCCCCTCAAGAGTAATCCAAATTTCATGTATATGATACACTGGCTTACCAGATTGTATAATACTATTCTCATATTCCTTGATTTGTTGAAGCATTTCTATATTAGAGAATAATTCTTCATTTGTTTTCCCTATTATATCTTCGGGACGATCCATCCCAATAAATTCAATGAATTTATGGTTACAACCTAGATATTTAAACGCTGTATCTTTCCAATAAATACATTGAGGAATATTTTCAATAATTGCTTTTAACATCTCAGAACTGGTATGAATGGCATTTTTATATTTTTTCGGAATTAATACATTCCAAAATTGCATTTCCGGGAATGATTTCGTTAAATTTTGATAATTTTCTTCCTTCTCCTGTAATTTCTTTTCTAATGACTTACGTTTAGATATGTTTATTAAATCAATAATTATCTTAATCTCATTTTCATAATCTTTTATCTTTGTTGTTTTTATGTCAAACCATATGAATTGATTATTCTTATTTTTTAATCTAACTTCTAGCACATTTCCACGGGATTTAATTCCTCTATGCAACATTTTACTTATTTTCTTAACATCATCAGGATGAATTAATTCAAAAATTGATCTTCCAATTATTTCCTCAGGTTGATAACCTAATTCATCATAAATATAAGGATTAATATATGTAAAAACCCCTTTTGAATCTACTTCAGCCACAACATTTAAAATATTATCTATTAAGAACTGAAATCTATTCTCATATAAGTCTAATGATTTTTTTTTTCCTAACAATGTTCTTATCCACCTATGAATTTTGTTAAGCAATACTCTAATAAATAAAGATTATTTAAAGGTATAATGCCTAATTAGTGGTTAACCCTAAACCTTTTGTTAATAGTGTTTTAAGTAAAAAAAATATTTAAATAAATCGGTAAAATCAAATAATAGCACACTTAAAATTTATGCAATAATCACTATTAATAGGAACTTAGTGATTAAATTGGGTGAGTATACACCAATAATCAAAATTCTTTTATTATTTGAGTAAAACCTTAAATATAAATTGAGTTATTTAGTGTATAATATGATAAAATATTAACTAATTTATTAAAAAAACACCCTTTTAATTTAAAATAGGAATCCAAAAAGAATATGTAGGTGAAACACTAATAATGAGCAGTTTAGGGGTATCGGAGGGAAAAGAAATATATCAAAACTTATTTGATTCACTTAAAGATGGAATCATAATAACAGACTTAGAAGGAAAGATTCTTGATGCTAATCAGGCATATTTAGATATGCTTAGATATACAAAAAAGCAACTAAAAAGGTTGTCTTATCAGCAGTTAACTCCAAAAAAATGGCAAAAAGTTGAGGAAGATATTGTGAAAAGTCAAATAATGAAACGGGGATATTCTGATGAATATGAGAAAGAACTTATCAGAATAGATGGTTCAGTTTTTCCTGTTACAATTAGAGTCTGGCAGGCAAAAACCAAGGATAGAAGACTAATCGGAATGTGGAGTATTGTAAAAGATAATACTGAAAAGAAAAAATCAGACTTTAGATTAAAGGAGTCTGGGTATAAATTACGCAAGCAAGTAAAAGAACTAACTTGTCTTTATGGAATATCTAAACTTGTTGGAAACCCAGATATTACGATTGAGGGTATTATACATGAAACTCTTGAATTGATTCTACCCGCATGGCAGTTTTCTAATAATTCTTGTGCGAGAATATTCTACGGTAATAAGGAGTTTAAAACTAATAATTTTAAAGAAACAAAATGGAGGTTATCAAATAGCACTACTATTGGTGAAAAAAATTTAAGGATAGAAGTATATTATCTCGAAAATCGGCCATTTCTCGAAGAAGAAAAAGACCTAATAAATGAGATTGGATCTCAGTTGAAACTTATTCTTAAGCAAAAAGAAGCAGAACAAGGAATTAATCATACACACTCTGAATTCTATCAAATCTTTGCAGCATCAAATCCGATGTATGTTACCGATTTAGATTATAACATTATGAAGGTAAATGAACGATTCTGCAATCTTTTTCAATTAAAAAAAACTGATATAATTGGAAAGAAATGTTATGATATTTGGAAAGGAAATTTGTGCTCTACTCCGGAATGCTCTCTCAAGCAAATTTTATCTGGTAAAGAACAATATGAATATGAAATAACTAAAGAATTTAATGATGGAAAACTGTTATTTTACATCGTCAATAATTATCCTTTATATAACTTGAATGATGAATTAGTAGGTATTATAAAAAGTTTCACTGATATAAGCTCAAAAAATTTAACAGAACAGAAATTAAAGACTTCTAAGGAAAAATATCGTAATTTGATAGAAACATCAACAATGGGATTTTTAGAAATCAATTTAGAGAGCGGACAAGTAGATTATATAAATCCAAAATTTTTGGAGATTATTAGTTATGAAAGACAAGAGCTAGAAAATGAAACACTTTTTTATAAGATTCTTTATCCAGAGGATTTTAGAGACTTTACGAAAAATCTTGATAATCGAAAAATTGAATTTAGAATTATGTCTAAAGATAAAGAGATCAAATGGTTATCAGGAACAAGAAAATATCAATATAATTCAATAGGTCAGCCGAAAAAATTAATATTATGGGTTCAAGAAATAACTGAAAATAAAATAATGGAACAAAATTTAAAAGAATCCGAAGAAAAATTCAGAACCATTACTGAGCAATCATTAATAGGCATACAAATCTTACAAGATAATCGGACGATATATATTAACCAGCAATGGGTGGAAATTAGTGGTTATTCTGTTGAAGAAATACTGAGATGGAATTTGGAAGATCATCTTAAATTTATTCATCCTGATGATAGAGAAAAAGTAAAGCAACAATTAACAAAAAAGCAAAAAGGAGATCAAGACGTTTTAAATCGTTATCAAGTAAAATGTATTAAAAAATCTGGTGAAACTATTTGGGTAGAGATCTTTGCTACATCGATTACATACAATGGAAAATTTGCGGATCTAGCCATGATAATTGATATTACCGAAGCTAAACTTACACAGCAAAAATTGAAAGAATCTGAAGAAAAGTTTAAGGTAATTGCTGAACAATCACCGATGGAATTAATTATTATTCAGGATAATAAAGTTAAATATGCTAATCCACAATCAGCTAATATAACTGGCATTCCTGTTAGTGAAATATCTAAATGGAATATTAAAAGAATTTTTGAAAATATTCATCCTGATGACTTAAATCTATTTAGAGAAAATGTTAGAAAGACTCTTAATAATTCTCCTGATGCTTTGAAACATCTTGAATATCGTGTAATTAATGATACAGGAGAAATATTATGGGTTGCTAGCCATGGCATGCAAATCCATTTTGAGGGAAAACCAGCACATGTAATTGCATCTATAGATATTACTAACCGTAAAACTCTCGAACACCAATTAAAAGAGTCTGAAGAAAAATATCGTCTTATATCTGAAAATGCGAATGATTTAATTGTTATCCTGGATCAGAACTCTAAATATGAATATATCAACGAACAAGTTCATAAAGAATTAATGGGGTATTTATATGAAGATTTATTAGGTAAATCTGCTTTAAATTTTATTCACCCAGATGATTTTAAAGAAGTCTCTAAAAAATTAAAGAAAGGCTTTGAAACAGGGGAAGGGATAGGAGAAGCAAGAATGAGGAAAAAAAATGGGACATATTTATGGTTTGAAGTTAAAGGGAGAACATTTATAAATAAAGATGGATTGAAAAAAGGGTTATTGATTTCAAGAGATATTACAGACCGGAAAAAAGCAGAAGAAGAAGTTGTAAATTTAGCAAAATTTCCCGAAGAGAATCCAAATCCAGTATTACGTATAAGTAAAGAGTTTGTCCTGTATGCAAATCAAACAGGATTAGACTTATTTAACATAAAAGTTGGTCATAGAATTCCTACTTTATTGCGAGAAGGCATTAATAGAGCATTTGAAGAAAATGCGACTCAGATTTTAGAAGTAGTACTCAACAATTATTTCTATTCACTATTTATTACACCAATAAAAGGAACAAGTTATGTAAATGTTTATGGAATGGATATCACCGAGCGTAAGAAAGCTGAAAAAAAACTAAAAGAACGGATAAAGGAAAGGACCTGTCTTTATGATATTTCTAAACTGTTAAGTAAATCTAATATGAAACAAGAAGAATTGTTTCAATCAATAATAGATCGGATTCCAGAAGCTTTTCATAATCCAGAAATTACTTCTGTTCGATTAACAATTAATAATAAAGAATATATTTCAAAAAATTTTATTGAATCCGAATTCAGATTAATGAATCCATTGTTAATGGATTCAAGTGAGATAGGACAATTAGAAGTTTTTCAATCGAAATTAGTGCTATCAAAAGATAAGAGCCCATTTTTGAAAGAGGAAAGAGCCTTAATAGAAGGAATCTGTGAATTGATCCAAACATTTTTTATACGTGATGTGTTAAATGAAAATCTAAAAAATACTTTAAATGATTTAAAGCGTTCTAATGAAGATTTAGAGCACTTTGCATATATTGCCTCCCATGATCTTCAAGAACCATTAAGAATGGTTAAAACATTCAATCAATTATTACAAAAACGATATCAAAATAAATTAGAGAAAGATGCAAATGATTTCATTAATTTTTCTATAGAGGGGGTCACAAGAATGGAAAAATTAATTCAAGACTTATTGAAGTATTCTCGAGTTGGATCTAATGGGAATCCCTTTAAAAAAATAGAAATGAATAGAATTCTTGAAACTGTTTTAATGAATCTAAGTCGTCAGGTTCAAGATAATAAAGCTAAAATATTAAGAGATCCTTTACCTGTGATATTCGGTGACGAATCTCAAATGATACAATTACTACAAAATTTGATTTCCAACGCGATGAAATTTCATGGAGGAGAAACTCCAGAAGTACATATCTCTAGCGAAGTAAAAGAAAACGAATATTTGTTCTCTGTTAAAGATAATGGAATAGGAATTGATCCAAAAAATTTTGATCGTCTATTTGTAATTTTTCAACGTTTACACAAAAGAAGTGAATATGAAGGGACTGGAATTGGCTTAGCTGTGTGTAAAAAAATAGTTCAACTCCATAGAGGTAAGATTTGGGTAGAATCGGAAACAGGAAAAGGATCAACGTTTTACTTTTCAATTCCAAAACCTAAAGATTTAAGATAAAAATCTCTATAATAAAGGTGTGCAAAGCTAATATATGAGTATTAAGAAAATGAGTAAGATAAAAAAAAAGATTCCCGTTGAGATTCTATTAGTTGAAGATAATCCTGGTGACGTTCGATTGACTGTTGAAGCCTTAAATGAGAGTAAAATTTTCAATAATCTTCATATTGTCGAGGATGGAATAGAGGCTTTAGCATTTTTGAGAAAAGAGGATAAATATGAAAGAAAACCTCGCCCTGATTTAATTCTATTAGATTTGAATTTACCAAAAAAAGATGGTCGTGAGGTATTAGAAGAAATAAAGAAGGAAGACCCATTGAAAAGAATACCTGTTGTCATTCTTACTTCATCCTCTGCTGAGGAAGATATTATGAAAACATATGACCATCATGCTAATTGTTTTATTACTAAGCCAGTAGATATAAATCAATTTATAAAAGTTGTTAAGGCTATAAGTAATTTTTGGTTTAGAATAGTGAAATTACCTCCAGATGGACACAAAACGTAATTAAATGGAAGAAAAAATAGAAACAAGAGAAAGAAATTTTTCAGAATAATGAGTGTTGCTAAAAAAAATATTAATTTAATGTTTATTTCATTATTTTTAGTACAATACTTTTTTCCTTATATACTATTATTATTCAGATTTATCCCACAATATATTATAGTATTAATCTTTTTTTATTTTAAGTAAAACCTTAAATATTGTTTTTTTTATATAGTGTTTAAATTGAAAATCTTGTAACTAATATATAAAAAAAAACACACTTTAGTTGAGAAATTATGAGTGAAAATTTAAAAGAAAGGATGGAAATAAAGATGGAAAAAATTAACGAAATCTTAGAAGCTTCGATCCCTATTGTAAAAATATTTGATGGTCTTATCGTTGCTCCTATTATTGGTACTTTAGACACCGAGCGCACGCAACGGATTATGGAAAACTTATTAGAAAAGATAATGAAAGAGGATGCACAAGTTGCTTTGATAGATATAACTGGAGTTCCAACCGTAGATTCCAGAACGTCTCAGCATATCATTGATACTGTTTCTGCTGTTCGCCTTTTAGGATCGAAGGTGATTATAACAGGGATAAAACCCCCTATAGCACAAACATTAGTTCATTTGGGCATAGTTCTATCCGATATTATGACAGCTCGGACTTTAGCACTAGGAGTTAAGATGGCGTTGGACATTCTTGAATTAAAAATTGTGAGCACGAATAAAGATTAATCTTAGAGGTTGCAAAATATTCAATGCCAGAAGGAAAGGAAACCGTTTCAATCAATAAAATTCATGATGTCTTATTGGTAAAAATACCATGGGAGGCCAGTGTTGAAGAAATTGAGATTATACAAAGAAAAATATTACAAAATTTAGAAGATTATGAAGTAAATGGATTAATTCTGGATATTTCAACAGTAGAAGTTGTAGACTCTTTTTTTGTAAGGACGATTGTTGAGACAACTCAAATGGTGGCTCTAATGGGAGCTAAGACGATTATTGCGGGAATGCATCCAAGTGTTGCCATTACTACGGTAGAATTAGGGTTTAATCTCGGTAATACTCTCTTTGTATTAAATGTAGATAAAGGTCTTGAATTATTAAAGTTGTAATTCAGTTTAAGAAACCAAAATAAAAATGTCAATTTGATTTTAAAAATTTTTTTGAGAGAAAATTATATTGAATAGTGAAATTAAAGGAGAAATAGAGATTAATAATGAAACGGCGCTCGTGCGAATTCGGAGGATATTACGCAAAATAACCGAGACTATGGGTTTCCGTACTACTGACATTACTCGTATCATAACAGCAGCATCGGAATTAGGTAGGAATATAGTTATCTATGCAAAGAATGGCGTAATGACTTGGAATATATTAACACATAATGATGAGAAAGGAATTCAATTGGATTTTAAAGACAATGGTCCTGGTATCTCTGATATTGAGAATGCAATGAAACCAGGATTTTCTACTGGAAATGGTCAAGGAATGGGATTATCAGGTGTGAAACGATTGATGGACGAAATGAAGATTACATCTGAAGTAGGAAAAGGTACAACAATAATTATTAAGAAGTGGTTAAAATCTTAATGGAAAAAGAAAAATGGTCGATGGAAGTAGGTCATCCAAATGATAAGATAAAAGCTAGGAAAAAATCAAGAATAATTGCAAAACAAATTGGTTTTAACAAGGCAGAAGATATAGAAGAAATAGCAATTACAGCAAGCGAATTAGTTTCCAATTTAATCAAGTACGCTAAAGATGGAAAAATCATTATAACTTCAATTGAAGAACAAGGTAAAAAAGGCATTCAAATAGAATCCATAGACAATGGCCCGGGGATTGAAGATGTTGAGTTAGCAATCGTTGATGGCTTTTCAACAATTGGTAGTTTAGGTTTTGGTTTGGGAACTATTAACCGATTAATGGATAATTTCAATATTATTTCTCGAAAAGGTATTGGAACTCATATTATTGTCAAACGATGGATAAAAGATGTAATAAAAAAAGTGATATTTCCCCTTGATTTTAGTGGAGTCTCTCGCCCTTATCCTGGATTTCAAGTGAACGGTGATGCATTTATTATTAAAAGATGGAAGGAAAATGTATTAATTAGCGTGATTGATGGATTAGGGCATGGTCCAATGGCTAATAGAGCGACAACTATAGCATTAGAATACATAAAAAAGAATTTTGATCAACCTCTTAATCAGATCATTCGTGGTTTACATATTGAGTGCCGACATTCGCGAGGTATTGTAATCGCTTTAGCAAGATTTGATTTAATAAATAAAGATGTCTTCTTTACGGGAGTTGGTAACGTTGAAGCGCGTACATTTGGTAATAAAATGCAAGAGACATTCATAACTCAAAGAGGTCTTGTGGGACGCACTATACCAACAATTAGGGTTATGAAACATCATTGGGAACCTGGCTTTATTATGGTTTTATTTTCTGATGGGATAAACTCTAGATGGCGATGGATAGATTATTCTCATTTATTAAATGAACCAGCAAGATTTATTGCTTATCATATGTTAGAAAATTTAGCAAAAGATAACGATGATGCCACAATAATTGTTATAAAAGAAAATAGAAGTCTAAATTAAATAGTATAGTAAAATCAATTCGTTTTTATTCAATATGAGGAAAGAAAGTTTAAAAAAGGAACTCAAAAAACAACAAAAGATTATTGATGAATTAACTGAAGAGTTAATAGCATCAAACAAAGGAATGATCGCTTTAACTCTTGAGTTAGAACAAACACAAGAGAATTATCAGAATATCTTTAAGAATAGTATATTGGGTATTTATCAGAGTACAGGTGGCAATCGCTATAAAATAGCAAACCCCAATATGGCAAAAATTCTAGGTTATGATACCCCTAACGAACTTATTAAGAGTATATATAATATTGATTCTCAAATATATGGAGATTCTAATAATCGAGATAATTTTAAAAAATTAATAAAAAAAAACGGTTTTGTTTCTGATTTTGAATCAAAAATCTATGATAAAGACGGTAATAAAAAGTGGATTTTGGAAAATACTAGATTATTAAAAAATCAAGAAGGTCAATTTATAGGATATGAAGGAATAGTTCAAGACATAACTGTAAAGAAAAAAATGGAAAGAAAAGTTATACTTTTTAACAATAGATTAGAGATCTTAAATAAAATTATCAAATTGGGAAACGATGCTGAGAATTTGAATTATTTCAGTGAAAAATTAGTGGATATAGTGTTAAATTTAATGAATATTACTGGAGGAGCATTATATCTAAATGATGAGGAGGAGAGAGTGGCTAATATTTTCTATCATAAAGGTCTGCCTTCTGAGTTTATTGAAACGGTAAAATGTATCTCTTATGATTCAATGCCTTATAGAATTGTTTTAGTTGAGGGGAATGCAATTTTTACAGAGAATAATAAAGAATTTGAACCAGAACTCTCTAAAAAGTGGAAAAATTCTGCACTTGCGATTATTCCTATAACAACAGCAGGAAAAATCATAGGAGCATTGAATGTAATCAATTCAGAAAACCATACCTTTACTAAAGAAGAAAGAACCATACTTCAAGCAATTGGAAAGGAAGTGGGAAGTGTAATACTTAGATTGATAATGGAAGAAGGGCTTGAAATCCTAATTGAGAAAAGAACAAAAGAATTAAAAGAAAGCGAAGAAAAATATCGCTTTTTACTCGAAAATTTACCTGTAGGAATCGTTGTTCATGATGCTGATACAAGTGTAATTTCGTGTAATAAAAAAGCTGAAGAATTACTGGAACTCACTTATGATCAGATGGTAGGTAAAAAAACCATCGATAAGGAATGGAATTTTATAAAAGAAGATCATACAATTATCCCTCAAGAAGAATATCCTGCAAATTTAATTCTTTCATCGAAAAAACCCTTGAAAGATTATATCGGTGGAATAGTCTCTCCCAAAAATGACTATGTTAAATGGATATTGGTTAATGGATATTCAAATATAGATGAAAAAGGTGTTATTAAAAATATTGTTACAACAAATATCGACATTACAAAACTTAAAAATATTGAACAAGAATTAAAAATTTTAATGGAAGATTTAAAACGTTCAAATGCAGAATTAGAACAATTTGCTTATGTAGCATCACATGATCTTCAAGAACCATTAAGGATGGTAGCAAGTTTTACTCAATTATTGCAGAGAAGATATAAGGATAAATTAGATAATGATGCAAATGATTTCATAAATTATGCTGCAGATGGTGCTATAAGAATGCAGGGGTTAATAAATGATTTATTATTATATTCAAGGGTAGGAACGCGTGGTAAACCCTTTAAAGCAACTGATATGAATGTAATTCTTGAATCGGTAAAAATTGATTTATCTACTTTAATTACAGAATCAAATGCGGAGGTAACATGTGATCCTCTTCCAGTAATTATAGCCGATGATTCACAAATGACTCAGCTATTTCAGAATTTAATTTCTAATGCAATCAAGTTCAATACCTCAGAGATTCCGATGGTTCATATAACTGGAGAAGTAAAAGAGAATTCTTGGGAATTCAGTGTTAAAGATAATGGGATAGGAATAGATTCGCAATATTTTGATCGTATTTTTATAATTTTTCAGCGCCTCCATAAAAAGGATGAATATGGAGGGACTGGAATTGGATTAGCTGTATGTAAAAAAATAGTTCAACGTCATGGAGGAAAAATTTGGGTAGAATCAGAAAAAGATAAGGGCTCCACGTTCTATTTTTCCATTCCAAAAAAGAAATTTAATAGTTATAACTAAAATAATAATAAAAGAATATAAATATAAAAATTAAATAAAAAAAGTGAGTAAGGTAAAAAAAAATGATTCCCGTTGAGATTCTATTGGTTGAAGATAATCCTGGTGACGTTCGATTGACTGTTGAAGCCTTAAATGAGAGTAAAATTTTCAATAATCTTCATATTGTCGAGGATGGAATAGAGGCTTTAGCATTTTTGAGAAAAGAGGATAAATATGAAAGAAAACCTCGCCCTGATTTAATTCTATTAGATTTGAATTTACCAAAAAAAGATGGTCGTGAGGTATTAGAAGAAATAAAGAAGGAAGACCCATTAAAAAGAATACCTGTTGTCATTCTTACTACATCCTCTGCTGATGAAGACATTATAAAATCATATGAGCTTTATGCTAATTGTTTTATTACAAAACCAGTAGATATAGAACAATTTATAAAAGTTGTTAAGTCAATAGGTAATTTTTGGTTTAGTATAGTGAAATTACCTCCAGATGGACACAAAAAGTAATTAAATGGAAGATAAAATAAAAACAAGAGAAAAAATTATCGCAGAATAATGAGTGTTGCTAGAAAAAAAAAGTCAATTGAATTACTATTAGTTGAAGATAATCCCGGTGATATTAGGTTAACGATTGAAGCAATTAGAGAATCAAATTTTAACATTAATCTAAATATTGTACAAAATGGTGAAGAAGCAGTAGCTTATTTATATAAAAGAGGTAAATATAAGCAATCAAATTATCCAAATTTAATTCTATTGGATCTTAATTTGCCCCGAAAGGATGGTAGAGAAGTTCTTACTGAAATTAAAAATCATACTTTACTACGAAGAATTCCTGTAGTTGTATTAACAACATCACACTCTTATAACGATATTTTAACTGCATACAATTTACAAGCGAACTGCTATATTACTAAACCAATAGGCATGTTAAAATTCATTGAAATTATTAGTAGTATTGGCGACTTTTGGCTTAATATTGCACAATTACCATCAATTCAAAATAATCACTATTATAATAAGGAGGTAAAAAATGAAATTTAAATCTATTAATATATTACTGATTGAAGATAATCTTGGAGACGTTAGAATAATATTGGAAATGAATAAAGAATTAGGTTTGGACAAATTTGAAATAGCCCATATTGATAATTTAACCCAAGGTATAGAACAGCTCTCTCAAGTTGATTTTAATCTAATCTTATTAGATTTGAGGTTACCTGACAGTAGTGGTTTTGATACATTAAAAATGATGCTTGAAAAAGCTCAAAATATTCCAATAATTGTCTTGACAGGTACAGATGATTTAGAATTAGCTATTGACGCAGTAAAAATTGGAGCAGAAGATTATTTAGTTAAAGGACAAGTTAATTCTATATTACTTAAACGTTCTATAAATTATGCAATCGAGAGATATAATATAAAGAAAAAATTAAAAAAATCTGAAGCAAAATATAGAAATCTAGTTAATAATATCACTGAAGCAATCATAGAAAGCAATCTTGATGGGACACGAACATATGTAAGTCCACAAATATTTAATATTACAGGATTTACGGCTGAAGAATCTACTGGAGTAGATGGATTTCAATTTATACACCCTGATGATATAACAACTGTTAAAAAAGTATTTGAAGAGGCAAAAGTAACCAGAAATATTGTTTCAATGGAATTTAGAACAAAACATAAAGATGGTCATTATGTTTTTTGTATGGTAAGGGGTTGTATTATAAATATCGATGGAACACCAAAAATGATTGCGACAATTAGTGATATAACAGAAGGTAAGAAAGCAGAAGAAAAAATTAAATATCAAGCTATGTTAGTTGATAACGTGTCTGACGCGATTATCTCAACTGATTTAGATTTCAATATTATTAGCTGGAATAATGCAGCAGAAAGGATATATAGCTGGAAGGCTGAGGAAATCATAGGGAAAAATGTAATGGATACAATTACAGTAAAATATCCTAATAATACTCAAGAAGATGTTCTGAAACAATTTTTTAAAAATGGTTATTGGGAAGGTGAAGTTACTCAACCACGAAAAGATGGTAAGTGGCTTAATCTATTATCATCAGTCTCACTTATTAAAGATGACGAAGGAAAGCCTATTGGTGTTGTGGCTATTAATCACAACATTACAGAACGTAAGAAAGCCGAACAAAAATTAAAAGAAAGTGAAAAAAAATTCCGTGAAGCATATAATCAAGCGATTTTTTATAAAGATCTTTTCACGCACGATATGAATAATATACTTCAGAATTTATTATCTGCTACTGAATTATGTTTAGAAGATCTTAGGACATCTAATAATAGAGAATTATCCAAAGAAATAATGAAACATTCTAAAAATCAGATTGAAAGAGGAGCAAGATTGATTTTAAATGTCCAAAGACTTTCACAGCTGGAAGGAATTAAAATGCTAAATTGTCCAATCGAAGTCCAAAATACATTGAAAAAGTCAATAGAACATTTGAAAACTTCCTTTTTAAATCGAGAAATAAATGTAGATCTAGATATTTTTAATGAAAAAACAAAAATTCAAGCAAATGAGTTAATAGAAGATGCTTTTAACAATATTTTGACTAACGCAGTAATACATAATCAAAACAAAAAGGTAGAAATTTCTATTAAAATTACTAGTGAAATAGTAAATCGAAAAAAATATTTAAAATTTAAATTTATGGATAATGGTGTAGGAATTCCTGATGAATGGAAGAAGACAATATTTTTAGGATATAATGAAGCAAACGCTTTATGCAGAATAGGATTAGGGTTGTTTTTAGTCAAAACAATAATTGAGAGTTATGATGGTAGAATTTGGGTGGAAGATAGAGTTAAAGGTGATTATTCGAGAGGAAGTAATGTTATTTTCTTGATCCCTGAGGTGATATAAAATAACAAGTATCTTTATTGTTGAGGATGATTTAGATTTACAAAGAATGTATGAGTTGATGTTAAAATCAAAAGGTTTTGATATTATTGAAAAAGCGAATAATGGAGAAATAGCAATTAGTATTTTCAAATCTTTATCAGAAAAACCAGATATCATTTTATTAGATTATCGAATGCCGGTTAAAAATGGATTAGAAGCAGCAAAGGAAATTCTAAGCTTAAAAAAAAAATCAAAAATTATTTTTGCAAGTGCTGATAATAGCATTAAAAATGAAGCGATTTCTATTGGAGCTTCTATCTTTTTAAAGAAACCTTTTACTCATGAAGAATTAATTACGAGTGTTAATAAAGCGTTAAATTCACCGAATAGAGTCAATAGTGAAGCTAATTCCACTTGATAATAAATTGGTGATTAAATGGTGAATAATAATTTAAAAATATTATTAATCGAAGATAATCCTGGTGATGCTCGATTAATAAAAGAATTACTTAACCAAGTAACAAGTTTTAATTTTGATTTATGGAATGCTGAAACGCTTTCAGATGGATTAAAATTTATTGAAGAAAGAGAGTTCGATGTTATTTTGTTAGATTTAAAGCTTCCAGATAGTGATGGATTTGAAACAGTTCTACGGACAAGGGAAAAAGTAAAGAAAATACCAATAATTGTTATAACAGGGCTTAACGATGAAATTTTAGCGCGGAAAGCAGTTCAAACAGGCGCTCAAGATTATTTAATTAAAGGGGAAATAGAAGGTAATCCTCTTATCCGGGCGATATTGCACTCTATAGATAGGTATAAGATAATTTTGGCGATGGATTCATTGACAAAATCATTACAAGAAACTGAAGCTCGTTTTCGAAAGATAATTGAAGAGAATGCTGATAGTATTATTATCATTGATAAATCTGGTAAAGTAAAGTTCTTAAATCCTGCTGCTGAAAGATATCTTAATAAAAAAATTAATGAAATTATTGGATTATTTTTTTATTTACCAAAAAGAGATGGAGAAAAAAATGAAATTTCAATAGCACAAAAAGACGGAGTAATTTTAACTGGAGAGATTCAAGCAGTAAAAATTGAATGGGACAATGAACCTGCTTATCTTTTAACGCTTCGAGATATATCTGAACGAAAAAAATTTGAGGAAAAGTTAAAAGAAAGTGAAAAGAAATACAGAGATTTGTTTGAAAATTCGCCATATCCTATTCTTATTGTGAATATGGATGGAATCTTCCTAGACTGTAATTCAATGTTAGAGAAATTAATAGGATATGGCAAAGATGAAATTTTATACAAGTGTTATACAAATACTCCATTAATTTCAAAAAAAAACATTGCTCTATTTAAAAACGCATTTAAGATTTTACAAGAAGGAGAAATACCAGAACCAGTACAATTAAAAATTAAAAAGAAAAATAAAAATTCAATTTGGAGTATACTTAGATTTTCCTTGATGGATTTTGACAATAAAAAGCTGATTTATATATTAATTCAAGATATAACTGAAATTAAACAATCAGAGCAAGAAGTAAGAAGATTGGAACAGACTCTCCATGAAATGAATGCATTAATAGAAGATGCGCCCTTAGCAATACTTTTAATCGATATAAGTGGGAAAATTTTACGGGTTAACCAAGAATCTATAAATTTATTTAAATATCGTGAAGATGAGCTATTGAATTTTAAGATTCATGACATATTTGACTCGGAATATACAGAAATTATTGATAAGCATTATAATGAAGATTTATATAATTCATCAGAACTCAATAATTTAGAAATATCAATTCAAAGAAAGGATGGAAAATTAATTGATGTAGAAGTAACATCAACTATTATAAAAATCGCTGATAATATGATTATTCAATCTTTTTTTTCTGATATCACAGAAAGAAAGAATTATGAGAGGAATCGCGAAAAATTATTAGACCAATTAATTAACTCACTGGAATTTAAGGTGAAATTTATGGCAACAATGTCTCATGAATTAAGAACACCCTTAAATGTGATTTCAGGATTTACAGATTTATTATTAGAAGGAGCTTATGGAGAATTAAATAAGGAACAATTAGAGACTTTAAAGGATATTAACTCAGAAGCTAATCATTTGAAAAAACTAACTGAATCAACTTTAGATTTATCCTTAATTGAAGTCGGTAAATTTGAATTGAATTTTGAAACTTTTCAATTAATTTCAATGATGAAAGAATTGATTTCTATTGTAAACTATTTATTTATTGAGAAAGGAGTAAGCTATCATTCAGAAGGTATTAGTGATGATATATATATAAGAGCGGATCCATTAAGGTTCAAACAAATTTTATTTAATCTTCTTAATAATGCAATAAAATTCACAGAAAAAGGAAAAATAATTTTTAGATGCATTGATAAAAATAATCATTGGGAGTTTCAAATTGAAGATACAGGAGTTGGGATTGCTCAAGAAGATTATCATGTTATCTTCAAGGAATTTGGAAGGATAGAACATAAAATGAAAAAAAAAATTCCTGGGACGGGATTAGGTTTAGCACTTACAAAACGATTAGTACAACTTCATGGAGGAGAAATCTGGTTTACCAGCCAAGTAAATAAGGGTTCTACTTTTTTTTTTACTATTCCTAAAAATTCTGAAACTAATTAACAAAAAATGTTGTTCTTATCTTAATTTGAAAATATATTATTTTTAAAAAGAGAAATTGATTCTATAAAACTGTATATATGTTTTTTATTTTTAATAATTATTATAGACATAGACACAAAAAAAGGTACACTACTAAATATCATTATTCTCCAGAAGCAGGAATTAACATAACAAAATTACTTCCCTGAGAATAATCTCCCTCAATTCGATCTTCCACCCAAATTCTACCTTTATAACTCTCAATAATTTTACTAACAAGAGATAATCCCAAACCTAGACCACCTTTATAAGTATCTTTCGTAGTCCCCCTTAAAAAAATTGATTCTTTTCTTGAATCTTCGATACCTATTCCATTATCTATAAATTCAATTTTAATATAATTTATCTTATCTAATGTTGATCTAGAAATTTTGATTATGATCTCTATTATTGGATTCTCATTATGTCTTACAGCATTTATTAAAATATTATCAAATACTTCTTCTAAATCATCATTAGCAAGTACACTTAGGTTATTATGGGGTGAAATTACTTGGGAATTAATTATTTGATTTTTGTGTGTATCTAATAATGTTTTAATTGATCTTAATACAAAATTATATACTAAAACGGGTTTAAGAACTATTTCAGTTTCTTCAAGTTGAGAGAGTTTTCTTACATTTGAAATTAATTTTGCTCCTCTTTTAATTTGATTTTCAATGATCTCGTTAATATCAATAATATAATTACTAGTTTCAGGATTTTTAAGTTGCATATTATAAATCTGGGTTGCCGACATTATCCCTTGAAAGATATCATTTATATCATGGATAAACAAATCTTTATAAAAATTTGTACGATTTAATTCTCCACGAATTTTTTCTTCTGATAGTTTGAATGCTTCAATATAATGATATCTCTCAATTGTATAGAGAATAGATCGTTCTAATAGAATTGGATCTATTTTTCCTTTAATTAAATAATCCTGTATTCCGAATTTTAAAGAATTCAATGCTAATTCTTCATCATCTCTTCCAGTAAGTATAATAATAGGAATAAACTTTATTTTTTCATATATAATTTTCACAGTATCATACCCAGAACTGTCAGGGAGATTAAGGTCTAATAAAATAATGTCAAATTTATTATTTAATAACTCTTCTAATCCTTCACTAAGAGTTTCATGATTTTTTATTATAAAATCAACTTTTTTGGAATCCTTAAGAAATTCTTGGATAAGCCGAGCATCTCCAGGATTATCTTCGATTAGCAGGATTTGAATTACTTCTTTATTCATTATATTTAACCATATAAATTATAATATGTAATTAACAATTGAGAATTTCAAATCTAGGTAAATATCATTATGAATAGATTCAATCTTAAATTTATTTTTAATGTCCTTTTCTAAATCAGAATTTTTAAAATCAAAATTATAACTTAAATATAAACATAAAATAATAGAATTCATATAAATATTTTAACCTTAAATTGAATAAAGGGTACAAAAAAAATGAATTTAAATCTAATAAGTTCTAAGTTATAAAATATTAGGCAATAAATAATTTTTTATGGGAAGCAAAGATTAAAAAAGAACCTTTTTTATATTATGTTTATAAGAATTAGATCCTAATTACATTAAAAAATATATTAAAAAAAGCGTTTTTTGGAAGAAAAATCAATAGTAAATTTAGCAAGAAAGTGTAAAATTACCAAAATTATATCCAGAGAACTTAAATGATTTCAGCAGTAAAATATAATACGAATTCAATAGAACTCTTAGGAATTGGATTAGTAAAAATCCTAGGTATTAGTTCAAAAAGAGAAATAGAAATTATTTTTCAAAAGGGAATAGGTATCCAACTAATTAGAAATATAATTAATAAAAATATAGAAAAAATTTTAACAAAAAAAGAAGGTATTTTAATTGATATAATCTCAAATTTTACTTTATACATTCATTACTTTTATAATGAACAAGATGAAATTATATGTGTCATATATTTAGATAAAAAAGAGAAAATATTGAATTTTTCAGAATTATATAATCTTTCTCGGCAATTATATGATAGTTTATGTCAACATGAGGCCATCTCAACTATAAAAGATATTTGTTATAACAAGATTAATATCCCAAAATTCAAAGGAGTATTAGCATTATTCATTATTGGAATAGCAGGGCATTTATTACTCTCGAAGATAAATAAAGAAGAAAAAAAGCTTATTGAATGTGAGTTACCTATAAGTGGTTTTATTTCAGCTATTTTAACCTTTTCAAGAGAAATGATGCGTAAAGAACCAGGTATAACTCTTAGACAAATAAATTTTGGAAATCAAAATTTTTATTTGAATATAAAAAAAAACGCTATATTTGCCTACTTAATTGAAAGAGGAGAAATACCAAAAACATTCAAAAGATATATGCAAATAATATCCGACGAATTTATAGAAAAATTTGATACTAGAATTGAGCTTAAAAATTTCAATGGCGAATTAACCCAATTTTTCGAATTTGAAGAAGTAATTGATCAATACTTTATAATTTAAAATTTTGTGTACTTATTGAAAAAAAACTTATTTATAACAAAATGCCTGAAAAAATAACTTTAATAGGAAGAGCTGGAGTAGGTAAAACAAGTATTCTTAATCTTTTATTTGAAGGAGGAAATCCCGCTGATCTTATGCTAAATCCTCTCGAACCTACACGCGGAATAATTCAAAGGTCATATTCATGGATGGATATAGAATTAAGTATATTTGACACTTCTGGGCAAGAGTTACCTTTTTTATTATTAGACGAAAATGATCAGATAAAAGCTTTTCAAAATGCTGGCGTTGTTATTTATATCTTAGATTATCCAATATGGATACAAAATTCCCAAGAAATTATTAAAGAAGTAAAGCTTATCTTCGAAATTTTGAAAGTTAGGAACAATGAAAATAATCTGGTAATTCTTTTTCATAAGATTGATTTAATTAACCAAAAAGTTAGTGATAATTTCCATTTAATGAAGAGAGGTATAAAAAGTCGATTTACTCTACCAATAGAAATACCTTTCTATTTTACAAGTATCTATCCAGAAATAGATTACACTATATTTAATGCTTTTTCGGAGATATTGAGTAATCTATCACAGGATTCTAAGAATTTAAAGATAATTATTGATGAAAATATCAAAAATTTTACCAATTTGATTTGTTTTATTACTAACAGCAAAAATTATATTATTGTACAATCGATGACTAATGATTTTAACACAGAACTAATTTATAAAATTTATTTTGTAATTTCCTATTATATAAGAACCATTGACGGTAATTATGATATTAAGAGAAATATTCAATCTATTAGTTCTGGAGTTGAAATTCTAAAATTAATTGTTGGTGATCTTGAAATTATAAATCCCGAACTTAAAAAATTGATTATTTTTTCAGAAAATAATAAAACTGATGAAATATCTAATTTAAAAGAAAAAATAAAGTTGAAAATTGAAAATTATTATAAAATCCGGAGAACGTAAAAAATATTTGATAATTTCGGTTTGAAATATTGAGATAAAACTATGCTTAGACAAGTTTTTGTAATCAAGAATGGAACCGTATTATATAGGAGAGATTACGCAAAAGCATTAAGAGATGTGGAATTTAAAAATGTTGTTTCAGATATTAGTAATGCTTCTTTTTCAAGAATAGGTAAAGAGTTTGGAACTTATGATTATTTTAAATATAAAATATCTTACATTACTGAAAAAGAGCTAAATTTAATTTTTGTTTTTATATCTGCATTAAGCGACGATTATAATAGAGTTCAATCAGAATTATATAGATTAAAAATGGAATTTTTAAGTTTATTTGGAGATACAATTCATACGATTAAAGATAATGCTATTTTTAATGTTTTAGATTCTATCATTGATGGATTTCATAGAAATCTCAAACCAAAAATTTCTCTTGTTGGATACTCTGGTGTAGGTAAAACCACAATTACTCAATTGATTAAAGCAAAAGAAATTCCACTACAGCATATTCCTACTATTAATGGTGAGATAGCAACAATCAAAATTGGAAATTTAGTGTTTTATTTATGGGACTTCGCTGGTCAAGAACAATTTAGCATTCTTTGGAACAAATTTATTAAAGGCAGTGATGCTGTCTTATTAATTACTGATTCAACACTTAATAATATTGAAAGAAGTAGATCTTTTTTGGAGTTAATTACTGAAGAGGCTCCTTATGCTCATGCAGCAATAATAGCTAATAAGCAAGATTTAACTGAAGCCGTGAAAGTTGAAGATATTGAAAGAATGACTGGTGTTAAAGCGTATTCTATGATTGCTGTCAATCCTAATAATCGTGATAGAATGATTCGAATTATCGCAGATATTCTTGAAATGAGTGTTGAAGACTCTCCCTTATTAAAACCCCTTTTTGAACGAGAAAATCTGGTAAATAGTGTTGAAACAGCGTTAGAAAATGGAAATTTTTCTAATGCTGCTTTACTTTTCGAAAAATTAGCTGAAAAATGCATTGAAATTGGAGATGATCGACTTGGGAGAGAGTTCTATGAGAAATCAGAGAAATTAAAACAATTTTCTTAAAAACTTAAGTAATTTTAAAAAATGATGTCTAAAATTAATAAATAATATCTTTCTATCACACGAAAATTAAATAAGATCTCTTTGAATAAGACATTAATATTCTTTTTAAGTATAATTTATTGTGCAATAGAATAAAATTTTTTGAGAGTGAATTTCAATATTCTAAGTATATATATGTGAAAAAGTCTCTACTGTTTTTAGAACATCTGTAGCTAAATAATTTTGTTTAAATACTGACGCAAAGAAAGCACGGTCTTCTGGATTAAAATATTTATATCCAAATTTTTTCCATTCAATATTGCCTTGCAATGGTGCAAAAAGAGAAATCTGATCTTTCACTAAATTCATCAATAATAAGTTTATTTCTTTTTTATTCTTATTAGATATGATGCTTAATAAAATATCTTCGCTAAAAGAATCCCAAGAATCTTTGAATTGAATACAGAATTTTTTAATATCTAATTTATTCTCAACAATTAACTTTGCTAAAACCACTATGGACATATCATAAGTACTCATCTTATTTTCATTAAATAATGGGTTAGAAAGGATTAAACTAGGGGTAACTTTTTGTTCTTTCTTAATTTGAGGAAGATTGTACTCTGGTAAAACTTTCAATTGATTTAACCCAACGATATTTCTAACATCCGCGATTGTTCCCCCTGTATCAAAGAACTGTTTATTAATAATATATTTCATTAGTTTCTGTGCATGTGCATCTCCAAAGTAGGGAAAATCTGAAGCAAACAAGATATATTCCGACCAATCTCGATTATCTACACTTTTTTTGTTATTGGATTGAAACCATCTTCGAAAACTTTCAAAGAAATTTCCTGCACCTGCTCCATGCAACATTGAAAGATCTCCGTATGTATTTGGTTGAACAATAGTATTATACACTTCATAATCATCAATATTTCCTTGAGCAAAATGAGCTATAATAATTTTTAAATGAGGTAATAAATCAGGATATTTGGACTGAATTATATTTCTAGCAGATCTTATTAATTTACCAATTTCTAAGATCGATCCCCGACCTCTTGTATCAAAAATAACTGGTAAAGAATAACTGGCTGCTTCTACAAGCACATTAACTACTTTTACAGAAGTTATTTTATCTATATATCCTTCTGATCGAGGATGTAATTTTAAACCTCGAAGTCCTAATATTTCTCTTATATACTTTACTTCGTTTACAGCTTTTTGTCCCTCCATTGGATCACAGCGACCATATCCAATTAATTTCATAGAAAAAGGGAATCTTGTAGTAAAACGTGAAATATTTATATTGCTTGCTCTATATAGCGCTTCGGGATGTTTATCTCTAAACACGTCTTGAAATGGAAAGCATACACCTTGATCTATGAACGAGTAAAACTTAGATTTTGCTTTTAAAGCAGAATGACTCTTTCCGAGCTTTTCAAGTTCAGTATAAAGTCTATCTGTAAAAGGAAAGGGAGTGAATGACCATGAGATTTTTGTAAATTTCCCATCCATTGTAGTTGTAAATGATTGTTCCCCTGTCTTCTCCCAATCTGCCTTAATTCTGCCTTGGACATTACCCCAAAAATCGAAAGTCCCTGCTCCTGGAGCTAAAGGATTCATCATTGTAGCTCCATCAACATCTTGCCCTAGATGAGAATGTGCATCAATTACAAGTAAATGCTCTATTCGCTTTTTTCCATCTTGCTCTAAAGTACATGTTAACATTTTCTTATTTCAATTCTTTTATATTTTTTTATATAATTTATTTTCTCATTCATTTTAGAATTTAACTAGTTAATTTATATATAATTTTAAAAAAAATCTTAAAAATTTTATTAAAAATCCATTACCATTCAATTTCTTCTCCAAAACTTTTTATCGGCCAGACCCAATAATGTTTTTCTTTTTTAACGCCTTTTTTTTTCAATTCTTTAAATAAAATATCTTTTTGTTTTTTTATCAACCCTACTGGATCATATAACATTTTTCCCTCATCCAAAGCATATAAGACTATATCGGTTTTTATTTTAACTAAATTTAAAAATTCTCTTTCTGTCATCCAGAGTGAATCTACTCCTGAAGGTGCTGATTGCATTAATTTAAATTTCAGATCATTTCTTTTTCTATAATGTTCTGGAAGTTCATTATCTCTAAAAATTATAATTAAATCAATGTCACTTATCTTTTCTTCCGAGTAAGTTGCATCTCCTCTTGCTATTGAGCCAAATAATATTACTCCTACTATTTCTTTATTTACTTGAAATAAGTGATGTAAGTATTTTTCTATTTTTTTGGAAAAATACTCGTTTTTTATAAAATTCAAATCTATATCCATTGCTTTAATTCTCCTGATAATAATTCTAATTGTTTAAACTCTTTAAATTCATTTTCTGTTATATTCAGGTTCTCCTTAAGAAGTTTTAAATAGCAATTTACAATTTTTTGTAGATTTATGAGGAAAATTTTAATATCTTCGAAAGATTGATAAATCTCTTCAGCGATGATTAATATATCATCCTTAATTGTTCCATATCTTGTTTGAACTCCTTCATTTTCAAAAAATTTTGAATAGGTTGAAATTTTTTCAATTATCTTTCTTGTTTCTTGATCAATACTAAAAGTAGAATTACTATTAAGTATTTCTTCTAATATGCTCGTTGGAGTATGTGTTTTTTCTATTTTCAGTCCCATAAAACTTAATACTGCTTTATTTAATTTTTCTACAGCAAACTGACTTCTAAATGCTACGAGAGAGTAATATTCATTTTTAAGGCTATTTAGAACTATTTTTATATCACTAATTGCTGAGATGATCCAACTTTTTCCTTGAGAAAAATTAGTATTCATATTTCAAGATTTATAATTTCGATTACTCTAATAGTTGAAAATAGTTCTTATCTTAAATTTTTATATGTTATAAATAAAACATTTTCAAGAATCACAAAATCTTATATGACTTTCCTCTAATCTTTTATTTTTTAGAATTTCTAAGTCAAAGTGATTCTTTTTAAAATAAAAACCATTTCTTGTTATTGAATGAACGTATCTGCGATAATAATAATCTTAGTATTATTTGCCATTTTGATGGCTTTTTTTTCCCAAAATAAGATCGATTATTTACCTATTGCATTACTCATAGGAGTCATCGCAGTACTTTCAATGCTTACTTTTGGTAATATTGCTGAGGTCGATATACTTGGATTTATCAATTTTAACACGTTAATCTTCATATTTGCCATGCAAATAATTATCTACTTTGCAGTTAATGACCAAGTTTTAGAATATACCGCCATAAAATTGATTCATATAACGAAGGGGAATAACAGATTATTCTTTTATCTGATTTGTCTGTTTACAGGCATAATTGTTGGCTTTATCGAGGATTTAACTCTTTCTTTGATATTGATACCATTGATCTACAGGACTTGCCGAGTTTTAGAGATACCTTCGGGTACCTACATGATGGGGATGACCATTACGATAAATATTGGTGCTATACTAACCCCTGTTTCTAGCTTGAAAAACTTAATTATAGGTCAGGAATTTGGGTGGGGTTTTGGTGAGTACTTTGCCAATATGGGCATTTTGTTTTTAATCACATTAATGCTTACCATTTTTTTGATGGATTGGTTTATTTTAAAAAAGGAAGAAAAACCAACTGAACGAAATAAGAAGATACTTTTAGAGATACTTGACCCTAGAATTGTGATCCAAAATAAAAAGTACTTTTTCATGACAGTTATTACAGTTTTAACTACTTTCGTGTTCATGGTCTTAGGATTCACGCCTGCACTTGTCGCGACCATATCCGCAGCAATTCTTCTTCTAATTCACTCAAAGGAAACTAATTTCTCAGATCTTAAGAATGATATTTCGTGGAGGCTTATCATTGTATTTGCGATCCTATTCATTCTTTCGAATTCTTTATCATACTTCGGTTTTTCAGAGTTGATCTCCACAGGATTGGTAAATTTTGTAAATAATAACATTTATCTCGCAGTGTTGATGACATTAACCATCTCTTCTCTCTTATCTGCATTTCTAGCAGGTACACCAGTTACCATCATCCTTCTCCCGATTTTTTCAGCTCTTATAGGAGATGGATTCTTTCCTAATCCGATCATCATTGCTTTCATAAGTGGAGTTAATATGGCGGGTAACTTTTTACCACAAGGTTCTGCTTGTGATCTTCTCACTCTATCATTGGCAAAAAAATATAGAGTTGCAAATTTGGATTACAAGCGCCTACTAAAATATGGAGCTTTTTTCGCAACAATTCATTTCTTAATAATATTAGGATATACAATGCTTTACACTTTAATTCTGAGTTAAGAAATGAGGGGTAAGCATTCATTTCTTCTTATTTCTTACAAGGTTAAGCAACCATATATACGAATTTAAAATCTTGAAATATTAAAAAAATATATTTTTGAAAGAAATTCAAGATAATATTTATAAATAAAAGCTCCTTATGAGATAAATGAGAAATCTAAAATATAGATAAGTTTAAATTTTAATTAAAAGGAGGAATTGTAATGTCTGAGGATTTAATAGATTTAATAGTAGATTTATGCGAGAAGGAAGCTATAGATCTCGTTCAGAAAAAAATTAACGCTGGAGAGGATCCTATGAAAATTTTAGAACAAATTAGAATCGCTATGGCTAAAGTGGGAGAGAAATTTGAGAATAAAGAGTTCTTCTTACCAGATTTGATCATGTCAGGAGAGATTCTAAGACAAATAACAGAAATTATAGAACCAATGCTCAAAGCTGGTGCCAAGGTTCAGAGTTTAGGAAAAGTAGTTTTAGGGACAGTATTTGGTGATATACACGATATAGGCAAAAATATTGTAAAATTTATGTTAGAGTCAAATGGGTTTGAGGTTTATGATCTTGGCGTAAATGTCCCAAAAGAAAAATTTGTAGAAAAAATAAGAGAAGTGAATTCAAAAATTGTAGGCTTGAGTGGATTTCTAACCCTAGCATATGACTCTATGAAAGAGACGATAGAAGAAATTAAAAATGCAGGGTTACCTGAAAAAACAAAGATAATGATTGGTGGAGGGCAAATAAACGAGAACGTAAGAAAATATGTAGGTGCAGACTCCTATGGAAAAGATGCAATCGAAGCAGTAGCTTTGGCTAAGGAATGGATAGTTGAATAGTAATAGTCCTCAGTAGAGAAATTATAAGAGGTAATAAAAAATGGAAAAGAAATGGGAAAATTTATCATTAGATGAAAAACAAGAAGAAATGTTTAATAGATGGCTTTCACCCCAAAATATTGAATTTGCCAACCCCAGCACCGAAAAAGCGTATAAGGAAAGAGTAATAAGGATAAAAGACGTTATTCAATTGAAAAAAAAGCCTGATAGAATCCCGGTTGTTCTAATGGTTGGCTTTTTCCCCGCATTTTATAGTGGTATAACTCCACAAGAATCTATGTATGATTACGACAAACTCTTTTCTGCATGGAAAAAATCGGTTTTAGATTTTGAACCAGATGCCCATATAGGGTGTTTTGTACCTGGTCCAGGAAAACTTTTTGATATTCTTGATTATAAATTATATGCTTGGCCAGGTCATGGAGTCTCTCCTAACCTTTCATACCAATGCCTTGAGGGTGAATATATGAAAGCGGATGAGTATGATGCCTTTATTCAAGATCCCTCTGGTTTCTTTAGAAGCGTCTATTTACCACGTATATTTGGAACGTTAGATCCCCTTAAACAGTTAGCACCTCTCACCAATATAATCGAATTGCCATTTACTGGTGGCAACATTTTACCATATGGCCTCCCAGATGTTCAAGAAGCCCTTAAAGCTCTTATGGACGCTGGAAGTGATGCCTTAAAGTGGGCAGGAACACTCGGAGCTTTCGATAAGGAGATGGCAGAAAAAGGATTTCCAAACTTCTTTGGTGGGGCTACAAAAGCCCCTTATGATACCCTTGGTGATACTCTTAGAGGAACTACGGGGATAATGCTTGATTTATACCGACAACCTAATAAACTGCTTAAAGCTCTTGAAGTGATTACGCCATTGATGGTTAACATGGGTGTATCTATGGCTAAGATGAATGGAAACCCTATTGTATTCATACCTTTACATAAAGGAGCTGACGGTTTTCTCTCTGATGAACAATTTAAGACATTTTACTGGCCATCCTTTAGAAAACTACTCATGGGTTTAATAGAAGAAGGATGTATACCATTTTCTTATGTTGAGGGTGGTTTTAACTCGCGTCTTGAAGTTATTAAAGATTTACCTAAAGGTAAGGCTATATGGGCGTTTGATTTGACAGATATGGAAAAAGCAAAAGAAATTTTAGGCGACTCTGCCTGCGTGGGAGGTAACATGCCAATCACTTTATTAAATTTAGGAACACCTCAAGAAGTAAAAGAATACGCAAAGAAATTAATAGATAGTGTTGGTAAAGATGGTGGTTATTTAATGATGAATGGAGCGGTAATTGATGATGCTAAACCAGAAAACATTAAAGCTATGATTGAGTTCACGAAGGAATATGGAGTATATAAATAATAAATTTTCATTCTTTTTTTTAAATATTAAATTTAATATAACGAGAGAAGAGTGCTAAACTTCATATTTTATTTTTGCGCTATGAAATTGAAAGCTAAAAACAAAATATACTACTCTCTCATTTCTTTTGGAAGGGTTAAAATCCCGGTAAGTGGATTATTTAGAGGATCCTGGCAATAAAGGATAGTGAAATATATTAAATCATATAAAATACTAGGATCTTCTCCGTTATCCAATTTGTATTTGTAAAGACTTAACTGGTATTCTGCTTCAGTTATTGGAGGTTCTGCATAGCTTACATTCCCAAAGACAGACTGAAGCAAGGGTTTTAGGAATGGGCTATACAAGAATCTCAGTTCTTTCAGTTCATCTTTTAAATAAAAGAACATGCGTTGCACACCTTGCATCATGTATCTTACAGGTTGATTTTCTGGACCCAAATATTGCTCTGCAAATTCAGGATCATATTGTGCGAGTTTTTCACGTGTAATATTTATAGGTCGGAATAAAGAAATCAAACCTCGCTCAATTGCTCCTTGACGATTTGTTGCTATTGTTTCACTACCCGCATCAGGTACCCACACCCCCTTTTCTAGCAGTTTTCTAGCTTTATAGCACATAGCTTGAATTAGCATTCCCACTCCGATACGGCGACATATAGAAATTTGTGCATCGCTAATTCGGATTTCTATCGTTCCCCAATCCGTTACTGGGAAAACATCTTGGAACCTACCATCCTCTAAACTTGCCTTCTGAACTGTTTGAAGGAAATAATTAATAGAATTCTCACTTAAATCAGTTAAATAAGGGATATAATATTTAGGATCATTCCCACTTAACATAGTTGTGTTATACTTTAAACGCAAAGATCTAGTGCAATTTGGGGCAGTAATCCTCCTATTTATAATTTTAACCACATCCGTTGGTTTGTTATTCAAAATTGGAGAATTGCATGTAAGAGCAATAAGATGAGGTATAAAATTTCGAATCATACAATAGGCTTGAATTTTCTCTAATTCTGAATTAAAAGAACCTAAGTGCGAATGATCAGCTTGGGACACCCCACGCATGTATTCTTTCGTCGCAGGATTAATAGCGGAAGCAATTATATGCAGATCTTTAGGTAGAGTAGCTTTCGCTAATAAAAATAAAGTGCTCGCCCAATATGCTAATTCTTCAACATAAACACATGGAGGTGTGACTAATTCTAATATATAGGTGATTGCTGTGACATTTCCATCTCTTGCAAAAGAATCTATATCAACAGAACTTTCTCCTAGAGCATAGCGTATATCCATTGTATACCCTTTTTCAAGATCATCCCTTCCCCACGGTCTAGCTAAAACTTTTTGTCTAATATAATCAGGAACGGGTAAAAAATCTTCTCTTCCCTCGTAGAGAACTTCATCCATAATTTTGATTGCATCCTTCACAATTTCTTTCATTCGGTAAACCATTTCTTCTCCGGGAGGGTATTCCCCACTATCATCAGCAATAATTAATTCCATTTCAATGCCATGGGTGAATGGTAAAGGAGTCCAATGTTCAACATCAGCTAACATATCAGCCCATGGCCTTTCAGGGATAAGTACTTCCATATAATCTGTTCCTAAAAATAATTTATCACCCGATCTATCAATACTTTGTCCCAATGAAATACCTATAGGTGCTTTTGTTTTTCCTTCTTTTGCGTATAATTGAGAAAAAGTATCACCTGACGGATCATCTTTCTTTTTCTTCTTTTTTTCTTTCTTTTTTTTATCTTTTGCCATAGCAATTTTACCTTCTAATTGCGTATTTCTCTCTTTTTATTCGCTTACTATACATATAACAAATCTTAATTTTATAGTTTTAGTTTGTTTATTTCATTTTAGAGTAAAGATTGTATTAATGTCTTAAAAATATTATAATCGTTGATGAACTCGTAAGATAAAACTAAATTAATAATTTTACATTTGTTAGAGGGCAAAATTTGCTTTAAATTTTCAGAGATTTTACCTCCTTTGAATAAAGAATTATCAACAATTAGATTAATGGGGTCTCCGATTTTTTTAATATTAGAGTAAATATTATTATCTATATCAGATTCCTGCGATATAATCACAGTTGGTTTTCCTAGATATGGGATGAAATCTAAATTAAAAATTGATACTTGGCCAGGGGTATTTTCGAAATTCTTGAAAAATTGTTTCAATGAACTAGTTAATACTCTAACCTCATCCTGATTATAATTATTTTTTGATGGAAAAGTATAATATGCGATTGATTTGTTTAGAGCATATTTTAAATCGTTATATACACGATCTAGTATTGGAAAAATGCTGAAATCAAAAGCAAATAAAGATATAAACACATTACTAAAATTAAAATCATTTATAAGAACATTATTACTAATGTTTCCACCCGTTAGACTAAAATTTTTAATATCATTCGTAATGGTGGAAACGTAAGTATTTAATAGAAAATATTGAGAAAAGGCTAATTCCGATTCATATTTTGTTTTAATTTCATCAACCATTATATAAATATCATCAAATAAATCTTTCGCTATTTTTTCTTTAACTTCTTGAATTGGTATACTTTCAATAATAGCATTTGCAGAAATGGGGTTATCGACCTCAGCTAAAGCATATATTGCATTTTTAAGCATTTTATAAATTGACTTATCAAAACCTGCTACAAGAATTTTTAGAAGTGTCTTAATTATTAAGTTAATTACATTAATTAATTCAGTTCTTGCATCGTGTTCTTTTAATTTATTAGCAATATTGAATAGAAGCTTAATTTTTAGAGTATTATTATCAATTAGCTCTCTTAATTTCAAAGCTAATGAAGGATCCGAGTTGATAATTTGACCATAAATATTAATTAGAAGACTTTCTTTAATAGAGGGATTTTGAATTAGATTTCCAATTTTAATTGCTTGTTCGGGATTATTTAATACTTGATCTAATGCTAGAAATTTGAATATGTTTTGTCGTTTTTCTAAATCGGGTAGGTTTGAAACTATTTGAAGCATTATATCGAGATTTTTTAAAGCATAAGCGCGAATTAGACTAAGATAGAATTTCCTCTGTTCATTCTTATTTGAAAGCATTAATGCTAATTTTAATGCCCTTTGAGGATTATCGATTGAAAGATATCCTTTCGCAATTTGTTTTATATAAGCTTCCATTTTTTCAAGTAATTCAGAGCTAGATATATCTGACGATTGCGATGATTTATATTGCTCTGTTAATAAGCCTAATTGTTTTTCAGCCTGCTTTAATACTTTTTCCTTCATATCGATAATATAATCTTCTGGATTAAATTTTTCAACTGTTTCTGTAACTTTAAATGCTTGTTTATCAAAAATCTTCTTAATTTTACTCGTTTGGATAGCCTCTCTCATTTTCTGTACTTTAACAGTATATTTAATAATCTTAAGTCGGTGGACATTAATTGTTAATTTACCAAAACCATCAGTAGTAGGATCTAATTTCAAATGAATACTCTTTGTTTCCCCCGGACTAAATTCAATATTACTCTTAAAACTATCGGGTTCCACGTTAATATTTAAATTTTCTCCCTCAAGATCAAATTTAAAATCCTCCTTTTTACTTGAATAATTTATTACTTGGATAATAATCTCATTGTTAATCCCAGGTATTAATAAGTTTTGCGGGAATTTTGTGATGTTCAATGAGATGATTTTGTCAGCATTTGCCATAATTCAAATGATTTATTTGTTCACGTTATAAATTAGTAATTCTAAATCTCTCATTAATTTATAGGTTTAACAATTATTAATGATTTATTTATTTTGGATTTATGAAATAAAATAGATAGAAGAATTATTGTCCCATTCGTCGATTTCTTCTTATATAATCTTCTAAATCCTCAATAACCATCTCTTTATTATAATCAGGCCAGAAATCATTCCTAAATTTAAATTCAGCATAAGAAGAATCCCATAGCAAGAATCCAGAAATTCTTGCTCCGTCATCCATTCCCGTTCTAATTACATAATCTAATGGAGGAAAATTTTTTGTATAAAGGTGTGCTTTAATTAAATCTGTACTAACTTGTTCGGGCTTAATTCCATTATTAACTATTTCCTTCACAGCATCCACAATTTCTTCATGACCATCATACATAATACAGAGATTTATGAAATTTTGACTGTGATCCTTAGTAAATTTAATTAACTCTTCAATCTTTCTTCTTACTTTATCTGGTAGCATTGAAATCCTGCCGATAACATTAAATTTAACCTTTTCCTCCTTTACAATTGATTCATTTATAATCGTATCGACAGCTTTAACCATAATCTTATAAATATACTCAAGTTCTTTAGTATTACGCTTCCTCACATTTTCAAGCGATAGAATATATAAACTTAAGTAGTGGATCCCCGCATCAAAAAAATCGAATAATCTCTTTTTGAGATTTTCATATCCAATTAAATGACCTAAATTAATCTCTAAGTTTCTCTTTTTCGCCCATCGACGATTACCATCGATGATCAGGCCTATATGCTTAGGTAACTTATCCTGTGCTGTTTCCTTTAACTCTTCTAAAGTAGTGACCATCTAACCCATTATAATATTGTATTCTTTTCAATATTAATATGAATATTAAAAATATTAAATCTTCCTTATAATTTAAAGGAATTATAATTTATTGATAGAATTTTAACGAGCAATGTTAAGTAGATTAGAGTTAAATCTCTTACAATTTTTCTTACTCTAAGGGTTATGGTTAAGCTTTCTAAGTTTTGAATGTTTGTAAAAGAGTAACAGTAATTTTCATAATATTTACCACTTATAAGAATTTGAACTATTGAAAATATTAGTCCACTGAGAATTTTTAAATAAGCAATTCTTTTAATAAAACTAATTTTATATAGATAAGTTTTTGAACAAATAAACATTACATATAGAAAATATTTTAAAAAGAAATATCATCAACTCGAGAGATATCATTAATGCTTTCTAACGATTATTTATTTTCGAATATTGGAATTGATTCAATTGGATTTCATGCTCCAAGACATTATGTTAACTTAAAAGAACTTGCCTTAGAGAGAAATGTAGATCCAGAAAAATATGAAAAGGGTTTATTATCTAAAGAAATGCGTTTAGCAGAAATTGATGAAGACATTATTTCTCTTGGATTAAAAGCGGGCTATAATGCTTTATTAAGAGGTAATATCTCTCCTAAAAGTATAGACGCATTATTTGTGGGTACTGAAACAGAAGTATATGCAGCAAAATCAGTATCTAATATTTTTGCTGAGATGTTAGAGATTTCCGCCAATTCATTGACTCAAGATATCTACAACGCCTGTGCTGGAGGTACACTAGCAATTCTTAATGCTATCGCCTTGGTTGAAAAGGAAATAATAAATAAGGCTCTTGTCATAAGCACTGATATTTCTTCATATCATCTTGGTTCTCCAGGTGAACCAACACAAGGATCAGGTGCTATTGCACTAGTAATATCGAAAAATCCTCGAATAGCTAAATTTGCTAAGAATTTTGGAAAGGTTTCAGGAAATGTAAATGACTTTTTCAGATCTCACAATAATAAAAACGCACAAGCATTTGGAAGTTATTCTCAAGATGCGTATATTAAATTCCAACTTGCTGCTTATGATGATTTGATTAGAAATATTGGGGATTTTCATGCGGATTTTTATACATTTCATGCGCCATACTCCAAGCTTCCCCTTAAGATAATGCAGCAAATAATATTAAAGCGTTGGATTAAACATATAAATGAACTACCTAAATTCGATAAGAATAAAGTTCGTACATCTATAATCAAGAAGCTTGATCATTTTTTACATGATGTTACCGTTTTACCAGAATATCTTTATTTAAAATTAAAAGAAAGAGGCATTTCTTCTACAACTTTAGAGAGATTTTCATACTGGGTGAACACAAATGTAAAAGAAAGAGTACTTCCTCAATTAAATGTTCCAATGCACTTTGGAAATATGTACAACGCTTCAATTTGGGCTCAGATTATATATCTTCTTGAAAATCAAGCTCGCGTTTATGATACGATCTATTTTGGCTCTTATGGCTCAGGAGCTACCTGTATTTCAGGTCTTTTAAAAGTTCAAGAAAGCTTTAATGAAATTGTCCAAAACGGACCACATATAAATGACTTTATAAAATTAAAAGAAAAGAAAAGTGTTCAAGAATATGAATTAATTAAGAATGGTCATACAAAACCAGAGATATTATTAGGTCATATTGTTGAACATGAATATAATAATAAAAGAGGATTTACACTTCATTTTTGCGATGAGGGATGTCTTATCCCCAATATAAAAGGATTAAACCATTGCCCTAAAGGGCATTCAGGACTTCATAAAAGATTTTTCCCTCTCTTTGCAAAGTTAGATAGCGATCCAATTGCTCAATCAGACATTAACGATCTAAAATATTTGAAAGAAGGATTAGTAAGAGTAGCTAAAAACGTAAAAAAAGGCAGTACTTTAGAGTATGAAATAAGGAGAGTTGAAAATGAAAACGAGGAAAACATTAACGCAAAGGGATTGTTAAATTGGAGTCCAATATATCTTCCAATACCTGAAAAATATTTGATGAATAGAGATTATCAAATCCAAGATCTTCCCATTCCTCTTGAATGATAATGAACACTTCACTTTCAAAAGATCTTATTACAAAATTAGAAAAGGATCACCTCGAAATTTTAGACTTTTTAAAACGAAACGATTATCAAATTCAAGATCTTCCTCCTAAAAGCATTACTACACAGAGCGAGGGGGAAGCATATACTATAGCATATCCTATTCAAGGTATCCTAAAATATCATGGAATTATTAATGCTAAACATCGAATTCCCTATTTCCCAAGTATCTCTTTAAATAATGATTGTGGATTTACTATTTCTTATTTAAAATTAGATAAAAATTTGAAGGAAGATCGTGTCTTTCTTGATGGTAAACCTGCTTTTAATGATGAATTAGAAAGAGTTAAGGCAACTTTAGACTTTATTCGAAGTTATTCCAAAATAAGCACAAAGGCTATACTGATTTCTCGAAATTTTTTAAGAACAGAGAAAGGACAACAAATAGGTAAGGGTTTAGGGACTTCAGCTTCGGGTTCTTCTGCTCTTTCTTTAGCAGCTGCTGCTATTATTTATAATAATGATGAAAATTATTTACATAACAAAAGATTATTGAGTATATTTTCAAGATATCTTGCGAGTTCTGGCTCCCGGAGCTCTACTGGAGGATTTTCTCTTTTACTCAGTCATCCAAATATTGATCCTTTTGATTGTTTTTCAATTCGATTGGATCGTAAAGAACATCAATCTTTTGTAGAAGAGATTGCACTTTTAACAATTCCCATTAAATCTGATTTAAAAACAAATCAGGCACATGAAATTGTTCCGACATCACCTTTTTTCTCTGCTTGGTTAGAACAACGAAAACAGCTTATTTTCGAATTTTTTGAAGGATTAGAGAATTCTAACTTAAATAAAATCGGTGAATTAGCAGAATATGATACATTTTGTCTGCATTCTGTAGCAATGTCAGTAAAAAGAAATAACATTATTGCATGGGAGCCCGACACGTTAAAAATTATGCTTAAGATTCGTGAACTCAGAAAAAAAAATGGGTATAATGTTTATTTCTCAATTGATACTGGACCTTCCCTAGTCTTATTAACTCATGAAAATGAGAAAAACAAGATAATTGATGAATTAAAACCATTTATATCAGGATATGAAATAATTGAGGGAAAAATAGGCGGTCCCTCAAAAATAATTACTTCCACCTCTCCAGAAGCTAAGAAAATAAAAGGAGATATAGAAAACTTTATTAATTTTTAGAAAAGAGATTTTAATTATGAAAGAATTCCATTCTGATATCTCCGGATTTTATAAGTTATCATTAGAGGAACGTCAAAGAAAAATTTCTAAGATAGCTAACCTGAATGAAGAAGAAATGAAGATTTTACAAAATTTTGGATATTTCAAACCTAACCAAATTGATACTTTAGTAGAAAATGTTATTGGGAGCTACCAATTACCATTTGGCTTAGCTTTCAATTTTAAAATCAATAATAGGGATTATATAATACCTATGGTTATTGAAGAACCATCAGTTATAGCAGCAGCTTCAAATGCAGCTAAATTTGCGAGAAGATGTGGAGGTTTTCATTCAGAAGAAGTAAGATCGGTAATGATTTCACAGATACAGATAACTGATTTACCTGATATTAAAATTGCAAAAGAAGAAATATTGAATAATAAAGATCATCTCTTAAAAATTGCTAATGAACAAGATCCTTTATTGAATGAGTTGGGTGGCGGTGCTTTTGAACTTGAAATTCGAGAGTTAATGACAAGAAAAGGAGAAATGTTGATTCTTCATTTATTAGTTGATGTTTTAGATGCAATGGGAGCGAATGTGGTAAATACTATGGCTGAAATTATCAGTCCATTTATAGAAGAAATATGTGGTGGTAAAGTTTATCTTAGAATTGTATCCAATTTGGCAACTCATCGACTAGCAAAAAGTAAGGCGACTTTTGATAAGGAGTTATTAGGTGGAGTAGAAGTTGTAGAAGGTATCTTAAATGCCTATGAGTTTGCGCTTGCAGATCCTTATAGAGCTACTACTCATAATAAAGGCATAATGAACGGAATTGTAGCTTTAACATTAGCTACAGGAAATGATACGCGCGCTATTGAATCTGGAGCTCATGCATATGCTTCATTGAAGGGGCAATATTCTCCATTGACTAAATTTCAGGTTGATTCAGATGGAAATCTAGTAGGAGAAATAGAATTACCGCTTGCTCTTGGTATTATTGGAGGTATGACTAAGATACATCCGATGACCAGATTAGCTTTAAAAATTTTGAATGTTAAAAGTGCCAATGAACTTTCTCAAGTAGCTGCAGCTCTCGGTTTAGCTCAAAACGTTGCTGCTCTAAGGGCTTTAGCTTCAGAAGGGATTCAAAAAGGTCATATGACGCTACATTCAAGAAATATTGCAAGACTTGCTGGAGTACCTGAAAAATTAATAGAAAAGGTAGCAAACAAATTAGTTGAGGATAAGAAAATTAGAGTTGATTATGCAAAAGAAATTTTAAAAAGAATCGATAAAAATAAAAACCTTTAGTTTTATAAAATTTGTTTCTGTAACTCAAAATATTAGTAAGGTAGATTATTCCAAGAAATTTATTGAGATGAATGAAATTTATGGGATTTAGAGAATATATAAATCAAATTGATGAGAAAGGACTTCTTCGAAAAGTCAACATCGAGGTATCAAAGAAATTAGAGATCTCTGGACTATTAAAAGAGATTGAACCCACTCCAGTTATGTTTAATAAGATAAGAGAATCAAAATTTCGTGTAATTGGGAATTTATTTTGTACAAAAGATATAATTGCTTCATATTTCGGGGTAACACCCGCAAATCTTATACCAATGCTCTCAAAAGCAATAGAAAAGCGTTCAGAACCAGAAATTATTACAAATGCTCCTTGTCAAGAAGTTATTGAAACAAACATTGATTTAGATAAAATTCCAATTTTATACCATTGTGACAAGGATGGTGGAAATTATATCAGTTCTGCTGTTGTAGTCACCAGAGATCCCGATTATGGTCAAAACTTAGATTTTCATCGAGCAATGCAGTATTCTAAAGACAAATTTGCAACCCGAATAGTTAAAGGACGTCATTTCTATAAATTTTTAGAGAAAAATGGCGAAGTAGAAGCAGCTTTTTGTATTGGAAATACTCCCAATATACTAATTGCTGGAGCTACATCTGTTGATATTGGTGTTGATGAATTACAAATTGCTAATGCACTCGAACCAATTAAAGTCGTAAAAGCAAACTCAGTAGATCTTATCATACCCGCAGAAGCAGAATTTGTATTAGAGGGACGTGTGTATTTTGAAGAAAGACACGCCGAAGGTCCTTTTGTCGATCTGACTGAGACGTATGATGTGATTAGAGAGGAACCTATTTTTGAAGTTAAAAGAATTACTCATAGAAAAGATGCGATTTGGCAAGCTTTATTACCAGGAGCGTTAGAACATAAAATATTGATGGGTATGCCTAGAGAACCCACTATTTTCAATAAAGTGAATGAAGCAGGAGTTAAGTGTTTAGATGTAAATATTAGTCCTGGTGGGTCTTCTTGGTTGCACGCAATAGTCCAAATTGATAAAAAATCAGAAGAGGACGGAAGAAGGGCAATAGAAGGAACCTTCGCAGGTCACACAAGCTGTAAACATGCTTTTATTGTTGATAAAGATATTAATATTTATGATCCCTTATCTGTAGAGTGGGCGATGGCAACTCGTTTTCAAGGAGATACAAGAATGATTGTCAAAGATAAAGAGCCAGGAAGTAGTTTAGATCCGAGTGCTGAGCCTGGAACAAAAATGACGACAAAAATTGGCTTTGATTTAACTAAACCACTTATCATCAAAGGAAAGAATTTTGAAATTGCAGAATTTCCAAAAGTGGATATTAAAAAATATTTTTAAGATAAGGAGAGAATAATGAAATTAACATCAGAAGAACAAGACATGCTAGATGGAGTCTATGGAAAGGCTGCTCGAAAGTCAATGGAAATATTAACCACATTAGGTGAAATATTTGAAGCTGAATGCATGGTTGATGTTTATGGAGTTCAAATAGCCGGGGTTTCATATGATAATCTTGGTGAAGCGGGTTTAGAATTCTTAAACGAAATGGCAGAAGATGGAAAGATTAGAGTTTTAACAACCTTAAATCCCGCTGGAATGGATCGAGAAAATTGGCAATTATTGGGAATAAATAAGGAGTTTGCAATAAATCAAAATCGAGTAATTGACGCTTTCGCTAAAATGGGTGTAATTACAACATGTTCGTGTACACCATATTTTATTGGGAACACTCCACATTTTGGACAACACCTTGCTTGGGCAGAAAGTAGTGCAGTTTGTTATGCTAATTCTGTAATTGGTGCTCGAACTAATCGTGAAGGAGGTCCAAGTGCTTTAGCGTCAGCTATTACAGGAAAAACGCCAAAATATGGATATCATTTAGATGAAAATCGTCTGGGGGAAGTATTAGTTAAGGTTACTACTCCAATTAAAGGTACCGACGAATTTGGTGTGTTAGGAAAAATAATTGGGGACAAATTAGTTAAATTAGGAAAAAAAATCCCATATATTACAGGAATTCCATCTGCTACGGTTGAAGAGCTCAAATCATTTTGTGCATCTATTGCGACCTACGGTGGAACAGCACTATTCCATATGGAAGGAATAACTCCAGAATATAATTACTATCCTAAACCAGATGATATTATTTTTGAAATTAATCAAAGTGATCTAGATAAAACGCGAATGGAACTTATTGATGATGATATTGAAATCGATTTCATTAGTATAGGGTGTCCTCACGCTTCAATTCACGAAATCGCTGAAATTGCGAAATTATTAAATGGAAAAAAAGTAAAGAAAGAATTCTGGATTACGACTGCTCGACCAACAAAAAAAATTGCCGATGAAACTGGGTATTCTAAAATAATTGAAGATGCTGGAGCAAAATTCGCAGCAGATACTTGTTGTGTTGTAGCTCCAATTAAAGGACGTTTTAAAGGAATTATGGTAGATTCAGCAAAAGCATGCTATTATGGTCGTGCAAAGAATAAATTTAAAGTAAAAATTGGATCAATTGAAGAATGCATCGAGGAGGCTATAAAATGATCCTTAAAGGAAGAAAGATCTATAAAGGTACTGCTGAGGCAGAAGCAATTGTAACAAAAGATGGAATCTCATTTTATGGTGGTGTTGATCCTGATACAGGGAAAGTAGTTGAGGTTGGGCACGAACTTTTCGACCAATCAATAACGGGAAAAGTTTTAGTTTTTCCAACCGGTAAAGGGTCTACAGTAGGATCTTATACTATGTATAGAATGAAAAAAAACAATACAGCTCCAGTTGCTATCGTTAATAAACAAATTGATACTATCATAGCAGTAGGTTGTATAATTAGTGAAATTCCCTGTGTAGACAAAATTGATATTAATAGCATAAAAACAGGACAAAAACTCATTGTTAATGGTTCAGAGGGAACTGTGGAAGTGAAGTAAATGGGAAATGGAAAAGGATACGGAAAGACCATATTATTTGGCGAAATTTGATTCCCATTTAAGGAATAAACGCTATCATTTTGTTGTTTATGGTCTTCCCGCAATAGCATCGGCGTTAGGATCTTTTACCACAGCAGATGTTAAAGTTGTAGAAGGTTCTGGATGGTCTGTTGACGATCAGAGACCCGCAACGCCAGGGTACAAAAAAACGAAGTATAATGAGGCAATGAAATCAGTTACCAATGTAATTAATCATTTAAAGATAGATACTGATAATCAAAAGCTTGAAATAACTTTTGCTGGTAATTTAATTGCTGCAAGTGGAGTTGGTGCTTCTGCTGCTCAATGTACATCTTTAGCTCGTGCCCTTAATGATAGATTTAATCTTAATTTGGATGATGAAAAGATAAACGAAGCCGCTTATGAAGGAGAAAAGGCTTACCATGGAACTCCTTCGGGCATCGATAATACCGCTTCTACTTACGGGGGTTTGATTTGGTTTGTTAAAAATCTGAATGGGGGCAATAATACAATGGGTCTTCTAAAATCGCCAATAAAAATTCCTTTAGTTATAGCAAATTCAGGAATAACGGCATCAACAACAGAAGTAGTTGCTGATGTTCGACGTTTAAAGCAGGAAAATCCTAAAGAATTTGAAGAAATTTTTAGAGAATATGAAATGTTAGCAGATAAGGCAAAACAAGCTTTACTTAAAGGAAATTGTATTGCAATTGGTGCACTAATGAATCAAAACCACAAATTACTTCAAGAGATCACAGTTTCTGGAGAAATAAACGATAAATTGGTTGATATTGCTCTAAAAAATGGAGCATTAGGGGCTAAAGTTACTGGAACAGGGCGGGGTGGCTTAGTTATTTCTTTAGCTGAAAATGAAGAAGCACAAGAAAAGATTGCTAAGGCTATTGAAAAAGAAGGATATGACGCCTGGAGAACAATGATTGGATGAGTGCAAATTAATGAAAAGTAAAAATGAAATTATTCTGTTAAAGTTAGGTGGAAGTTTATTAACTGATAAAAACAAGCCTTTTTCTCTTAGGGAAGATATTTTAGAAAGTTGTCTCAATCAGATTATTGAAAGTAAAAAAGCAATCATTTTAATTCATGGAGGTGGATCATTTGGGCATCCGATTGCTAAAAAATATCAAATTTCTCAAGGATTAAATGATTCTATTAAGGACCAAATTATGGGGCTTTCCAAAACACATGAAGCAATGATTAAATTTGATTCTATTATCATCAATAAAATGCTTGATAATGGGCGTTCAGCAATTTCCGTTCAACCATCAAGTATTTTCATACAAGATTTTAATGAAATTATTTTTAAATCTATAGATCCTATTGAAAAAATGCTTGATCTCGGAATAATACCCGTCCTATATGGTGACATTCTTCTGAGTTGGGATTCTTCATTTACAATTCTTTCTGGAGATCAAATTATTTTAAAATTATGTGAGAAGATTCAAAAATATAAAATCTCGAAAGTAATATTCGCAATTGAAGAAGATGGCATATATATCAAAGACAATGGAAACGAAAAGCTGGCATTAAAATTAAGATCTAACGATTTGGTAGATTTAAAATTAGCAGAGTTAGATCAAAAAATTGATGTTACTGGAGGTATAAGAGGTAAACTAGAAACTATCAAAGAGATTATAAAACTTGGGATACCTGTCCAAATAATTAATGGAATCAAAAATAAAAATATTCTTAAAGCTTTAAACAATGAAAATTTAGAATGTACTAGTATTGAATCAACTTTTGAAAGAAAGATTGGGAACAAAATATATAATAGGAAGATAGAACACATAAAAATACCTTTAGAGCATAATGTGCAACATGTAAAGAACTATTTTGATGAGGTTAATCTAATTCATCATCCACTACCAGAATATGAGTTAGAGGAAATTAATCTGTATGTTGATTTCTTTAAAAAAAAAATATCAGCTCCTATATGTATTTCAGCAATTACAGGAGGTCATGAAATTTCTAAAGCAATTAATAATATCTTAGCAAATGCTGCAAGTTCAGAAAATATTATTATGAGTGTTGGTAGTCAAAGAATAGGATTAGAGGATCCTTCTACCGTTGATTCATTTAAAATTGTACGCGATATAGCGCCTAATATTCCAGTAATAGGAAATTTAGGAATAGGACAGCTATGTGATATTAATTTTAATATAGATAATTTTAAGAAATGCATTGAGATGATTAATGCAGACGTAATGGCTATTCACTTTAATGCCTTACATGAGCTTGTACAAAGTGAAGGTAATATATCATATAAAAATTTTGAAGAAAGATTTAAAGAAATAAGAAAAAATCTGAAAATTCCTATCATAGCTAAAGAAGTTGGAACAGGTTTTAATACAGATCTCGCTTTAAAGCTTGATTTACTAGGATTTGATGGATTTGATGTCGGAGGTTTAGGTGGCACAAGTTTTGCTGCAATAGAATCAATACGTGATGTAGACAGTTTTGAAGCATATACTCGAAAGATGGCAGATACTTTTCGTGAATGGGGTATTCCAACACCAGTTAGTATAATGAATGTTAGAAAAGTATCTAAAAAACTAATAATAGGGACAGGAGGATTGAGAACAGGTGTAGATATCGCCAAAGCAATTGTTTTAGGTGCTGATATTGGAGGATTTGCATTTAAATTTTTAAAAGCTGCTTGGCAAGATTATAAGAATAATACTCAATCGAATACAATCAAAGAAATAAGTACTCTGAAACAAGAATTAAGATCCTCGTTGTGGCTAATGAATGTGGAAAATATTAATAAACTCAGGAGTAATAACGATAAAAGGGTTTTAGTGGGCGAATTATATCAATGGATAAATCAGTAAGTTTATCGTAAGTGTTAATATCTCATATCAAAAATCTTATTAACTAAATTGCAACCTCGATTATTCTCATCGCCAAAGATACATCTATAACGAATATCATTCTTTTTTTGTGAATATTTCATACATCCCCAACATTGGCTTTTTGCAAAACTGAACCTTTTTTTTTTATTTTCTTCCCTTATTTTTTCACATATCTCTAATGCAATTTCCTCTGGAATGGTTTTCCCTTCTTTCGTAAAATATCACTTTGGTTGTTGGATTTAAATTATGGTGTCTTCAATTAAATTTGAAGTCTGTTTTATTAATTACTTATGTAGATACACTTGATATTTAAATTTATCATAAACTATCATTAAGATTTTAATTTGCTTAATTGTTTTAAACAAAAACATATAAAAAGTGAATATATTTATTTTTTGTAGTTTTCTCCCCATCTTTTTATCCCACTCTCAATTCCAACATGGTCTAAGATCCTACCTACTGTAAACTCAGTGAGTTCTTCTACGGTTTTTGGTTTGATGTAATATGATGGGATTGGTGGAAAAATTACAACATTAATTTTTGCTAATTTAAGCATATTTTCAAGATGGATAACACTAAAGGGAGTTTCCCTAACAACAAGTATCAATTTTCTCTTTTCTTTTATCATTACGTCTGCAGCCCTAGTTATCAAATTATTCGCATATCCATTTGCAATTGCTGAAAGATATTTCATTGAACATGGAATAACTATCATAGAATCCTCCTTATGAGAACCACTGGCTGGAGGTGCTAATAAATTATTTGCATCATAATTTTGATTCACTAATTTTTGAATATCAGAGATATTATAATCTGTTTCTAAAGAAATTACTTTTTCAGCATTTTTTGAAATTATTAATTCTGTTTCGATTTTCTTTTCTCTCAGAGTTTCTAGAAGTTTGATGGCTAGATCAATTCCAGTGGCTCCGGTAATGGCGATTAACATTCAAATTTTCTCAATTGTGTAATTAAAAGAAAAAAAATATTATTGAACTTATTAATTCTTTTATGATTTTTAGTCTTTTCTTATTTTATATTGAAATATAATTTTCACATTTCAGAATTTTCTTTCAAGTACAAAATTTAATAAATTTTCAAAGAATTCAGCTTCAGATTGATTAATCACATTGTACAGCTTATCGAGAGATTGTTTAGCTTCATTGAAGTATGATACTGCTAAATCTTTACATGAATTAGCAACATCTACTTTAAGAAATAAGTCTTTAACTTCCTGAACATCCTCATTTCTCATATTTGGATTCTCTATTAGTTCTTCTAATCTAATTTTATCCTTTTGATCTAATTTATTTAATGCTTCAATCAGTAAACATGTCTTTTTTCCCTCTAAAATATCTGAATCTGTTGGTTTTCCAGTAACTTTTTCATCCCCGAAAGTCCCCAAGATATCATCAATTATCTGGAAAATAATACCAAGATTGATACCATAAATGGAAAGATTATTCATAAGCTTCTCATCTACTTTAGCATAATTTGCCCCTATTAGAATAGATTTTTCAATTAATGCACCTGTTTTAAGTGAAACCATTTTAATATAATCTGGAATTGTCAGATTTCTCTGATTTACCATATCGGTTTCTATTAAAACACCATTAGCAATCTCTATAAAAGCTTGCTCATAGTAATTAATGGCATTAAAATTAAGATCCTTATCAAAATTATTAAAAAGATATGCTTCTAATCCTAAAAAAAATGCTGAATCACCACCGATAATCCCTATTGAATTGCCAAAATCGATATCACTCATTTTTTTTAAATTGTATTTTTGATGATAATTCCGAAACCTGAAATGAAATGCGGGTTTTCCTCTCCTAAAATCATCATTATCAATGATATCATCATGAATTAAGGAAGCATTATGAAGAAATTCTACTCCAATGCTAGGTAGAACAATTATATCATCTGGTTTTTCATTAAAAGCATTGAATGTAGCAATACATAATAATGGTCTGATTCTTTTTCCCCCTGACAAGAAATAGTTCTTTAATTCTGAGTAATAGTTTTTCAAAAAAGGATTTTGTACACTATCAAATTTCCGGTCATAAACCATTTTAATTGCATTATTTATTTTAGGAATATATTTCTTTGAATATTCAGTAAATTTCATGGTAAATCACAACTTTCTACTAATAAATGTATTTTTATAATCGTATACTACATTTAATTTGGTAAAATAAAAGGAATTTCAGATTTTCAATACTCTTAACAATTAGAGAGACAGAATTTGCATTCAAATAACTAAGTTTATTTATTATATTTTAGTTAGATTTTTATGAGTGAGATTATCAGAGAAATTCAAAAAACTGATCGGAGAAGGTGCATAGAAATAATTCAATCTTGTTTGTTGGAGGTGAACAGTAGAAATTATTCTTCTAAATTTATAAAATACTTAGTAAAGAGTTATAAAAAGAATTTTATGAAAGACCAGAAATTCATACAATTATTATAGAAAAATATGTTAATATTATAGGTACTGGAAGTATTTCATCACAAGGTCAAATTCGTGATATATTTATTGATCCTAAATATCATAGAAAAGGATTTGGGAAGAAATTGATGATTCAACTTGAAAATGTAGCAATAGATAACAATCTTAAAAATCTTTTTTTATATTCTGCTATTTCTGCTGTAGGATTCTATGAGAAATTAGGGTATGTAAAGGTGGATCAATTAGAACATGGTAATGAGGATATTGAGATTAGGATGCAAAAAACTTTATAATTAACTATAATTATTTTTCTGAAAAATCTATTAATTAGCTTAACAATAAACAGTAAAATTTACTTGAACCTCGATTGATAACTCGGGGAAAAAATTCTTTTAGTTTGAAGAATTAAAAATAAGCATAATGAAAGAATTGTTAAATCCTGATTTTGATTCAATCAGCCATTCTGCTAAATCGCTGCTTTTAACTAAGGCACTAACAACCATTCCTTTTGCAAAAGAAGCAGCTAATTTGATCTGGGGTGAAAACAGCATGCAATATGGTAAGAAAAGATTATCATCAATTGGTTTCTTATTGAGACTTATTCATTTTGAAGATAGGTATAGGTCGGTTGATAAGGCGCTGACCGAATTCGGAATAAAAAATATAGTTGAATTTTCTTCTGGTTTTTCCTTTCGTGGGCTAAGTATGTGCAAAGATCCTGAGATCTGTTATATAGATACTGATCTGCCTCAAATAATAGAAACTAAAAAGGTTATTGTGAAGGAATTAACCAAAAGATTTTGTAAATATCCTACAGAAAATTTATTCCAGCAGGCATTGAATGTATTGGATGAAGACGCTTTTGCTGAAATTATTAACCGTTTTTCTACTGGAGCGTTCGCAATTGTGAATGAAGGATTATTGATTTATCTTAATGAAAGGCAAAAACGAAAGTTATGTCTAATAATCCATAATTTATTGAGTGAAAGAGGAGGTTATTGGATAACAGCAGATATCTATATAAAGAAAGGAATCCAACATGGAATCACAAAAAATTTCTATGATGAGCGGGGAAAAAAATTCCTCGCAGAACACCATGTGGAAGAAAATAAATTTGAAAATTTTGAAGCAGCGAAAGCCTTCTTTAAGAATTGCGGCTTTAATATATTCAAGAAAATAGAAACACCTCGCTCAGAATTAAGTTCAATTAAATTATTAGAAAAAATTCCAAGGTTTAAACTTAAGGAATTAAAGGGAAGGAAGAAAATAAGGGAAACATGGATATTAGAGACGAACAAATCATAAGCTGATAATACGTAAAATACTCATTGTTCTACTTTTATTTACCAGAAATAAAAGATTTCGGATTGCCACATATGTTTACAATTAAAATTAAAGTAATCTTCTCATTATTATCTCAGAACTACGATATTTTTCCCACAGAGAAAGGAATCTTTTTAAATTCTCATCATTTTGGAAAATTTGATCTCGAGCTATTCGTTTAGCTTTAAGAACACGGAGAAATTTTTTATCTAAGTTTTTTTCATAATAAATACCAAGTTTATCCAATTTATCTCTATTCTCGCAAGTCTTAATCGTTTCAATTGCGATTTGACCACTCATCATTGCATAAGGAATTCCTTTTCCACTTATAGGATCTACTATTCCCCCAGCATCACCTACAGCGAATACGTTATCCTCATAAAGTTTAGGTCGTAAACCTACTGGAATGAGATGGGATTTGAAGATGCTCAATTTAGAGTCTTGTAGAGCATTTTTAACAAAAGGAAGATTTTCAAATTTTTTAAATTCCTCCCTAGAATTTTTAACTAAGTTTATTTGATTCCCCCATCCTACTGTAATTGTTTCAGCTTTTGGAAATAACCATGCATAACCAATAGGAATAAGACTTTTTATGCCAAAAAATGCATGAACGGCATCATTACCTAACATTTTATTAATAAATTCTTTAGAGGTTTTCATTTCTTTAGTAATTGTTAAAATTAAATTTTCTTTTTTGAAATATGGCCATCCTAATAATTTCAGAGTTGTAGAGGTTGCTCCATCAGAAGCAATTATGTATTTAACAATATAATTTCCCTTTTTGGTGCTAATTCTATAAAAACTATCAGTTTTTTCAATACCAATTAAAGGTTCACTTTCTTTCAGAATTGCACCACAATCTATAGCCATATCACTTAGAAATTTATCAAATGTATTTCGCCATATAGTTACCCCTTTCCCCTTTTTTGAAAATCTAATCCCATCAACATGATGAAGCTCCAAGGATTCAAAAGTACGGCTTATTTTATCTTCTGGATAATCTATCTCTTCTATCAACTCCCAAGCTATAGCACCACCGCATGCTTTATATCGCCCATTATCTCCAATCACATCTTTTTCAATTATACAAGTCTTATAACCATTTTCAACAGCAATCTTACCCGCGATAGAACCGCCAGGACCTGCCCCTATAATAAAAACATCAAAATCTATTTTAGAATTTTTCATAAATAAATCACTCCGATAGTACACACTCTATTTTAAACGTAACAATTACATGTGGTTCCACTGTTATTTCAAGTGAATTTTTAATATAATTATTCATTTTTGCCTTAATTTCATTTTTAGGTTGTTCCTCAAGAAAATTTACAATCTCAGCTTTTTTTATCGAAATTTTTTTATAAAAATTCAATTTAGCTTTTTGTAAGGAAGGAGATATATTGTAAACTCGAACAATAAGATAATCTCCCTTTTCTGCTTTTTTCAAAGCACTTAAAATGATATTCTTGTTATCAATTTCTAAAAAACTTAATTCGTTTGGCAGAATTGAGTTCAAACTTTTCTCTGGTAGTTTTTCTAAATCTGCTAATACACCGTTTCGTGACAATAATAATATTTCTGAACTTCTCAGAGTTGATTTTAACATTCGAGGAAATATTGGTTTTAATGGACAATTAAACTCTTTCCCTTTAATATGAATTTCTGAGTCCCACCAATTGGATTTATATTCATCAATTATTAAAGATAAATCAAACTCATGATGTCCAAGACATTGAGCTTCTGGAGTATTTATACTTGGTCCTGCATCATTTCTTCTGGAATCTATATTATGTCTTGAAAGCCATTCAATGCAGCGAAGAAGTGTTACTGCTATTTTAATTGTCCCATCTTCATCCACAATTGCTTCATATTCTGGTAATCCTCGATTTAAAACTGCAAAGCATTTTGACTTATCATTTACTAAAATAAAATCCTTTTGATGGTTTGTTTTAGAAGGTTTTTGTACCCAATGTCTCCCATTAGGCAACAAAATATTTCTAGGAACAACATAAAAATGACCATCACAGAAAACCTTATCTGTTGTAATTTTGGAGGGAAAAAGTACTCTAAATCGGTGATCTTTACTATTATTTTCCAAATCTATTTTAAAATCAATCCGATTAATGCCTTTATATAAAGAAATATAGAGATTAATAATGTTATTAATATTTTTATCTTCTCTTTGTAGGCGATCTAATGTTAATGACGCAGGCAATTTTATAATCATTTTGATTTTTATTGACTTTTGAGAAGGACCATTTAGAAAAGGTGTAATTTCCAATATCTCAGCATCCTTGGTAGTAAATTTTTTATCCATTTGTTTACGTGTGGGACCTGAAAAATCATATTCATCTCCCCAATCACCCACATCCTCAAATTGACATACATTTTCAAACCAAACAGCATTTTTTTTATTATAGATATTGATTTGTCCTTTCTTTTTTACCTCTACCTTATAAAATTCATTTTCAATTAAATTTTCTCCCAAATTAAAATCTACTTTATTATTTTTATTTTTTTTAGGTTCCTCTTCAAGTATAATATAATACACTTTATAACCACATGCTGGAACATTCGCAATAAATGAGAATTGAAACGTAATATCATTTTCTGTAGAAAATCTGGGTTTTCTTGGAATATAATGTCCTTGATATTCAATTTCCTTATCATATGAATCTATTATCTTAAAGTTTTTAGGGAATCCATTCTGAATTTTCTTCATACTTGAAATTCCATTAAAAATTACAATATCTCTTCGCTTCCAAGGTAATGGATTAAATACAATTAAGGTAACTCTATTTTTTACTTGATCTTTAAGTGAAATTAAATCTGATAGATATAGAAATGAGAGATTAAATACTTCATTTCCTATTTGTTCAGCCCAATCAAACCGAGTTATCATTTCCTTATGAACTTGATCAATACTACAGCCACAAATCGAATCATGAGGATGATTTTTAATTAACCACTTTAATCCGGTTTTTATATAAGAATCCGGGTAAGTAAATTGCTGAAATTTATCTAAGACCCATGTAATTGCAGAAATTGGCTCAGTATATTTTTCAAATAAATATTCTATTTTTGAATTTCTTTGTTTTATCCACATTCTGGCAGAAAATACTCCTGATATAATATTTGAATATTTTGCACCTCTAAGTTCTCCTTGAAAAGAATTTAACTTTGGTTTTATTGAAAGAACTTTTTTAATGTAGTACTCAAAATCATTCTGTTCTAATAATACATTGGGATTTAATTGATTCCATTGTTTAACTATCTCGGCAATTTTTGGATTTGCCTCATAATGATCTGAACCATTATTGAGTAATATTATTGGTGTTGCAGTATAATTTTCTAAATCAGCAACAACTCTCTTAATCTTTTCAAGTGCATTTTTATAGATTCCATGTTCTAAAGAAATATCTAAAAAGGCTAATGATCCATAGCTTCTAATTAGATGAATACCCAAAACAGATGCTGCTTTTCCTGGAGCGTCCCAATAAAATTCCATATTTAATTGTTTTTCAGTAAATTCATTACCAAAACCTCTTTCAAATATAATAGATGAATGATCAAACCCATAAGCAATTTGTGGTAATTGAGCTATATGACCGAATGGATCAGGAATATAAAGCGCATTCATTATCCTTCCGAACCCTCTAGCAATCTGATGTCCAATCATAAGGTTTCTAATTAATGATTCACCATTAACTAAAAATTCATCCGGGAGTACATACATAGGGCCAATAGAAATCCTTCCTTGCTGGACATATTCTTTGATTTCTTCTTCCCTTTCGGGTCTTACTTCTAAATAATCTTCAATGGGTATAATTTGGCCATCGAGTGTAAAATTTTTATAATCTGGATCAGTTTTTAGAATATTCAATAATTTATCCATCATAATTACAAGTTTAGCACGAAATTCTTGGAATGTGAGATACCATTCTCTATCCCAATGTGTTTCTGGGACAATTATTATATTATTAGCTTTCATCTCATTTACCCTGCAATTAAAAATTCTAATTGATTTTGTTAAAGATTTGTTCAATTTAAACTAATTGAATATGATAAAAAGGAGGAATCTTTAATATTCCACCCATATAGGCCCAGCGTAAGACATTCGTCCATTTTCTCCTACAACACGGATCAAATAAAAATCATAACCATTTGTATTTAAAGTGCTAGGATCAATCGGGTTATCACTGTATTGATTTATATAATAATTATTTCCTCTTTTGATGCAACTATTTTCGTATGAAATCCCTGTAATAGGTTCAGTGTCAATAATAGTAATATTGACAATTGGTGAAGATATTTTTTCAGTGTGCCATAACTTCCCATTTTTAATAATTTCAATATTTGCATTCCAATTTGGAATCCAATTTGAGGTGACTGAAGCAGCTTTAGATTTTTGTGCAACTGGAGCCCCATCTTGAGCCAAAAAGATATTTATTTCTCTATGTCCGGTTGAACCATTGGCTACAAATGTCGAACCATCTCCTACACGTGTTTTATTTATTTGGAATGTAAGAATTGGGCGTCCATGGTCTGAATTTGCATAAATTCTTTGGTTTTCTAATCCACTGAAAACTCCTTCTCTTGTAAGGTTGTTAACATAAACAGCTGTTAAACCTCCAGGATAAGGATGTTCGTTTCGAGTATGCCATAAACTAAAAGGACGTTGATGTCCAATATATGCTCTTGTATGACTTAAACTATGACCTGGATGACCATCATGCTCATCACTATCAACATACATTGTCATTCTATACCCCATGGTAAATGCATCAACGACTGAAGAACCATTTGTATATGTGGGGGGTTTGTCTAGTGCCCCTATGTAATTTAAAGGATGTCGCTGTTCAAATAGGAACTCTCCATGAACAGAAGATACTTCTACGATCTTAACATATTTCGGGTTGTTATACGTCCAATCTTGAATATAAGCCTCTTTGGTGGAATGATGCGGTAGTGCTAATGCCCTTACCCCATGGGTTGATGTGAAATCATCAAGAACATTCCATAACGCTTGAGGAGACTTAACAGTAAAATATGAATCAAGTATAGGTGACTTTAATAATGTATTTCCACTGAAAATACAAACGTAGTGACCTGTTCTGACGCAAGTCCATTCTATACCATGTAATGTTACAAAATTATTAGGTTCATACCAATTATTAGTACAATCTTCAAGTATGTTAAGTGACCATGGAGTAAATAGCATAATCTCAGCATGATCTGTTAGTGCATAAAAGTCAAGACATGCAATATGTTTTGCATAATAGAACGAATGGTCTGCTGTTCCTGTCCCATCAGAAAGCTGAGAGTGAGTATGAGGATCCCCCCAAACTATAAATGGATCTGATGAAGAATAATTATTTACTATAATAGGATTGCTGTAGTATGTATTTCTTGTTATGCTATCATATACTAAAATATAATGAAACCCTGGAGTAGTAATACTAGAGTGAAATACATGTCTTCCGTTATCCTTACCATCTCTAATTTCATAAGCAATATCAGAACCAAATATTTGACCAGAAAATTTATATGGCTCTGGCAAATTTGCTTCAGTATTTACAATTATCTCATAATTAGTAAAATTATATGATTCTAAAGAAAATTCTATATTACCTTTATATACAGCACTTAAACGTTCAAAAGGATCCCAGGCTTCAACTGTGATGTCAAAAACTTCATTAGGTTTAACCATAGTAGGTACATTTACCCATAAGAGCCTTGGATTATTATCAAACATTACCCCCAGATCAATACTCACAGATGTCCATAAATTAATAGGTAAGAATATAATGAATAACTCAATTGCTCTATGTTTTCTTTTTGATAACTTCACATACCTCTGATACCATTGAACAACTTTTTTAATAGTTATTTTTTTTCTCTTTAAAACCTCTAAAATAAGTAAAAATACTGAATATGATATAATGAAAATAACAGAATACCAGATTACGATCTGAAGAGGAGCAATTTCTTTATAAAAATAAACAAAAACTGTAACAAAGCCAATAGCTATCGCTAATACAATTCCATTTCGTTTCCACGCATTATCTTTTAAGAAAATATAATACATAACTCCAATAACTAACCCAATAACACACCAAAAATACCAAAAAAGTGTTACAATACCAAATCCGTAAATAAATAATCTTGGAATTCGTCTTAAACGAGACCATTCTCTATTTGATGATAATTCTTTATTATTGTCTTGGTTTTTTGTTTTTTTCATAAATCAAAATTAATTAAAGATGTTAATAAAAACTAATTTTTTCAAAAATTCTTGTAACTTGTGTTTATAAGAATTTTGAATTTAAAAGAAAAATTAAGGTAAGATTGATTTACCAATAACACTAGAGTGTGGTTTAATTCCTAGTAAAGCTAATAGAGTGGGAACCATATCTGTAGTTTTACAATATGAAATTTCCATTTGTGGAATTTCTGGGGAACCCCCAACAATAAATGGCACGATCATAGAGTTTCTGGTACCAATATCATGAGAAAATGGAGTTGTGACTACTGTTTTGCCATGTTCATATCCAAAGCTATATTCTCCCAAAGTTGATATTATTATGTCGCAAGATCTAGGATTTTTAAAATATCGAGGGATTTGGTCGACTATCATAGGAAAATCAATGTGATTAGTAGCCTCTAGCCATTCTTCGATTGTATGAAATCTATTATCAAGGAATTTCGCTGATTTATCATTTTCACTGTATCTATAGAAATCAAAATCTTCAAATATATATCTTGTTTTTTGTTCTTTACCAAAACCTTGGTATTCTATCGCTCCTTTGATTATCTTCTTAGATTCTTCATCTCGATATTTTATATGAATCTTTCCTTTTTCTGGTTTATTATCATCGTCTCTATAATACATATATTTAACTCCAGGAATTTCCCATAATGTCCCAAATAAATCAATCTCTTGTTTTCCATTACCACTCGGTTTAAATCTTTCCATTTGTTTAATTGTAGGATGATGATGCCAAGTTTCTCCTGGAAAATTAAAGAAGCCAACTGAGCCAAAATTACAATCAAAATCTCCTGTACCTTTTTCAGGTACATAAGGAATCAACCCTTTTTGTTGAAAAAATGGTTCCAGATCAACTATATTTTTAGCTTTATAATTACCATGATCAGTAATAATCGCAATTGCAGTATCATCATAATAACCTGTTGTTTTCAATGTTTTTATTATTGATCCAAGATATTTATCACACTCAACTATTAAATTAATGTAATTAGGGTGATCAAATCCTAGTTTATGCATAAGATCATCAGTATGGAGAACATAACCTACAGCTATTAATGGAATTTCTTTATTAGAAAAATACATTCCCGGGTTTTCAAAAGAATTTGAAATATGTTTAAAGATACCTTCTAAATCAAAAACACTTTTTCCAACAACAAAGAAAGCTCCACGATATAAAAAACAGAAAGAACTTAATGCATTTCCTTGTGGAGCTTGTTCAAAAATAGTTCTTACATTTTTGCCAATATCATTATTTATTTTTAATACTTTCGATCTATCTCCATAATTACGAATAAACGGTGGTTTTTTACTCGTTGATGGAGGGTCCATTCTATTTAACCAATGATACATTGGAACAGCACTTCCTTCTTTAGGAAAATATCCTGAATATGAACCAGTAACTATATTACCATAACATGGAAAAGTAATAGAAGGATAAGAAGTAACACAATTTGAACATGAAATACCACTTTCTGCTACTTCTTTCATATTTGGAAGCTTTCCTTCATTCATCAGTTTAAATAAATGTTCTGCACGAACATCATCAAGAATAATCAAAATTACTTGGTTAACTTTTGCGTCTCTAACCATGATAATCAACTAATGGTTAATCTAATTTTAAATTTTTTAACAATAAAATAAATAAAATTTTAAAAACCAGAGTTAAAAATTGAAATTTAAACTTTTCCTTTTTAATCATAAAATTTTAGACTCAGTACACATTTTTCAGATTTAATGAGTGAATCAGTAGAACATAATTTTATTGTAGGAATTTTTGGAGAAAATTTAGAACACAATAAACTTATAGGACAAGCATTAGGTGCTCCCGGTACAAAATCAGATATCCAATTTTATAATAGACTTGATAGTGAGTTGAACCAAGTATTTTGTGCTTTAACTCCCTTAGATTATCCTGATAAAATTAAACCATTTTTACAAACACTGGTCTTAACTAATATTCACATTTTGGTTATAGATTTAGATATGGGCTTAAACTCTATTATAGGTGAAATAATAGTTGGGATGGACTTATTTCACCAATTATATAATACAAAAGATTTAGTAATTATTTCCGGTATTAACTCAAGTAATGAATGGAAATTATTAGATTTTAAAAATAAATTAAAAAAAATTCTTGATACAACAAGTTTAAAAGATGCACAAGTATTCGATTTGAAGATTAAAGAAGATTACATTACGCTGAAAAAGAAAATAATTGAAATTCATTCACAGTCTCAAGAATTAAATGTAGAGATTAATGGAATTACAAAAATTTTGATAGATCATGCTTTTCCAGTAAAGGGTATTGGAACAGTTATTTTAGGAATTATTAAAGAAGGGAGAGTTAACACAGGTCAGATGTTGGAATTAACTGGATATGATGGTCCAAGTAAAAAAGTTATTATTCGAAGTATCCAAAAACATGATCGAGATTTTAAAATGGCTATTAAAGGTGATCGAGTCGGTCTTGCTTTAAAGGGTAATATTTCCGCAGATGATATCAGTAGAGATAATATTTTAATTAATCAAGGATTATACAAATCAGAACATCAAATTAAGGCAAGGGTTTTTGTCAATCAATTTTATAAACCAAAAAATAATTCTATTAAACCAGGAAATGGAATTCAATATAACGCGTTAGTAGACTTAAAAACTTCACCATTTAAATTTATAAACGGAGAAGAAATTCTTCCTGGAAGCTCTGGAATAGTTAATATGAAATTTGATAAATTTCTTTATCATAATGGCTCTGGATTAAAAGGAATTATAACAGATTTTAATCGATTTGATAATAAACTGAGAATTATTGGATATTTTAATCAATTATTAGACTAAAAATTTTAAATTCGTCCATTTATTAAGCCAATTAAATATTCAATAAGAATATGTCAGGGATTACTAAAATTATTTGAACATTTTTAATGCTACGACTTATCTTTATCTATTCTTTGATAATAATTTATATAAATTTTAAATGAAATATTCTTGTATAGAATTTGAATTTTTAATATTTGATCATTGAAAATGGATACTATTCATAAAATATTTTTCAAAAATTCATCAGATATGAGTGAAATAGAATCTAATTCTGTAGATTTGATGATAACTTCACCACCTTATCCTATGATCGAGATGTGGGATTCATTATTTTTTACTCTAAATAATGAGATAAAAAAAGTACTTGAAGAGGAAAATAGTAAAAAAGCATTTAATTTAATGCATATAGAGTTAGAGAAAGTGTGGAATGAAGTAATAAGAGTATTAAAATTAGGAGGAATTGCTTGCATAAATATTGGAGATGCTACAAGAAAAATTGGTAAGACCTTCCAATTATTTCCAAATCATGCAAAAATAATCAGCTTTTTCCAAAATAAAGATTTTGTTGAATTACCTAGTATCCTGTGGAAAAAACCAACAAATAGTCCAAATAAGTTCTTAGGTTCTGGAATGCTACCTCCAAATGCGTATGTTACTCTTGAGCATGAGTACATTCTACTTTTTAGAAAAGGAGATATTAGACAAGATATACTACCAAAATCTGAAAATAGATATCATAGTGCTTTTTTTTGGGAAGAAAGGAATAAATGGTTTTCAGATATCTGGGAGGGGATAAGGGGATCTTCTCAAAATCTAAACAAAAACATTTCTAATCAAAATAAAATCAGGGAACGTTCAGCAGCTTATCCTTTAGAATTGCCCTGTCGTTTAATTAATATGTATTCTTTATATGAAGATACAATTTTAGATCCTTTCTGGGGAACAGGAACAACATCTTTAGCAGCAATGATCTCTGCAAGAAATTCAATTGGGTATGAGATTAACTCCGAATTCATAAATATATTTAAAAAAAATATAGAGAATATTAAACAACTTAATCTTGAATTATTAAATGATAGACTAAATCAGCATATCAATTTTATAGAAAAATATCAAAAGCAAAATAAAGAAATAAAATATAAATCTGTCTACTATAAATTTCCTGTTATTACAAATCAAGAAAGAGATATTCTATTATATAAAATAAAAAGTCTCAATGAAGTTGATAATAAATTTATTCTAAATTATCAAAAATATAATTTTAAATATTAATTGAATATGTAATTTATTAAAATCCAACCTCGAGCAGAGTATTCATCAAATAAATGTTCGGATTGAGTTTTTTATTTGAGTCATTATTTAGGATTTTTTTTATTTACAATCTTCGGCTTGCTGGAGATTAATTTTTGTGAAAGCTTCTTCTTGGAGATTACGTGGCTCTGATTTTACAGATCGATTTACTTGATGTAAATGCTTCATCGCATCATTTTTTCCTTCTTTAATATTTTCAATTAGTTCCTCTTTGCTGAAACCACCAGAAATCACTAGAGCTGTCTGAAAGGTGTGATCAGGTTCTAATGTCATAAATTCAATCTGTAACGCCGATAAAATTTCTCCACGCCCTTTATATAGAGTATTAGAAAGATTCATTTTACTTTGATCAATTTTAAAATCTTTTGTTAAACATGATTCGTAGTTAGTTGATTTAGAAATGGGAGATATTCCACCATATAAACCAGTATCATCATATTGATAAATTATATCATTTTCTTCATCATAACCGGACAGGTCATTGTCATATCCTTCAAGTCCATTTATATCAAAATCAAAAACAAAGTACATCGAAAAATCTTTCAAAGCGAAATCGGAAATATTTTTCATGGTAAAAAAAGTACTAATATACGGTACTTTAGGAGGATTGAAAATGTCTTTATATACACGTACAAATTGTTTTTTCACTAATGGTATTGGGTGTATTTTCTTTTCTTGGACCAGTTTCTTAAGATACTCTGTTATATTGAAATCTAAAGTAATTCTACTTAATGCTGTTCCAGCTCTAGTATTAACCATATTGTATATTGGAGTGGGCTCAATATTTTTTAGAATAATTGGAATTGAACCAATTTTTTCCCCTTCTAGTGTAAAACTGAACCAAGGACCTGTCAATTCTTGTTCACTTAGATAAATAAGATATTTTCCCTTATATGTAAGCTCTTTAATTGAAAATCCCATGACATATCCACGAGTATTTCAAGTCGCAAGCACATCATGCCAAATAATTTTAAGAACTATTTTTATTAAACCTCCTTTAACTTTTTTTTAATTTATTTATATACTTGACTTAGTATACCAATTATTTAAAAAATTTAGAACTCATAAAAAAGTTTGTAATCAAAAGATTAGAGTGTCTCTACTATTCTATATGCAATATATAAAAATGCATCATTAACATTCTCGCCTGTCATAGCAGATGTAAGTATATAATGGAAATCGAATTGTTTAGCAATAGATTTTATATCTTCCTCACTTATATTAATATCATCTACTAAATCGGATTTATTTCCAACTATTATAATTGGAATTTTTCGTTTAACTGATTTGTTAATATCATTAAACCATTTTTCAATGCTACTTAAATTACCAGGACGAGTTCTATCTATTACTATGAAAGCAGCGTTAGCACCATTATAAAATTTAGCTCTATAGGGAGCCATATGCTGTACTTGACCCCCAATATCCCAAATAATAAAGTTCATTTTAGTATTTTCACTCAGATTCACTATTTTTTTACTTATTTGTACGTCAATTGTACTAATATAATCTTCTTCAAAATTGTTTTCAACAAATCTTCTTATTAGAGATGTTTTTCCAACAGAATGATCCCCAGTAAGAATAACTTTATTAGAATATTCTCCTGCTAAATCTGGAAGTTTACCTCCTCGAGTTTTTGATAAGGCTTTTATTATTTCTGGGATTTTTGGTGAAATATCTATATTTCCATCAAGAATTAATTCAACTTTAGCTGCGATATGTTCTGAATATACTTTTAATTCTATGTCTGTGGTTGATTGTGCTGCTACAGTAGTCAGAATTGAACTAGGACCCATCGAACTAAACACAAATTTCTTATTTCCTGTTGAAGTAATATTAAAAAAACTTTCAGTCTTCCCAAATTCAGCCTTAATCCTGTCTATATATGAATCAAGCATAGCAGAAAGGACTCCAATTATCTCATCTGAATCTTCTTCATTTTCCTGTCTTGATTCTGAAGCTATAATGAAACCATTTCTATCACAAATAGCTACACCTTTTATACCCTCGACTTCATTAAAATAGTTCCTTAATATTTCTTCTAATAGATTGGTACTTGGAAGCCTCTCCATAAGTATTTCATCATCTCATTAAGGTTATTAAAAATATAAAATCTCTAAATAATAAATATATGTATTTAGATAATCATATTTCGGAAGAAATATTTCCGAAGATATCACCATACCATACCAATCATATTTCCGAAGATATCACCATACCATATTATTTTTTATATCAATTTTTATCATTTTCTATTCATGATAGAAACTTCATCTGATCCAGATATGTTAAAATATGAAGAAAATGTTGCCAAAATCTTAGATAGAGCAGTTAAACTCTTTAGAAGAACTAATCTTGAAGAACTCGCTGACAAATGGGATAGGATTTTAAAAACTTACGATTCCAGAAAAAGGACTCAGTAAAAAAATCACACATAATTTAGCTATTCAAGGATTCCATATAATTCAAAATATGCTTTTGTGTAATATCTGAAATTTGATATAAATCAAAAATTAAAAAATCAATTTTTCTCTGGAGATATTTAATTTCATTTTTTTCATCTAAGATTACTTTTACTAATTCCTTAATTTTTTTAGCATTTTCTTTCTCCTCTTTAGACATGGGGATTTTAATAGGAAGATCTTTTATTTTTTCAATTAAAATTCTTGGAAATATTGTCTTATACGTTCCAAACGATTTAATGAAATAATATGATAATAAGGTGGAATTAATAATTCCTAATAGGTAAAGGGTATTAAATTCGGAAATAGAAGATTTTTGTATTTTCAAATTATAAAATGACTGAGATGTTAAAGATAAATTCTCATCATATGTCGCACAAATTGTGTTATTTTGGCTAATTTGTCGAATGATAATCCGATCTTCATAATTAGTAAAATCCTTATAATTTATTCCTACTTTCGTTGTATCAATATATTTATATTGAGTTTTAGTATAACGCCTAATTGAGTATAGGTATAGTTTGAAATTACTTTTTATCCTTTTGTGGTCTAATGATTTGTAAATAATCTGCTCAATATTGTGCTTATTTAAAAGTGAGTTGCATTCGGGGCATTTTAATATTTTTTTAGGAATTGGTAAATATTTATTGCAGGATTCACAGAATATTATTTCTCCTCTTTTAGTTAACTCAACTCCTCTATTTAAAAGAAGTTGTATATCATTTTTTTTAGGTAAATCTTTTAATTTGGGGAATTTTGAATTTAAATGGTCAAGAATTGAAATATCCATCTTATCTAAATGCACTAAAAATTTGTAACCCCATTTTTCAATAATGTTTTGAGGGATTATGTTTTCTTGTTGATTTCTTATTTTGATTTTGATTTTGTTTTTATTTCTTTCTAATACATTGTCTTCTTTTTCTAAGATGATGATAATATTTGAAACGATAGGCTCATTAAATTTTGGGCCTGTATAATAAATTTCTCTGATCTTTGAATTATTATATATATATTTTCTAATAACTGATCGATTAGAAAGAGCAAGTAATGAATCTGGAACAATAAAACCGAATAAACCTTGATTTTTTAAAAATTTTAATCCAATTTCTATAAATATTTGATAATAATCATATTGACCCTTATTTGTTTCATAATTGCCATTTTCAATAATCTGTTTTTGAATAATTGGTATATCTCTAATAAATAAATAAGGAGGATTTCCTACAACGTAATCATACTTTTCAGGAGTATCAATTGTTAGTGTGTTAAAATTATATATATTGAATAATGGTAATTGATAATTAGGATCAATTTTTCGAATTAATTCCAAAATATCAAATAATATATAATGAATATTAATCTGACATAAAATACAAGCAATTCGATTAATATCTATACCATAAATATTATTTTTAATCCTTTCAATTACCAACTTAGCTTCTTCAACGGTAAATTCTGAAATTCCTTTCCGATCATAAACTTCAAGGTATCTTTTAATCAATCTTCTAATCGCTTGGATAATAAAACTCCCAGAACCACAACTTATATCAATTAATTTTTTAATTTCAATTTCATTAAAATAATCATAACCTACGCCATCTAAGATATATTTAACTACCGATAAAGGAGTATAAAATTCACCTAATTTCTTTTTCTCCTTATGACTTCGCAGATTTTCATATAAACTAATAAAAAGATCGTAGTGTAGCTTGATTTTATTTAATAAACTTAGATTTTCAATAACTTTATAGATAAAACCTTCCTCATTATGTTGATCTATACCTGACTTATAAGAATTCTTTAAATTTCGAATGATGCTTTCCTTATTCAGATAATCAATGAAATCTAGCATAAAAAATTGGAACTTGATAGCATTTTTTAAAATTAAATCATATGAGTATTTCTTTTTTTTTATTTTTAATTTAATAGTATCAATTATATATTGAGACAATGGTATATAATTGAAGATATAATAAATTGAGAAATAGACTTCTAAAATATAACAAATTTAAATAATATTGAACTATTAGTTTTTTGTTAGAGTAAAAGAAATTCATAAATGAATAATGATAATCGACATATTTCTGATTATAACTTCAATAATAATTTCTCTGATTGGGACTACTTATGTTTATTTCAAGCGAGAAAATTTTGGTAATAAATTAAATTATTATGCAAATAGCTCAATCTATTTATTTCTGGGAATTTTCTTTTTTACATTATTCCTTTTATCAACTGAGATTTATTTTACAGGAAATATTGCATTAGTTTTTTGGAAAATCTCAATAGTATTTTGGGTATTTTCTTTAGGTTTGTTGAGTGTTATTCATAGATTTATAATTAAATTTGAAAAGAAAGTAGTCTTATCAACTCTTTTTTATTCACTTATAATAGGAATAATCTTAGGTTTAACCTTCTTTTCTAAGGCATTTACTATTAACTCAATTAGTGGATATTATTCTATTAGATTTAAAAATTTATTATTATTGCTTATTCTATTATGTTATAACTTTATAATAATAGGTGTTTTTTGCTATAATCTTATAAAATTTTATTCCCGTATTGGTGATAATAAATCAAAAAAGTTGCTAAGCAGTTTTTCTATTCAATTTTCACTTATGATTATATCATATTCCGCTTATATTCTCACTCAGAATTTTATTTTCAGATATCTTTACGTCGTAGTTTATTTAACAGGAGCATTTTTGGCATCTTGTTATATTATCACAAAACCTTTTCTATTTATTGAACTAACTAATAGAATTTATGACTTTATAATCTTCCATAGAAGCGGAATTCTTTTGTATTCATATAATTTTGAGACTGGAGAAGAAACTGATGATTCCCTCTTAAAAGGCTCAATACTAATTGGGATTAACCATATCCTCTCGAATTTTATAAATAAAAAAGACCAATTAGGGCTTATTAAAATGCAAAATAGAGATATAATACTTGAATATGATAATAATCATGGTTATGCTATTTTGTTGACAACAAACCATAAAAACGACTATATCGATAGAGCAGTAAATAATTTTATGAATAAATTTACTGCACTGAATAGAGAAAAATTGAAAAACCTAAATGGTTTAATTGATGTTTCAGCATTTGGAAATGCAAAGGAAATAATTACGGAATTTTTCAAACCTTTTATTAAAAGAATTAGATGAGTAGGGAAAATAGGCATATTAAATAAAACAAGAATTTCTGATTTTCTCAAATTATATCTTAAACTAATAAAGAATAAAGTAAATTTATATTTATGAAGGTGTGTTCTATATTCAATAGTACAGTTAGAATTTATTTATTACCCCTAGAAATCACACAAATGCAAAAATAAAGAAAAAAGTATTATTTAGCAATAAAACCAAATTATGGCCATTGTAATTCTGATAACTGTGATAATTGGATATATTTTCACTTTATGTGCTAGTACATATACTTTGATTTTTATCTTTAAGCATCAAGTTAAATATGGGATAAAGTTTACCGTGATTTTAAACTTCTTAGCGATTTTCAATGCAGTATTTATATATTCAACTCTATATTTATTTTCTTTAGTAATTTTTTTTACTGAAACCATTAACCTTTTCCTATGGAAACTTTCTCTCATTTTTGGTTTTATTGAATTATTAATTATGTCATTAATTTATGCATTTTTAAAAGAATTCAAAAAGATTCCTTATTTTCCTTTTCTATTTTTCACAATTCTCTTTGGATTATTAATAGGTTCCTTTTTCTCACCAGAATCCGTTCGAATTTTCATTAATTCTTCTAATTCTCCCCCATTTTTCATTACAGATCTTTCAATAATAAATTACTCATTCAATATTGTAACAGGTCTAATTATTGGGATTTTTCAATGTTCTTTTTTAATTTATTATTTTCTACTTTCTTGGATAATCTATTTACGAGCAAGAAATAAAGAATTTATTAAAAGCTTATTTATTATCACGATTATTTTTGTTTTTCCAATTTTAATGTATATTTTCTATATTGTTTTTCAAGTATCAATTTTTAGAGAACTACATATCTTTACATTATGGATAACCATCTTCTATATATGTTATTTGTTTGTAAATAAGCCTAGTATGTTTTCAGAATTAACTAATAAGATATTTTATGTTAATATCTACCATAAGTCAGGAATTTTATTATATTCCTATAAGTTTAGCATTAGTAATAATGAGCTTGATTCAACTATATGGGGAAATATCCTTATTGGTATTAACCATATTCTCTCTGAGTTTGTTGATCCAAAAGACCAAATTGATGTACTCCAAACTGAGAACTCAGATATTATAGTAAACTACGATGAAGTTGGATTTGCAGTTGTATTAATAACAAACCATAAAAATGCTATTTTGAAAAAATTAATGGAAAACTTTGCAGTAGAATTTAAGACTAAATACAAAAAAGAGTTAATTGAAATCCAAGATCTAAATAAATTAATTAACGTTTCAGAATTCAAAGAAACGAAAGATATTGTTGAGAAAACTTTCCAAATGTATCTTTAAATTTTTTTTTGAGTAAAATTGGACTACATAAATCTTATATGAATTATAAAGGTTAACTTAATTAATATTTATATTATAATAATGTTAAAAACAAAATTGGTGTTAATTGAAATTGTCTTTACGTTACTGCCCTAAATGTGGCAGTGAACTCGAGCCAAACTCAAGGTATTGCGTGTCTTGTGGTGTGGATTTAGGTACAAGAAAAGAAGTTGTGGAAAGTCCATCTTATGAAACAGTTTCTGAAAAAGAAGCTCAGCAAGCTAAAATTGTACCAGAAACAGTGCAATATGGCGATTTTTGGGCAAGATTTGTTGCATTGATTATTGATGGGATAATCATTGGAATTATTGGTTCCGTTCTCTCTTTAATAATCTTTGTTTCATGGATACCATTCAATATTTTTGATCCCTTCGGAGGATGGTGGAGTGTATCCTTTCCCTTTGATTGGGTCATAGGATTCTTATACTTTTGGATCCTTGAGGCATACAATGATGGTCAAACAGTTGGAAAAATGTCTATGCATTTGAGAACCGTAGATGAGCATACTTTTGGTCCAGCAACCTCTGGTCATTATGTAATAAACAACCTTTTAAAACCTTCTGGGCTACTAATTCTAGATTTAATTATTGGATTTCTAAAAAATTCTGGTGATCCTAAGAAGAGATACCGTATTATGCAAAATGTTTCCGAAACTGTGGTAATAAGGACAAAATAAAAATCTAATCTTTTTTTTATTAAATTATCTAATTATTCTTTTTCTTTCTTTTAATTCATTAGAAAATTATTACTATCTAAAGATTTATAAAGCAATATTTTTATGAATAACCAGAGGTAATAAAAATGGAAGTATTAGAATATCAACAAGATACTGCTTGGGCAAGAGATTGGGGTGTTATAGTTGGGATTTTTGATACTATTGACTATCTAAATTCATTATTCAAAAAATTAGATGTTCCTTATTTAAGGGAAATACAACAAAAAATGCTAATTCTTAATCTTGAGAAATATGCTTGGTCCTTACAAAATTACATCATTGAGAAATATTCCTAATTAGCTATATATTTATAGCTTAATCTATAGAGAATATATGCAAAATCATATTCTTATCCTTTAAATTAAAAGTTAACATTTATTAAAACATAGATAGATTTAATATCTAATTTAATAAATTAATGAATAATTTTTAAGAAAAGGTGTTAATTTTCAAATGAGTGAAGAACAACGGTTTAGTCGAGGTCAAAAATGGAGTTTTGGAATGGGAAGTTTTGCTCAGTGGTTTATAAACAGTGCATTTAATATCTATGTTTTTACATATTATTTCACTGTTGTAGGATTACATATTAATTGGTATATGCTTGCTGCAATACTGTGGACATTATGGAATGCATTTAATGATCCCCTCATCGGTTATTTATCAGATCGTACACACACTAAATGGGGGCGCAGAAAACCTTATATAATGGCGGGTTTAATTCCTATGTTAATATTAGAGATTATAATTTGGCTTCCTCCGACAGGAAATGATTTTCAAACTTTTATATATTTGCTCATTATGTTGATCTGTTATGATACATTCTATACAATGATTGCACTTCCATATGATAGCTTATTTCCTGAATTATATACAACGGTAAAAGAAAGATCTGAAGTTAATACAATTAAAGAAATACTTTCTGTTGTAGGGTTACTTTTTGCTGCATTAGTACCAGGATTAGTTCTTGCGAATGAAGAATCTAGAAATACCTATTTATTAAATGGAATTATCACTTCGATAATAATTGCAATTTCTTTAATAGTTTCTTTAAAATGGGGAGTAACTGAACGTAAAGAATTTAAACTTGATTATCAACATGAATTCAAATTTTTTGATAGCTTCAAGTATACAATGAAAAACAAAGGGTTTGTACTCTATACTGCTATGTTCTTTTTATATGAATATGTATTATTGCTCCTTGCGACACTAGTTCAAATATTTGGCAGGCAAGTGTTAAATATTGATGCATTTGACACTTCTTTGATAATGGGAATCATGTACATTGTTGGGGCAGTTTCTGTTATTTTATGGAGATGGTTAGATATTAAAATTGGAAGTAAAAGAGGGTATGCTATTTCAATCGTTGCTTATTTCTTTGCTTCATTGCCACTCATGTTTATAGCTGAATATGGATTAGTATTATTGACTGCTTCTTTGATGGGCCTTGGATTTGGTGGGATGCTTTATTTTATCTATTTACTTATCGCAGATGTTATTGATGAAGATGAGTTAAAAACGGGAATTAGACGTGAAGGAGCATTTTTTGGAATAACAAACTTTTTTATGCGACTTTCAATGATAGTTTCAATAGTAACAATTGGTGCGGTGTTTGTTCAAAGTAATTGGGGAGTATATAATCCTTTAATTGATGTCAACTTTGCTCTTAGGTTTCTATTTATTGTTGTTCCCGGTATTGCTTTAGGTCTAACCTTGATATGCTTATACTTTTACCCTTTTACAAAATCCAAGGTTGGGGAGATCAAAGTGAAATTAATTGAACTTCATAAGGAGAAGGGAGAAAAAGTAGAAGCAATTTAATAATTCCTTTTTTTTTTTTATTATCAGTATTTAATGATTTATTTTTTTTTCTTTTATTTTTTCTTTCTTTTTATC
>JAHPZE010000003.1 GCA_019058365.1 Promethearchaeota archaeon | reverse complement strand
TAAAAAGTCAATGTTCAATAGGATTTAGAGATCTACTTCCTTTGGTACTGTTTATTTTTTCTTTCTATTATTATCTTTGAATTAGATATTAGTATAGCGAAAAAAAAGAATCGCTTTTAATGTTTTATTTACATCCTGAGAATAAAAACTAGCAATAGCAATCCCAGAATAATAATTTCCTGTTTTTTTAAAATTTACCATAATAGAATCCTTCCACATTTTTTGCACGTTCCTTCATTCACTTGGATATTAATACAATTTTCATGATAAGGGGCGTTACACGTTTGACAGGTAAATATTTTCCCTGTATGATCAGTAAAATCAAAACCACAGTAAATACATTTACTAGTAAATGAAAATTCAGAACTATTAACATTTACTTCAATAATTTGAGTTGTTTCAGTTAATCCCGTTTCTCCAGTAGCAGGTGTTATATAATCATTTTGTTGAGGTGGTGAAACCCATTGTTCTTCTAAAGGTGGTTGATAATTCTGTTGTTGAGGAGATTGTAAATCAGAGACATATTGAGGTGATTTTACTTTTGAAATTCCCATTTTTTGAGATATTTTCTCATCTAAAACATTTGTTAAGATCAAAGCAGAGGCATATTTACCTTTAGCTCCACCTTTCTGTAAATGCGTATGGCTAATCATATGAATTACTCGACCATTTTTTTTTCCATAATCAAACTCTACTAATACAGGGGATTCTCCCCACTTATTTTGAATTTCCCATGAACCAATTAGCACTCTAACAGTTTGATGGTTGATAATTTGTATAGGAAAAGATCTTGTTTCAAGCCACCAGCGAAATTCACCTTTCTTTGTATCTTTAACAGTTTGTTTTTGCCATTTATTTTGCTGAATTTCACTTAATACTCCCTCTAAAAATGGGTGATTTGGATCAATAATTTGACAAGCAACAACGGCATCAGCAGTCTTTGCACGATTCCATCGTATATGACCTGGAAAAATATTTTCAATTATACTATGTATAGCCCAATCAGTTGTGATCAACCATCCACCATTCATTACAAAATCTCTAACTTTTGGATGAGCGGCATATGGGATATCACTTCCTGGGCATCCAATAAGTACTACATCATAAAGTGTGAGATCTTCTTTCATAATTTCTTTCTCTCTAATCACTTTCTTTAATGATGCATACATGTGCTCAATCACCTTTTTAGGTTTTTCATATCTTCCAGTTACAGCTAAGATTTTTCCATGTTTTTCAACGGCTTGCACTACATCTTTTTTATCTAGGGCTTCCATTTTCCGCTTCTTTACTTCTGAATATAAATCTTTCCAACTCATTTGATAAGCCTTTAAATAAAGTTATAAGGAATTTAGTGTTATTTTATAATTATCATAAATGAAATAATATATATATTTTAATTAAAAGGGATAATATTGCTAAATTTAAAAGATTTAGGGCAACCTTCTGAATTTTGGGAATATTTCGAAAAGGTTTCTAAAATTCCTCGATGCTCTGAGCATGAAGAGAAAATTCGGATCTTTATAAAGGAGGAATCAGAGAGATTAGGTTTTAAGAATATGATTGATTCTACTGGAAACCTAGTAATCAATATTCCACCAAAAACAAAAAAAAAAACAAAAAGTGTTTTACAATGCCATATGGATATGGTATGTGAAAAAAATGAATCTATAACTCATAATTTTTCAAAAGATCCATTGAAATTAAAAATTGAAGAAATAGAAAATGAAAAGTGGCTTACAGCTGAAGGTACTACATTAGGAGCTGATAATGGAGTAGGAATATGTTATATGTTAACTCTAATGAAGAAAATACAGCAGGGAGATTTAGAATTTAATTCCATGGGATTGGATCTTTTATTTACTATAGATGAGGAACAAGGTTTACGAGGTGCATTTAATATTGATAAAAATTTTATAGATGGAAATTTTCTGATAAACCTTGATTCAGAAGAAGATGATGCGGTAACTATAGGGTGCGCAGGTGGTCTAGTTCATTTCATCGAAATAAAAAAGGATACAATAGATTTAAATCAAACCATTGAAAATTTCATGCCTATAAAAATTTTTATTTCTGGGTTATTAGGAGGACACTCAGGAGTAGATATTCATTTAGGAAGAGGAAATGCTTTAAAAATCATTGGTCAGCTTCTCTGGAAATTAAATCAAAAATTTTTGATTCATTTTTGTTCAATAGAAGGAGGTAATAGAACTAACGCCATACCTAGAGAAGGAAAGGCAATCTTTTATATTGAAAAAAATAAATCCTCGGAGATATTTTCTTTTATAAAGAACACCTTTAATGAAATAAAAGTAGTTTTTGATGGGATTGAACCGAATTTAGTTCTATCAATTGAAAAATTAGAAGATTATAATTTTAGTAATGTATTATCAAAAAAAGTTCAAGATAAATTATTAGACATAATGTACCTAATTCCAAATGGACCTATTTCGATGCATCCTCAAATTGGGGGCTTAGTATTTACATCATCTAATTTTGGGACAATAAATACAGGTGAAAAAGACATAGAACTCAAAGTTAGCCAAAGAAGTTTAAGTGAATATTTTAAAAAAGTAATATGGGAAAAAACAAAAGTTCTATTAGAAATGAGTGAATTAGAAATCAATATAAAAAAAGATTCTGATTATCCCGGATGGACACCGAATTTTCAATCCAAACTATTAGCAAAATGTAAGAAAACATATTATGAATTATTTAATGAAGATATAAAAATTAAAGCTATTCATGCTGGTTTAGAGTGTGGAATTCTTAAAAAAAAGTTTCCTCAAATGGAAATGATTTCAATAGGGCCTAGAAATGAAGGTGCTCATTCACCAGATGAACGATTACTTATTAAATCTGTAGAAAAGGTTTGGAATATCTTAATTAGTTTACTGAGAAAGTTATGTTAAATTATAAGAGTCAATAAAAGACTCTATGAAAAACTTAATAAATTTTATTTAATAATTATTTCATAATTTATGCAAAAAGATACATCTATGAAAGAGGAAATAATTGGATCAGAAACAGTTTTAGAAAAAATTAAAAGTAGAACTCCTTGGATTTTTGGAAATTCATTAAGAAAACCCAAAATTGGTTTCCCTAAAATGAGACTCCCAAGAATTTCCCTTCCGATGCCATCAAGATCTTTAAGTGTAGTAAGTATTTTAATAATTTTATTCGTCCTTCAGACCGGAGTTGTTTATTTAATGGTTCGAAAGCCTCCTGCTTTGGGATCTAATTCTGCTGGAAAAGCTGTATTTATTTATGCTGATGTTCATGAAAGTTTTATTATTGAAGGTATTATAGCATCAATATTGATTATTTTTTGTTCAATGGGATTTATTTTATTATATCAAGCATCTAAATATGTATATAATAAAAAAATGGCAGTTTGGATTTTACTAATTGGAGTATTAATGATTACTATAAGTTTTTTTTTACTCCAATATATGTTATCTGTGAAAATGGGAACATTATCAGTTTAAATCCTAAAATTTTGATGATTTTAATTAAATTGATATTCAATTCAAATAGACCCAATACAATTTAACAAAATTCTTCATTGATATACCAATTAATAAAAAAAAAGAAAAAAGTAATTTAAAAAAATAAGAATTAAAAGTGTTTTTGGTTATTGTGCAAAACTTTTATATGCTCCTTCGTCTAGTAAGTTCCCTTTTTCAGCATTCCAATTTGATGGCTCTATTTTAAATAACCATGCAGAGTAAGCATCTTCATTAATTTTTTCTGGCTCGTCCATCAAATCTGAATTAACCTCAATGACAGTACCACTCACAGGTGAATAAATATCACCAACAGCTTTACTTGATTCAACTGTGCAATCAATTGGATCACTTGAAGGTTCATCACCGTCCATTTTGACTTGTTCAAGTTCAGCGCCTTCAAGTCCTTCTACATCAACAAAGCTAATTTCTCCAAGCTGCTCTGCTGCGTATGGTGAAATTCCAACCATTTTTGTTGAATCATCAAACCATTGATGTGTTTTAGTAAACCATTTAGCCATTTTTATCTAACTCCTTTTTAAAAAATTTATGAATTTTAATAATATTGAATTAAATAGTATGTTTTAATTAATTAAGGGAATAATTTAAAATTTTATTATTGATTTTTTCAATTAAATAATTTTAAAAATATGGATTCTAAGTTAAAAGATCAACTAAATTTCTATACTGAATTTAAACATTGGTATATTCAAATAAAAGAGGATTTTAATTTTGATCTTCAAAAGGATTGCGAAGCTCGTGATTATCTTTCCCGAATTTTCTTTAATAAAAATCAAAAATGGAATTTGGATAATGTTTTAAATTTATTTAAAGATAGGATTTTATCAAAACCAGCACTTCTAGTATATGGATGCGGTCCATCGTTGGAAAAAACTGTAGATGTAATTTGGAAGCAAAAGGGAATTAGTTTTTTTGAAAATTTCATTAATTTAACTGCAGACGGAGCCTCAATTTTATTAAGAGAAAAAGGTATTACCGTTGATGCAAACTTCACAGATTTAGACGGAATTACTAAATATGAATTTGAATATGCAAATTTTAATATAGTTCATGCTCATGGCGACAATATCGAGAGATTAAAATTTTTTGAGAATGAAATCCTATTATGCCAAAACATTATAGGAACGACCCAAGTAGAACCAGTTACAAATATAATAAATCCGGGTGGATTTACAGATGGAGATCGAATACTCTTTTTTTTACGTCCTTTATTATTATCATTTCATAACTTATTTCTTATAGGAATGGATTTTGGAAGTATCATTGGGAAGTATTCTAAATTAGACGTAAATAAAAGTCAAGAAGCAACTGCTATTAAACAAAAAAAACTTCTATATGCCATGAAATTAATAAAATGGCTAAATAAAAAGATCAAAAACAAAATATTTTTTGTTAATTCTGAGTATATATCTAAAGATTTTGTAAATCTCTCAATAGAGGAATTCTTAAATTTTTAATATTATAAAATTAAATTTTGTAATCTTGGATTCCCGAAGAAGTTATTTTGTATAGTAATCTTTTTTCAGGAAGACTCATAGAATTTACTAATTGAACATATCGTTGATTATGTTCTTTATAATCTAAATACACATATTCTGAAAAGAAATGATTTAACAAGTGGTTACCAACGGGGAACACTTTTATCGAAGTATCTTTAATTAAATTAGAAGTTACTTGTGCAGTTGCTATAGTGATTAAATTAAACTTGATAGTAAGTTCATTAATTGTAGTTAAAATCTTGATAAATATATCTTTAGTTCTATTAGTAGAAATTTTTGTGTTTGCAATTTCAGAATTGAAATGGTTATTTATAGTATCGATAATTAGTACATTAACATTATCTCTTTTCAGAAGGCTCTCTAATTTCTGCAATGATAATAAGAGAGCCGAATTACTCATAATTTTAGACACAAAAATATTTTTAAGTAATTTGTTATAATCAACATTTTGCGATATTATGAATTCCTTTAACCGTTCTGGGCGGAATGTATTTTCTGTATCAAAATAAAATATAAGATGTTTATTTATTATTTGAGATCTTTCATTTAAACGAGATGATTGAAAATATGTTTGAACAGATAATTGATGACATAATTGAGTCTTACCAGTTTTGTTTGCTCCAAAAATCAAATATTTCTTGCCTTGGTAGAAACCACCTCCTATAGTTTCATCAAAATTTTTGGCTCCTGAAGGTATATTATATTGTAATTTTTTCAAAAATTGATAATCCTTTAGAATTTCTTTTGTTCTAACAATTTGATGCTTATCGATTTCTAATACTTCACTAATACTTATCATTATTTATGAATGTACTTTTTAATTTAAACACAATTCGAAATTATTAATATAAAATAAGCTACTTAATTATATTAAATCTGAAGAAAAACGAAAATTTATTTTTAAAATATTCATAAAGATAAGATCATAGTACTAATAATTTTATGAAATTAAAGTAACTTCTTCAAAATATCTTTAAAAGACTATTAAAATGGCAAAAAAAAAAAGGGAAGTATGCCCTTATTGTGGTAAAAGTTTTGCTTATTTATCCCGACATAAATGCAAGATTAAAGAGCGTGTTGAAGGTCCTTTAGAAGAAAAATCTAATGTTGAGAGAAGAATTGAAAGAATTGAAGAAAAGAAAAAAGAATTTAATCGGAATTTACGCAAGGATGAAAAATTGATTCTCAATATTATAAACAGGGAAAAAGATATCTTATTTAACAGACTTAAGGAACTTAGTAATAAAGAGCGAAATGACTTAGAAGAAATTTTAGATTTATTAGTATTGCAGTCAAAAATAAAAATGAATCGAGAATTGGTTGATGCTTCATGGACAAAACATATTTACGCTCTTGAAGAAATTGATGTGATAGTAAAAGATCTTAAAATTAATTTAAACAGAAAAGATTTCATTTGGAACATGTTTTCTAGACAACCATGCTTTATTTGTCCTTTTCGAGATAAGTGCAATGAAACCAATTTAGACCAGTTTAATCCTCAGCATTGTCCATGGTTAACTGAATGGATTGAAGTAACTTCAAAAGGAGAAGAATATAGTATAAACTTTAGTGAAATTGAAGCAAGATTGCAGGATATATAATCATTTTTTTTGTAACCCAATTAGATAAATTTCATTACTTTTTTTTTTAGAAGCTTTTGGTTTATAAGATTTTAAAAATCTAAATATCGATTTCATTTCTTTTGCAAATTTTTCGAAATCGGAGCCTTGGAAAGCTTTAATAACTACATTACCTTTATATTTAAGATTGTTTTTTACGATTCCTAATATGTTATAACAGAGGTTTAGTTGTCTAATGTGATCTGTAAATTTATTGCCAATCTTTTTAATTGATGCATCTGATAAGATAAGATCTAATTTAGCTCGAAAGTAAGAATCAATCTGATCTTGGATTTCAAGCGTGGTAAGATCTGCTTTAATAGTGCTAATATTTTCGATTGGTGATACTTTCTTAATATCAATACCAATTATTTTATAATGATCCCGATAATAGAATTGATCTTTATATTTTTCTAAATTTTCTTCTGCAAATTTTTTAGCCACTTGCAACCATGAACCAGGAGCGGATCCTAAATCTAATATATAAAAAGCTCTTTTAAAGATATTAAATCTTTTTTGAATGTCTAACAGTTTATATGCAGATCTTGCACGGTACCCTTCTTTTTTTGCTTGCTTGTAGAATGGCTCTTGTTTATGCAACTCTCTTTTATTTGCCATTTTAAATCGAATAATTACTCTTATAATTTATACATAATATCTTTTATAGTAGGTAAATCCAAATCACTTTTTATAGATAAAAAATCAAAATGAGTCCTCGAACACCGATATCCCATTTCTCTAATTTTATCAATTATAACTTCTATTTTCGGAACAGAAGGAAGTTTTAAATTTTGACATAATTTATGAACGTTATAATAAGAAATAGGCATATTATTTTCTTCAATGGCAAGAGTTAAGAGTTTTTCTATTCTTTTTTTATGGGGAGATTTAAGAGTTCTATTCAAAATAAGTAACTTTTGAATAAAGTCAACATCATGAATTTTATCAATCCATAATGGTCCAGCATAATCAAGAACACCTTTATTATTGCATATCGGACATTCTTTAGGTAAAACTAAAATATTATTTCTAAATGCTGAGCGATAACCACAATTATTACAATGTATAATATAACCGGATTTTTTAAAAAAACTAGAAATTTTCTTCTTATTTTTAAATGATAGACATAAAAATCTAATAAAATGGCTAGAATAGAAAGTTAAAAGGGGAATTATCCCTATTTTATTTATATTTGCGATTCGAGAAACGAAGTATATTAAAATACGCGCACCAATTTCTTTGCAATACTCAGTATGGAGTGGTTTTGCCAAATATTTCCTGATACATGCTTTCGGCCGCACTCCAAATAAGACAGCTGTATCTGTAGCTGTAATACACATTAACCCATTTACCTTTTCTATTGTTTTAAAGGCAGAGTCCATATAAAGATTGGGTGTTCCAAATGGATCAATTGAAATCACATTTGGTTTTTTATGTATTTCATCTGAGCTATTTGCAATTTCAGAAAAAAGTAAATTTGCGTCCTTGTTTGTTACTTCAATTTGACTGTGATTCTTTTCTAAATTATTTAATCTAATATTTTTCTTAATTAGTTTAACGGCTTCAGGATTAATATCATTAATAAAAATCTTTTTTATTTTTGAACACTCTTTTAAAATTCTAATAGCACTTAAACCAGATGCCGCCATAGAATCTACAATTATTAACTCGTCTTTTTTAAATAAATCCCTATATGCATTAATAGCTAATGTTGAAATATCACGATTTATCTCCATTCTCTTGTTATAAAAAACATTCATTGCTTTCGAAGGGATTGATCCGTTATCAATAGTATGAATGTAAAATTCTGTTAATCCTTCCTTAATTAAAGTTAAAGCTTTTTTTTTCATCATTCTATTTCAAATATCTAATTCAGATATAACTAAAGTATTCTAGCAACCATTATTCAAATCCTTCTTCTCTCAAATTTAAAGTGAATTCATATGATCGGTTTTCAGGTATATTGTTAAATATAAATTTTCTTTGATTTAGAGTTTTAGTCTTGGTAATTTTTAAATTAAAATTTACCCAAAATTCCATAGCTTTTCCACCACTTTGGACCTCGATAAATTGTTCATTATAGTTTTTTCTACTTAATTCATTAACTATTAAAATTTCAATGTTATATATTTCATTTAAATAAGTTAGACTAGCTAATATTTGATGTAATTTATAATTAAGGGCATAATTCTTTTCTTTATTCTCTTGGTTTAATTCTAATCGATATAAATTAGTAATTGAATCAATAATTATTAATTTTAATTTATCTTCATTATTTTCTAATTTCTTTAAAATTAAAAATTCTAAATTAAAAATAATATTATATAAATCATTAAAATTCATGGGTTTAATAATTATAATTCTATCAAGAACTTCTTCTGAACCTTTAGATAAAGATATAAGTTTTTCATAAGGTAAATTAGGTTTTGTATAAATATAAATGGCGTTTTCATTATTTTTCACAGTATTTATGGCTGTTTGTAATGCAAAAGTAGTTTTTCCAACACCAAAATCACCCCAAATAGAAAAAATACCTTTAACAGTATTTATTTTTCTTATAATTGCATTTAATTTTAATGTCGGAAATTTCATTTGATTTAATATTTTTAATTTATATTTAATTAATATTTACAACTTGAAAAAAAAAATTTATGTTTTAACAGAGGATTTATCTTTTTTTTTTCAGTTAAATAAGGAATTAAATCACCGAAATATTTCATTTAAAATTCTAAATATTGGAAATAAAATTCCCGAGTTTAATGCTTTACTATTAACTACACGTGAGGAATTGGTAAAATATAATCTGAATAATCTCAATACTGAATTTCTTGCCTATGATAAGAAAGAAAAGTTTGAAAAATTTCTGATTAAATTAATTGCAGCATTTAAAATTGGTTATAAAGATAGTTATTCAGAATTAACATTTTCAATTGATCCTGGGACTAAACATATAGGATTAGTAGTTTTCTTAGATGATTATTTTTTAATCTCTCATACTATCTATAACAAAAATGACTTAATCAAAAAACTCAAAGATTATGATGAATATTTACAAACTAAAGATAAGAGTAGCTTAAAACTGAATTTCAAGTTTGGAAGAGGAGTTCTTCCACTTACACACCATTTGGTTTCTCAAATTTTTAGTATTTTTTATAATAGAGATAATATACATATATTTTTAATTGATGAGTCTAAATCTTCAAAAATTAAAATATGCAATGAAAAGGGGAAGAAAATTCCTAAAGATGAAGCTTCAGCCTTAATTCTAGCCTTAAGGAACGGAATCGAAGTTAATCATAATAATTATATAAAAATATTTAACCAGATAAAAACAAAAAAACTGAAAACCAAAACATTTATGAAAGAAACTTCGAATAATTGTTATGATTTGACCCTAAGTGTGAAAAAATTAGTAGAAAATGTGTTAAATGGAGAATTTTCTCTAAGTAGAGCTTTAGAAATTTTACACCAAGATCAAGAGTTAATCTAATATATTTTTGTTCAATAACTTAGAACTGAAATCTTCTTTTAAGTCATTTAAACACAATAAAATTAGAAATAGATAAAAGTTCTTATTAATTCTGGTATATATCTCAAGAATTATCTTATTTACTCTTAGTTCCTCTAGATATATATGAAACGATTAAAAAGTCTCGATATGTTTCGGGGATTAGCTATGGTATATATGCTAGTGGGCCATATGGTTACATGGTGGCCTGTTCCTGGAGAAAAATGGATTTTAATCAGTTACGTATCCATTCTTTCCACATTAGGAGCTGTTGGATTTACTTTTATATCCGGAATAAGTACTATGATCTCTTATCGAAATCGACTCATAAAGTTACATAAAAATGAAAATTATAGTTTTACTCAAGTTAAATATGAATATTTATTTAGAGCTGTATTTATTGTAATTCTTGGTTTAATATATAATATATTTGTGGCAATTATGTACATGAATCCTTTAGAAATTTGGGGATGGTTCATTTTATTAACTCTTGGTATGTGTATTCTAATGGGATGGCCACTTCTAAAAACATCTAAACTATTTAGAATATTATTTGGAGCATTAATTTGGATAATTAATCAAATATTATTATTTCTGTTAATGCCTTATAGAGGACATTTTAACTTATATGGAATTTTATATCATATCTTATATAATCCTATAGACCAAAACATTATACTTTCATTTTTCACGATATTTATAATAGGAACTGTTATAGGGGATATAATCTATGATTTCTCTCTTATTGAAAATGATTTAGAGAAGAGGAAAACATTAAAATATAAGTTATTATACCCCTCGTTGTTAGTTGGCTCTATTCTTATTACAATTGGATTTTATTTTTTGTTACCTATTTTATTTACGGAAGAAATTTTGTCAGCAAAATCAAATATATGGTGGTTAATGTATTCATTAGGGATTGAATTGATACTAATATCTATATTCATATCCATTGATGTTTACGAGTTTTTTAAACCAAAAAAGAGTTATAGATTCTTATATTATTTTTCTTATTATTCCCTAACAGTCTTTTTATTACAAAATATTAACTATTTCTTTTTTTATCAATCTCTGCATTGGTTTAATCTATGGTTCTTTATTCTAATAACAGTTATATTATATGGACTACTTTTGAGGTTATTATATAATAGATGGGGTTCTATTTTTTCTTTAAAGATCCAAATTGGTCGATTAGCATCAGAAATAACTAAAAAAATTATGAATAAAAAGATGCTGTTGTAAAACCTGATAAATTTTAATTCGATTAAAATTATTTTAAGATGATTAAAAAAATTTAGTAAAGATAATGTTTGACTTTTAACTTATTTGATTATTGTTAGAACTATTATTATTTCTTAGGATAATTCATAAACATTTTACCCCATTCAGATTGAAAAAATTTCCTTACTCTTCGTTTTCCAATAGTAGGATACCATAACATATCATGAAAAATCATAGAGGCATATGTAGGTCCTAGAAAGAAGAGCTCACTTTTAAAAAGAGGATATAGAAATTGCAATGGTCCTTTTCTTACCATTTGATCTCCCCAAATGACTATACTCCGTTTAACCTTAAAATTCCAATTTAACTTGGAGATATCTTCTCCAATAATTTCAATTTGCTTGATATCTCCACATCCTAAACCTTCTTCATGAGCCATTCTTATTGCTGGTAATTCTAAAGGTTCAAATCCCATCATTTTAGCAACAATTGTATCAACAGCAACTTGATCATACCCCGCTAGAATCATATTCTTAATCCGGGGTATCATTGTTCTGGGTCCTGCACCATCACCACAGACAGTCCCATCTACAACAGCTAATATATTTGGATGGATTTGTTTTTGGATGATAAGTAAATCTACTAATACTTCAGACATATATTGATGTGAGAAATGTCTTCTTTTTGTTAAAAGCCCTCCAAAAGCATTCTTCATTGCGCAAGTTATACCCCCTTGTTTCATTTCTCCACTTGTTTGTTTCAAAGCCCCACCAATAGCTCCGGTATGACCATGAGTTTTCATAGTTGGGAGATGTATTATTGATTTGCCAACATAAAACTTCGGAATAAGAAAACCTTCGGGAAAAATTTTTGAATCTAAAGCATGTAAACTTTTATTTTTAAGTGTAAGAAATTTGGACCTTAGAGATTCGTAAGGTACAAATGGGATTCGAGTTAAAGGAACAAACCAAACGCCATATTTATCGAAAATTGGGCCCCATTTGTTTCCCTTTAATCCTTTTTCTATATTTGTTACTACCGTTCTATTTTCAGCGGAGAATATTTTCTTTGGATTGTACCCATCTTCCATCATTGTTTTCAATAACCCTTCTACTTGCCATGGTGGGCTAGAACATGCGGGAAAGAATTTAGACCAACTTAAATTTAATTTTATTATTATATTTTCATTTTTATTATAGTATTTTTCATAATTCGTAAGGTGCATTAAATTTTTGTAATCATCCAAGACTGTTTTAGACGAAGTTTTAACAATAAATACTTGAGATTTTTTTAGGTTCATTAGGTGAAAAAAAAAAGAATCATTTAACTTTATTTCTAAATTTTAATCGATCTATAACTTTAATTATAAAGAATAATTGAAAAATAAAGTAAGAATAAGAATATTAAAAATATTAAATTGATTAGAAATATAAAAATTAATCGGAAATGTATTGCATTCCTTCATAGGATTTACTTTCCTTCTTAAAGGGTAAACATACAATATAATGATCTCCACCCAAATGAATTTTCCTAGGGGTTTCTACACCACAACCTATATGCTTATCTTTATCGGGACATCTAGGGTGAAATGGACAGCCTTCAGGTGGATTTATAGGGCTAGGAACATCACCTTCTAATATAATTCTATTAGTTTTTGAACTGGGATCGAATGTGGGTCTTGCTGATAATAAAGCTACAGTGTATGGATGTGAAGGATTGTAAAAAACCTCCTCAATAGTTCCTGTCTCGACAAATTTACCAAGATACATTACGACTATTCTATCAGCTATATGTTGTACTACACTAAGATCATGAGTTATGAATAGAAATGATAACTTGAATTGTTTCTGAAGGTCTTTTAATAAATTTAAAATTTGAGCTTGTACTGAAACATCGAGGGCTGATGTAGGTTCATCTAAAACGATTACTTGAGGATTACATGCTAATGCCCTAGCAATCACGATTCTTTGTTTTTGCCCCCCAGAAAACTCATGTGGATATCGATCTAAGTGTTCTTGTTTCATTGAAACTATTTCAAGTAGTTCTAATACTCTTTTTCTAATCCTATTTCTTTTTGTCATACCTTCTAAGATTCTTAGTGGTTCACCTATAATATTTACCACTTTCCAACGTGGGTTTAAAGAAGCATCTGGATCTTGAAATACCATTTGAATTCTTTTTCGAATAAATTTATCAATCAGTAAATCTTTTTGAATTTGTTTAGCTAACATTTTTGCTTTGTCATAAGAAATATCTGGCGATAAGATAGTTAGAGCTAAACCTAGAATAGATAAAAAGCTAAGACCCGCCAAGATAGCTGGTATCACTCCGAAAACGCCTGCAATAAAAGCTATACCAAAACTTGTCGAAAAAGAAAAAATTAGACTGATTATGAATCTAAAGGTCTTAATAGATGGGAGTTTAGTCATCCATAAATCGATTTTTTTTCTATATTTCATAGAAATGATTGGGAAAACCCTGATATAAAAATTTCTGAATCTTTGAGCTATTGTTTCAGATACTCCTTGCAATCTGTTTTGATCAATCCTTCTGTTTTGAAAATAGATTTCTCCATCAGTATTAGGAACTAAATTTAAAATTGTGTTTCCAATTGTTGTTTTACCACACCCACTCTCACCTACCAAGCCTAAAGTCTCATTTTTATAAAAATTAAAAGTAACCCCATCGACAGCTTTAACTTCACCAATTTTACGTTTGAGTAAACCACCATAAATAGGATAATATGTTTTAAGATTCTTTACACGGATAATTATTTCTTTTTCCCCTTTTGAATTTTCTAGTTTCTCCAATTTTATATCTTTAGTTTTTAAATCTGGAACAGTCATTTTAAACACTTTATTTTAAATATTTTAATTGAATTAAATTCTATACTTTAGAAAGAATTTCTCCTTCTTTTTCGATCCGCTCAAATTTAGGTGAATCTTTATATTTTGGATCAAAAAGATGGCATGCCACAAAATATCGTTCAGCGATTTCATTTAATTGTGGCTTGACTTTATCACAAATTTCAAGTCTATTATCACATCTGGGATGGAATCTACAACCAGATGGGGGATAAATGAGATTTGGAACCATTCCTCGAATAGTTAGTAATTTTTTATTCTTTTTTTCTATACTTGGAATCGCTCCAATCAATCCTTTTGTATATGGGTGGCGTGGATTTTTGAATAAACGTTCTGCTGTTGCATATTCAACGATATTTCCACTATACATTACTGCCACTCTGTTACATAATTCAGCTATAATTCCCAAGTCGTGGGTTATAATAAGGATTGACGTATTAAATCTAGCTTTCAGAGCTTTCATTAAATCAAGAATTTGAGCTTGGATAGTTACATCTAAAGCGGTAGTTGGCTCATCAGCAATTAAAAGAGCTGGATTGCATGATAATGCCATAGCAATCATTACACGTTGTCTCATTCCACCACTTAATTCATGAGGATATCTTTTTAATATTCCTTTTGCATCTGGAATCCCTACTTCAGTTATTATTTTTTCAACCCACTCAGATGTTACGTCATTTAATCTAGGGATATGAGATACTTCTTTTTTAAGTTTATCAATTTTAGTTTTAATTTCTTTCTTTTCTTCTTCTGATAATCTGCCATCGTCATTATTTAATAATGCTTTTAAATCCCCTTTTTCATCTATCTTTTTTTTTCTTTCTAATAAACGATTATCAAGTTCTTGTTTAAGATCTGCTTCTTGATGTAACATAAAGACTTCTGAAATTTGTTTACCAACATTAAAAACAGGATTGAGAGAATTTAAAGGATCTTGAAAGATCATTGTAATCTCTTTACCACGATGCGCTCGCATTTCATTCTCCGTTAATTCTAAAAGGTATCTTCCTTTAAAGGTAATTTTTCCATCAATAATCTTGCCTGGTGCTCTTACAAGTCTTAAAATTGAAAGTGCTGTAACAGATTTACCACATCCTGTTTCACCAACAAGACCAAGAACTTCATCTTCATAAATGTCAAAAGATACACCATCAACAGCTTTAACTATACCTTCTTCAGTATAAAAATATGTTTTTAAATTCTTAACTTCGAGTAATTTTTTAGGAGAGTTTGATTCAGTTTTAGCAAGAACTATTGGTTCTTTCTCATTTTCTGCAATTTCCATTATTCTCTTTTTTTTCTATAGTTTAAGTTTAAATTAATAAAAAAAATGCATGATTTAATTATAAGTTTTTCAATCTTGGATCTAAAGCATCTCTTATACCATCACCAACTAACATAAATCCTAATACAGTTAGGAAGATCATAAATCCGGGCCACAATCCTGCCCATGGTGCTTCATAGGGATTCTCCCTTGCCACATTAATATCATTTCCCCATTCAATCATTATAGTTTGATTCACACCTAAAAATGAAAGTCCTGCTAAACCTAAGATATAAGATCCAATATCAAAAGTAAAAAACACAATAATTGGCTGTATTACATTTGGCAGTATGTGGCGAAACATAATTCTCCAGTTTCCTGCACCTGAAACTTTTGCCGCCTCTATATATGGGAGTTGACGCGCTTGTAAAACATTACCTCTAATCAGTCTTGCATAAATAGGAATTCCTAAAAATCCCCAGACCATCAAAATGATTTGAATAGATCCTCCAAAAACAAAAATAAGGACTAAAGAGAGTATTAATGCAGGAAAGGCAAGCATGACATCACAGATTCTCATTATTACAGAATCAACCCATCCTCCAAAATATGCAGAAATAACACCAAATAGAACACCACCGGTTACACTAACTGTAATCGAGGGTAAAGAGATTGTAATAGAAGTCCTAGCACCCCATATTAGTCTTGATAATACATCACCCCCCATAGCCGTTCGTCCTAAAGGATATTCTGGAGATGGAGGATTCCATGAACCAGAATGAACGAGCATTGCATCTACATAACTTTGAGGAGAGAGCCATGGAGCGTATACAGCTAAAGTAATAATAAAAATTATTACGGAAATCCCTAAAATAGTTAATGGATTTTTTAATCTTCGTATCAGACTTCTTTTACTGATACTTTTTTCATATTCAAATTGACGAGTTGATAATTCTTCGATTCGAGAACCTGGAAGGATAAGAAATTTAATATTCTTAAAAATCCAAGATATGATGTTTTTTGTAACCTTTTCTTTCTCTTCCACTTCTTCTTCTAATTCCTCTTCTAATACTAAATAAGGTTTTTCCATTTTTTTTTCATCTTTTTTTTATTTTTATGTATATCTTATTCTTGGATCCAGAATTGCATAGAGAACGTCTGTTATTAAATTTGCAGATATAAAAATAATTGTTATCATAAAAACTAGGGCTGTTATAACCCAATAATCCGATTGTAAAATAGCAGCAACAAATAAGCTTCCCATTCCATTTAATGCAAAGGTGGTTTCAGTTAGTACAGCACCGCCTAATAAACCAGCAATACTCAATCCAATAACAGTTACAGTAGGAATTAAGGCATTTTTTAATGCGTGTGAATGTATAACTGTTTTTTCTTTACAGCCTTTTGCTCTAGCTGTTCTTACAAAATCTTGCTCCATTACCTCCAGCATGCTGGAACGTGTTTGTCTTGTTATCGATGCCAACATTAAAAATGATAAACAAAATACAGGGAGAAACATGTGCCAAGCATAATCTCCAATTATATACCATTCTCCTGATAGAAATGCATCAATATAGATAAAACCAGTAATCCTTGCAGGCGCTTGATATTCAGAACTTAAAAAACCAACTGGTTCAAACCATTTTAATTGATAACCTAGAATATATTGAAGTAACATTCCTAGAAAAAATACGGGAAGTGCTACACCTACTAAGGCAATACCTCTAACAATAGTATCAGGTGTTTTATTCCTATGGACTGCTGAGACAACTCCTGCTTTAGTTCCTAAATAGGAAGCGATTATTATAGAAAATATTGTAAGATCTATTGTAATAGGAAATCTTGTCATAACAAGATCCCAAACAGGTTGATTTCTTACAATTGATACAGATACACCCCAATTCCCCGTAAATAGATCAGCCATGTATCGAAAATATTGTACTATTATAGGATCACAGAGTCCAAGTTGGCATTTCAACTGGCGGATGAGTTCCGGTGGTGCGTTATGTACACCAGCAGCTGCCAATCGAGCTGAAATAGGGTCACCAGGCATCATTCGAGAAAGTATAAATGTTATGGTTAGTACTCCGAATAATACAGGAATCATTACAATAATTCTTCTAATTATATATTTTAATAAACTCATATTTGAACCTCTTAAAATTTTTAATTATATTTCTAATTCTCGCTCTACCATCACTTTTCGCTTCTCATTTGTTGCAGAAGCTAATATTGCGGCAAATAGATTAGTACATAATAATGTCAGTATTGTAATATAACCTTCAACCCTAATAAAATAGATATAAAACACAGAAGCGTCAAAGCCATAAATTATCCAGTACCAAATCCATGATATTATTATTATTACTGGAATATACCAAATACTATTTTTAATTGCATACTCGAAAAATGATTCTCTAAATGACACAAAAAACATAATAGCAAAAAGGATTATAAATGACAAGAATGTACTCGGATTAAATAATATTTGATATAAAAAGATTAACTTTTGCCCAACCTGTGATGGAACTGTTTTTCTTATTGTAGAATCGTAGTATCTCGGATAAGCATTAGCTATGTATCCAAAAAATACAAAATAAATCAATAAGATCCCAAAAATAAAATTTCCTTGCCGACCGAGTAGAATTTTCGAAAATTTCATAGTTTATTCTCAAGCTAATGTTTAAGTGAATTTATACATTATTATGTAAATTAAAAATTATAAATAATTTATATTTGATCCTTTATTAAATATTAGGTCAATTTGAGAAATCATTAAGTTATCTTGACAAGTACAGTCATATATTTTAATATTTCATATCTTAATGGTGGCAAAAAATTTTAATAGACACTAGGTTTTTGGGACTTTAGTTAATTTTATTTAGAACGATAAATTTCTAATTATCTCAATAATTCATAATTTTACGAAGCGAAAAAAGCGGAAAATCATCAGTAATGGTGATATCAGGTATCAGGGAAAACATTATTCCGTCGATTATGAGTTGGCAGGTAAGAACGTGGAGGCTCAAGAAATAAACGAAGACAAGAACCTTTTAGTCTTCCTGAACGGCATGCTTTTAAAGACATTAAATCTTTAAGATTTAATGTTAAAATCTCTTTTTTTTAATTTTAATTAAAATAATATGTACAAAATACAACAAATAAAATTAGTTGAAGAGTGAAAAAAAGTGACAAAATTATATTGCTGATTTGCCAACAAAATATTTTACTGATAACAATAAAGTAAAAAAAAAATATTAATTAAATTTTTATAATATCATTTAAATTTATCTGCTTTTATAGCCATTTAGTTTTATTCATAATACCAGTGAGAATATTCTTGCATTGTCATAACGTTGTATTGAACTCCCTTTAAGTCGGCTTTATGGGTTTGTTGTACTAGGTACACCCAACCTGAGATATGACAGTGGCTTGCTGGATTTAATGGGCGGTTTATGTCATAAATTAATGATTGTATCTTCATATAATAGTTTAATTGTGTTGTAGGATCAGTTTCAACTGCAGCCGCATTCATCAATTCAGTTAATCCACCAGTACTAGTATCATTAATTCGTGAAAAGCAAGAACCAGAAGCTAAGTTGAATAATGGATCAATCATATTGAATGGATTTAAATAATCTGGGCACCATCCTACATATCCAATATCCATTTCCCAAGGAGTATTTTCACCAGTATCTAAATAAACACCCCACTCTCTTATAGTTTCTGTAGTTTGAATTCCAATCTCGTCAAAGTTGTTGGTCATTAATTGATTTAATCGTTGGTTGGTGGTACTTCCAAAATGTCTGTTTATTTCAAGGGGTCTATTAAGTATGTCTTTACCTGTCCAATCACCAGGAGTATTAACATCAAATGACGAAATATCGATCCCGCCACGAGCAAGAATATCAGCAGCGTTATCTAACAAAAGTTGTCTTGCTTTTACGATATTTGCTTCCCATGTGAAGCTATCATCACTAGCTTGTACAACTGATGCATTATGTCCTGGCATAGCTCGAGGAACTGCGGTAGTTCCCTCAACAGCATACCCAGCTTGAATTTCTTCGTAGATATATGTATAGTTAATTGCTAATGCTAAAGCCCGTCTTAAGTATGCAGGATTTTTCTGGTATTGAGGATTACCTGGTACGAGCATAGTTCCAGTAACACTCATTGGACCACAGTAAATCTCTAAATAGAAATAACAGAGATCTTCACCAACATCTTCTACATGAAAGTCAGAATCAGCTTTAAAAGTATCGATATATGTTTTTGTAACGCCTCCAACATAATCAAATTGTCCGGCTAAACCCGCAACCATTCTAGCAGTATCCTCTTCAATGATTGTACATACTACCTCATCAAAATAGGGTTTATCCCCCCAGTAGTTCGCAAATGCTTCATATCTTACTTCCCAATCTCTCTTAAAGTGAATATAATCATAAGGACCAGTACCAACTATATCACCAGTAGCTAAATCTAAATATGTATATCTAGGAGTAGATTCAGGTGACAAAATATTAGTTGCACCAAAACAGAGTAAATCTAATAAAGCTCCAAAAGGTTTACTTAAAACTATTGTAAAGTTGTATCGATCTACATCGTCATCTGCTATAAAATGGTCAAAGATAGGAGTACCATCAGTAAAGAAGAATAATGAGCTTGGAAATCCTACCCAAGATGTGGAATTAGCTGGAAGAGTTCCTGTTGCGTTAATAAAATATTGAAGTCTATCAAAATTCCATTTAACATCTTCGGCAGTCATCGCTGTTCCATCTTGGAATTGTACACCATGTCTTAATTCAAAGCTGATTACAGTATCAGACACCCAAACATAATCTGTACAAAGTACCTTCTTTATTTCATAATCAGGATGAGTTGATAGGTTGTATTCAACAAGAGATTCTGTACTTTGATGTTGCATAACATGGGAAGGTACGTCCCACGTATCAATTGGATCAAGAGCCGCAGGATTTGATCCCCATCCAACAACTAATGTATTTTTTTCCCCAGGTTGTAATTGAATCGCACCACTCATTACTCCAAGGATAATATTGCCTACTCCTGAAGCAGCAAGAGCAATAGCTAAAACAATTATGGCTAAATTTTTCTTTTCCATTTCCATATTAAAATCACGTAATATTTTATGTTTGTTTTTAATTTTTATTAAATGTGTTGTTAAATATGTGTTTAAATTTGTAAACTTATAAGGTTTATCTTTTTTTTTCTATTGTTTTATGAAATCACTTTAGATTGATAAGTTGCTTTTTAACTGTGAAAATTTCAAAATTTCTCTATTTTTTATTATTTTCCCTAAATAAAATCAAATTTCGAATTAAATCCATCATTTTCGTTGAAATTTTAATTTTTCCTAAAATTTTAATTAAAAATTAATAAAAGTGAAATGATGGGAGAAATGGAAGAAATTTGTTATAAATTTAACATTTCGACAATCTTCTCAAAGTAAAAAGAAAAAAATAGAATAATAAATAGTATAAATCCAGCTATTATGATTCCTTTGTCGAAAAAGGCTTTTTCAGGGTTACGAGCAATTTTAGGTTTAGCGGAAGTTAAATACATATATCTCATGATTATATAAAGCGAAATTGGTATTGTAAAAAGGGATATAAATTCGTAAAATGTGGCAATTCCAGGCTCATCCAAATTAAAAATTAGAATTAGATAGAGTGAATAAGTCATAAATAATGAACCTGCTATTAGAATATAAAATTGATCTAATAATCTACTTGAATATTGGTCATATATATTTTTATGTTCAATAGCTTTATCCTTTCCGAGAAACTCTAAATCACCTTTTCTTTTTGCTATACTTAAAAACATAGCTACTTCAAATAGGGCTAAAAATAACCAAGCGGAAACAAATTGTTTAATTATCATGCAACCGGCTAATGCTCTCCATAAATATCCAGTAGATAAAATAATTATATCAATGAAAGCATACTTTTTAAAAAGATGATTATATAGTTGACCAGTAATGATTAAAAATATAATCATCGTGATAAAACCCAAATTTGGGGGGATTATAAAAATCAAAAAGAAAATAATAATAGCAATTAGTAAGAAGAATATAATTAGAGCAAAAAAAACAGAGATTTCACCGGAAGCAAGAGGTTTTTTTTTAATCTTTTCTGGATGTGATCTATCTTTTTCAATATCTCTGATATCATTAATTATATAATTAAGTGATGAGGCACAACATAATAGTACAAATCCGATTATTAAAGTAAAATAAAGTGATATTTCAAATAATTGTTTGCTAAAAAAAATTCCAACAAAAATAAGGAAATTTTTATAATATTGGCGAATCCTTAAAAGATGGAGAATATTTTTTATCTTGCTACCCATTATAAGCATTTTGAAAGAGACATTTATATTAAATTTTTTTAAGTCATGATTATACTATCGGGTTTGAATTTCTTCAATATTCTATACCCTAAACGACTCGAAAAGCTTGTTGATGATTTTATTTGTATCATTGCTGTATTATATTCAAAACTTATCAATTCTAATTTATTATAAGGAATCTTTATATTCTTCCCAAAAACGGTATTGATTGTTATTTCATCTTCTCTTTTCTTCATGCTCTTAAGAGTAGTTTTCTTGAAATCTTGAGAGTGGAGGTCAATCTTCTGAATATTCCCAATTTCTAAATTATTAACAGCTTTTTTAAGATATATAAAGGCTTGTAACTTTTTTTCTGATAACCACTTCAATACAGTTACTTCAGATTTTCGAGAAATAGAGTTTTTGCTAATAACTAAGTAAATTTTTTTCGGGCGAATTATTAATTCGCTAAGAGAATAATTAACCAGTTTCGCATCCTGATTATCATTGTCGATAATAGTTAATTTAAAGTCACCTAATTTTGGTGCTGTACTTATATTTATACATTTAAAAATTTTAACTTCTCCTTTAATTTTAAGAAAAACTTCATGATCTTTAAAATTCTTGAGAAAAAGATGAGAATTTGGTAATTTCGTTTTTACAAGAGGTTTTTGGATCTTTTTATTATTATTGTCCACGAAAAGATAATATCCATCTTTGTTATTTTCATTTAATTTAATATCAATTAATTTAAAAGATATATTCTTTTTCAAGAAGTACTCTCCATTCAAATCATATTGAGTGTGTGAATATAAAGATGGATTTAATACAACATTTTGAGTTGTTTTTAAATTTTGAATAACAAATTGGATAGGATCTGTTATATTATCAATATATTGAACACTAATTAATTTACCACAAATAATTTCATCTGTAATTAGATTTTTAAAGATAAAGTGCTTTTGAATTTCAAATTTATATAATTCTCTTCGTTTAAGTATCTCCATTAAGAGAGAAATATCATCAATTTTAAAAAAATCCTTAAATTTATTATTTGTTAAGATTTTAAATTTTTCTCTTGCTTCTTCAAATTTTTTTGCATATTTTTTTTGATTAGATTTTTTTAGACATATAAATGGAAGAATTGCTTCCTTAATAGGTTTTAATTCATTACCTAAAATTGCTGCAATCCTATAATAGCTAGGAGGATGGGAATTAATTAAATTAGCCAAAAGTGATCCTCTTGGTGGTTTTATCATTGAATGATTTAAATAAATTGCTGTATTCATATAATCCAATAGTTGGTTATCTTTTGTGATTTTTTCATCACTTAAAAGCATAGTGTTCAATCCAATTTCTCGACCAGAAGAATAAAAACTTTCTAAGTTATAAAGAGCTTTGGCAAGTTCGTTTGCATATCCAGCTTTCTTTGCTTTTAAATCTGCCTTTCCTTCTAAAATTCTTACAAGTATAAAAAGAATCATATATATCGCTAAATTTAAAAGGATAAAGTATATCATTGGAAGCTGCGGATTTCCAAAAGTATAATCATAGTATGTAGCAGGAATACCAAGAAACATTCTTATGATAAGATCAACAGAAGTAATTAAAGTTAAAATAAGAGTATGTTTTCCTTTTGTATGGGCTAATTCATGAGCCGCAATGCCTTTCAATTCATCTTCAGGAATTTGATTTATATCATCTGCTATAATAGCAATTCGTTTATCAAGTACAGAGCCATACGCCATAGCATTTAATATGGGATATTTTCCAAAACCTACTGTAACTTTTCCTTTAATTCCAATATCAACTTTTATTTTATTTATAATCTTCAATAGATTCTCATCTCTAACTTTATGAATTCCGAGTAATTTATCCAAGATGAATCCTGATACGAAATAAATTCCCCAATTAACTGCAATTAATATAAAATAGACATTAAAAAAGAGGTCAGCAATCTTGAATTCGCTAGAAACAATAGGTCTATCTGCAATAAAAGTTAGTGGAGTATATTGGTTAATAAATACAACAGCTAGCCATGCTATAATATAAAGAAATAAAGTTAAATATTCAGGGCTCATAAATCGCCAGACAATTATGTATTTTCTTCCAAATAACAAAAATCCTAGAATGAGGATTATCCAGAAAGAAAATGCAAAACTAGTATTAATATAAACTGGATCTCCTAAATAGTAAGAAAAAAGACCAGCAACAAAAATAGCATTATAAGTTATTAGAGAGATTATTAAAATTTTATTGATAATAGGATAATCTTTTAATTCAAATATCCCTATCCATAAATATATTGAGAATGCGCCCATTATTGACGTAAGAAAATCTTTTGAAACGAAAAAAATAAGAAAAAAGAAAAAAAATATTGCGACAATATCACTCATTTCACTTCTTTTACCATTTTTAGCCCATTGTAGAAATTCTTCAATAGTTAATAAATAGAGGCCAAAAGTTATTAAAAATGTCCAATCAGTCAGAAGCGTTAATAAGTTAAACTTAAAAATAAATGAATTTACTGTTAAAAAAATTCCAATTGAATAGAAGGGATAAGAAATTAAAAGTAAATATCTAATCTTTTTTTTCACAGAAAATACCTATATTAGTTAACAAGTTTTTTTAATTAAGTTGTCAATTATTAGATTCATTTTTAATTTTGGGTTTCAATTTTATTCATTTTATCAATTTCAAACCAGAAATACTTTATTGTAATCAGATACCATAATAACAATATAGGAATCATTAATATAAACGAAATTAATAGATTAATTGGAATATTTATTATCCAAAGTTTTACATCTTCAAAAGGAAGAGGCATAATTACAGCTTCAATAAATATTAAGAATACCAAAATAGAGATTAATAAAACTATCATCAGAAAAATAATTCCTTTAATTCTGGGGAATTTATATAATATGAACATAGTTGGAGCTAAAAGAACGATTAACATAATAATAAAGATGTAGGCATTTAAGTTCCCCAAACCATATCGCATGAGTAAGATAGAGAGTATGGAAAAAAAACCACATATTATTGAAATAGCATAAAAGTTTTTTAGTAATTCTGGTTCTGTTAATGGTCCTTTTGCTAATATTAATCTAGGCAATGTTAATACTGCATCTTTTTGATCTGAAGCTTTAATTCGATCATCTTTGAGTAAGATTATATCTTCTTTACTGCCTTTGATACTACTGCTCTCAAAAAACCCACGTACGGAATAAATATAATAAAAACTGTTGAATATATGAATTAAAAGAGCACAAAAAGTGGCAACTTCTAATGACCCAAATAACATAATGCATGCAATCATTGCACCTATGCTTAATGTACCTATATCTCCAGGAAATACTTTTGCTGGAAATTTATTATATACGAAAAAAGGAATTAATACTGCAATGACTGGAATTGTAAAAATCACTCCCTCAGCAGAATTCCAGATTAAACTACATATAAAAAGAAAACAGACCGCGATTAAACACGTTCCTGAACCCTCGCCATTATAACCTTCTAACATATTTACTGTATTGGTAAAAACAGCTACAATAATGGGGATTAAGAAAGGATAAATAATTGTTAATCGAGTTTGATCAAGGAAGGGAATAGTTGGTGAGCTTATTGTAATAAAACCAATTAAATTAGCAAAAAAAATAGTTGTACCAGAAAAAATTGATAAAATTATTTTATACCGTGATCTGAGTTTTTTTCTATCATCGATAAATCCAATAGCTCCTGCTATCAAAATAGTTAATAAAAAGACAATGGTTTCATTCATAAAATTAGGAAAAAATATAATTAAAAAAATTGAAGTAATGGAAAAACCAATAACTATACTAATACCTCCAGATTCGGCAATTTCTGGTTGAGCATTCTTATGGATGTCATATCCAACAAATTTCTTTTTTTTCATCAATTTTATTATGTACGGGAGGATTAAGTAAGTAATTAGAAAGCCTACAATAAAGATAATAATTAAATAAAATATTTCTAAAAATCCCCATTTCAAATCAGATAATGGAATCATAATTTTTACAAATTAAAAGCGATTTTGAAGATATTAATATTTTGAACTTTAAGGTTGAAAAAAAAAATATTTGGCTTAATATTATAGTTTCCGATTTTTTACATTATGTAAAATGGAATGGATGAATAATTAAATTATTGAACTCATTTAAGGATAGTAAATTGTACAATCCTAATTTTTTTTACAATTTATCTATTGATTTTATAGAATTTAAACAAAAATTCTATTCAAAAAATATTAAACTCTCTCAAAAAACTTGCTTATACAATTATTTTATATTTCAATAAACGAGTATTTCCTTAAAAAAAATTAAAAAAAGAAATTTTTCTTTTAAATCCAACGCCATTGCATGGTTGTCCTCTTATAACTAATATTTATTTATAAGGATCACACAAATAGGATTTAATTTCTTTGAGATCTAAATCAAAATTCTGATTATCAACTGAATTTTTTTGATATAGAATGCTATCTTCCATTAGATTACTCCCAGAAGTTTTGTGTCAAAAACAATCATCATCACCGCTCCCATTATCACCGCTCCCATCATCAGGGCTAACTGGTGCATTTGAAAATGCAACAAAAATAACAAGAGATATAGTAGTAATCACTGCAATTAAAAGACATAGTGTTAACAATTTTTTTTTTCCTACTTTTCTTTTCAAACTGAATTTAAACATGGTATTCTTTTCTTTAAAGTTAATTAAATTATATTTTACTTGCAAGAAAAATAAATCTTTCTTCTTATTATTTATAAATTTTGGTTTTTTTAACTTATTTAAAATTTTTTATAGTTAGATGATAAATACCAATTAAGAATTGAGTTTTATGACTTTTAATTTGTAGTCAAAAATATAAAATTAAAAATATCTGTAATTGAAAAATTTTTTTAAGTAAATTATTAAAAATAATAGCCCGGCACGGAATTTCGATTAATCAGAAACCTTTTTAATATTCGAACCGTGGTCGCGGGGTTCAAGGCCCCAAATGCTTGGCCAATTTACTTAATACATAATATATGTATTAATCTACACCACCGGGCTAAGAGTTTGTATTTGAAATAGTTGAGATATTTTATTTTATTTAATTTTAAATATTAAATGGTTTAAGATCTTGATTAAAAAATTTTTCATCTAATAAATTTTTATTGGTTTTAAGGAATTCAATTTCTTTTCTTTCATCACGATACTTATCAGGAAGCATCTGTGGAATTGTGTCTATAATAGGATACCAACGTTTACATTTGCTGCAAAATAATATACCTGATTCAATTTCAAGGTCTAATTTTACCTTATTTATAAAATATAACTCAGGAAATATATCTTCAATATGATGGAATTCTATATCTTTAAAAATTTCTAAAATTTTAGATTTAACTTCAGAATTTATGATTTGAAAACTTTTTTTACTCAATTGGTTTGTAGAATTATTAAAGATATTTTCAAACTCATTTATACTCGATATTATTAACTCAAGATAGGATCGAAATTTGTTTTTTTCAATAACTATATTATCCCTTAAGAAATATTCATTATTTTCTTGAAAAACCTCAATTATTTTTTCTTTTTTAATAATGGTGATATCTCTGTTTTTATAAATGTCAATTATAGATTGAAATTCTTCTGGTTTATTTTCAAAAGAAAAAATGTATAATTTTAGTGGAAAATGTTTATCAATAGGACATGCTAATATGTCAAATAACCATGGTTTCATAAATTCATTCACATTCAAATGATCTTATAAGAGATAACTCCTCAATTGCTGAATTAATTTGTCAATTGTTTTATCAATCTTTTTCCTTCTTTTTATAAAATCATCTGATAATTTTAAATATGCTGCTCTGGATGGTAATCTCCCTCTTCTATACCTGGATTCTAAAAGAGCTATACTATCCGTAACACTTATTCTCTCTGCTTCTAAAATATCTAATCTCTTTACAATAGTTCCAAAGATATCACTTGTTTCTATTAATACTTTCTTAAAAGGAGTTATTTCTTTTTGAATTTCATCAATTTTTAAGTCATTTTTAGTTAAAATATTTTTATACTTTTTTTTTGCTATCTTTTTTCTTTTAGCATCATCTTCTGCTAGTCTAATTTCTAAGGTTAAAGCATTTTTTTCTTCATATAAAGAACAGAACTCTCTAATTTCATTAACCGGTATATATTTTGTTGATAAAACTGTAGTATCAACTTTCTTTCTTGTTTTAATTACCAATACGTATATTGATGCAATCAGTGATATTATTAATATGAATATAATAGGTCTCAATAATATATCGAACACATCAATAGTAAATGTAAATTGTACTATTTTTCTTTCTAAAGGGCAAACCGTTTCAGATAGGAATGAAAGAGTTGTAGCACCCTTAGACATTATAATAGCTGTAGGAGATTCCGTAATTGAATTGATACTACTGCAAGCCTCAATAATAACGTTGATATTCTGGTTTATACCAAGAAAGTTATAATTTGTTGTTAATAAATCAATTTGAATTGATTGCTCAAACCAATTTAAAGAAACATAATTTTCAAATGGTAAGTCATACTCAATATTAAATTCAAAATTTGTATTTGGTTTAAGAGTGTCTCGATTATAATATAAAACAATTGTTACAGATTTATAATTAGATTCACCTTGATCATCTATCGTTGTACCTTGGATTTCACCTAAATCATCAAAAACATAAAGATTTGTGGCAGTTTTAGGAATTTTTAATGTGAAGGTATTAATTGCATTATATCCTAAGTTTAATAATAAGCAGTCCTCTTTTACTTTAATAATCCCCCATGGAGAGATAAAAATTTCACGATTAACTTCTTCCATCTCTACTTTTGAATTATCATTATCAATGAAATGTATTAAGGCTTCCTTGTTTTCACCTAAATTTTCTAAAAATGGGGATATAAAATCAACCTCCAATTCATCTTTAATCGAATCAAAATCATATGAAATATAAGAAAGTGTAGGATTTACAATACCCCATCCTCCATCTACTGATGTTGCCGCAGTAGGATAATGGAAGATCGCAGAAGCTTCACCTTCTATATTATATGGTACCAATGGATAAACTATTGGATAATAAATTACGTGTTGATTATCTTCCAGAAAGCTGTATGAAATAATATTTTTATAAGTATGTGTAAATTTAACATCCCTAATTTGATAGGGTAACAATGGAGAATCAAAATAAATTATTATCATCTGATTTCCATCCATTATTGTTGATGAACTGTCTGATAGTAGAGTATTATCACTAATTCCCGTGGCTTTAAAAAAGATTAAATCTTCAGATATATCTATAGGAATCCCAAAAAATATTGAAGTTATAGGTTGATTATTTAAATTTTTAAATGTTATAGTATCTTCTATAGATAATAACCCATATGCAGTTATAGTAGCGTTCCTATATAATTTTGTTATTATAATATTTTCTATTCCATCCAAGTCGGCAGAAGATTGTGGAATCTTGTTATTATTATAATCTGTTAAATCTATTTCTGTATTATCAAACACATATGATAATGCAACTATAATTAACAGTAATCCTATTAAAATTAATAAAAAATCTTTTCTTTTCAATAAATGACAACATTTTGTGCTTTAAATTATCTAAAAATAATTAAAACAAGATATAAAAATTTTCCAATTTTTTTTTTTAATATCAAGATAAAATTTTATATGGTTTTGGCAATTAATCTAAAACAAAGTTATTACAAATTTTAGTAATATTTTAAATTATGTCATCTCGTGGAACTGAGTCAAGACGTAAAAAAAGAAGAAGTGGTAGTGCCCCGATGCCAATGGGAGGAGCAGGATTGATGAGATTTTTTCAAGATAGCTCAGTTGGGATTAAAATAGGGCCTATAAGTACAGTTATATTATCGGTAACTCTAATACTAATTGTAATATTAGCACACGTAGGTGTGTTTGATTGGTTATTCATACCCGGTGGGGGATAATTTATGATAAATAACTGTTTATTGTTGAAAATGAATGAAAATTTCAGAATTTCAGAATTTAATTAAAGATCTTTATTTCAAGGCAGACCAACGTAGAGGGATTGATGCTACTTTTATTTGGTTGATAGAAGAAATTGGTGAATTTGCTCGTATTTTAAGAAGTAAGGAAATTAACACGAATGATGCCTCAGAAGAATTATCAGATATTATTGCTTGGACAAATTCTATAGCAAATTTACTAGATATCGATCTTGAATCTGCAATTTCAAAAAAATATCCTGATGTATGCGTTAAGTGTAAATCAAATCCTTGCATTTGTGGGAATTAGGTTTTTTTTCACTCAGACCTTAAAGATTATTGATAATTTCAGATCTCATAACGCGTCAAATTTTTAAATAAAAATAATATCATTTACAAAAAAAAATAAAACATTGTTATCATTTTTGTGTTTACAATGAGTCTTTCTGGAAAGAGAATTTGGATTGATGTTGAACAACCCAAAACTGCAATAATGTTTAATTCTCTCTTAAAAATGTTTGAAAACGAAGATGCTGAGTTATTAACTACTGCTCGAGATTATGATTCAACTTATCAAATTCTAGATGATTCTAAAATAAGATATAAAAAGATTGGAATGCATGGTGGTGAAAAATTAGAAAATAAGTTAGAAACATATATAGATCGTTTGAAGACTCTTTTTCCAATAATAAAAAAATTTTCTCCTGATTATTTTGTAACTTTTTTATCTGTAGAAGGGACGAGAATCGCATATGGATTAAAAATTCCTTCTATAGGGATGAATGACGAACCTCGAAATGAACCTGTATGCAAATTAATCCATCCATTTATAGGAAATATAATCACTCCAGAATGTATACCGAAAGAATTATATGTAAAACTCTATGCTGACCCGGAGAAAATTATAAGGTATAATGGACTTGATGAAATTGCTTGGATTTCGGAATTTACTCCTAATCCAAATATTCCTAAGAATTTTGATCTAGAGGTAGGAAAATATGTGATAATAAGAACTGAACCATCTTATGCTTCATATCTCATTCATAAAATTAAACCCGAAGAAACTCAGATTAAAAAATTTTTTCCTCCAATTTTCAAAGAATTTCCAAATTATAAATACTTTCTTTTAGTTCGTTCAAGAAAACAAGAACTCTTTCTCTCAAAAGGACTTAAAAATCTTAGTAAAGAAAATAATATTATCATAACTCAGTATTTACCAAATATTGTGGATTTGTGTTTCTATGGAGCATTAGTAATTAGCGGAGGGGGGACAATTGTGAGAGAATCAAGTTTATTGAATGTGCCTAGTATTGAATTTTTCCCCGGAGAATCAGCACCACAGGACAAATTTTTAATAAAAAATGGTTTTCCTTTAGAACACTTACAAGAGTCAAATCAAATAATTGAAAGAACTATAGATATCCTTAATCATGGTCCTACTGCAGAGAGATTTAAGAAAAATTCGTTTAAGAAAAAAATTAATCAATTTGAAAATCCCAATAAAATTTGCTTCAAGCACGTAAAAAGTAAATTAAAAGCTAAATAAATAATTACTGAATAATGTTTATTTATTTTAAATAAATTTTTGATAAAGAATTTCAAGTTTTTTACCAACCTCATCCCAGGAATATCTTTTTATAAATTTCTGTGCTTTCTTGATTAATAATTGCCTTTTCGAGTCATCTTTCAATAAATTGACTATTTCTTTTGCCAATTCTTTAGGATTTTTAGGAGACACTAAAATAGCATGATCTTTTAAAACTTCTCTATAAGCAACCAATGATGAACAAATAACAGGTGTTCCACAAGCAATTGCTTCGATTGGTGTTAAACCAAAACCTTCTGAAGCATAAGAATATGTTACGAATATGTCACCCATTGAAAAATATGCTGGAATTTCTTTTTCAGCAATAAAACCAACAAAGTAAATATCCTTGAATTTCTGCTTCCATTCCTTGTAAATTTTTTCCATATAAAAATCTGGTTTACCTCCCATAACTAAATTGAGTTCGGGGATCTCTTTCTTTGCTATTTTATAAGCTTTAATAATATCATTTACTCCTTTATATTTAGCTATACGCCCGATATATAGAAGAACTGGACCTTTAATATTTAGTTTTTCTTTTAATTTTTGAGCTTCTTTAGGAAGGGGTTTATATTTTTCTTCAATCGCAGAATAGAGATTGAAAATTTTATTAATGTCAATGTTAGGTATGTAATATTTAATCTCCCGTCTAATAAATTCAGAACATGTTGTAATATAAGTAGATTTGTTAACTGCATATTTAATCAAGAATTTTTCTATTGGAATTCTTGTAAAGCTTGTCTCAAATGGACCTAAATCATGAATTGTAGATATGAATTGTTTCTGATTAGCTAATATTATAGGTAAAACTCCTTTTGGGCTATTTCCATGAATTATATCAAATTCATTTTTTTTTAGATAATTTATAACATGTAAATTAAATTGCGGAAACCAAAAAAATCGTCTTCTAACTATATTGATTTGTAGTAGATTTGGATCTGAAAGTTCTATATTCCATTTCCCCGTAATTACTTTAACATTATGACCTTGATTTTTTAAAAAGTTATATATCCCGGTAAAAAATTTAGCTGCTCCATCTTGAGTATCAGGAGCAAATGTTAAAGAAATAAGGCAAATATTTAATTTGTTCATATTAAATTATTAAATTCTTGTAAGTATTACTATTGAGTATTTTATGTTAATTGTTCGAATCCATCTTCAGTTATTAGGATAGTTTCCTCTATTTGGGCTACATTAATACCTTTTTTTTCAGCTAATACATAATGTACCTGTAATTTCCCTTGTTGTATTAACTCTTGAAGTCCAAAAGCTACCCCCATCCTAAATTCTTCTGCCAACCATCTCTCTGCAAATGGTAAAGTATTATAATTTTTATTTATAAAGCCAAGGAGTTGTTTTGATGTTTTTCTACGTAATGGTACTCGCCCAGCATAAGGATTAAGTTCATAAATATATGAATACTGGGTGTTATGAACTGATCCTTCACCAGTACTAGCAAATATTTCAATAGCAAAAACTTCACCGACTTCCATTATATCACCACCCTGAGATCCTAATTCAGGTAATTGTTTTTCACCATGAACAATCCATCTTTCAATTTGATGACCTCCAAGTTCTCTAATTGGGTTATAATTAAAGCCTTTAATAATTTCTTCAATTTTTTTACCAATGTCTCGAGTATTAATTTTTGGTTTAGCTATCATCTTTGCAGCTCCAAGTGCAACATCAGTCGCCTGTATAATATTCTGAAGGGATTCTTCTTCACTAAAATTTACAGAAAAGGCGGTATCCACGAGATATCCATCTATATGGACTCCTAAATCAACTTTAACTAAATCTCCTTCTTTTATTTCTAACCCATCATCTCTTATAGGAGATGTATAATGCGCTGCAATATTATTTATACATATATTTGCGGGAAAAGCACAGAAACCTTCTAATTCCTCAATTTTTGTTTCAATTTCAGAAATTAAATCAAACACTTTTACACCTACTTTAATTTTTGGTGCAATATACTTCTTTACTTCTTGAGCAATTTTTCCGGCTTTTCGAAGGGATTCAATTTTAAATTTTTCTTCTTTTTCTTTATCCAACTCTTCCTTACTTTTTTCTTCTTGAATATTACTTTTTAAATTTTCATTCTCAGTCATTGTAATAATTAATGTGGGTTTTGATAAAAATATTTTTTAAATAAGTATTAACTTTATTAATAAACTTAATATTAAAATTAGATTAAAATTAAAAATAAAAATAATATTATTATATTATTATCTTATTAGATCAATAACCTACTATTTGTTTAAGTTGATAAATCTTTGAGCGAAAACATCAGTGAACTCATCGACCTTTTGAGGCGAATGGAAGCAGTCAACTCCGATATTCAGGGCAGCGCTATTGTTAGCGTACAGGGTTTACCCATCTGTTCTGTTCTTGCTAGAGATGTTAATGATGGGATCGTAAGTGCAATGAGTGCTGCTATATTAAGTGTTTCAGAACGTGCGGTAGAAGAACTTGCTCGAGGAGATCTAAAGAGAATTCTTATAGAAGGTGTTGAGGGGATAATAATTTTATCCAAAGCGGGGGAAAACGCTATCTTATGCACTCTTGCAAAAAGTGATGCTTCATTAGGGATGGTTTTTTTAAATATCCAAAGTGTTTCAAAAAAAATCGCTGAATTATTAGATTAGTCTAATCTGATATTATCTTCGATAAGAAAGCAATAGTTTTATTTTGTTTTAATTCTTCTATTAAATTAATTGTATGATGCCATCAAACCAGCTTTTTGAACAGCTGAAATCAAAAATTTTAAGAATAGAAAACCAAAAATTGCTTGAAAAGAGATATTATGAAGAACTTTCAATATGTCTTAAATCTGGACAATTTGAGGGTTTTAGAATTCTATTCAATGCATCTGTTGAATTTAATATTTTTATGGATGTAAAAAAAATTCCCAACCGCTTCAATATTATTTCAGAATTGCTATTGATCTGTACCGATAAAATATCTACTGGATATCAAACCTCAGCATTAGGAGAGATTATTGACATTTTAAGATTCTTTAATGAATACAGTTTATTAGAGAAAGAAATCACTGAATTTGAAAGACAAGAACTTAGGCATCTCAAGGAAGACAGGTTATTCATGGCAAATTTGAATGACTTGTTTGGTAAAGTATCGAATTCATTTATATTATATGTTTATGAAATAATGCCTAGAGATCTTTACAATTATTTTGTTAAAAGTCCAATTTCTTATTTTCCCGATCACAATGGATTAATACACTTCATTAAAAACATTTTTTTTGACCAATATACCATTTATGGCCTCAACATTAGATATTTAAGTCCTATAGATAACTTTGTTAATATTTTTGAAAAGAACTTTCTATTTAACAATTATCAATTCGAAAAGCAAAAAGACCAGTTCCCGACTAAAGCTAAAGATCTCCTCGAATTTGATGTTCTTTATAAATATCGGACATATTATTATGATATAGAAGAAGAACATGAGCACCGTGAAATTAAAAAACACCTTGTCTCTCCTAGAAACATTTCAAAAAATTTAGAGAAAATTTTAGACAAGGATAATTATAATTTTTATAGCTTATCAATGGTTCTTCTTGGAGGTTTGGGTCCACAAGGTTTAGGTTTTACATATTCTACACCTAAAGGAGAAGTTATTGAAATCTGTTCAGATAATAGGCAGAATAAGGCTATCATAATTAAATTTAAAGAATTTTTGAAGAAGCAGTTCATCAAAAAGTTGCAAACCGAGTTATTAAAGTTTTCCATTAAAAAAAATACAATTAACAGATTAATTGATTTTCTTGTAGAGAGTTTGAGTAAAGAAGAGTTAATTAATTATCACAAAAAAGAAGTAATATTAAAAAATGTGAAAAATTTTTTAGTAAATGATATTGATCATCGATATTTTTTTAAGAATGAGTTTAATGAATTAATAGATAAAATATCAGATGCAATTTCAGCAATTTTACGCCCTATAAAAATGATTGATCAATACAAAGTTCGAATGAATTTAATTGTTGAAGGAAAATTAAAATCAGAAGACATAGCAAAATTAACAAGTTTAAAAGAAAAATCTCATTATGATGTTCTTCGTGAACGATTTTTCTTTCAATATATAGTTAATTGGTTTTATGAAATCTACAAGAATAAAGAAATTAAGAATGGTAACAAAAAAAATATGAAATAATGTGGAATGTGAATTTAACGAAATTACATTCTATTTTCTTATTTCTTGAATTTGATCGAATATATTATCAAAAACAAAGATATTAGCCAAAATTTAGGATTTCCAATTGGTTTCTATAGCAAAATCACTTTTGAAGTACTTATTGTTATTTGAATATTTTTAAAAAAAAATTGATTAAGCTGAATATTAAACCTTTGTCTATATTATAATATCGCTTATGTTTCAAATCATTGTAGTTTTTCCTAATTTTCTTTAAAAATTTGAACTCGTGTTTGTCAACTATATTATATCTCTCAGCTAATTTTAGTAAATCCTGATTAAATCCAGTACTTTCCAGATTAAGTTGTGTAAGTAACCACATCTCACAAATTCGCCCTATACTTAAAAAAGCTGCCTCAGGCCAATATTCTGCCATTTCTTTAGTTTTATTTAGTTGTTCCTTGAAATAATCAGATGTAATCAATAATTTTGGTTTTTTGTGATATTTTTCCTCAATACAGGTTTTAATTTCAGTTTCTATCTTAGAACAGATGTAAGAGAATTGTTGTTGAATTTGTGTAAACACATCATTACATATCCAATTCTCAATTTTTGAATTCTCAATTGTATCAATCTTAAAAGATTTCATTTTCTTATTGAAACGAAAATAGCTAACCATTGTGAAGCTTTCCATTTTCTCAATTACATAATCACCATAAACTTCATCAGTTTCCCATACATCATTTTCTAATAAAAAAATAATTGACTTCTTGGATTCACTTCTTTTAGTATATGAAATAATTGATATCAAAGAATTGTCTACCCAATGTGAATATGAATCAAAAAAACTCCACACATCTTCCAGGTGATCGTGTAATTTTGTTAATAATTCTTTAGACCATGTGTATTTTCTATTTAGGAAACGAGGTTTTCCAATATTAAGATCTTTCTCAATGTCAATAAGGAAAATCAATTCTCTTGATTCTGGAATTTGAATCAATTTCTTATATAAAATCGCATGTTTTTGTAATAAATTATTACCAACTTCGCGAATATTTCCCATATCCATTCTTGAATTTCTCATTGTGTTAATGTTAATATATATTAAACTAATCTAATAAATTACTTAAATCATTTCCAATTTGAAACTAAAGGTGTTATGTTATAAATAGGTAAGTGATTTATTTTTACTCATGAAGCAAGAATTACCAAATGAACATTACAAAAAAAAATTGATAAGCATTACCAACGTGTTAAAGAATTCTAAACTAGGTTTAGCGAAAATTACTCCCGCAGGTTCACGAGCTAAACAAGAACATAGACCTGACAGTGATCAAGATGTAATACTAGCAGTTTCAGGTAATCCTAGTCGAAAAAAATTCTATCCGAAATTAGAAATCTGGTCAAATATGATATCAAGTTTCCCACGTATTGACCCATACAATCCTTCTTCTTCTGATACAACCGAATTAATTGCTGTTTTTAATTCATAATGACCTAAAGATTGAGAAATTCTAATCAAGTGAAAGATGATTCTACGAGTAGAAAGATTCAAAGAAAGTTTGGGAGAAGAATTGAATTAAAGATTTTATACTTTTATTGAAATTATGGATAAAGAGAGTGAAGTGGGTCTTTTATATAAGGTATATATATAAGATGATCGAAAAGATATTTAAATTATGAGAAACAACTGAATATAAGAAAAGAGGGAATCTGAACTCCATGTCAGAAGAAGATAAATTAAAGGAAAAACAATTATTTGAGAGTTACATTAAATATATAGCTTTATTGGAAAAACGAGGAGAAATCCAACATGATCAATCAGTTAGCGATAGCTTTCGATTAATGAGAGAAGCATTGCATACGAATAAAAAAGAGGATCTTAATAATTTATCTAAGAAATTTTGGGAAATAGGTAAAAAATATAATCATAGTAGTTCTGAGGATGCGATACGAGAATTCTTGGGATTTAGTAAAATATCTGGATTTATAGGTCCATGGCAAGAAGTATTAGAAAAATCATTGTATCATGATGATTCTGAAATTGTTAATATTACCTTAAAGATTTTGTCAGGGTGGGATAATCCTAAAGCAATTGAACTTCTTACCAATAAATTATATAAGGAACAAGATATTGATATGATAAAATCAATAATCTATAAATTAAAAAACATTGGTGGAATAAATGTAATCGAACAGTTAAACTATGCTTTATTTCATCTTTCAGAGGATGTTCGTAAAACTGCGGCTAACCAATTGAGAGATTTAGTTTTTTCTCAATTTTATCATAAGGAAAAAATGGATATATTTCCTATAGATTCTTTATGTGAAGCTTTAAAAGATTCTAATCATTCAGTTAGAGAGTACGTGCATGAAATGCTTGCTAGAATTGGTGATGTAAAAGCAATAGAAGCATTAATTGAATATTATAAAAATCAGGATTATGATGATGAAAGGAAATATGAAATCCCTAGAACACTTGGAAGAATAGGTAGCAAAAAACATATAAGGTTTCTAATAGATCTCTTAAATGAAAATCGATATTCAGTAGAAAATAATAAAAAAATACGTGTTTGTTCTGCTTTAGCACTTGGTAAATTGAAAGATATAAGTGCAATAGAACCTCTCATAGAGTTATTAAAAATGGAATCGCTTGATTTGATAATACGTCAAGCTGCCGCATGGGCTCTTGGAGAAATCAATAATATAAAAGCATATCAAGCAATAAAAGAAAACGCCAAAAAGATAGATAATGCTGAACTTATAGCATTAGCTCTCGATAAACAATTCCCTTACAAAAATCATTTTAAAAAATTTTTAAAGAAGTTAAAAAAAAAAGAAATAATAAATGTTGAGTGTGGCTTTTGTAAAAATATAATATCAACTGAATTTGACTTTTGTCCTTTTTGTGGGGAATTTAAATCCGATGGAGATTTCTGGAGATTCACATATTATGAAGATGAATTAAAAGGATTCCTTAAAAAAAGAAGGTAGCGAAAGATTTAAAACCCATTTTATCTAAATATCGCAGAGATATGACTATAAATATGAGAAAAAAGGGTATGAGCTTAAAAAATATATACACCTTCATTATTAAAAAAACATACTATCCCTCTAACTTTAGGTGAGATTTTCGGAGTTGGTTTAATGTTATGACTCCAGACCAAATTGAAGAAAAATGGAGTATAGAAGAAGATTGAATTGCGGGAGTCTAAAATCACCTTATTTAGGTCTCATGGACTTATTTTCTTATATCTTGAATTTGGTCAAAAATGTTATCAAGTTTCCCGCGTATTGAACCGTATAAACCTTCTTCTTCTGAAACGACGGAATTAATTGCTGTCTTTAATCCATAATGGCTTTCTGAAATTAATACTCTAATTGGTAATGTAAGAATATCATTAATTATCATTAGTAATTCCTGAAGGATGTTAATAATCTGAGGAACACGCTCACGAGTTTTATCAATAGTGGAAGTTTCTGAAGATATTAATCCATCCTCCCGTTCTGCTTTTAATTCTTCCCAAACATTTTCTTTTAATTCAGAAAAATCAATTCCTAAATTCTGCAGCGCCATTTGAGCCCCTTCGAAGATATAAGTTATTGTATCTTTACTGGTAAATTGTTTCACATTCTCAACCATTTCTTGTGGTGCTACTCCTTCAAGAAAGTTGACTAAGAGTTCATTATAATCACGGATTACATCTAAAGGAATGAATAATAGAGTCATTTCTTTTAATTGTTTGAAGATGTAGCCAAAAACTTTTGCAAACCATTCACTCTTAAAGGATTTTTCCAATAATCCCCCATATTCATTTATAAGATGAGTTCCAAGGTATCCTATTATCCGAATCATATCATCCTCGTAATTACGGAAATAGTCAAAGAAATGTGTAGGTTCCATATTCAGTTTATCTCTGATAATATCAGAAACTCTCTCTTTTATTGATTCCAAAGGCTCATCAAGGTATTCCTCTAATTTATCAATTGAAATAACATCTTGGAGTTTATCGATGATATCAAGTTTGGTTTCTTGAACAATCTCTTCCTCTTCTAAACTTTCTTCAAAATAAATCCCTGTTGAAATCCTTTCTTCAGTTCTAGAAGACATCAGTTCTTTCCATTCTTTATAATCATGAATTTTACAAATAAATTGAAGACATTCACCACCCCGAGCTATGCATTTTTGTTCAACTATTTGGATTCTATAATCGTTCCGTTTTGTTTTCAAAATAAAATTAGCTACACTTTCTAACATTCCACATAAACCACACGCTAAACCTTCTGATTTATCATCTTTTACTTTATCAAAATCAAAGGAATCTTCCTTATCTTGCCCATATCCAGCACAAATTGGACAATTTTTAATCTTTAAAATATAATCATTATATTTTGATTCCTCCTTAGGAATTTCTTCATAAGTATAATCTTCTAATTCTCTTCCAAAAACAACAACCCATAGAATTTCAAAATAATCTAAAACTTTTTTGGGGTTCCCAGGCATAAATTTAAATATACTTGAATGGCGTTCACATGATTCATAAGCTGATCTTTTTCCGATTTCTCTGAGGATAATAAGGCTCTCTTTTTCATTATTAGTAATTTCATTAACCTCTTTAAGAATTTCTCGATATAAAAGTGTATAAAATAACGCATTAGTGGATCGTCCAAATACTTTAGTTATTTTTTTCATTAACCATTGGAATGCACCCAAGTTTATCCCTCCTTTCCAATTTTATATTTGAATATTTGAATACACGATTTATTACCATAAGCTCTAGATTCATTTACTTTATATGGTTCTAAAGTAATTGATGAGGGATCAGACGATTCCTTGCTTATAAGGGATATAAATTCAGATATAAGCCCCAATAGTATTTCACAACCTGCAATTTCTATATCAGTGTATTGATACTTACATAATGCACATTTATAATCTTGAACCCTAATTTCTCTTTCTAATTCATTGATTTCTAAAGAAACTACGCTATTCATAACTTTTTGGTATATAGTTGTTATAACATCCTTGATATTATTTATTGTAACGATATTTGTAGGTTGCCAATAGTTAATATAAGTTTTGGCAATATTTTGTCCCATTCTTCTTAAATGATCTTTTGAATCACTTATTCCATTTTTCTCCATTAATCGTGTCAATATATAAATGGCATTTCTCATTTGATTCATCGTTGCGTCTGTTTCTATTAGCTCTTTCCTTGAAAAATTCATATTTCTTTTTTCCAATCTGATATTAAATTAAATATTGAAAAAATTTCATTAAATAAAAAATTTTTATTTCAATACATAGATTATTTGTATGAAATTCAAATTTTATTTAAGGAGAAAAAAATAACTTTTTAATCTCTTTTTTTGACATTTACCAATAGAGAGAAAAAATATTTAAAAAGCGGAAATGAATTTATACGTGGAAAGGATTAAACTACATTCTATCAACGATTTCCCTAATAACTTGTTCTCCAGCAGCTCCAACCATAATACCGTTTCGAACAAGCAATTGACCTTGAACCTCTATTGGATGATTTAATAATTCGCCATTATTGAAAAACAGAAGTGTAGGTATTGCTGTTACACCAAATTTTTCGCCAAGAGGTCTGTTTTGATCAAGATCTTCTTTTATTAACTCAATTAGTCCTTCCTCTTTTAATTTTTCTAATATTGGGCTTAAAAATCGGCAGGGTCCGCACCATGTTGTATAAACATCTATTATAACCTTCCCCTGTTTCATATTTTCCGTAATTTCAATGCCAAATTCTTTTAGTTCTTCAATATTCGTCATATCATCTCAATTTTTAAATTATTTGCTTTATTGTATGTTTTTTATATTATTGTAGAAATAAATATTTAATTCCTTTTATTAATTTCATTTACAATTTAAAAACAATTTCTCTTAAAAAACAATAGAAGAGAACCAAAATAAAGGAGAAAATTTTAAATTTAAAATATGTTTTTAAAAGAATTAATTTTAAAATCAACAATAAGTTATACTAAATAATATTAAGATAAACTGATTGTTTCAAATGGCAACTATAGATTTTGATTTCAGAAACCAAATTCTCGGTAATGATATTGGCAATACATTAGCATATTGTTATCAATGTGCAACTTGTAGTGGTGCGTGTCCTGTAGCACAAGTTACTGAAGGTAGATATAACCCAAGACGCTTAATTTTAGACGCTTTATTAGGACTTAAAGAAAAAATTTTTGGTGCAGAAAATTCATTTAATATTTGGGGTTGTACGGTATGCGATACATGTGATGAAGTCTGTCCTCAGAAGGTCGAGCTAACAGAAATTTTCACAATTCTAAAAAACATGAGTGTAGAGAGGGGTGAAGCTCCTACTCATTATACAGGTCAAGCATCGACTGTAATGGAACATGGAAAAGCTATCCCTATGCAACCCGCTATAGAAAGAAGACGTACACAATTAGGACTACCCACGATTATGAGTCCTGATATAAATGAAATAAAAAAATTATTAGGAACGACAAAATTAAAGGAAAAACTCCCGAAAATTGAATAATTTTTTCTTATTCCTTTTTACTGTAAATTAATTTATTAATTTTAGTTAGAATTTTATAGACATATTCTATAATTGAATTATAATGAAAATTTAATCAATTTATATTATAAAAAATGTCAGAGGTAGAATATATTGCGAAAACCTATTATTGGTGGTAATTGGAAAATGAATCGAGGTACTCCCAATGAATCAAGAGAAATGTTAGAAAGTTTAATTCCGTTATTAGAAGAAATTTATAATGTCGACATAGTAATTGCAGCACCTTTTACCGTTCTAACTAATGCTTACGAAATTTTAAAGAATACAAATATTAAATTAGGAGCACAAAACATGTATTTTGAAGATAAGGGAGCATATACAGGCGAGATATCACCAAAATTTTTAAAAGAAATTGGCGTTGAATATGTCATTCTTGGTCATAGTGAAAGAAGGGACATTTTTAAAGAATCAGATGCTTTGATTAATAAAAAACTTAAAAAGGCATTATCTGTAAATTTGAACCCCATAGTTTGTATAGGGGAACATTTAGAAGAAAGAGAAGCGGGAAAAACAAAGGAAGTTATTAAATACCAAATTAATGAAACATTTAAAGATCTCACAAAAGAAGAGATGTTAAAAATTGTAATAGCTTATGAACCAATCTGGGCAATAGGAACGGGGATCACTGCCACTCCAGAACAAGCAGAAGAAATCCATATTTTCATACGTGAAAAGTTACGTAATAAATTTGAAATGGAGACTGCTGACTTAATAAGAATACAATATGGAGGATCAATTAAACCAAGTAATGCTGAAGATTTGTTTAATAAAAAGAATATCGATGGAGGATTAGTTGGGGGCGCTTCACTACAAGCAGATTCTTTATTTCAAATAATAAAGGCGGCGAATAACTCTTTTAAATAGTATCTCTTTTAAATGAAAAATCAGTTAATTTCTCTTCTTAATTGAATTCTTAATTTTCTGAAATCTTCTTTATCTCATACTTAATTTCTTAACCAAGAATTTTATTAAAAGCGGAAGTAAGCTTTGCTGGGAATTCACCAAAATAACTCTGGGGATCAGCAAAAAGTAAATAAAAGAAGGGCTCAAATAAACTATTTTCAATCGTGGCTCCAATATCCGATTTAATAATACATACTTGAATTGGTTCTTCGGAGAAAAATGATTGTCTATAAATCCATTCCAAGGGAGTTATTTCAGGAATATATCCAATATGTCTTAAAATATGGTAAACATTCTCTAATGAATATTTTTTTCCAAAAGTGATAATAGGGGAAAGGTCAAATGAGGCTATGCAAATCCCCCATAAACCATAATCTTTCATATCACTCAAAAAATCATTTGCTAAGCGTTTAATATCAATTTTATGTTTTGATATTATTTGTCGCGCAATTGAATCTGTTAAAATATCTACGATTTTATTTTCTTCACTTTTATGGATATTATCAGCAGAATCAAGAGGAGTCTTAGAATTTATAAAATTATAATAGATGAGTTTTATCTTTTCTCTAACAGATTTGTGTAATAAAAAAGTTTCTGTTTGTGCTGTAATTAATACATCTCCTTGAAAATTTTTTCTTTTATCTATTTTTTTAGATGTCTGTCTTTCTTTTTTAGATTTAAACTCAAGTACTTCTATTTTTTTATCGATATTTCGAGCAAATTCAAATAATGCAGATATAAGTCCTGCTGTAAGGTCGAATTTTGAATCAAAATCTAATTGATCTTGAAGGATAGGCATGTTTTTTGAAAAATCAAAAAATCTAAGAAAGAGTTTTACACCTTCCGGTACAGCTTTAATAATTGTGTTATAATAAGGGAATCCTGTAGTAGAAATAATACTGAGTTCGTATATTGTCATTTGTTTTAAAATGATTTTTATATTTGGAAATTAATTTAGCGCTTTTTTTTCAAATTTTAATATATTCAAATTAATAATAATTTATTTAATCTAAAGTTAATAAAACCTTGTAGAAATTGATTCTTTTTCATACTTTAATACGATAATAATATAAAAAATTAGGAAATAATGATTGCTGGCTTACCTGGGAGTGCATGGGCTGCTTTTTGTTCAATTGAATCTTTTTCAAAATTAATGTTTACTTTAGATTGGAACTTATTCTCAATTATTGACTTTATTTCATTAAAAAAAATATACTCATCTTCAGATGGGAGTGTAAATTTTTGATATTTTCCTATATTTTTCATAATTTTACTAACTGTATAACTGACATATTTTCCATGTATTTTTAATTCATTATTTTGCATTAATTTTTTCATAATTTCTCCCTGGTTCTTAGTATCTTCTAATAACAACATTAGTTTATTATAAAACTTTGATTTCCACTGATCGGCAATAATTATTGAGATTTTATCCATAGTATCTTTTTTCATCACTATTTTTATGTTATTAATATCTGCTAAGATATTATTCAGTAATTTCCATTTATAATCAGATTCTTGAGTAAGTAGTTTATCATCATAGGAAGGCCATGATGCTAAGCTCAAGTATCCTTTTCTACCACTTATTTCCCAAATTTCTTCTGTCATATGAGGAGCTATAGGGTGAAGTAATAAAAGTAATTTTTCCTTACATTCTTCGAAAATCTCGCTAATAATCCCCTCATTTTTGTATTTTCCAAACTCTGATGAAAATTGTATCAAATTATTAACAGCATTCCTTATTGCGAGCTTCTTCATGTTTTCTGTGAATTCTTTAATTATTTTATTTAAATAGTACTGGATCAATGTATCTCTTGTTGTTGGATTTTCATGTTTATTTTTAGGAGGTTCAGTTAACAATGTAAATATGTTTCTAATAAATTTATTAGCATAATCAACACCCTCTTCAGACCATTCTAATCCCGATGATGGGCTTGCTCCAAATAAAATAAAAAATCTTGCTGCATCTGCTCCATATTTCTCAATTATATCTTCCGGATTTACGGTATTTCCATAACTTTTACTCATCTTTACTGACTTTTGAATAAGATCTATACTTCCACATTTTCTACACTTCATTTGATTTAAATCAGCCTTCATAAGGAAAGTATTACAGTTAGTACAGAAGGGATGAGCTTTATTAATCATTCCTTGGGTGAGTAAAGATTGAAAAGGCTCATCAAATTTGTGAAGACCTAGATCTCGAGCTACTTTTGTAAAAAATCTAGCATAAATTAGGTGCATAACTGCATGTTCTATACCTCCAATATACTGATCGACATTACCCCAATAATTTACTTTAGCTTTAGTATAAGGTATATTTGATTCGGCAGAGGGAGGATCACAATAAGCAAAGAAATACCAAGAACTATCTATAAAAGTATCCATTGTATCTGTCTCTCGCTTTGCGTTATTACCACATTTAGGACATTGAGTGTTAAGAAAACTTTCACTTGTTTCTAATGGATTACCTGTCTTGGTAAATGAAACATCTTTTGGTAAATAAACAGGTAAGTCTTTATATGGTACTGGGAGCATACCACATTCTTCACAATATATAACAGGAATTGGGCACCCCCAATAACGCTGACGTGAAATTCCCCAATCTCTAAGTTTATAATTTATCGTTGCATGTCCCATATTGATTTCTTCTAATTTTTCAGTTATTATATTGATTGCAGATCGATTTTCCATACCATTGAATTCCTCTGAATTTACGAGAATCCCATCACTCTCATAGGCTCTTTTCATTTTGATAACATTTAATTCGTAATCATGTGGTTGAATAACAATTTTTATGGGAATATCATATTCTTTAGCGAACTCAAAATCTCTTTGATCATGTGCAGGTACTGCCATAACAGCACCAGCACCATATTCATAAATAACGAAATTGCCAATATATATAGGTACTTCTTCATTGTTAATCGGATTTATGGCATATTTTCCGATAAATAGCCCCTTTTTCTCTATTTCAATGGAGGATCTTTTAAATTTATCTTGATGCATTACATCATCATAAATTTTTTGGAAAGATTTCTCATATTCAGTTTTTATCACCCATTCACGAACCCAAGGATGTTCTGGAGCAAAAACCATAAATGTAACTCCAAAAAGTGTATCAGGTCTTGTTGTAAATATATCTATAGTTTTATCCTCTCCAACAATTGGGAATTTAATGATGGTCCCTTCAGATTTTCCAATCCAGTTTTGTTGCATAACTTGAACTTTCTCTGGCCAATCGACAATGTTTAACCCCTCTAATAGTTCCTCTGCGTAATCTCTTATTTTTAGGAACCATTGTGTTAAAAACTTTTGATCAACGAGAGAGTTGCATCTCCAGCATCTTCCTCCTTGAGCCTGTTCGTTAGCTAAAACTGTAACACATTTTGGGCACCAATTGACATAACTTTCTTGTCTATATGCTAATCCCTTTTCTAGCATCTGCAAAAAAAACCATTGGTCCCATTTATAAAAGTTAGGATTATGACTATATATTTCTCTTGTCCAATCATATGAAAGCCCAATCCTTTTTTGCTGGTTTTTCATTGTATTTATATTTTTATTGGTCCATTCTTCTGGATTAGCACCATGATCTATTGCTGCATTTTCTGCTGGCATTCCAAAGGAATCATAACCCATTGGGTAAAGTACATTGAACCCATTCATCCTTTTAAACCTGGCATAGCAATCTCCGATAGTGTAATTTCTAAGGTGCCCCATATGGAGTTTACCAGAAGGATATGGATACATCTCTAATACGTAATATTTTTTTTTCTTTCGATCCACTTTGACTTCAAAGATTTTGTCTTCTTCCCATTTTTGTTGCCATTTCTTTTCTATTTTTTGCGCGTCATACTCAACCATAGAATTATAACACTTTTCTAAAATTGGGGTATATGCATAATATTTAATATTTTAATAATTGATTCAATAAATTTTTTATGTAGTTATTTATAATTGGCAAATCTTGATATTTGTTAAAATAGCTATAAATATTATCACTATAAAAATTATTAACCGAAGCAGTAAAACTTAATTTTACCAACTTACTAGTGAGATTAGTGACAATAGAAAAAATAAGAATATCTGTGGGAAGCGCTTCTGTTTTAGGCTTAGGGGGATTAGCTCAATTCAAAAATCCTCCAACTACATGTTATATTATGACATTCAAGAAAGGACATTGTATGGCGAATTGTGGTTTTTGTCCTCAAGCTAGATCATCAAAAAGTTCTATAGAAAAACTTTCTCGAGTTAACTGGCCAATATTTTCCTTTAAGGATTTTCTAACAAAACTAAAATATATGCCATTTTCAAAAAAATTCAAACGGATTTGCATTCAAACTCTTAATTATCCAGAAAATTTTAACGATTTAATAGAAATTTTAACTCAGATCAGGCCTTATACTGATATCCCAATATCCGTTGCCATTCCACCTCTGACAAAAGAAAAATTGATAGAATTAAAAAACAGAGGTGTTCAAAGAATAGGAATTGCGTTAGATGGTGCTACATCTGAAGTTTTTGAAAAAATTAAAGGGAGTAATGTTGAAGGCCCTTATAAGTGGGAAGAACATTTTCAGAAGTTGGATGAAGCCTTGGATATTTTTTCCCCTGGATATGTAAGTACTCATATCATTATCGGGTTAGGAGAATCTGAAAAAGATGTAATTGAACTTATCAAAAGGTTAAATAATTTAGGTATTATCATATCCTTATTTGCTTTTACGCCTATAGAAGGTACAAGGTTTGAAAATTTGAATCAACCTACCCTTCTAAATTTTAGAAAATTGCAATTAGGAAGATTTCTTATCATCAATAATGAGAAACAGTTAAATGATTTTACATTTAATAGAAAAGGAGAGATAATAAAAATTAATATGAGGAAAAAAGAACTAAATATGATCATTAATAATACAAATGCTTTTTTAACTTCAGGATGTCCAGGATGTAACCGTCCTTTCTATACATCTAAACCATCAGGTCCTATCTATAATTACCCCCGAAAATTAACAGAAAAAGAAAAATTGGAAATATATGAATTGTTGTACAAATTTGTAAATTAAGAAATTAATAGAAAAAATGAATGTGTGGAGATTTTTACCATTAGAAGTTAAAAATGGTTTCTGGAATATGAGCTTAGATGAGGCGATTTTAAAAATGGCAATTGAGAAGAAATCTCCAAACACATTAAGATTTTATAAATGGAAACCCTCAACAGCAAGTATTGGGAGAAATCAGAGTCTATCGAATGAAATTGATCTTCAATTCGTAAAAGAGAAAGGATTTAATATTGTAAGACGTATTACTGGAGGGGGTGCTGTTTTTCACGATGAATTTAGAGAAATTACATATTCAATTGTCTGTCCTATTAAATTTCTCGAGAATTTAGGTGCTAATAAGGTTTTAGATCAATTTGAGATTATTACACGAGGTATAATTATTGGATTAAATATTTATGGTTTAAAACCAGAAAAAGATGTTATTCATTGCCCGGCAATTCTATTAGATGGAAAAAAATTCTCTGGGAACGCACAAATCAGAAAGAAAGGATATATTCTTCAACATGGCACTATTTTATTAGACATTGAGCCAGATCTGATGTATTCTGTGTTAAAGGCACCTGAGAATGTAGGTAAATCTCGGATGGTAAAATCTGTAAGAGCTAAATGTATTGGGATTAAAAATCAAATGCAAAGTTATGACGAAGAGGAGATGATAAATTCATTAAAACACGGTTTTCAAAAATCCTTAGGAATTGAATTAAAGGAAGGGACTTTTTCTGATAATGAAAAAAATTTAGCAAAAAAATTGGTAAAGGATAAATATTCGAATAAGAAATGGTTAAAAAAATATGAATAAATTACAGGAATTATTAGAGAAAATAGAATCTGGAAATGCTATATGGCCTGATTATTCACAATTTATAAATATAGGGTATAAAGAGTTAGAACCATTTTTAGTTTTAGCTCAAAATATTACCAAGAAGAATTTTGGAAATCTTTTAAAAATATATAATCCAACTAAGAGATTTCCTGCTATTAGTATAACAGGGAGTGAATGCGCTCTAGAGTGTGAACATTGTAATAAGAAATATTTGAAAGGAATGAAACAGGTAGTAGATAATAGAAATTTGGAACAAATATTAATATTTCTTTCTAAAAATAATGGGGTGGGGGCGTTAATTTCGGGGGGAAGTAGGTATGATGGCTCAGTACCAATATTAAATTTTTTAGATACAATTAAAAAAGTAAAGAAAGAAACAAATTTAATTATTAATACACATACTGGGTTGTTAGATCAAGAAACTGCAAAGAAACTCGCTGATGCTAATGTTGATATCGTATCTTTTGATGTTAATATGGATGAAGAAGTTATAAGAAATATTTATCATTTAGATATAGAATTAAGTGAATATTCAAGAGCAATTGATTTATTAAAAAAATATAAATTAAACATTGTTCCTCATATTTGTGTTGGTTTGCATTATGGAAAACTCAAAAAAGAATTAGATTCTATCAAATTTATTAAAGAAACCGAAATTAATCCATCTTTGATAGTTGTTATTGTGTTAATTCCTCCCAAAAATTCTAAGATAAAGTTTGATACTCCAAAACCGGAAGATATTGCAAAAATTATAGCTTTATTAAGATTTATTTTTCCTAAAACAGAAATTTCATTGGGATGCATGAGACCTCGTGGAAACATAAAAAATAAGGTTGAAAAATATGCAATTAAAGCAGGTATAACAAGAATCGAAATTCCTTCTAAAGCCTCTTTACAATGGTTAAAAAACAACAATCCTGAAATCCAATTCAAGTTTTTTTCTGCTTGTTGTGCAATTCCTGAAAAATTTGAAAATTTAGCTAAAAGTAATAAAGTGGAGATAAAAAGATATATAAATCTCTAAAGTGGATCTATTATGAATTTTAAAGAAGAAATTAAAATTATAGGGTTAAGAGGAATTCCATTAATAAAAAAGGGAGATAAAATCACAGATATAATAATAGAAGCTTTAAATAAGAATGAGATTTCTTTAGAAGATCGAGATATTATTATAATAGCTCAATCAATAATATCAAAAAGTAATGGACGAATCAGAAATTTAAATAAGATCAATCCAAGTGAGAGAGCTGTTGAAATCTACAAACATATAGCTCCAAGTATTAGAAGTTTAGGATTGCCTGAGAAGGATCCTAAATTAATCCAAGCCATTTTAGATGAGTCAAAGAATATAATAAGAAGTGAGCATGTTTTAATAACTGAAACAAAACACGGGTTTATCTGTGCTGATGCGGGAATAGATAAATCTAATGTGGGTGAAAAAGGAATTATAACCTTATTACCAAAAAATCCAGATATCGATGCTGAGAAAATTAGAATTACACTAAAAAATAAAACCAATAAGGAAATTGCAGTAATTATTTCCGATTCCTTCGGAAGAGCTTTTAGAATAGGAGCTATAGGAACTGCTATTGGAGTTTCAGGGATAGATCCAATTTTAGATATGCGAGGTAAGAAAGATTTATTTGGATATGAACTCCAAACAACCATCATTGGTCAAGTTGATAGTCTAGCTGCAGCAGCACAGTTAGTCATGGGTGAATCAGATGAGGGGATTCCAATTGTGTTAATAAGAGGATATAATTTTCAATTTAATGAAAAGTCTAAAATTAAATCTATTTTACGAAAGAAGGAAATTGATTTATTTAGAAGTCCAAAAGATGAAAAATTTCTAGAAATACTCAAAAATCGAAGAAGCTACAAATTTGATTTTGCATCCAAAGATGTAGATAAAAAAGTTATTGAAGAATGCATTGAACTTGCGCGTTGGGCTCCAAGTGCCCACAATGGGCAATTTTGGAGGTATATTATATTACAGAAAGGTATGCTACGTGAAAGGCTAGTAGATAAAATGAATGAAAAATTAAGATATGATTTACTGAAAGATGGAAATGGTGAAGAAGTCATTAAAGGAAAAATTGAAAAAACGAGAAATACGTTTTTGAAGGCGCCTTTTTTAATTTTATTATGTTTAGATCAGAAAGAATTAGAAAAGTACGAAGATACTGAAAGAACACATAATGAATTATTTTTAGGTGTACAGAGTATTAGTAGCTCAGCGACCTATCTACTCCTTGCCTTTGAAACAAAAAAATTAGCAGCGTGCTGGTATTGTGCTCCATTGTTTGCCAAAGATATTGTAAAAGAGTCTCTAAAACTTCCTAAATCTTATATTCCAATGGTATTTTTTACGGTTGGATACCCTCTTAAAGCTGTAAAAGCTCCAAATCGCAAAGATTTGAAAGAAATAATATATGAACCGAGAATATTGGATTAATACTATGAGTGAAAATTATATTGTAATATTAGCAGGAGGTATCGGAGGTGCAAAATTAATTAAAGGGTTAGCAAAAGTGGTCAAACCCGAAGTTCTTAAGATTATTGTAAATACTGGTGATGATATTGAATTATTTGGACTCAAAATTTGTCCTGATTTAGATATTATAACTTATACATTAGCAAGTTTAGTGGATGAGGAAAAAGGATGGGGATTTGCACATGAAACTTTTAATTGTTTAAGTTCTTTGAAGAATTATTATGATACAGGATGGTTTAATGCGGGTGATAAAGATTTAGCTACACATATCTATCGGACGGATTTATTCAATCAAGGTTATAATAAAGCAGAGATAACTAATTTGATATGTAAAAATTTAGGAGTTAAATCTCATGTTTTGCCTATGTGTAATGAATCTGTTGAAACATATATAACTACACCCTCAGGAACAATGCATTTCGAAGAATTTTTTATTAAATATCGCTGTAAACCAGAGATTTTAAAAGTAGAATTTAAAGGAATTGAAGAGGCAGTACCAGTTAAGGGTATATTAAAATATATACAAAACGCTGAAAAAGTCATAATCTGCCCCTCAAATCCTATTGTGTCAATAGGAACTATTCTACAAGTAAAAGGAATTAAGAAAACTCTTTCCCAGGTTAAGGATAAAGTTTTTGCAATAAGCCCAATTATAGAAGGAGCATCAGTTAAAGGGCCAGCAGATAAAATGATGAAAAATATTGGTTTGGAGGTTTCATGTGTAGGTATTGCTAGATTATATAAAGATTTTTTAGGTCATTTTATTATAGATAATAGAGACTGTGATTTAAAACCAAAAATCGAAGAATTAGGAATCAAGGCTTACTTTTATGATACAATAATGAGTAATTTAAGAAAAAAGATTGAATTAGCTCAATTTGTAATAAATTTAAAAATTTAAAAAATCAATTGTATTTAAGCAGATTCAGTTGCAACCGCTTCAGCTTCTTCCTCTACTGGAGCTTCAAGTTCTTCTTTTTTAACATAGTCTCCAACAGATGTTAAAAGTTCTTTTATACGCCCTTCTTGTTGTAACCGAATTATTAAATTTCTATGTTTGATAAATGAAATTAATTTAGAAATTACTGGAAAAAGCACCATAATTGGTCCTAGTAAAATAATGATAACTTCGGGAGAATACATTACAACACTTTCAGAAATTGCGGGAGGTAATTGTAATATTGTTTTTAAAAACCAGTGGGGGTGTATAATAATGAAGCTTATAATTAACAGTAAACCTACACGATAAATAAAGTTGATTATTGTAGATGTTGCTAAATTTCGAGCCCTAGGGGCTGATGATCTTGCAGTTAGTGTATCTTTAGCTTCAGAATCCTCTCGAAAAAGGCGATCTATATACCTCCCCAGACGTCTTGTTTTAGATGCAGCAGTAACTAATTTTTTTTCTTCTTCTTCTAATTTTTTCTTTTCTATCATTTCTTTTATATATGAAAACCGTTTGCCTGTCTTTGCGAAAAATTTTCCGATGACTAATCCTTCTTTTTGTTCTGATTCCAATTCCTTGATTCTTTCTTTAGCTTCTTGCTTTATTTTATCAATATTAGCTGTAATAAAGTATGATTCTCTTGAGAGAATATTTAACTGAGCTTCGAGTCTATCACTTCTTTCTAAAGAGGGTTTTGTTACAGTATCAGTATAATTAATCTGGAACGCAAGTTCTAAATAAATGTAAGAGACGATAGCAAATGAGATAGCAGGACTAGCTATAAACGCAAAAAATTCATCGAGTGGTATTTCAGTTAAACTAGGGTTGACTGGGTTAACCATTTCATCTAAATAAGTAATATGAATATTGATTAAATTCAACATTTTTCTTAAGCCTTCCACCATTAAAGGAACAATAATCATAAGGACTATTGATCCAATGGCAACAAGCGAATGCTTTGGATCGTTTTTTAAAAATGCTCTAATTGCATATATAATTGAAATAAGGATCAGAATCTGAAAGATAAATAAATAGAGATCACTAAATAATACTTGAGTTTCGCCCATTATTAACTTAGGAATATGTTGTAATCCTAGATTTTGTAATAGGAATGTATCATTGCCTAATAGCTCCCGAATATGCTCTAGATCAAATGAAAACCATGAAATTAAATATTTTTGAAAAAAACCTTGAATTAGACCAAAGATATACCCGTTATAAAATCCTGTAAATACAGCACATGCGAAGGCTATAACCATACCCCCACCAAAAATTATATAAGAAAAAATATTGCGTATTGCCCCAAAAAAGGCTAATATAACTAATTGATTATCAGCAGTGCTAACTACTTCATTGAAATCAAAAATTGATGTTAAAAAGATAATAAATAACCAAGAAAATATAGCAAGATTGATAATTTTTAAAGTTAATAGATATCCACGAGCCATTTTTTAATACGCCTTCCCCTTTTTCTTTGCTTCCATATAATTACTTAAAACTTGATTCATCATATCATCAGGTCCACATGATATTATATTTATTCCCAAATTTCGAAGTCCCTGCCTAATAGTTAGGATGTGTTCCATCATTTCTTCACTTATAGCTTCTGCTAAAGCTTTATCTGTTGAAGATAAATCTATTTCATGAATCTCAAACCATGGACTAAACGGGTTAATTACTATAATTGTGTGATTAAACGGAACTAACTTTTTTATAGCTTGAGAAATATCTTTAGGATTTGCTTCTAAATCAGATATAACGAAAACCAAACTTCGCTTTTGAAAGCGTTTTGTAAAATCATCCATTGCCTCAACAAATTTACATTTCCCCTGTGGTTTTATTCTAGCAACAAAATCCAAAACTTGGTAGAAATGTTCTTCTCCACTATTTGGCTTCAAGAAATTTAAATTTTTTTTATCTGAAAATGTAAAAACACCTACATTATCCCTTCTTGTTAATGCTACTTTTGTTAAAAGCATGCAAGCTCTTATAGCATATTCAAATTTAGTATTTTCAATTGCTCCACCTGCCATTGTTTCTGAAGAATCTACTAAAATCATAACAGTTACATCTCGTTCATCTTCAAATTCTTTTACAATTAGTGTTTGAGCTCGAGCACTTGCTTTCCAATCTATAAGTCTAAATTGATCTCCAAATACATATTTTCTCATACCATAAAATTCTGAACCAAGGCCTTTCTGCTTAGATCTTTGTACACCATAGTTAAGTTGTAAGGATCTTTTTGAGCCTAAAATTTCAATTCTTTTAATATCTTCATAAGGTGGATAGATAAGAATATCTGTTACACTATCTGGTACAATTCTATCAACCGAATTAAAACCTAATCTATCTTTAACTATTACCGACAAGGGTCCGAGAGCATATTCACCTCTAACTCTTGGTTCAAGTACGTAGGAAAATTTAATTGTACTCTTCGGTCCAATTCTAGTAGATATAAAATTTTCCCCTAAAATTAATCTAAATAGCTGTGGGTTGTAATTATCCCTAATTTCAATAAAATCAAAGCTATTGCGCCCTATGTTTTCAATCACTACTTTAACATGAACAAAATCATCCTTGAATACTTTTTCTTTTTCTAGTTCTCTATGTACTCTTAATTCCTCTACGTTCATTTTATAATAAAAAACCGGTAAACTAATGATTGTACTAAATAGCAATAACACGGCAAAATAGATCAAGAAATAATTTACAAATGCAAATCCAGCAGTAAGAAAAAACACTGCAAATAAAATTAAACTTCTTCCTTTACCTCCTAAAATAATATCTCCACCACTTTTTATCTTCTAATTTTTTTTAAACACTACGACCATAAAAGAGAAAAATTACTGGGTTAAATAGGGACGGGTATTTCTTCTACAATTAATTTAAGAACACTCTGTGCATCAAGACCTTCTAATTCAGCTTCTGGTTTTAATAGAATCCTGTGATTTAACGCAGGCACGATTAATGCTCTTACATCGTCAGGAGTAACATATGATCGACCAAGTATTGCTGCACGAGCTTTAGCACATTTCATTAAAGTCAATGAAGCCCGAGGACCACATCCAAGAGCAATTTGTGGATGATTCCGCGTTTTCAGTATAATATCACGAACGTATTTTAGAATTCTATCATCAATATATACTAAATTCATAATTTTCTGAGCTGCAAGAATTTCTTCTCCAGCTGTAATTGGATCAACTGATGGAGATTCACCTGAGATTTGTCGACGCATAATCTCTACTTCTTCATCTTGATCTGGATAATCTAACCAAAGTTTGAATAAGAATCTATCAATTTGTGCCTCAGGTAGTGGATAAGTTCCTTCCATTTCAACTGGATTTTCAGTTGCAACAACAATGAAGGGCTTTTCCAATATTAATGTCTGCCCTTCAATGGTTATTTGACGTTCGGCCATGGCTTCTAGTAACGCAGATTGTGTTTTAGGAGCAGCTCTATTTATCTCGTCAGCGAGAACCATATTCGCAAATAAGGGTCCTCTTTGAAGGACAAACGCACCTTCATTTTGATCAAATATTTTAGTGCCAGTAATATCAGCTGGAAGTAGGTCAGGGGTGAATTGGATTCTACGAAACGATATTCCAAGAGTTTTTGCGAATGTTTTTGCCATTACCGTTTTACCTAGTCCTGGTACTCCTTCTAGGAGTACATGCCCATTTACAAGGAGAGCTATGAAGAGTTGCTGCAGAATTTCTCCATAACCAACAATTACACGGCTCACCTCACTTAATACTTCTTGAGTAATCTCCCTAATAGGTGTAACATCTATTTCTTCATGGTCATAATATTTTGCTTTATCTGGAGCTTCCATTTATTTATAACCTCTTTATTTTTTAATTAGTTTTTTATTTGTTTTATTCTTAATTTTTTTTTTTAAATATGATTAAATATTATTAACTGCCCAACCCATCTCGAAAAATAATTCTTCGAAATCTTGTTCAGTTTTAACTTTAGATTTTCCTTCTTTAATTGCCAAAATTCTATCCATAAATTTACTTAATCTTCTTATTTTTAATTTTGTGGTTGATGGATTTTTTGCTACTACTAAATTTATCACCTTTTGGGTTGTAATCTTTACCCCTCCTAATTGCCCATGCAATTTTCGTTCTAATCTTCTATAAAGTAGTTTTAATGCATCTCCATATTTCATTTTATCTCTATATTCCTCAATCTTTTGAGCAAAAAAAGAAGATGTTCGAAATCGTGCCATTTCTTCTTTCTTTTCTTCTTCTTCTGCGATTTTTTCTTGTTCCTTCTTTTTATCCTTTTTAGGAAGGTATTTCCTTAATGAGTAATACGCTAGAAGTGGATAAATCCATAATGTGATAGGATTTGTGGATAAGTGTACTATATACTGCATAATATATCCAAATATTCCTGCGGATGTAAGATCTCTTGAACCTTCTGGTCTTAAATGTGCTTCATCAAACACTACAATCCAATCATCCTTACTTTTTCCTTCATTTACATATGTTAACCATTCAATGATATTTAATCCAAATTGTAAATTATCATATGAAGCATCATTAATTAATTCATTATTAAATAAACTAGCATCCGCAGATACGAATGTTCGCTGTTTTCCGCTATCTTTTGCTAAAAATACACTTTGGGCATAACCTCCAAGGGGAAGGTTAGCTAAGGGAAAATCTTCGAACCCTGCTATTGATGTAATAGCACTCATGAAACCTAAACTAAGATCATCATTGGGAGAATCATATCTTCCATTAAATGGAGCTTTATCAATAAATCCGTAATCGGTTGTAGAACCTATAGAAGTCCAACCAAAAGCATCAATAAAAGGTCCCCCCACAGCACAAGATGCTCGTGAAAGAATTACTTTACTTATTCCAGCTGTTGTTGGATGAGCAGCAAAATTTTGAATAACTGGAAATTCTGGAGTCGTATCATAAGAAGCATTGTCTCGCAATATTCCATTGGGAAAAATTGTTATTGGGATTTGAACCTGCGCAATTGCACCTGCTATTAGAATTTCCCATAATAAAGTACTTGTAGATCCATGGTCGTGACATATTAGAAGGGAATTTGTACCATTGAAGAAATTAATAAAATAAGGCACTTCAAATATAGGATCGTAAAATTGATTTGGACCTAATAAAATTAATAAGATTGATTTATCTAGCCGTTGTGTAGCACTTAAACTAGATTGTACTGCCATTACTTCATATCCGTCATTTTCAATTGCGAGTTTAAAGTCTCCAGCACCATTCCAGTACTGAGTATTATATATTGAGTTGTATTGATTGTTTGTGCCTCCGTCTATCAAAGGAGAAAATAAAGGAATGAACACAAAAATAAATATAACAACAAACAGAGCCTGCTTATATAACGATCCAGATTTAATTTTCTTTCTTGATTGAGTTTCTTGTACCCTTTGTTTTGTGGTATTTCTTAAAAATACAATAAAAGTGATACCACTAAAAATTGACCCCAAATAACATAGCATGGGGATATAAGTTACAATAATAGGTAAAACTTCCGGTTTTTCTTGTTGGAAAATCACAGTAAAATTACTAATAATTATTCCAAAAATGATTAGATATATTGTTAGAAACGTAAAAATTATCCCTTTAGAAATATTGATACTCTTTTGTGTTGCTTTTCCTGGTTTCACCATTGCGATTTACTTTTAATTATTCTTGGAATTTTAAAATACTAATATTACTATTTGAACTTAGAGTTTGAATGTAAAGGATTTTCCAGTAATTTCATTGTATAAATTAGTGAATAAATCAATTGTATAATTCAATTCTTTAGTTGTTGGTTCCACTCCACCATAGATGATATCTTCTATTTTTTTTATGAATGGATACACAGATTCAGGTTTTAGATTCTTTTCTAATTCATTGACACACGCTATCGCATATTCACGAATCGTTTGATGTGCTAGCCTTGGCTTTTTAAACTTGACATCGATTATATCATCATAAACAAGATAAATATAAGCGATTGCCTCTTTTGGTCTATTGGACTCCACCAAGATTTTAACATTATCAAATCTTTGGCTAATATTAATCTCTGGTTCTGGTTGCTTTTTTTTCTTTTTTGCCATTTTTTTTTACCATTTTCTTTATTTTTTTAGAATATCTATTTATTAATTTTTTTTCAATTTATATTTCTTTTTACTTTTTTTTTAATTTTAACTCTTGATTTTTTTATTATATGATGAATTTAAAAAGTTAATACAAAATTATATCCCGTTAATTGAAGATATATTGGTGAAAATAAACCACAGGTATTATAGAAATCTTTTTCAGTTATACCATAAGGTTTTGCATATATTATTTCTTCCACTTTTTGAATAAAAGGATAAATTGATGATGGAGTTAGTTTTAATTCTTTTACTGATATAATAGCAAAATCTCTAATTGTTTCATTTTCTTTTCTCTTTCTATTATATTTAGCATTAATTAAATCCATATAAATTGCATTGAATAAATATGATATTGATTCTTCCAACCGTCCGGTATCTTTAAGAATTTTAAGATTAATAATTTTTGATTCAAGTGGAAGGGAAACTACCCGAGATTCTTTTTCTTGTTTTTTATAATATCTGTATCCAAATACAGCTAGTACTGCAATAATACCGGCTAAAATTGGAAAAAAAATTACAGAAAATAAAAAAAATGGAGGTAATGGGCGTGCTTCCGTAATTGTTGAAGGAGCGGGCTGAACTATTATATATTGTAAATACTTAATATGTTTTCCAATAACATCATGTATTAATTGAATTTGAATAGATGCAGTCCCATTTGGAGCGATAATTGGAAAACTAAATGAAAATGTGCCATCTGAAGCTGTTGTTACGGTACCTTTTAAAGTTCCGTTGTAATAAAACTCGATTTCTCTATCATTTATTCTTAGAGAAGGATTAGTCTTAGACTTCAATGTTCCAGTTATTTTATACGTATCTCCTATTCTAGGCATGTAATCGAACGTTAAAGCCCATGTTACATTCGAAAATACTTTAATATTTGTTATAGAAGCTTCAGAGTAATTAACATAAGGAGCATTTGAGTAATTGAATTTAAGAGTTAAATAACTTTCACTTGTTATTGGAACTTGTAGATTCGTAAGAGAGCCTGAAGAACCAGTAAGAAAGGAACCTTGAGAGATAATTGAAGAACCAGCTAACCAATAATAATTAACACTCACAGAAGGGATTCCATATCCATTATCATAATATAAAAACCCATTGAGATTGAAATCTTCTTCGCATAATTTAGGGATTGAGGTATCATCATGCGAAACTATATTAAAATATGATGATGCATTTACTTCAATTGTATAGAAATTGAGATATTCAATTTCACTCCCAGAACCACCCGGTTCTGAATCGGTTACAATTACTTCTATTTTATGACTTGAATAAATATCAAGTAAAGGATCAATTATGTAATTTATATCAAATCTTCCCCAGGAATCGGTAATGTCAGTATAACCCATATCTAAAACATCATTAACTTCAATAGCCACATTTATTCCTGATTTATTACTTCCATCAATTTTATTGTAAAGATGACCTTTTATAGAAACAAGTGAATTATGATAGAATCGCTTATTATGTACCTCACTTGGGTTTGTAAGCTCTAGTGTTGCCCAAAACCAGGACATTTTTGGATTATTTTTTGTATTAGGGTAAGTTGCTTTAAAATTAAAATTAGTAAAGGAGGCAAAATTAACTAAAATAATTAGAAATATAATTAAAATTCCAAAAACTTTCAACTTTTTGTTAAAATATTGAGGAATCTTATATTTTTTCATTTAGCTTTATTTCACCTTTTTTTTTAAGTTTGCCTATTTATCTCTTGTTCCGTCAATATTATATATAATCCATTAGGAATTCCAAAATTATCTGGATCCTCAGGATAGAAATTTACCCATACTTCAGTATTATCTGGCCAATCTCCAACAATAAAAGTTATATTGAAAAATCCACTGCCATCGGTAAAGTCTGTCTGAGTAGTTAATATAGCCCCAGTTCCATCTCTAATGGTTACGTTAATTTCCATTCCCGTTATTGCGGTTCCATTATCCCAATAAAGATATCCATAAACATAACAAGAATCACCATAATACCAATCATTCTTAACGACGTTGGTTTCATAATTCCCTATAATATAGGTATCTGCTAATATATTTATTGAAATAAGTATGCTACTATTATGAATCACATAATCTGATAAACTTATGCCTGGTTCATTAATACTTCCATTAAAATCAATTCTTATATAATATTGTCCTTGAGGGCAACTAAGATTAATAGAGTTATCAAAGTGATAATACCCAAGAGCATCCGTTGTTATTGATTTATATCCACTTAAATACAGCAGAGAGACGTCGCTGTAAGTGGCATCTAATAATCGAATATTGACAACTAAACCTCTTAATAATTCTCCATTTTCTTGGAGTGTGCCATCAACTATAAAATTGTCAATATTTCTAATTATGGAAGCCTGATTTATGCTAGCAAATATATTTGCTGTTTTATTAATAATGACATATGTATTATTCGTAGCAACAGATCCTGACCATTGGGCCTCTATTCGATGGAGTCCTCCATGCCAACTTGTAGTATCCGCTAAAATTGAAGCAAACCCATTGCTTACGGATGGAGTTCCTAAGGTTAAACCCGTATAAATATCAGTGAATGTAACAGTACCAGAACTAACTGGAACTGCATATTGAATAACATATACGGAAAAATTTATTGATTCAATTCCAGAATATCTTTCAGGAAGGTTCCCATCCGAATAAAATATTTGTGTTGGGGTTCCATCAATGAAAAAGTATATATTAACATCATCAGGATCAAAAACTCTTAAATTATAGAATCCTAATGCACTATCAGAAAAATTTGCTATGTACGATAAATCAAAAGATTGAGGATAGTTAGGATTTGTATAAGTAAAGATACCATTATAATCAACATGTAAAGTATAGTTCTTAGTTGGAGTTGAGTCTGAAACAGAATATGTGAGATCTATTATTCCTGAAGTTCCAAGCTGTAAAGATCCTAATTCTAAATTTAGATAAAATGATACTTCAGTGGGTCCATCATACAGATGGACATTAATACTTCCGTATTTCACAGGATTTCCATTAAGAGAATCATTAAGATATCCATGAATTAAGAAATTTCTACCAAACACGCCGCTACGGTTGATATTCCTAGGTTCAGGACAGATATCAAGATTAATAATAATAGGAGCATCTAATATGAAATATGAGTAATTATAATTATTATTCCATGTGGCATAAATTAAATGCGGTCCCGCTGTTGTACTCCAACCCGTTGAATAAGTAACTTGGGCCAATCCTGAATTAGTTTGATCTGATCCAATAAAGAGGTTGTCTTGTGTCATATCATAAAAATCGACCCATTCTCCATCATCAATAGGAATGCTGTCGTATTGTATATAAGCTGTGAGATTGAGATCATCATAACGATTAATAACTGGGTTGTAAACATTATCAGACGTAGTCCCATTAATCCGAAAGCTGAATTGTAACGTAGCTGGGACCTTTATTTGTAGATCACTACTAAAAACCGTAGAAGTATTTAAAAATGGTAAATTGAATGGAAAAGGATAAGGATAGGAGAATAAACTAATTGTTCCATTAAAATCTAATCTTAACGTGTAATTTCCTGGTGGGGTGGTTGGAGTAACTCCAAAAGTGAGATCAAAAGTACCAGTTGAATCAGTTTGATAAGGATAACTTTCACCTGGAACTAAATAGGAAGAATAATCTGCTCCCCCTTTTAATAATAATAAAGAAATTTCAGAATACCTTATTGGTAGAGAGTTATTAGTACTATCATAAATTTCGCCTACTATATTAAATTGTGTGGCTCCACCCCCAGTACGATTGATAACTCTAGGCGATGGTCCAGAAATAATATTTATTGTAGATTCTTCATTCAGAACAAAATATGAATAATTTTTTTGTAAACCTATTTGAGCAAATAATAAATTGGGTCCTGCAACACAATAATCACCTACAAAATAGTTTATTGAGGCAAGTCCATTTGCATCTGAAATATCAGATCCAATGTAAGTTCCACCTCTGGAATAATCATAAAAAGAAACTACTTTATTTGGTACTGGTCCAAAACTTGCTGAAACCACTTTTACAGTGAGATTTAGATTTATGTATCTAGAAACACGAGGATTACTTGGAACATTTGTTGGTACACCATCAATATAGAACCATGGTGTTAGATCTTTAGTAATATTTAATTCTAATCTATTGCTTGAATTTGTAATGCTGGGAGTTGTAAAATTTATAATCCAATATCCATTAAAATCGGCTCTTACTTCGAATTGCCCAGAATTAACCACAGTTAAATCCAAAAAATCATCAAAATCGCCATTAGAGTCTGTAATAACCACAGGAGGATTAAATGCACCAATTATTTCATTACTTGTACCTCTTTCTAGTAAAATAACTTCAACTACAGCACTTTTGACTCTTTTACTATTTAAAGGATCATAAAGATATCCTTGAACGTTAATTCCATCTGGTAGAGCATCAGAGAGATTTACTACATTCGGATTAATATTCGATAAAACAACTGAAATATTCCCTAATATACCAATATAAGTATGGTCAAAAATCACATCATCGTATTTTGCTTCAATTACATGAGCACCGACAACATGAGAAGCATTTAAATAATATTTCATGGAAGTTTTACCAAGCGAATTTGTGTAATTTTGACCTATAACTTCATCAGTTGTTAAATCTGTGAATGTTATACGTTGATTATCAACTGGCTCGCTTAAACTAGCGTTGATTTTTATTACATCTGGTCTAGAATAAGTTAATCTATCTGTATCAACATCTATAGTAAAATTGCCTCCTAATACATTTAATGGTTCAATGTCAAATTGAACCCATTTCCCTTTTCCAGAGACATCAGTTGGGACATAAATTTCTGCCCAACTATAGAGATTTTTATATTTTATCGCAAAGCAGTCTTGTCCTTCATTCTTATCAGTAAATTCTTCAATCCCAAAACTATTGAACCCATCAACAAATCTGCTTGCTACTCCAAAAGCTCTTGAGAAAGCACAAAAAGCTGATGCAAAATCAGAAAATAATCCTGTTTGGGTTTGACAAAACCATTCAACAACATCCGTTCCTTCTGGAGCAGGTTCATAATTATAAATTTCCTCCATAGTCGTCGGAAGACTAAAGTATGTGTTAAGATAATCCTTGATCTTATTAGCGACTACAAAAGCATTATCATTAGGATTTATGATAGTATTTAATATATCACAGTGAGATTTGAAGTTGGGGTTATTAGTTTTATAAACGGTGATTGTTGGAGGCAATTGTAAATATTTTGTTTTTATATATGATGGAGTATAAGTAGCTTCAACAGCAGTACTATTTATTTCTTGATCTGTAGGTAGGTGCAGACCAAACATTTCGTATGTCATATTTACTCCTTCAGTTGAATCAAAGTAGAGATCTAGTGTAGTGCAATTATAGTCATTTTTATGAAGAGTGGTAGAACCTAAATTTAAGTTAGGAGCATTTACGCTTCCTTCCATCACAAATGGAGAAGGGAAAAGAGTTGGTATACTCATAGAATTTATTCCAATTTCAGGAGATGGAACTTCTTTTTTTATTTTTAAAAGTTCTGGATCTGGAGCATACTTAGAATAATAATTACTATATTTATAAAAATTATATGTACTTAAACTCGCTGTAGAATGCCATCCATCTCCAGTATATTCATCAAAACATTCACTTTTCCATAAAGCATCTCTCATATTATCTAAGGAATTGTAGTCAAATACTCTAAATATTTCTATATCTCCAGCACCAGCTAAACCAAGTAAGGCTAATAAGGGGAGAAGTTGACCCATAGAAAAGTTCCCTAAATCTAGATCACTTAGGTCTGCATCAAGCAGGTCAGCTAACATATCAGCAAGAGTTTGATTATCTATATCTAAATTGTCTAAAAGGCTAGGATCAAAATTATCTAAAAAATCTTGTAAAAGATTTTTCCAAAAATCTTCATCAAAGGGAAAAGGTGGTTTTATTAATAAAGCTTCCTCTTCGTCTGTATTAGCTTTTTCTTCACTTGGAATCGGCCTTTGACTACCAAAGAGAATACTATAAAAAGTCATTGAGAAGGCAAAAATACCAATTAAAAGCATTGCTATTAAGACTGTACCAATAATTCGCTTTTTATTAATACCTCCTCCTAATATTTCCTCTCTTAATTCAGACATATTAGACCAAAATAAACCTTTTTTTTCACCAAAAAGAGTTTAGAATATTAATTAAAATTATTATATATATAATTTTCCACATACTATTTTAATTTGTTAGGTTCTTTAAAAATAATTTTATGAATAACTTTCTTGTAGTTAATTATGAAAAGTTATCAATTATAACTCAGTTGATATGCCCATTAATCAAACTATTTGAAATGAAGGCTAAAAGATTTATTAATAGTATAAAAGAAAAGATTAATAATTTTAAAATTCGAAACCACATTTAGTACATACCAGTTTTTTTGCATAAATAGGTTTTGGAATGTAACTGATTATTCGCGTTTTATCTTCAACTTCCTTTACAGCAAAACCACTTGCACCACAGTTAGGGCAAATTCTTCTCCCTGCACCCATTTGAGTAGAGAGGCTAGGTGTGGATGTTGTTGTAGGTGTCAAAGATGGACTAGTACTATAGCTAGATGTTTGATCTGTTATACCTTGTGCTAAACTAGAAGGCATTACTGCTTTTGGTTCTTTCAGTTCCTGGATACGCTTTTCTTTGTACACAACCTCTTCCTGCAATTTAGTAATTTGTGCTTGTAACGGCCCAATTTGTTGTTGTAACATAGAATTATGTTGTTGAAGTTCTTGAACTTGTTGTTGTAATCCAGGAATATGAGCTTGTAGTTGAGCATTTTCATCAGTCAATTGTTTAACTTGTTGTTGATAAGCTTCAGTTGAACTCTGAAGAGATTGTAATTGGTTTGTTACTCGATTCACTTGATTTTCTTTTTCTCGAATCAGAGCATTTAATTGTGAATTTTGGGTATTTAAATTATTAATTTGAGATTGTAATTGATTTATACTGGAATCTTTTTCTTGGAGCTGTATTTTAACTGAATTATATTCCTCTTGTAAAGGCGCTATTGAAATTGAAGGTGTGGAATCAATAAGAGGGGGGGTCATAGGTCCCCTGATAGGAGGGAGAGTTGATTCAAGTACAGGTGGAGAAGGTGATTGTGGGATTGAAGGCGCAGGAGGGGTTGTTAAAGGCAGGGGGGTCGTAGATGGTGTAGCTGTAGGAGGTGGCATTGAAGGAGGGGGGGTAAGAGGGGTTATTGAAGGCGGTGGCATCGATGGTATTGAAAACGGCTTTTTTTTCTTTTCTTTATTATTATCATTTCTCTCATATTCGTCGGACATAATAATCTCTATCTAATTTTTACTAAATAAAATTTTATTATACAATAATTAGTGTAATTATAATAATAGCATAAATGTAAATATAAAAGTGTTTTGTATGTAAGTAACTTCCTAAAAGCATTCCCAATATGGCTTTAATTTATCCTTTAATGCGGGAATTAATTTGTTAATGAAATATTCTAGCAATTCCGCTCTTGAAGATCTTGATTCTTCTAATATTAGATTGTCATCCTCATTATTAAGAACTTTTAGACAATTATAAACAGCGCGAGCTTGTTTATCTAATTCATAACCTCCTTCTAAAGTTATAAGAATTCTATCATTAGCATATTTTTGTGCGACGGTTCTAATTTTTTTTAGATAATTTGCAGGTGCTTGATATGTCCAACTCATATTTGTTAATTGATCTGTCCAATGCGTATCAAAACCCGCAGAAATTAAAATAAATTCTGGTTTAAACTCTTCACATATGGGAGCGATTATATCATCGAAAAAAAGAGGTATAACATCATCAGCTGAACCAGCAGGCATTGGATAATTAATAATTTTTCCTGCTCCTTTCCCAATGCCAATTTCATCATAATTTCCTGTACCTGGATAAAAATGTCCGTATTGATGAGAATTAAATATTACTAATTCGCCAGAATCTGATTTAGAACCTTGATAGAAAATATCTTGAGTACCATTACCATGATGGCAATCCCAATCAACAATAATTATTTTTTTTATTCCCTTTTCCCTAAAAAGATATTCTGCTGCGATAGCAATATTATTAAATATGCAAAATCCAGCAAATTTATGTGAATTAGAATGGTGTCCAGGAGGTCTTACCAATGCAAAGGCATTCTTTACATTATGATTTAATATCTCATCTATAGCTTGCAAATTTCCACCGACTGAGAATAATGATGCTTCATAGGTTTTAGGGGATGCGACTGTATCCATATCAATAGACTGAAGACGGTGCGTTTTAGCACTTAATTCACATATTTCTTGAATTTCTTTAATTAATCTTTCTTTATGGACATACTTGATTTGCTCTAAAGTTGCTTTTCTTGGTTTAATAACTTTAAAGTTTGGATCTTCAAGCAAATGTTTTTGTTTTAAAAAATTCATTATAGAAATCAATCTTTCATGGCTCTCTACATGTTGTAATTGAGTTCCAATGTTATGTTCTAAGTAAATATCATCATATATTATGCCCGTTGTCATAATACTATCTCTCTATTTTTACTTTTTTAATATTTTTAGGACTTAATTACTTTAATATTTATATATAAACTTAAAAAAGTTTCTTCATAGGATTAATTATATATGAGCAAGACTATTAAGTACACGCTGAAAATCATTGTAATTGGAGAACCCGCTGTTGGAAAAACAAGCTTAGTTAAAAAATTTATTACGGGACAATTTACTAAAGATTATCGTTCAAGTATAGGAACAAACATTTTTACTAAGGAACTAAAATTAGAAAAGAATATTGATATAAAGATTCAGCTTTGGGATATTGCTGGACAAGAGCGTTGGATAAGTATGAGACCTTCTTATTATTCTGGGGCTAAGGGGATTATTATTGTTGGGGATTTAACACGTAGAAACACATTCGATCAAATTGAAAAATTCTGGATTCCTGATGTAAAACAATACTGCGCACAGGCTCCAATTATTCTACTCGCAAATAAGAATGATTTAGGAACAGAATTAAGTGAAAAGGAGATTTTTTCTTTAGAAAAGAAAATTAATGCTATATCAATTATTCGAACATCTGCAAAAACAGGAGAAAATGTTGAATTAGTATTTAAACTTATCTCAGAAGAAGCAGTAAAAGTGTTCTATTAAAAATAACCCTATTTTAAACATAATTTAAAAGAATTAAATTATTCTATTTTATTTGTAAATTTAATTTGGTTACTTTTTGGCTCGTATAAGGTTCCCTCTTTTATTAGCTCATCTAAAGCGTTTTCTATGAATTTTTTATCTAAACTCTCTTCTAACTCTAAAATTTGAATAACATTAGATTTTTCAAGTGCTCTCCAATTATTTTCTTCAAAGATCTCTTTCAATCTATTCATAATAGTTTCTAATTTATTTAGATTAGTTCTAGATTGACCAACAAAAATTCTGTCCATATCAATTTTTCCAGTTGTTTCATCATAACCAGTGTCTTTAAGATATCTCTTGAACAATTTAATTATTTCTTCAACATCTTCTTTAAGTACATTATCTCTTAACGCCATTTTAGCATAAGCCTCACTAAGCCTTACTAGAGCATCTAAATTTCTTGCTAAAATCGATATGATTGCATCTTCACTGTCATATTGGCCTCTTAAGTCAAGATAAAATTCTTTTATTCTTTCTTTAGCTTCGTCAGATAAAACGGGATTACATGTCCTTCTAGCGTGTTTAATATATTTTTTCAGAAGATCTCTTGAGATGGGTGCTATAGAAGTATCATTTTCTTCAAGTGTTTCTTCTGAGTTCATCATGGAATTTTTTAATATAAACTCAGCCATTTGAGCATCATCTGCTTGGTTAGGCTTATCAACAACTATAAAAATTAAATCAAAACGTGATAATAGAGAAGGCGGTAAGCGAATATTTTGAGTAGGTGTTTTATATCTATCATATCTTCCTGAATATGGATTAGCTGCCGCTATGATCGCTGTTTGAGCTTTCAATGTGGCAACAATTCCAGCTTTTGCAATGCTTACGGTTTGTTGTTCCATTGCCTCATGGAGTGCAGATCTATCTGCAGTATCCATTTTATCAAATTCATCAATAGCAGCTGCACCTCCATTTGCTAATACTACAACTCCTGCCTCAAGGTTCATTTGGCCTGTTTCAGTATCTTTTATCACAGCCGCGGTTAGACCTACAGCGGTGGAACCTTTCCCAGAAGTATACAATCCTCGTGGAGATACCTCTATGGCACTTTTCAATATCTCTGATTTTCCAGTTCCTGGATCTCCCACAAATAACACATGAATATCACCTCTTTTATAACCACCTCCGGGTTTCTTCTTCCTTGTCCCTGCAAATAAGCTTAATGCTGAAGCAATTTTAAGGTCTTCTCTTCCATATATATCCGGAGCGATTGATCTTGCGATTTTTTTTTGTATAAATGGTTCTTTTGATAGATCTTCAATTTTCTTCATATCTTCTTTGGAGAGATCAATAGTATCTTCTGATTTATCTTCAGGATCTATAAAATTAATATCAAAAAAAGTCTTGAATAATGTAGAATTATTACTTTTAGTCGACTGGGCTAAAACCGATTTAAAAACTCCCATCAATTTGACCCTATCCCCAGGTTTTACTGTATCAACTAAATCATGTGTTAAAATTGCCTGAACTGATCTAGGAATTCTTCCAGCTGGCAAATCTTCTGGTATCTCTTGAATCATGACGCTTTGCCAATCAATAAATTCTGAACTTTTTGATAAAAGTCTAAAATCTGTTTGTGCTCTTGCTTTACATCTCTTGTTTACACAAAATTTAGGCCACCTAATTCTCGAAGTTAATTGAATAATATCAAATTGAGCTCCACATATATTGCATTCAAATGAAGCTTTTATTATCTTAGGTCTTATGGTAGAACATCTAACTAAGATACCGTTAGACCAAACTAGGGTACTAATATGTTTTGCTCTTAATCCTCTTAGAGGGATAAATAAAGTGCTTATTTTATCTTTAGTGGTTATTCTGACAAAATAATTTTGAATAGAAAGTTTTGATCCCTGAAATTTTAATAAATTTTTAAATGCGTCTATAGCATCTTCAAGTAAAGCTTCAGGATCTTGCTTTAGCAATTCAGCTAAATCTGGTTCACTTGCCAATAAATCTTCATAAAGAATAATTAGAGTATTTCCTCCTTTTGCGTAAATATCATTAATTTGATCTTGATACTTATATACACCTGGTTTTTCTTGAAATAAACGATAAAAATCCTCAAAGCGTTGAACTTTATTAATTGGTTGACTTGGACTTGGCAAAGGTGTTGTCATGGCAAAACACATAAATTTTTATTGATATACCTAAAATATTCTTGGTGATTTTTTAATTCGTAATATTAATACCATATTTTATTAAAGAGAAAATAAGGAAATATTAAAAAAACAGACTGATGTAAGATTTATTAAATTATTGTTGATTATTTTGTAAAGAAAAATTAAAAAATCAAAGCTCTTTTAGTTGTTGTAGGGTCGCACAAATAATAGGATCCTGGCTCATTTCACATCTTATTTTTAAAAGAGAAATGACTCGTTTCTTAATCTCTTTATCCTCATATTTGACAGTTCGTCCTAAAATTAGTGCAATAGAACGCTGGGTTTCTATAGAACCTTCATCACTTAAATTTTGCAATAATTTTGATAATATCTGGTTAAGTCCTACTTCTTGTATAATTTCAACAAAACTATTAATAGCTTTAGCTCTTACTTCTTTTGATTCATCTTCTAATAATATCACTATCTTATTAAAAATTTCTTCGATTTGATTACTGTAAATTCGAATTAATCCCACTGAAGCTTCTCTAACTTTTGGATCAGTGCTCTTTAAATTATTTCTTAAATCATTAAAAGAAATATGAGAATTATTTACTTCTTTAATAGTTGATAGAATATTCAAAGCCGACCTCCGAACCCAATTTTGCTCATCATTAAGCAAAGAAACCAGTTTTTCAATGATTTTTTCCTTATCATCAACATGATTAATTATTTCTCCTAAACTTGTAACAGCTGCCTCTCTGACAATCCATTCATCATCATTTGATGCTCTGTTAATTAAAACATCTATAACAGAAATTGGAAGTTTGTATCCTATATACCCCAGAATTTTCGCACTAGTTTCACGGATAAATGAATCTTGATCGTCAAGAAAATTTAGAATTTCTTGGACTGGAATGATATCTGGAGAATCTTTAGCAATATCTAATAGAGATTTAGTAAGTACAATTCTTACAGATAATTCTTGTTTAATTAATATCTGTAAGAATTCAGACATATATGGTTTTATCAGAGAAGAATCTTTTTGAGCTATTTTTGAAATAATACTTGAGGCGGTTTTTTTTTCTTGTTTGTTTTTGTCTTTCCGTAATAGTAATAGGATTGGTTTCAAATTACTATAATTAACAAATTCTTCAATCAATCCATCTATTGAATTAAGAGCATTTAATCTTACATCATCATTTTCATCATTAAGATAATTTATTAAGCTTAGAATTATATTTTCTGGATCTGATTTACCAATCTTGATTATTGTTTGTGATATAATTCCCTTTGTTAGATATTTCGTAATATCTGGGATCTTAATTAAATTCTGAACTATTAAATCAGGGTTGTTTTTATAATTCTCTATTAAAATATTTGAAATATTTTCTCTTAATTGTTTATTTTCGAATTTTATAAATACTAAAAAAAAAGTCAATATTTTATCAGGATTATATTTCCATAATCTTCCGAGAAGTGAAACAAAGCTATTTAATACCTCATAATTATTTGGATCGACTTTATTAACTATATTGTCAATATCTAATAACCCGGGTTCCTCTTTAAAATATTTTTCCAATACATTTATGGCTGCTTGTCGAGTTTTTTCATTTGAATCAGTTAAACCATCAAAGAGAGGCAAAATTGGAATATTATTTTTTCTAAATTTACCTATTTTTGCTAATACCTCATAAATTGAAGCTCTTACAGAACTAGATGGATCTTTCATCAGAGGAATAATTTTAGAAATCATTTTTTTATCAATATCTTTGTGGTCAAGATTTTTTAGATTTTTAATTGCTGCCGCGCTAATTTCATTATTAATATGAAATATTTTTTGAATTATAGTATCAATAGGAAGTACATAAGAAGATTCTGCCAAAATATTTAGAATCTCGACTTGAACCTTACTATTTGGGTTGTTTATTAAGTTTTTAATATTAACTTTATGAATCAAATCATTATTTTTCTTTAACAGTCTTTTTAAAATTTTTACTCCCAATAATTTTAATCTCCATTCTGAATCTTCAATTAAGTTAATAATTAAATCTTTAGGTATTTTTTCAACGAAATCTATATCTGCGTTTAGAAGTGTTTTTGTAATAGGGATACATTTATCGTAATTAGGAGATTCTAATGCTTCTATTATCCAAGGTAATATTTTCTCTGGAACATCTTTTTCTAATTGAATTAATATTTTTATACAAATTTCTCTTGAATTTGCATCATATTCACATATGCCATCTAACACGGAATTTTTAAATTTCCAATTATTAAGATTTATTTCATTTTTTAAAGGAATTCTTTCAAACATCAATATCAATGTTTCTTCCGCAAGTTTTCTTATTTTAATATTACGATGTTTAATTAAATTGAATATTGGAATTGGATCAAAAATTTGGCCAGATTTAGTAATTTTAGAATATTTAATATTAGTAATAAATTCATTATTTCTTGCTAAAAAAAAGTATGAAGTAAAAATTACTAATACAATTTCTTCAATAACAGCAGCCCAAGCAAACATAACATAATTTGGAACGATTTGATTAGTGATAGTCCATAAATTAAAAGTATAATACAATTTATTAGGATTCACAATTAAGAAATTAACTAGAACATTGATACCTATAGAAGCCATTAAATAGGCAGCAAAATAAATATCAATACCGCGATATTTTATTTTTCTTCCCCAAAAACGTGTAAAATATCCTATAATACCAAAAAATAAAGTTACAAATACAAAAGCTGAGGACATAGTCGATATTGCTAATGTTCTTGTAAAAAAGAAACTTATAGTCTGGATTAGTGAAATCCAAGCCCATATAAATACAAAAATCATTAAACCTAAGATAATATAATATCCCGGTTCCGATTTGAATTGGTTTAAACCTCTCTTGGTATTCTCAAAATTAAGAAAAGTTGATCTTCTTACATCAGGAATATGATAATAAGCATCTGAAAGTCCAGCAATATATCCTTTAGACCCATAAAAAGTTAATATCATTAGTGGGTAAACAAGACTCCATGTTACCCAAATCACTATAAAAGGTAAGCCTAATATTGACAATAAAATAGGAGGGAGAACAAAAATTAAGAGAAAAAAAACTAGAGCAATTAGAACATTAATAATTTTATTACTTGATTGATTAATAATCTTATTTCTTATAAATTTATGAAAAGGTGTTAATCCTTCATCTGATTCTTTACTTAGAGCAATAAAAAGGAAATCTATTATTGGATAAAATGTTAAATAAATTAAGCAACAAATAAAAGGTATTAATAATGCTAGAGGATGGACTTCTGGGGGTGTAGTTTCAGGGTTCCAAAGTTCAGGGGTTCTTACAGTAAAAATAACAGCAACAGTAAAAACTACCAGGATAGACAAACTGAAGATAATTCCGTAAAATAAACACTGGAATCGATCTTTATTACTTAATTCTCCTTTTTTAACTAACGCAACTTGTTTATATATTATATAAAATCCAATTAAAAAGAAGATGATAAAGACGATAAGCAGTATTATTTCTATAACCAAAATTTTCACGAGGTTTTTAATTTATTAAAAGAATAATAATATGTTTATTTCTCTTGAATTACTATTGTATAGTATATAAAGACTTATTAATATATTAAATCTGGTGAAATTATTATTGGAAGTAATTGGAGAACGATTTACAGGTTCTTTGAGTAGGTTAAACTTTGCCTTTAAAAATGAAATTATTATTACGGAATGCATAAAGGATTTTGAAGGTTTTTCTCTATTAGGAGAATCGTTCGGTCCCTTTGAGAAAGGTAAAAAATATCGATTAAAGTTATTCTCTGTAATACCCTTTATAGAAAAAGATATTTTAAAAGTTGCTTCGACAGAAAAATGTGATAACATTGATGTTCAACGTTATGCTATAGGTGAGAGAGATGATCTTAAATTAATCAAAAGAAATGATAATTCTTTTTTAAATAAGATAAAAGAATTTAAAAGGTTTATGGAAAATGAAGTAATAAAAAAAAATAAACCCAAAATAGATTTGGATAGATATAATTCATATACTTCTAATATAATTGATAGTCGGTTATTAAAACTATTAAAGTTATCTATGGCGGAATTATCTTTAGAGGATGAGAGAAGATTAACAAATTCTGAAAAATTACTTTACACTTATTTATACAATCTTATTAAAATATGGAGAGATTTTTTCTAAGTTCTATTTAATTTAAACTGGAGATATTTAGGAAATATTATAGATTAATTTGTTGAGTCCCATATTTTTTGAAGTATTCTTCAATGTGATTTTTGATATCTTTATTCATATTAATTCTGGGTAATAAATCAACTGCATTGCTCATTGCATAGTATTGGACATTTTGTTCTTTTACTATCTCTTCAATACTCTTTCCATCATCTCTTTTTTCATTTCTATTTGTTAATCCAATAGCAGCAATTATTCTCACATTTACTTCTTTCAATCTCTTAATTGTATCAATTAGAGATTCCCCTGTTGTTGTTACGTCTTCAAGAATAATAATTTCTCCTTTAGGTATTCCAACAAAAAATTTATCTTTCGGATCTCCGTGTTCTTTTGGTTTACCTCTACCCATAGACAAAGGGTAACATCCAGGATTATAATTTTTCTGTCTTCTTGCCCACTTATATTGTGTAATAATACCTAATTTTGTCGCTCCTTCTGGAACACCATAAAAACATTTCGGGTTTAAACCTAAATAATCAATAAATAAAAGAATATAATCAGTTAATTGATCGAGTAAGTAAACGTCGGAAGCTATATTCCTCCAATTTATATACCAGGAAGATAGTCTACCTGATTTTAATCTAAGAGGTTCTTTAAAAAATCCAATAATTTTATTATTTAATATGAAATTATGAAAATTGTCTTTTTCATTTTCCCAATTCATAAGATTGATATTACTCTTTTAAAGTTAAATATTCTTTTCTCGCTTTAGCATATTCTTCTCCACTAATTTTGCCTTCTAGGAATAAATTTTCTTTTTCGCGCATATATTTCCTCTTTTGTGCTAATTCTTTCTTTCTTTCAGCATTAGTAAAATTTTTTGAAATGGTCTGAGCTAAATTCACAATCTGTTTATCGTTTTTTTCTAGAAGATAATTCAGATATTTTTTTATTGGTTTCGCCATTTCAATATCTTTTTTTGAAATTTCTTCAATGCGAGTTAGAGCTAGTATAATTTTTTCGTTATCATCTCCTTCTAAAACATTCACTAATCCTGGGATTGCTACGTCTGTCATAATTTCATCGAGATATGACTCAACATCCTTTTTAGCACTCCCATAACTTTCTAATTGTTTATTTCTTATATATTCGATGAAAAGTAAAGGTAATTCAATCGGCCATTCCTTCATATCATCTTTATCGATTAATTGTACGATTCCGCCATCTTTCTTTTTAAAGATTCTCATATCCAATCACCTGTTGTGAGTTTTTCAGGTAAGTATTTATCCGTTAAAAATTTAAATCCATGAGATGCAAATGCTTGAATTTCTGCTTTTATTTTGAGTTTAAGAGCTAACTTAAGATCATCTTCCCAAGCTTTATTTTTTTTTAGGAAATCTTCGTTTAGTAAATCTTTGGTACGTTTTTCGTCTTGTTTATTCATTTTAATCCGGACTTCTTGAGGGATTTTATATTTATCCAAATCTCTCGTTAATACTCCTAGAAGTTTTATATTTGGTGTAGCAAGAAAAGGTGATTCATAACTTAACCTTTTAGAACCTCTTAAATATACTGAGTGAATATAATGACCATAAGGATCACTATCAACTAAACTAAATACTGGAAGATTTAATTCTTTACTTAATCTTTTTAAAAACATTCTTACTGCAACATTTCCAACACCTTGAGCTGTTATTAGGATGCAAGGATATTTTCTCCAAAATCTAGCTTCTGCCAAGCGCATCATCGCAGCATCTTTCTCTATTACAAGAATAAATTCCGCGTCGGACTCAATTATCTCAATATTATCAAGCATCGGTGAAATTGTCCACCCACCACTCCCTAATCCTTCTAAATCAATAATATCATTTCTATCGCGAATTCTTAACCGTCCTACACATGTACCTTTTGGAGCTGCTACAATATGAGTTGAATTTCTAGTTGTATATAACATTGTTGCAGCATCTTCAATACTTTTATCGCTATTTTTTTGCTCTTGAAACAAATTAACATCAGTATAGAAGACTTCCCTTTTTGTTGCATGAATATCTTCATTTAGAAGTTCATAGACAACCTCTAATACTCTCATTAGTCTAGTGATATCTGCTACACTAGTAAGTGAGTGAAATTGTTTTTCCATTATTTGTTTACCAAGTAATAATAGATCATTTTCTTCGTCCCAAATGATATTTGTACTTGATCTAGAAGGCAATTCAATTGATGGTCTTCCAGTTGTATAAATCTTTTCAAGAACTTTATCGACTAATTTATACAATCTATTAAACATTTCTTTTCTACTAAGATCATCAATCTTTACTGTATCTGGTGGAAGATCAATTTCCTTTATCTCTTTTCCTCTTTCTAAATATTCAAAGTATAAATCTTTTGCTGCTCGTAAATCGTAAACATTATTATTTTGCTTTTTCGCCATTTTTATACCTCATTTCAATTTCCAATGTTTTCTACCCATTTTAACATCAACTAACACTTCTCCTTTACGTTCTAGCTCTTTTAATTTCAATTGAAGGTATCGAGCATCCATCATATCTTTAATTTTTAATTTAAAAATAAGGTGTTTTATGGTTTGCCACTCGGTTGATAACACCGAAACGATTTTATCAGTAGTAATAATAGGTAATGTAGTTTGAGTTGATTTTGGTTTTGAAGGTATTTTTTGAATTATAGTTGATATAGGCTTTTCCTTAGCAGAAGTTATTAAAGGTTTTGGCTTTTCTATAATGATTTCTGAAATCAAAGGTTCAATTTTTCCTGGTTTCTCTATAACTCTCTCAAAAGAAAATGAGTCTAAAATCTTATTAATAATCTCATTTTTCCTTTCTTTTGATTGTATTATAATATCATGCTCTTTACAATAATCTTTGAGTTCACTTACAGTCCAGTTAAGTAAGGTTTTTTTAGAAATTACATCTATTTTTGGTTTCGGTTTTTCGATAGGAATTTCTTTTTTAATAGCAATCTCTTCTTTAAGGGTCTCAACTTCCTTTGGTTCTTCTTTTCTAATTTCTATTTCTTTAATTTCAGGTTTTTCGGATTTTAAATCTTGTATAATAACTGGAACTGGCTTTTTGCCTATTGCTCCCTTCATTAAATCTTCAATTTCTTTAACATCCAATTTTGATTTATATTTACTCTCCCCCCGAAATGCGATATTATATACGCTCTTAACGAATGTAGGAATATATTTCTCTATTAAACTAGCTCTTTTTTCACTTTTATGCATACTAGCTCTTCTATTGATATAAACTCGTAATCTTCTTCCTATTGCTTCGAGACAATATTTTATTTCTTTAATTAAATCTTCATCATCAGCTAGGGCATTTTTTGATTGTGATTTAAACATTAAATGGACAAATGGTCCAGAAACATTAACTAATAGTTTTATTGGCCCTCTTGGCAAGTTATTATCATATGTTTCAAGATTATAATTCTTCCAATTGACTGATTGAACTGCCTTTGTTATAGCACAATCTGCACTGTCTCTCAATTTCGGTGTCCTATTTACAAACCTCGATAAAACATCTCTTGATCGCTTTGGTACTTCAATACTTCTGGAATAGGCCATTACTGCTTCAACTACATATGCTAAACCTTTTCCGCTTGTAGGTGCTCTTGTTTCTGCTGCTACAAAATCATTATCTTTTGTAAAAGTTTCAAGGAAATAGTCAAATACATCATGATAGCTTTCTATAGAGTCAATATCAGAAAAGCTAAGAGTATCTTCAATTATTTGTTTTACTTGTTGGTAATCAAAACTATTATCGATAATATCAATAGTTCCCAATATTTCAGAATTTAAATTAATAAGTTCTTCTGAATCTTCTTTTAATAACATGCTCTTTTTTTCATCAGATAATAATTCAGTTGTTTGGCTAATTGTATCGATAGGTATATCAAAGTCATCGATATTATCTGAAATTTTTAAGCCAATTTCTTTAATTAAAGTATTCTCTAAAATCGATTCTCCTACTGGAATTGCTGTGTCTGTTGGGGGGGTCATATATTTTATTGATTTGAAAGCAAGGAATAGAGAATTAAATTGCTCCTTTGTTAAGTCAACAGGTTTTACTTTAGATAATCGAACCTCATTAACTAAAGCTTCAAAATCTGTTCTATTCTTAAATTTTTTTTGCTCAATCAATCCATCCTTGGCATTTTTAAATAAAAGATTTAAATTTTCCTTAGTTTTATCCTTTTCTTTTCTGACATCCTCAATTTTTTTTAAAAAATTTTTAATTTCTCTTTCGATAACTGTTATTTCTTTTTTAGTTACTGTTTTTTCAATTTGGGCATTTAATTTCTTTATCTCTTTATTAATTTTTTCATAATCTCTAATATATTTGTTATAATTTGAAATGAAATCCCAATATTTTTCTTTAAGTTCTTCTGATTCAACTTGATAAATCATTAATTTGTCTCGTGGTTTAGTAGAACGCCCATATATTTTTTTTTCATCTCGCATGAAATAAATTTGATCTGTTCTTTTCTTAGCTACATTTACAAAACCATCTTTTAATATTAGTAAATTTAATTTGTCTTGTAAATCTCGTTCACCAATATCTACAATTTCTTTAGCTATTTTTGAACTCATTCTAACAAAATTATCTTGTAAAAACGCCGATATAGATTTATTTTCTGATTTTGTAATTAAATCCTGTAGATCTCCTATATTAGTAGACGAGGGATGAGGTTTGGCATATTTAGGTTCGGGTGGGAAAGAAGTAGCTAATCTTCGATAAATTTTTTCCTTTCCAAAGGGATCAATATAAATAAGCGTAACATGAGGATTCATAAATGCTGTTTCTTCGATATATTTTTCAACATATCCCCTAACATATCTTACATTTAGATAATTTAATTTGATGTAAGTACCATGTAAAAAGGGACTGTCAATTTCAGTTGGATGAATTAAATATTTTTTCTCATTTTTAGATGTAGTGAAAAATTCTGAGCAAGTAGCATATACTTGGTCACTTGATTTTGAAACTGTAACAACTGGTTTACCAGTTGTGTTTTGAGCATCACTAAAAGCACTTGGTGCACCGAATCCTTGACTTCCTCTAGTTTGTTTTAATTCCATAGATTTTGAGGAGGCAAGATATCCTCCAAATTTTTTTAAATCAATTTTTGACATTCCCGTGCCATTATCAAATATTTCAAAAGTGAAGCTCATGATATTTTTCTGGCTAATTTCAGAAGTTAAAAATGAAGCAGCTTCATATTCCGTGAGACGAACAATTACGATAGGTTCTACATCAATAATGTATTCAACAGGTTTAATGATCTCTTGCATATCATCAATTATTCTTTTGACTTCCTCCTCAACTTCTAATTCTTCTTTATCAATTATTTCTCCAGATTCTTCTTCTCTAATTTCTATTTCTTGAGTAATAGTATTATCGGATTCCGTGGATTCAATACAGAATTCTTGCATTAAAGTATGTTTTGCTTCATTATCTAAGTGCTGAGATCTTTTTTCTTCCTTTGCAGCCTCAAGAATAGAGAATTTTTCTAAAAATAATTCTTGATCCAAAGAAAATTTGATTTTGGAATCTTTTTTTTTTAATTGTTTCCATTGAAAACTTTCAATGGCATCTAATGCATTGTCCAGGAACTCACTACAATATTGCACATGTTTCCAGTACCCAAATTCAAAACCTACTAATTGTGTCCTCTTACGCATATATTCTGCGATGGTTCCTTGTTTGATTTTTCCTTCTTCTTTCGATGTAATTTTAAACGCACTCAAAAAGTAATTTCTTAATCAATCTTTATTAAAACAAATTATTAATATATATACTTTTATTCCTAAACTAATTATTAAAATAATACAATCTTTACCATTAGTTCTAATTTCTAGGTATTCTTTATCTGCTCAAACTTTAATTTTTTCTTCATTTCTTAGAGTAAATAATTTAATATTTAAATATTATCATTAGGTTATAAATTATAAAAAAAGTTGATGAGTCTTCAAAATAAGTCTTTAAAATAGACTCTATACTATAAATCTAAGAATTTCTCGTTTGATAGGTCTCTATAGCTACATCAATTATTTTAGATGCGATATACCTTTTAGTATTTCTCTCTACATGAGTAATATGTTTTTTTTTATCAATAATAAATACTTCATTGTATTTACTGCGAAAACCAATATCATCTCGACCAATATCATTTGCCACAATTAAATCAACTTCAGATTTAACGAGTCTTTTATACGCACGTTCAATTAATTCACTTTTAGAAACATTTGTTTCAGCTTTAAATGCAACAATAAATAAATTATAATCTTTTTTTCTTGCAACATCGATTATCTTCGGTGTTAAAGTCATATTAACATGCAATTCTTCTACATTATCAGATGATATTTTTCCTTCAATACATTCAACTGGTTTATAATCACTTATAGCTGCTGATGAAATGAAAAAATCATAATTATTATATGAGATTTCCTCTTTAACAGTTTTTATAAAATCATCAATAGAAACAACGTGTTTAATGTTTATATAATCTGGAAGTTTTACCGAACATTCTCCGGCAATTAATAATACATCAGCGCCTCTAGCAGAAGCTTCTTTAGCTAATTCGATACCCATTCTTCCTGATGATTTGTTTGAAACAAACCGAACTGCATCTATTGCTTCTCTAGTTGGCCCAGCTGTTATAAGTATTTTCTTTCCTTCCAAATCTTTCTTAGATATTAATAAATCAATTACTCTATCAATTATATCATCAATTCTAGCGATTTTAGCTTTTCCTTCGGAAATCCTAGGACCTAGGATATCAACACCACAATTACGCAATTTCATCTCATTCTGTTCTAAGATGGGATGTTTGTACATACTTTCGTGCATAGCAGGGACAATTACAATTGGTATAGAAGATCCAAATGCTGTTGATGCTACTGTTGTAACTGGCGTATCATCAATTCCATGTGCAATTTTTGAAATTGTATTAGCAGTTGCGGGGCATATTAAAATTAAATCAGCTTTCCCTACACTTCTAGGTCTATCCCCCGCAAGATAAACATGTTCAACAGCTCCAGTTAATTTAGTAATAACTTTATTTCCTGTTGCCCATTCCATTAAGGATGGATTTATTAATTCTGTTGCAGCTTTAGACATAACACATAATACATCCGCTCCCATTCTCATAAGTTCTCGAGCTACAATTGGAGAAGATATTACAGCTACCGAACCTGTTAAGCACATACAGATTGTTTTTCCTCTAAGTATAGTACCTTTACTTTCAACAATATCTTTTGATGGGTGTTGGAAATTATTTTTTTTCATATGTTTATAATTTTGTTTAATTGTTATCAATTAAACTTTCAGATTCTACGTAAATAAAATTTATGCTAAATAATAAAAATACTGTTAGAAAAATATTTTCTAACTTCATTATTAAATAAGAATTACCATTAATGCGGACTTAATCTATATTTATTTTTAATTCTAATTTTATTTATGATTTTAAATAAATTGATTGAAAAAGTATAACAAGTTTCAATAAAATCAACTCTAGAAAGATGTATAAGATTTGTGATTTACACATTCATAGTAAATTCTCAGCAGGAGCAAGTAAAAACATTAACACTTTTAAAATAGCTTATATTTGTAGTATTAAAGGGATTCAATTAGTTGGAACGGGTGATTGTCTTCATCCATTATGGTTAAATGAATTAAAAAGTAATTTAATAGAAACTTCAAACGGAATTTTCTATACTCCAAAAGTGCCAGATGTTAATTTTATATTACAAACTGAAGTTGAAGCTATTTGGAAAAACAATTCAAAAATCAAAAAAGTTCATTTCATTATTCTTTTTCCAAATTTTGAAAAAGTAGAAGAATCGATTGAATTATTTTCACAATTTGGCAACCTAGCTAAAGAAGGGAGACCCAAAATTTATAATTCTCCAGAAAAGCTTATTTTTAATTTAAAATCAATAGATAAGGATATTGAGATAATACCTGCTCACATATTTACCCCATATTTTGGGTTATTTGGAGATATCTCTCACTTTAATACGATGGAAGATGCTTTAGGAACTGGAATAAATTATATAAATTCTATTGAAACGGGATTAAGTGCAGATCCATTAATGATCAGAGGTATTTCAGAGTTTAACAAAGTTTCTATAATATCTAATTCTGACAGTCATTCTACCAATTTTCATAGATTAGGAAGAGAGGCTACAATTTTTGATTTGAATAAACTTAATTACCAAAACTTAATCGATTCGATTAGAAAAAATAAAATTGTTAAGACTTATGAGTTTAAACCATCACAGGACAAATATTATTATGATGGCCATAGATCAGAACGACACATTGACAAAAAAGATTATTTCTGCAGTCCTAAACTTAATATTGACATTTGTCCTTTCTGTAAAAAAAAACTTACTAAAGGTGTATTAGCTCGAGTTCAAGAATTAAGTGATCAAAAAAATCTTTTCAAATTAAATTTTCAGTATATTGTCCCCTTATTGGATTTAATTTCAATTGTTCTAGGAGGATCTGTATATGATAGAGGGAACATATCAATATATCAAAGATTGCTTGCACAAAATTGCAGCGAATATGCAATATGGGAAGGAAAGAGTAATTTTGATGGAATCCCTGAGGATCTAAAGGAAGCAATTTGTAAAATACGGAAAGATAAATTCTGGTTTATACCAGGTCATGATGCTGTTTATGGAAAATTACAATTTGAAGATTATAATAAGAATTAATTGTCTAAATTTACAATCTTAACATTTAGATTTAATTTTGAACTTATATCATGAAATTTTTTAAATTTTTCGGGTTTTAAAATTAGTAGATCCTTTACTTGAAGAATATTTAAGAATTTTTTACCATAATATGTCTTATAAATTTCAGATATCTCATAAAGCACCTCATTATTATCAATAAATCTGTGAATTTCTATAGATTCAAATTCTTTTTTTCTAATTTCAAGAATTTCATTAGAGTATTTAAAGAATGGAGTATGCCGTAATTTTTTCAAGTCAAAAAAGATTGTGGTTCCAAGTTCACGTTCTTTTAAAATATTTTTTATAATGGAATGGATTTTATTTAAAAATCTTGATTTGAACTCTTTTAATTTAACATTTGGATAAATACAATCCTTTAAAATTTCATTGTAGGGCAAATCTAACCCTGCTAATTCATTATTCAAATTTAATAAAGTTAAAATTTGATTAGTATTATGTTCAACACTTGTTATTAATTCTTCAAAGATATAATCTCTTTCTTTAAAGATAAAGTCAAATAAAAATTCGTTAAAAGCCTTAATGAAAGCATTGTATTTAGGGACAAAAACTCTATTTTGGTTATTAACTACTATTTCATGAGCGTAAAATGGATCAATTTCTTTATTTAGTACTGCTTTAACTAATGATAATCTGTAATATCCTTCTATGAATTCCATTCCTTTTGAAATATTCTCAATAGCCTCTTTAAATGAGCATTTTTTAATTACATTTACAGTTTTAATTATGTTACTCTCAATTTTTACAGGAGTTTTTTTACAATAACACAAATCAAATGGTTTTAAATCATGAAAAAGTGGGTTATTATAATCAGGAATTATAATTTGAGAACTGTATGCATTGATTATACTTCCTTGAATTGGTTTATTTGCCAAATTCCATTCTATAATCATTACATCATCAGAAAATTCGTGTTCAACATCATAACTGTATTCTATACTTTCACTCGATAAAGTTAACCCTTCAATTGATTTTATTTCATAATTATCCAATTCACCCCAAAACTGTTGTCTATAATAGAACACATCTTGAAAACTGCTTAAATCATCTAAAAATATTTCTTTCATTATGAAATAATTGATGCCAATTTCGGAAGATTTTATAGTCTGATCATTTAATCCAAAAAAGCCAATGCGAGAAATAATATAATTATAAACAGGATTCTTTAAATTAGCTTCATCGTGTTTTACAACATAAGTATTTCTTTTTTTTTTAAATTCTCCTTTTGTTCTTTTTATGTTATATTTTTCAATCAGTAACTTTAAAAATGCAAATTTTTTGAGATATACTTTTCTTTCCAATTCTTGAACTTCTATTTTATAATTCTTATACTTATCATAGAATTTTTCTTTTGGAATATTTATTACTTTAAATTGCTTTTTCAATAATTTTAATTTCTCGATTATGCAGAAATTATCAATTTCAGAAAAAAAATATGTTAATAGTTTGGTTTTTATATAATTTAGTTGAGCTTCAGAAATTAAGTCCTTAAATGCTTGATTTTTCATAATTAATTTTTCATAATTCTTTTTTATAAAATAAATTGAAAAATATTTAGAGTTTAAATCGGAACTATTTACTAACTCCTTTAATTTATCGAAATATGAAGCAATAAAAGAAATATCTTTAAATTCTGATATTTTATCGATAGATTCAATAATTTTAAGAATGTTGAAAAACGAGTAGCTTGGTATTGTATTTAAAAATCTTTTAAACCCTCTTTCGATATTATCATTGAAGTTCAAAAAGTAATTTTCTAATTCATTTTCATACCCATTCTCTAAAAATTCAAAGAATTCAATAAATAAATTATTATTAATTGCTGTATTCAAGAACGATTCTACAATTTTTTCACTATCGAATTGATTGATAACTGCTTTATTCAAATAACTTAATGCTTCTACACAATTGTTTTTTTCAAAACAAAGATTTGCTAATAACTTAAAGTTCTTACTTTTCTTCTTTGAACCTAAATCTTCTGAAGTCAAATTATATTTGTTGAAATCTTCTATGATTTTTTGAGCAAGGGAATCTCTAATAACTAATAACAATTTTATTAAATGAATGCAAATTTTTTTTTCTCTTTCTGAATGAATAAGAAAAGCGGGACAATCATGAAAAATTTCATTATTCCTATTATCAATTATAAGATGAAATTCACGTTCATAATCTAAAATAAGACTTCTAATTAGTATTGGATCTTCTTGAATTTCAATAATATTAACTTTACTTGTAAGAAATTTAAGTGATTTTTGATATAAATTTAAACCAAATTTCTCAATTATAAGACTTGATATTGATTTTTTTACCATTCTTTTTTAAAATCTTGATTTAATTATTTCTGAAATTAATTTTGGAAATTCATTCCAATCTTTTATAGTGAGTAATTGTCCTCCAGCAACTTTTACTATTTTTTTAGCTTCTTTTAAGTTATACGAAGCTTCTGGACACACTAATATGAAATCAACACCTAAAGAGCGCATTTTCCTAAATTCTACCAGAGCTTCTTTAATATCGAAAAGTTCAGCATCAGTAAACAATACGTTTAATTTTTCACGTGAATTAGAGTGTTCCTTGAATTGTTTATTTGCCCATTCAACGGCACTTTGTATTCTTGTTCCCCCTTGGGCAGTAACAGAAAGTAGCTCATCTGCTAATTTTTCTAGATCTTTTTTTTCATCCAATCCTTTCAAAACATGAGTATTTGATTCAAAAAAAGCGATTCCAAGTTCATCTTTACGCATTCCATAACATAACATCGTTACACAGATACTCATATAAGCAAGTTTATCCCCCGTCATACTACCTGAAATATCTAGTTCAAAACAAGTAGTTCGAAGCCCTTTAGCAGTTTCATAAACATAAAAATCGTCATATTCAATATGATCTAATTTTTTACCTTTTTCTAATATATTATAAAGCGTTTCTTCAAGATCAATATTTTCAAAATCATCCCCAATCGAATAAGGTCTTACTATATTAATTGGGATCGGTCCTGTTGTAGAACTGCCTAAACGTGCTCGTGAATAATAAATGCCTAATTCAATTAACATTTTTTTTGCTAATTCTTTAACTTGTTGTTTAGTTGTTTCTGGCAGATTTTTGCGATGAATAAACCATTGTTTAAGTAAATTTTCTCCACTACCAGCAGATAAACAAGAAATCATCTTATTCTCGCCTTCTTGACCTCCAATTTGTTGAGCACTTTTTAAAGCATCACTTAAATTAAAATTTCCTAATGCTCCTAAAGCATCTCTATTATCAGAAGCTAACGCACTAGCAGTTAATTCTTTTATCCTCTCATAATTTAACTGATCTTGAATTTGATTCATTAAATTACTTAACCTTTGAAAATCTGCTTTTTTATTTTCCACTAATTTTTTTAACAATTGATAAGTGGGTTCAACTAATTCAAAAATTTCATCCTCAGGCATTTGAAGTTTCTTTCCAATCTTTTCAATATCTTCTGATGTTGGGTTTAAACCTATTTTTCTTAAAAATTCGGTTGCATTTCTTAGGTGGGAGGGGGTGTCGCAAGAGTCTAAAGTTAAAGTCATGAGATTTGGAATGTTTTGAGCCATTTTTTGACTACAGTGCATATTTTGACAACTATTCATTAGTTGTTGTAATTGATGTGTAAGTGATTTAAAAGCCTCATTCTTTTTATTTTGAGAATTTGCTTCCTTTATTGCATTCTTTAATGCTTGATTAAATAGCGAATTCCATGATTTGTTTGTAAATGCAGTTTTTGTTAAAGTTTCAAGTGAAAGACTCATTTGGGAATTTTTATTCTGTTGATCAAAAGTATCTAATAATGAACCTCTTAGATTAGTGCCAAAAAATTGGTCAAGTGAATTTGCTAAATTGAAGTTATGTTCAAATGAAGATTGATTTAAACTATTGTTTAAAACTTGATTATGATCAAAATTGGGAGTTTCACCTAAGTGTTTTGCCGATTGAAATAATTGATCTAAATTACCAATCTTATTTTGAAGTTCTTTTTTTAGACTTTCTAATTGTTCCTTAGAAATGGCATTAGTTTCATTTAAAAATTTCAAAGATTGAAGTAAATCTTCTAAACTTCCTGATTTTAACAATTCTTTTAAATCATTCTCAATATTTCGATTATTTAAAGCTTTACTAGTAACTTTTTCCCATTCTCTTAAAGATTGTTGTTGCACTAATTCATTTAATCCTAGGTTAGTACCAGCTTTAAGATCCTTAGGATCTAAAGAATTTATTTTTTGTAGCATTCGGTTCCTTGCTTCTTCAAGCAATTTTTCAAATGAGGTTATTTCTTCTTTATATAACTCAGAATCATCATTAAAGAAATTAAGCGCTGATTTATATGGTTCTTCATACCTTTTTTGATCTAATTGTTCCATAAACGCTTCTAATTGTTGAATCATGTCTGTATCAAATGATTTTGAAAATTCGATCTCATCTATAATATCTTGCAATTGGTCTAATTCCGATTTGATTTCAGAGTTTTTCATTTCATCCTCAAAATTATCATTCTCACCCTCAACAAAGAATGATTTCACTAAGTCTTTCTTGTAATTTGGAAAGAGAATCTCAAAGGCAATGTCTTTCGCTAAATTTTGATTATCTGGAAACGAGGTAACAGTACTAATTTCAATAAAATCATTTGGAGTAATAGATCCTTTACGATAATATCTTGATACGATTAAATTTGGTATTGATAAGACTTGCCGTGGAGAGGGCATTTGGATTATATCTGGATGATTTCTCATCCTTCTAATAAACTCCACACTAAATTCACATGGGTTTTCAGGAAAAACTCCCAATAATTTTACCCTCCTAAGGTCTTATGAATAATATTCTCTATAATATTTTCGACTTTTACTCCGGGTTTAGGTTTTAAACTTCCCAATAAAACATGACGGGCAATTTCTGAGAGATAAACATATACAGATTCTTTTTCTTTCACTTTTTTTTCTTTTTCTACTAGTCTTTTTCTTGCTAATAATTTAGCAATAGCAATTCCGGCTCTTATAGAAGCGGGTATTTCAATATCGATTTTATTTTGTCTAGTTTCTTTAATAATTGAATAAATTAATTCTAATTCAGATTCTTCAATAATGAAATGTTCTGGTAGATTTATTCTTATGATATCTAATTCTGTGGATTTATCTGGGTAGGTTAATTTGATCCAAACTTTTATTCTATCTTTTAAAGCTTCAGATAAGCGATGAGTTCCTGATAATTCTTCGGGGTTCATCGCACATATAAAGAAAAAATCGTTATCTGCTCTTATTCGCCCTAAGTGGGGAATACCTATAGAAGCTTCCTCTAGGGGCTCTAGTAATGTATTTTGAGAATATTCTGTAGCTCTATTAATTTCATTAGCTAGGAAAGTACCTCCTTCTAGCATTGCATTTAATAATGGCCCGGGGTTAAAAGCTTCTAATACAAATCCCTTCTTTAATGTAATTGCTGGATCAAAAGATCCAACAAAATGAGAAGGTTTTATACTCTCATCCATAGTTAACCAATAAAAACTCTTATTTTTCTTCTCTTTTGCCCTTAGACCAGCAAAATATCGACATAAAATAGTTTTTCCAACTCCCGGAGGGCCAACTAAAGCAGGAAATAATCCAGTTGCCTCTGCATCTCTTAATAATTCTAATGCTTTACCATATTGTCCTGAAAGAACTATATCAATTTGTTCTTCAGAAATGTCTTTAATAACATGTTGGCTAAATAACTCTTCAAATCTTTGTTTATTTATCATATTTAAATCTCTAATGCATTTTGAATAAGTTAACGATTTTCTTACATGAATATTAAGTGTTTGTTAATATTAAACTTTAAAGTTAATAATTAAAAGATATTATATTTTCTTAACCAGTTCGATTGAATTATACATAATTTCAGAGATAAATTTACTTTAACATGATAAATCCTTATTTTGAAGAGAAAAGTTTTATTTTGTATCATGGAAATGCTTTAGACATACTGAATCAATTTGAAAGTAATAAATTTGATTTAATCTATGCTGATCCCCCCTACTTTTTATCAAATGATGGAGTGACATGTAAATCAGGCAAGATGGTTTCAGTTAATAAAGGGGAATGGGATAAATCGAAAGGTTTCAATGAAGATATTAATTTTACAGATTCTTGGTTAAAAGCTAGCAGAAGAATTTTAAAGAAGAATGGTAGCTTATGGGTTTCAGGAACTTTACATATTATATACAAAGTGGGTTATCTATTAGAGAAAAATGGTTATGATATTATTAATGATGTTGTTATGTATAAACCGAATGCTCCACCTAATTTATCATGTAAATACTTTACACATAGTCATGAAATAGTATTATGGACTCGTAAATCAAAAAACTCAAACCACACATTTAATTATGAGAAAATGAAGGTTTGGAATAACCCTAAAGATAAATTGAAAAATAGGGATAAACAAATGAGGAGTGTTTGGTCAATTCCTTTAATACCTAAGGATGAAAAAGAATTTGGTAAACATCCAACTCAAAAACCACTAGAATTATTAAATAGAATAATATCATCTTCTTCGAATGAGGGTGATTGGGTATTAGACCCTTTTCTGGGGTCAGGTACTACTGGGATTGTATGTAGTATTTTGAACCGAAACTTCATTGGAATTGACTTGAATAAAGAATATTTAGATGTAGCTATTAAAAGATTTAAAGATGATAAAAAAGATGGTCTATTATTTTCACCCGAAACTAAAAATCATTTAATGAAATTTATTTAAATCTTAGAAATTCTCCAGAATCTTTTAAAAAAATAAAATAAAAACGTTTATTAGACAAAATAATTATATTTTTAATTAAACTGAATGATTAATAATATTTAGGGGTATAGATGCAATTGGAACAAATAACCATTTCAAACTATAAAGAACGCATTTTAAGAATGAAAAACAAGCTTATAAAGGCACCACATGAAATATGTGTCGAAAGAGCTAAATTATTTACAGATTCCTATAAAAAAACTAAAGGAAAGAACCCAATTATTAGATTTGCGAAAGCTATGGACTATTTTTTAACAAATATGACAATAAAAGTATGGGACGAGGAATATATTGTTGGGAATAGATGTACTAAATTTGTAGGAACTCCCATATATCCTGAAGCTCGAATAGATACAATAGAACAAGATATTGATAATTATGATACTCGTCCTGTCCAGAAACTTTTCTTAACAAATGAAGAAAGACAATTTATAAAAGAAGAAATAATTCCTTATTGGAAAGATGAGGAAATTACTGTGCAAGAGCGGTTTCAATCACATTTAGACTCAGATTTGAGAGATATCATGGAAAAACTCGTTTTTGCCGTAGATGTTGAACTCTCTAGTGGAATTGGTCATTTTTTTCCAGGTCATGAAAATGTTTTAAAAAATGGAATAAATGGTTTAATTCATAAAGCGAGAGAGAATTTAAAAAAATTTTCCGATGATAACAATAAAAAGACTTTTTTTGAGTCAGTGATCATTCTATTAAATGCGGCTAAGAGATTCATACAGAGATTTTCAGTTTTAATGAGAGAAATGGCTGAAAATGAACAGAATCCTGAACGTCAAGAAGAACTCTCTGACATATCTAAAATTTGTGAGAAAATCTCTCAAAATAAGCCAAATAATTTTGAAGAAGCTATACAATTAATTTATTTTACTCATCTAATATCTGGTTTAGAAGATGGTGGTTTTGCCATTTCAATAGGGCGCTTAGATCAGTATCTATATCCCTATTATTTAAAAGATATAAAAGAGGGAAATATTACAAAAGAAAAAGTTCAATTTCTTATTGAATGCTTTTTTATTAAAATTTCTACCTTATGGAATTATGTCATTTCAAAAGGTGTAGTAGCTGTCGAAGGGCCTCCTATTGCTGAAAATTTAGTAATTGGGGGGATAGATCGCGAAGGAAAAGATGCTACAAATGAATTATCTTTGATAATGTTGGATGCATATACTCATATAAAGACTGTCCAGCCAACTTTTTGTGTTAGAATTCATAAAGATACATCAGATGATTTTATATTGAAAGTTGGAGAATCGATAAAAAAGGGTGCTAGTATTGCCCTATTTAATGACCAAGTTATGATCCCTGGTCTTATTAACCGCGGTTTTACTTTAGAAGATGCTCGCGAATATGCACCAATAGGATGTGTTGAACCTCAACATCCATATAAATCATTTGGGTCAACAAATGCTAACCAATTTAATGTTGTAAAATGTTTAGAATTAGCATTGAATAATGGAGTCGATATGTTGACTAGAAAAGATTACGGACTTAAAAATGATAGAGAGATTAATTCTTATGAAGATATTTGGGATGCTTTTAAGAATCAAGTGAAATTCTTCATTGATTACATGGTAAAAACGATGTATTTTCTTGATAAAGCAATTGCTGAACTTACACCACAACCATTTTTATCTGCAACTATAGATGATTGTTTAGAGCGTGGTCTTGATATAACTAAAGGTGGTGCGATTTATAATTTTACAGGACCACAGCTAATTGGTTTAGCCACAGTTGCAGACAGTCTTGCTGTAATTAAGAAAACTGTTTTTGAAGATAAAATCATATCATTTGAAGATTTAGTTCAAATGCTTGCAAAGAATTTCAGAGGTGTTTATCAAGGAAAAAAAGGAACAGAATGGCGAGAATATTTTGTTAACAAAGTACCGAAATTCGGAAATGATGACGATTATGTTGATCAGATTGCGGTAGAGGTCGCAAAATTTTATTGCGAAGAAATTTCAAAGCATTCAAATTATAGAGGGGGGATATTTAATCCCGGAATTTATTCCACAACATTTCATTTAGCATTTGGTGTTTTCACAGGAGCTTCAGCAGATGGTAGAAGAAAAACAGAACCTCTTTCAAATGGTCTAAGTCCAACAAGTGGTTTGGATAAAAAGGGTCCAACAGCCATTCTCAATTCAATAAAAAAACTCAATAATGAGTTAATGACCAATGGTAATTCATTGATTTTAGCTTTTCATCCAAATACATTAAATACAGAAATTTTGAATCCACTTCTTAGAACTTTTTTTCAACCCGAAGGTGGTTATCAAGTACAATTTAATGTTGTGGGAAAGGAAACTCTATTTGATGCTCAACTAAATCCTGATAATTATAGAGGCTTAGTTGTAAGAGTCGCAGGATATTCTGTTTATTTTACAGAATTATCAAAAAATGCGCAAGATGAAATTATTGCCCGAACTGAATATTAATCTTATTTTTTTAAAAATTCTAAGAAAAACAATAAAAAATTTTAGTAATTCTGATTTTAAAAATATAAATATAATATAATTATAGTTGGGCCTGTAGATCAGTGGAAGATCGCTTGATAGATTAAGTAACATGCTTAATTACAAGATTCGCATTCAAGAGGTCACGGGTTCAATTCCCGTCAGGTCCATTCTATCTTTATAAAGTTGAAAAGGATTGAAAATGACACAAGATACAACTTATCCAAAAAGATTTAATTTTAAAGTAATTCAAGAGAAATGGATAAAATATTGGAAAAATAAGAAGATATATGCTTTTGATGAGAACCGAGAAGATGAAATTTTTACTATAGATACACCACCCCCATTTGTTAGTGGAGTATTGCATATAGGACAGTATTTAAATTACGCTTGGATAGATTTTGTAGCAAGATACCATCGAATGAGAGGAGAAAATGTATATTTCCCCCAAGGATGGGATTGTCATGGATTACCTGTTGAATTAGCAGTAACAAAAAATTATGGTGTAAGTAAAGATGATCGAGAAAACTTTTTAGAGAAATGTAGAGAATGGGTAGAAAACAATATTATAAATATGACAAGACAATTGGATGAGTTAGGATATTCAACAGATTGGGATTATACATATCGAACAATGAATGACGATTATAAACGAAAAGTTCAACTCTCACTATTAGATTTTTATGAAAAAGGTATGCTTTATAGAGATAAATTTCCAACTCATTTCTGTGTGAATTGTGAAACATCTGTTGCAAAAGCAGAAGTGGGTTATCAAGATGAATCTGGAAAATTATGGTACATAAAACTGCCAATTGTAGGGAGAGAAAATGAATTTATTACAATAGCTACTACACGCCCTGAATACATGGAAGCTTGTGTTGCTGTTATGGTTCATCCAAATGATGATCGTTATTATGATATTTCTGCTTCTGAAATAGAAATTCCATTTACAAGCCGTGCTGTTCGAGTTTATATGGATAACACTGTTGATATGAATTTTGGTACTGGCATTGTTTATGTTTGTACTTATGGTGATGAAATGGATATAAAGTGGAAACTTGAATATAATCTGGATGAGATCCAAATTTTTACTGAAGATGGGCATATGAATGAAAATTCTAAATATCAAGGTTTAACAATTATGGAAGCAAGAGACCAAATTGTTAAAGATCTTGATAAATTGGGATTAATCGAAAAAATTGAAGATTATGAACATAGTATCATTGTGCATTCAGAACGATCATCTTGTCGGAAACCTATAGAATATTTACCCATATATCAGTGGTTTATTAATGTTAAGGATTTTACAAGTGAAATTATTGAATCTGGAGAATTAATGAAATGGTATCCAGAAAAACAAAAACAAAGATTAATAGATTGGGCAAAAGGTTTAGATTGGAATTGGGTGATCTCACGTCAACGTTTTTTTGGTACACCTATACCATTTTGGTATTGCAAGGATTGTGGTGAGATTATACCACCTAAAAGAGATGATTTACCATTAAATCCTGTGAAAATTTCACCACCGATTAAACAGTGTCCAAAATGCAAAAGTAAAAATATTATAGGTGAAAAAGATGTTTGTGATTGTTGGATTGACTCAAGTCTTACACCTTTAGAAATATCAAAATGGACAGAAGATGCTGAATTCTTTAGAAGAGCTTATATGAATGCAAAAGTTCATCGTCCACAAGGTTATGAAATTATAAGAACTTGGTTATTTTACACATTATTTCGATGTAAAATTTTAACCGGAAAAGCTCCTTTTTATGAAGCATTAATTAACGGGATGGTTGCTGGTCCGGATGGAAGGCATATGTCAAAGAGTTTGGGAAACTTTATTGCACCAGAGGAAGTCATGCCTGAATTTGGAGCCGATTCAATAAGATACTGGACTGCGATGGGAACCCTTGGAGATGATTATCCCTTTGAATTCACTTGGATAGATCTGCAAAACAAACAGCCTGTATCAAATGAAATTATTTTGAAGGAAATGGAAAAACTTCCAGAAGATAAATTTAATAAAAAATATCGCAGGAGGTTTGAACAATTAATTGGAGCTTCGAGATTTTTAACTAAAATTTGGAACGCATATAGATTTTTATATTTAAATTTAACTAAGATAAAATTAAATGATATTAAAATAGATCCTAAGGCTTTTTCGAGTATAGATAGCTTTTTCTTTTCAGAATTTAATAAAAATTTAAATTTAATCACAAATCTTTTTGATGGGTATAATTGGCATGAAGCTATGATGATTTTTCGTACTTTCTTTTGGAGTGAAATCTGCGATAATTATATTGAAGCTATAAAGTATAAATTTTATGTTGAAGATAAAAAAACAAGAGAAATTTCCTTAAAGAATGCTTTAAACCTTTTTTATAAATTATTAACTATTTCTTCAGTTATAATGCCTTTCATTTCAGAAGAAATATATTTTAATTTATATAAACAATTTAAGGACTTAGAGTCTATAACCTTAGAAAATTGGCCAGAACCTTATGATCATATATCAGAAGCATTAGCTGAACAAGGTAAATTAGGTATTGAAATCATAAAATCTCTAAGGATGTTAAAATCAAAACTTCAAATACCTTTGAATGAGAGCGTTGAGAAAATAATTTTAATAACAGAAATAGATCAACATAAAAATATTGAGAGCCTAAAAGAAGATATAAAAAATACCATCAGAATAAATGATTTAGAGGTAATTGGGAAAACATTAGAAAAATCAATTAAAAAGAAGCCAGATTTAATAGAACATGTTGAAGATCTGAATATTACAGTTTATTACTTTAAATAAAAAGGATTTCTAAATTTATTCTTCTCCTTCTTCATTTTCACTCATAGGTTCACCTTGATCCACTTTCTCAATTTCACCTGAAGACTCACTTTTACCCCTTTCTTCTAGTCCCAATTGAGTAACCATAACTTGTTTCATTTGTCTTATATCTTTTGGCAACCCAAACATTTCAGCATACTTATCTGTAGTAGTTAATTCTTGAGATCTTCCTTTTTTTACAGCGTTTATGAATTCATTATCTAAAAGGTACTTTACATGCTCATATGCTCCACTACCCCTTAATTTTATAACCATTGATTTTAAGATCGGTTGCTTTAAAGCAATAATTGTTAAAGTTCTTAAATATCTTTCCGCTATTGCTCCTCCTTTAGCAAATTTTGATATTTTTTCCGTATATTCTGGTCTAATCTGCATTTGATACCTATCTCCAATTTGTGCAATGATTAGTGATGTAACACGTTCTAAATAACCAAAAGCTAATTCATTTACTAAATTCTCAACTTCTTTTTTAGGAAATTCTAATTTATTTGATAGCTCTTCTATTGTTAAAGGCCCTCCAGCTGCATAGAGAGCCGCTTCAATAAAATTTCGATGAAGAGCTTTTTCATCAAGTTCTAATACGCTTTCATCAATTATTGTGCCTTCTAACGCATCTTCATGCATATTTGTTGTATCTTCAACATTTTGCTCAACTATAAATTCTTCGATTAGTAGATTTTCTGGTTCTTGATCTAATTCTTCAATAAATTCTTGTTTTTCAATATCTTCTGATTCTGTTTCTAGCTCCTCAATGATCTCGCCTTCAATTTCTTTTATTGATACATTTGAATCTATTTGTTTAGATTCTTTTTTAACAACATTTTCTACATCTTTAATTTCTTCTTCAATTACTTCAATATTTTCTTTATTAAGAACATCTTCAGTATTATTTTCTATTTTCTCGTTAGTTTTTTCATCCGAATTTTCCTCCAAATTCTCACCACTTTTAATAATAATTTTTATAGGATTTACTTTTAACTAATATCGATTAAAATATTTTGGAAATCTTCCTCTTGAGATAAGTTTAATTTACTTCCAGTAGATAAAAACAATAAAGCTAAAAACATACGTACTAATGAAAACTTCCTCCCTATACTACTTTTTTCTTCATTTTTAATAATATTCATTAAATCATAAATACTAGTCTCTTTATTGTTTAAATTGATTGTAGCTTTTATTCGATTATACCATGATTCATGCAATTCTTCAACTGTTTGCTCCTTTCCACTAATATGTTTTAAGAGTTCTTTGGGTAATTGGGCTTTAGACTTCATTTGGATCTTTTGATCTTTAAGTTCTTCTCTTCGCATTCTTCTTCTTTTTAGTTTTTCTTGATTCTGCATAACTTCAATAATAGCTGACCGCATAGCATCAAATAATTCATCTTTGGTAGCAATTTGCATTTTAGGGGAGATTGGCTGAGGTAATGCTTTTGGGATTGATCTAGAATGACTTTGTCTGAATTTTTCTAATTCTTCTCTTTTTTGAATTTGTTCCTCTTCTTTTATTATACTTGAAATTTTGTAATGATGTAAAGATGCCGATGTTTTAAGTGCAATTCCAGAAATCTTATAATTAATCAATTCTTCATGTAGCATATTATCAAAAAAAGTTTCTACTAATTTTGATAAATCATAAAAAGCTATATCGGATTCTTTTGCTAATTCTGTATCTAAAAGACTTGAAAAGGGTGGTTTTTGCCAAAATTTCAATTCAGTTTTCTCTTTTCTCAATAATGCAAGATCCTCATCATCATCAAACTCAGCAATTAATTCTACTTCGGGCTCTTTCATTTCTTCTTCTAAGGATCGATCAACGAAATCAGGATTAGATGTTATATTTTGAAGTAATTCAATAATATCCTTTTTTTTAGATTTAGAAGGAATTTTAATATTGTTTTTCAATGCAAATTCCCTTAAATCATTTACAGTCCATTCTTTAAAATTATATTTTTCAACTGAATTGTGTTCATTTTTTGAAATTATTACCTACCTCTATGAAATATTTTCATTATTCTGTAATATTTGGCTTGATATCTTCAAGCTCTAAAATGCGTTTTGCCTCGTCCTCCAAATTAACACTAAAAATATCTGTAATTCCAGACTGCTGCATGGATACACCGTATATCCTATCTGCGTTTACAATATTCTCTTCTCTATGACTTATAACCAAGAATTGTGATTGTGTGGAGAATTCTCTCAGCAGCATGGAGACTCTGTGGACATTAGGACCATCGAGGGCTGCATCGATCTCATCTAAAACGAAAAACGGCGCAGGATAAAATTCTTGAATAGCAAATATAAAAGATAAAGCTACTAATGTTTTTTCACCACCACTTAATATTTCTAATGAACTGATTTTTTTACCTCTTGGTCTTGCTTCTATGCTAACACCTCCTTCAAATGGCTTATCTGGTCTATCCAAAATCATTTTTGCTGAACCACCAGGACTAAGCTTTTGAAAAATCCTACTAAATTCTCTATTTATCTCGTGATATGCTTTCATAAATGTTCTTGTCTTTTCTAATTCAATTTTATCAATGGCGTCCAGAATTGATTTCCTTTCTCTTTGTATTGTTTGTCGTCTCATATCTATCTCATCAAATCTTTCTTTTACAGTGTCATATTGTTCAATTGCTTTTAAATTCACAGGTTCAAGAGCTTTTTTCTTCTGCGTTTTTTCTACAATATCTGATTGTAATTCTGGTTCTGAAAGTCCGTCAGTTATTGGAGGTAATGATCCATATTCTTTAGAGCGTTGGAATAAAGTTTCAATTTGATCGGTGCACATTATCTTCTTTGATTCGAAATTGTTGATTTTAGAATTCTCCATAGAGAGATCTGATTTTAAGTCAGTTATAATTTTCTGGTATTGTTTTTGCTTTTTCCATGATTCATCTTTTTCTTGTGTAAACTTATCAATTTCCTTTTGCTTCTCGTTTTTCTTTTCATTTTCACTATCTAAAATTTCTTTAAAATTACCTAATTCTTTTATTATTGATTCAATCTGTTCTTCCGTATCTTTTATATCTTGATGTAACCCAATAATTTTTTGTTCTCTTTCTTTATTTTTATTTAACTCATTCAACTTCCCTTGAGATTTCTGTAAATCTTTATTCAATTTGTTTAATTTCTTCTGGGCAGCTTTCTGTGATTCTAACTCTTCTATTTTTTCATTTCTTAAAGAATCTATTACTTCTTGTTTTTGATCTACATTCTTTTGGATTTCCTCAACCTGAGAATTCAATCCTTCAATATCCTTTAAGCAAGTTTCAACGCTATTTTTAGCATCACTATTTTCTTTTTTAATATCTTCAATAGAGTTGATAATCCTCATTACATTTTCAAGCGCTCTTAAGCGATCCATTATATCTTCAAGCGCTTTATTTTCATCCTCGATTTGCTTTCGAAATTTCTCTGTTATTTCCCAGAAATTCTGTTTTTTTAGAACAAGGTCATCAATCTTTTTTTGTAATGAGTTTTGCTCTTCTTGAATATTTTTAATATTTTCTTCTGTATTTATAATTAAATTTTTCTTTTCTCCAATAGTGCTATTCAATTTTTCTATATTATCATCGATTTCAGCAATATTATCAAATAAATTCTGAATTCCATGCAATTCTTGTAATTTTTCTCTCAGATTTTCTGAGTCTTTTTGTTTTTTATCAATACCATCTTGAATTGTAGAAAGGTTATCCCAATATGTATCCTTTAATTCTTTTAATTTCTCTATATCATTATCCAAGGTGTTAGCTTCTGATTGTCTGTTCTTGATTATCTTCTCTCTTTCATTAATCTCGTTTTCTCCTTTTTTAATTCTTTCAGTTAATTCAGTATTTCTTTTATCAATTTCATTAAGTCTTTTATTATATACTGAAAGATTTTCAGATAAGTGTTTTTCTTGGATATTACTTTCAGTTAATTGATTCTCAATTTTGTTAAAATCATCGGTTTGAGATTTAATAGTATCTGAAATATCTTCCAATTGTTTGTATAGTTCTTGACTTTTAGACATAGTTAGTTTTCTTAAAGAAAGATATACATTTTCGAGAATTTCCATTAAATCTTGAACAAAACTATCAAATGTAGAGGTCGAACTTTGTACTTCAATGTCGGCGGATTCTTTTACTTTATCGATTAATTGATTAATTGTGTCATCAGCATTATCTGTGAACATTTTTAAAGTTTGCATAATAGAGCTTAGCATTTCTGTCATTTCAGTAGATTTATCTGTATCTTCACCAATATCCTCTACTGTTTTCATAATATCAATGATATCTAATATATACTTTTTAAAATCTTCTGCTGAAGATTCAATTGCCTCTGCATTCGATTGTTGTATATTACCCTTAATAGATTCAACTGAGATATTAATATTCTGGGTGAGCATATTTAAAATTTGGAGAATTCCTGTAATATCTTTTGTATTTTTCTCGTACTCTTCCTCAGAAGAGTCAATTTTTTTTATTAAATTTTCTTTTTCTTGAGAAAGATCCTCTAAACGTCTTTGTACATTATCCTTTTTAATTATAAACTTTTCAGTGGAACTTGTAATATCTGTAAGATTTTTATTTAAGGTATCTACATGCAACGCTAAATTATTCTTTTCTCGGTCCAATGTTGTTAATTCTTTTGTAAGAATTTTTAGTTCTGTATTAATATTATCAATCTTTGCATTATTATCACTGATTTCTGATTCACAAGAATATTTCTTCATTTTCAATAATTCTAAATCTTGTTCATTCTTCCTATAGACTGAATTTTCTTGTTTTAATTTTGCTTTTAAATCGATTAAATCTTTATTAATTGTTTCATTTTCACTCAGTAATTCTTTTACTGCTTTTTCAGCATCTTTACCTTTACTTAAATCTGTAATCTTTTCCTCTATAGACGTTTTCTTTTCATTTAATTCTTGTATGTTTTCACGATTCATTTTAATTTCTGTACTTATAGAGGATAAGGTAGCTTGAAAATTTGCCAATTTAGAATTTAATTGATTTTTTTCTGATTGGATGGAGTTAATATTATTTTCTAGATCTTTTTGATTTTGATTTTCTTTAGAAATTTTGATATTTAAGTCGTTTATTCTATTTCTAATTTCTGATTCTGCTTTTTTAGTTGCTTCAATAGCCTCATCGATACTTTCAGCATCTTTTTTTAGCCTTTGTAATTCGTTTTCTAATTTTTCCTTCTTTTCTTCATTTTTTTTTACATTTCCTCTTAAGACCTTAATTTGAGCATTATTAGATGATACACTTTGTTGTATTTTGGATATTTCTGCTTTAAAAAGGGATTTTTCATCTTCATTATTTTTTATTTTAAGGTCTAGTTCAGCTTGGTTTTGTTGCCTCTTTTCAATTTCTTTTTTAGCTTCTTCAATCTGATCTTCATTTTCTGAAATTTCCTTTGATGCACTTTCTATTAATGAATCAAAAGTCTGTCCTTCCTCAAGTTTCATTTGTTGACTTTCTAAGGATTCAATTTCTTTAGTTAATTTATCGATAGATTTTTTATCTAAATCTAAAGTCGTTTGACTTGAAGATATTTGAGTTTTTATTTGAGTTATATTTTCGGTTATTTGCTCTCTTTCTTTTTCTTTGTCAGTAATAGTTTTTTGGATATTATCCATAACAAGAGATTCTTGTTTTAATACATCTTCTTGCCGGTTTATTTTTTCTTGCAGTTCTTCAACGATTTTTGAAGAAACTTCAACTTTTTTTTCTAGTTCATCTTCCTCTTCTCTTAATTTTGAAATTTTCAAGGCAATTAACTGTGAGTTTAAAAAATTTATTTGTTCATCCAATTCTTTCCAAGCTAAAGCATCATTTTTTTCTTTTTCAACTTTTTTCAGTTGGGTGGATACTTCTTTGAAGATTGCTTCAAATTGTCCTAAATCTCTTTCTGCTTTTTCTAATTCTTTTAAAGTAACATCCTTCATTTCATCGTATTTTTGAAGTCCTATTAATTCCTCAATAAATTTTCTACGATCTTCAGGATTCATATGTGTTAATTCGACTATCTTTCCTTGTAATACGAATTGATTACTACCATCAGGATCAATATTTGCTGCGGCTAAAGCGTTAAGTATTTGTTGGCGAGTGACTTTTTTTCCATTCATTTTATATCCCCCACCACCACCCCTCTTGATAACACGAGTAATCTCAAAATCACCAGTCACTCCTGGAAAAACATTATCAGAATTATCAAAATATAATGTAACAGAAGCTCTTTGGGAGGGATTTTTTCCTCGTGAACCAGCAAAGATTAGATCCTCTAGACTTTTTGCTCTCATAGTTTTTTTGCTTAACCTACCTAACGAGAAACATAGGGCGTCTATTATATTAGATTTACCTGCCCCATTTGGTCCAACGATGCATGTGAATCCGCTTGAAAGTTTGATAGTTACTGTTCGATCTCCAAAAGATTTGAAACCACTCATAGAAATTTTTTTAATATGAGTCAAAATTTATCTCCATTTTTACCTATATTAATAAAAAAATAGTGTGATTATACCTATAAATATATAAGATATCTTATTAAAAAAATCTGTTTTACATTTTCCGATTTTTGGAATCGCTTTGAAATGAGATTTTTTCTAAAATTTAAAAAAAACACTTTTAAATTTTAGAACTATTTAACACTGGCTAAAAATTGCATCAATAATTACCTTTATTTGTTTAGGATTCATTAATATAAAGAAGGAATCATAATTTACACCATTAAAACTTTCATGAGTACAATTTTTATGAATTGTTCTTTTTGATGGCTTTATAACTCCAATATTCATAAGTTCTTCAATTATTTTACAAAATTCATTAATATTTTTTTCATATTCCAAATTTTCGCAAGAAATTTCATATAATTCGTGTAATTCTTTTATAGAAATATAATATTTATTTTTGCTAGTAAAATAATTTGAAAAATTATCTAAAAATATTACTGTTAATATATCTTCTTCAGAAAGATAATTAATCATGCTAAACTCATCAGAAATTTGAAAAGAATCAAATTCATTTTGACAAATATCTAATACTTCAAAATTTCCTAAAGTATTTTTGTTTTTTAATATTGGATATAAATCTCGAAGGATTTCAATTCCTTTACCCGGAACTGGTACATATTGCTCGCAGATTAAATCTGTTATATATCTAATTAGGTTTCTATCTATTTCATGTGAAAAACTTAGTAATACTCTTTGTTTAAGAATAGAATAAAGCTCTTGATAATTATAAAAATTCAATTTTTTTTTAAAATCAAATTCAGAGAATAATTCCATTGTTCCTGGTTGTATAATTTTATTTACAGTAGATATTAGAGTTATATTCGATTCTTTGCCAAATTGTAAGAACTTTTTAAAAATTTCGGGTTCTAAATATTCGATGTTATTAAATATAAAAAATAAATGAGAATCATTTTTACTACAAATGAATTTAAACATATTCCATAAGTGAGATATCTCTGAATTTAATACGTATCGAACATCAAAGTTTAGATTTGATAATCCATTTATTTTGGTTAACAATAAAAAAATTAATTCTTCTGGGGTTTTTTTTTTACAATCCACACAAATTTTATTAATTTTAACGAAATCTTTATTTTGGTTTAATAGATCATTCAATACTTTATTAACTATTACTTTCTTTCCAATACCATTAATTCCTTGATAAATTATATTGAGATTAAACTCATCAGAAATTGAGTCATTTAGAATCGAAAAGAGGGAATTTTCTTCTTTTTTTCTATATAATATGTGGGGGGGAATATAATCTGAGTCAAATAGAGCCTTAGGCCCTGCATAATATTTATTCACATTAGATCTTACAATCATATTTTAAACCTTTATTTAAATTGATTTTAATCACAAGTATTTAAACCCCCCAGAGAGGTAACTAAAAGTAAAATTAAACTATATTTTTTTTAAAAAAATTGAGGATTTAATTGCCAATTAGAATTAAAATTATAAGAAAGGACAAATGTAGAAATTATAAATTTTAAATTTTAGTTGAAAATTAATCAAAACTCTCTAGTAAATTTTTTAAATTATTTGCTAACAATGGTAAATATTCATATGATTTAATTTTCACTTTTTTATTTAAACAAAGTGCGATTAAATAAAATCTCGTTTTATTTATATCTAATTTTCTAAGAAAGATTATTCCCTCTTTTTGGAATTCTGATTGTTTTTCTGGAAATTCTATATTTGTTACAATATCAATTGTATTTATATCCCATTCCTCTAATTTTTCTAATGCTTGAGTTAATCTTGGAGCAATAGCTTCACAAATTTTCTGATAACTTTCATTTGTGGTTCTACTAGCAATTATAAAGCAATTTTGATCAAGTAGAAGCATAGAACTATTGTAAGTTTTACCCATATATTCTTTCAATAAAGTTTCAAACATTTTAGATTTATGTGTTGCATAAAAAACACCATCAGAAAAAGCCTTCAATAGACTTGGTTCATCATATATTGAGGTTTTAAAAATAGAAAACTTAACTTCCTTAATGGTAGATGAAATTATATTTTCTAGGTAATTAATATGATCTAAAGTTTCTTTCTTATTTTTTATGTCAGGATCGTATTTATGGAGTAATATTAATAACTGAAAATTTTCAGGATGTGACTCTGAGGTTATATTAATAATATCTTTAAGAAATTTTAATGATTCTTCAAATTTTTTAGGTGCTTGGATATCTATAACATAGAATATTGATTGCATATCTGTAAAATATTTGCTCTTATTACCCAAATATATTTTTCTATAATTTTTTTGACCACCTAAATCCCAACGGGCAATTGAGGTTCCCAATAATGAGTTTGTATAGAAGGTTCTTTTTGCTTTTATAGTTGGTTTAACTACAGGTAATAAACTAAATTTTTTATCTAATAATAGCAAAATTGAAGTTTTTCCACCATTTTCTAAACCACAAAATAGGATTTTATTTAATTCTTTTGAACCATTCATATCAAATTACAAGAATATGTTTTATTAATTAATTGTTTTGACTTTTATTTTATTTTTATCAATTTGTTCTTTAAAGCGAATTGCTCTTAATTTTCTTGGAAAATTTAAATCGACATTGTCAAAAATAAATCCTCTTGAATTTTTTGGTCCTTCTACAATCTTTAATTTTGATGGGGATATATAGCCTTCATGGAAAGAAATGATTTTACTATTACCTAGGAATTTTCTTTTCATAAACTTGCCAAAAGTGTTGCAAGCCACAATAGGTACTCTGTTTTCGAGAGCACGGGCTTTTAGATAGACTTTCCAATTTTCCATTCCATCAGCTCTTATTTGTGTCGGTGAAAACAATATATCTGCACCGTTTTCGATAGCTAATCGAGGTGTTTCAAAAAAAGCCATATCATAGCAAATAAGAATTGTAAAATAATGGGAATTATCAAGTTTAAATACATTTAATTCTTTACCTGACTCGAAATGTTCGCGTTCGTAAGCATAAAGGTGGATTTTATCTTGCCTACCGATTTCTTCACCGTTTTCATCAAAAAAGTAACAAGTTATAGTAGGTTTTTTTGAATTAATTCTTTTCTCCCAGATTGCTCCCGATAAAATTTTAATATTGTATTCCTTGGCTAAAGTTTTAATAAAAGTATAATCGTCGCCTTTTTGGTCTTGAAAATTTTGAGTTGAATCTCTAAAAAAAGGAACCCATCTTTCTGGTAAACATATAATATCACAAATTTTATGTTCTTCTAATAATTCTCTTAATATTAGTTCAATTTCGTTATAACACTTAGTTCTGTTTTCAAATATTGTTGGTTGAATACAAGCCACTTTCATCTTATAGATTAACCTTTAGACCCTTTTTTGTTAATCTCATCGATTATATCAAATAATTCGTTTAAATTGGAGATTTCATAATCAGGTTTAAAACTATCTTGGATTTTTATATCTTTTTCATAACTGTCATACTTTCCTCCTCGATGAAGATATACACTATATATATTGTTTAAGTTAGCAGGAATTATATCTTTATCAATACGATCCCCTACATATATTGTTTCTTGGCCTTTAACTCTAAATTTTTTTAAACAGTAATAGAATAGATCTGGATTAGGTTTTTTAATCCCAATTTCATCTGAAATAACTACTAAATCAATTAATTTATCAATTTTAAGTCTTAAAATCTTTTCATATTGCTTTATCGGGATTCCATCTGTTATAATTGCTGTTTTAATAGATAAATCTTTTAATCTACTCAAGCTTTTCTCTACATCATCGTATAATTGTATTGAATTTACTTTTTCTTCATGGTATGCCATAACAGCACCAGCAATATATTTATATCGATCATTATATGAGAGAAATTCAACGCTTTCCTCCATCTGATTCAGTCTTCTTAGGAAATGATTATAATGTTTCGAGGAATTTGAACCGTATTCTCTCACTATTTCACCTAATATCTGAGCTGCTTTCTTTTTATCTATTTTTAAGCCTAGGTCAATCATTGCATAAAGCCCTTTAATTCTAGCTCTTTCAGATAATCCCGTTGAGTCAAAAAGACAATCATCCAAATCAAATCCAATTAATTTTATGGGGCTCATTATTAAATTTTCATTTTATCACTAATTCATTAAAATAATTTAAGTTGATTGCTTATATTAATTATCCTAGGATATTAGATGTGGAGTTAAGATAAATTTATTTATCTTTAATAATATATAATCTTCAATATTAATTTATTTTAGGTTAAACAGAAAAAAAGAGCGGTTCTTGTTATCTAATATAGAATTCGTAATGGAGATTCATTAATTGAAAACTATCGTCGTCTTATCATATTTTCATCGTAAAATTGGTCCATTAGTGTTTTATTCTTACCCAAGGAATATCTTAGAAAAGGAATTATCAGGTAAAGTAGCTAACATCATGGATCAACAATTTAGTGAGGGCTTTTTTACTCATTCTTTTGAAAATCTAAAATCAATGAATTATTACTTTGAGATTCATTCAGATTGGGCGCGAGGAAATAAAGAAATGTTAATGGTTTCAATTATTCTTGACCAACAAATTCCTCTTGAAATTGAAGAAAAAATATCAATTCTATGCACTGAATTCTCAGAACGATTGCAATCAAATGAAGAAATTTTTACAGCATTTTATATAAATGATATAAATAATTTTGATGAAGATGATCAGGAGAATATAGTTAAAAATGAATCCTTAATAGAAGCTTGGGTAAATAATTTATATTGGGCAATTATTGAAGATACAAGAGAAAAAACAGAAGAAGAGAAAATAGCTATTTTATTAAATGATAAACATATATTCAAGACATTAGAAAAGTTGTCTAAAGGTCCAATCCCGTTAGAATGGTTAAGAGAATGGTATATTGAGAAGTTTCCAGAAAAAGATTTTAATGAGATTATTGATACTTTAGTCGATAAACAATTTATTTTTATTAACCAAATAGGTTTAGTAGAGAAATATGTACTTTTATTAAAAGAAGTAAACGCTGAAAGGATACCACCCGATAGTGTCATTGAGTATATTGATGATAAGCCAGAATTGATAGAACTACTCCTTCCTAAAGTCCAAGAATACTATAGTGAATATGAAAAGAAAACTAAGGAACAAATAAAAGAAGATGCTTTTACTTTATTTCAAATAATGGCGGATTCGAAAAAATATAATGTCCTTTCAGAATTAAGAAATGGGTTAATTTCAAAAGATAAATTACCTAAACTAGTTTCAAAAAAATCTTTAGATTCCTTAATGGAAAATATTGATTTTTTAAAGAAATATGATGTCATTGAAGAATTAAATTATAATGGTGAGACTTATATTGTTTTGAAAACCAATTTGCAAATTACAACTGCTTTTCCAGAATGGATGAGGAAACTTTTACCAAAGGAATCTGAACCTGTAGTTGCAAATAAATACTCCACCAAACTTAAAGAAGGACAGGAATTTAATGAAGAAGAAATAGTTCTTCCAATAGAAGAAAATAAATCTAATTTAAAAAATACGAGAAAAAAAAATTCTAAAAAAAAGAAAATCACACAAAAATAATAATAATTAAAAAAAACGTAGATATTGGAATTTGTTCTTTAATAAAATTTACAAACACACGATTTATAATGCCTAATGAAGAAGAAACTTCAGAAGATTTAAAGAATATTTTAGGTTATATGGGAATTGAAATACTGGTTGCGATCGATAATGGGGCAAAAAATTACGAGACAATTAAATTATTTTCTGGGTTACCAATATCATGCATAAATGGGAGAATCCCAGTTTTATTCGATTTAGGTCTTATTAAAAAAAATAATGATGAATATTTTTTATCTGAGAAGGGAGTTCTTTTTCGAAAAAGATTAAATAAATAGTTAACAATAAGTTAAGACATCAGTTTGGGGCGACAACGTCATTGCTACCGAGCAAGCAGCTAGCTTTGTCATAAGTTCATCATCTGTCAAATGATGCTAATCCTCATTACTATTTAATTTTTGATTTTTCATATCCTTTTTATAATATTTTCTCATATAATATCCAGGTTTTTTTAAACCACCACTCTCGTTAATAATTCGTTCTAACCCCCCTTTTTGTGAAATAATATTCTTATAAGATTTATAATCTTCCTTATTAATTTCATTTCTTTTCATTAAATAATCTAGTATATTAATTGCATCCTTTTTGCTTGAACATCTTCTGATAAAATCAATCGCTCCCGGATTATATAGCTCATTTGGGTAATCATTTTTTGAAATCTGAAACTTTTCTTTATGAATTTGCTCAATTTGACAATTAATTGAATTTATTTCTATTGATTTTGTTTTTTCAGATATCTCTTTTATCAGGTATGGGAAATGCTCAAGAAATTCTTCTTTTTTATACGATAGGGTTAATTCTTCTTTATCCTTGACTTTGATTTTCTTTTTAGGATTATCTTTTTTATAATCATGATCCATAGAATTAACATCTCTAATGATTTATTTCTTGAAATAGATTTAATTTCATGTTAATTTGAATACTTAGAAAACAATATTTTTCTTTATTTACTAAGCCTAAATATAAGATTATAATTTTTCATTAAAAAGCTTATGGTTAATTCAAATTTAACCCTAAGGATTTTGCAAAAGATTCTTTAAAGAATCAAAGAATTCTATTAATTTAATTTGAAATTAACAGATATTTAATTGTAAATTTTCTATTTGTAAAATAGCTTGTAAAGGAAAAAGTCTAATTTCCTCAAATTTAATAGAATCCTTTAAAAAACACATTAATTTAATTTAAATAAGCTAAATTGAGCAAACATTTCTTAAGAAATTAATAAATTGTTAATATATTCTTTTTAATAAATAAAATTCTTAAATTAAATTTAAGACTTATATTAATTGTATTATATAGAATTGGTAAATTTTTAGAGAGTATAAAGCTTGCTTAAGAAAAAAATTTTTATTCATCAAAATATTCCCTATTCCTTTAATTGGAATAAAACACACCATAGAGAAAAATATTTGCAAATAACTTCTAACAGAGAAGAATTAAATCGCCTTAAAGACCATTTTAAGAAGGTTTTAGAGGGATTAATCCCCAACAATCTATTTAATACAAAGCAATTTCCAAGAGTATCTCAATTTAAAATTAGAGGTATTAAAAATACTTTTATTAGAAGTTTTAGTAAAAATCTTATTAGATCTAATAAAATTCAGTATCATGATTCTAATTCGAAATTACCAAAGTATGCTCAAAAAGTCTATGAGAATTATCAAGCTAATAATTTCCCTGGAGCACCAGGACATGAACCTATTTTAAAAAATATTTTGATAAAAGATAAGGATGCTATAGCTATAGAAGTTCCAATTTGGAATGCCCAGAAAAAAAATATAATTACGGGACATATTGATTTAATTCAAATTCAAAATGATATAGTTAAAGTAATTGATTATAAACCGGAGGGTAATTTTTTACTTTCTTTACCACAAGTGTCTATGTATGGTTTTTTAATTAAGTCTAAATTTAATATTGAAAAACTTAGATGTATTTCATTTAATAAAGAAGGTGCTTGGGAATATGATCCTAATATATTAAAAATTGACGTTAAAGATTATTTAATCTCCCAACGAATTGATGAAAGACCTTGGGAAAATTTTATATAATTTTTTCATTAACTAGATTTTCTTTCCCTTTGGTTTAGAGGATTCAGTTTTTTCCTCTGATTTCAAATAATTACGAAATAAGAAATAACAAATGAATAAAGAGATAAATTCTGCTACAATCCCAACAAATGTGATTATTGTCCCATTATATCCTAAATATCGGAGTAATAAAGCAAATGCTATACCTGAAGATGCTAAAGCTACGAGAATTATCGCTTTAATAATTTCAGTGAGAGAATCTTTTATATAGATTAACTCTTTCTTAATCCATGAAAATATTAAGACCATAAGAATATAATCCGTATTTTCTAATTTAATTTTATATAGATTAAATAATGAATCTTTTAATATCTTTATTATTTCCTACAAGTTGTTCAAAACTAATATTGTTAAAAAGAGAAAATGAAAAAGATTATAAGCATTATATTTGTACTCAAAATTTTGTTAATTTCAAATTGATTTCTATCTACTTTTAAATTTTATATATAATGCTTTATCTAATAAGCGCCCAATTTTTCCAGCAATTTGATTACCAATTTCATACCTTTCTCCATCAAGTAAATTTTTTTTTTCCTCGGGGGTAGGAGTTCTACCAAGTCGTACATTTAATAATTTTTCAGTAATATCGTTCACATTATTCATAATTTTTTCATAATTGGGTAACTTAACATCTGGAGTTAAATTTCTAATTTTTTCTACGGCAAAATTAAAAAATTGACTTATTAGCTCAATTGGATCACCTTTTAATTCACTATGAAGTTTTATATTATCAGTAGCTATTTTCGTATCTTTTTCTTGCCAATATAACTGATTTGGGTTAATCCCAGGACTATTAATTCTCATTAGTGAACTTGTGATTCTACGTTCAATCCAATTTAAAGTACTTAATTCTTGCACTTCACGTATTTTCTTAGCTTTTTCCTCTTTTTTTTTTTCTTTAAATTCAATTATCTGCTCTACTTCTGATTTTCGACTTTCTTCAAATTTTTCAATTCTTTTAATTATATCATATCCAATGCAGTATGAAATTGGAGATATTATATCTGACTTTAACTTTAATTGAGCTATATCTTCATATATAGGACTTGGATTGTTTTTTAGAACAGCAATCGCTTCTTTTAAAGATAATTCCATCAACCGTGCCAAAATAAATCCATTAACTAAGAAGGGTTGATTATTTGCGTCAAATACTATGACTAATTCTTCTTGTCTTTTATTTATTCTTTTAATGATCAACTCTTCTATTTTTACATTTATCCATTCTTCTGAATCAGTTGTTCCCCCCATTTTCTTTAATGCTAATAAAAATAATGATCTATCGTTAGAAACCTTAAGATAAACCTCAATTATCCTACTAAGCTGTCTTAAAATTTTGGATAAGATATAAAAGAAAATATCCTTTGCTAATTCATTGATAATATCTTCGAACTCTAAGATAAATAATAAGTGAGAGTAATTTTTTAATTTCAGTTCATATAAAAAAACTTTATCAATTGCTTGTTTTTTCCTAATATACTGCCTTAAATCATTAATATTAGTTCCAGTTTTTTCTTCTAAAAATCTTATTAAATCCGGATCCTTATTTATATCTAGGGTTATAATTTCTAATAGGTCAAATTCAGAGATTTTTTCAGATTTTTCAAAAATCTCTCTGACATTCTGAATATTCTGCTCGGAAATCGCCTTTTTTGCTAAATATATTAAATTTTGTTTAGTATCATTTAATGATATAATATCTAATTTTTTTATATTATACCTAACCATATTTTTTTTAACATTTTCTGTTAAATCTTCATCTACATTTAAAAAATGTAAAATATTGTAAACCCCATATTTTTGTAATATATAAATTATATCTTCAAAACCACATTCATTTATGCTTTGTAGAAAATAGATAAAATCATTCGGGTTCTCTTTTAATTTTTTAATTAACGCTAATCTTAAAAAACTAAGGATTTTTGCCTCAAATTGTTCATAATCGATTTTTTCTTTAAGAGCATTTTCAATTTTATAAATAAGGTCTTTTTTTAGGTTATTCGCTTCCATGAATACCTTCAAACCGGGTATTGAAATAGGAAATCGGTTAAAATTATATTCTAATACTCTTCTTTTTATCATTCTTATGGGCATTGCTTGAATTTGTAATTCTTTATATGATTTAAATTCGAATTGTGTACGTATTTTATCTATCAGCCTGTCCAATGTCGCTAATTCTATGAATTTATCTTCTTTTTCTTCCAACTCAAGTTTTTTCTCTAATTCGACAGAAATATCCTTAAAAGCAGCAGATTCCTCTAAAATTTCTTTTTTAATTTCATCATTAAGTCCAATCAAATCACCAATTAAATCGTAAAAGTAGAATGGGGGATAGTTCAATATGATTTCTTGTAATTCTTGTTCAATTTGACCTTCAATATCCTTTATTAATTTCTCTCTTTCAATATTCTGGAGAGTTTCCTTTCTCTCTTCAATTAAAAAAGAAATAATCTTATTTTCTAAATCAATTATCTTGTTGAGGAGGTTTACTTCTAAATTTAATGAGTTTTTTAATAGTAAATCAACTTCCTCATTAATCACCTTTTTCTCTGTAAGTTCTAAATTCTTAGTTGAATCGAAAGTAAATTTGTCTTTATCTAATAACTTTTGAACTCGGATTCCTAAACTGTGATAAATATGAATAGTCGCGGTAGCTTTTAGTAAATCATCAAAACTATTTTTCTTACCAATAAGTTCAAAAATTTTATTTTTATCAGCTTCCCTTTTAAAATGAGATATAATTAAGTCAACAGTTTGAAAAAATCTATAAGTACTTTCAACTGCGGTTTTTTTTCTTTTTACTCCACTAATCATAAATCTCTCACCCATTCTCTATAAACTTCATTAAAATTATCTGATAATTCAAATCTAGCATTATCGTGCCAAAATTTGAAATCTATTACATGAAAAAGCTCTCCTTTAAATAATTCTTTTTCTTCATTTGTTAAAATGTGTTTTAAAGTTATAGTTAAAGGTCTTGGAATTAATTTTGAAAAGTATTTTAATTCTGAATTTTTAACATAATTGTAGAAGGTCTCATCCTCATTTAGATAAAAATAATTAAAAGGAAGGATATTTTCCAATTGTGGATTTAGATTCTTTAACTCATTTTTAATACTATTTTTGATGTACTTTGGAAATTCAATATTGATATCAATACTAAGTTCATAATTTTTATAAAATTCAAGCAATAATTTTCTCTCTTCGGGATTTGTTAATTTTGGAATGTAATTATCTAAGAATTTTAAGAAATTTTCGATTTTTTGCTCATTTAATTCTCTCTCTTCAAAATATCCAATAAAATCATCATATACTTCCGTTAATGTCCACGTTCTTTGTTCTTCTGGTTTAAGATATTTCTTAGAATAATCTTTAATCCACTCAAGTATATAAAATTTCCATTCTAAATTTATACCTCCAATTCTCTTTTCTAAAAATCTATGAAATCTATTTGAAAATGTTACAGGATCACTGATTTCCTTATCAGGTTCTTCCTTAATATAACGGCTTATCGTAGAATGCCTTAGAACGTAGCTTAATAAATAGTTTAATTCTCTTGAAAATTTTTTAAATTTTTCTATGTGATTACTTATACTATTTATATTGGATTCCATCTGGATTTCTGCAAAAGATACTAAATCATCTATATTTAAAGCTACTTCGTTAAAAAAAATGTCAGCATTCTTATTCACTAACAAATTAAACTCATTTATGAGTTCTTTTTCATTAAATTTAAGATCCTTTCTTAGTATAATTGAGTGTGTTTCAATTTGGTTAAAAAGAAATTCTTTAAATTTTCTTATTAATTTCTGCCCTAAAACCTTTGCTGGTTTTTGTTCCTGATTAAATTTTTCCTCTAAATTTTCTATCAATTCTATAGTTCGAGTTTTTAATCGACGATAAGAAAGATATTTTGGAAGTGATTTTCTAATTAAATTAAGACTTGCATTGATAATTTCTGAAAAATAGTTGAAAACAGAACTCAATTCTATTATTCGCAAACTTTCTTTTTGAGTTATTGATTGTTCGATAAATTTTTCTGTTATTTTACAGATATTCTCGAAATTTTCGCCTTCTAATTTTGCTTTATTTAATATAAAATGTTCATATTTGCGAAGTAATTCATTTAAATTCCCCATTTCACCGGTACCGAGGAAATTCCTAGAATATTCTAAAAATTTATTTAAAAATTCTTGTAAATCATTTAATAACTTATTTACATTGGATACAAGCCATTCTGCTGTTTGAGGTTCAATATATTCTCTTATCTTAAGGTTAATATGATTAATTATAAAAATAATTAATTCATCTTGAGATTCATCTAAAGTTCCGGTATTTGCTAAATTAATTAGATTAGTGCCTAAATCTAAAGTCTTGTCTACAATAAAATTAGCACTTGGTTCGGATATTGAAAACTTAAGATGTTCAATAGCTTGTTGCCCACTAAAAGGTGCTTTAAATTTTTGAAATTTCGGATTTAAAAATTTAATCTCCATTGGTTTTTTATACCATAAAACCTCAACGTTAGAGATAACCTTAGCATATGTATTCAACATTTCTTTTTCTGTTGGCAGAGTTTTACTTAAACCAATCAATTTCTTGTTCCATTTATCTTCGACTAGTTCTCCATAAAGTTTTTTATTAAATCTAGTAGCAAATTTGTCATATACTTGTTCTTTATTTTCTTTCCTTAATTCTGGGCGATTAGAAAACTCTTCTACTTCAAAAAATAGTTTACTTATATTATTCAATGATTCTCTAGATTTATGTATATCTAAAACCCCAGTCTCAGGTTTTAAAGCAAGCAATAGACTTTCACAGTCCTTAAATTTACCTGGTATGAATATCATTGATTTTGGGTAAATATTAATTCGAGCACTTTTTTCATCAACGTTGTATAAATCAAACTCAATACTAAATAGTTCAGCTCCTGTATAATCCCTTAAAATCGCATTATACATTGTTAAATATTTAATAACTTCTTGCGATAGTTCATTCACTTTTTTTCTCGTTAGCCTTCCAACACCAATTACATCTCCAACAACAACATCATTTGGAGACGCATATCCAAAAATCAATGAGTACTGATAACTTATAGATTCACGTGTGGTTATCATAATCTGATTTCATTAATATCTCGTAATTATTAATCAATTAATTTTAAGTATAAAAATTTCATTCACAAACCCTTTAAAAAAACTCAAAGGTTGCGTTAAATATTTTTAAGATTATAAAATATTAAAATTTACTTTTGAATAGTAAATAAAGTACTTGTATAAAAATATTATAGTAGGGTTAAGATAATTTTGTTGAATAGTATATTAGATATTTTTTTAGGTATTTACAAATTGTGATTTATAAGAATAATCATAGAAGAGATCAATATCCTAGTTAGAACGTTATATTAAATCTTAGGTCTTATTTTATTAATTTCAACCTAAAAGAAACTTCAAATGTTAAAAATAAAAATATAATAAGATAAAAATTATTATAATTATAATAATATTTATAAAACCTAAAAGCACTAAAGGTGTGGATTTATTCAATTTGGGTCTGATTTAGGAATCAATCAAGATGATATCGAAAAAATAAGTCCTCAAATTACATTTATAACCTCCAATGCAGATATTGAAGCAATCGCACTTGTAAGTTTTGAAGGATATCAAATTGCTTTCTCTGCTTTACCACAATATCATGTTGACGGGGACCAATTCTGCGGACTCGCTAGCGCATTGTTAATGACGGGGAGATCAACAATCCAGACTTTATTCCAAGAAGATTTAAGTGAGATAATAGTAAGAGCAGAAAATGGTTATATTGTTATTACTAACGCTGGAAGATTAGTGATTGTATGCGCTGGAACTATAATTGATACACTAATGAAGACTGTAAAAGTAATGAGAATTGCGGCAAAAAATCTCTATAAAATTTTTGAAGGGCGCTAGCTCTCTTTATACTTTTTATTATATTTTAATTATCTCTTTCTATAACTTTATTAAAGGATTTAAAAATCTCAAACATTTCAAAAGACTTTACTCTCAGAAGAATTGGCTTTAATCAATAAATGTCAATTATTTTTTTTTATATTTTAACTCTTTAGTCATCAAGAAAATATTAAAAAAAATAAAACCTTTAAATATTAAAATTTCATGAGTTTGGTCGTTATTGAATATTTTTTCGATAATAATTGTTAGTATTCTGTATACTTATGGGTTTATTATTTTGTATATTACGTATTTAGCAAGAAAAAATAAAGAAAAGGGGGCATTTATAAATAATTTAGCAAACGGGTTTATTCTAATAACGTCAATTACAGCTAATCTCATACTGAAAAAATTTTTAAACCTCTCCAATAAAGAATTCTTAGTTTTTCCATTTAATATTTTACTAATCGGCTCTATTGGTTTTTATCTTCCTCTCTTCTATCTTTTCATTTCTCGAGAGAAACATAGAGTTAAAAATGTTAAATATAGAGGGAATAAGAGTGAACCACCATCATTTACAGAACTCCCTCTTAAATTTGATATATATAGAAAATTAACACATTTAGTGGTTTTAGGAATTGTTTTTTTTTATTTTACACTTGGATTTTTAATCCAAAATTTTTTTGTATATATTTTAGAATACATACCTGATTTCATTTCAAAGTTATTTCATATTGGAGGGGATATAATGGTTTTTACACAAAATTTGGTAATTTTTTTAGTTGGAATTTCCTTATTAGGTTTATTAACTGCTGATATAGTAAGAATATTAACACCTGAGATGTACCCTTTAAAACCAGTCAATCAATTATTAAGAGAAAAAGAATTACATTTAAGGTTAGGACCTCACATTTCAATGAGTATTGGATGTTTTTCGATAATAATTATTTATGGATTAATTCAACCAATAGGTCCAGTAATCATTTGTACTTCAATGGTGATGTCTATTTTTGGAGATATAACATCTAATTTAATAGGTAGGACTATAGGCCTCAGAAGAATTAGAAAAACAAATAAAACCTATGAAGGATTAATTTCTGGTATTATTATTGCCTTCATATCTGGATTGGTTTTATTATATTTGCTAAGAAGTTTTTGTCGATTTAGCTTATTAGGGTTCTTTTTAATTCCCTTAGTGGGCGCATTGATAATTGGATTATTGGATTATTTAGATTTAGAGATTGATGACAATTTATCTTATAATTTCTTTTTGTCAGCCATTTTATTTTTTATTTCAATTCCATTATTATGAAGAAAATCATTTTATTTTGAAATTATCAAAAATTTTTTCAATTAAGGTAATTTTTTTTTAAGGAAATGTTAGAAGAAAAATTAAAAATTGATAAAATATCTAAAGGTACTGTTATTGATCATATAGATGCGGGGTATGCTTTAACAATTCTCAATCTTACTGGTATTGATGAATCTAAAAATTTAATGACCATTGGAGTTAATGTTTCATCAAAGAAATATCAAACAAAAGATATAATAAAAATTGAGAATGTTTTTTTGAATGAAACACAAATGCAACAGATATCTATATTATCTCCTAATGCTACAATTTCTTTAATTGAAAATTATAAAGTCATTGAAAAGAAAAAAGTGGAACTTCCAAAAACAATTAAAAAATTAATATTATGTATCAATGAAACATGCATTTCAAATTCAGAAAAAGAACCCATATCAACTGAGTTCATGGTTCTTGAAGGAAAACCTTTAAAAATTCAGTGCTTATATTGTGAAAGGATTTACAAACTAGAAGAAATCGTATTTACTTCAAAAGAAAAGAAAGAGAAAAAAATAATACAAAGAATACAATTATAAAGATGAAAAGATTATTCTTATAGAAATAACTCTAGGACTGATGAAAATTTCGGTATAAAATTAAGTATTGTATGAAAAAAAACACCGAAAATCATAAACAAGAAGAAAAACATACCTATACCTGGAAGAATTATATTTTTCCAATTCCACTCTTCTTTATCATATTCATAATTATAAATTATAAAACTAACTACGAAAGGAAATAAGAACCACCAAATTAGCATCCATAGAAACATAAACCACCCTATTAATCCAAATAGAAGTCTTCCTATGATTGCACTTAACGCTCCAGTAAGTGCCCGAATCCAATATAACTTTGTTTCCTTTTCTAATCGAAGATCCAAAATTGTTAATGGTTTTTTTTCAGTTTGAATTGTCTTTTTCTGTAGTTCTTTCTTCTTGTTTCTTAGTAATTTATGTCTTCTTTTTTTAATATCTACCTTCTTGCGCTTTCCCATAATTATTATTATAAATATTATTTATTATAAAAATCATTATATATTATTGATAAATAAGGATTTAAACATAATATGATTAATATAACCAAAGAATTTTCTAATTTTGACGTATTTGTTATTGTCAAAGAATTAGATTTAATATTGACTAATGGTACAATATTAAATATCTATGAAATAGAAGATTTATTGATAATTAAAATCAATACTAATTTTGGAAAGAAAAATTTAATTATTAAAAAAGATTCTCGGATAAATTTAACAGATTATGATTATCCTGTTCCAAATTATCCCAGTCAATATATTGGATCTTTAAGAAAACTTTTAAGAAATCGTAGGATATTAAAAATTTCCCAACACCAATTTGATCGAATCATCATAATCGAATTAAGCAATAAGGAAAATAAACCTTGGAAATTTGTAATAGAATTATTTAATAAGGGAAATTTTCTCCTTATCGATGAAAATAATATTATTAAAATTGCAAAAAAATATAGAATATTTAGAGAGAGAGAGCTCCTTGCTAAAAAAGAATATTTTTTTCCTAAAAGTCAAGGAAAGAATTTTATTACGTTGAATAAAGAAGATTTTAAAGATTTATTTAAAAACTCTGAAATTGAAATTGTGAGAGATCTTTCAAGAAATATCCACATATCTGGTTTATATAGTGAAGAAATATGTCATAGAGGAAAAATTGATAAAAAACTTCTTGGAAAAAACCTTTCTGATGAAGAATACCAAAATTTATATGATTCTTTTAAAAATTTAAGAAATCAATTATTATTTGGCAAAATTGATGCTCAAATCATTTTTGATCAACAAGAGAATCAAATATCTGTACTTCCTTTTAATCTTGAAATCCTTAGAGATTACGATAAAAAACATTTTGTTACATTTAATGAAGCTGTTGATGAATTTTTTTCTAAAATAGATTCTGAAGCCTTAAAGAGTCCAAAGGATCAAAGAATTGATGATCAAATTAAATCTCAAGAAAAAATTTTACAAAATCAAAAGGGATATCTTGAGGAGCTTAAGATTAAAAAGAAAAAATATTACGAAATTGGAGAAACAATATACACTAATTTAAATTCGTTAGAAAAATTATATTCTGTAATATTGGAAGCAAAAAAAAAAGGTTATCAATGGGAAGAAATTAATAATAAACTGCAAACTGCAAAGTTGGGATCTTTAAATGGAACGGAATTCTACGAAAAAGTGATTCCTTCAACTAATCAACTATTAATAAGAGTTAATGACTATAATGTTTACATTGACTTAAAAAAAAGTATTGGACAAAATGCTAATTATATATACTCCAAGGGTAAAAAAGCTGAGAAAAAAATACAAGGAACTATAATCGCTATTGAAAAAACTAAAAAGAAAATTGACAATTTAAAACTTGAAAAAGAGTTAATTGAAGCCGAAGTTGATTTCCTCATTAAAAAGCCAAAGAAAAAATGGTATGAGAAGTATAGATGGTTTATATCTTCTGATGGGTTTCTAATTATCGGTGGAAGAGATGCTAGTTCGAATGAAACTATTTTTAAAAATTATATCGAAGCAAAAGATCTAATATTTCATACTAACTTCCCTGGCTCTCCATTAGTAGTAATTAAAAACACAGAAGATAAAGAAATTCCATTAAATACTATTCAGGAAACTGCTGATTTTGTAGCAAGTTATTCAAGAGCATGGAAAGAAAACTGGGGCGTTGTTGATATATTTTATGTACACCCAAATCAAATTTCAAAAAGTCCTCCTTCAGGTGAGTTTTTACCGAAAGGGTCTTTTATTATTTCTGGTAAAAAGAATTTTATTAAAAATGCAAAGACTGAATTGACAATAGGATTAAAAATTATTGATTTAAAAGTGGATTTAACTGAAATAAGTAAAGCTTTTTACCCAAAAATCATTTCTGGTCCGGAATCGGCAATAAAAAAGCAAACTAAATATGTAGTAAATATTATACCCTCAAAATCAAGTGGTTTTACCAAAGGAAAACTAGCTAAAGAGATCAAATCTTTTTTTATAAAAAACACTGATAAAGATTTAAGAATTTGGGTTAAATTATTATCTATAGATGAAATTATTTTATATTTACCTAATGGGATTTCAAGGATTAAGATAGATAATTAAGTTGAGCTAACCCAGCTTTTAATTTTTGTAATATTTCTATGATTATCAAATAAAATCCCATCAATACCTAAATTAATTAGAGATTTAATCTGAAATATTGGATTTTTATATGAGATAAAGTCCCATGCTAAAGATTTAATATTATTATTATGGCAAATTTCAATAAATTCTGAAGATATTAGATTTGACCGTAGATTTATTAAATCTGGTTTAAATTCTAATTGTTTAAATCTCCCTAATCTCAAAAAATCTTTGATTTTGAAACCCACTCCTTTAGTAAGATTATAGCATATTCTACTTTTTGGATAGATCTTTTTAATTTCTTGTAAATCTATTAAATTTCTCCCACTAAATATACATTCTTCAAATATATTGAAATTGTTAACTATTTCTAGAATTCCATCAGTTAAATCATCTTCTTTTAACTCAATTATAAACTTTATTCCTCCTTTTAATTCTTCTAAGACTTCTGATAAGAGTGGAATGGCACATTTATGATTTTTAGTTCTATATTTTTTAATTTCATTATAATTGAAGTTTTTTAGTTTCCCAGAGCCATTTGTGGTTCTATTTAAAGATGAATCATGCAGAATAATAAGTTCTTTATCTTTAGTTTTCCGGACATCAAATTCAATATATTCCGCCCCAAATTCTATAGCTTTTCTAAATGCTTCTACAGTATTTTCATCAAAACTAGTTCTAGTTCCTCTATGTCCAATGAATAAGATTTCCGAACCCATTTTTAACTTTATGAAAAGTTCTGTTTTAAAACTCTTGGACTATATATAGGTAGATTAGTATGATTGCAAGTCCAAAAAGCGTAAAAGTAAAAACCCAAATATTTAAGATAGTTTGCCCAATAGAAAGCAAGAATAGAAAAAGTAATTCTTTCCAATTTAATGGTTTACCAATTAATTCTTTATAATTTCCAATACTCGTTATCATAAACAAAAAAAAAAACATAATAGCTAATACCTTAATTGTGATATCAATAAAATTCCAAAATATATCTTTATTCATAAAAATAGTTATAAATCCAGTATTAAAGAGGAGAGATATAATAAAAAAAATTCCTCCTAAAATGGCTGAGATTACTACCGATCTATATGCAAATTTTTCGTTAGATCGATATTTTTCCTTTGATTTTAGCTCCTTTTCTTGTTGTTTAGGAATTTTTGACATTTTACCGTTTTACTCTTTTAATAAATGCTTTCAATCTCAAAATTTTATATATGTAAAACCCGTAGAGAATTCCTATAATGCTAAAAACTACTATACAAAATGCAAATAAAATTATATTAGTAAGTGATGGTAATGAAGAGGGTAATGATATTAGGTTTATGAGAACTGTAGTGCTTTTTTTAATTCCATTTGGATAAATGGGTACATCTCCATAAGTAATATTAAAAGCATAGGCATTACCATAATCTAATACTACATCTTCCACATTATCAAGAGTATTCTTAGTAGGAATAGAAAATTCATATGTGGAAGTAACCCCGTCCAAATTTGCAGCACCATTACCATTAACTTCAGTATCAATAGAAAAAATACTATTGTTAATATGATAGTCAAAATAATTAAAATTATCCACTGAAATATTAGAAAATTGAATAATTTTCGCGTCGATAAAATCTTCTTTTGCCTTAGAAGAACTATTTGAAATAATAAGTCCTATAAATTCAGTGATATTATGATATCCTTGTTCTAATTCAAGTTGTACTGCAATATAGAGATTAAAATCATTTTGCATAACCCACAAACTAATGGGTAAACCTTTAGGAGGTGAACCTCCTAAATTAATCTGAACTTTCATGGCTTTATTCCATTCTCCTGAAAAAAGATCAATATATCCATCAATTACTGGTGTATCTCCGAACTTAGAATCGATTTCTTCAGTTGTTCCATAGCCACTTAATGCAAAAAGGAATGGAATAATGGTCAAATTCACAACTAGTATGCAGATTATGACTCTGACACTTAGTTTCTTCAAGATTAATAGGCCATTTAATTTTAAATTGTTCTATTTTCTGTATTAACTGATATTAAAATTGATAATTAAAATTTAATTTAATATTTTTCGCATATTCTTTGTATTTTTCTGAAGTTTCAACATCAAATTTAGCAATTAAAAGTAAATAATAAAGAAAATATTATCAGATTAATCTGATTTAGATAGTAATAATTCAGCGAAGGTAATTTGGGAGCATAATAACGCAATTAAACTTATTTAAATACGCTACAATATAATTTATCAGACTCTTAATTTCTCGTTTTGCTTCTGATAAATTTTTATTATTAAATTCTGCAAATGGTTTAGGTCCTATAGCGACAAGTATTCCAGACAGATCTTTTTCTCTTTTGATGAAAAACCAAAATGGTTTTCTTTTTTCATTATCTTTAACAATTATTAGCATCCAAGGATTAAGGGTCCAGTTATCTTTATTAGGTCCTATTACTTTTTCTATTGCTTTTTGTGTAAAATATTTTTTAGTTATCTTGATTGTTTTAAAAAGAGCATTAAAATAACTTCTTTTTATCTTTAGGTATCCTCCAAAAAATACTTTAGCGTCAAATAGTTCTAATTCTTTAGCTTCGCCATCTGAGAATTTTAAAAAAACTTTCCATATATCCATGATTAATTTTCTTTGCTTTTTTTTAGTCCAATTTCTTCTATTTTTATTTCTTTAAATATATTTTTAATCTTATCTAAAGAAGCTTTTAAATCTTTAAATTTGATTTCATCTAAACTAAGATTCAAATAACATTCATAAAATAGTTGTTTCTTAATTATCATTGCTCCTGATGTATGAATAACTTGAAAATTCTGGAAAATTTTTGAGATGTCATCAAAGATTTCATTAGAAAAATCAAATCCTGAGAATGTTACTTTTAAAATTTTTTCTTTTTTTAGTGGATAAATTGATAATTTTATTGAGTTTTCTATTGTTGATTGAACTATTAAAAGAAATGGATTTTTCTCTATATTTTTAATGTCTAATAAGGAAATTTTTAGAGTAGCTTTAGAAATGTCATTAATCGGCTGAATATGTGCTTTTGTTAACATATATACCCTCATTTTTCATTAAGATATGATTTTTTCATTCGTATCTATTAAACTTATTTTAATTGGTTTTTTATAGTTCTAATTGTCCCTGAAGTTTTTTTAGGTACCAGTATCACCCTGAGTCCATTAATTTCTTGCACGAGGCTTAAAGAGGAAATTAATATTTCTTTTGTTTGGTGAGTGCATCTTATAATTCCATATTTTTCTTCAATGTTAAGTTCTATTAACCATAACCCAATTTTATTAGCTTCTTTCAATCCAAAATATCGCCAGATTGATTGCCAAATTGATTTTACTAGAGAATTTTGAGTAATATCTGTTTTATTTTCTGTAATAATTTTAAAAAAGATATATCTTTGCCTTTCTTTTCTAACTATCGTAAATCGCCCCCTCTAATTATTCTCACTTCCGGTTCATTATTATTCAAATTTTGTTTTTTAGATTTTTCCAATAATAAAATAGGATTAACATTAAAAATTTTTTTAGCTTTATCTAAAGGAATTCCTAAAAGAGAATTACAAATACTTATTAAAGCTCTTGGATGTCTAAAATCATATATATTATTAAAATTTCCACTTATAATAAAATTACCTTTTAATTTTAGTGTTAACTGGATGGTTCTATATAAGTTTCTGAAATTTTTTGATTGATTTATTTTATTTCTCACCATAATTGGAGCCATTGAAAATTCTAAAAATGATTTATTTTGTTTAGTCAGTGAAACAACTCCAGGAGTAAGTGTTTTCATTATTTCGGGATTTGAAAACGAAACTATATCTACCCTTGAATCTCTTGCGGCGTGTAATTGTACTTCTTTATTTAAAGATTCAATTGAAAGAATATCAAAAAAATTATTAAAAGCTTGAATTCTTCTTTTAAAGCTTTCGAGATTATCAAATCTTAAATTAATTCGATAAAAAGTATTTAAATTCGTCTCTCTTTCTATACTCTTCTTATTTTCTAAGGATATTGTAATAAACTTATTTATAGGTTCAATAATTACATTTTTTATTCCTAATTCTTCACATAATTTTAACTTTTTTAGAACATCGTTAAAATCATTGAAATCTACCAGCAATCTTGATTCAAAATATGACAAATTTACTACAACCTCAAAAGAACTGCTTGACTCTTTATAATTATGTTAAGAATGTTATAAATAAAAAAATTTTATTATAAATAAATATTTAAATTGATAGTTTTTGAAATTAAGTGATGATTTCTATTGGTTAAAAAAAGAAAACTTTCAGAAATCAGAAAAAAGATCGAAGATGGTTCGGCAGTCATATTAACCGTTCAAGAATTGTTAGATCGGATTAATGAAGGCAAGAAGGTTAATTTTGAAGATGTAGATGTTGTTACAACTGCAACCAAAGGACTTATGAGTGGAATTATGGGCATATTCTCATTTCGCCTTTCACCACCTAAAACATTGAGAAAGTTTACCGAAGTTGATATAAACGGAATACCAGCTTTTCCTGGACCATGCCCTAATGAATATTTAGGAATTGTAGATCTTATTATTTATGGCACTACTCAAAGTAAAACCATTAATAATTATTGTGGTGGTTCTCTTTTTAGGGAAATTGTTGAAGGAAAATCAGTAACAATCATGGCTATGAGTGCTGAAGGTGAGACTATTGAAAAACAAATGAAATTAGAAGATATGCAATTTGCTAAATTAGCAGGTACTAGACAAGCTATTAAAAATTATAACGCAATGATTAACTGTGAAACAGATCAGGTTAATACTATTTTCTCCTGTTTACCTTTTTCTCCTAATAAAACAGAGATAACTTTTTCGGGGTGTGGTGCCCTTAATCCTTTTCAAAATGATCCCGAATTTGAATCATTTGGAGTTGGATCACCTGTTCTTGTAAATGGAACTATTGGACATCTAATAGGGCCTGGAACCCGTAATTATATCGAAAAGCCTAATATGATGACTATTGCTCCATTTGAAGGAATGAAGCAAGAGTATATGGGTGCTTTCAAAACTTCTTATGGATTAGAACCTATTTGTAGTATCGCCCTTCCTATTCCTATACTAAATGAAAAAATATTCAATAATATAGTGAAATCAGATAAATTTATTAAATTAACAATTTTAAGTCTTGTAGGACGTGAAAAAGTAGGAGAAATGACTTATGGTGATGTCTGGGATAACAATTTTATGATGAAATTTAATCCTGTTGCGTGTAAAAATTGTGAAGAATGTAAAGTTATTGATAAGTGCCCAACTGATGCATTTATTATAAAAAAGGGCATGATCTCTGCTATTGATCGATCTCGTTGTTTTAATTGCGGAAATTGCACTCATCTATGTCCAGAAGCATTTGAATTAGATATGAAAAGAGTTAATTTCGAAGATAATTACATCCCAATTGTTTTAAGACAATCGGATAGACATGGAGCAATAAAATTAGCAGAACAGTTAAAATCAATGATTTTAAAAGGAGATTTTCCTCTAAAAAAACCAGTTAGTAAATTACACTTTGCAAAAAAAGTAAAATAAAATTCAGTATATTAAGAATGACAGAATTAAAACTATCAAATTTTGATCAAATTGGTATCCTTGTCAAAGATATTGAAAAAGCGGCAGAATTCTATGAAGCATTACTAGATTTTAAGGGAAAGATCAATATTGTTGAACAAACCAGCACTGTAAATTATAGAGGAAATGAAGTAGAATTTAAAATGAAAAAGATAATGCAAAATTTTAGTGGTAAACAGTTTGAAATTATTGAATTATTGGAATCCACTGGGGATCATTTATATTCAGAATTTCTTAAAGAAGGTAAGGTGGGGCTACATCACTTAGGTGTATATACTAAAGATACTGAGACCCTTATTATGCATTTTAAGAATCTATACAATATAGATGTAATTCAGTCAGGTAACGTTGGAAGAGTTAAATTTTATTATTTAAATACTAAGGAAATTTTCGGTTATTATCTCGAATTGATTGCTCTTTAATTTATACATATCTGTTGAATTTCTTTTTATAATAAACTTTATTTTTTATTTTCTATAGGTCTAATTATGTCAAATCAAATATTAAATGGTGGCGATTTGGTTGTTAAATGTCTTTTAAAGGAAGGTGTTACTAAAATATTTGGCATAGTTGGTGGTGAATTATTAAGAATCTATGATGCTATTGAGCGTTGGGGCAGAGAAGAAGGTATAGATACAGTAATGGTCAGACATGAACAAGCAGGAGGGCATATGGCAGATGCGTGGGCGAGAGCTACAGGAGAAATTGGTGTTTGCCTTGGAACTGTTGGTCCCGGTGTAACTCATCTTGTGCCAGCTATAGCCGCAGCTAATGCAGATTCAATTCCTATGCTTGTTATTGGAGCACAAATAGGTCGTATGTTCGAAGATACTGGCATTTTACAAGGGGGAATTGATCAAATAGCATTAATGAAACCGATTACAAAAACCCAAATTCAAGTTGAAGAACCAGAAGAAATTCCGCATGCGATTCAAAAAGCAATGAAAATTGCTTTATCAGGAAGAAAAGGTCCGGTATATTTAGAATTCAGGGAAACTGCATTAGTTAGAAAGGCTACTGATGAAGATTTTAAAAAGGTTTTAGACCCAGAAAATTATAGGGCATTAAGTAGACCTAACGGCTCTTTAGCAGATATTGAAAAAGCTATTGAAATTTTAAAAGAGGCAAAAAAACCTCTTATAGTTACTGGTGGGGGAATTATTGCTTCAGAAGCTTCAGAGGAGATAAAAACTTTATCAGGGATATATATGATACCAACAAGCACTACTATTAATGGTATTGGTTCAATTGGAAGAGATAAAAAGAATTTTTTAGATTCTTATTTAATAAATAATGCTTATAGGACAGCTGCTACGGAATCTGATGTAGTTTTATCATTTGGGTGTAAATGGGATTATTCAATATTTTATGGAGCATCCCCAATGTGGAGTCAAAATCAAAAAATTATCCAAATTGATATCGATCCTAGTGAAATTGGAAAAAATAGACCGATTGAAGTAGGAATTGTTGGAGACTGTAAAGCTGTAATTAAACAACTTTTAAAAGAAATGGAAAAATCCCTACCAAAAGATAAAATAGCTGAATGGTCTGAATGGAATACTTATTTACAAGACCTTTGTAAGAATCAATTGAATACAAATTTAAAAATTCTTGAATATAAGAAATTACCAATGAAACCGGAAAGACTTGTTTATGAAGTATTTGATTATATCCCGGAGGATGCACAAATAATACTTGATGGGGGAGATATTGTTGTATTCTCATATAAGTTTATTAACTTAAAACCTCGTCCTCCAAGGTCTACATTTTTCCCAATTTCTATGGGACATTTAGGTGTTGGAATTCCCTATGCCATTGGAGTTAAAATGGCAAAACCAGATAAACTTGTAATTTGTTTAAATGGCGATGGAAGTTTTCTATTTAATGTACAAGAATTAGAGACCGCCGTAAGATTAAATTTGCCAATAGTTGTTGTTATTGCTAATAATTGTGCATGGGGAATGATAAAAAGCAATCAGAAAAAAGGTTTTAACAAAAGATACTGCGATGTTGATTTACCTTCAATTGATTATTCAGAAATTGCAAGAGGATTTGGATGTTATGGAGAAAAAGTAGAAAATCCTGAAGATATAAAACCTGCTTTACAAAGAGCTATTGATTCTAAAAAACCAGCGGTAATTAATGTGAGTATTGCTTTTGAAACACCTCCTCCAATGAGATTATTAGCTCAATATAAAAAAAATAAAGGTTTATTTGGAAAATAAAATCTAATTAAAAGTGAAATAAAATGTCAGAAGAAGATTTTTTGAAAGGAAAAGTCGCTTTAATAACTGGAGCTGGTGGTGGTGGATTTGGAAGAGAAATGGCAAAAGCGTTTGCTAGAAAAGGAGCAAATTTAGTTATAAATGATATTAATAAAGAAGGTTTAGAACAAACACGAGATATTATCCGTAAAGAATATGATGTTGAGGTTCTTATAGTAAAAGCTGATATTTCGGATTCTGGACAAGTAAAACAAATGGTTGAGCGTGTATTTGAAAAATTCGATAACCTCTTTTTATTAGTAAATAATGCCGGAATTGATGGTGGATTATATACTTCTTTAAAAGCAAAAGAGGAAATTTATGACAAAGTCATGGCTGTCAATTTAAAAGGAGCTTGGAATGTTACGAAAGCTTTTTTTAAACAAATGAGAAGACAAAAGCATTTTACACCAATCGCGGGAAAAATAATTAACATTACTTCTTGTGCAGGAACGCCGAATGGGACTAATCCATATCTTGGGGTTTATAGTGCAAGTAAAGCTGGCTTATTAGCGTTTACTAGATTATGGGCTCTTGAATTAGGCGCCAACAATATTACAGTTAATGCAATTTCGCCAGGAGTATTTTTAACACCTATTTATAATAATGATCCTAAACTTATCAGAGATTTTTTAAAAACCAGAGGTGTAAAAATACCAATAAATAAAATTGGTGAAGCTAAATGGGTAGCTGATGTCGCATTATTCTTAGCTTCACCGGTGGCAGATTACATTACGGGTCAAAATATAATCCTCGATGGTGGAATGACAATTAGTATAAATAAGTTATAATATTATCTAAAATTCTAAAAAGTCTTGATAAAATAATAAAAATTTATTTACCTCGACCTTTATTTGCACTAATACTTGGTCGTGTTTTTTCTGATCCCCAACCTTTCTTATGAAGGCCTCGAGCTCTTTTTCCTGCTGATGTAAGACCACGAGTTACTCTCTTCGTATGTTGTGGTTCAGTTACCCAATTAATTTTGGGATCTGACTTAATAACAGGATGATTAGGATCAACTAAAATTGTCTCATAATACCAATGCTTCCCATCAGCATAGATTTTATAACTATTTAGAACCTGCATATTTGGATATTTTCTCTGAACTCGTTCCTCAGCAATCCATTGAAGATTCTTACCTGTTGTGTATCTAGAAACACCCAAGGCTCTTGGTTTTCTTCCTCGTTTTGGGCGAATTTTATGCATGCCTCCTTTCCTTACTCTTGCTCTTACTATTATGTATCCTTGTTTTGCTTTATAACCTAATGTTCTTGCTCGATGAAGATTTGTTGGTTTTTCAACTCTTTGAATTGATCTACCTTTTCGATATTCTATTCCACGATACCAATGTGGCGATTGATATCCTTTCTCGTGTTTTTCAAATGTTTCTTTGACATAACTATATCCAGACTTCAATTTTATTCAACACATCTATGATTTAATATTTATTAAAAATAAGCATATTTTATTATTTTTTTGGTCAAAAAATTTTTTAGTTATATATTATTTAAATTATTCAATCAAATCGTACTATGATAAAAACTACTTTAATTTTTATACTATAAAGTATTTTAGAATTTAGTACTAATCTTTGAAAGGGAAAGCGGCTTGGGAGAGTGGATTCTTTTATTCGAAGCATCTCTTCAATGGCTTAGCCTGGTATAGCGCACGGCTGATAACCGTGAGGTCGGGGGTTCGAAGCCCCCCTTTCCCACTTATCACATAGACTAGCTCCGATAATTTTTTTTTGACCTTTCCTCCTCGAAAAGATATAAATTTATTATTTCAAATATACTTCATTTGCTTTAATATATCTTTTACAAAACCAACCAATAAAGATCATATCATCTTCTTTTAAATTAGCATTTTCTAAAGCATTATAGTAGCTCTGTCTAATTTTATATTCAATATCGAACATAGGATATTTATTTTTAAATAAGATGTAATTCATAAGAATTCTGCACATTCTCCCATTTCCATCTCCAAAAGGATGTATTGAAACAAATCTATAATGTATCATACATGCTAGAAAAACTGGATGTAACTTTTTTTTATTATCATTATACCATTTAAGGAGATCATCCAAAAGGTATTCTGTTCCCGCCATTGGAGGAATATATTTACTCCGACTTATTTGAACCGGATATTGTCTTATAATTCCTGCAATTTCTGGTTTTGTTAATTCAAAAATTTTTTCATGCCAATCTAAAAGCAAATCCCAATCAATTTTTTTTTTACTTGTAAGCATCTCCTCATAAACACTCATGTGTGATTTTGCCTCTATTATATCGTGTGTTGGTTTCTTGATTGGAACATTAGGTTCATCAACTATTAAAGCAACTTCATTTAATGTTAGAGTTGATCCTTCAATTCTGTTTGTATTATGAGTAAATCTAACTCCAAAAGTCCTTAAATCTTTTACTTGTATTGGTTTTGGTAAGGAATTAAATCTTTCTCGATATTTTTTTGTCATTTTTTCTATTATAGGCATCCATAGTTTCTGGAATATTTCATAACAAAACTCCTCTTTAATATGACCTAACTCTTCGTATTCCGGAAGTTCTTTCCCAATTGCCTTTGATATATTATTCACTTTAGTATTCTTTCGATAAGAATAAGAAAGATAGTAATATTCTTTTCCGCTAACACTTTTTTTTATCACATTTACCATAATTAGGAATTATCTCTACAAATATATAAATCTATGTTCTTGATTGTTATTTGTAGAGATAATTGTCTCTACAAATAAATGACATTACTTATAATTCATTAAAATGTAAAGATAAATATTAATAAGATTAGAGATAAATATTAATAATCGATATTTCTCGGTTGATTACTAATTCTATATAATTTTTAATCTGGATTAAATTCAATTATGTTCATTCATTTTTTTAATTATCATTTTCTATTATGTATTTAAAAATGAAAAATATCATTATTTCCGGAACACCTGGTTGTGGAAAAACATCAGTAGCAAAGGAAATCTCTAACTTAATTGATGTTAAAATAATTTCTTTGAATGAATTAGCCGTTTCAGACAATTTTTCATTTGAATATGATACAGAACGAAAAACTTTTGTTGTAGATTTTGATATTTTTCTACCTTATGTCTTAAATAGGATTGAAGAGATTAAACAAGATAAACCAACATATCTGATAATAGAAAGTCATTTCTCAGATATAATTCCAGAAAAATTTATTGATTATACTTTTATTTTAAGATGTGATCCGGATGAATTATTTAAAAGATTAGAAAAAAAAAATTATGATATAAAAAAAATTACTGAAAACATTCAAGCTGAAATTTTGGGTAATTGTATCAATTATTTTATCCAAAAACAAATGAAATCACCTATTTTTGAAATCGACACGACAAATATTACTATTGAAACTGTAGCAAGAACTATCGTTGAAATTATAGTTGAAAATAACAATGGAGAAAATTATAAGATTGGAAAAGTTGATTGGCTTGAAAAATTATTTGAAGAGGATCGTTTAAAAGAATTTTTTGATTAATAAATGTAAATTCTTAAAGGAAACCAAATGAAGTACGAAATTCTAGATATAGACGCTTTAGGTAGAATAGGAAAATTAGAAGTCAATAATAAGCAATTGATTACACCTAATCTTTTTCCTGTAGTACACCCTTTTAAAAATATAATTTCACCTTCGAGTATAAAAAGTTTTGATGCTCAAGCTGTTTTTACGAATGCTTATATCCTTTTTCAAAATGAAGTTGTAAAAGAAGACGTCTTAAAGAAAAAAATTCATAAATATCTTGATTTTAATGGCCTTATTGCCACGGATAGTGGGGCATTTCAGCAATATATGTATAACACATCTAATATGAAGATTGAAGCTAAAGAGATCGAATTGTTCCAAGAAAAGATTGAATCAGATTTTCCAGTGATCCTTGATCTTCCCGTACAGCCTGATGATGCATATGAAAAAGCAAAAACTAAGGTTGATGCCACAATAGATAGGGCAAAAGAGAATATCAAAAGACGATCAAATAAAAATTGCGTATGGTTTGGACCGATTCATGGAGGTAAATACCAAGATCTTCTAACAAGATGTATTAATGAAATGAATAAACTAGATTTTGGTGTCTATGCGATAGGGGGATTAGTAAAATCTTTTCTCGATTATAGGTTTGATGTAGCTCTTCAAATTTTATTGAATGTGAAAAAAATTGTAAACCCAAATAAACCGTTACATATGTTTGGGTTAGGATTACCACAGTTTTTTTCTTTAGCTATAGCATGCGGTTGCGATTTAATGGATTCTGCTGCGTATATCTTATTCGCTAAAGAGAATAGATATTTTACAGTATCTACAGGTACTAAAAACCTTGATGATTTAGAAGAATTTCCATGTCACTGCCCAATTTGTGCAAAATTTAACCCAAATGAACTGAGGAAATTTGATGATAATTTGCGAATTAAACTCTTAGCAGAACATAACTTATATATTTCTTTTTCTGAGCTAAAAACAATTAGACAAGCAATAAGAGAGGGGAATTTGTGGGAACTTGTTAATCAACGTATACGAGCACATCCCAATTTAGTTAAAGCAGCACGTATCTTAAAAAATGAAACTCTAACATTTGAACACTGTGAAAAAGTTTATAAGAAGCATGGGAGAATGTTTGTTTCTCCTGAAGATATTTACAGACCTTTGTTTAGCAGATATGAGAAAAGGATTAATATCAATTATCGGGTTCCAGAAAATGTAATGTTTTTAATAATATTACCAGAATTAGATGCTAGAGGAGAAAATTCTCCAACAATCCAAAATTGGCTTAAAGAGATAAAGGATAATACAAAAATCCCTGTTAAAGACATACATATTGTATTTAATTCTTTTTATTTTGGAATAATTCCACTTGAATTAATAAACACATATCCGATGGGACAATTTGAATCAACATCAGTCTCCGAAGAGGATGATGAACTTTATAAGAATTCGGTTAAGAAGTCAAATATTTTCATTAATCAAAATTATAGCAAGTATTATAAATGTGGAGTATTAATTCCCAAGACCTACATAAATCAATTTAATGAAGTTATAGAATTTGAGACTATTAATCCAATTCATGGATTAGAACCTATCTTAAAATCTAAATTTCTATCAAACTATTCGGCTTTTACTAATTTAAACGATTTACTACAATTTTTTAGAGATGAATGAAATATATGGCGATATTAGAAAAGATTTCTGCCTATGGACACGAAAATATTCTCTGCACACATAGTACAACTATAGAAATTACAAAAGAAAAGAGCTTGACTAAGAAAGGAAACTGTATCATAGGAAGTAATGCCTCAAAAGCTTGTTTTGATTTAAATAGCATTTTGAAAAAAAAAATACAAGAGGAAAGCAAAATAAAAATCACTTTAAGACTAGAAGATCTTCAAGATTCTTTTTATGGTTTTGGAAGTAAAGAATTAAGATTATTGGATAAAAATGAGATGGTTTTTCGTAAAAGCACATTTATTTGTGATAGAACAGTTCTTATAAATTGTACGAAATCTTCCGAGGATATAAAACGTGAATTAATCGAAAAGCTAAAAGTTCCTGGAAATAAATTATCAATCATATTTGAAATAAATGAGAGAAATGGGAAACAATAGCCAAGCTGAGATCTTATTTATTAAGTTAAAAATGAAAGATGGTCAAACCTTCATTAACTTTTTAAGAAATAAGTTTAAGAATACCCAATTTATTGACCAAAAATTTAAAATTTTACATGAGAATGACAATATATTATTTCCAATAGTAAATGACCAAGATTTAATCGATAAAGTAATTTTATTAGTAGATAAAGAAATTAATTTTGAAATAATTTCCAAAGAAGGACTCCCCAATGAAAATTATAAATATAGAACCCTTCAGAAAGCATTAGAAGGTAAAATACCTGATAAATATTCAGAATTTATTCCAAAATCATATGATATTGTTGGACATATAGCTATTATTGAGTTTGATAAGTTAAATAATATAAATAACAAAATATTCAATAATTACAAACAGAAAATTGCTGAAGTAATATCAAGTGTAAATAAAAATGTTGAAACTGTTTATGAGAAAAAAAGTCAAATAAAAGGAAAATATCGCTTACGAGAATTAGAGGTCTTATATGGTGATGATATTTCTAAGACAATTCATAAAGAAAATGATTGCATTTTTAAAGTTGATGTTAAAAATACATACTTCTCTCCAAGATTAGTTTTCGAACGTAGAAGGATTGCTTCAACTGAGATACAAGAAGACGAGATAATTGTTGACATGTTTGCTGGTGTTGGAACTTTCTCTATTCAAATTGCTAAAGAAAAAAATGTCAAAATTTATGCCTTTGATATTAACCCTAATGCTTATCAATATCTGAAAGATAATGTCGAGTTAAATAACCTAAAGGGAAGAATTATCCCCAACAACATTGATGTTAAAGATCTTATTGAACCAAAAAACCAATTAGGTCAACTTCTATACAATAGAGCAAGTAGGATAATCATGAATTTACCCGAAGACTCAATCAAATATTTAGATATTGCTACTTTTTTAATGAAAGAATCTGGTGGGATCTTACATTTTTATCAATTCTCAGAAAAACCAAACCCTAGAGAGAGATCTTTAAAGAATCTTGAGGAACAATTAACTCGATTTAATTGGGAAATTGAGTCTATTATTAATTCTAAAATTGTAAAGCATTATTCACCAAAATCTGAATTAGTTGTTGTTGATTTAAAAATAAAAGCATCAAAATAAGAGCGGACCTAGCAGGATTCGAACCTGCGACTTTCGGATTAGAAGTCCGACGCCCTATCCAGGCTAGGCTATAGGTCCATTTTTTCTCTATCAAATGTCTTATACTTAAAAAAATATCTTATATGATGTTTAAATTTTATGACCTTGAAAAATATGTAGGAATTTAAATAGAGGATTATAGACTATTTTTCATGTATTTTCATAAAATTATATACATAAGATGCCCATCTTGTAGAATGTGTGTAGAAATAGATTCACAATATAATTATTGCCCTATCTGTGGTGGAGTTATTGACTCTTTTCAAAATAATGATGTAAAACAAAGGAATGGGTGAATTTTATAAAACTATGCCAGATAGACAAATTTTAATTTTAAATAAGACTTGAATGAGTCTACACTCTTTACTTGTCAATAGCAAATTTATATCAAAATATGCTAATTATCTTCTTTATTATAAAGTAAATCTGGATATATAGGTTCAAATTTCTGAGTAAATACCTTATGATTCAACCAAATTTTGTCCTTTTTATTCCACTTTAGATTCTTTAAAGGATTATATTGTTTTAGGAACTGAATATTTCCATAAACCGATTTAATTAACTCCTTACTGTTAACTAAATCATATAAAAATAAATAATGGGGGATTTCTAAATATTCAAATAATAAATTAAAGACTTCAAGAAATTTATGAAACATGCTAAACTTGGATTTTGGAAGATACAGTTTTATCATTAATCCTTCCTCAAATTTTACTTCCTTATCAAATCCATAAATGTAAAATTCTCCTTCAATTTCATAAATAAAACCATAATTAAAGTAACTGAATATTTGTAATAAAATGTCTTTAGATTTGGATTTAATATTGGGAAGAATTATAAGAAGTTTATCTTGAAATCCTAAATTCTTTAGGGATAAATATGGAAATATTAATTTTTTGTTTAATAAGTTTTTAATTGAGTTTACAACTTTATAATTTCTTGTTCCTAAATAAGATTTCATATCCAAGGATTTCCGACCATAGATTTTGGTGAGAGTTTCATATTCCTCAGATTTTGGATCATAATAAGAAGAGGTTAATTGTTTTGAAATATTAAATTCTCTCACTTTAGGAATTTCAATCTCATAACCCGACTTAAAGAGAATATTTTCCAAGTGGCTTTTAAATTTATCAGCATCATATTCCCAACCATTTTCAGCAAGATTGTAATCAAAATGTAATAAACTATAAATTTTTTTAACAGAGAATAAAGAGTATTCTTGAATTACTTTCATTGATTTCACCAACCAATGGAGATATTTATCATTGGGAGTGTTATTAGGCATGATATATTTAATTAATAATGGATTGGGAGCATCAATTGATGAGGAACATTTTATTTGTTGAAAATTATTGAGAAATAGAAGTTTTAAATCGATTTTACTCATATCTATCGGGAAAATATACAAAAAAAACTGATCAAATCCAAAATGTTGAAAAGAGGGAATGAATCGGATAGAGTTTACATATTTTTTAAAAAAGGTTTCTTGCTTTATTTCTTTATATTTTTCTAAATCTTTTAATGATTTATCAAGATTGAGATTAAATTCTATTAATTTTTTTAAGTTTTTAATTTTATAATCAATTTTATCTCTTGATTGTCTGTTTTTTATTGTTTTTACCAAATTAAACATATTATTTTCTTTTGAGAGTAATTTTGATAAGATTTTATTATCTTTAATTGGAATAAACTCAAAATTTTCTCCTAAAGTTTTTTGTATGTAATGAAAGAATTGCTTAAATAAATCTTTAGTATAAAAGAATTGACGTGTCTCGAAATTATAAAAGGATTTTAAAGAAAATACAGGAGTAAATCCACTAGATAAATATCTCTTAGCGATTAGTAGATTTTCCTTAAATGTATTATATAATATGGAATAAAATTGATATGCATCACGGTAATGAAAGTTGGGGAAACTGACTTCAGTAAAAATTATATCCTCATTAGAGATCAAATCTGTTGAAGTAAAGATTATAAAAAAGGGAAAAAACTTTTTAATTAAATTAAGTTTTTTCAAGGTTTCTTCATCATTTTTAATTATAAAAACTAAATCTTCTATATTCGTATATAAATATCCAAGAGTGTTAAGTAACCACGGTTCTATTATGGGTGGTTTATTTTTAAGGAATCCTGCTATTCTTTCTTCAACTTCTTTACTTGTAATATCTGTTAGTTTCACTATTTCATATATCTCTTTTAGTTTTAACTCTTTTTTTTCATAAACTTTTTTCAAAGTTTCCGGATTTTCAACAATCTGTTTTATGACTTTTAAATTGAATGTTTTAAGATTGAAACATATATCTATGAATTGATTGTATATCTTGTATTCGTTTAATTTCTCCTTGAATTTTTCTTTAGAATTAAAATAAAGCGGTACGAAGTCATTAAAAATCAGTGTTTTTATAAATTTTTTTTTTAAAAATAGATTACTCTCAATTAGATTAGATAATCCATGCTTCTTAATCCATTCTTTAAAATTAAATGTGTTTTTAATATTCGGATTTTTTATGAAAAATATTTCAATAAAGATCAATATTGTTAGTAGTGAATCTAAGACATTTTTAATATAAAATAGTCCATAAGTTTGGTTGGTATCTAAAAATTTAAGAAAATTGGATTTAATTTTTGGTTTTTCAGAAATTTTTTTGGCAAGTTCTTTAATATCGATAATAAGATTTCTTTGATATGTAACTTCTTCAATAATACTTTTTTTTAGGTCTGTTAAAGTATTAGCTCTTCTTTCAAATCCAAATGAATTTGTAGAAAAGAACCTAATTCTATCTAAAATCAAAAAATCAAGCAGATCTAATTCTTTCTGATGAAAATTTTCACCATAGTTTAAGAAATAATTTATCTCAAATTTAATATCATATTGATTGTGAAAGGGATTAATAAGAGATTCATATTTATGAAAACTCCTAAGAAAATTTAAGTTAGCAAAATTAAAGAAATAGTTAAGCCTATAAACAGATAATTTAGTCAAATAATTATTATTTTTCATTCTGTTTAATATGCCTATAAAATCTAAAAAGTAGACTCTTGGTAAAATGAAAAATCCAAAAATATCTGGACAAAAGCCAGAAGAGTAAGCAGTTCTGGGTTCTAGAAAAAAAGGAAAGGTTTTTAAAATCCTATTTATCTGAGAAACAGTTATTTTAGGATGGAATCTCATATAACAGAAACAAACAAATACATCGATTGTATTCCACCGGGTTAGATAACTAGGGCTAAGTAGAGAATTATTGCTTATTAATTTCATATTTGATGTAAATTTCCTTAAACTCAAATCACTCTTTATTATATTTTTTTCTTTATAGATTTTAAAATGTTCCTGATAATTCAATAATGCGGTGTATTGTTTAACTCTATAAAATATTTCGATGAGGACTCTCAAAGTCTCAACCATTTCATCGTTATAGAAAATTTTTGAGAGTTTAGACATTATTTCTTCTTGAAGTCGAGTAACTAAATCATCCATGTCTTTATCAATTAGGGAAATATTATTCCTAACCATATTAAAAAATATTTTACATAAGTCTGCTACTTCCAGATGTAATTTTTCAAAAGCCGTCATAATTTTACTCACAGAATCATCATGGATAAAGCATTCTCGAATCATTGATTGCCACTTGCCAATCTCATCTAAATCTTGTAAATCCTTTTCTATAAATGAATTTACTGCTATCTCAACAGATACACTTCTTTTCGGAAGAAAAATATAATATGCTTCTCTTAATAAGATATACGGTAAAAATTCAGTATATTTTTGAGAGATCTCTAAATGTAAGATTTTGTCTTGGATGAATCGAGCAACCCCAATATCAAAGGGATTAATTTCCTTTTCTTCTTTTAATAAATTTTCTTTTTCCAAGAGGTGTATTCTCACATTTTTATGAACAGGTTCTAACTTTAAATAGTTATATATAGAATCTATATACTTTTGAAAAATTATATCAATATCTTCGAGCTCTTTACCTAATGAAAGCCTTTTTAGATGTTCAAATTCATTTATGAAATCCATTATCTGCAAAAGAGAACGTTATATTTAAGAAAAAAAAGTTGATTTTCTTTTAAATAATTTAACTTAATTCTATTTCAATTTAAGGATTTACTTTACTTTCTTTTATTTTTTATTACCTGTCTCTAGGTGTAGGAAAATATTAGAACTTTAAATATATGAGATAACATAAGTTATTGAATAATGACTAATTAATTCATTATTTAATAATTAGGGTTTAATAAAGATGAATAGCAATGAGATGATATTTGATTTATTTACGATTCCTCATGGCGGTAAGGGATGCCCACGCTTTCAAGTCCCTCATGGCGGTAAGGGATGCCCACGCTTTCAAGTCCCTCATGGCAGAACTGGATTTCCATATTAAGTAAATCACTATCAAATTAAATTACTATATTTCTTCTTTTTATTTCTTCTTTTCTAACTTCTCGTGTCCTAAAACTGTTTTATATTTATTTTTTAACTACTATTTTGAAAAACTGAAATCATTTTTCAAATTTTTTAGGTTTTTAGGAGTTTAAATTGAAATTAGAAATTTGTTTGACTTATAGAAATTTTATAGAAATAAATAAACATGTAATAAGAATATGACAATAATTGATAAATCCTATTTTAAACAGGATAGAACACATATTTTTTATCCAAAGTTTAATGGTTTTAGAAATTCTGAAAAAGTGAATGGTTATAAAGCCGTTTCATTTCAAGAAACCATTCAGAATATAACAAAATCATTAAAATTTTTCTTAAAAAGAAATAAATTTGTTGAGCATTCTTCTTATACAAGTTCAATCGAAGATATATGGATCACTAGTACAAATCTCAGTCATGCTTTAGAGGTTAGTAATGATTTTATTCTATATAATTCCTTTGGGAAAGGTACGACTTTAGAGGCTAGTGTTGCTAGTGGATATGCTGAATTAATAGAAAGAATTCAAATTGGGTGGTGGTTTTCACGAAACCTATTAAAACCAAAGATTTGTCCTATATTTAATACAGAGATATCCGAGAAAGATAAAGAATTAAATGAGAGAATTTTTAAAAAAACACGAAAAAACAATCCATACTTACCTAATTGGGATGGATACAATAAGATGTATCTCCCATTTAAGAATGTTTATACAAATGAAGAAGTTTTTCTTGATACTATTTTCTTATCCTCAACTAAAGGATGTGCCTCGGGAAATTCATACGAAGAAGCTTTTGTGCAAGCTTTATGTGAGATTTTCGAAACTTATACTATAATAAAAGTAATTTCTGATAATATAAAATGCCCTACAATACCATCAGAATATATTTCAAATAATAATAAAGAAATTATACAGAAATTTAATAAAGAGAATATTGATATTATTGTAAAAGATTTGAGCTTAAACAAAGGAATCCCTGTAGTCGGTGTAGTTTTTCACCATAAACAGATCGATAAACTGGAATTTCATATATCCGCAGCTACTTCCATTAATTTCGCAATTGAGCGATGTTTTACCGAAAAATTACAAGTCTTTCCATTTCATAAAATTAGATTAAGATATACTAAACGCTATTTATTAAGTATTTCAAAATTGTATAAAGTTTTTCCCGAAATAAACAACTATTTCCCATTAGAAGGTTTTTTCAAATATAGATTTGAAGTCCAGCAAATGTATCCTTCAAAAAAATTAGAATTTCTAATTGTAAATTTTGGAAGTTTTAAGAAATGGGATTATAGTGATAAAAATTTTCTTGTTGAACTAAAAAATCTTACAGAATTTTGTAGAAAAAATGGTTGGTATATTTATATGAGAGACTATAATTGGCTTGGTTTTCCTACAATAAGATTATTTGTTCCAGAACTCGAATGTTGCATACTTGATTATCTCTTATACATGCCAGATCAAGTATTTAAGCTAAAGAAAATACTCATAACAAATATAAGAGATATCCAATCAATTGACTTAGAAATATTATCTAGATCTGAATCGTTGATTTATGTAGTGATAAAAAATTATAACCTTTCAACATTTCTAGGAATTGATACACTTGCTCTAAGACGAATATCTACATGGGAGTTTTTTTCTTTGCTTTGTTTAGCTTACGGCAATTCTGATCTCTTTAAAAAATTTTGGAAATTAAGGAAATCCAATGAGATCCCAATTACGTTTAAAAATGAACCATTTAAAGATTTTTCAAAAAAACTCTTAACAAGGCTAGAAAAATTGATTCCAAATTGTCATCAAGAATGTAATAATTGCAGGCATGTGCGAACATGTAGATATGGTTTACTTGAATTTATCGAGAAAAAAATTACATCTAAATATCCGGATCTTTTCAAGGTTATTAAAAATCACTATGATCATAAGATCCAAGATTTCTTTTGTTGAAATTATAATTATCATAAAAATATTTCTTTTAATTTTTTTAGAGTTTTACAAAAATTAAAGGAAGGATTGAGATATTCAACAATATAGCACCAATGATAATAAGATATTCAGTAATTATAAAACTGGAAAGTAGAGTTCCTAATGGAATAAAAATGAAGCATGCTAGATGTCTGAAGGATGCTATAAGGTGAAAATAGACTGATTTATCTCCTTGTTTAAACTTCATAATATATACTGTAATGTTAAAGTTAGCAATTGTCCCTAAAGAGCATCCTAAAAAATATAATATAGTAAAATATGTAAAAGGGACAATTATATACATCAAATAAATAATTCCGATTATTGGGATTAGAATGAATATAATAATTTTAGGTTTTGCTTTTTTAACAAGAAATCCACCAATTGCACTACTCACTATACTTATGAGAAAATAAAAGCTTAAAAAGAGATTAAATATATTAAAGTTATTGAGTCCAAATTTGTGTATTAGATAAGGAAAAAAAGGATATGCGAAAATTACATCGCTAAATGCAAAAAAGATAAAAATGCAGAGTAAAATGAATGTTAATTTAGGTTTATGATTAGAATTTAGACTAATTTCTTCAGAAATTTCAATCCTTTCGGGCTTTTCGATGACTTGAGGATTCCATTGCCTTCTCTCAATAATAAATGGCAAAATACTTAATAAAGGTATTAATAAAAGAAAGCTACAGTAAATCATAGTTTCCCAAGAATTTATTGAATGAACATCATTGATAAGAAGAAAGAATAAAAAGAAAGGAAAAAAATTTCCTAAAGCTTCGCCTAAAGACACAAAAAAGAGGTTTCTTTTTTTTATTACGTTAGTTGGTGAAATATCAATAACTAAGGATTTTGAACAAACATCTAGCATCATACTTGAAATATAAATCAAACATAAAAGGACTCCAAACATTAAAATATTATTGAAGTTAAACCCAATAAGAATGTAGAATAACGCTAATAAATATCCAGAAAGAATAATATAATATTTCCGTTGATAACCCTTAATTCTGAAGTTATCTGTTATTGTAGCTAAAACAGGACGTAATAATAATATGGAATAAGCAAGAAACTGCATTAATGCAAGAATAATTCTATTAATATCTAATACATCAAAAAAGAGAATTGGAAGAAATTTATTAAGAAAAACAAATATAGATGAATAGGTTAAATATATAAATACAAATGAAACATAATTTATATTAAAATATGATTTTGATCCGTTTCTTTTTAATTTAAACATAATATAACTTAAACTTTAATACGAATTATTTAAAGAAAAAGTAATTTAGAAAAAAATTAGTTTAATACTTAGATTCCCGGTAAAAACCTAGAAAGATAACATGGAAAATAACCAAATCTATTGATTTAGGAAAAATCAAGAAAGTATCAGATTCTCCGATAATAAACTGTGCTAAAGAGAGGACTATTTGAGAAATTAAATAAGCTCCAAATCCTATTGTCAAGATTAACGTGTTGACTGGAGAGAGATGTTTGCTTTTATAAGCAAATCGAAAGAGCCAGAATATTGTAATTGATGAAGGAATGATTATAACAGTATAATATATGGTTAAGGTTCGAATACTTGGTGCTAATATTCCGACTATGAACTCAATAAATAAAATGCTGAAAATCAATCGACAGCTAATCTTATTGCGCATTTCCTCGTTGGTAAGTCTGTTTAATCTTGATCGCAATGAAAAGGAAAATAGAATCATTTCAGTACTAAGAAATATCATTGGTAAGAAGTCAAAGATCATAATGAAGTATCGAATCTTAAGGGTATTTAAAACAAGAGTCTCATTCAATTGAAAATAAATGAAATCCACAAATAAATCAAAAGCCTTTCCGAATACAAGAAATAAGAAGAAAATCCCGAATAAAAACGGTAAATCCGAAAAATATTGTTGTTCTTGCTGAAACTATTATAAAAGGTATATGTGACCATTCCAGATAAAATAATTATTCTACTCGAAAGGATCAATACTACGCCTAAAGCGCCCTCATGGATAAGATATTACTGAACTATTGCATTCCAATTAAATATATACAATAAGATAACTGAAATAATACCAATTATAACAGATATAGAGATTACCGTGAGATAAAATGTCTTTTTATTTGATGGTTTCATGAATTTTTTTTTATAAATACCTTTTTAAATTAAACCAAAAAATTGAAAGCCCTAAAATATAATAGCTTAAAGTGTGTATGTTATTATTAATAAACAAAAGTAGAAAAATGCCAAAAATTTTAAATTATTCTATAGTTGGTCTTGAGGATTACACAATTAGTTTTGAAAGTTATTGTTCTTTATGTGATATTCAAAAATTTTGCAAATGGGGAAAGGAGGAACCGTTTTCTATTAAAATCAGTTGTAGTGATTTAAATCGAGCAAAAGAAAAGGTTAAGTTTGACCAACTTCAAAGATTACAAAAAACTGAAGATGTTTCGGTTCCTTACGAAGAATTAATTAAAAAAGTAAAAATTAATTTACAAAATATTATTTCTCAAATATGGAAAGGAAAAATTAAAGCCCATAAAGAAGAAATCAGATGCTTAGATTCTCATAAGATCGATCCTATGTTGGTAGCTCAGCAAGGGCAAGATTGGTGGCAAGATTTTAACGCGACAATGAAAATTGTCAATAATGAATGTGAAAAGATAACTTAATTGTAAGTGTACTTATCTTGGGTGCTGGTTTTTGTCTCATTTTTATAAGTATTTTAAATTAGATTATGTGTAGACTTTAAATATTCACAATAGAATAATAAAATAGATTGAATTTTATACTAAATTTCATGAATAACGATTTCATAGAAGATTTGCTTTCAGGTATTATATTATCTGAGTTAGAACGGTCGTATTTTGGGTTTTTTCAAGCTATTTTTCCATTCATGAAATATACATTTGTTTTTTTAATATTCTTTATTGGATTATTAACATTGACAAGATTAAGAGGGATTTATCTTCAGCAAAGGAGTAAAGGTATAATGAAGGAAGAAGATCAGCTCGGAAAAGTACGGTTGATATTAGGAACACTTTATATATCTTTTGGTTTTGGAATCCTATTCAATTATCTAATTTATTTTTTGATTTGGATATTGTCTCCATTACCAAACGGTTTAATTTTCTTCTTAATAGATATCTTAGGTCGTTACATTCCGGAACTTATGTTTGATAGATTATTGTTATACATGCATCCTATTATAGCACTTGCTTCATTTTTAGGTATAATATATTTCTTCTTGAGTCTTTATTATTTAATTAATAATAATCGTGTGATAAGTAATCCACATGGTATAATTCGACTCTTGATAACATCAATCGTTATGATAATATTTTTGGGATTTTCAACTAGTTTTCCTTATTTAGTATAGGAACTTATTATGAAAAAATAGATCATTTTTTAAAACCATCATAGACATGCTCTAATATAATTACGTACTAGCGAAATATTTATATATTATATTTATATTTATATTATTTGCATCAAAGAATATATTAGCATTTCAGTCACGCAATATAGTCAGTTTTTATAATACAATTTTATTCGCTACACGGGATAATTTCTACTAAAAAATCTTCAATTAATAGGTTTTAATAATATAAATTATTTTAAAAATTATATAGGGTTGTTATTATGGAAGTTGAATCAGATTTAAGTAATTTTTCAAATTTATGTCCTGAATGTGAAGGTAAGATTATTTTACTTCACGAGAAAGGAGAAACTGTATGTGGACAATGCGGTTTAGTCATCAGTGAACGAATAGTCGATATATCCCATAGTGGAAAAAGAGCCTTTACCAAGCAGGAAAAGGAATCTAGAGAAAGAACAGGATCTCCGATTTCAATTTTATTACCAGATATGGGTTTAAGCACAATTATAGATAAAGCAAATATTAAAAGCCCTGATTTGAAAAGAGCTGCTAAATGGAATTCCCGGATGACATGGGATAAGAGGAATATGTTAATTGCTACTACCGAATTAAAAAGAATAGGTAGTAATCTAAACTTGCCTAATCATGTTAAAAAAGCAGCAATACGATTATATATAGAGGCTTTCAAAAAGAAATTATTACGCGGGAGATCGATTAATGGGATGGTCGCAGCGTGTTTATATTTCGCTTGCAGAGAAAGAAAAATCCCACGAACTTTGCAAGAGATTTTAGATGAGACGTCTATTAGTGCAAAAAATGTGAGAAGATGTTATAGAACTTTGATTAGAGAATTAAATTTAAAAGCACCCTCAACAGATCCCATCTCTCTTATTCCAAGGTTTATTGCTGAATTGGAGTTAGATGTAGATGCAGAAAATGCAACTATAAAGATTTTACACAATTTTACTTCAAAATATTCTACAAGTGGTAAAGATCCAAAAGGTCTATGTGCTGGTGCATTATATCTAGTTTGTAAAAAGAAAGATAAAAAGGTTTCTCAGAAGGATATTGCAAACTTAGTGGGAGTAACTGAAGTTACACTTCGTTCAAGGTATAAAGATCTTGTAAAAATGCTTAATATTATGGTATAACTAAATATATAAAGATTTTTTTTTATTCTTCTTTTCTTAACATCATTTTGATAAAATCTGGCAGGGTTAATAAATATCCTTGAGCATTTGGTAGTTGATTTTTGATTTTAATGAATAGTTGAGAATAATTTTCAGCTTTTTCTTTCTGTTTAAGAACATCATTACGCGTTTGTTCTCTTATGGGTTCAACGGGAATTCCCCTCATGACAGCTCGGGCAGGGATGGTTAATCCAGGTGGAACCTGACTTTGGTTTAAAATTATTACTCCTTCACCAATTGATGCTTCTTCATAAATTAATGAGCCCTCTTTTATTTGAATGTAATCTTCTAGAAAACATCCTAAAAGTGTAACTGCTGTTTCTATAATACAATATCTACCAATATTTATTGAGCTCTTTTGTGAGCGTGTAAACAAGATAACTCCATCAAATATAGTTGTGTACTCTCCTATATTGATTGGTGAATTTTCAGCGCGAATAATTGATCCGGGCCAAATTATTACATTATCGTTGACACGAACATCTCCAATTAAAGTCGCCATAGGTGAAACATAACTATTTGGGCTTATATCGGGTTTCTTACCATTATATTCCATTATAGGCATAAGATTCTCACTTACAATGTTTATGATAGGTAAATAAAATTATTACTTTTTAAATTCAACTTATCTCTTAAAAAATTTAAACTTTTATCAACCATCTTACATATAAGTATTAAATGGGTTTTTAGATTTAAATAATATAAATTCAACTTCAGGAAACTCTAGACTCAAAATATTACACAATTTTTTCATTGCTAATATTTCATTCTTATAATGAGGTGTTTCTATTAAATTGAGTCCCATATCTCTAGCAAAAACAGCGTCAAAATAGTCAATTTTTCCCGATATATAACAATCACATCCTAAATTCATAGCTTTCTTTATGCAGTTTGCATCCGAAACCTGTCCACCAACAATACATATCTTATTGATTGATTTTTTGAGATTTCCAACGAATGAAACATATTTTAAGTTCAAATTTGTTTTTATCCGTTGTACTAAATTTTCTAACGTAAATGGGTCTTTGTTATTTAAATAATGTAATGGTGAACAGATCCTTCCAATAGGGATTTTTATTCCTTCTTTATTCTTAATTTCAAATATGTTTTCTAATTTTAAATAAAGAGCATTTACGAGTGTATCTGAAACTCCTCCTTCTGCTGCAATAAATGAGGAATTTAATACAAATATTGAAATTGGGAACTTTGATAGTAATATTAATTTATTTATTAGATTTTGTCTAAATTTTAATATTGGTTTATTAATTAGACTGTGATTAGATATTATTAAATTAACTTTCTGTTTTAATGCACAATGTATCGCTTGTAAACTTAGATCTATTGTTAGCATTACCTTCTTTATCATTTTATTATTTAAACTCTTATCATAATATAAGCCATATATCTCTGAATTGAATCTAAATGCTTTAGGTGAAAATTTATTTGTTAAAATCTCTTTTATTTCTTGAAGCGACATTTCAATCACTCTTTAAAAGCATTAATATGGAAAATTTGGATATTTTAATATGATAAAACTGAGTAAAGGTTTTTTAATTTTAAATTAAAATATATATATTAAATCGAAAATATCTTAAAACTAAAAAGAGTCTAATAGATATGAAACGAAAAGATTGTTTATTTTGTAAAATAACTAATAAAGAAATTCCTTCAAAAATATTATTTGAAAATGAATTAGTTTTAGCCTTTTTAGATATTTCTCCTATTTCTAAAGGACATACTATTGTAATCCCCAAAAATCATTATTCAAATTTAGAAGACATACCGAATTATGAGCTTACTGAAGTCTATAAGGAAGTAAAGAATTTAGCAACAAAGATTCATAAAAATTTAAAAATTGATGGGTATAATATACTTCAAAATAATTTTGCCGCTGCAGGGCAAGTTATTAAACATTTTCATATTCACATAATCCCACGAAATTATGATGATGAAAAATTTCGAATTAAAATACCTAGAACTCAAGCACCCGAAGATGAGCTTAATGAAGTCTATAAAATTTTAAAATTCTAAAAATATATTTTCAAATAAGAGTCCAATTAGAATTAGTTTAGTTTAAAAGAGTAATTAAAAATAGATGTAATAATGAAGCTTAAAAATTTTTTCAAAAAATTTAGATCTAAAGCTAAAGAGTTCTTTTCTGATGAATATGGAGGAAATCTTATTGAATATGCGTTATTAGTTGGGTTTGCATTATTCATTTTTTTCATTATCATTGGTGTTGTTACTTCAATGTTAGATTGGACTGTTGGGTTGTCAAATGATTTTTTTGATTTATTTCGGTGATATTTTAAATAATCGTTTAAAAGAAGTTATTAAATTTACTTAGTTTTAATTATCTTATTCTCAATCACCATAAAATCATATTTTTCAGCCCAGTCATCTAGATGTTCTATTACAAACTCAGAATCTAATTTTAAGTGTTCAATAAATATTTCGAAAGGTATTTTATCTGCCCTTCTTAAATAATTCTGTATTCTTTTATCAAGATCAGATTTCTCAGGGGGTTTATCTTTTCTTTTTCTTGCTCTTAACTTCTTTAAAAGAGGATCATTTTTACTATCATTAAAAAAATATTCCACTATATTACTGATCACTTGTGCTTTTGTTGCTCCAAAAACATCTACTAATTCTTCAATTAATTTCATATAACTTTTATTAATTGTAACAGTTGTTCTTGCAGTTTCAGTCATCTTTTAATGAATAACAATTAGTTTTACAATATGAAAGTAAAAATTTTAATTTTTAAATCTTATGCTAATTGATGATAATACTACATAAATAAGCATCATTTATATATCATTTGGAATTATTTAGATCATAAGAATAAATTTTTTCACTTTAAAATTTAAAAAGTCGTTAAATTGTCGTATTTCTTTCTATTTTAAAGATGTGGAGGAATAAATCATGGCAAATAAAACATCATTAGAAAATTATCCTGAACCAAGAGCATATCTATCACCCATTCAATTTAATTTAATAAAAACTTTAAAAGACGTGGGGCCATTAACAAGGCGAGATTTAGTAAAGCAACTAGAAACTCCAAGAACTACTATATATGACAATCTTGTAAAGCTTCAGAAAAAGAAATTAATTGAAAGATTTTCTCGCAATGATGGAAATAGAGGACGACCACGTGTTTTTTGGAAATTTAAAGATTAACTAATTTATTTTTCTTTATATTTTATATCTGATTCAACCCTATTTATTAATAATGTATTAATTTCAATATAGGGACCAAGATTTCCACTGCAAACTTATTTTAATATAGGAGAAATTAAAAATATCTTTAAATTTTAGTATAGAACCCAGCTTATAATTCATAAAAAATATTTAAATAATATTATTAAAATAGAAATAAACCAGATTATTGGTTTTAATTTGATTATTTTCCAATCGAAATTAAGGAGTATTTTATTTAGGGATATAATAAAACTCATTTATGCGTTTTTGATATAAGTCTTTATTACTTCCTAATTTATTTACACGAGGTCTTTTCGTAATGCTATCTCTCCTAAATGTTATTCCCATAATTTTTAAAAATGTATTAAATCCATCCCTCAAATTTTGAGGAGGTAAAGCCTTACCTTCTAAACCAGGAATCCCTTCAAATACTAATATGGAATCAGCAATAAAATCTTGTGTTATTATATCATGTTCTACAACAAAACCAGATTTTTTTAACTCTTCGATAGATTTACGAAGTAATTGAGCAACCTGTAATCTCATTTCAACGTCTAAAAACGCTGAAGGTTCATCTAATAAATAAATATCTGCTTCTGTAGAAAGACATTTAGCAATTGCTGCTCGCTGTAATTCTCCTCCACTTAATTCAGAAAAACTTCTCTCTCTTATATTCTCCAAATTTAAATTATTTATCAATCTCTTCTTATAGGATTGACTCAAATGGGGAGCTAATCTAATTTGTGCTATAAGATCTGATACTGATCCTTCCTCTTCAATTTTAATATACTGTGGTTTTATTATTACCTTCAATTTTTTATTATTTTCTTCATTGTTTTCTTCTATTTTCTCATCCAAATCTTTAATTTCAGTAGTAATAGTTTTTGCGATTGAGTTTATGAAGGTAGTTTTACCAATACCATTTGGTCCTAATATTCCAATAATCTCACCAGCATGAATTTCACTCCCAGAAGCGGTTAGATGAAAGTTTCCTAATGAAGTTTCAATATCATCATAAGAAAAAATGACATCTCCAGAATCAAATAAAGATTCTTGAGGTGGACGTTCATGAAATAAGATAGCCTCCTCTCTGAACCTCATGTTTTCATCCTTGATATATCCATTCAAATAGATATTTATACCCACTCGAACACCTTGAGGATATGATACTATTCCATAAACACCAGGGATTCCGTATAAAATTGAAACGTAATCACTTAAGTAATCTAAAATAGCTAAATCATGTTCGACAACAATTATAGTCTTATTTTTATCCGATAATGTACGGATTAATTTAGCCATATTGATTCTTTCACTAACATCTAAATATGAGCTCGGTTCATCAAATAAATATATATCTCCGTCTTTAAGATAAGCTGCTGCAATGGCCACTCTTTGTAATTCTCCTCCTGAAAGTACTGAAATTTCTCTGTCTAAGATTTCTGTAAGGTTCAATTCCTTAGAAATTTGATCCAGTTGTTCTCCCATATCATTTTTATTCAAAAGATCAAATACTTTTCCCGATACAAATTTAGGGATCACTGTAATATTTTGAGGTTTGTGGACAATCTTAGCTTTGTCTTCTTTTAATTCAATGAAATATTGATGTAGTTCAGAACCTTTAAAATGTTCAATTATTTCCTTCCATTCGGGAGTTTCTTCTCCAAACCGACCAAAATTTATAATCAATTCATTCGAAAGTAATTTCAATAATGTACTTTTACCAATTCCATTTTGTCCTATGAGTCCAAGCACTTTTCCTTTTTTAGGGATTGCCATTCGAAATAAGGAAAATTGATCTTGTCCATATCGATATGAAATTTGATTTTCCAGAGGATCGGGTAAATTTACAATATGTATTGCATTAAAAGGACATTTTTTAATGCAAATACCTTCTCCAGAACATAAACTTTCTGTTATTATAACGCTTTTTGCATCAGAGCTTAAAACTATTGTTTTATCTCCAGTCCTTACTCTGGGGCAATATTTGATACAAGGTTTTTCCCCAAAGGGACTGCATTTATCTGGTTTACAAAAATCCTTATTTAAAACAGCAATCCTCATTAATTAACTCACTACCATTTAAAAGCAAAAATGATAAATATAATTTGCTTACGTTAAATATACAATTTTTCATAATAGAAAAATTTTTGTAATACAAAACACTACCTCATTAAAGTAAAAGCTCTAAAGTGAATAAAAATTGAATGAAGATTTTCCAGTTCATTGGGTAGAAGAAATTGTTGAAAAAATCTACTCACGAAAACCTGAAGAAATAACACTCTCTACCGGTAAAACACCATCAGGTCATATTCATTTAGGAATATTACGAGAAATAATAATTTGTGATACTTTAAGAAGAATCTTTGAAAAAGATGGTAAAGTGGTTAATAATTTATTATTCTTCGACAGTTTAGACGCGGCTAAACGATTTCCGTTATATATCTCAAAAGATTTCCAAAATAAACACATTGGGAAACCATTTTCTATGATTCCATGTCCATATAGTGATTGTAGTTGTGAGAGTTATGCTCATCACTTTGGTAATGAATTAATTAATGTATTTCCTAGTTTTGGAATTAAAACAAAAATTGTATGGTCTCATGAGTTATACAAAACAAAAAAAATGCAAGAAAAAATTAAAATTGCCTTAGAGAATACAGAAAAAATTAAAGAAATATTAAAGAAATACATAATTCCCACCCTAAAAGAAGAAGATAAAGAAGATTTTATTGAAATGCAGAGAAATTGGATGCCCGTAATGGTGATATGTGAAAATTGTAATCGAATTCAACACCGAGATGGTGAAGGATCTATTAACCCAAATAGAGTGAAAGAATTTTTTAAAGAGAAAGAAACAGTCTCATACGTATGTGAGGCGTGTGGGTATGATGGAATTCTATCTATTTGGAGTGGGAGACTGAAATTAAATTGGCGTGTAGATTGGCCTGCAAAATGGGCTATATATAATACTACTTGTGAACCCGCGGGTAAAGATCATAGTGTTAAAGGAGGTGCTTATGATACGGGAATTGAATTATGTCAAGAATTATATGCTTATGAAGGACCGGTTAAAGTTCCTTATGAATGGTTAAGATTAGGAGATCAAGATATGGGAACTTCTAAAGGGCATGTTTTTACTCCAACGAAATACCTAGATATGGCAGATCCAAGGATTTATAGGACAATTATTTTAAAAACTATTCCAACAAAACATATTACATTTAGGATTGAAGAACTACCCCAATATTATGATTATTATGAAAGAATGGAAAATATTTATTATGGTTTAGAAACAACTGAAGATTCCGAAGATAGCAGGTTTTTCAATTACATTTTTCCCTTAACTCAAGTATCCGATGTTCCATACACGAAAACAAAAAGAATACCCTTGAAAATTTTGTCATTTTTCACTCAAATTCAGAATATTTTAAGTTTGGATAAACTCTATGAAAAAGCAAAATCCTATATGGAAATGCAAAATTTTGAAAAAATAATGACAAAACAGGAATTCGAGGCGCTTCTTTTCCGTACTAAAAATTGGATTGAAGAAGTAAAAAACATACTAGAAACAGAAAAAGATCCTAAAACAAAGAAAGAAATTGAGAAAAAAATAGAGATTTTCACAATACCTAATGAAATTAATAAAAATATTATAAAAAAAATGGAAAAAAACCAAATTAAAGGAATACAACTATTAAAAGAATATATAAATCAAACTGAAGCTTTAGATGCTGATTCTATTCAAAATAGGATTTTTTCTTTAGCTAAAAATGAATTAAATTACCCCCCGAGAAAATTATTTGAAGCACTCTATCAAATTATCTTAGGTAAAAAAAGCGGTCCACGATTGGGACCTTTTTTATCCTTATTAGATAAAAATTGGCTGATAGAGAGATTAAATATCTAATTTTAGAAATTCTGTAGTTTAGAAATAGTGGATTATTAATTATGAATCTTTATTTTTCCTCCTGAAGAATTTTCTTTTTTTCTTTTCTTTTAAGGTTTCATAGCAATCTTGGCAATAAGAAAACGCTTCATCTATCATTTCTCCGCACTTTTTACAATGTTTATGGGGGTCTATATAAGTTTCAGTTTTTTTTTTATATCTCTCGAATTTGCTCAATTTAAATCCTCAATCTCTTTTAATAATATAATTACTTATGGATTATAACTTTTTCACTCCATCTTTATCAATTTTAATTCGGAAAAATTGAGCCTTTTTCAAATTATTGGTTATTTCTAATGGATATGAAGGAAATTTTGAAGAAAATTTTTCTTTATTTATAATTATCTCATTTAGTCTGTCTTTCCAATAATTTAAGATGGTTTCTAATTTATTTGCGTTAACCAATGCAAAAACAGAGCCTCCACCCCCAGCACCAGTTAATTTAGCAGCATATACCTCGGGATGTTCTTCTATTATTTCGATTAAAATATTATTTGCTAGTCCAATCCCATATTCAAAACCCGCGTCTTTCATTATCCTGTTCATAATTATAGTGTTTTGCTTAAAATATTTTCCTAGCTCCTTCCAGTTACGACACATTATAGCAAATCTAGACTTCCAAGCTATTTTTCCTAACTCTTTATAGCTTTTTATAATCTCAGGATTGCTTTCTAAATAGAGTTTCCTTAACTTCCTATGGATTTCCCCACTTTCATGAAGTACTCCCGAATAACAAACAATTATAGGAATATCATTTAAATTGTATACTTTATCGATTCTATCATAGATTGCTAAAGGTTCTTTTGAAATTTCTTTATGGGAAAGCTTACCATAATAGGAACAAAAACTCAATCCCCCCCTGCTTATTACATATCGGTCTCCATAACCCGATGTAATTTTTAAATCTTCATCCTCAATTTTAGTCGCCATTTCTGCTATTATATATTTATTTATTGGAAATTCATTTTTCTTCACATATTTTAAGTTATTAAAAATATTGAAATAATTTGCAAATCCATAAAGAATGGCAATTATTATAGCAGCGCTACCACCTAAACCACTTTGTAAAGGAATTGTTGAAATTAACCCAATTTCGAAGTTAGTTTTTTTAAACATTTCTTCAAAATAAGAACTCATTCTAAAGAATCTAGCGATACTAGCATAAATTAACTTGTCTTGCCCCTCAATTTTTCGCCTGATTTCATCTTCACTCTTTAACAATTTTTCATCTCTAATTAGTTCGAAAGAATATTTTTTACGTTCAATTTTTAAATTATATATTTTTAATTTACTCTTATTGACAATATTTTTAATATAAAAGAATACTGAAAGTGGGTTCTTTTCCCCATTGATCGCTACTGACGGCATCCAAAAATCTCCTTCAACAGCATCTAAGGGATTTATTAAATTTATTCTTGATGGTGCTTGAATTATAATATCTGGATTTAAACTTAACAAAAACTCCTTAATAGAATTTAACAATTCTACCACCAAAATTAGAAATTTATTTAATATAACATGGAAATGATTTTTAAGTTTTGTTTTAACATTAATGTTTTAATTGATAGTAATTAGATTAAAGTTAAGAATATCTATTCAGCTATTTTAATGTACAAATATTAAATTTCTCAAAAATATTATTATTTCAAAAAACTATTACAATAGGTTGAAATTATGAATTTCTGATACTTAAAATGATTAATAAAAAGTATCAGTTTTTATAATTCTTGTCAAAATTATTAATGATATGGTTAAAAAGGGAAAGTATAAACTATTCAACTATTTGATTGAAAATCACCTTATTTACTATAAGAGTATAAGAAAAAATGATAAAATCATTGCATTCGCTATACTTGTTTATAAAAATTCTAAATCAATTTTATCCGTTTTAAATGAATTTCTAAGAAAAAGACTAATTCAATATTACACTATCCAAATAGATACTCGTAAAAATTGTGAAAAATTATTATTTTTAAACTTTGAAGATTCTAAAAGAGAAAGAATAATCAAATCCTTTAATTTTATCCAACAAAACATATTTGAAACTCATAATTCTGCTAAATTTTTAAAAGAGAAAGATTTAGAAACCAAATTTTTATCTAATATCTCTCAAGAAATAAATTCTAATTCTTTTGTCACCAAATTATCTGAATCAATAAAAATTTCAAATGACAATAATTCAAAGGTTTTTAGTTTTTTTCTTATTAATTTAGATTTTATTAAAAAAAAAAAATCATTCATATTAGACTTCTTAAATCTAATAAAGAATTTAGGGAGTAAAGGAGTTTTAATTATTAATTTTAAAACAGATAATAATGATGATATTAAAATATCCTTTTACTTTGTCGAAGAATGTGAAAATGTTGAAAATACAATTAATCTTGAGAATAGCATTAATGACTTTTTTCAAAGTAACTTAATTAAGAAACAAGATATTAAAATTAGGACAATTTTTAATTATCTTTGGAGATTAGAAATAAAAGACACCTTTTATTTTTTAAATGATTTTTTAGATCTATTTTTTCCTAAAATTAATTCTATACCACTGTCTTTACCAGAAATCAATAAGAAATTTGAACAAAATCTATTAAATAATCAAATTGAATATGTAAGACTGGGTGATAACCTAATGTTTATTGAACACAGTTATTTGTTTATTATATTAGAAAATATAGATTCTAAATATATTCTAAGAATCCTTAAAAAATATTATCCAAAATATATTATTTATATTCTAATATTAAATGAATTGGGATATAAGAAACTAATAAAAGCTAAATCAATAAAATTAGTGGAAAATATTAAAATAATCAATCCAAAAGACATACAAAAATTTAATTGCCAAGAATTTAAAAGTAATTATTATCTAAAAAATACCTAAATCAATTGCAATGTCTTGGGCGGAATATTCGGGGTGTAGCTTTATAAAAGCTTTTTTCTCTCCTTTTGGAGTAATCATAGTATTAACTTTTTTTACTTTTACATTGTGTAATTTTTCAATAGCTCTTTTAATTTGATTTTTATTTGCTTGTCTATTTACTATAAAGACCAGTTTATTCTCCTTTTCGATTAAATCAAAAGTTTTTTCAGTAATTAACGGTCTTTTAATAATTTTATAGAATTCTTCCATCTAAATTAGCACCTCATAATTATTTAATTCATTGAAAGCAGATTGAGTCCAAAGAATCAATCTACCAGATATGCCACCGGGTGTTAATGTTTTAATTGATAAATTTTCCACTCTAATAACACTTGTTCCAGGAATATTTCTTGAGGATTTAATAATTCCATAATCCTCTTTAATTACGATTAAAATTCCCTTCTTTTTTTTATACTTTCGACCTCTTGACTTTCCTTTTCCTGCTCTAATCTTTCTGCTTTTCTTAATTTTAATTAAATCCTCTTTTAATCCCAAATTACATAATATTGAATAAATTTTTTTGGTTTTTTTTATTGTTTGGATTTTATCATCGACAACTAAAGGGATTTCAGGTACATTTTCAATAATAAATCCCCCTTTTTGAATCCAAGTTTTTTCACCAGATGCAGAAATTGCAGAAATTATTGATTGTTTATTGATCTGTTTGTTAATTTTTTTCTTAATCTTTTTTTCTGTTTTTATTGGATGTGTCCTTCGCCCCCCCTTAGCAAAAGGGACTCGTCCCACCTGCCTTGCTGTAATAAACCCACTACCTTGGATTCTAGGAGCTCTAGACATCCCGTGTCCTGTCCCCCAACTTTCAGCAGTATTTCTTAACCCTGCTCTCTTATCTCTTCCTTGAACCTGTTTATTTTTACTTTGAGCGGATGCACTTACAATCTGAATAAGATCAATTCTTGGTTTTACATCAAATATTTTTGGTTTATCAATAAGCCCTTTTTTCTTGCCATCCAAATTATAAACATTGACTTTATCCACAATATCACCAGATTGTATTAAATTATCTTCTTTGTTGACTCTCTCGGCTAATAAATGTAATTTCAGGAGTATTTACAACAAAAGATCTTAATGGTCTGATAGTTTTTCTTAATCTAATTAATCTTTTTTTAGATCCAGGAATAGACCCTAAAATCAATATGTAATCTCCTCGAATTTTCCCATATCTTATAAAACCCCCTTTTGGGTTAATTTCTTCCTCATTTTCGCCAATTACCATAATTCTTTTATGGTATTCTGTTCTTTGGTGAAATCCTAATTGTCCAGCACGTGGAACTGTATAGAGAACTCTAGCGGGATGCCACGGACCAATACATGCAACAGCTCTCTTTATTTTATTATTTTTGCGAGTTAGAATTTTAATTCCGAATCTTTTAACAGGACCTTGGAAACCTTTTCCTTTAGTAATGCTAACTACATCTACTAACCCCCCCTCAGCTAAAACGTCTCGTGCTCTTATTTCTTTACCCAAACTTTTATAAGCGAAATCAAATTCATCCTTAGATTGGTTTATTGAATTAATTTTTACTTCAATAATATCTGGTTTTTTTCTGGGTAATGATGTGTGGTATGGTTGCGTTTGAAAAATGCCTCGAATTTCACTTTTGTCATTTAAAACTTTTAGAATTTCTTTTTTAGACACTTTAGGATCATAATTAACTAAATTTGGAAGATTTATTTTCCTAGATAAATAATTATTAAATTCATGAGTATATAGCTCTCCAACAATATACTTACCATATTCATCTTCATTATAGACTCTTATCCCTATCAGGATTAATGGAGGGACTTCAATTACTGTTACTGGCTTCATCAATTCTTTTCCATAATAAGGACTATTTCTTTGATCCTCTATATAGGTTATATGAGTCATTCCCGCTTTAAATCCAGCAAAACCAAGAAAATTAATCTCATCTGAGCTATCTAACCAATGTCTTACTCGACCTTTTATTTGCGTTGCTCTCTTTCTAGGAAGAAATGCTAGCGACCCATGTCTTGGAGCGTGTTTCTTACGATGACCCATCCTTTATCACATTAACTTTTGGAAATAAATTTTTTAAAATAAATAAATTTTTTCATTTAGATTTTTATTTACTAATATTCCCTTAGAGATAAAAGTGGGTTATTTAAATTCTTCTTTATAAAAAATGTTTAAATGGCTTTGAAAGATCTAATTTATTTTACAGAAAAAGATAATTTGGAAGGTAAAAAAGACATATTTTTGGTTTTAGATTGTCATAATTGCCCTCATAATGAAAATGATTTCTTTAAATCCGAAAAATGCATTTATTGTTTTTTAAACATTTTATATAAATACCGAGATAGAAAATTTGACTTTCTCTCAATATTATGCAATGAGATTTTAGTTAATGCTGATCAAATCAAATTATTTTTAGATTATTTCAAGATTTTAAAAAAAATTAGAAGAGTAAATTACAAAATCAAAAAGATTAGAGATGAAAAATGTAATTATAAAGAATTTAAATGTAAGAATCTGCCGAATTTTTTTTTTTTCTATAAAATTAAGGAATACGAATATTATAATCCAGTTATAGTTTATCTCAATTTTAAAAATAGAATTTCTTATTTGAAGAAAAATGATGTTAATGATTCAATTTGTCAAAATTGTATTAATTCTATTAAAACATCAGAAAAGTTTGTCCTTAGACTTCTAAATAATTTGAAAATAATACAAAAATTTAAAGATTTTCAAACAGAAAGTGGAAATTCTAAAAATGTTGATAATTTCTATCAGTATATCTTTTTAGGAAAATCATTTCTATTTAATTCCATTGAAAAACTTCAAATTGGAAGCGTATTTAATGAAAAAATATTATTACAGTCATATAATACTGGAAAATATGATGTTTTTAAGGTAAAAATTTATGAAAACTCAAATGAAATTGAAAAAAATTACATAGTGGATTTTTTCTATAAGGGAGAACAACAAGAGGATTACTTCGAACAAATAAGTCAATCTCTCCATCAAAATATAGAAATTGCTGAATTTGATCAATTAATTTCCTTAGCAAATTTAATAAAAATCTATAAAAGAGAAGCTCTAAAAGTATTAGATTCAAAATATAAGTTATCAAAATCTGCGAATAAAAAAATAGGTTTTATTACAGTATTAAAAAAATTAAACTTAGAAAAATTATTTCCCTTATTAATTGATGATTTTATTGAAGAAATATTCCTTGATTCACCAAAAGATGAAGTTTACATAAATCATCAAACCTATGGCCGATGTCGAACACAAATAAGATTTAATTCGAAAGAAATCGAACGAATTAAAACATTAATTAGATTATATAGTGGTCAGAGGCTCGATTTTATGAATCCAAGTATAAAATTTGTTATTAAGAATAAACATTTTCATTGTAGATTTTCTATCGATGTAGAGCCTATCCAAATTAATAATTTTGCTTTAGATATAAGAAAGTTAAATAAAAATATTCTAACTATACAAGATTTACTAAAAAATAGAACCATAGATCCATTAATAGCAGCATTTTTGTATTTCACTATTATCAGAAGAAAAAATATTACAGTTACAGGTGAAACTGATACTGGAAAAACAACACTAATTAATGCTTTAGATTTATTGACACCAAAAGAATTTCGAAAGATATATATTGAAAATATTACAGAATCATTAAATGAATTTGAATATTGTAAACATCAATTAAAATATAGGGTAGACTCCTTAGAAGAATCAATATCAAGTAATTATTCAAAAAGCAATCAAATCAAAACTCTTTTACATAGAACACCGGATACTATCTACTTAGGAGAGATTTTAACAAAGGAAGAAGCAGAAGCTATGTTTCATTGTCTTGCTGCTGGATTAAGGGGTTTTCAAACAATCCACTCAAAAGATATTGATTCGCTTATAAATCGTTTTATTTATCACTTCAATATAAATAGATCATGTCTAAATGATCTTGATCTAATTATTTTAATGAAAAAAGATTTTAATAAAAGAAGGGTTGTAGGTGTATTTGAAATTAGTAAATCCAGTGATACAAAAATTTCAATTTGTAATTCAATTTTTGAATATAATCCGGAAGCTGAAGAATGGTTATTGAAAAAACCCCTTTATGAAACAAATGTGATTGTTGAATTAACAAAATATATAGCTTTAACTAAAGAGAGGTTCTTATCATTCATTAAAATATTCAATCAAATATTCGAATTTTTATTACATAATAAAAAATTAAGAAATAGTGAGCTAGTTGATTTCTTTCATAAAATTTCATATTATTCCTTAAGAACTATAGACCAATTAGAACACTTTTGGAATAAATGGAAAAAGAATAGAAGTTTAAATCCTTAAATTAATATTCATTTATATGACAAACCTAATAGAAAAAACGCTACTAATTGGGTTTGGGATTTTTACTCTAACGATTTTTTCTTCAATATTAATTCCCTTTCTTGGAAGGTTAACAGAATTTAATCATATTGAAAAGAATGAATTAGACGCCTATATGAAAATTATTGAGGAAATTAACCAGGGTATTGACTACGTTGTTGAAAATACAGATGAAATATATCTTAAAAAAATACAATATCCGGGTAATTTAAACATCACTTTTTATAACCATATTGTTAAATATGAATTCATTATTGAAGAAAAAATTTGTTATAAAATTTTAGAATACAATGAGACATTTATAAATTGTAACTTTCACCAAATTCTACCCAAAGAATATCTTTTAAATATTTCTCGATGTTCTATTTTGATAAAAGTTAATATTATTAATTTATACTAAAAATGTTAATTAAATGAAAAATCTCGGAAAATATATCGCATTTTGTAATAAATTCAAGAATCATAATTTACCTAAATTGAAATTTAAGGTATTGAATGAAAGCTATAATTATTTCTACAGAAATTTATATAATATTAATCAAGATAACATTTATAGGGCAAGTTTTATAATCTTTTTATCATCATTTAGCTTAATTATATTACTTTCATTAATTCTAATAGATTTAAACCTTATAATAGTAATTTTATATTCAGTAATTTTATCCTTGGCTCTCTCGTATAAATTTAATGCAATTCTCTATCAAGAAATTAACAAAAAAGAATCAGAAATTAATGCAATACTATATTTAATCAAGATAGATTTTTCATTAATTTGTAAAACTTTAAAAAAGAATTCCGATTATTGTATTAGTTTTATTAAGTTAATTAAAAATTATCAGATTCCAATTTCAGGTGATTTTAAAAACATATTAAAAAGAATTCATGAAGGGAGTACACCAGAAGCCGAGTTATTAAAGACAATAACGCCTTCTAAGGATTTTAATCTATATTTAAAAAATTTAATAATCAATAATTTTGAATCTAGGGCTGAATTTAATGAGTTTAGAGAAAATACGCTACAAAAAAACTATAAAATCTTTTTAAGAGAAGTTCAATCAAAAATTAGTATTATCTTTTTTATTGGTACATTTTTTCCAATAGGATTATGTTTTTTGATATTATTTCAATTAATTAACTTAATAATTCTAATCTTACTAATTCCTTTCTATTTGTACTTATTAAATTTTTTAAGTTCCAAATTTGTTCATAAAAATACTTATTTGATTGGTTTTCTAAATAACAACTCAAATATAGAAAAGAAAAAATTTAATGAATTTTTATTGTTTTTAAAAAGTTTTGCGATGAATTTAAAAAACAATATTTCGCCTGAAAAATCTTTTTTAAAATCATACACGCAGAATAAAAATGAATATGAGATTCTTAAACAAACCATAAAAAATCAATTAACTCATCTCTTGAATTTTAATTGTTCATTTCATGATATAATCCAATTTTTTAAGTTAGAACTAAAATCTATACGTTATAATTTAATCTTAGATGCAATCGAGAAATTTGTAGATGAAAATTCAAAACTATCTTCTGAAAAAATAATTGATATTATAAACCTTGTATATAAACATCAAAAATTGGAAAAAAAACTAAATTTAATTATAAAAGGAGAGAAATTTAAAATTTTCTTCTTCATTTTCCTCCTACCGATCTTAATTGGGGCAATTTCAGGAATGTTTCCTTTTTTCGTGGTAATGACAAGAAATATAAATTCAATAACTCCTACAATTTCAATTGGTTTTAATAATATAATAAATTTTTACTATATAATCTTACTATCCTTCGTATTTATCTCAAGTATATCCATTACTTCCAATAATTTCTTGAATATTATTAAATACCAGAACAAATTTTTAATAATCATAATTTCTAACTTACTCTTCATCTTAACGTTTATCTCTTCATTTATAAATATAATGAATATTGTCTAAAGTAAGATAATGCTTAATTAAGAAATTATGAAAAGATAGAATAATTCTATAACTAAATACATCCCAATAAACACATTTATGAGTTTAGAATAAAAAAAAAGGAATTTGAAAAAATTAATGTTTTCTAAATTATTAATATATACAAAAATTTCAAATTTATATATTACTAAATAAAAGGGAACTAATATAATTAAGAAAATTAATAAAGAAATCAAAGTTGTTAGCATATCAACAGAAATTGCAGAATATATAAAGATGAATATAATTATACTAAACATCAATAAAAACTCAAATAAAAAAATACTGAACTCTAACATTCCTTAAACAATATGATTCTTAAAGTATTTAAAGGACTCATAATATAATTGCAAATTAAATTTTTAACAATACTGATCTGAATTAACCTTATTATATTTGACAAAATTAAGTTTTTATTAACGATATAATTGTTACAAAAGATTATATAAGAAAAAACGCTGATTAATATTATGAGAAATTTAAAATTGAAAGGGTTTAAGTATAGCAAGGGGAAGTATCACCTATATAATGATCGATTTGTATTTTTTCCCCCTCAAGTACTCGATATTTTATCCTCTATTTATGGAGAGGGAGTAAAATCTTTATTAGTTTGGCTCGGTAAGAAGGCAGGTTGGACATTAATTCAGAATTGGGATGAAAATTTAAAACCAAAAACATTAGAAGATTTAATGAATCAATGCTGTAATATTTTGAGTAATCATGGATGGGGGCGTTTCGAACTAAAAAAAATTACTGAGGATTTAATAATCATAGATCTTTTTCATAATATTTCCTCAGAATTGGAAAACAAATCTAAATATTTCTGTTATTTTGTGACGGGATTATTAACTGGTATTGGAGAATTTGCACTTTATAGAGTAAATGTGTCTGAAACTCAATGCTGTTTAGAGGAATTAAGATTAGATTACTGTGAATACAAAATAGAAAGGATAAAATAAATAAAAGTCTCACCAAGGATCCCATTCTTCTGGATTCAATTCCTCATTATCATTGTCTTCAATCTGTTTTTCAGTAGTATCAGTCTTTATTTGAAATAAATTACCATTTAATTTTGGTACTTCTTCTTGAGTCTCTTGCTGCTCATTTTCAATCAATTTCAATTCTTCATCAATAATAAGAGGTTCTTCTCCAATAACAACGTCTTTAAAAGCTGAAATTAAAGAAAGGAAGTTAAAAAATTCTTCTTTGTTCATCTCAACTCTTACTGTATTATCATTATTAATAAGAGCTAGTTTGATAATCCGGACTTCACCACTAATCTCAACAGAAGTTATTTCAATAATTTCATTTTTTTTTTTTAATTGAATTTTCCATGAAGTTTCTCTTGTTTTTTCAATTTCCATTTTTTATTTTTCACATTAAAAAATTATTAAAATTCATTAATTTAATAAAAATTATTTAATATAAAATTAATCTGTTCTTTATTTTTAAAACATTAGTTTTATTATGCAGACAGATAAGTAAGTAAGTATAATTATTATGATAAATGGTGAACGGAGTTGAACTAATATTTCGATTGATCTTTTTTTATAATTAAAAACTAGAAAAATGGATTTAAGTCTAATTTTCTCTTCCTGATAATCACTTAATTTTGAAAATTGTAAGAATCTATAGAAGCTTTTAATAAAAAATCTCTTGAAAATTGAATATCTTAAATTTAAGTTAAAGAAAGTAATAAATGAAGAATTTACGTTAAGTATATTATTTAAAAAATAATTTAATATGAATTTTGCCATAAAAAAGAATGAAAGTAATAAAAAGTAAGAAGTAACAAAATTTAGATTTAAATATTCTAGGGGATGAGTAATAAATATCAAAATTATTAATTTTCCATCACCTCCACCTATTACTTTTAGATTAAACAATAGAAATGAAGGAAGAAAAGCTAATAAAAAAAAAAAAATTTACCAAATAAAAATATCACATAATTGTCGAAATATGAAATACTTTCACCTATATTAAGAATAAAACTAACAGTAAAAGCGAACTTTAAAAGATTATTTGGAATTCTACGAAATTTTAAATCTAAATATAATACAATTGAAAAAGTAATAGTGAAAAAAAATACAGTTGTTAGAATGACTATAGAGATCATATTATTAAAAAGCTCCTTCCCAAATTTCTATTAAATTTCTTAAACTCCTTGCTTTCACATTTTCTATTTTATATCTAAATATTTTTATTCTTCCAAAATTTTTTTCTTGGATTAAATTAAGCTTCTTTAGGTAATTCAAGTGCCGTAAAACACAAGAATAATTTAATCTTGTTTTACTAATAATTAAAGAGATTGTTAATTCTTCATTTATTGCTAAAGTTTTTAGAATTTTAACTCTAGCTCGTGATCCTAATAAATCTTCTATTAAATTTTTTTTTTCCAATCTATTGACAATCAAATTTTAAAACCTTTAGAGTTTAATATTTCTATTGTATTTTTTTCTAAATTAGGTAAACTTAAATCAGTAATTTTGATAACTGCATGCCTACCTTTTATCTTTTCGCTAATGACATTAGTTTCTATGATATTTTCTCTTTTAAATTCTTGGAGATAATTCCATACTTGCGAATGAGATTTAGGTTTTAAACCTAAATTTTCACATACCACATTATAACTTTTTAAAGCGTCATTAAACGAAATTTCAATTTGCTCACTATTATTTAAAGCTTTGATAATAGCAAGCAAGAATATTCTTTTTTGAGAATTCATATATTCTAAAATATCCAATGCAGAAAAGGGAAGTAAATCTTGATTTCCCTGCCTAATACATTCAGCATTTACGTATTTCAGATTCTTACTTTCAGCAATTTTACATGATCTCCACAGAATGTTTAATCCGGTTCTAACATCACCAGAACTAAATGTAATCTCAGATATAGTTTCAAGCATTTTATTAGGTAGCACATTTTTTTTAAGACTTATATCTGCTCTATATTTTAAGATATCATAAATTTGGTCTTTTGAATAATTCTTAAAATTAATTATATTTCTTTGCAGTGTACTCATCGTACTGTTATCTAAATTATTTAAACATGAAATATCTCTTACAATTCCAATAATTGACAATCGTTGATCCCCTTTTAAGGTGTCATCGTTAATCCGGGTTAATGAATATATTAAATCTTCATGTTTATTTATAAGATAACTTAATTCATCTAATCCAATTAATAAATGTAAATCATGGCGATATAGAAATTCAATCAGAATATCTAATAGATCTTGTGAAGAATATCCCCGTTTCGGAAATTTATTATCTATTAATTGGATTAACTTGATTAACACTTTATAACTTGTTCTTTCTTTCCTGCAATTAACATGAACATATTTTATATTTATATCTCGTTTTTTTGAGGCTTTTTCTAGTAAGAATCCAAATAATTTTACAGTAGCAGTTTTTCCAATTCCTGTTTTTCCAGTTATTAAGATTTTTCTTGATATTGAATTTGGATTAGTAATTAATCCAAGAAAAAGTTGAGATAATAAGGAAATTTCTTTATCTCTATGTGGCAATTTATCTGGGATGAAATTAATATCAAGTTTACTCTCATCCTTAAATATTGACGGTCTCCTTAGTAACTCTTCAAAATACTCCATAATCAAATGATTTATTAAATGAGACTTTATGGTGATTTAAGAAAATAATCGTTTATAATAAAGGACGGAGTATTAATTTTTTAACTCAGAATTTTAAATATTTATCTTGAATTTATACCCTTTTCTTTCTAAAAATCACGCTAGAATCTTTCAAAACATAACTTAGCTATTACTCAATAAAAGAAGAGTCTCAGATTTATGTCGCGTCTGGAAGGTTAACCTTTTATTAATATAATTTTAATAAATCTTTAAATTATTTAAAAACCGTATATTTTTAATTCAATATCTAATAATTAGATCTGTTAGTAACTTTTCACTTTTACTTCTCTTATTAGTTAGTATATAAGAAAAAAGTATTAATATTATCACCAAAATGGAAATAAAAGAAAAGAAGTTAATTTGAAAGGAATTATTTATTTCAGAATATACATCCTGATTTAATTTTAAATCTAAAGATAAAGTTTTATTATCTAAAAAATAAGTTCCATTAAAATAAATATTAACTATGAGTTTTTGGCTTTTTTGGTTAAAATTAAAAAGTTCTTGAGAGATATTAATTGTTAAATTTCCAAACTTATCAGTTTCATATTCTTTGATAAATACTGGTGTTTTATTATCGATAATCTTCAAAAAAATGTTATAATTAGCAAGAGGTTTTAAGGATTGATTAAAATAATAGTAAAATCGCAAATTTATTTCCAATTCTTCATTTTTTTTAAGAGTTTCACTAAATTTATTAATGTCAATAAGTATGGGATTTTTCTCAACGAATATTTCATAAACGAATTTTGAATCATTAAAGATTCTGTTATTTGTAATAAAAAATATTAAAAAATTTTGTCCTAATTTTAAATGTGTGAGGGAGGATATTTGGAAGCTAATAATCCCTCTTGTATCTGTTGTGTAATTAGAATAATATATTGTTGTATTATTAAAAGATGTCATAAATTGTATTGTTTCATTAGTTAAATTGAAAACACTTTCTGATGATTCAGTATAAAATTTTGCGATAAGAGATACTTTTTCACCTATTTTTATATGATCTTTATATCTAATTAATTCACATGCGACATTTCTTTTTATGGCTTTAATTTCTATTGTATCTAAATAAGTATACATAGTATTTGTCGTATCAATTTGAAAATAAAAGATAAAAAACTTTATAAAGAGTATATATGAGTTATTTCTAGGATCTAATATAAATTCTTCAATATTTACAGTCCAATTCTGTTCATGAGTTCCAATCTGATTATTTTTTGAAGAATTCCATATAATTTGATCGGAGTCATCTAATATATGGATTTGAATGTATGCGATTTCGTTAGCAGGATTAAAATATAATTCCCAAGATGCAAATATATTAATATCTTCATTTATATAATATTCAGTTTGATTTGTATCCAAAGTATTTAAATTACAATTAAAAGCATTAACAGGATTGATTACAGTTAAAAATTCTACTATTAATAGAATTGGAAGTATCATACCATATTTTTTTTTCACACTATATTTTTCTAATTTAAAGTATAAAAACCCAAATAATTCCAAAAAAATTTATTTTACTAAATATTTAATTTCAAAATAAGAAATGATAAATAAATGTAATCGAAATGGGAAAAGTACGATCAATTTTAATAAAAAATGTTTCAAAAGAATTAATAAACAAATACCCAAATGTGTTTACCACCGATTTTGAAAAAAATAAAAAATTATTGGATAAATATCTTGAAGTTGATTCAAAACATTTAAGAAATAGAATCTCAGGATATATTGTAAATTTATTAAAAATAAGGGAAAAAGAATAAATTTTCCAACTCAAATTTGTACCTTTTATTATTAAAATTTAACTAATTTTAAAGATTTTATAGATAATGGTTAATGAAAATATAAAAAAAATGGCAGATCTTCTTAGATCTGGAAGTACTATGCTAAACATGGCTTGTCCTATTTGTAATAACCCAATCTTTCGAAATAAAAACGGAACTATTTTCTGTCCAACATGTAATAGAAAAGTTTTAATTACAAACAATCAAAATCATACCAATAAAAGAACTGAGATATACAATAATAAAGTGCCAGGAACTAATAATCAAAACAGACAGATTGAGGTATTGTCTTTATTACAAGATGTACTATTTGAAAAATTAGAAATAGTAACTAATAAATTAAAAAATGAGACTCATTTACAGTTGATAGAAACATACACTAAGATGTTATTAAATTTTCTCGATCTTCTTAATAAAATATCTATTAAGAGAGATAAAATTTAGGCAAATAAGTTATTCCTCTAATTCAAAATTTAGATAACTTATCCTTTAAGTTAAGAAAAAGAAAAATATGTATAGATTAATGCTTCTGCCGGGATTCGAACCCGGGTTCCGAGGGTGAGAGCCTCGTATGCTTAATCCTAATCATAGTATATTGATAACTAAGTTAGATTGACCGGACTACACTACAGAAGCAGAAATTTTGTATCTTTTATGAATTCAAAAATGTTATAATAAATAAATTTAGATAATTTAAAAAATTTAATATGACCTAAATTCGACCTAATCCACATTAGTGAATTATTAAATATACACTAATATAGGATTATTTAAAAATTATACAATTTTAATTATAAATTTCAAATTGGATGATTAATTATAAAGAATGGCTTTAAAAGGTTTACATAATGATCTCTAATAGAATACTCAGCAATGTGTGTGGCTTGAGATATGATTTTTTGAGTTAAAATTGCTTTTTGATTATATTCTTTACCCAATAATTTATCTGCGAGATATATAACTGCTCCTGTCAAAATAAAGGGATTTCTCCCACCTCTATTCCACAATGGTAATTCTTTTAAAATCTCACGACACTTCGCTAGTAATTTATTTTGAAATTCAGCAACAGACCAAAAAATTCCTTTTTTTACTAATCTCGATTTTAAGTCTTTATGTTTTATAACTTCATCTATAAGTCTAATGAGATAATCTTCACTTTTATGAGGTGATGATTCATTATTCAAAAGATGCTTATATCTTATACCATCTCTTAAAATTAACCTTGGATTTACACGATGACCAAAATTTTGAAATGCTTTAGAGATTTCATTAATCGTTATTGGAGCATTATGGTATTCTTTTCGTGCTGCAAAAAAAATACAAAATGCTATAAGTGAGATGTTATTAATTACTTTTTCTTCAGTTTTAATAATTTTTTTATAATAATAAGCAGCATTATTTCGGATATTTCTGCTTAGGTTGAGATATAGCGAAATTTTGTTTAAAATATTAAAAACTCTATATTCAGTTTCATGATTTTTGATTCTTAGAAATTGAGCATAGTTTTTTTTTAATCTTCGAAATAATTTCTGTTCACTAGGAGGTAGAAGTTTTCCACTTTTATCTTTTAAATATTTAGATTTTTCATAATCAATAAACGAACCTAATCCGCCTATGAAATCAGTTCGTTCTCCTAATGCTACATATTGTTTGTTTAAATTACTTTTGCTTTTTAAATCATTAGAAATAAAAGCCGTTTCTCTAAAGAATTTATTAATTACTAATCCACATTCTTGACAGATTTTTTCATAACTATTTATAATTATATTGCCTCCACATTCCGGGCAATTTTCAGTATCTTCACTACAATTTTTAATATAGCTAATCTTGATCACGTTAATTTATATTTTAAGTTTAAGATTTAATGTCAATATTAATTTTATTTTGTAGAACAACGGTATCGTTAATGATATTGATGTTCCTATGAAATGAAATAAAATTCTATAGGGAAAGAGAGAGAAGATTGAAAGTAAAAAAGTATGAATTTAAAATGTTATATTTAGAATATTGTTAATCAAAAACCTGAACTAGTGATGATAAAATTAGTTAATAAAATGATTTGAATTAAAATGCATCAGAACGTTAATAACCTAGGAAAAATCAAGAAAATTTCAATTAATAATTGTGAAATATTGGAAAATATTATAAATAAGCTTAAGCAAATTATTAAAGGGAAAAGAGAGATTATGTACTCAGATATTATAAATCTAATTATTAGAGAAGGTTATATAGGAAAAAATTATAACCTATTAATTTTATGGTGCAATTATAAAATTAGACTAGGAAAAATATTTGTAGAGTTTGAATGAATTCTCACGTTTTTTAGTAAAGTTGAGTTCTACATTTAAATATCTTGTTAAAAAAAAATTTAAAATATCACAAAGCAATTATAAATACTAAATTATAATAATACGTATTAATATATTTAAATAAAAATTACTAGAATATTTCATCAACAAGATGCTCTTTTTATGAAATATGTTGGAAGGAGCAATATTTTACATTAAAATTTATTAATTAAGGTATGATTTTCAATGGTTAGATTTACAGCAGATCATAAAGTATATATAAAACTTTTATATTGGGGGATGGCAGGATCAGGAAAAACAACAATCGTAGATACACTTTATAGATATACTAAAGAAAATGAAATAGATATTGAACCTACTGGAAATTTAACAAAAATCTCAATGGCAAGTGGATCAACATTATATTTTGATAGAGGTATTTTTCAATCAACAAAGCAAAAGAGTCGAGGAAAAGTTTTTTATCATGTATATACTGTTGCTGGCCAGAGAAGATTCTCACCTTTAAGAAAAAAAATATTTAAGGGGACCGATGGAGTCATCTTCACCGTTGACTCACAAACCCACTTTTTTGAAGATAATATAGAATCGTTAAAAGAACTGAAAAATGTTACAAGAGGGAAATTAATTAAAGAAATTCCTCTTATAGTTATGCTCAATAAACAAGATCTCACAGAGGTAATTGGCGAAGAAGATTTTAAACAGGTTTTAAAAGATGAAAAATTATGGTATGAGCCTGATCATAAATTATATATTTGGAATCCTATAATTTATAATTCTTGTGCTTTGTATGAGCAAAGAAAAAATGTATATCGTAGTTTTATTGAATGTGCTAGAAGAACAGGGTTATACCAGATATATGGTGATGGAGAGGCTCCAATCGGAGACAATTTTAAAGAATTCCGTGATATTTGAACTTTTAAAACTTATTAGAATTAACACAGGAAAAATATATTAATTTCCTATTTTTCTTAATCTAAAAAAAAAATTAATAATGATCTAAAAGATTATTGGGAATTAATTAAGGTTGTAAAAATTCAATGAAAAGAACTAAACAAAAATGATCTACGATAAGTAGGAATGATAAATTATAGTTACTTTGAGGATTATAAAAACCTAAACGCCATTTAAATTGTTATCTGTAATTTAAATAAAGTATAAAAAGCTTTCTTCATTTAATTCTTGTAGATTTAAAAAATTGATGTGATTAAAAACGGGATTATATAATAATATTAAGGAAAATTTACCAAAACAATTTTCAATTTTTCAAATAATGAGTCTTTTAGGAATTGACGCTGTAGAAGTACGTAAAGTGAGAAATTTATTAAAACAATTCTATCTACAAGGTTATATAAGAAGATTATCTAAAAATATGTACTTAAAGACTGAAAGCGAGAATAAAAATAAGAATTAGTTATTAATACTAAGATTGATGTTCAATTGTGGAAAGATAAATCTAATTAATTCATTAAAGGAATCTAATACTCCCTTTCCATTTATTGCTATTGTTTTTTTCAAAGAAATATGTCTAAACCTATGATAATCTATGTAAGATAAAAAATCATCTATCTCTAAATTTTTTTTCTCAAAAATATCACATTTATTCAATGAAATTACGATGGGAATATTATAAAAATTAGATCCAAACAACGTTTTTAGTTCATTCCAAGACCTTCTATTATATTCTAAACATTCAATTTGAGGATCAACTACAAAAATTAATCCATCTACACCATTTAAAGTAGCAGGCCTAGTACTTGCATAAAAATCTTGACCTGTTGCAGAATAAATTAAAAATTTTAGCCCCCATTCAGCGCCTTCAAAATGCAATACCCCAAAATCGAAAAATAAGGTACGTCCTACCGAACTATCAATTGATTTGACAGTATGTTCCTTATTAAAAAAAGAGAAAAGAGATTTTATTGAAGTTGTTTTACCTGACATTGCAGGGCCATAATACACTATTTTAACTTGTAAAGTTTTATTATCATAATTAAAAATCATAATATTATCTAACCCCAAAGTGAAACTATTTTATCACCCATAAAAGCCTTTTTACCATCCTCGATTAAGGGCGAAAAATTTTCTCCCCATTCTTTATCAATAAAGGAAAGGATTCTTTCGATTGGTGCTTCTTCATAATCTATTGTTTCTAAAAGAGTTTTACTGCCAATCCGAGTTTGAATTCCTATATCATTAAGCAGATTTAATCTAGATAAGATAAAAAAAGCTCTCTTTGAACCCGAATAAAAATTTTGGACTTCTCTTTTGAATATATTTTTTTTTAACTCATTTTTTTCTTCTTCAAAGTCTAATAACGTTTTTAATAAATCTTTATCAAGTTGATTTGTTGTTATTTTATCTGATAGCACTCTCTTCATTTTTGCTATGGATTTTTCAGTATCTTGAGATATTTTTTTAAATGTATTTTGTTCAAGTGCTAAATCTATTAATTTTAAATTAATTCCTTCAAGCTTTATTGAAATGGTATCAGATGAAATTGTAATAAACAGTAAATCTTTTGCTTTTTCTTTAATTAAATTTTTGATAAAAACTACTTCATCTTTTTTTTCAGGAATTATTAATCCAATAAGCCATGAATCTATATTATCAAATTGATTTAAAGCTTTAATTGAAACACTACAAGGGCACCTGATATGGGCACGTTGAGAATTATAATCAATATTTTCATTTGATATAAGATTTTCATAATCATTTATTGAGATAAAATCGGTATAAAATACATAGTCTTTTCGAAAATCGACAAGTTCCGAAAGTTCAATCAAAAAGTTATCAATCTTATCTGAGTCTTCCCCTAAAACTATTATCGGAATTCTATCTAATAAACAATATAAAATTATAGAATTATAATTCCGTTTTAATTTATCTAAAAAGGTAAAAAAATTCATTAACTCACCATATCACTTTATTATTAATTCCCCCAGCATTCTCTTAATATCAAATGTTCTATGATCTTTAATTTCTGAGGCTTTTTTAACAAGACTATCGATTTTCTTAGAAAATTGAGGGAGTATTAGTCGTATCAAACCTAATTTTTGTCTCTGTTTTCCTATTTCAGTGCTAAAAATTGCTTTACCTAATCCATCAATGAATTGAAATGAATTTTGACAGTCAAGTAGAATTCTTTCTGCTTGCATTTTTTTTAATAACCAAGCACATCTATTAGCTGTTTGGAATAGTGAATAACTCATTGCTGAGATCTTATCTAGCTTTTCAGTATCTATATCAATTTTCTTCAAGATTTTAGAAGCGATAAATCCTCCCTCGATTGTTATAAAAGCATAATTTAGATCTGGAATAGTTACAGAAATATTCTTCAAGACTTTTCTTAATTCTAAGGATATAGCTTCTGAAAAGCTTAAGGAAAAAGAAGATAATATTAAATCTAAATCTTCAGTATCTTTAAGATTGAATCCTTCGATAATACTCTGGATCTTCTGATTATTAAACTGAATTAATGGTGGTTTAAAAGATTCTCCTGATGTTATTAGGGTTGTTTTAATTTTTTTTAAACATTCACTGGTTTGTAAGAAGATACCACCCAAATTTATGTTTGGTTGTGCTGTTATTGCGATAAAAAATTCGTGATCACTATCTAAAATACCCTGTGTTTCTAATATTTTATTTAGTGAAGTATGTAATGGACTATTCAATGGAGCAATTAAAATTTTTGCTTTCTTCCCTTCTATTAGGATATATTTTAAATCCTCTGGATGTAAGTGGATTCCCACATTGAATATTGCACTAGTTGCTGAACTTACATTAAAAATTTCATCTTTAGAAAACCATACTCCAGTTGATTGAATGGGATTCCCATCTCGCTGAGTTAATACTGCATTTTCTACCCCTTTGAGTTGTTTTATTTGATCCAAGTGAATTCCAATTTTATCTTTTAGATGCATTTTAAACCATAATTTCTCTTTTTGAAATGATATTCTTTAATTTTAATAGAGATTTTTAAACTACGAAAATTTATTTAGAAAGCTTACGCCTTCATAGAAAAACAAAAAAATTTAAAATACATTGTACCTTTATAATATATTAGCAAATCGCATCTTAACCGGTGTAAGCTTGGATTACGGTAAACCTCCGTTATATGAAGAGTTCAATCATAGATGCGGTATAAAAAATGTAGTTATATATTTGATAAATATAACTGAAGAAAGTTAAATTAAGAACCCCTAAGAATAGCGACATTTCAATTCCAATTAATAATTAAAGTTTTAGCTAAAAATTTCATAAGAATTAATTCCGGTTGATCCTGCCGGACCCGACTGCTATTTGGGTGAGAATAAGCCATGCGAGTTGAATGGGATACCTAAATTTCCCATAGCAAACTGCTCAGTAACACATGATCAACTTACCCTATAGAGAAAAATAACCTCGGGAAACTGAGGATAATATTTCATAGTTGAATAGGCTTGGAAAAGTTATTCAATAAAAAGGATAAAAAAAATGGTTTTTATCTGCTATAGGATAGGATCGTGGACGATTATGGTCGTTGGTGAGGTAAAGGCTCACCAAGCCGATAATCGATAGGGGCCGTGAGAGCGGGAGCCCCGAGATGGGTACTGAGACAACGACCCAGGCCTTACGAGGCGCAGCAGGCGCGGAACCTCCGCAATACACGAAAGTGTGACGGGGTTACCCAAAGTGTTCAATTCTGAACTGTGGTAGGTGAGTAATGTCCCCTACTAGAAAGGAGAGGGCAAGGCTGGTGCCAGCCGCCGCGGTAAAACCAGCTCTTCAAGTGGTCGGGATAATTATTGGGCTTAAAGTGTCCGTAGCCGGTTTAGTAAGTTCCTGGTAAAATCGGGTAGCTTAACTATCTGTATGCTAGGAATACTGCTATACTAGAGGGCGGGAGAGGTCTGAGGTACTACAGGGGTAGGGGTGAAATCTTATAATCCTTGTAGGACCACCAGTGGCGAAGGCGTCAGACTGGAACGCGCCTGACGGTGAGGGACGAAAGCCAGGGGAGCGAACCGGATTAGATACCCGGGTAGTCCTGGCCGTAAACGATGCATACTAGGTGATGGTACGGCCATGAGCCGTATCAGTGCCGTAGGGAAACCGTTAAGTGTGCCGCCTGGGAAGTACGGTCGCAAGGCTAAAACTTAAAGGAATTGGCGGGGGAGCACCACAAGGGGTGAAGCCTGCGGTTCAATTGGACTCAACGCCGGGAAACTTACCAGGGGAGACAGTAGTATGACGGTCAGGTTGACGACCTTACCTAACGAGCTGAGAGGAGGTGCATGGCCGTCGCCAGTTCGTGCTGTGAGGTATCCTGTTAAGTCAGGCAACGAACGAGATCCGCGCCTTTATTTGCCAGCAAGAAGTTACGACTTCGTTGGGAACACTAAAGGGACCGCCGTCGATAAGACGGAGGAAGGAGCGGGCAAAGGCAGGTCAGTATGCCCCGAAACCCCTGGGCTACACGCGGGCTGCAATGGTATGAACAATGGGCTGTAACTCCGAAAGGAGAAACCAATCCCGAAATCATATCTCAGTGGGAATTGTCGGCTGTAACCCGCTGACATGAACGTGGAATCCCTAGTAATCGTGTGTCATCATCGCACGGTGAATACGTCTCTGCTCCTTGCACACACCGCCCGTCGCTCCATCCGAGTGTGCTAAAAATGAGGTATGGTCAGACTGGTCATATCGAGTTTCTAGTATGCGAGGAGGGAGAAGTCGTAACAAGGTAGCCGTAGGGGAACCTGCGGCTGGATCACCTCCTATTTATATATAATTTAGAAATGAATCTTTTCTTAGGTAAGTTCTTGATTAACTTTTACCTCATTTTTATATTCATATTTTATAATTAAACAAATTCATTTGAAATATACAAAGTATTGACTTTAAAAAAGTAAAAGATTTTAATTATTAATGTTTTTAATACAAATAATAATTGTAAAAAACCTGGGCCTGTAGATCAGTGGAAGATTGTAAGGTTCTATTTAATACCAACCTTCAACGCTTGACTTGCATTCAAGAGGTCACGGGTTCAATTCCCGTCAGGTCCATTCTTCTTTTTTAAATGAAATAAGACAAACTGAAAAAATAATTATTAGAACTTAAAAAAAAATTAAAATATTGAGGATTATTAAGAGTTATTATATTTTAGCTGAGGATTCACTTTTCACTTCTAATAAAAATAAGAAATTTTTTAATTATTCATTAAATATTCATTATAAGTATGAAGGTTTATGGAATATTATTGCTAATTATTCTTTTTATATTTCAAACTACAACTAGTAGTGTTGAAATGTATAATTTCATCTTAGTTTTTTTTGGTATCATTTTATTAGTTATTATTCTAATTTACATTCTCTTAACATCAAAACAAGATTAGTTTGAAATTACCTATTTTTTGATGTTACAATTCTTATAATATCTTTATCTTTTAATTCGTAATTTTCTCCTAACCTTTTTTTTGTCCTAGCATCAATACCAAACATAAAATTTTCAGCTAACTCACTGTGAATTTTTTCTCTTACAAAATCTCTTAATAAAGTCCCTTTTTTTACTAGAAATGCATCTGGTAAAACATTGTTTTTGTTATCTGAATATGAATTAATATCTGATACTGGATAAACACAAATTTGATTTGCTATGATAAATGAAGCAAAATCTAATGCATTTTGAATTCCTGTACCTCCATATTTTTTTAAAATTTTCTCTTTAATCTTTTTCAGCATCTCTAGTACTTCTGACTTCAATTTGTTTTCGTTAGTAATTTTGAAATCATTTGATCCCGGTAAATAATTAATCACGTTTTCTTCATGATATTTCCTTAAAAAATGCTCTGCTAACGCACTACAAGGGATAATTGGATCCGCATATTTCTTTTTTAACGCTATTAAATTATTATCGCTAATCTCCTTATCAATTTTATTTGCCAATATTAAAATAGGTTTAGATTTTCGTCTTAAAGTTTTTACAAACTCTAAAAGCTCAATATCTGACCATGTGGTTGGATTTTTACCTTCTAAATTTGAATCTTTTAATGAAAGGATTATCTGTTGTTTAGTAATTTTTACACCTGAAAGCCTATCATATAATGCCTCCACAACTTTTCTCTTCTCTGTTGTTATGGTTTTAGTGAATTTTGTCCAATCTTCTCTTTCAAGTATTTCTTTGAACCATAAATTTATTTCCTCTTCTAGAAATATTATATCATCGTAGGGATCGTTTTCTCCCATAGATACTAATTTTCCAGATTTATCGAGGGATCCAGTGATATCTACTATATGGAGAAGAACATCTGCTTTGATCAAGTCATTTAAAAATCTATTACCTAAACCCTTTCCCTTATGCGCATCTGGAACTAACCCCGCAACATCAATTAAATTAATTGGTATAAAACGAGTTCCATCAATACATATAGAATTTTGAGGATTATCGGTGACATTTAATTCTTTACAGACACATTTGTTTTTTACATAAGCTACTCCCTTATTAGGCTCTATCGTAGTAAATGGTATTTCACTAACCTTCGCATGTGTTAAACAAGCGGCATTCAAAAATGTTGTCTTCCCACTGCTAGGTTTCCCAATAATACCTATTGTTAAGGTCATATGTATATTGAATTATGATATCTTAAAATTATTCCTTTTTTCTATGCAACTTGTAAAGGTGATTAATATATGCTTCTAACTCACTATAAGTATCTAGATTAGAAATATATTGTGTTACTATATTTTTTCTTTCAGTATTTTGTATAATTGATGAGGAATTTTGAGACTTACCTTTTTTAGATTCATCTAAAATTTGAATTACATTTTCAGAATTATCAGGATGAGGTTTCTTATTTTTAATCACTATTTCTTGAATGTAATCCCCCAGAATATTAATTTTCGAGTTAGAATTCGATTTTAAACTATTTTTAGTTTTATATAAGATTATTTTATTGTTTTTTTTAATATCTGAAATTAATATTGAATTGTGCTTTATTAAGGGGATCTTCAACAAAAAAGATTCTTTAATTGAGTTTACTCTTATAATACATTGACCCTCCTCTAAAATTGATAGATAATTCTTATCTTCAATGTCAATATTTAGCAATTCGCACATAATGTCCTTTTCCATATGATTTTTAAACGTTACTACAACACCATTGTTTGCTAAGATTTCTTTACTTATATCTGGACGTGTTGCTAAAGTTATTAAGCACTCTCCCGTTCCTCTTTGCAATAACGCAATATCTTCTAAATATGTTGTTAATTTACTCTTTTTCATTAAATCTTGTGGAGCGAAATATTGGGCATCTTCAATAATAGTGATATGCTGGATTCCATTGAAATTATATGAACCTTTTGTCAAATTTATATCCCATAAATATTTTAGAATCATATTTAGAAAGAATAGAGCATCCTCTTTCTCACCACCTAAACGGATAATCGAACTTAGATCAATGATAACATTCTTTTTAAATAAATAATATATGTTGATTTCATTCTTCTTTTCAAATAAAGCCTTTAATGGTCCTACTGAAAACCTTCTGATTCGGTTCTTAATACTTATTAGTGTTTGGCTCAACATTGGTATGATATTCTTATTATTTTTTAGATACTCGTTGCACCAGTGCTCAAACCCTTTCCAACTTCGATAGTCTTTATTTCCACAGACTTTTACTAAAATTTCAACTAAAACCTTCTCCATTTGTGGAGAAAACTCAGAACTCTCATCTAATAACTTCCCACTTTTCAAAATATCAAATATTCTTTCAGCATGAATAATAGGGCTTACATTTTCTGGATTAAAAATATTTATAGAAAAATTTTGACCCGGCCATAATATGAGAACATCTTGTATATTTTTTTGAAGAAAATGATATTCTCCTTTAAATTCAACAAGAAAGAAAGGAATATCATGCACTTTTTTAAAATTAATTAAGAAATTTTGTAAAAAGTTACTTTTTCCCGTCCCTGTTGCTCCACATATAAACATATGCTTCTCAAGATCTTTTAAGGCTAAATTAAACTTTTTTTTTTTAGCTTTTCCTTTTAAAATTCTTCCAATAGGAATATTCCCTTTTTTATTACTCAACTTTGTTGGGATTTCAAGATTTATGATGTTCTCATCTCCCTGTAAAAAACTTAGTAAAAAAAGAATAACCGAAAAGCTATATTGTATATTTGCTAAATTGAATAAGACTGTTGGAATAATATATCCTTGTTTTTTTTCTAAAAATGGCTCAGCACTATTAATGATAAAAAATGGTATATTAGCAATAAGAGATATTGTAGTACATATTAAAATTCCAAATATCAACACTTTAATTCGGCTTAAATAATATTTTTTCTTTTTATATATATAGAATATAATATTTACACAAAGAGATATCAGACTTAAGCCAGAAAAAAAAGTAATGGATATCATAATTGAATATTTTGACTCTTTATTACTCTTCAATTTTAAAAACACCACTAAATTTTAAAAAACCCAGAAACAAAGCTTTTAATTATTTTTCGTAAACTTTTTTAATTTTATGACTTAGAGATCTATATAAATAAAAATTTATATTAACAATTGAAAAAGTGAATAAGAGATGGCACAATTATCGGGTGTTCCAATCCTTATATTAAGAGAAGGAGCAGAAAGAAAACAAGGGAAAGATGCCCAAAAGAACAACATTGCTGCTGCTAAAGCTGTTGCTGAAGCTGTAAGAACAACGTTAGGTCCAAAAGGTATGGATAAAATGCTTGTTGATTCGCTAGGAGATGTTACGATTACAAATGATGGAGCAACGATTTTAGACAAGATTGATGTCGAGCATCCTGCAGCCAAAATGATAGTAGAAGTAGCTAAGACTCAAGACGATAAAGTAGGAGATGGAACTACTACAAGTGTTATTATTTCAGGAGAATTGTTAAATCTTGCAGAAGAGTTAATGGAACAGGGAGTACACCCTACTATTATCTTTAGGGGTTATCGAAAAGCGTTATTAAAAAGTAAAGAGATTTTGAAAGAATTAGCAACAAAAATAGAGATTAACGATAAAGCTACTTTAATGAAAGTTGCAGAAACTTCAATGAACAGTAAATTAATTACTGTAAAAAGTCATTTTGCAGATATTGCTGTTAAAGCAGTAAGCCAAGTTAAAGAACAACGTGGAAGTCATGTTATAATAGATTTAGATCAAATTCAAATTATCAAAAAAGAAGGAAAGAGCCTTTTAGACACTAATATCATAGATGGGATTATTGTTGATAAAGAAGTGGTTCATCCTATGATGCCAAAATCAATTAAAAATGCAAGGATTGCGTTAATCAGCGCTTCTTTAGAAGTAGAAAAAACAGAATTCGATGCTGAAATACGAGTTCAAACCCCTGATCAAATCAATAAATTTCTTGAAGAAGAAGCAAATATGTTAAAAAATCGTGTTGCAAAATTAAAAGAGATTGGTGCGAATGTTGTTTTTTGTCAAAAAGGTGTTGATGATAAAGCACAAAACTATCTAGCAAAAGAAGATATTATAACAGTCCGAAGAGTAAAAAGATCAGATATGGAGAAATTAGCTCGAGCAACTAATGCAAAAATTATCAATAATATATTTGAAATTAGTGAAAAAGATTTAGGAGAAGCTGGAAAAGTGGAAGAGAAGAAAATAGGAGATGACAACATGATAATCGTTTCTGAATGTGCTGATCCAAAAGCAGTGAGTATATTAATTAGAGCGGGAATTGAACATGTCGTGGACGAAGCAGAAAGAATGCTTCACGATGCTTTATCGGTTGTCAAAGCAGCTATAGAATTGCCTTTTATCTTACCTGGTGGTGGCGCTTCAGAAATAGAACTTGCAAAGAGGCTTAAATTATATGCGAGATCAATCGGAGGAAGAGAACAGTTAGCGATCGAAGTGTATGCTAATGCCTTAGAAATAATTCCTAAGACTTTAGTTGAAAATGCGGGATATAATCCAGTAGATTTAATAGTAGAATTAAGATCACAACATGAAACTGAAGAAGGGAAGTCTAAAGGTATTAACATCGACACAGGAAAAACAGACGATATGGTAAAGCTGGGGGTTCTAGAGCCTTTATCTGTCCTAACTCAAGCAATTCAATCTGCAACGGAAGTTTCTGCGATGATCCTTAAGATAGATGACGTCATAGCAGCTTCTGGGCTTTCAAAAGGGTCCGCGGATTAATATATTTGATGATTTTTATTTTTCTAATTTTTTTTTTAAAATTTGTTTAATTCTTTAAATTGAATACCCCAAGAAAATTTTGAGAGAATCAGATTCCCATATTCAATAAATTTTGTTATAAATAATGCTGCCACTAGGGCTTCTGCTGAGCTTAATTTTTCCCATTTACCATAATTTGTTGGATTAGCAGCAATTAAAGGAGGCAATTTACGAGCGTTTTTAAATGTCAATTTCTTTAAATTCAAAATATTATTCCAAGAACAGTCAATTACAATTAAACCATATCTAAGAACAATATTTCTATCAAGATCAGATAACTCTTGTCTGGCAAATGGATCTAAAATAATGGAATTATTTAATGGACTTTTAATGTTATTTATAGATTTTAAAAGATTAAGTTTTTTTAGTTTATTTGCAGTACATTTCTTCGGATCACATTCTCCATAATTAAGACAAAATACTTTAGGTATTTCTTTTATTGGATCGAAGATAGTCATTATTGAATTATTAAAAACAATCACCAAATTATTAAAATTAACAATTTTGTTCCTTTCCTATTCATACTTAAAACTTGTAAGAACATTTACAGATTTTATAAAGTTCATAGTTATGTGTTCTTCACCAAATATTTGCATAATTGAACTTATTATGTTTCTTGATTCACAGATAACTGGTATTCCCCCATATGTTAATGTAAATAAACCAATAAAAGAAATATCTTCTATATTTGATGTTTTATCCATTGTGGAGAATTTTATTTTTGCTGACGGGCAAGTAATAAGCCCATAGAAACTTTCAGTATTCTCCCCAGAAATTGTAATATAGCATAATAAATCTCCTATAGAACTTCCCCGAGATTCCTCTTTCATTTTTTGAAAAGCTGCATTCGCATTTGCAGAGAAAGCCTCAATAGTTATAGGTAAATTTTGGCCACTTACTTCTCTAGCATCCAAAGTTAAACCAGAAGGGTTAACTAGAGCATATCTTATAAAAATGGGATTCTGAATGGAATCTAAAATTGTACTTATTGAAGGTAACAAATATGATTGTTCAAATTTTTCGGGCTTATAAGATACGAAGGGAACTTCAGAACCCATTCCAAAAAGATAAATCGCACTACGAACTTTATCGCAAAAAATTTCAACATCTCTCTCTGATTGATCTCCACTTCCAAAAAATTCACCTAATTTTTGTTTCAAATAATACATGGCGGTGGCTAAATTATCTGCATCTAGAGGCCAATCTTTATGGTAATCATGCACTATAGTTAGAAGTGTTTCATTAATTCTAATTGTTATTAAACAAACTTTATCAAAGTATGAAAATGAAATAACTTGGTCTTTAATATTTAAATCTTCCCAATTTTCTTCGCTAGCAGAAAAAGCTGCTGAAGCTAAACTTGTGATTTGATTTGGGTTTAAGTCGATCTCACTCTTTCTCCCTATTTTTGCTATTGAAAGACCATTCTGATCACATAACACAACTAAAAATGTACCTTCTGATGCTCGGAGAATAGATGTTAAATGTTTTATTAAGGACTCTCTTACACTCATTAGAGAAATCAGGTTTTTTTGTGCTAAGTCTTGATATTATATTTCTAGTATTATGTATAATAATAAATTTTTATCTTTTAATTCAATCGTATTTAATTTTTAAATCTCTTATAAAAAATTTTTTTTATTTCTTAGTCTTTTAATTAATTATTAATACAATTTTAACATATCAACTTGCGGGAATTGCCAAGTCTGGTCAAAGGCTGTAAGGCGCTTGATCGATGGCTGACCATAGGCGGTGGACTTAGAATCCATTCTCGTAGGAGTTCGGGAGTTCAAATCTCCCTTCCCGCATTATTAAGACTATGATTCATAAAATTTTTAACCCAAAATTAATTACAACATTAATAATTAGTTAAAAGCTTTCAAATCAAAGATTTTAAAAGATTAATATACCTATATTGTTTTAATAATAATTTGCTCCCGTAGTGTAGTCCGGCCAAGCAATAATTATACTTGAATAAATACTTGAATGCTAGGCCTTCACCCTGGTGACCCGGGTTCAAATCCCGGCGGGAGCACCAATTTATCCTTAGAAATCGTAAATATCCTCAATTGTAGTTCATAATAGCTAATCGATATATAAAATTTTTTAACTTTCTATTAAAATCCTTATAAAATCATTTAATTCTGAAATTGCTAAGATATTACTTCTATTTAGAGTTTCAATATCTCTTTTATAGAACTCTAATTGACATTTAACACATTCAATTATTTTCCCATAGTCGATTATTTTTTTTTCATGGCATCTAGGACATTTATATTTAATCATTTCATTTTTCATATAATATCACTTTTATTTAATTTTAAGATCAGAGGTGAAGGAGTTTTCCTTATAAATGTTTGTGTGAAAATTTAAGTGAAGAGAGGGAGGCTTCTAAAGGCATATTAAAGATTGCATTTGACATAAATGTACATATTTTAACAGAATTTTTCATTTTGCACAGCACCCCTTGAAATTTTGTGTGCTTTAAATTTGAGTAAATACATAATCAATCTAAATTTAAATTAGATTAAATTGAGGGAAAGAATTTGTGCACTCTTTTTTAAAAAAGGTTTAATTATATTACTATTTTTCAATAGTATAAATAAGGAATAAGTATTTTTTAAAGTAAAAAATATAGAAATGGAAATTAATTATTAGCTTTATCTTAATACAAATTTATTTATAGACCTTCTTCACCAGCATTAACTGCAAATCCTAATATCACCATTCGAAGCCAAACTGAAATCGCTGTCAATAAAGCTAATAAAATTGAAAATTTAATAACGAATTTTCATATAAAAACACCTAAATATTAAATTTTCTTTAATTTTTTTCAAAACTTAATTATATAAATTCCAAGAAAAAGAGAAGCAACTAAGATTGATAGATCTTGAAATAATTTGAATCTCTTCCTATAAAAATCACTAATTTAAAAGGCAATCGAAATTTTTGTTAGTTCTATTGAGTGAAGAGAATATCTGAATATTCATCTCTTAATTGCTTAAGGTGACTTTTATAAAATGAGTAATAGTTCTTAGAATAAAATCTGTTTCCTCTTTTTTGTTGAAAAAAATATATTTTTTTAAAATATTTTTCTGCTAAATTAATTGTTTCAGCAAAAGTTAAATTAGAACTGGGTTTTATTAATTTACATAGCTCCCTTTGATTATCTTTCGGCATTCTCCACCAATTCTTATAAAAAATTTTTGCTCCAAATTTAGATTCGCATTCATTATAGATTTTAGATCTTGGTATAGCTGCATATAAGGTCCAAACTATATTTATATTAAAATTCTCCATTAATGAGTGAATTCTTTGATTATTCTTAAAGAAGAAATTATCAAAATCATTATATTCATCTTTCAATGATCCTGGAAAACCAAATATGTAATTAAAATTAACTTCATGCTTTAAATTATTAGAAATCTCAATAATTTTTCTTACTTTATTAGTATAATTAATAATACTTTTATCATCTAGAGTTTTTAATTTATTCATATTAGTTAAGGTGGTTTTAGAAATTGATTCAAGACCAATTTCTGGAATAATGTTTAAATCTTTGTAATTTTCTAAATCTTTTTCTGAACATAAATCTATCCGATCAAAAACACGAATCTTATCTGGAAAACCATCAGTTTCGTGTTTAAATTGTTTTAGTTTTAAGTAAAATTTATTTCTGTAACTTCTATTAGGAAAAAATATTGGATCCATTATATGAATATCATTTATAGATAACCATTTAGTATCATTAACAACTTTTATTTCTTCTATGCATAAATTGATATTTTTTAATCTAACTTTTTTATAACAATTCATAAAATCTGTTGAATTTATGCAAAATGAACAATGAAACATACAACCCCTACAGAAATCAATATTAATAAAACCTAATTTATTAATTTTTTCTTTATATTTTTCATAAAGAGAAAAATCTATTACAGGAATTTTGTCTAAGTCTATTATTAAATCTGATGTAAGGGTTCTAAATTTATGCGTTGAAGATGACCTTTCCACTGAATTATTCTTCAATAAACTACAAATTAATTTAAAAAAACCAATTTCAGCTTCTTCTCTTATGATATAATTAAATGGGATTATATTATCAGGGTAGAACTCATAAAAGAATTTTGGAATATTGATAGGATTGAAATCATTTGGAATGATTGATGGGTGAGGTCCACCAACAACTATTATACAATCAGGATTAATTGAATATTTTATAATGAAAGCAATTTCTAAGGTGTTAAGGTAATAAAATGAACTATAGCAAGATATTGCTACTAAATTAAAGTTGAAATCATCGTATGTTTTAAATAATAATTTTTTTAGTTTTTTTCTATAATTATGAATATTTTTGAATGAGAATGAAGGTAATCGTTCAAATCTTAAGTCTAAATATTCTTCTTCAATATTATAATTTAGTGAGTGTTTTCTTGAATTTAAATAATTTGAGATTCGTAATATACCTGAAAGGAAATAAGGTCGATTTTTGGATTCTTCAGGATGAATATAAAGAATTTTAAAATTTTGAGCTTTCATATTTATGCTAAATCTGTGGATGTATTATTATGAAAGTTTAGATTTATAAACCAAATGAATTCTTTTTCTAGTATAAAAGAAATAATTGAAAAATAATCTGTAATAGACTAAACATGAAATAATTACTCTAAGTAAAGGTGCATTTCCTCTTAAATTACTATAAAAAAATAAAAATATATGTTAGCTTTATAGCATTTTTTAGCTTAAACATATTTAAGGCGTCCCATATCCACCAGACCATGCATACCCGATGGACATATGAAAAAAAGCTGAAATACTGGTCAATAAAGCTAATAATATTGAATTTTTATTTCTAATTTTCAAATGAATACACCAAGAAAACTAAATTTTCTTAAGAATTTTTTAAAATTTAAATATATAAATTCCCAGAAAAAAGATTATTAAATATTAAAATGAAAAAAATTAAATATTAATCTCTTAAAATTTATTTGACTAATCTTATATACGCATAATGAAAATATTTAAGCTAGATCTTAGAGTATTAGAAAAATCTTTAGAGAAAATCAATGAGAAAGATCTGAATTCACTATTCCAACGTCTTCTTAATGAGACTAAATTATCCTTAGAAATGGAACCATTTCAAAAAAATGTGAAAATAATAATTAATAAAAAAAAAATTTCAAAACAATTAAGAACTGAAGATATTTTTAATATTGGAGTAAAAAGGTATACTCAAAATAAAAATTTAATTATAGAAATGCATAAAGATTATCTAAAGTTCATCTCCTTTATTATTCTCCGTGAAATATATAACTGTTTTATTTCAGATAGTTTAAAAGAATATGAATCAATTCAACTTGTTCTCAACCAAATAATATTAACTGATCTTTCAAACTCTATTGCGCTGAATGAATGGAGAAAGTTGATTAGAGGAAAACTTGAGCAATATGATCTCTTATCAGGGGGATTCAATCGATTAATTATATTTGATCGTTTGGAAAAATTTTTTCTACAACAAGAAAAAGATACTTTCCTCCCTCCTAAACGATTCTTTTTTCATTATCTATTAAAAAATGAATCATTAATTACCAATAAAATGGATGATTTCTATGAGATCCTCCTTCAAGAATTTGCTAACTATATTTCAAAATCGATAACTAATGATGAGATCATTGAAACAATTAGATGTTTAATAAGAATATTTTATCGAGTGAAGAATTATAAGGATCTATCAAGCTATAAAAAATATTTTCAGAAATTTAAAGAGAATCAAGAGCTCGAATCTGATTTAAGTTTGAGGAAATTTATCAAAAACATGGATTGGATCAAAAAGTACAGTTTTATCGCACCTTCTTATCAATTGAATTGGAATGCAATAAATGTATGTGTTATAGCAGTATTTCTACGATTTAATCCAATATTAAAAAAATCTAAGATATTTAGTATTATTGAAGGGTCTCCATTCTTTATTGCAACTAAGACTTCACTTAATAGTTTTTCGGTTGAACTTAGTGGTTATGTGATCCTCCCAAGACCTTACTTAGATGATTTTATTAAATTTATCAAGAGATTGAAAAGTTCTAATTTTATAACTAAGAGCTATTGTTTGCTTCGTACATTTGAAAATCATCTACTCAATTTAAATTATTTAAGAGAATATTCACAAAAATACAAAATAATAAACCCTAATCATCGTAGTTATGATAAGAAATTTGAGATCGAATTTCAAATTGACTTTAGTTCTGATTTTTCTAATCCTGAACTTTCTCTTCTTCAATTTTTAATAATTGATAGAATTCGCTTTATTTCTGTTTTTGGTTTTGGATTTGAAAAAAGGACTGAAACATTAGCGACTTTAAAATCAGATTTGGTTGATGAGATTATTACTCAACGTACTCTAATTATAGATTTAAAAGATAAATTAAATAAATTTTATGATTCAAAAGATCTACAGTTAAAATTTCTCGAATTTCTAAATGAAAATAAAAAATTTGGATTTTTCTATATAAAAAAGAAGTTAGAGGAGTATTTACAAGTTTTGGATTTTATAAAAAAAATTATAACCCGCTACCCTCAAGTTAAAACACTTATTGAATTTCATGACATTTTGGATAATCAATATCATTCTCATTTAATTGAAGATAATATCATATTTAACAGCAGTCACTTAAAAAATCTTGATTCTAGCGATCTTATTTCAGCTTACTTTAAGTCTCAAGAGGATTTTAAAATGATGGTTGAGAATTACATAAATTTCCATGACTTAATTAACATTTTTTATAATTTGAAATTATTCAACCTAAGTACGATTAAAAAGACATTTATCGATAAAACAGTAGTAGATAATATTTACCAAATAAAATTGGAAAAATTAGAAAAATTCTATGAAAAATTCAAACTTTATCAAATAACCAGCCAAGAAGTAACTAGTATATTAGATAAATTATTGGAGAATGAACCCCCAATAATCAATCCGCTTTTAATTAACACAATTAACATCGAAGAATATGTAAATGACTTTCTCCAATTAATCTTAATCAATTCTCAAGAAACTCAAAATTTTCTTATTAAAATGAAAAGATTTTTCCCTAGAATCACTATAGATCATAGTAAAGAGATAATTTCTGATAAAAATCTAATATATGTAGAGATTTCAACTCCTTATTTGACTAAAAAAGAAAAGAGACAATTATTCTCAATTCTTTATAACATTTTTAAAGAAAATTTACTCTATGGAAAGTTTTTTTTATGGACTGGTAGGATTAAAGCATTATCTAGCAAACACTTATATGATTTTGATAGTAAAACCTTCTTTTATACGAAAGATCTCTATGAACAATATTTTCTATATGTAAAAAGTATTTTTAGGAGTGGGTTAGAATATCGTGAAGAAGAGATTAATAGAAATCAAAAAAATTTTTGGTCGAATGAAGAAAACATCTTAGATTTAGTGAAAAAAGTTAACGACCGTGGTATGAGTGAAAATTGTGATTACAATGACAAAAATTTAAACCGGTTGTTAGATTTTCATTTAAACCTTAAAGAGTATCTAATAAATATTGAGAAATTTAAAAATGCTAAGGAAGAATATTTTTTCACAAATTTTATTAAATCTATAAGATTTATTCCTGCTTTTGAATATTTTGGACTGGGACAATATTATTTATTTCTTTATCCAACAGATATGAACGAGATCGATTTTAAACTTCTCCTCCTTAATACTTTTCAAAAAATTAACTATCCCACCTCGATAGATAATTCTAATTCTCTTTTCATAAATTATATTATGCCTTATGATTCACCTCAACTAAGTTATATCCACTGGTTAGCAAGATCGAAAAATATAATACGAGAATACTGTGGATTTTTTATAAAAAAAGTTTATAATATTATTCAATTTGATAATAACCTTACCCTAGAAGGTTGGAATTATGACAAAGACAGATTTAAAATGCACATGCAAACTATACTTTTCAATCCAAAATATCAAATAGAAAATTTATTTATTAAGGAATATGAAGTCGGCAACAAATCAATTTCTTCTTATTTTGGTCCTGAATCTCCTGAATTTGAATCTCTTTCTCAAATTTATAATAGACAATCAATAGATATCAAATCCTATTTAATCACAAAAAAAGTGTTGACAATAAGCCACATCACTAGTCTATTAAGAAAAAATTTAATTTTCCCCTATTTGTCTTTAAAGAATTTAGACCTTCATAATAAAGTTTACATTATTGTACCGAATTTGAAAAAAGAAATGATTAAATCACTTGTAAAAGTTTTTAGTTTTTTTAATTTAGTACATATCTCTGAAATTACGGGAGAATATTTCATTTATGGATTTGATCAAGAAAAAAGATTCCCAACGGGGCTAATGATTAAAATTTATTTTCCTAAATGCGAAATTAGTGAATTTGAACGATTATTTGACTTATTATTCGAATATTTAGAGGTTAAAGACTATCTGATATTAAATGATTTAGTTGATGGTAATGAACTAATTAAATCGATTTATGCAGATGAAGATTTACTAAAATTCTATAATCCCTTGAAAAATCTTAAATGGAATGAAAAAAAAAAGTGTTGGAAAAAACCAAAGGTATTCACATCGAAATTTGAACCAATATATCCAAATTTAATATCTAAAGATAAGTTGTAACTATCTTGCTGAGTCAGAATATTGGGATCAAATAAAGCAGTATTATAAAATAACATAGAAAAATATTAAAAATTTTAAATTCTCCGCGAATATTGTTAAGCAATATCCATTCATCAAAACCGAAAAAATTGAGATTGGATGGAAGCCAAAATCCTATGAACTTACACATGATAAAGAACGAATTAGAGAAGAAATTAAATCATCTAATTGGAATGAAATTTCTCAAAATTGGAATCTCCCAACAGGGGACCTACTAAATCCCACAAAAGAATCCTCCCGAAGCAATCCACTCTACAAACATAAAGCTTGGCTTGAATATGTTTATTATGAATGGGGGTTATCTGACAAAAAGATAGCGCGATTAACCAATACATCTCAAACTACAATAAATTATTGGCGGAATAAACTTCAAATAAAAAAAAGCATCCATTAAAGAAAAAAAATTCATAAAAGAAATAAATGGCGCCCCCGGCTGTAGGAATTGCGGAACATATCCCGCAAATATTTCCCGCAGCAAGGAAATCTTGCTTAGAATGGATCGAACATGCGACCGCCCGGTTAACTTCCGGAGGTATTTAATAATGCCAAATACCTAAGCCGGGTGCTCTACTTTGCCAAGCACACCGAAAAGCGGTAGTTTTTCTAGCTGAGCTACGGAGGCGCTTTTTTAATACTTTTATTGATATATTATTTTATTAACTATACTATTTAGCTTTTTCTCTATTAAATAAGTGGTATTTAAATAAAACATAAAAATTGACCAACAGTTTTAGAATCAATCTGCTTGGGGTGGGTAATAGATCATTTATAGCATTTCACATTATGAAATTGCGGTCAATTTAATTTTTTACAGTTCTATTGCTTATTTTATATCACTTATATTCAAATGATTAGAAAGGGGGGTACGATTGGATAAAGAAACTATAAATTATTGTAAAAAAATAAAAGAAAAATTCTATACTATAATTATATAAGTAAATATTATCCAATAAGAACTGAAAGAAGTGTTATTGACTAATGGATAAAGAACAAATAGGTATGTGTGGAGCATATTGTGGGATATGCGAATGGAAAGAGAAAACTAACTGCTTGGGATGCCAAATATGTAAAGGAAAGATGTTCTATGGAGAATGCGGTGTAGCAAAGTGCTGTTATGATAAAGGATATCTTCATTGTGGTTTTTGCCCAGATTTACCTTGTACGGAGCTTCAACAAGCATTTGATCATCCTGAACATGGTGATCATGGTGAAAGATTGGCTAATCTGAAGAATTGGGCTAATGGGGATGAAACTATTCTAAGATTGAGGACATTTCCTAAAAAAGTATAGGTAGGGCACCATAATAATAAAATCTGAGGATAATCTAATGTAATTTAATAATTAAAATATTTAATTCTTTACACGGTTTTATAGTTAAAGTTCTTTTTTACTTATCATATAAATTTCTTCACTTTTCTTGAACGTTGTAAACTATATATATTAGAGGTTCTTAGTATTTGTTATGGGAAAGTGTCCATATTGTAATAAAGAGGGTCATCTTCAAGATTTTTTCAAGATTAATACCCTTACACCTACTGAGAGAAATTTATAATTTTAAAGGTATAATTTTAAATGAGAGGTCATTCAAGTGAGTGATTGTCATAGTGTAAAGATGTGGTCTTGTCCCTCTTGCGATACTATATTAAGGTTTTCAGAATATCGTTGGGATCGTAGCGAACGTATTAGAGGGTAGTCCTTGGATATAGTTTAATTTTACGAAACCATTTCTGCTGCTTCCGACCGCTCGTTTTCAGAGGGTGCTCGGTTCTTTTACTCATTTCATATCGCTTCAGAACCATCTCTCCTTTTAAAATTCGATTAACAATTGAAATTCTGATATATACAATTAAACACCTAAATTTATATTATCATCAAAGAATATACTTCTTTAAAAACAAAATAAGAACAAATATCTAATGATTCTTTTACAACGATATTGGAAATTGAACATATAAGAATATATTATTAGAGGAAAAAAGAAAATGGATTTTGAGAAACCTGATCTTATATTTAAAGTTTTTATGTTTGCTGATAATAAAGTAGAAAAATTAGTAACAAGTAAATTTACTAGATCTTTAATTGATGATGATACTAAATCGACAATAGGTATTAATTTTTATACTAAAGATGTAGAGATTGAAGGAAAATTTATAAGACTAATGGTATGGGGATGGAGTTTGGAAGATCAATTTAAAAAAGTTTTTGAATTAGCTATTGGGGGTGCTAATGGAGTATTATTAATTTATGATATTACTAATACTGAAACTCTAAATAAATTAACTGAATGGAGTAAATTGATAAAAGAACGTAAAACAGAGGGAACTCCAAATCTATTAGTAGGAATTAAATTGGATTTAGAGGAGAATCGAGACGTATTCGAAGAGCAAATAGTGAAATTTAAAGAAGATTATAATATATCCTCATCGATAAAGATTTCTTTAAAACCGGGAGAAAATGTGGAGGAGATGTATAATACAATAACAAGAATGATTCTAAATAGATATAATATTGGCTAACACTATTAAAAACAATATTCCTTACTCATCTTATTAAAATTAGTATAGGCAGTGATATTAGGAATACGCTTGGATTAGTTAATTTTACGGTATCTGAAGATTTGAGAATCAATCTGCTTGGGCTGCGTAATAGATCAGCCATTTTGCCATAGCTTGAAAAGATTCATTAATATTTATATTATCTTTTGAGGAACAGAATACGCATTGATTACATTTCGCTTTAATAGCATAATCATTCGCAATTTCATAATCTACTTCATGTCCTGGAAGATCCCATTTCATTCCCAAAAGAATTATGGGAACAAACCCGGCTTTTTGACGAATTATCCTTAACCATTCAGGTATTTCTCTGAAAGTATCATAATCACTTATATCAAAACATATAAATGCTCCACTTGCACCTTTGCAATAATCAGGTAAGAGTTCACGGAACCGTTTTTCACCGGCAAAATCCCATAACTGCATTTTAACGGCTTCTCCAGTGTCGAGCATTTCGGCTTTCGTATGAAATCCTGCTCCTATTGTCATTTTATATCCCTCCTCGAATTTTCCTGTACAATACCTTGTAATCATCGCTGTTTTTCCAACGCCCCCTGCACCCGCAACAATTACTTTAAAAATCCATGAGCTCTGCATTTTAATTTATCACATTAATATTCTAACTTTAAGAATAAGCTTATTGATAAATAATAAAAATTTTTCTTTAAATATTTTTTGCTTAGGAAGGTCAATTCTAAATTTTAGAAAATTTAGGTTGAAAACTGAATTAATTTAGAGAGAAATTAGTAATTAATAGTTACTTTCATTTATCTCATTAAATTTCTGTAACACTTAATTTAAAATTTTGAAATCCTAAAAATTTGCAGTGAAAAAACTAACAAATTAAATAAGTATTGTTTTTATAAAAGTTTCTTTCCAAAATAAAAAAGATTTTTATAAGATTTTGTTCTATTATTTTTTAGAACTAAATTTTAAAAAGTTTTAACAATAAAGGTTGTGATAAGACAGCATTAAAGACGACGAGATTTGTCCTATATGTAGTTTTCCAAAAGAACTATGTATATGTGATAGTTTAAGCGCCGATGAACAACAAATAATAATTTCTAACGCTAGGAGGAAATGGGGGAGGGTTGTTACTGTAATCACGTTCGTTGGAAATTTCGAAGTAAATCTTAAGAATATTCTAACAAAAGCAAAAAAAAAATGCGCTTCTGGTGGAACTGTAAGAGATAATGAAGTCGAACTCCAAGGAGATCATCGGTTTAAATTGAAAAAATTCTTGATTGATCTTGGATTTCCTGAAGAAAATATTGTTATTCAAGAATAATTGTTGAAAATGAAAAATCACCACATTATACAATCTATAAAAAGCTGGAAGACTTAAGTATTAAAAAAATTATTGAATAAATCGGATTAACATAATTTCAATGGATTCTATTATATATAAAGTAATCTTTACGGCACACGAGCAATTTGAACATAAAAACCTTACTCTAAGTTTTAAAAGTCTAGAATTTAAAAAGCTTATATCAATTCCCGCTAAATTTACCTTAGAATTAAAAAAAATAAGTGAAATACATCAACATATAATTAGTTTTCAAAATATTGAAGAAGTTCTCATAATTGGAAATCCTACATTTAATCATACATATAATTATTATCTTGTTATTTTATATACAAATAAATCAAATGAGAAGAAAGCAGGATATTTAATTGGAAATGTGAAAAATTTAGGAGATATTATCATGGGTATCTGGCCTTTCAATATAGATCTTAAAGATTTATCAGAAGAGAAAATATTAGAAACCTACAATGATATGATACAGCATCCGAATAATTATAGTAGTATTTGTTTAATATCTCAATAACTTATTATTAAGCATACATTTAAGTAAACAAATCTCTCTCATTTTCTTTCAAAAATTTTCTCAACTCTAAATCATAAGGCATCCCTGTTCTGGCACCTAACTTCTGGATTTTTAAGGATGCAGCAGCATTTGCGTATTTGATTGATTTTTCTAAACTCCATCCCTTAATCCAATAAGCAACCGAAAATGCTCCGTTAAACGCGTCACCTGCACCCGTAGTATCTACAATATTTTTTATATTATAAGTGGGAATTTCATTTTGAAATTCTTTAGTTAAAACCAATGCACCCCTATTCCCTAATGTTATAATTACGAGGGGGATCCCTTTTTCAATTAAGGTTTTAGCAGCGTCTTCTGGTGTATTACATTTTGTTATCATCTTAGCCCCTTCTTTATTAGGAATTAAAATATCTGCCATTAGTAACAATTTTTTTAATTTTTTCCAACCTCGTTGAGCTATTTGAGATTCTAAATCAATACTAATTTTTACATCAAATTTCTTTGCTAAATTAATCACTTTTTCTGATATTTCTGGGTGAATTAATGTTGTATGCAAAACTTTAGCTTCCGATAAATAATATTCCTCCAAATCCTTAAGTTCTAATTTCGTAGTTAACATATGAGGAGATTGAATTATCGTCTTTTCACCTTTAACAACAAAAATAAAATTTACTGGAGTTTGCTTTCCTTTTTTTATGACTGTAAGTTTAGTATCTACTCTTTCTCTTTTAAATTCTTTAATCAAAAAATCTCCATATGAATCGTCTCCAACGGCACCAATAAATCCACAAGAAATCCCAAGACGTGCCACGGCTACCAGAAAATTTGCCGTTACACCACCAGAGAAATAATTCTCGGCAATAGCATCAATCTTTTCATCTGGTTCAGGAAAATGGGGGATTTCAGCCACCCAATCAACAACAACCTCTCCTAGTCCAATAATATCTATTTTGCCCATTTTAATATTCTCAGTTATTAAATTACATAAGAAATTTAAACAATAGTCAAATAAATAAGAGGGATATTAAAAAGTATAAAACTCAAGTTTCAATCTGTTTCATAACTCTCTCTAATTCTTCATCAATATTAATATCTTTAAAATCATAAACTGATATCTCGTATTGATTAGAATAATCACTAAATTTAGCTCTACCTTTTACAATAATATCTTTTCCTAGAAACTCCGATGACTTTTTTTCTAGAAATTTCTCAAATTCGGGTGTTTCTTTTAGTTGTAGAATTTTAGTAGTCTCTACACCCATTAACTTTTCTGCTTGATCTCCTATAAAAGTAGTTCTTATTGTTCCTGTTCCATCATCTATAATAAGATTAATGATCATCCGGAATTCAGTCTCATCTCCTTTGCCACAAGTACAATTTTCAACTTTCTTAAAACAATTTTTACATGCTTCATAAACCGTAATATTATTAAGATCTTTGGCAATAAATCCTTTTAATTCGATCGTACCAGGAGCTTCAATGGTGTCTATCTTTGCGTAATCACCAGAAAAATTAGCTCCTTTCTCTTTTTTTTCTAAATTAAGGCTTTTAAGATTTTTTATTTCGAGATCTTTTAGCTCTAATTTTGATTCATTAATTAAAGAGATTTCATTTCTATTCGAAAAGTTGCTATATTTTACTAAAACATTTTCCAACAATAATCCCTGTCCTGTAGTTAAGAGTTTTGAATATTCATCTGCTTTTTCACGCCATAGAGTAACTCTAATTCCATCAGTATTATCACTAACAATAAAACCTAATAAAGAAACATTTTCCCCCGATTTTAAAGATATAGTTTTAATATTATCCACTGAAGTGATAATACCCTTAAATGTAACAACTCCTTTACTATTCTGCAGCGCTTTTATATTTTTAATAACTTCTCCTTCAATATTGAGATCTTTATTTTTTTTAGTAATTTTTGTATTTTTACTTGCATTTAAATCAATTGTTTTCGAATCCAGTGTGCTTAATCGAGGATTTAAATTAGTTACCAATACAATATCACTAATTTCTAATTTATTTAATTTTTCTGTGTCTTCATTCCAAAAGGTAATTTTAATTGATCCCGTAGTATCTAATAATGTTAACGATCCAACTCTTCCAAATTCGCCATCCTTTCGAGTAAATTCTCTTATTGGTGAAATTTGAATTATTTTTCCTTCTATGGATAAAGATCTAAGATTTAAATTAATATCTTTTATATTAATAGATTTAAATGTTATTTTGGGATATTTATTATAGTCGACATCTTCAGGAGATAAAATAACTTTTCCATAACTTCCTACATGTATTTCAATATCTCCAAATTTTCCTTTTTTTGCGTTTCCATTAACAATTTTAACAAGTTCATTTTTTTCAAAATTAGATTCGTTAAAAACTTTTACTTGATCATCCCAGAGTACGATTCGAGCATCTCCCGTAGTATCATGTAGTAGAAAAGAGCCAACAAAACCCTTGCTTCCATCATTCTTATTAAAACTATTAACATTATAGATATCCTTGATTCTACCGAATAATGTTATGTTTTTCATATTTTGAGTAATATCAGAAATATAAATTTCAATTTCTTTTAACAGATCTTTATCTTCATTTTTAATGTCGACTCCCAACTCTTTAGCTATGATAAATAAAGCGCCTTCATCAGAAATCAATCCCTTTAATTCATTTTTCTTATCTTCAACTAAATTTTGGATCTCCTTTCTTGCTAAACCCGTATTCTCTATAATTTTATTTACATAAATCTCAGTTTTCATTTCAATCACAAAAAAATTACTCTTGTATTAAAAATATTCTAGTAGAGATTATTTAAAAAAAAAATTATTTAATTGTAATTAAAAAAAGATATTCTTTTAAAATTAAAGAGTATTAAATAAAGGTAATTTTTCAAAGTTATTTTATTGGGGTAATTACAAGGAGATAATTGATAATCTTATATTCTCTAAGATTTCTATTAATTAAGTTTTAATGGTGCAAATGACAAGATTTAAAATCATACCCGTTATAGATATTTTAAATTCTAAGGCAGTTCATGCCATAAAGGGGGAAAGAACTAAATACAATCCTTTAAAATCAAATTTATTTCAGTCATCTAACCCAGTTGAGATTATTCAACTATTTAAAAAAAAGTATGATTTTAATGAATTTTATATCGCAGATTTAGATTCTATAATAAATAAAACCCCAAATTATCCAATTTTAAAACAAATTTTAGATATTTCAGATATGAATATAATACTGGATCCTGGAATTGTTAATCTTGAAGATATTTATCTTTTCTCAAGATTTAAAATTAAAAGTCTAATTTTAGGATTAGAAACTATTAAAAGTTTTAAACTTATTAATCAAAGTTTACAAATCTTAGATCGTAATAAAATAATAATAAGTATTGATATGTATAATGGACAGATCTTATCAAGTGCAAAGGATATAAAAACTCAAAATCCGTTTAACCTCATAAAAAGAATTGAATCTCTAGGTATTAAAAATATCATTCTATTAGATTTATTTAGAGTTGGTCAGAAAATTGGAGGAATTCCACAACTCTATTTAGATCTATTACATAATTTTACTGGAAATATCTTCGTTGGTGGAGGGATCAAAAATTATAGGGATATTTTAGATTATAAAGAACAAAACTTCTCGGGTATATTAATCGCAACTGCTTTATATGATGGAACAATAGATATTGAAAAATTAAGACCTTTCCATTAGTTTTTTGGAATCAATCGATAAAAATAACACCAGTACTCGAAACGTTTAAGGATTTCTTACAAATTGGACATGTATGTTTCATTCTAACCCAATCTGTTAAATGCTCTCGATGTGCTTTTGCTTCGCAAATAGGACAGCCAGTAACCTCATCAAAAATCTCTATATTTTTTCCACAAACAGAACATTTGGTTTTTGATGCAGTAGACACTTTTATTAATTCTTTTTTAATATCTAATATTACACTTTCAGTGTTCTCTGCAGTAGGACTAATTTGTTTCAATTCTTCTCTTGTATCGACACAAAATATAGATCCTTCTGTATCATCCTTCTTATTTCCAATCCATACAACTTTGCCTTTGAAATAACTATTACCTTGATCCTCCAACGTTAAGTTTAGTCGTCGATCTTCCATAACATAAGTTTGTATAACTTTAGTGTAATTTAACCCTAAGTTTGAAGATAATTGATTAATTACTTCTATTGGTTCTTTAAAAACTTCATTAGTTATATCCACTTTTGTAATTTCTTTAGGTGACATAATAAATTCGAAATTGTTTTTTGTATTTAATAAAAATGATTTAATATAAATTTTTATATAAAATTATACAAAAATAAATGTTTTGGATTTTATTATTCCTTTTATAAATCATAAATTTAAGTAATATTTTTCTCCTTAAACAGTATAAAGAATAACTATGAACAATAGTAGTAAACTTGTCAATTTTTTAAAATGAACCAACTTTCTAAATTTCAATCCTAATTAAATTTTTTAATATTTTTACATTATAATTAGATACAAAATGCCCCATAATATCAAACTTTTAATTAGTCCTAAAACGATTGAAGAAGCAAAAATTGTTATTGCTAGTCAAGTAGATTATATTGATTGTAAAAATCCAGCGGAGGGGTCATTAGGAGCAAATTTTCCTTGGATTATTAAAGAAATGAAGTTTTTAATTCCCAACCGGAGTTTTCAATTATTAAGTGCTACAATTGGAGATTTTCCGAATCTACCCGGTTCAGCATCATTAGCCGCTTTAGGAGCAGCAGTATCTGGCGCAGATATAATAAAAATTGGATTAAAAGGGCCTAAAAACGAAAAAGATGCTATATACTTAATGAAAAAGGTTGTTAAAGCAGTAAGAGAATATAATGAAAATATTAAAATTGTTGCAGCGGGATATGCAGATCGTATACGAATGGAATCCTCACCAGAATTTATGAGTATTCCTACTATCGCATCAGAATCCAGATCTGATATTGCCATGCTTGATACTTACATTAAAGATGGAAAAGGAATATTTGATTTTCTGAATTTTGATCAATTAATTCAATTTAAAGATAAAGCGAAAGAATATGATCTTGAAGTTGCATTAGCGGGGAATTTAAGGAAGAAAGATATTCCTTTAATAAATGATATTTCACCAGATATTATCGGAGTAAGAACTGTAGTGTGTGAAGGTTATGATAGAAATGATGGAGTAATTAAAGCACATCTTATTGAGGAGTTAAAAACAGAATTATACAAAAAATAGGAAAATTTATTTCATTCTTTAAAATAATTAAAAAATCTTAATTGAAATATTTCCGATTCACTGTAAGAATATGTAAATAAAAAAATTTTATTTATTCTTCAACTTAATTGATGAATTTTCATGAATAGATGTGATAAAGATGTTAATTTCAGGTTTATACGATTCCAATAAACTTAAAACCTCCTTTTCTCCTTCTTTTCTACATATTGCATAAACTGAACGACCCAACTGATTCATACTAGCACCAATTATGTTTAATTTGTTCAAATTTTCAATTAATTCTTTTATTTTTGATAAATCTAGAATATCAAGAATTTCAGTCTGCTTCACGAACTCTATGGATGTTTCGATAAATGTTTTAATATTTGGATCTATTTTTAATCTCTTCAGGGCTTCATTACCCGCTTCTTTAATTTTTATATTTAAAATTGGATTTGTCAATATTGATTTTGTATGAATAACTCCAAATGATCCACATATAATTTTTAAATTTTGTGGTACTTGGATCCTCTCATAGACACATGGGAATCCCGGTTCTATCAAGATTCCCATTCCTCCATTTAATTGCCCACAAACAGTTCCTAAACCCGTTCTTTTTACAACCTCGGCAATATGTGCTATCTTTCCCTTTTCTAAATATGTTAATTTTAAATTAAACAAATAATCTAAACCAAATATGGTTCCCAGTGCCCCAGAACCACTAGCTCCGTAACCACATCCAACAGGTAGTTCAAAAGAGTGATTAATTCTTATTTTATGTGATTTTTTAATATAATTTTTTAAATAATCGATAATAAAGTATGTCGTTTCTGCCTTCTGGTTTACTTTTTCGTCATTAATATAAATCTCAATCTCATTATCATTATTATTACCAATAACTTGAGCTTTAATCTCCGTTTTACCTATTGCATTGACACAAAACCCTGCACCTCGAGATCCAATCCTCACGGGATCCTTGATTTTTACACCGTTAATTTGATCAACTATTTCAAAAAATCCAGATATTCTGTGAGGAACTTCGACTATAATTTTTTTAAATTTATTAAATTTCATTCTAAAGTAACTTAAATTACCAAATTAACTATATATTAATACAAAGAAAATTTGAATGAAAATATTATGAAAGATAGAAATACTGTCATAAAAATCGGGGGGTCATTATTATTTACTGAAGATAAAGAACTTAATAAGGAAAAAATTCAAAATTTCTGTCGAATCTTAAAAAAAAAGAAATACTCCGGATATCATGTTATTGTTTGCGGTGGTGGAGAAATTGCAAGAGAATATATAAATATAGTAAGATATTTTCAAGGGAATGAAGCATTGTGTGACACATTTGGAATTGATCTGTCTCGAATAAATGCTAAATTACTCATATCTGCGTTTCAAGATATCGCTTATCCTTTAGTCCCAAAATCAATAGAAGAACTCTCTACAGCATTGCTTTTTGGAAAAATTATTATAATGGGAGGATTACAACCTGGGCAATCTACAACCTCGGTTGCTCTCGAAGTAGCTGAATTTATAACAGCTGAAGAGTTAGTGGTTCTTACTGATGTGGAAGGTATTTATGATAAAGATCCAAAGAAATTTAATGATGCTAAATTGTTGAAACACTTAACTTATGCTGATTTACAAGAAATTATATTAAATCTACACGATGATAAGCAAGCAGCAGCCGGGGAATATCGCATTTTTGATGCAGTATCTTTACAAATTTTAAAAAGAAGTAAACTTCATATTAGAGTTATGTCTGGTAAAGATCTAAAAGAATTTGAAAAATATTGGAATGGTGACGAAAATATAACTTGTACCACTATAACTGAATGAAAATCTTTGATAAATTATTTTAATCTTCTAATTTTTATTATCCTATATTAACCCTCTTAAGCTCGAGTGAAAAAATGTCTCAATCTTCATGGAAAGATCAAATAAAAAAAAAATGGGGACCCCATAGTCATTGTCCAATATGTGGCAAAGCAATGCCTACTGATAAGAAATTTTGTAGTCAAGCTTGTCGGGATAATTATCTTAACAAAGAAAGAAAACAGAAGAAAAAAGGAAGATTACAATGCGTTTTTTTAATAGTGATGTTAGTTGTAATGATGTTAATAATGATAATACCGGGATTTTTTGCTTAAATTTGATGTGAACTTAGCACTTATTAGTACTTTTTTTGGATTTTGATAATTTTGATAAAAATTAAAATAATAATTTTATTTAATGAATATATAAAATAATGAATATTTCTTCAAGCAGGGATAACCAAGTTGGTCAACGGTGCCGGACTTTTTTGGAAAATAATCCTCAATAACCGGACTCAAGATCTGATTATTATATTATCCGTTGATTAACATAATAACTAATGAGATATCCGGTGAGATAGCTCTTCGTGGGTTCGAATCCCACTCCCTGCATTATTCCAAATTTTCAAGTACTTTTTTTAAAGTATTATTTAGAAAATTCACTAAAGGTTTTAATATTTCATCATCACTCTTTTTACTCTTTAAAAATAAAAGAAGAAGTACTGGTGCCTTAAGTATATTTGCAGCTCTTTCAGCTATAATAGTACTCATCAATTTTTTATCCACACCAAATAAATTATAAGAAGCTGTTAATGATTTTAATCCTTTAATTGCTGGAGGACTTCCTAAAGTTATATTCCCGATCCCCATATTTGGTTGATCAGAAATTAATAATAGAAAACTCTTATGTAATTTAAAAAGGTTTAAGTATATTGTAATTTCATCAATTTCTATATTGTCTTCAGCTATGGATTTCATTTTTATAAATAATTGTGCTTTTAGATTTTAATTATACAATAAAAATAGATACTGTAGTACAACAATGCTTATATTATTTAATTATATTTAAAAATTATATTTAAATAGCAAATAATAATATGTTATTATCTCAATAATTGAATTCTAAAGAAAGTCTAAAGTGTTAAAAATCGAGGGTAAAAACTATAAAAAATTCAATAGCGGAATAAATATTTGTTATAATTGTGGAGTACAAATTGTAGATCAAAAACAAAAATATTGTCCTAATTGTCAAGTAATCTTGAACCCTAATACATATATTGATTGGAAAAAGAGTTGGTATGGATTTTTATGCTGTTTATGTGTTATTCCTGTTTTAATTGCTTTCTTAATTATTTTTATCTTATGAGATTTTATTAAGTTTTAATCTGAAGATATAACTACATCAGATATTCTCTGTCTTCGAATATCAAAATCATGATCAAGATGGACTGTTAAACAATGTTGATCTTCTTTCTGCAAATTTTTATGAACATAACTTATAGGAACTACGGGTAATTCTGATTGTAATATTGTTTTTTTTGGAATAGGAATGGGGATAACAGCTTTACATCTCTCACAATTTACTAATACTACTTTAATATCAGGCGATTCAATTTTTTTCATTCTTGCTAATACATCAGTAGATAAATTAGAAGTAGCTAATGTTAACTTCTCTTTTTTCTTAGGTGCTTCAGGAACAATTGGGATATCTAATTCAAGCTCAAGGTTTGATGAATATTCAGTTTTTAATTCTTCTTCTTTTTTTAATGGTTTTTTAGCGAGTTTTTTCTTTTTCATTTCTTCCCGCGTACTCTTACTCTTTGGTTTTTTTAAAATAGTCGGTTTATTCTCCTTAATTATTTTCTTTTTAGCCAAAAATCTCACTTGTTGAAATTTTGAGTTGTCTAATTATTAAGATCACCTATAATATTAAAAAATTTATATCTTTTGAAATTGAAAATATGATTTCTATTTGTAATTATAAAAATCCGGATAAAAATTTAAGTATAAACTAAGTATCGAATATATCGATAAATAACAATTGTTAGAAGAACTATTCTTGATTAATGTTTTACTTAAACACCAAAAATCTGTCTTAGGTTATTATAAATTCTTGATAACTCAGAAATTATTTGAGTATTGTTTTGTTGAAGATAATAATTTATATAACCCGCTAAACCTTCAGTATCTTTAATCCAGTCTAAAAACGATTGTATTTCACCTTTCAATTGAAGATCTACACTGGAAACAGTCCCTGCTGAAGCTATGACCTCCGTAGAAGCAATACCACTCATCTGAACCGTTGTTTCCCCCATTTGAGTGCCAACATCCATATATGGTCCTTGTGTGCGCATAGTCCCTACTGCTCTTTGAACATCCATTATAGCTCCACGGGCATCTCCATCTGGTTGAAGATAGCATATAAGTTTATGCTCTTCATCTTTTGCTGCACATATACTTCCTTCACCTTTTAAAGATATAGCAACTAAACGTTCAGTCTCCATTTGCAATACTGAATATTTTACTCCAGAAACTATTATGAATTGAGCATTTTGGCCAGTCCAACTTGATACTACTCTATCAACATCTCCGCTAATATCCCAATTATCTGTTGTATAAATAACATCTCTTCCTTTAATTACTACAGCTGCGATAATATTAGGATCTGAATGCATCAAATTGTAAACTGCGGTTGCGGGATCTACTGGCATTTTTTTTCCTCTTTCTTTTGGGAATTTTAAAATAAAATAATGTCTAAAATCATTAAGTTTTATTATAAAATAATTATATACTAATTTATTAAAAATTTATCTATAGATAATTTTAACCAATTTTTTTCTCTTTTTTTAAATTAATTTTACCAAAACACGATTGATCACGAGATTTAATGTGCTCCAAATCTTTTTTAATACTTACTTTATGTTCATTTTCAAAGGAAATTCTATTCTCAAAAAAAAGTTTATGATTAATATCATTTTTTTTTAAATTTTCCAAATGATTTTCTAAACTAATACTATTTCTAAATAACTTCCCACATATGGGACAACTTGGAGATTGATTTTCTAGCAGTCCTTTTGATTTTTTAACAATAACATGAAATTTTTTCTTTACATTAAGTGAACCCTTATGATACCGACAAAAATGTCTCACCAATTTTCCATAAGGGGGATATTCAAAAAAGACTTTACATCCATGAGTACATTCCCAATATAAAACATCAGCATTACACTTTGGACATTTTGATTGAAAAGAGCGAAGATAGCAATGCTTTCCATGTGCTTTATAATAATGTCGCATTATATTAAGTGAAACAATGAACTTATTAAAATTTTTCGATCTAATCGAAAATTCAAAAATGAAAAATTAAGTTTCTTATTAATGGATAAATCCTCAAAACGCAAACATTTAAATGTGCTAGATTAATTATGAAAATTAAAGAAGAGAATTTTTAAAGGGTTGGCGTTATTGGATCTTTCATTCCCTCAAAAAACTTTTAATTTATGCCCAGAATGTGGTAATGAAAATTTAATCTCAGATGATTCTCGTGGTGAGATAGTTTGCGGTGTGTGTGGTTTAGTATTAAGTCAAAGAACTATAGATGCAGGTCCCGAATGGCGAGCTTTCACATCAGAAGAGGCAAATAAAAAAGTAAGAGTAGGTGCCCCTGCAACACTTACACTTCACGATAAAGGATTAAGCACTATGATAGGTTGGAAGAATAAAGATGCATTTGGAAAGACTTTAAGTCCTAAAATGAAAGCTGAAGTTTATCGGTTAAGGAAATGGCATGTCAGAACACGTACTAATAAATCGATTGATAGAAATTTAGCATATGCAATGAATGAATTAGATAGATTTTCTTCTCAATTGAACCTTTCTAAAGATTTAAAAGAATCTGCCGCACATATTTATAGGAAAATGGCAAATAAAAATTTGATTAGAGGGAGATCAATTGAAGCAATGTTAATTGCATCAATTTACTTGTCTTGTAGATTAAATAGTATACCAAAAACTCTAGATGATTTCATAGAATTTGCTTCAGTAGATAAAAAGAAAGTTGCTCGATGTTATAGATTAATTTTAAATGAGCTTAGATTAAACATACAAGTATCCTCTCCCATATTTTTTATTCCACGGTTTTGCGCCGAATTAAACTTATCAGGAAAAACTCAAAATAGAGCTGCTTCTATTTTAAAACTTGCAAACAAATATCGCATCACAGCAGGAAAAGCTCCAACAGGTTTAGCAGGAGCCGCATTATACGTTGCTGCGATTCAAGAAGGAGAAAGGCGTACTCAGAAAGAAATCTCAATTGCAGCGGGAGTTACTGAAGCAACTATCCGAAATCGATATAAGGAACTAGTTAATCATTTGAAATTTGAAATAAAAATTTAACAAAATTCTCTTCTTTTCAATTTTAAGAAATATTGAGATATAATATACATTTAATAAAAAGAATAAGACCTAACGAACTTTAATTCGCTTTATAACATCTGGGCGCTTCTTATATAAGATACGAAATCCACAGTGAGAACATTTAATACCTGGAAGAGCACTTAATTCTTTTTTGCTAACTTCCTTCCCACAACTTTTCCGAGCACACACATATTTCATACTTATATTAAATTCTCAATGATTAAAATACTTTTTGCTTAATTCCTTTAAGAAAAAATAATTTACAAGCAAGAAGAGATTATCAAAAAAAAGTGCCCTTAGATGTATAATGATTTTCGTTTATCTTCAGTATCAACAAGTTGGATTGAATCGAGATCTTTTTCTAACTGATCTCTTTTAATTTGAAGATTCTTTGTTATTTCTTCTATATTTTCCAAGGAGTATTTCTTTTTAATCGGTAATGTGAAGGATTTTTTAAGCATTTCTAAAAGAGTTATTGATGCTTTCAAATCTGTAATATCTTCATTTATCATGGCAATATTATCAGTTTCTGCAAGAAAAACCAGTCCATCAATATTAAATCGTGCTTTTGCTAATGTCGGAATCAAACCATTCGCACCAATAATTACTCCTTTTTGAATCTTTTGGCAATTATTTTCTAATAAATAATGGTCTAATAACTCTTGATTTGTTGAACTAAGATAAATTCTTGGGAGGTTAGAAGTGATTTTTCTGGTATTAACTGGGTATGCTCCTAAGGCCACTATTAATTTTATTCCGTACTGATGAATAAGTTCACTTAGAAAATTCGATATTTTATATATGCCTTTTGGAGTGAGACTTTGGGCGTCAGCAGTTATTAAGATAAGATCTCTTAATTCATTTGGGTCTTTCCAATATAGAATTTCAGCTTTAGGAGCAGATAATAAACTATCATCAACAATTGCCCCAGCAGGATAATCATCAAAAATAATATCAATTAAATTTTGAGCGTCAAGCTGACCGATAAGAGAATCTAAAGCAAATTTGCCAACATCTGCAATTCCTGGCATTCCTAAAATACAAAGAGGTCTTATAAAATCTTCTTCAGTTATATTATTATGTTTTATAATTCTTATTCCTTCCATAACTTTTTCCCTTTTATTAAATACATCCCTAATAATAGGGTGATTTTATCAATTTAAAAACGATGTATTATCCTAGTAGACACAAGATTTATTGTAAAAGTAATATAATCATATTACTGAAAATTAATTTTAGATATAACTCTTATAATTATAGTTAAAAAATATCAATTTAGAAGATGTCAATTAAATATGAATGTAGAATGTGCGGTACATGTTGTCATGAGGTTCCTGGTGATTATGTAAAAAGAATTCCAATATATCCAGATGAAGCAGATAGATTAATCGAGATTGCGAAGGAACGCAATATTGATTTTAAAATTATCGAAGATTTAGTGTTTCCAGATATAAAAAATAAAAAGGTATTGGTTTTGACTTACCGAATAAAGTTAGATAATGAAAATAAAGGATGCCCGTATTATTTAAAATCACATGGGTGTACGGTACATGATACTAAACCTTTAGCTTGTCAAGCATACCCTTTAGCATTGAAACGCGTAGATGCTTTTAATTTTGAGATATCGATAGATCCTCTATGTAATTTTGTTATTGAAAAATATTGTGAATTAGAGAATTTAGATATTGAAAAATTGAAAGAAATTTTTAAAGAAGAATATCCAAAAGCAGAGAAATTTTACCGAAAAAATAAGAAATTAATTTTTAAAATAAGGAAATTAGAAGCAAAAAAGCAAATTGAAATACCACGTCAGATAAGTTTGGAAGAATTTAATAGATACTTACAAAGTTGGGAGAGAGAAGAAATTTCTGTTAAATAAGTTGAAGAAATTGTTAAATTTTAAGCTTTAATTCTCTAACCAATTCTTTAAATTTGTTATCCTCTAAAGTAACAGTTTTAAATTTATCTAAAGCTTCACTAATTATTTGAGCTAATATGTGCTTACAAAATGAACGCTTTTTTTTAATAACGACATTCTTGTAGAAATCTTGACATGAACAAAACAATTTTGGGTAAATTAAATGCTCTTGATTTTCACCTTGAGCGGTCCAAACGATTCTATTGGAAGGTTTATATGTGTATTGTATAATCCCACTTTTTAATACATCAATAACATTAGTGGATTTATCAGGAAAAATGTTATCTAAGAAAGAAATGAATTTTTCATCAATTATCTGTTTTTTCTTGGCTTCTCTAAAAACCTGAAATAATAAATCTTTTGACATTTGTATATATATACCTATTATATTTAATAAATAAAAAGGATCATTCTTTCATTGAATAAAATTTTATATCTTCCAACAAGATATTTTCCTTCAATATCAGGTGCTGAATTCTATTTTCAGCGAATGGCAGAGATCTTAACAACAAAATATAAATATAGCATAGATATTTATACTTCAAACGCTATAGATTTTAAAGCTTTAAGAGATTCTAATGGAAAAAGGCTCTTTAAAGATAATAAATATTATGATAAAGTTAACAATTTGAAGATAAATCGATTTCAGGTGAATTATAATCTCTCTCAAAATGAAATTTTAAATAAATTGAAAACTATTCCCGCGCTAAATACTCTTATATTAAAAGATGAAGTATTAAAAGCCTTTATTGCAAATGGACCTTATTTAGGAGATTTATTAGAAAATTTATTAAAAAAACCAGATTTAAACTATGATTTAATTCACACTACTTTTTTCCCATACTTTAACTGTATCATAAGTTTAATAATTGGAATTTCTATTAATAAACCAGTTATATGCACTCCATTTTTTCATTTTTCCAATCCTCGATATATGGATTTAAGAATAATTGAGGTTTTAAAAAAATTTGATTTATTAATTGCGTGCACAAATCTAGAGAAAAAATTCTTAATCGAAAAATGTAAAATTCAACCAGAAAAAATACAAGTTATTCCAATGGGTGTGGATTATGAAAAGTTTAAAAGTGTTAATAAATCTCCCTTAGAATTTAATTATTTTAAGCATAATTTTTTTATTAAAAGAGAACAAAAATACAAACTAATTCTATTTTGTGGTTATAAAAATTATGAAAAAGGAGCATTATCTATTCTGAAATCAATACCTTATATTATTAATAAGATAAAAAAAGTCTATTTTGTTTTTATTGGGCCATCAACGCTCGCTTTTAATCAAGAATTATCGAAAATACATAAACTTGAAAATGCTAGAATTCTTAATTTCACTCCCGATAATTTAACTGGTTATTTCGATAAAAAAAAAATGACAGCATTTAAAGAAGCTGATATTTACTTAATGCCTAGTCGGAGCGACGCATTTGGGATATCTTTTCTTGAGGCTTGGTCTGCTGGAAAACCTGTCATTGGAGCTAGGATCGGAGCAACTCCAGAAGTAATTAGAGAAAATGTCGATGGATTATTAGTTGAATTTGATAACCCTGAAGATATCGCCCAAAAAGTTATCAACTTATTAAAAAATAAGAGACTAAGAAAAAAATTTGGCTTAGCAGGACAATTAAAAGTATCCCAAAAATATACATGGGATCTAATTAGTAATGAAACACATTCTACATATAAAAATTTAATAAATAACTATAAGTGATTAGATTATGAAAAATATTTCCGGAAATCCATTTTTAACTAATGGTAATGATGGTATTTTTATTGATTCAGTGGCTTTTAATGAAATTGTTAAGCGATTTAAAACACCATTGCTAATATTCTTGGAAAATAGAATTAGAGAAAATATAAAAAGTTTTATTAATGTTTTTAGCTCTGAATTTGAAAATTTCCAATGTTTTTATTCATTCAAAGCTAATTTTCTCTCAGAAATTTGCAAAATTGTCCTTTCAGAGGGAATTGGGGCAGAAATTGTAGGATTACCGGAATTGAAGTTAGCCCTTAAGCTTGGATTTTCTTCTAATAAGATCATTATTGGAGGGCCTTATTTATCAAAAGAACTGATAGAATTAAGTATCAAAAACCATGTAAAAGAAATAATAATTTATGATTTGGATGTTTTGAAAAAAATTAATTCTATCGCTAAGAAATTTGATATTATTCAATCTATTTGTATTCGAGTTAATTCACAGAAATATGCTAGTAAATTAGGTATAAAATTTAATGAAAGAAAATTAGCTCTATTCAAAAACATAATTAAAGATTATCAAAATATAAAAATAACATCCATTCTGTCTCATTTTAGTACTCAAATGAATGATTTTAGGCAATTTAGAAAAAATATTAGGGCTGTAGCATCTAACTTAACATTTTTATCAGATCATGGTATAGTTATTAAAGATATAAATCTTGGAGGTGGGTTTCCAGAAGCTACTGTTATGCCCCAAGATCAATTGAAACATATCGCTAAGGAGATTAAAAGGGCTTTAAGGGAATTTGAAGTGAATTACAGAAATATTTATTTCGAACCAGGAAGGTATTTTATAGGAGACGCTGGTTTATTTATTTCAAAAATTGTAAAAGTTTGTGAAGATAGATGGGTAATTTTAAATTTAGGTAATCACATTTGCCCAAAATTTGCACGGTGTTCTTTAAGGTTTTATAATGCCTCTCAGATTAATGAACCACATAAATATAAAACATCAATTGCAGGTATTATTCCTACGGATCAAGACATATTAGCAAAAGACTACTTTTTTACAGAAAATTTGTTACAAGGGGAAAAAGTTCTTGTTACTAATACAGGCGCTTATTGTCTTACATTTTCAAATAGATTTCCATATTCATTGCCAAAAATCCTTCTTATTAATGATACTAATATTAGACAAATTTTTGATTCTGAATTTGATAAAGATATTTCATTAAATTGAATCATGTTTAATTCTAAACAGTTTGATTATGTAATATTCTGATATCACATTAATTCTAATTTTTTCATATTAATTCTTTGTACAAATTAAATTAAAATTTGATAAATATGGAATCATTCATAAAAAACGCGCGTGAAAGAGAAATAATTCGACCTCAGATTGAGAACTTTGGGTATGCTAATATAAAAATCATTGGATGTGGTGGAGCTGGTAATAATACAATTAATAGATTAATGAAAATAGGTATAAGGGGTGCTAAATGTGTAGGTGTAAATACAGATTGCCAACATTTAGATAGTATTGAATCTCATATAAAAATATTGATTGGGAAGAATTTAACGAAAGGACTTGGTGCTGGAGGAAACCCTGAGATAGGTAGAGCCGCAGCTGAAGAATCTCGTGAAGATCTAACTAAAATTTTAAGAGAATCAAATTTAGTTTTTATTACATGTGGAGAAGGTGGAGGAACAGGGACTGGAAGTGCTCCTATTATTGCAGAAATCGCAAAATTGGAGGGTGCAATTGTAGTTGGAGTAGTAACATTACCTTTTAATACTGAAATAGGCCGGATTGATAAAGCAAAAATGGGTTTAAATCTATTGAAACGTTATGTCGACACATTAGTAGTAATCGATAACAATCGATTACTAGAAATAGCTCCTAATCTACCTATTATAGAAGCTTTCAGCGTGGCAGATGAAGTTTTAGCTACTATGGTTAAAGGTATAACAGAAACAATCTCTTTGCCATCTTTAATTAATTTGGATTTTGCTGATGTAAGAACTATTTTAAGCACTGGAGGAGTTGCTATTGTAGGTGTTGGTGAATCTAGTGGGAAGGATCATCGAGTTGAAGATGCTATTAACGATGCACTTAATACTCCTTTATTAGACGTTAGTATTGATGGTGCTAAAGGTGCTCTAATTCATATCTGTGGAGGAAATGATATGACATTAGCAGAGGCTAATTCAGTAGCTAAGAAGATATCAGAAAAAATGGATGTAAATGATTCAATGGTAATTTGGGGTGCTCGAGTTTCAGATGAATATGATGGACTTTTAAGAGTTATGCTCTTAATAACAGGTATTAAGTCTCCTCAGATTTTTGGTAGCGGTTATTCTGTTAATAATGCTACATATAATTCCAACATTAAAAAGACTTCAAAACTAGGATTATCTGACGATATTTTTAACATAGGCGAAATTGCTTTTGATTAAGAAATTTTTTGATCCCCCTTTTTATAATCCTTTTTAGACATTGCTATATGAATGATAAATTTTCACCAGATATTCAAACAGAAATAAATGAAATTATAGCTAAAATTGAGAAATGGAAAAATTATTTTGATATTAGTATCGAATTTTATTTTGATGGTTGGGCGATCTTTTTAAGAGAGAGAAATATTTTTCCTCGTTACATTACAATATTTAAATCTTATTGTACAAATACGTATTCAATTAAAAGTTTCGAAGTTCATCTCAAAAATTTTAACAAGGAAGAATTTAAGGAATTATATTTCATTAACAATATTTCAAATATAAATACCTTGTTAGAGGAATTAAATGCTGTTATATATGGAAAGGATTTAGTGAAAAATGCCTCAAAAATTTATCATAATTCACTTTTAAAGTAATCATTAAAATTCAGGCTTATACATCTGTTTAAATTGTTCTTTTTTCTTTAAATTGTATTTATCTTCTAAAAATTTTAAAACAACATGATGAGGCATTCCATTAATTAACATACTTACTGCTTTTCTAGCAATTTGTAAATTATCATAATCTGCAATAATAGAAATTGTTTTTCCATAAACAGAGATAAAGCTTTCAGCAAATTTTTCAAGTCCCCTTCGCATTTCCCCATTTCTCCCGATTACTCTTCCCTTTACACGTGTAATTCTTTTGTCAGATTTTCCGATGATTTTCAATAAATTAAAGATCTCAAGGTCAAAATTCTCTTCTAATAATTTCATAGCTTTGGTTGGATTAAAACCTCTATTGATTGCATTAACAACTTTCTGGGCTGTAAACACATTTAAAGGCATATAATTTGGATTTTTTGGTTGAGGTAAAATCTCACAATTTCCCAATTTACTATCTAAATTAATTTTAACTCCTAACTTCTCTTCAATCTCTATTTTTGTTTTACCATCTTTACCAATCAGGACAGCAATACGATTTTTTCCAATTTTCATGGCATAATTTCATTATTAATAATTTTTCGTTTCTATCAATTTCTCATATATTTATATCTATAACCTCATAATAAAAATCTTTAGGATTAGGTGTGTTTGTTCCTAATTTCTCAAAATATTTAAAAATATTACTTATATCTCTTGCTAAATATACTTCTGCTTTTGGATGATAAATAGATACAGCTTGAGACATATCAATTACAACGGGTTTTTGATTATGATATAAGATATTAAATTCACTAAGATCTCCATGAACTAAATTAGCCTTTTGATATAATTCTTTTATAAATGTTAATACCTCATTCATTAGGTTAAAAATATTTTTAGGGGTTTTAATATCTTTTAAAATTGGAGCAGGAATAGATTCAAATCCTATGTATTCCATGATCAAGATATTATTTTTAATAAATATAGGATTTGGAACACTTAAACCTACTTTATATGCTCGTTTAAGATTTTTATATTCTTTACTCGCCCATAAATATATAATCTTTGAAATATTACGAGGGATCTTCTTGAATCTAGGATCACCAATGATATAATTTCTCATCCATTTTGAAGTATTACTATCAATCTTATAGATTTTGATAGCGACCTCTTTTCCAGTTAAATCATATGCTAGATACACATTTGCTTCTTTTCCCGCTGAAATTGTGCCTTCTATTCTTTCTAATGGGCCATTTACTAATAATTTATTCAAAGTAAAAATAGTTCTTTCATCAAAAACCGAATCTATTGTTGCTCTTTTTTTTGATTGATCTATCTTCTTTATTCGTTTAATATCGATTTTTCTTTTTTGTAACTCATCTATTATCAAATCAAACTTTTTATCTTTCTCACTTTCTATCAATTCTTCAGACTCTTCGTCAGCAATCTTGTTATTTTCTTCCAAAAGCTTTTCCACTATAGGTTTTTTTTAATTATTTTTTCATTAAAGAAATAAGTATAGTCTTTTATCAACTTAGTGGCATTTTCACCTCTGAGAATAACTTTGTTTTTGGTAATGTTTTCTACAGAAAAATTTTGATCTCCAATAAAAACTATGTCCTTGATCTTCACCGGTAAAAATTTTATTAACGCTTTTAATCTATAAAGGTTTCTCCCTTTTTGTGTATCCCTTCCCACTAACTTTTTTGTTCTTTTTAATAGAAAGAAATATTTTGACTTTAAGAACTTGATAAGGTAATTCATTAATTCATTTGTACTAAGATATAAATCTACCCCAAATTTTTGATTTTCTATTTTTGAGATATATTGTTTATGGTTTTTTTCAAAAAGGTTCTCTACATAGTCGTTTACTTCGTCTAAAACTTCCTTTATTAAACCAAATTGTTCTTCATCTTTGACTCTTAATTGAATAATTGCTATAAAGTAAGTTCCCCCTCTTAAATTAGAACAATTTTTACATAGTATATGATTTAGATTTATTGATATTATTTGCTTGTGTTTTATATTTGAATCCTCTTTTAAAACACCGATAATTTCAACTTCAAGTGAAACTAATAAATCTTTCGATGAAAAAATAAAACTATTTTCATTTACAGCGAATGAAAAATCAATATTATTTTTTTTTAAAAACGATTTTAATAGGAATTTTTGAACCGCTTCTTTGATAATTGAAAATAACTCGTTATCTAAGGGTTCAATCCATATATCCTTTTTCGAATAACTCCCACAATCAAGACAGATATTAATTGATAAACGATCTGGTAATTTAAATAATGGATGTTCTTTTAAAAAACACTTGAGACACATTCCAAAATGTGGATCATCTTGCACTAATTTTTTTCCACATATCGCACAAAATCGATTAGGCATTAAAACATCATCTTTAAAGCCATAGGCACTCCATTAATAAATCTAACTCCTTCTTTAGGAAGAATCTTACAATCAATCGCTTTATTAATTATCTTTTCTCCTACTATATTGAAAAATGATGCACTTTTCAAAATAGAAATTGCTTCTTCGAGATTTATTAGTCTACCCCCAAAAAATTGGTTAGAAATTTCAATTCTTAAATTTCCTTCTTTAAAAACTTGATTAAGTAGTTCTTCATCACAACATGCTATTGTTTCAAAATCGTCCCTAATATGAACTTTTAGATATACCATCATTAATTTTGCAATTTCAATCTTTACCTTATTTTTCTTTAATTTCTTCTCTTGCTCCACAAGCAGTACATTTTAGATAAAGTTTTTTACCTTCTCTTTGAATTTGAGTATCTGGTTTATTGCAAATGCTACATAAAACGTAGGTTTTCGTATAATTTTCGATCAATTTATTTAGTACTTGTTCCTTATATTGCCCTTTTAAAAATAATTGTTGTCCCCTAATCTCCCCCATCGTCCCTGCTTTTTTTAAAAATATCCCAGTAAAATGTTTCTTATCTCTATTGAGAGTATAAATTATTTTGTTAAAATTGATAATAAATGTATTCCTACTTTCAATACGAAGTTCAACTTTTGGTATTTCAAATCTTGAGGATCTTTTCACATTTTCTGGTATCTTTTCATAAGCCTTATCTAATAATTCGTTGTAGTTATTTATATCCATAATTCTATTCTTAATTTAAATAGTTAATATATATTATGAAATCAACCATAAGAAAAATAATTTTCCATTATAAGTGAAAAAATTAGATGTAGAGGTTTAAATTAAAATGCTTCAAAATTATCATTGTCAGATTCGTAAATACGTGATTCTAAAATTAAGTCATTAAGATAGATTCTCAAATCACTATCAGGAATTCCAACTTCTTGCTGTAATTTTTCAAAATTTATTCCATTTCCTCTTGTAGAATACTCTTCAACTTTTAAATAAATTTTTTCCTTTATCGCGTCGTGCTTACCAGAATCATTTTCACTTTCAAATAAGGTCGTAACATCTAATTCATCTGAAAACTCTTCAATATTATCGCTTACATTAGAAAATTCTGGTATCTCTTGAATTTCTCCATGCGTTATTCTATTAATTATTTCAGCATTTCTTAGCAAAATAAGATTAGGTTCTTCCACTTTTCTTAGAATTTCTATCCATAAAGATATAAAATCTTTAAATTTACTTACGCGGCCCGACACTTCCACAATATCACCTTTATTAAAAGTTGTGAACTTGTCTGGATTTACATTCCTAATAATTGCCCTGATCATTCCCGTGCTATCATCTAAATCAAAATCAAATCTTGTATTTGAATCCATTTTCTCTTCTATTCCCATGTCTGCTTCATTTAATTCTATTAAATTCTCTCTTTTTTCAATAATTGTGGCAATTATACGAATACGTTTAACATGCCCAAAAATTGTATAGAAGAATTTCTCGGTTTCATCATATTGCCCCTCTAAAAGATGTTTTATCCAGCATTGAACTGCAGGATTTCTCTTGAACTTTATTATTTCATTCATCTCAAACCTTTCTCCTATTTTAATATTTTAAAAATAAATCTTTTTTTAATATAGAAGTAATTATTAAGCTAAGAATATTTAAGGGCACTTTTTCTTAAAATATTTGTATAGGTTAATTACTAACACCCTAGAAAAATATATAGAAAATAGTAGCGGGGGTTCGATTTGAACGAACGATCTCAGGGTTTCCCAATGAGATGGAAATAATTTCTGCAACTTATGAGCCCTGCGGCATAAACCAGGCTAGCCCACCCCGCTATGAAAGTATCTATGGGTTTGATTCCTATGCAATATAAAATAATTATATATATAACATTATAAACTAATAATTTAATCTTTTTCTATTTTATAAGGCTATTTATACCTCTAATGTCAAAATATCAATATTATAACCAATAACTTTAATTTATTATGTAAATTAGATAATAAAAAGAAAATGGTATAATGGAAGCTTATGTCTGTACTTGATATTATATTAGATTTTATTTTAAATCCATGGTTCATTTTATCTTTAATATTTTGGGTTGTAGTTTTACTTTTAATTCGTGTTTTAAGAAATAAAAAGGAGGCATATTATCTCTGGTTTCCAATGCTAGCAATGTTTAGAACGAGAAAATTAAATAATTTCATAGCGAAAATATCAAAAAAAGCTCCCAAATTCTGGAAAATTTTTTGGACCATAGGCATATTTGTATCATTTAGCTTTACAATATATGCTCTATATTTCTTCTTTACAAACTTTGTTAACCTGATTTTTAATCCTAGGGTTGAACAAGCGATAGTTCCTCTTATTCCAGGTGTGACTATCAACTTACCCGTCATGATGTATTTAATCCTTCCATTATTATTTATTTTAACTACACATGAATTTGCTCATGGGATTTCAGCTGGCGCTGATGGAGTGGATATAAAATCTACTGGTATTCTCGGAGCAGGGATTTTTTTTATTATAGGTTTTGGTGCTTTTGTTGAAGTTGATGAGAGAGCATTAAGTTCTAGAAAATTTCATAGAAATACAAGGTTACGAATTGCAGCTGCGGGGACATATGTAAATGGAATGACAGCTGGAGTTGCATTCTTACTATTATTAAGTTTTCCACTTATCATCACTCCCTTTTATTCTCAAGTCGCTCAAGTGAACAGTGTAGTAACAGAAGCAGATGGAGGATTTAATTTTGGAAATATAGCAAATGGTGATGTAATTTTAGCTATTAAAAAGAAGGGGACTGAAGACAATCAATATATCTATCTTGATAACTATGCGGGAAGAACTCTTAATAATATATTAAACAATAAAACTAGCTTACAATGTTCTATAGGGGATAATTTAACATTCAGAATTTATAGTCCCTCTGCAGATAGTTATTCAGAGAAAAATATAACGTTAGGACCTCGATACAATATAGGAATCCTTTATGATTATATCTCAAACACTGAATTGCAAATAACTAAGATATATTCAGCAAGTGAAGGAGGGAATAACTATAATAAAAATTTAACTGTTGGATTAACTATTACCAAGATAAATAATATTTCAATAAATCGAACTAGCGGAGATACATTAGAGCAAGCATTAACGGAATTTAATCTAAACACTATTAATCTTAGTACTGCTTCTGATACGTATATCCTAGATGTTGAGAAAATAGGGGTAAAAATTGGCATTTATAGTATTTCATACTTTATGTATAAAAATGATTTCGCAAAATTCTTCACATCTTTTTGGCCAGAATTTTGGTATAGGGAAATAGCATGGTTATTCATTATTGCGTTCAGCATAACTCTCTTTAATATGCTTCCTTTGCCAGTATTCGATGGTGATAGAATGGTTAAAGAATTAATTAATTGGGGTTTTGGAGAAGATTTCAAAACTACTAAGAAAAAAACTGATAAAGTCAAATTTAAAAAAGATGAGAAAGATCTCAATTTATCAGAATATAGAGTAGAAAAAATAGATTCTGTCAAAATTGTAATAGAGAATCAAATCGATGCTAGAAAACAGAGCGAAATAATTTTAGCTGAAGAAAAATATAGTTTAATCGATAAAATTGGTGATGGATTTAAAGATACTGTTTCTTTAAACCTTCCTGAACAAACAAAATTAGAAGATGGTTCACTTATTGAGATCTCTTATGAATATTGGCATGATGAAAAACGAAAAATCAAAAAAACACTTCTAAATATTATACGAGTAATTACATTGTTTATCATTGTTGGTAATTTTATCTTATCTTTTACTAGATTCGGTGGACTTCTATTTTGGATTTAATTTTTAACTATCTTTTTTTATATAACTTTAATGAGTAATTATAATATTTTTTTGAGAAAGGGGAAATGTTCACACTGCAGTAATACTGTTATAATACAAAGAAAATACTCTGGAGAAAATCTTTGTCCAGAATGCTTTCAAAAAAATATTGAGAAAATAATTTATAAAACAATTTCTAAATATCAAATGCTAGACCCCGAAGATAGAATTGTAGTTGCTTTATCAGGAGGGAAAGATTCAATTTCGCTTCTATATAATTTGAATAACATTCAAAATAGAACACATCAATCTAAATCAATTATAGCCTTAACAATTGATGAAGGAATTAAGGAATATAGAGAACATAGTATTAAAAAAGCAAGAGAATTTTGCAAGGAACATGATATTGAACATAAGATTATTTCCTTTAAAGAAAAAATTGGATATACTTTAGATGAGATCATTAAGTTAAAAAAAGAATCTTCAGATTACAAATATGCTTGTAATTATTGTGCAACAGGGAGAAGAAGGTTACTGAATGATGGTGCTAAAGAATTAGGCGGTACTGTCTTAGCGATGGGACATAACCTTACTGATTTCGCAGAAACTTATCTTATGAATATTCTCTATAAACGTTTGGATATAATCGCAAATCAATATTTATTTAAGAAAGAGTATAATAAGATAAATCACTATTTTATTAAGAAAATTACACCTTTAATAAGAATCCCTGAAGAAGAAATCTTTTTATATTCAAATATTAAAAAATTCAGTTATTACCCCTCTCATTGCCCTTATAGAGAAAAAGACCCAATCATAAGAAAAAGAGTATTAGATTTTATTCAAGAATGCAAAAAATATAGTCCGGAAATAGAATTTAATTTGCTAAGCGGTTTTTTAGAATTATCAGAAACACTTTATTATCACAGAGAAAAAAAAGAATACAATTCATGTCAAATATGTGGTTATCCATGTGGAAGTGGGAAAATTTGCACTTATTGTAGCTTTTTACAAGAATTACCTTAATAATTTTATCTTATTAAAAATTTTCCCATTTCTTTTAATTTCTCATATTCTCTTATTTCTTCCTTGAATAATGGAACTTCAATTAAAATTTTATTTAATTTATTCTTAAAGATTTCCCTTATCTTACTAAGGTTTTTTTGTTGCATTTCTCGTCTAGATTTACAAAAATCACATAATTCAGTCATATCTTGGTATAATTGATTCACTACAATATTAGAAACGGGAATCTCATATTTAACCAATTCATTAAGTAATCGTCCAGTTTCTAATATAGCCATTTCTTCGGGAATCATTACTATAACAAAAGAATTCTTTATCGGATTTGTAAGATCATCTTTTGCGTTTATTATTGATTGATTTAACTTTTCTAAAACATCCAAAGAATTATCTGTTTTCTTTTCTTCACGTGTAAACAACCTTTTTAAAGCCCCAAACATGCTGCCTAATTTCATTCTCATTTTTATGAGCTTACCTATCCACCCAGATAGCGTTTCTGGGAGACTTAAGAATCTTAATGTATGTCCTGTAGGGGCTGTATCAAAGATAACTAAATCATAATCATGTTCGGTCTCAATAAATTCTAAAATTTTACCAAAAGCTAAAGCTTCATCAATTCCAGGAGGATTCATTGAAGCTAAGTCTTCTAGATCACCTAGTAATGGCATCCCTCCCATCATATCTCCCATTCCCATTTCTTCTAAGGGGTTCATATCTGTTAATCCCCTGAATTCAGCCATATTCGCTTTAGGATTAATTTCTAATGCTGTTAAATTCTCAATATCTTCAATTGGAGTAGGGATCCCAGGGGGTAAATCAACCCCTAAACTATCGCCTAAAGAATGAGCGGGATCAGTACTAATAATTAATGTATTTCTTCCATGTTCTGCAGCCCATATTGCCGAACTTGCAGCACAACTTGTTTTTCCAACTCCACCTTTCCCCCCAAACATTATGATTTTTAAAGTAAGTAATTGATCTTTTAGTTCCATATTGAATTCTAAACCCTTATTTTAATTATCCTGCAAATTAGAGTATTTATTTCATTTAATAATCAATTTTATAACGAAGGATTGCCGCAATTCCTCCAAAAGTACTTTGTAACATTTCACCTTCTTCAGTTTCTGTTGATAAGATAATTACATCTGTTCCAGTTGATTCGGCAATTTCCCCTAGTTCTTCTATGATTGATTTATTTTCAGTGATATTGAATGTATTTGATGAGCAATTAGGACAAATTTCTCCTTGAATGTCTCCCTTAATTTTTTCAAGTTCATTTTCTTTAATATTTCTATATTCACTAAATTCACAATTAGAACATTCTAATTTAATCTTGTATAGATTTAATCTTTCTGAAAGCATTAAAGTGTCAACAGCACCATAATTTAATGCTCTTTTTATTTCTTCCAATCCGTAGGATGCTAAACCCGAATCAATTGAAATCTCTTTCATAAATCGTTGCATAATTTGCTTTTCCTGAATATATTTCACATCTTCAATTTTGTCTTTCACTTTTTCTATTAATGCTCGAATCCCTTCGGAACCCCCATAACCAAGATCAACTACATCTAAAATTTTTTCTCTTAATCTGTAGTCTAAACTCTCGTCATTAACAAATTTTTCTTTGGATTGGCCTGGGCCACCAATAAATATACCTTTTAAATTCTCCATGGTTAAGAAAAGTTCATTTACCGAATCTGAAATTCTACGGTAAAATTGTTTTTCTCCCTCTTCAATTAACCTTTCAAATCTTTTTTGAGATTGACCTCCAGCTCTATGTTTCCCATGGATGCCTGAAGTAAATTCTCTAACTACTTCAACCTTATTACCTTTAATATAACCTATTGCAGATTCCGCTCTCCCTATAACCAATAAGCCATATGTATCACTAGGAGTTAACATTTCCTCTAAAGGCCATAATAGGAACTCGCTAGCGCAATGATATCTAAAAGTCACCACTCTATCTGGAGGTTCTAGAATATACATTTCATTTCTCTCTGTTCCTGGTGTATTACTCTGGGGAATAGCCCCAGAGAACATAACTAATCCATTTTCAGGAATATCATTTATGTTTTTCAATTGCCCTAAAAGACTAGAAATACTATCTAATACATTTTTTCGTGTTAATTTTGATTTAATATTTTGACTTTCACTTATTTCATTTTTTAGATGATTTGTTACATCTGAAATTTTTCTATCATGAGGAATATATACTGTAATTAATTCCGTATGAAAGCCCTTTTTCTTTTTAAGATCGTCTAATAGTTTTTTTGTTTTATAGATCCGCAAATCATTAGGCTTTTTTTTCGCTAATGAACTCATATTCATCTACAAAATTTTAAAATTATACAAAAGATTAATAGTTTTTCTTTATATCAATCTATATAAAGAACAATAGTAATATTTTTAAAATCTCATGACTTCGAACGAAAACCAAGATCATCTAGTTCCTAAGTCTCACCCCCGTTATGAAAGTCTAAAATACCGTCATAAAATAATCGAAGGTATGAAAAATTTAGTGGTTGCAGAGGCAGGGTTAATTGCACATGGAAGAGGAGAATGTTTTGATTATATTTTAGGAGAAAAAACTACTGATGTGGCCAAAAAAGCAATTGAAGCAGCTGTAGCTTCTATATTATTAGCCGATAGACCTATCATAAGTGTAAATGGAAATGTTGCCGCATTAGTTCCAGATGAACTCGTAATATTATCGAACATTTTGAATGCTCCACTTGAAATCAATTTATTTTACCAAAAAAAAGGTAGAATTCAAGCAATTAAAAATGTTTTACAAAAAGCAGGAGCTTCGATAATATATGGAACTGACCCCAAAAAAATGATCAAACTTGAGGGTCTTGAAAGCAATCGAAAAAATGTAGAATTAATAGCAAATGCTGATTTAGTCATGGTTCCTTTAGAAGACGGAGATAGAACTGAAGCTTTGAAAAAATTAAATAAAACAGTTATCGCAGTTGACTTAAATCCTCTTAGCAGAACAGCTTTATGGGCAGATATCACTATTGTTGATAATATCGTAAGAACTATACCAGAAATGATAAACGTCGCAAAGAAATTAAAAGAATTAAATCCCTCATATTTAGAAAAAATTGTCAAAAACTTTAATAATAAACTTAATATTCAAAATACTCTGAATCTTATTCTTGATTATATTGAAAAACAAAAAGAAAAAGCATTTGATGCAGTAAAAATTTGATATTATCTGTAGTTTTTGATTCATAAAAACTTAAAAGCTTTTATTTTTATAATCCATATACTATTATGGCTATTTTATATTTAAAAATTCTTTAGCATAAATACCAATGACAACTAATAAGGAAACCAAGACAAATATTTTCAATAATACCAATGATCCCTCAGAATTCTTTATTAGAACATGTAGTTCTGAGGATTTAGATGAAGTTATTGAAGTAAATGAAAAAGAATTACCTGAAGATTATCCATACTTCTTTTATAAAAGTATACTTGATGATTTTCCAGAATGCTTCTTAGTAGCTCAAAATAAACATGGAAAAATAATAGCCTATATTATGTGGAGAGTTGAAAAAGCTCCTTCTGCCAATAGTCTAAAATATATAAATAAAGCACATCTCGTTTCTATCGCTGTCTCTGAAGGTTATCGAAGAAAAGGAGTTGCTAAATCACTATTGGCAAATAGTATGACCGCAATAAAAAAATACAAAATTCATGAATACGTTCTAGAAGTTAGAGTGTCGAACTATACCGCAATTAGATTATATGAAAAATTTAATTATAAAATTGAAAGTATCAAAAAAAACTATTATCGAGACGGGGAAAATGCGTATTTTATGACTTTAGATGTAAATGATTACTAAATAACTGAGTCTTCCAAACCTCTTATTAAATAAGTTAAAAGCTCATTATAGGGCACTTTAATACCTAAGTTCTCAGCGTTCCTCAAGATTCTTCCATTTAAGAAATTAATTTCAGTCGGCTTTCTATTTAAGATATCTTGTAACATTGAATTCTTATTATTTGCTGTTTTATTAAGAACATCATAGGTTATTGATAAATAATCTTTTTTGGAAAGTATAATGTTTTTCATCTCCGCCACTTTTATTGCTTCACTAATTGCTTGCTCTATGAAATACTTTAATCCCTCAATTTCCAATAGCTCTCCATTAGTTAAACGAGTTAAAGCCCCAATTGCGTTGATCCCAATGTTAACCAACGCTTTTTCCCAACTTTCCTTGATTATATCTTCTACTATAATAGTTTCCAAATCAGCTAAAGTTAAAATATCTCTCAATAACAGTAAATACGAGTTTGCTTGATCTAATTCACTTTCTTCTAAATTAAGTTCCCTAAGAAATGGAAATCCTATTTTAGTTATACCTCGTCCTGTATGAATTAAGTGACCTGGTTTCTCCAATAAAGCTCCATTCGTTGTCACCGCTCTAATAATCTTTGCCTTATTCCAATATTCAATCACAATATCTTCATTGCCAATTCCATTCTGTAAAATCACTAAATATTTACTCGCTTTAATGATTCTATTATATTGATGAATTGCTGTTTTAATGTCATATGCTTTTGTTGTAAGAAAAACAAAATCAAATTCAAAATTCAAATCTCTTTCTAACTTTTCCTCAATAGATTTTTCGTTTTCATAAGCTTTGATGTTTTTAATTACGTTGATCTTTTGATTTCTATATACATTTAACCCTTTCTTATTAACCACATTAGCATGCTCTTTCATACAAAAAAAAATTATTTCTATTGAATAAATATTAGATTTAATGTCTGCTAAATATCCACCAAATAAACTTCCTATTGAACCAGCTCCAATAAACCCAATTCTTAATCTTCTTTCATTCAAAAGCTGTTGTATCCCATCCAATTTATTTTAAAAATTTATCTAGACCTATTTGCCCTTTTGAAAATTCTCCTGTCTTTTTCTTAATTTCTAAAATATTGATCTCTTCTGGCGATTTTTTTGGTTGAACATCTAATTCCTTCATTAACATCAGAGAGTTTTTAGCAGCATACCCTGAAAAATGATTGTTAAAATAAATTCCAATTTTATCCACTTTTGGAATTATCTCTTTAAGCGAGTGTGCCCACTTTTTAATTTCCTCTTCAGTAAAACAATAATCAAACCAAATCTCTTTACCATAACCATGAAATCTAACATATGCGAAAGCTGGATTCGTAATATCCATCCTTGGAGGCAATAATGGCTCAATCACAGCACAATATGTTAATGATTTCTGTTCTAAAAACCTAAATACTTCATCATCCATCCATGATTTATCCCTAAACTCAATTACTAAATGATAATTCTCGCTTTTAGGGTCACCGGGCCAGTTATCAATAAATTCCTTTAAACTATTGAAATGCTCCTTTTTTATAAAAGAGGGAGGTAATTGAATTAAGAAAGCAATTAACTTTTTAGATTCAATTAATGGATCCATTGCCCTTAAGAAATTATCTAAATCATCTAAGCAATTTCTTGAATCTAATTTATGCTCATGTGTCACTGATTGAGGAATTTTTGCCGAGAATAAGAAGTTTTGTGGTGTTTTATTAACCCAGTTTTCTACAACCCATCGAGATGGTATATTATAAAAAGTAGTATTTATCTCATTCGTGTAAAAAATCTCCGAATAATACATCAAATAATCTTCTTTCCGTAAATTTCTTGGGTAAAAAGGACCAACCCATTCATCATAACCCCAGCCTGAAGTACCCACAAATATTTTTCTATCAGTCATTACTCTCTATTCGTATTAGGCTTTACATCTTTCCTTCGAAATCTTAAAGGTCCATTAATAATAATTTAAGGTATTCATAATTAAACTATAAAAGTTACTATATTTTCTAATTTGTACTCTCCGTTAATTCACCTTTTTTTTGCTTTAGCTCTTTATTAAGCATTTAATTAATAAACCTCAAACTATTTGTCATCTCCTTTTAAATTTTTGAAATTAGACCATAAAATTTTTAATCAAGGATTTATTCTAATATTTTGTCGATGGTATTAATTGAGTCGAATAAAAAACACCCTATATGTCATCGACAAGTTATCGGTTACAAAAATATCTCATCTATTACTGATGATATATGACCGATAATTGGCATAGGCCTCACTGAAGTATACCAATAAAGACTTTTGTCTTGAAATTGGTACTACAGGAAGTGAGTGCTTAAACCGACAAGCACTTTTGTTGGTTTGAGGAAACCGGAGCCAAGCATGGAAAATCATGCTCATAAGAACATACTCCCTAATTAATATTAATTTATGTCTTCTTATTATCGTCTCAAATCGTCATTAATGATTTTGAGTAATCTCTAAAGAATACTCAATTGACTTATTGTCTCCGAATACGCATACCCTTATACAAGCAATCTGAATCTTTCCTTAATTAGACGCCAATACGCCTCCGCTATTTGGTGGATATCTTGGCTTGGGCACCGATGAAGAGCGTGACAAGCTGCGATAAGCTTGGGTTAGTCGCATGTAGACGTAGACCCCAAGATTCTCGAATAGGACATCCTCTTGTGGCCCAATAATCCACAAGATTCCCATAACCGAAAGGTGAGGGAAGGGGAACCCTGGGAAGTAAAACATTTTAGTACCAGGAGGAAAAGAAAACAATAGTGATTCCGTGAGTAACAGCGAGCGAAAGCGGATTAGATCAAACTGAATCCCTAGGGAAACCTATGGGAAATGTGGTGTGTGGGCCTTGTACGACCTCCCTAGAGAAGATGAATACCCCTGGAATGTTGAGCCATAGAGCGTGACAGCCGCGTAATCATAATCTAGAAGGTTGCTGCGAGAGTCCCCGAGTAATGCGGGATGGTTTTCTCGTATGAAAATGCCAGATACACGCTGGTAAATCTAAATATGTCCCAAGACCGATAGCGAAATAGTAGCGTGAGCGAAAGATGAAAAGTAACCCGGAAGGGCGTTGAAAAGTGCTTGAAACCAAATAGCTTATTAAGGATGCAGCCTGAAAGGACAGATTCTGCATGAATGAGTTCTGGTGACAGAATGTCAGAATACAGAGGACTAGGGTCGCATCATCAGTCTGGAATCATTGGCCAGGGAGTTTATAGTAGTGGCAAGCTTAAGCGTCTTACGGCGCGTAGGCATAGGGAAACCAATATTCTTGCAACTTAATTATCACATTAGGAAGACCTATTCGTTTAAGAGTGGTTCTGCCATTCTGAAAACGTTTAGCGAATCCTTCTAAGGAATTAAGCCAGAAGAATGGTCTTAAAGGGCCAAAAGTCTCTGCTATAATACCCGAAGCCGGTCGATCTATTCCTGGTCAAGATGAAGTCGCTCGAAAGGGCGATGGAGGTCTGCACCAGTGTTGACGTGCAATTCGCTTGGATGAACTGGGAATAGGAGCAAAAGGCTAATCTAGATCGGTGATAGCTGGTTCTCCCCGAAGTTGGTATCAGCCAAGTCTCAGACGAGGCAGCCAGTGGTGTAGAGCACTAATTGCGGAGCATGGGGAAGAAATTCCTCACTTTACTCTTAAACTCCGAAACTGCTGGCACTGTAGACTCTGGGAAACGGGTTGGTGGGCGTAAAGTCCATCGCCGAGAAGGGAACAACCTAGACTTGGGTTAAGGTCCCTAAGTGCAGGTTAAGTGTTAAACTAAAGGGCGTTATATTTCTAAAACAGCAAAAGGATAGGTATAGAAGTAGCCATTCCCTAACGAGTGTGTAACAACTCATTTGCCGAGAAATATAGCCCCGAAAATGGACGGGGCTCAAATCTGCCACCGAGACCCAAGAGCACGGGCGGAAGAACCCCGTGATCTGGTAGGGGAGCGTGCGGGTAGAGAAGAAGCAGGGGCGTGAGTTCCTGTAGATCTGCTCGTAGTGAAAATCCTGGTAATAGTAAAAGCATAGATGGGTTAGAATCCCATCCGCCGAAAGGGCAAGGGTTTCTTTGCAATGCGTCGTCAGCGAAGAGTTAGTCGATCCTAAGCGTACCCTTAACTGGTATACGCGAAAGGGAAACAGGTTTATATTCCTGTACCACGGCACTACAAATAGCGGTAACGCATGACTTTGTGCCGACGGTTCAGGGTAGGTGGAATAGGGCTGTCGAATATTTCCCTATTTAAATGCATAAGGCTGGTGAATAGTGTAATACTTAGACCCAGCTTAAATCATGAATAGCCATCCAATTGTGGAAGGTTCCGCCAATCCCAGGACCTATTAAAAAAGCACAAGTAAGAAATGCCGTGATCGTACCCAGAACCGACACAGGTGCCCCTAGGTGAGTAGCCTAAGGCGTATTCGTGTAAAGGAGGCTAGGGAAATCGACAAACTAGAGCCGTAACTTTGGGATAAGGCTTGCTTGCGATCTTCTACACGCAGCTTCGGCAGTGTGCGGGGGATCACAAGTTGCAATAACTAGGGGGGGACGACTGTTTAATAAAAACATAGGTCACTGATAGAGTGAAAACTTGTTTACAGTGGCTGAAACCTGGCCAGTGGCAGTCTGATAAATCCGGGTTACAACCCGAGTAAGTCCTGCTAAACGCCGGGAGTAACTATAACTCTCTTAAGGTAGCCAAATGCCTTGTCTGGTAAGTTCAGACGTGCATGAATGGTCCAACGTTCTCCCTCTTGTCCCAGCCTCCTGACGATTGAACTTGCACTCCGGCGAACGGTCCGGAGAAACCCAGTGGGACGAGAAGACCCCGTGGAGTTTTACTGCAGCTTGTTGCTGCGGTTTTGAATTGGATACAGAGTGTAGTCGGGAGCGTCGATGTCGCTATCTCGGTAGCGGCGGAGCACAATTGGAACACCGGCTTTCCCCTTTGAAATCGCTAACGGCGCCTATACCGCGTCGGACACCCGCAGGTGGGCAGTTTGGCTGGGGCGGCTCACTCTAGAAACAATATCTAGAGTAACCTATGATCAGCTCAAGCGGGTCAGGAATCCGCTGAAGAGTTTAAGAGCATAAGCTGGTCTGACTGGATTCTGATCACCAAGGAATCCTGAGGCTAACGCCTGGTCTAGCGATCCTCAACATTTCTCGTGTGGATGGTTGAGGTGATAGAAAAATTACCCCGGGGGTAACAGAGTTGTCACGAGTAAGAGTCCCTATCGACCTCGTGGCTTGCTTCCTCGATGTCGGCTCTTCCTATCCTGGAGGCGCACATATGTGTTTCCGTAGTGGAGCACAGCGCAGAACCTCCAAGGGTGGGGCTGTACGCCCATTAAAAGGGAACGTGAGCTGGGTTTAGACCGTCGTGAGATGAGGAGAAGATTGCGAAAAATCAAAAGAGTCTTTAGTAATATAAGCCATCTGGAATTGAATTAATCAAGATGGAAGAGAGATTCAAAAGTGACAAATTTTCCTATTTGATTGGAGCTTTAGCAGATGGTTCTCTATATTCCAATAAAGATCATTATGTTTATCGAGTCACATATTATCAACATTCAAAGAGCTACTTGTTGAGTTGTATAGAACCACGAATTAAAAGTTTATTTCACATTAAAGGACATTTTTATTATGATACTCGTAAATCAGTGTATTACTATGAAATAACGTCGAAAGAGGTGTATCAAATTTATAAATCAGCAATAGAGTCGTTTAAAGCTGACACAGATCGAAAGGTTCCGTTATGGATAAAAGATGGAACAAAATCAATTCAGTGTAATTTTATAAGTGGTTTCTTTGATGCAGATGGCTGGTATTATATTGTACCAGAAAAGCATGATTATCGTATAAGATTCGGTCAATCAGAGTACTATATCTTACAAGATATTAAAGATTTTTTGGATACTGAATTCAAATGTAGCGAAGTGCTTGGTCCCTATCAATCAAAGGAAGGTGTAAAACCGTACTTTGAGCTCCATATTCATGGGATAGACCAAGTATGTAAGTTTCATGAAAGTGTTAAGCCTTGTCATCCAGACAAGCAAATCAATGTTAAAGAATTAAGGAATTGTCATCAATGAGAGTAAACCCGCGGTTTTGAATCCCTCTCTTGATGAGTTAATCACGAAAAGCAATCTTCCCTCACACGAAACAGGTCGGATTCTATCTACTGGGTTTGTGGGTTGACTGAGGGCAAGGGAAAATCAGTACGAGAGGAACATTTTGCCGGCGCCTCTAGTGTACCGGTTATCTGACAAGGTAAGGCCGGGCAGCCACGCGCCAATGGATAAGTGCTGAAAGCATCTAAGCACGAAGCCAAACCCGAAAATAGTCAGCCAATCTCGTGTAAAGAGTGTTGCGAGGTATGTTGTGTATTTAAGTTAGTGTGATTGGTAAGGTTCTCCTGTGAAAACCGGAAGCCAATCGGAGTGTAAGTGCGAGTGTAAGTGTGTGCTTGATTGTGGAAGCGGAAGCATGAGGGTAGACATATGCATGAGCATGAAGCGAGAAGCATTATAATTTGAATGTATGGGATGCTGAGTAACGAGATCAGGGCGCGGTGACGCGAACTGAGTATGCGAGACGAGTGCACCCGTAAAAGACGGGGTTAGTGAGGTGGGGGTGTACGCAGGGAGCTTTCGGGCGACCTGTTCAGCCCGCCACTCTCAATAGCACGAGTGTGTGGTGTTGAAAAAGGAACCACAAGGTTCAGGCTTAGCGTGTAGGGGAATGTAGCGTGGAGGGGATGGTAAGGAATGAATGATTTGAGATAAGAGAAGGGATGGAGTGTGCTCTAGAGCAGCGATTTTATTTTTTTTTTATCATATGATTTATTTAGGAAAAATTGATATAGAAGTATTGTGAAGCCTAATTATATATTCAGACTTGTCATAATCGGTGATAGAGAGGTTGGAAGGCGTACTTTTCTTAGGAAGTCTATCGATGATCATTTTTTCGTTGAAGATCATTTAGAGACCATAGGAGTAGAGGCTTATAAAAAGGAATTGTTTGTTGGAGAGTGTGTAATTAATTTTATGATTTGGAATGTTTCGAATAAAGAAAGTTTTAGACGTGATTTAAGAATATTTATATCAGGGTCAGATGTTGTCATTCTTTTTTATGATCTGACAAATTTAAATTCCTTTACCTATTTATCTGAATTTCCTAGAATGATTAAGGAATATGCAGGAGATATTCCAATTTACTTAATTGGAAATAAACTCGATTTAGTAGGGGTTCGCAAGGTTTCTGGAGAAGATATTAGGAATTTTGCAAGTGATAATAATTTGATGGGATATATGGAGATTTCAGCGGGGACTGGGTTGGGATGTGAAGAGGTTTTTGAGCGAATTGGTAGTTTCTTATACAATTATCATGGTTTGAGATGAGAAGGGTTTAGAAGGAGTATGTTCATGAGCATTATTTTTATATTTCTTTTACTTATTTAGTAGTAACGTTTTCAACTTTAATTCTTAAAATGGATTGCGAAAAAATAGCAATAGATATTAAGGATTTAGGAAAGAGAAAAGAGCTTTTTAATCATTATTTAGTAGACTTAGAAGACAAATTGTTTACAATTAATCAATTGCTTCCGATTACATCTGAAGGGAAATATAAAGAGAGTTTAATTCAAGCAAAAAAAAGAACTGGAGTTGAGATAAGAATATTAAGAGGCCAATTGAATATTTAGGGAATCAAATTGAAATAGACAATCTGAGAGATAAGAATATATTATTAATGGAAAAAAGAAAACTAGGAGAATATATAGAACATTTAGTTAGGAAAAATCTCTATGAAATACAGAAATTAAGAGAGAAAAATAAAAGAATTAGAAATGAAGGCATGGAGTTATTAAAGAAAGGGGAATCATAAGGTTCAGGCTTAGCGTGTAGGGGATTGTCGCGTGGACGGAGCAATAAGGTAAGGATTGAATGGTTTGAGACGAGAAGGACTGGAGTATGTTTTAGAGCACGGTTTTATTTTTTCTTATTTTTAATTAAGAAGGTATCCAAATTTGGGTATTCAATGTTCATATCTCAATCTTAAAAATATTTATAAATTAATTAAACAAATATTTTATTACAAAGACAAAAATGTGATTTTTATTGTATAGTAAAGAATACGAAGATTTATACAACCAAGGCACAATAGCATTGAATAATCGTAAACCACAAGAAGCTTTAAATTTTTTTAAAAAGGCTTATAAACTAGTAGATGACGATCCAGAGTTATTTTGCAATATGGGAAGTGTTTATCTCCACCTTGAGGAGTTTGAGAAAGCAAAAGAATGTCTTAATCGTGCACTTTCTTATGATCCTTACAATCCCTTTACACTTCTCAATCTTGCATTAATGCTCTTAATGGAGGGAAAATATGATGAATCAATAGAGACAATTGAGAAAATTTTGAAGCATAATCCTAATTTTCGACAAGCTCTCCCTCTACTAATGCAAGCAAAGCGACAGAAGGAGTTTTTTGGATCATTAAAAGTTGAAGGCAAAAACATTCCAAAAAAAGCTTTAGACTTATTTAAACAGGGTATTAAACTTACCCATCGAAATAAAATGTCTGAAGCTCTTAATGCGATTAATTCTGCGATTAAAATATTCCCAGAATTTGCTGAGGCTTATCTTTACTTAGGTATCATTAACCAAATGTCTCAGAATCAAAAAAATGCACTTGTTTATTTCGAAAAAGCATTAAAATATGAACCAACATTATTTTTAGCGTGGGTTCATAAAGGGTGGGTTTATGATAGCCAAAATTTATTTGAAAAAGCTATTGAATGTTATGATAGAGCTATAGAGTTAAATCCCAATTATTCTGCTTCATATAATAATAAAGGGCTTGCATTAGATTCACTGGAGAGATATGATGAAGCAATATTAAGTTATTCTAAATCTATCGAAATTAATCCAGATTTTGAGGGGGCATACTATAACCGAGCAACAAGTTTCAAAAAAACTAATCAATTTGAGAGAGCCTTGGCTGATTATAAAAAAACATTGGAGTTAAAACCTAATCATGAAAATGCTAAAGAACAAATCGATGCATTGAAGCATTTCAGTACGATGGGAGTAGAAGGTACAATTCATTCAGTTGTTGATGGACGTGATTATTGTCCCCGCTGTGGAAAGAAAAATTATACCAACAGTGGTATATGCCCGTATTGCAGGACTCCCATGCATAAAGAGAATATAGAAGAATTATTGCAAATGGTCGTTGAAGAAGAAGCAACTGGTAATTTTGAAAGTGCTCTTACTACATTAATTAGAATCAATGAACGTGAGCCCACATCAGGACCAGCATGGTTTTATCGTGGGAAAGCGCACTGCGCCTTGGGAGAGTTTAAAAATGCCCTTATGTGTTTTGCAAAAAGTCAGCAATTAGGATTTAATCCAATACAAATTATGATGTATGGTCTAATGGCTAAGAATAACATTTCTAAATTCAAGCGTCCTGATCTTTCAAAAACACATCTGAAATCTGTAGAAGCTAAGCATCATGGATTCTTCCCTGATGAAAAATCATGGACAGCTAATGGTGTTGCCCAACAAATGCTCATGCAATACGAGGTAGCATATAAATGCTACCAAAAAGCACTTGAAATTAAAAGTGACTTTGCTTTAACAAAAAGGAATATGGAAATTATTGAGAAACTGGCATTTAAAAAAACAACAACAATTAAGAAGGAATATTCAATTGAAGAAGATTTTAAAGAAAAAATTTACAATTATTTGAAAGATAATCAAGGTTCTGCTTTTACATTAGAAGCTTTAGAAAAAAGGTTAGAAAATTTTCTTAAAGATCCTAAAATGTTAGAATTCGGAAAAGAAAATCTAAAAGAAACATTGAATAAACTTAGATCGACTGGGAAAATACATTCACAGGATCACCAACAAAATACCCATTATTTTGTTCCCTAAGCTGAGTAACGAGATCAGAGCGCGGTGGTGCGAACTGAGTATGCGAGACAAGTACACCCGTAAAAGACGGGGTTAGTGAGGTGTGGGTGTACGTAGGGAGCTTTCGGGCGACCATCTTCATTTTTCCTTACTCGATATTTCTATTTCCTCATATAAAGTTTTTATTTTAGTTTTTAAATTTTCATTAAATTTTTTAATGTCTGAACGATCCTTTTCCGGAATTTTATCAATTGTTTCCATATATAGCGCTTTAAAAAGTCCTTCTGCATTTTTTAATTGCAAAGCAAAATCAGTACATATTTCCTGAATCCTTTTTTCTAGTAGCTTATTTATAGGTTTATCTAAAAACACGCTGATCATGAGCATTTCTTTATTTCCACGAGCCCATTCTGAAGGAATTTCAAAATAATAATTCAAGGTTGATGGTACAGTGCTTGACTGGTTGGCAAAGAAACCCTCTTTAGATACTTGAACCATTATATTTGCAATTTGAACGGAAAAACCTTCTTCAAGAATGCTCTCGGGATATGTATAAAATACGAGAGGACCTTTTTTTCGAGCAAAATAACTTAATGCTACACTAGTTTTAGTAGCAATTTTAATTTCCGGTATTAAAATAAGAGTATATACTATTTCGGGATCCAAAAGTTCATCATCAATATAGTTCTTACTTATTGGAAATTTTGCCCCATTCTTGTGTACTCTTAAAGATTGGTGTCGCAGACCTATACCACCATATTTTTGCACTTCTGAAATTATCTCTTTTCTATCTTTTTCAATCATCATTTTCATAATTGAACACCATTATATTATATAATAGAACAATAATATTTATAATTTTTGTTTTTATTTCGAACTAAATCTTGAACAATTAGATGAACAAATGCAAGAAATTATATTTTTAGAACGTATATTATTAAAATTCGAGATGATTAATTTTTCAAGAACATATATTAATGGATATATTTATTTCTGCCTGATTTCAATGAAAATTTAGTGAACAATTCCAATCATAAAAATAGGGAGAATAAAAAAAAATATAAAGACCTAATTATTCAATTTTTAATTTCTCACTCATCCTTTTTTTTCTATTGGATTTATAAATGTTATAACATATCAGAAAAAAGGCTCTTTCTTATTCTTTTCCCCGTTTTAGTTGCTGCTATTCCACCCTTTCCTGTCTCTTTTAATTCATATGGTAATTTACGACCAACTTTCATCATAGCATCCACAACTTCATCTGCTGGGATAATAGATACAACTCCTGATATTGCCATTTCAGCAGCTAAAAATGCGTTAACCACACCTATAGCATTCCTTTTAATGCATGGTGAAATTACTAATCCGGCAACAGGATCACAAACAAGTCCTAATAGATTTTTTAATGTTAATGCAATCGCATTGTCTATCTGAAGATGGGTTCCTCCAGCCATATAAGTTATAGCAGCCGACGCCATTGCAGATGCAACTCCAATTTCAGCTTGACAACCTCCTTCACTTCCCGAAAGCATTGCGTTATTACCAATAATTGCCCCTATTGCTGCCGCAACGATTAAAGCGTTTAATACATCATCATCCGATTTATTTAGAATTTCTTTAGCTTTAAAAAGAACAGCAGGTAGGGTTCCAGAAGAACCTGCTGTAGGACAAGCAACAATTAATCCCATACCACTATTATATTCACCGATAGCCATTGCCCAGCCCACGGCTTCTTTTAAATTAGTTCCACAGAAAATTCCTGGTGAAAGCATTCTTTTTGCCTGATGGCTTGCTTCTTTGATCGGCAATTCAATATCACTTACAAGTGCTTTTTCAAGAGACTGTTTCATTATAATTAAAGATTTATTAAGCTTTTCAATTATAATCCGCTTAGGAATATTTTGAAATTCCATTTCATCGTTTATTATTAATTCATGTAATGGAATCCCTTTTGTTTGAGATTCATTGAGCAGATTAGAAATAGATTCAAACATTGATTACCCTCACCCAAATTATTTCTGGATATTTTTTTAATGCATCAATTAGATCTTCTGGTATCGCGGTATCTGCTTCAAGCCATGTTAAAGATATCTTTTTTTTCAAATTTCTGGAGATTTTCATCGATCCTATATTTAATTTAAATTTTTGAAGTGTATTTGCTATATTTACAAGTGCCCCAATCTTGTCATGATTTAATATTACGAGCGTATTTGGTTCTCCCCCAAATCCTGCTTCTAAGCTATTAACTTCTTTGATTATTATGTTACCTCCTCCAATTGAAGAACCTATTACATTCATTTTTTCTGATCCATCAAACATCTCTATACTAACTGAATTTGGATGGTAATCCACCCCTAAATCCACAAGTTCAAATGAATAATCAAGCCCCTCTTTTTCAGCAATTTCAAATGCGTTTTTGATCATATCATCTTCAGGTGTAAATCCAAGTAGTCCAGCTAAAATTGCGATATCCGTACCATGACCTTTATATGTCTCTGCAAATGAACCATGAAGTCCTATTTTTACAGTTTTAGGCTTTTTTCCAAATAATAACCGTGCAACATACGCAATTTGACACGCTCCTGCAGTATGGCTTGAACTTGGTCCAACCATTATATGGCCAATTACATCAAAGATAGAAGTATATTTCATAACTTATTTCAACTTAATGTTATATTTAAATATAAAGAATAATACAACTATAAGATTATACAATTTCAGGATATATGGTCATAACAATTATGAGTCCAATATTTTGATAAATTTGTCTAGTTATATTAAATAAAGGAGTTTTTTAAGATTATAAAATTTCTGTTATATTAGCTATGGTTTTTTATTTTTTTTTGTTTGTGTTTGGGGGTGGTGATAAGAATAAAAACGAGATGGAACGGACAAGACGAGGGGGAGTATGTTCTTGAGCAGCGTTTTTTTTTTTAAAAAATAAATTATGTCATTTGTTTAAATAACGCTTGAAATTCTTCTTTCACATCATTTAAACCTAAATTTCCAAGCAGATCAATGGATTTTTTCCTAAGAGAATAAAAAGAGCGAGGTTCAGAACGTTTGTATCCCATTCTTTTTTCATTTTTAATAAAATTTTGTTCTTTAAGGATTTTAAGATGATAATTCAGAGTATTCTCTGGAATAGAAGGTAAAAGTTCCCTAAATCGACTGAATGAGAGAGATTTTTCACTAGCTAATAAAGTTAGCAGTATCTTATATCGTGTCTTTTCTGATATGATTTCCAATTCTTTCCTTATATTTTCAAGGTTTTTGGGAGTATCCAAAACTTTTTCACTCTCATTATTTATATTCTATATTTCATCTAATTTCAAATTAAATATGCATAATCAATTATTTAAATTTAACTCAAAATTAATTGAGTCAATTATTATTGGTATATAATAAATTATACCATAAATGAATTTCTAATTTATTTTATATTTATTGGGAGTAGAGAATGCAGTTTTCACACGATAATGCATGGGATGATTTTTTAGATGAATTTACTAATATTTTTTCAGTTTACGATTTGAAGAAAAACAAGATCTTTATTTGTGGTTCGTACAATGAAGAAGCTTTCACTACTCTTCAAGAAGTACAAAAGATTGTAAATTCTGTTAAGAATAACCTAGGATTTTTTGAAAAAGAATTTAGACGTACCCATCTTGAGAATTTAATTTTTAAATTTGATCTTATTGCTAAATTTTCGAATGAAATCATCATGATTATAGAACACGATAAAGGAGGTCATATGATCGAAATGGGAATCATCCTCTCCTTTAGAGAACTTTCTAAAAAGACAAAAGTATTCGTATTAAGAGATGCGGAAATTACAGAAGTCCTTAAAAGAGGAGGTTTATTAAAACCTTTTTTTAAGGAAGAGGAAAGCTTATTTTACTTTAAAAATATTGACACATTAAAATCATATTTAAGGAAGTTATATTCTTAAGATTCTTAACACGCTGCTCTCAATAGCACTGGTGTATAGTGTTGAAAGAGGAATCACAAGGTTCAAGCTTAACGTGTAGGGGATTGTGGTGTGGATGGAGATGGTAAGTTTTGTTAAATGCTTTTTTGAGATAAGACGGGAAGGAGTATGCTCTTGAGCAATTTCGGTAATTTCATATTTATAGAAAACTAAATTTATGAGCACAAAAGCTTAAAAAGTACATTATCTACAATTTCATTATGAGGCTTCGAAATTATATTGGAGTTATTGGATTTGTGGTATTCATCGCGTTTATATCTAGTACAATTTTATATATCCCAGCAGGTATCGTACCGATTGCTTTTTGGGAGTATCCCGTTTTCATAATAATAGCTTTGGTTGGGACTTTCTTTCTTAATACATTTATTGAATATGGTGTTCTTTATGATATTTCGAGGTCACATGAAGTGGGTAAACGAGAATTATTACTATCTGTAATACTAGTCAACCTTATCACATTTCCAGCTACCCACTTAGCATTTTATTTTTCATTAGCGTTTAATATAATTTTTATACTCTATATTTGGCTTGTGATTGAAATTATTGTAATCATTATTGAATGGATTTTATATCAATCAGAATTTCAAAAGCTTTTGACAGAAGATCGATCAAGGATAATCTTATCATCTAAAACAGTATTTTCAATATCAGCAATCATCAATACTTTATCATTTTTAGTAATTGGTATAATTGATGCTTATCTGATGAATGCTTACTTCTTTTTTGGTGCGAGATACTTTTAATGCTTACATTATTAATATCATTTATTTCTTTCATGAACAGTATTAAATTAGAAGTCTGCATTATCTTTTAGCTAAATTAAATCTTAAGATTTTTGCTTTTAGATTTAATTTATTTCCATTTTACGACCTCGTCGCTTTACAATAAGAACCAACGAGATCGCAGAAATAGAGAAGCAGATACCAAACATAATCAGATAAAATGACCATAATTTCTCATTAGTGAGTGATTTCCCATTACTTTCTGGATTCTTTAGTAGAAAATGATCAGATAATATATAGATATTGTCACTTGAGTCAATATCAATTGCGATTAAATCTTCATCACCTGCACCACCCCATGTTAAATACCAATCAAAATTTCCAGAACTATTAATTTTAACAACATATAGATCATAATTATGGTGGTCTTCTGGGATGCTTATAATCGTACCTGCATATATATTATCAAAAGAATCAAATGTTATATCAATTGACCAATAAAATTCAAAATGATGTTGCCATGCCCATATTAAATCACCTAAATCATTATATTTCACTATATATGATCTTCCTCCAACAATTATATTATCCGAAGAATCTATTGCTAGATTATAATAACCCCCCTGTTCACTAATCATTTCCCACTTCAAAATTCCAGACTGATTATAGCATCTTATCCAATTAGAAGAATCCCCTTGGATATAGTAAAAACCTGATACTATTAAATTACCATTTGAATCAATTTCCATATCCTCTCCTTCATAAAATCCCTCTAATTCTCCATAAAGATACACCCATTGTTGATCACCAGAACTATTATATTTTACTATAAATAAACTTGATTTGAATTCTTCAGTTAAATCCGCAGTCCCATAAATATAAATATCATCTTTTGAATCAACACCAATATCGACAATATCTCCATTACCTCCTCCATCCCATGTTTTTTGCCATATTAAATCCCCAGAAGAATTGAATTTAAACAATATCATGTTGGGCGTTATTGAATAATTATCAAACATGCTTGCTAAATATAGGTTAGATTTTGAATCGATAGCAATCACAGAATAATCTAATCTTAATCCCTCTAAATTAAAACTCCATAATTGATCTCCAGTGCTGTTGTACTTTGATAATATTAGATCACCATAATACCAATAACCCAAACCTGAATAGTAATTTTCAGCTGCCATAACATAAATACAATCATTTAAATCAATAACCATATCTAATCCAAAAAATTCAAAAGCATTTTCCCATGATTCGTCTAATTCATTAGTTTTAATCTTTAAATTATTGTTTTTATTATTCTGGTGATCAAACCTGGATAATTTAAATTGAGGTAAAGAGCTAAAAAGCAAACCAATTACTAATCCTAATAGAATATAGGTTTTTTTTTTCAATTTTCTAAATAGATTTTCGATTCTCTATGAATAATTTTTACAGTTGTACATATAATTATTTGGATTTTAAATTCATTAAATTTTGAATAAACTGACAATTTACAGTTCAAGCTTAGGGTATGAGGATTTGTAGCTTAGAAATGGATGAGAAGAAATACTTGGTTTGAGACGAGAAGAGCTGGAAGGAGTATGTTCACGAGCAAGGATTTTATTTTTTTTAATTTTTGAATTGTTTAAATCTTAGACAAATAAGTTTAAAAACATAAAAATCCTATTTAGTAAATAAAAATTAAGAAACGGATTGTTTATACTCTTGAAGAGGAATTCAAGCTTTATTATATTAATCATAATTATTATAGGTATTATTGTAATTCCTTTCAGTATAATAAGTGTTTTAGTGAATCTTAACGGAACTAATTCAAATCCTAAATGGGATTATTATATTGAACCTGGTATATATACAGCACAGGAGGAGATTCATGAAGGGAATATTACATATTCTTTAGAGACCTATATGTGGCGTGATTTTATGCCAATTTCACCACCAGATGGAAAACCTTTAATAGTAGTTATTAAAATTCACGCAAGTGGTGTTTTGGAATTCCCCTCAACAATAAGCCTTGAGCGTTTATGGTTAATATATGGTACAGAAATAATTTCAGCTTTACCTACAAACGAATATAAGCTATATGGGAGTACATATGAGATGATATTTCGAGAAGGTCCAAAATGGGGTCCGGGCATTTTTATTAATGTTGTGGTTAAATTAAAAGGAATAAATTTTAGGATTTACTATTTAAAGGCAATAGATCAACCAATTCATAGAACTGATTAAATTTTTATTGGATAATTCTCTCTATAATAATAAAGAATCTTTCGGATGATTAATTTGGTTCAGTATTTTTAGCAAAATTCAGTGATTATAAAAATAAGAATGTTAATGAATTTGAGATGATGATTAAAATGAAAAATAAAATTCAAAAGATAAAGATCTTTTTGTTAATAATTTGGTATATCTTACTATGAATAATTCAGATACTATTAAATCCTTATTATAAATTGAGAGTTAAATACATGGATTAATATTCATTAAAAAAAATATAAGATTAATTAGTAGAATAATCTTTTCCAATACTCCAAGCTTTACCGATTTTTTCACCAATTTTCCAATAACTCGCATCGATTTGGGTAAGTGTATATGGATTTATTTTTTTTATATCAGGGATTCCATTTGTAAGATATTCCTCACCTGAATATGCTTGAACAATTTCGCCAATAAAAATATAATGTCCTCTTTTATCAGGGGCGATAAAATCTTTAGTGTCTACTATTTTCACTACTCTACATTCAAGGTTTAAGGGTGTCTCTATTAACATTGGTGCTGTTCCTAATTCTCCATAAAAAATTTCAAATATCTTTGATTTATCAATATCTTTGCCAGATTTTAAGCCACAATAATCTGCGGATTTAATCATATCTTCTGAGGGTGTATTGACACTAAACGTTTGATTTTCTACTATTCCTTTATTTGTATAATGAGATTTAGATGAGGATATTGAAATCATAGGAGGTTCATGTTCTGCCATACTAATCCAAGCAAGCGGCATGAAATTTGCTTTACCATTAACATTTGCACCAATTAGAACTAGAGGCATTGGGTAAATATATGGATTAGGTCTAATTTTATTTTTTACCATTATAATCTCCAAAGTAATTATAAATTATACTTAAGAAATAAAAAAATTTAAATTTGATTTCGATAACAAATAAATTATTTTGCAGATGCGGAAAAAGCAGGATTTAATAGTGAGATAAGAAAGGACGGAGTATGTTCTTGAGTAGAAGCTTTTATTTTTAACTAATTTTGTTTTATAGAATGATTTAATAAATGTTTCTTCTTAATTATAAATGCTAGGCCATAAAATTTAAAATTCAATTAAAATTAAACTAAATGGGTGAAATAATGGCTAAAGAAATTAGTGAGAGAATTAGTTGGAGTATGAAAGGTGTGTGGTATGAGGCATGCGCATCAGAGGGGCTCTGTTCATATTATTTTGGGAGAGACAGAGAAACTCCATGCAAATCATTTCAATTGTTCCAATATAATGAGGGAAAAATTGGAGATGTAGATATTAGTGGAGTATTGGCTATTAATGTAATTGATTTATATTCTAATAAAGCTGCTGATGTTCTGCCAAAAGGTGGAGAAGGAGGGCTATATATTAGTAATAAAACTACTGAAGAACAAAGGAGGTATTTAGAACCTCTTTTTATTAACAATATACCTGGTGCGATACTTTTAAAAAAGATTTTAGGAATAAAATATGTCGATATTAATCTAAATCAAGAAGGAAATACTTACCACATTACTATGCCTAATGGAGAAATGAAATTATCCTATGCTCCGGGACTCGATGGGAAAAATCCTCAAAGACTTCAAAATTCTCTTTTTGGTATGTTCCTCTCAGATTTCAAAATTTGTAACACTCACTTTTGGAAATATAATGATTTTGGAAAAAATTGGGAGTTTAAGAATAGAAGTGGGATGATAGCAAATTTTGATTTGCAAGGAAAGTCAAGGAAATTCTAAATATTACAATTTTTCTCTTTTTATTATAACCAATCCAAAAGAATTAGTTTATTCAAAAATTACTGTTTATTATGAAAATTCTAATTGCATATTTTACAATGGGAGGAAGAACGAAAAAAACAGCAGAAGCTATTGCGAGTGCTCTGGCTACTCATGAAGTGAGTTACTTTCCAGTCGAAATAACCGGGAAATTTATTGAAAAGATAAAATTGTTAGACAAGTTCGAAAATAAAGATTTTTCAGCAATAGAAACGGAATTGAATATTCTTGATGCTGCAAGTTATGATTTAATTATTTTCGGTATGCCCACATATGGAAATTTTCCACCAAAAGCTTTTGATGAAATCTTAGCAAGAATGGGAAATCTTAGTGGAAAAAAAGCGATTGTATTTAACACTGCTCGTTTTACTGGTGGAAAAGCATTAGAATATATGAAAATAAAAGTAGAAGAAGCAGGAGCCGAAGTAATCAACCAGAGAAAATTTAGAAAAATATTGTGGATCGGAACAAAAAATGCCATTAAATTTGGCAAACAAATAAATGAAAAGTAAAAGTAAGAATTTAAGAACCCTAGGATATATATTTTATTTGAAACGGTAAGGTAAGGTTTGTATGGATTGAGGTGGGATGAGAAAGAGTCCGTTCATAATAGAGGTTTTTAAATTTTTTATTTTTTTTAGTTTGGGAAAAAGGAATGGGTTTAAGGTATAAGGATTACGAGAAATGTTCGAAATGGGGTGGTAGTCCAGCTTGGTAGGATTCCTGGTTCGGGATCAGGAGGTCGAGGGTTCAAGTCCCTCCTACCCCATAGTGGAGTATGTTCTAAAGGAAAATTTTACCCTTTTTTAAAATTTTAAAATTATTACAGAAAGTTTTTAGGTAAATATCTTAGTCAAAATAGTAAGAATTTAGTATGATTTGGTAATATTTAAGATTATTTTTACATTTCTGCAGTGATCTAAAAAGAGATATAATAAAAAAGAGTATATTCACAAGCTTCGATATTTTTGATTAATTAATTGGCTTTTTTTCCATCTCATTTTTGATAAATTCAATATTTTCTTTAAGAGTTTCAGTTATAGGCTCAACGCTCATTTTAAGGTTATCTAAAATCTGAATTGCGTCTTCAAATAATTTTAAAGCTTTAGGATATTGGGATCGTTTATAATGTAATCTGGGTATTTTAGAAAATTTAAAAGAAAGCTTAAATAGGGAAAAGACATAATTAAGCAATGGAAAAAAATCTTGAGATAACAAATTTAGATCTAATCTAATAAATAAAGTAAATAGAAGTAGGAGGAATAAAATAATGAAAGATTTAACCGTTATTTTGAAAAATAAACCAGGTACTCTAGCTGATATGGGTGAGGCTTTAGGCAAAAATGGCATTAATATGGAAGGATTATGTGCATTTCCCCAAAAAGGTGAAGGTGTCGTCCATATTCTGGTTGAAGATGAAACCACAGCTCAATGGGCACTCGAAGATGCTGGTTTTGAAGTAAGGGCTATACGCGATGTATTGGTTATAGATATCGGGAATGTTGTAGGAAAACCCGGCACTGGGGGAAAGATGGCTCGAAAAATAGGTAATGCTGGAGTTAATATTGACTTGATCTATTTAGCTGAAAATAATAGAATAGTTCTTGGAGTTGATAATCTAAATAAAGCTAGCGCAGCTTTAGAGAGATAATAAAAAAAACGAGAAGAAATAAATTTAAGAATTACATATCAATCATTTTTTTTTTAATTTTTAAGTTAAGAGTGCTCTAAATATGGAAGAATTTTAATTTCCATAGATGTACCCGTTGCCTTGATTAATTTTCGAAAATCTCTTCCGGAGATTTGTAAGGTTTCGGTGTTCACATTTGGATGACAACATAACTCTTTCGCATTCCATAGACTTTCATCAATAATGAATATTACCTTGTCATCGGTATCATTAACTAATCCAATTGGAGAAACCGCACCGGGTGTAATACCCAACGTTTCAGAAAGTTCTTCAGGGCCTGCAAAACGAACTTTTGGAGCATTTATCATTTTACGGAATTGATTTAAATCTAAACGTTTTTGATGAGGAATGGTAACTAAATAGAGTTGTCCAGATTTTTTATTTTTGATAAGTAAATTCTTACAATGAGTTCCAGGGATATGTCCACAATGAATTTTAGCCTCAGGAACAGTAAATACTGCCGGGTGCGTGTGTAAGATATATTGAATTTTATTATCAGATAACCATTGCTTTAATGAATCTTCCATTATTACTCAATTACTTAAAAAGTTATTTGAGTTATAAGTTTTTAAAATTAAAATTCAAAAATGTAAAAGTATTCCTTAAATCATTACTTTAGATATTTATTAAAGAAATCTATAATTGAAATTAAAATTGGAATAGTGGTAGAAATTATGAATAATAAAGAGAATTTTATGAATTGGGTTAATCTTGGAAGCGCTTTAATAACGGGTGCTTCATCGGGAATTGGAGCAGAATTTGCTCGTCAACTAGCTGAGCAAGGATTTGATTTAATCTTAGTGGCTAGGAGAAAAAATAAGCTAGAGAAACTAAGTCAAGAACTTAGTGCAAAATTTTCTATTAAGGCAGAAGTATTAATTGCTGATTTATCAAATCTGAATGATACAGAAAAAGTTGCTTCTAAAATATTAGAGGCGGATAATCTTGATATTCTCATAAACAACGCCGGTTATGGAATCATTATACCATTTATTGAAAGAGAAAATAAGCAGAATATTGATATGATTAATGTACATTACACTAGTCCCGTAATGTTATGTCATGCCGCAATACAAGAAATGACAAAAAGAAGAAAAGGAGTAATAATAAATACCGCTTCAATGTCAGCCATAGCTAGAACGAGTGTTATGTACTCTTCTACTAAAGCCGCACTTGCTATTTTTTCTGAATTATTAAGTTCAAATGTGAGAAACCCCAGAATTTATATTCAAGCTTTGTGCCCTGGTTTCACCTATTCAGAATTTCATGATACAAATTCTATGGGAGGGTTTAGTCGTGAATCCTTTTCTAAAGTGCCATGGATGACTGCGGAAGAGGTAGTTACACTCTCACTGAATGCAGTTAAAAGCAAAAATGTCATATTTATCCCAGGAGAAGAAAATAGGGCTTTAGCAATGGGTATACGTAAATCGGCTCTGAAAAAATACCTTAACTGCAAAATTTTATGATTAGTTTAATTCCGGTGACGAGAAATGATTCATAGCTAATTAAATTTTAAGTGTTTTTCGATAGTTTGGCGGTTGCCATACTTTAGATGCTTGTTCAAATGCATATGCCAATTTAAGAAGAACTGGTTCTTGAAATAATCCCCCAATAAATGAAATCCCAATTGGAAGTCCAAACACATAACCAGCGGGAATAGTTATATTTGGATAACCTGCAACAGCAGAGGGGGACGAACTTCCTCCTGTAGAATGGTCCCCGTTAATATAATCAATAAACCATGCGGGACCTCCGCTGGGAGCAACAATAGCATCAAGTTGATTCTCTTGGATAACTTTATCAATACCCTCTTCACGAGCAAGTTTTTGACATTTTTCCAAAGCTGTTTTATATTCTTCACTTGAGAGAGGTCCTTTTTCTTCTGCCCTTTTAAATATTTCTTGATCAAAATATGGCATAATTGTGTCTTTATTTTGATTATTATATTGGATTAACTCATTTAATGTTTGAGGAAAATCATCTGGAACATTATTCTTTAGAAATTCGTTCATATCATGTTTGAAATCATATAGAAGAACTTCATATTCGGGATCTTGTAGATCATTCACTATAGTTAAATCAGTTGGATCTATAATCGTAGTACCTAACTCCTTCATCTTCTTAATACATTTTTCTATTACTTGATCTACATACTCATTTCTGCCAAAAAAGTTACGAGCAACACCAATTCTAGCTTCACGCAATCCATTAATAACCAAAAATTTGGTGTAATCAGATGGAATCTCTTTATTATCCATTATAGTGCTTGGATCTTCTGGATCAGCCCCGACTATCACACTCAATAAAGTAGCGATATCCTCAACTGTTCGTGCCATTGGGCCTGCAGTATCTTGATTATGCGAAATTGGTATAATTCCAGTTCGACTAACCAACCCGATTGAGGGTTTTATTCCAACTATTGAATTTATTTGTGAGGGGCAAATTATTGAACCATCGGTTTCAGTACCAATTGCCCCTACACATAGATTTGCGGCTACTGCTACTGCTGAACCAGAACTAGAACCACAAGGATTACGATCAAGTACATATGGATTTAGAGTTTGACCTCCACGACTGCTCCAGCCACTCGTCGAGCGCGTAGATCTGAAATTAGCCCATTCACTAAGATTTGTCTTACCTAAGATTATTGCTCCCGCTTCTCTTAACTTATTAACAATAAAAGCATCTCGAGTAGCTCTATAACCGTCAAGAGCTAACGATCCTGCTGTAGTCATCATTTTATCTGAAGTGGATATATTATCCTTGATTAAAACGGGAATACCATGTAATGGGCCACGAATCTTTTTATTTTTCCTTTCTTCATCAAGAACATCCGCTATTTGTAATACATCGGGATTTATTTCAATTATTGAATTAATTTTTGGTCCTGCTTTATCGATTTTGCTAATCCTTTTTAGATAGTTTTTTGTAAGTACTTTTGCTGTAAGCTTCCCCGTTTCCATTAACTTCAGTATTTCAGAAATTGTATATTCAATCATTTATATTCTTCTTTTTTTTAGATATTATAAATGAAAAGAGTAGTTTAAAATTAAACGATTAGTATTTTTTCCTCAATTATGAATTCTTCTTTAATCATTCCCATATTTTAATTGTTGTATCATTTGAACCACTGATAATATATTTACTATCAGAAGAAATAGCAACTGCTACTACTTCTTTTTTGTGCCATTAAGTGTAAATATAAGGTCACCGGTCGCTAAGTACCATACTCTTATATTCTTATCGAATGAGCTACGATTACATAGTTATTATCAGGAGATATGGATACTGATAAAATCATTTGAATATATGTTAACCCTTAATATTGAATACATAATACCCGGGCATAACCCTATTGTAAGAAAAGATTATATTATAGAAGAACTGTCCTTCTTGAAGATTTTAAAAATGCCGTACTAAAGGCGATTTCTGAAGGAAAGAAAACAAAAGAAATTGAGATACCTGAATCAATTAACGAACCAGGAGAAGATTGGTAGATTTCACTAACACTAGTTTTTTTATATACTTACTATTCAAGCAACAAGATATAACAGAAAATTCTATTTTTTTTTAATTTTGTAAAAATCTTTTTATAAATATGTATCAAAAGAATATAATATGGAGTTTTACAACATAATTAAAATAATTACAGCAATCATAACAGTTATAATTTCTTTCTCAGTTGGATTTAGAGTTTTGCGATTAAATCCAAAAGACTTGTTAAATATTTGGTTTACTCTATTCTTCATTTCCTCTTCCCTCGGATTTTTAACATATACAATTTACCATTTAATACTTAATAATTCACAGATTATTATTCCCATTATGATTACAGCTCAGATAATTTTCAATTTTATCTTTATTTCCTTAGTGATGACGATTTTTATCTTAGAGAAATATAAAAAGATTGCAATGAGTCTAAAATACTTCGGATCAATGATAGTACTATTCTTCATAATGAGTGTTGGATATTTTATCTGGACACCAGAATTAAATATGGATCGATATGAAAAAGGCATTGTTGATACCAACACTCCCACTGACTGGTTTATTTTCATAACTATTGTCAGAACAATAATGTCTATTTATGTAGTATATAAGTACGTGATGATAACAAGAAAAATTGAAGAAAAAACTAAAAAGAAAGTACAGTGGTTTTTTGTCGGGATTATTTTTGCCATAATTGGGATGTTCATCAACCTAATTGGTGGATTCCTCAGATCAATCATAATTGAAATTTTTGCTTTAATTGCAATTAACATCGGAACAATAGCAATATTAAAAGGTTTTTTGATTAAATAGAATATTTTGGAATATGAAGAATAATTGCAGAGCTAGTAAAACTATTTAAAACTTTAGAAGATGGTTTGAAAATGCTTAAACCTTTACTTCTTTCTATTTTTTGAAATTCCCTTAATTTAAGCTGAAATTGTTAAAAATGGAAAATTAAACTTTAAAGCTTATTCCATTTAATGATTAATTTCAAAAAGATTTGAATATAATAAATTAGTATGAATAATGAGGATTTAGATATCTATCAAGAATTGCAAAAACATCTAGATAAATTACCAATTGGATATCCTGCTACAGAATCTGGTGTTGAGCTGCGAATTTTAAAGCATCTTTTTACTCCAAAGCAAGCAGAACTGGCATTGAAGCTGGGGTTCCAACCTCTACCTTTAAAGAAAATCTATAGAAAGGTTAAAAATAGTGGTATAACGGTTGAGCAATTAGAACAAGAGCTAGATAAAATGGAGAAAAAAGGGCTTATAAATTTCGGTTCAGCTAAAGAAGGAGATGAGGAAATAAAATATTATGCAAATGCTCCAATAGTCATCGGCTTTTATGAATTCCAACTAAATCGACTTACTGAAGATTTTTATCATGATTTTATGCAATATTTTGAAGAGGCATTTCTAGCGGAATTTAATAGGACAAAAATCCCTCAATTACGTACGATTCCTATAGAACAAAGTATATCTTATGAGCAAAAAATTTCAAATTATGACGAGCTAAGAACAATGATTGAAAATATAGGAGAACCGATATCAGTTCAAGAATGTATTTGCAGACAAGCTAAAGATCTTGTCGCAGATCCTTGTAAAAAAACAGATCTCCGGGAATCTTGTTTTGCCTTTCGAAACGCAGCAAAAATATATATAGATAAAGGATTGGGACGAGAAATTACTAAAGAAGAAGCTATAAATATTTTAAAGAAAGCTAAAGAGGATGGCTTAGTTATACAGCCAGGTAACTCTCAAAGACCAATGTGCATCTGTACTTGTTGTGGATGTTGTTGTGGAATTCTTACTAATCAAAAAAGACTATCAGAACCGGCTCAGTTCTTTGCTACGAATTTCTATGCTTCTGTTGATGAGGATCTCTGTGTAGGATGTGAAACCTGTGAGGATAGGTGTAACATGGACGCTATTTATATTGAAGATAATATTGCTCATGTTAATAAAGCGAGGTGTATTGGGTGTGGTGCTTGTATTCCTACTTGCACTTCTGAGGCTATTCAGCTTTATAAAAAAGAAAAAGAAATTATCCCTCCGATAAATACTAAAGGAACTTATATGGCGATAATGGATAAAAAGGCAGAATTAGCACATGTTGAAAAAAATTCTTAATTTTTTATTTTATAATATTATGAAAGGGTGTATATTATCTCAGAACAGTTAAAATATAAATTATGTGTTTTTGGCGATCATGGTGTTGGAAAAACATCTTTAACTCGAAGATTTGTAACAAAAACTTTTAAAGAAGACTTAAAAATGACAATAGGTACGGATATTACAAAAAAATCTCTAGAAGTCGATGGAAAGAATGTAGTACTTCAGATATGGGATTTTGCTGGTGAAGAAAAATATCAAATTCTTTTTCCTAGTTTTGTTAAAGGTGCTCATGGTGGCATTTTTATGTATGACATAACTAGAAAGAGTAGTTTAAGAAGTATTGAAAACTGGTTATCATTCTTCAAAGATAAGCAGGGTATTCTATCAATTCCAATTATAATAGTTGGAGGTAAAACAGATCTGGAGAATTTAAGAACAATCGATATGGGACAAGCTATTGATCTGGCACAATTACATAATTTAGATGGATATTATGAGTGTTCATCAAAAACAGGCCAAAATGTAGAAAAAATATTTGAATCAATAACAAGGTTTATGATAAAAAAAGTTAGGTTATAATACTTCCTTTATTTTCCACTAATTAGATATTAGTCTTTAGAATTCAATAGACTCAATAAGATTTAAATTTTCAATTATTATTCTTTTCTTTATACTAATATATATATTAGTAACTAAACTTCAAAATCCTGACTTAGTAGAGAAAAGGAAAGAATGAGGAGAAAAATAGTTAAACCTGGTTAGAGAGAAAGTTCCAAATATTAAATAGATCGCACATTATGCCATTTTAGGGCGATATGATTTCCTTGATATCTTCGAAGTTAAAAATGAAAAGGAAGCAGCAAAAGTTTCGTTGCTTTCTCGTTCTGCGGGGGGCTACATTTGCAGAAAGTTGGGTTGCTATTCCATATACAGGATTTCTTGAATTAGTTGAGGATTTGAAATAAAATATATATCCTAAAAAGTTAAAATCATCGTTCATTAACTCATATAAACGATTTCAGAAATTTTTATCTGAGTTTAAATTGTTTTTTTTAAAATACAGTAGTAATGCTTGAGTTAAAGTATAAAAAAAAAAAGCGAAAGTTCCAAAAAGCTAGAGATTCTTTTGCTTTGAGATATAGACATTGTAATCGATGTGAGAAGAATTTAGATATATATAAAAATGAAGAAATCGTTTGTGCGTTGTGCGGAGAGACATTTTGCGCTATTTGCATAAATTTTCATCAGAAATATTGTTATAGTGGGTATAATTGAAATTTTTCGAATATTATTATAACTAGAATGATATATATAAAAGATATCGAGAAATTCTATTAGATAAGTGTAAATTTCATCTTTTCAACGTGACTCCATAGTTCATTAGCTTTTTCAGTCCAAATGTCAAAATTTTTTGGATTTTCAGGATAATTTTCATAATGTTCTCTAATCCTTCCAGAAATTTTCATATATTTTAACATCGTTCCTAATGCTTTTTTGGAAAACTGTCGAGTTAAAAGACCCCAAAGAAATAAACCTACTATCTTTATCATCCTTCCAAAACTCATATCTAATTCAAGGTTTTCCCACATTGAAGTGAAATCTCGACCACTAAATATAAAACTTTTCTTGAAAAGATAAATCACGTCTTTTTTAGTAGTGTTTGCAGCACCCGGAATTTGAGCTAATAAAGCAGCAAGTTTTGCTCCTCGATTTCTGAAAAAACGTATATTTATTGGCCATAAATTTACTCTATTCAACTCTAAATTTTTCTCTAAAGTTGTATGAATTACGTCCGATGCTATAAGACCCACATTCCAAGAAGATTCGATTGCTTCCCCACTAAAAGATTTCGACATACATGCACTATCACCAATACAAAAGAATCCATTACCAACAAGAGAATATGGTGACCTACGATAAGCTGTAGTGGCTTTATGTACTTCTAAAATTTCATAAGGAGGGAAAGGAACTTCTTGTAGGAAGATTTCAGTAGCTTTTTCTTGGTTTTGATATCCTCCTGGTTGACCTCCGCCAAATATATTTGCATTTGGTAAGAAATGAGGTGCTACCCAAGTTTTATAATATAGATATGAAATTGATTCTTCGTATTTTCCCGTACCCGGGTGTGGTTCATCTGGATTCTTCCATTGTATAACTCTCTGAATTACATACATTTTATCTTCATTCTCAATTTTGAATGTTTCTACTCCAAAATCCTTAGGCAGAGACTGTCGTACAATTGCTGAAGAACCAGTAGAATCAACAATTAGCTTTCCTAGAATTTCATAGATTTTACCATCTTTTTCAAATTTAACTCCTATTATTTTATTTTCTTTTATTATTGGTTCTTTATATGTAGCTGAAAATTTGAATTGAACCCCATCTACTTCAGTTATATATATTAGTCTCTGTATAAAATATTGAAATCTCATTGCAGTTACCGGATATTCCATTACCTGTTGATATTTTCCATAAGGCCCATAATATGAAGTCCACTTAAAATTTGTAATAAACTCATCTGTTCCCTCTACAGGTGGGGGTATTTTATACTTATCAAAAACCATAGTCTCTAAATGAAACTGATCCATTTTTGAACCTGTATTTTCTTTGGATTCTTTCTCAATAATTAAGACAGAGTGCCCCTTTTTTGCCAATTGCCAACCAAAATAAATTCCTACAGGTCCAGCACCAATTATAACTATATCAGCAGATTTTTCCATATTAATTGCCCCGTTTTCCTAAATATTCTAAATTTCTTCGTAATCATTTTTATGATTCTACAATAAAAAATAGTCTATGTTTTATTTGGTTTGTGGCTATGATAAAAATGATTAATTTAAAGGGAAAGATATGTACTTACTGAGAAAATTGCTTATAAAATTGGTAATTTTTCTTCATCAATATTCTTAAATTCTTGAATCTCATCATTTTTTGATAATATATGAATATGTCCATGATATATTATGAATCTGTATTTCTCGATATCCTCTTCCTCAGATTTAGGCATTATTTAGGACCCTTAAGAAACAACTTCATTTTTTTTTAAAATCCAGTCGTCGATTATGAACTTTTGATTATCATTTCTGTTCTTATCAAAACTTGAGTGAATTCTGGACTTAGGAATCCAAATTTCAGTTCCGTTATCAAATTGGATAAGTAGAGCTTTATTAGTTTCACCCTTGATGGTTCCATTAACACTTTGTATCTCACTTGAATTATCTATCTTTTCTCTATGTTTCATATCAAGAAATGATTTTTCTTTATTTGTGATTATTTCCTCTTGAACTATAATGTTTTCGATTAATTCTGAATCACTTTTTTTTGAAATATTAGGAGTTGTAGCGAATTCTATTTTTTCTTTTAAAAAATGTTTCAATAATAATTCTAGTATCTTAATCTGAGCATATTCAAGGACTTTAGAATATTTACCAATGTGAATCCATAACTTATTATATTCTCCATTTTCCCACTTGAAGGAAATTTGTGTTTTCGCATCTTTAAACGTATGATAACTTGACCACGAGTTAGTTTCTTTGTCTAATACACGGATGATCCAAACTATCTCTTCCAATGAAAATTTAATAACTTTGCCTTCTCCGATACTTGGTTTTTCCCAAGAACCATCATTTTTGCATTTAATAAGTCTAAAAAAGATATGAAGCTCATTTTTAGAAGAACTTTGAATAATCAATCCTACCTTCTGGCCAAAAAAACTGTAACTATGATTATCAACCATAGATCTATCAATTATTGTGCATTTTTAAAGAAAAACAGAGTATAAATTTAGTATTTTTATCGAAAAAACAAAAATCACTTTTACAAAAATTTTTTTAATTTTTAATAATTCTCAACGCTATGGGAATTGGTCATCATAAACAATCTGAGTGGGATGTTGTGGAATCTACTCAATATCCTAACACTATAACTTCATTAAAACAAGATTTTGAATCGCTCGGCATTAGATCAGGACAAACACTGATAATGCATAGTTCATTAAGCGCAATAGGATGGACTGTAGGAGGGCCTGTTTCAGTTATAAAAGCAGTGATGCAAATCCTTACTTCAGAAGGAACATTGATTATGCCCACATTTTCCGGTGATAATACGGATCCATCATTTTGGGAAAATCCACCTGTACCAAAAAGTTGGTGGGATATAATTCGTAATGAAATGCCTGCTTATCATCCTGGAATAACGCCTACTCGAGGAATGGGAATAATTGTGGATACTTTTAGAAAATGGCCTAATGTACTTCGTAGTAATCATCCAATATCCTCTTTTGCAGCATGGGGAAAATATGCTAAACTCATAATAGAAAATCACGAATTACTGGCTGATCTAGGTGAAAATTCTCCAATAGCTCGAATATATGAACTTGATGGAAAAGTTTTATTAGTTGGAGTGTCCCACGAAAATAACAGCTCTCTACACCTTGCTGAATATCGAGGTGATTATCCAGGAAAACATTATAGATTAAATGGATCAGCAATTCAAGTAGGTAATGAAAGAAAATGGGTAGAATGGAAAGAATTAGATATCAATAATGACGATTTTGAGCAATTAGGAATTGATTTCGAATTAAAAATTAATTATATTCCCGGGAAAGTCGGTTTAGCAGAATCTAGACTAATATCACAACGAGACATCGTGGATTTTGGTATTAAATGGATTAAAAAAAACCGAAAATCTCTATAAAATTTAATTTTAAATATTCACTTTCAATTTCCTTAATTCTGTACGTAAATTTGTATCTTGTGTAAATAAAATTGTTTTTATATTCAATCGTCTTGCTCTAGATAAAAAAGCGAGTACATCGTCAATAAATATACATTCTTCTGGTACTAAATTGTATATTTTAATTAACATTTGATAGATCTCAAGCTCAGGTTTAATAACTTTTACGTTCCCTGAAATAATCTTTCCATCAAAAAGTGTCAGAAAACTATATTGGTTTTGTACATAATCAAACGCTTCAATAATAAAATTAGATAAAATATATAATTTATAACCATTAGCTTTTAACTCATATAGAATTTTTACATTTTCTTGGATTGGAGTAAGCATCTTCATCCATTCTTCAAAGAACATCAAAATAAAATTGCGATCTTCTGGAAATTTCTCAATGAATTCTTCCTCTGCCTTTTTAATTGAAATTGTTCCACGATCTAATTTTAACCAAATTTCACTTCGAATCACTTTGGAAATAAAGTCTTTTATATAAATTTCATCGTTAGTATATCTGCGTAAGAATTTCTCTGGTTTAAAATTGAAAATTACATTACCCAAATCAAAAATTATATTCCTTATCACAATTGTGTATTAAAAAACTATATGACTGATTTAAAATACAAAATAGGTAAATATAAATAAATTTTTTTTAATAATTTAGATATTGACGACGAGAGTGGGTTTGTATAAGAGACAATTGCTTATCGGGACCTAAATATTGTCCAGAATGTGGAAAGGAATTAGAGGGTTATACTACTAATTGTAGGTATTGTAGTGCTAAGTTGGGCAACACTGAAATTAAAATAAGAAAAAGAAAGAAAAAGTACTTTAATTTAAAAAAAATTAAGAGTTAGATATTTATGTTTGGAAAAGAAGATATAAAATTTTTACAAGAAATATTGATGAATTCATGGCCGGCGCACCATTATTACTTTTTACATGGGTGGATCTTGCGCTTTACTGATGGAGTTACATCTCGCGCAAATTCTGTCTTTCCTTTACGTTATACTGGTTATTTGAATGAATTAGATAAAGATATCAAACTCGCTGAAAAAGCCTATCAAGCATATAATTTACCGACAATCTTTACAATACCTGACTTTTTTGAACCAAGCAATTTAGTTGTTAAACTAAAAGAGCATAGATATCACCAACTAGGTTGTATTACTCATACACTGATTGCTTCTGCTCAAAAATTAAGAATTGGGGTAATTAATGAAAAATTTAAATATTTTATCTATTCTAAACGAGAAGAAGTAATTTCTAATTTTATAAGCAAATATTCTAAGAGAGATCAAAGTGCACAGAAAATTTTAGATGCTTTAGTTAAAAGAATTATTATTCCAAAGAAACGTTTTATTATAGCCAAACACGAAAATAAAGTTGTAGGAACCCTCATGGGAATATTAGATCCACATGGATTCTTGTATATTGCTGATCTATTAGTAAAACCAAATTTTCGGAAGCAATATATTGCTACATCAATGCTTTTTAAAGTTATAAGCGATTGGGCTATTCCAAATGGTGTCAAAACCATATGGTTACAAGTTGAAATTGAAAATAATAAAGCTATGAACCTCTACAATAAATTAGGTTTTGAAAAAGCTTATAGTTATTATTATCTAGAAAAAAGTTTAGAGTAATAATTATTCGAATTTGATTATTCTTCATATATGCCTTCTGGATTAGATACAAAACCATAGGAAAGTTTTTCATCTAGAGAAATTCCACCATTTATAAAGCCAGAATCGATAATTTTAAGTAAATCATCGATTTCTGGATAATTCTTATAAATATCATTAAGGATCTTCTCAAAGTAAGTGAAAAATTTTCCATAAGGGATTTTAAAATCAAAATGGTCTTTAAAGTTTAAATGCAATATTAAAAAATATGTAAAATGAGTATTATTTTTCATACTTAATTTATTTAGGATTCGAAGAATTAAATTTTGATTATAATTTAAATCAAGAAAAAGTAATATATCAATTACATCTTTAATTTCTCTGAAATTAGCGTAAATTGCTTTTAATTGTTCTCTAAGTTTTCTAGTAACCAAATCAGTTAAACTAGCACTAATACGTTCTAATAAAGTCTCTAATTCCTCCTTATTTAAACAATCTAAATATTTATTATACAACAAGAATTGAATTACGTTTAGATTATGACCCTCAAATCTTTTTGCAACTTCTTCTTTAAAAATTTTCGTTGCTTTAAGATCTCCTGCTCTAGTCAACTCTTTAAGCAATGGAAATGCTAAATTACTATGGATCAAATTTGTATTATAATTATTTTCATACCATGTTTGAAGATTTGAACAATGAGCCCAAAATAATATTTCAGGATTAATCTTATTTATCTCATTTCCTATAATTTCGACGGAGTTATTTAAATTTTTAACAGCATCATCTATTGAATCAATATCAGTAATATTCTTAGAATCATCAGCTGGAAGATTCAGTAGGATATATTTACAATGATTAAATAGTCTATTATTCACATAAATATTAGTTTTCCCATCTTCAAATCTAAGGTCGATAAAGCTATTAATTCTAAATTTCAGCATCAAGAATTAGTGTGATTTCATAGGTTTTAATTTTTTGCCTTTAGAAATTTTAAAAAATCTCCATTAACACATATAATTATATTCTAAAACAGAATGATATATAATATGAATGATATTATAAAGCTACTCTATAAAAAAATACCGTACTATTCCACATTGGGTTTTGAAATACAAGAAATCGCGGATGGAAGAGTTAATTTTGAAATGGAAATAAGAGAAAACCTTACCCAGAATGGGATCATTCATGGAGGCGTTTTAGCTTCTCTTGTCGATTCTACTTGTGGATGTGCAGCGTTGTCTCTGATCCTTCCTGATGTATATGTTACAACAATAGATTTACAAGTCGAATTTCTCAAACCCGTATCTAAGGGACGTTTAACAGCAAAGGCTAAGTGCATTAAGAGTGGGAAAAATATCTTCTTTTGTAAAGCAAAAATCTGGGATGAAAAAGGAGGATTAATTTGTACTGGAAGTTCACAGCTTCTTCGAGTACAATAAAATACTCAAACTCCGTATAAATCTTATCTTATCATTTTCTATATTTTAAAATACACTGATTTTTACATTTAAGTAAGTAAAAGGATTGTATATAGCAAGATTTTTTTATGTTCTACTATTACGGAAATCACCTTTTATCGTAGTTTTTTAAACTAAAAACAATATAGTATATATTAACATGAAAAAAACAGTAAAAATCATTGTTTCTGGAGATGGTGGTGTTGGGAAAACATCGTTTCTAAATCGTTTAATCCATGATAATTTCGATGATAATTGCGAATTAACTAAAGGAATTGATTTTTTTTCCAAAAATCTAACTATAAATGAGCAAGAATATAATTTTGTAATGTGGGACTTTGCAGGGCAATCTCAATTTAAACAATTGTTAAATGATTTTGTGGATGGTTCTATAGCAGCTTTTGTATTATTTGACTTATCTCGATTCAACACGCTTGAAGGAGTTGAAGATTGGATAAAAAAATTAAATCAATATGGTAATATATCTGCTTTTATATTGGGAAACAAATCTGATATTATTGATATATATAACTGTAAAATTTTTGATGATTATATATTAAATATAATAAAAAAATATAATAATATTATAGGATATTTAAAAATCTCCTCAAAAACAGGAGATAACGTTAAGAAAGCATTCATTTCTCTCATAGAAAGAATTTAAAAAATAAAAAAAAATTATACTTTAGTAATCCATCCAAACTCATCTTCTATTTCTATTCGCTGAATTCCTGTTAGCAATTTATATATTTTATTAGTTATTTCCCCTGGTTCTTGGTCATTAAAGATTCGCTCGTTCCCTTCTATATTAACTGATGCAATTGGAGTAATTACCGCTGCAGTACCGCTACAGAATGCTTCTGTACATGAATCTTTAAATAATTCTCTATAAGAAATTTCTCTCTCTTCAACCTCAATTCCTAATTTTTTGGATGCAAGTTCTAAAATAGATTCCCTCGTAATTCCTTCTAAAATTGTTCCCGACTTTCTGGGAGTGGCTAATTTACCATTAATCATTGCGAAAAAATTAGCTGCACCGACTTCTTCGATATACTCTAAATGAATGGCATCTAAATATAAAATTTGTGAAAACCCTCTTGCTTTAGCTTCTTTTGCGGGCAACATTGTCCCAGCATAATTACATATTGTTTTTGCTGAACCCGTCCCTCCAGGAGCAGCTCTAGTATAATTTTTTGATATTTCTAACTTAATTCCTTTAAAGCCCTCTGGAAAATAAGGTCCAACAGGAACTGTAAAAATTATCAATTTAAATTCTTCTGCTGAGTGTACTCCAAGAATAGGTCCATATCCAAACAAAATCGGCCGGATATATAAAGCTCCTCCACTATCATAAGGAGGAATAAACTCTTCATTAGCCTTTACCACTCTCTTCACAGCATCAATAAACTTATCGGCATCATATTCTGGCATTAACATTCTTCTAGCACTAAAATTAAATCTTTTACTATTTTCTGCTGGTCTAAACAACGTAACTTCTCCATTCTTTGCTCTTAAGGCTTTCATTCCTTCAAAAATACCTTGTCCGTAATTTATTACACATGATGCTGGAGAAATTTCGAAGTTTCCAAAAGGTAATAATTTTCCATCTTCCCATTTGCCATTTTTATGATTTGCCATAAACATAGTTTTTGTTGCAATAAAATTAAATCCCAATGAATAGAAATCAATATCTTTTGGATCTATCATAATGCTTAAATCCTCTTTATTAGACTATTAGGGTTAATATGTGAAGATTAAAAAGTCTTATTGATAAAAATTATTATTATTACAAATAGCAAATTTGCATATTTCTAATGATCTTCTTTTCATGCTCTCGAAAATAACTTAAGCAAAATTTCATAACATTTTTCAAAGCTAATTAGTTATTTGAAAATATGTCCTTACAAAAAGTCACAATAAATGATATTATTGGGAAGAAAAAAAAAGGAGAAAAAATAGTTACCATCACCTCCTATGATTATTCACTAGCAAAAATCGTTGATAATAGTGGTATTGATCTTATACTTGTAGGAGATACGCTTTCAATGGTAATGCTTGGATATAAGAATACTCTATCTGTAACTATGGATGAAATGATTCATCATACTAAAGCGGTAAGCCGAGGAGTATCAAATGCATTACTTGTTGGAGACATGCCTTTTCTTTCATATAAGATAAATCTCACCGATGCTGTTAAAAATGCTGGACGTTTTATTCAAGAAGGTGGTGCTGAAGCTGTTAAAGTCGAAGGGGGAACAGAAATTTGTCCTACGATTAAAGCAATGATCAATGCAGATATTCAAGTTATGGGGCATATTGGTCTCACCCCTCAAGCAATTTATGAGTTTGGAGGTTATTTAGTTCAAGGGAAAACAATAGAAGCAGCAAAGAAATTAATATTAGATGCAAAAAATTTAGAGGAATCAGGAGTTTTTTCAATTGTTTTAGAAGGTATTCCTTGGCAAATAGCAAAAATAATTACAAGTAGTGTTGATGTTCCAACTATAGGTATCGGAGCTGGAGTGTATTGTGATGGCCAAATATTGGTAATTCACGACATGTTAGGTATCTTTACAGAGTTTAAACCTAAATTTGTTAAATATTTTGGTAACATTGGAGAATCTATTCGTCATGCTTTGAATAATTATAAAGACGAAGTTATAAATGGAATATACCCTGATCGAGAGCATTCATATGAATTTCCTGAACAGGAGCTAAATAAAATCAACGAATGGATTGAAAATGTTGACGTCTGTAAAGAAGCTCATAAACTAACGTAGAATTCGTATATATAATATTAGAATCTCATCTTAATAAGGAAACAAGTTCTTAGTGATTACGTAAAATAATATTTTAATTATAGTATTTTTCTTTAAATTTTATGACTTTCACAATATTTTTTAATTTAAAAAAAAATATTATTACGATATCTTATATTGTTATTATTAAAATTACAGAATATAGTTTTATAAATAAAATTATAAATTTGTATTTATAGTTATAATATATAAAAGCTAGACCATTTTAGAAAATATTTCATTATATAATAAATTGAAATGTAATATAGGGACGTGTAATGGCTGAAGAATATGATTATCTCTTTAAATCGATTGTCGTAGGAGATGGTGGAGTCGGAAAAACTGCTTTAACTCTCAGATTTAGTAAGGGTTTTTTCACTGAAGATTATAAAATGACGATTGGGGTAGATTTCCACGTAAAAACAATTAATATCGATTCTGTCGAAGGCTCAATACGAGCAAAGCTTCAAATATGGGATACCGGAGGACAGGAGAGGTTTAGTTCAATTAGACCAATGTATTATAGAGGATCTTTAGGAGCATTATTGATCTTCGATCTTACTAATGGTGCAAGCTTTGAACACCTTCCTCAATGGATAGAAGAAGTAAGAGCGAATGTTAAAACAGAGATTCCTTTACTCCTTGTTGGTAATAAAAGTGATTTGACCGAATTAAGAGCTGTCTCCATTGAAGAAATTAATGATTTCACAAGTAAATTTAATTTGTATTATATGGAAACTTCAGCGAAAACGGGTGAAGGGGTTGGTGATTGTTTTTATATTCTTGCATGTTTAATGATCGGATCAGGAGTCCCCGATCAGTTAATTTCAAAAGGAATTGTGTTCAGTCCTGGTCAAATTCTCACAACAGCAACAGGAACCTATCCAACACCTTTAAGGCAATTAGAACCTGAATTTGAGTTTGAAGCTCCACCCGTTCCAGAACCTATATCTCCCGGAAATATTGAACCAAGTTCAACATTTGAACCAGAACCTGAATTTGAGTTTGAAGCTCCACCAGTTCCAGAACCAACAACTATATTTGAACCTGAATTTGAACCAGAAATACCTTTACCAGAATCACAAATTGAAAAAACAAGTAAACAACCCGTCGTTTTCGACTTTAAAACACCAGAAGAAATATTAATGAATGAATTGTCTGAAGAACAACTACATAGTCCTTCTGAACCAAACATTACAACGAGGAGAGATGAAATATATAAACCAAAAGCAGTACCTTTTACATCAAATGTACCAGTTCCAGCTCCTGCACCAGAAGGATTTCAATCTCCATTGGTAACACCATCTATTGATAGTAAACCTTCAAGTGGTGCTCCTTTTTTAATGCCACAAGATACCCAAGAAACAAAATCAGATTCTTTGATGGATAACTTACCAGAACCAGTTTATTCTAAGAAAGATATGAAAAAGGCTGAAAAGCAGAAAAAGAAAGCGGAGAAGGAGAAAAAACTCCAAGAAGAAAAGGAAAGGCAACAAAAATTATTAGAGGATATGAAAAAAGCTAAGAAAGAAAAAAAAGAAAAACCAAAAAAAGAAAAGAAAGAAAAATTAGAATCTAAAACTACAGTCCCAGTCCCTACCACCCCAACAGCAGAAGTATCAAGCACACCCTCTCTATTTCAAACTTTAAGTCAAAAAACTGATGAGACAGAGAAACCTATAGTCGCAGATTTTATGCCATTTACACCAAAAAAAAGATCTGAAACTCAAGAGGTTAGTAAATTAAGAATTATACCAAATATACCAGATATAGAAAGCAAACCAGTTCAATCAGAAGTATCAAAACCCTCAGAAAAAGAAATTATTATTTGTCAACAATGTGGAGCAATTTTGTCGAGCGATTATCAATTTTGTAATAAATGTGGAGCCCCGTTATAATATATGGTTTAGAATCAAGTCATTTTTATATCTTCTGTCCTTCTTTTAAAATGCATTTCTAAATTTTTAGTATGTTTCACATTTAGGTAGTTTAATCGTTTAAGTCAGAGCGATTTTCCACAAATTGGACAAATACTCCACATTTTTTTAATTTTTGATTTACAATGGATGCATACTTTTAATTCGGGATCGATTTGTGTTTGAGGTTTCCCAAATATTGTCGGTTCAACTTTATTATATTCATAAGGATTTTCTTCTACAGGAGCTTTAATTTGATCTTGAGGAACTAAAGTGGATTTTTCAACCATTTCTTTAGTAACATAAGTTTTTTCTGCTGATAATTCTAAGGGAGGTTTAGTATACTTTTGGGGTTTAATAGGGATTTCTTTAATATTTTTTTCTAACGCTTTTCGTTCTGGTTTGGGAGTTTCGGATTCGATTTCTCCAATTGGGACTCCCACTTTATAAAAAAAGTATTTATTATCATTATTTTCTATTATTCTCTCTCCATCTTCTAAACAGACTTCGACGTAATAAATGATAATCGAACCAATGGGAACTTCAGCAATTTCAGCTATGTAATAGTCCATTTTAGATTCCATTTCCATTTGGTACCATGATTTCCCTTGATCAGCACTAAAAATTAAATTTACTATAAAAATAGCTTTATTAAAAGTTTCTTCTGTGATTTTTACAACAATTTTAATTGTTTTTTTATGAGCTTCCTTTGGAGTAGTGATAATTTCTGTATCATCCCATGCTGCTCCGCATTTAGGGCAATTAGTAAACCAATTAGGATATTCAAAATTACACTTAGAACAATTTTTTGTAAAATATCTTGTTGTTTTTATTCCAAGTGTTTTTTTTTCTTTGCCCATAATCTTAATTCCAAGTTTTTGAAATTAAACTCCCAAAAAACCTTACTATTAATTTAATAATAATTTGTACTAAATATATTTTTTTTCTAACTATATTAATTAAAACGGTAATTTTTATAAAACTTCTATTCGAATCTTAAGAAATTTTTAACTTTTTTAAAATTTTCTCTAAATCATCTGTAAAATTTTGTAAATGAGTTTTTTGAACATGTGGCATAATTACCACTCTAATAAGATTGAAATCTTCAAATTTACCTATCATCCAATTTCTCTTTCGTAATTCTTCATCAATTTTACAAATATTTTCTTTATTTTCAGTAGTAATACCAACAATATTTATAGTTGGATTAGTAGCTAACTTTACTCCTTTTATTTCATTTATTCGTTGAGTCAAATATCGGGTGTTATCCATACAATTTTTTACGATTTCTAAAAATCCATTAAATCCTAAAGATTTTAGAATTACCCAAAAAGCTATTACAGTTCCCCCAGATCTAGTTCCCACTATGTGGAAGTGTTTAAAATTTCCTCCAGCTAAATACGGAATTTCAAATCCTGTTTTTTGTAAAATTGAAGGATCTCTTAAAAAAAAACCTCCTGAAGGAATGATTCCTAAACCCATTTTATGGGGATCTGCGGTTATAGAATCAACCGAATTTACAGAAAAGTCCCACGCAGGAACGGGATAGTTCAATTCTTTTAGAAATGGTAAAATGAATCCCCCAAATGCAGCATCGACATGAAAAAATATATTTTTGCCTTCAATTAATTTTCCAATATCTTCTATTGGATCAATCAAACCTAATGAAGTTGTCCCTGCAATTCCTACAACACCACAAGTATTATTATTGATTAGTGAATTAAAATGATCGAGATCAAGTTCAAAATTATCGTGTAATTTTGCTTTTCGAAGCTTAATTCCAAGTAAATCTGCTGCTTTATCAAAAGATAAATGAGCTGAATAGGGAACTACTACTTCTGGATATGCAATATCAGGTCTTAACTTTTTAGCAATCCTCATAGCTATTAAGTTTGCTTCTGAACCACCCGTAGTGAAAGTCCCTATTATTTTCTTTCCTCTAAAAAGCTCACCAATCTCAGTAACTAATTCTTTTTCTAAATCTGCAGTCCCTAAAAATAAACCCGGATCTCCAAGATTTTTTGCAACGTATTTCATATAAACTTCAACGGCAATAGCTAGAGGTTCAGTACACATTGACCCTAAAATTGACCCTGATTTATATGAATAGTCGCTTTTTAATTTTTCATCAAGTATTTTTAGTATTTCCTGTTTTTCCAATCCTTCTTTCAACATTGCTACTTAAAAACTTACTTATTCATTCTTATTACTTCATAAAATAGAAAAATTTAAACAATTAAAATTATAGCATTATCAAATGAAATTCCCTATGGACGGCTCTAACTTATTTAAATCGTTTTGAATCTCTATTGGAATACTTATTAATTATTTTATTAAATTCTTTCCCTAAATCAATTTTATAATGATTAGCAATGCATATAATAGAAAAAAGAAGATCTGCCAATTCTTGTCCTAAATTAGAATCTAAATTATTTGACTTTTTTGGTTTATATCCTTCTAGAGAATTTATTTCTCTTGCAACTTCTCCTAATTCTTCCATACTAGCGCAAATCATTGATAAAGGTGGCCAATACCCCCCATGATTATGGATCCAATTGTCTACGATTTCTTGCACTTCTTTAAGTAAATACTCTTTAATCATATATAGTATAAAATATGATAATATTTAAAAAATAGAAAAGTAAAAATTAATAAAAAAGATGCTCGCGTCTACGAGCTTCCCATTCTGCCTTTTTTCCGGGATTATATCTATTTACTTCACTATAATATCCCGTAACTCTTGAATACACTTTTACATTCTCAGAATTACATTTCGGACAATTAAATTGAGTCCCTCTAAACATTTTCCTACATGAAGGACAATAAATAAAATCAATTGTGTAAGCAAAATAGGCAGTATTTGTATTAAGGCAAATGTTTTTGGTAAGTTCCCAAAGTCCATAAAGATCTGGCTTTTGTTCTCCTAACCAAATGTGAGTAATTACACCACCCTCAATAATTGGATGCAAATCTCCTTGCTTTATTATACGTTCGAAAAAAGGTAAATCTGCGTCATATCTAAAGTGACCTGAATTAGTATAATAAGCAGAAATGCCAGACGATTGCACTATTGCTTTTTTAGGGAAATGTTTTAAATCCAATCTAGCAAAACGTCCAGAACTAGATTCTGCAGGTTGCTCCCATATAGAATAAAACTTCCCGTCTCTTTGAGTCATAGTATTACATTTAGCAACGATGTAATTTAAAATCTTTTTTCCTAACTCATAAGCAGTATTATCTTCATGAAGTTCATATCCAGATAGACTTTTTACAGCTTCATTTAATCCAGTAAACCCTATTGAAAGATTCTGATCTTTTAAGTTGAAGATTGATTTACCTTTTATTTTACCACTACACAATGGCAAATGCCCTGTTTTTAATCTTCTCTCCATTAATTTCCATTTTTTTAATAAAATTCTTGCAGAAAGCTCAATTTTCTCATCTAATACATTGAAATAATCAGATTCATTTTCTGAAAGATAAGCATACCGAGGAAGATTTAAACTAACACTTTGAAGTGAACCAATTGTTACATAATTTTCCCATACGTTTACTTTTTTTCTCTTTTCAGGATCTAAATTGCATTGCTCGACGATTTTATCACCCCTTAAAAATTTTCTACAACATTGACTGTGGATTTCATCTGGCATCCAATTAGGGCACATATTAAGGAAATATGGAGTTCCCATGGTAGCAACTTCTTCCATTACTTTTAAATAAGATGGTTCAAATTCGTACAACCAATCTTTTTTAATTTTAATCTCATGTTTCGGAAAAGCAAAAAGTTTTCCATTATGATCACCTTGAATATAAACATCAGTTAAAGCATCAAATAGTCTGAGGCATTCCTCTTTATAATCTCCATATCTTCCTACAACTTTTCCATGAGGTCCAATAGAAGGGATATTTAACAAACCATCAGGTACAGTAGGAGTGCATGAGATGGAGGTGAAAGGTACTTGCCCACCTCTAGCAGCAAAAATTTGATTAGTCTCAAAAATTAAGCATTGCATTGATTGTTCTATTTCTCTAGCACTTAGATTACGTGCATATGGGGCTAAAAATGTAGTTATATAATCATACCCTTGACCTCCTGAATTATGAGCAATAATTAATCCTTTACCACCAATAAAATTTTCAATTAATTCACCTTTAGGAGCTACTTCAAAATCATAAGCATATTCTTCTTTAGGAAGTTCAGTTATATCTTTTATTCTTAAAACAGTTAGATCACTTTTTAAAAATTTTGTTAATTGAGACTTGTAAGAACTATTTGGAACCTTCATTAATATTTTTCTCAGAGCTTTTCTTCCAATTCTCTGTTTTTGATTAATGGACCCTCTTTCAACATAATTCAATTTAGTATTGTTTCCATAATGCTGTTGCAATCCGCAATGATTAGTCGGAACTTGTAAGGGAAGAGGAGATATATCAAATTCTGTTTGTTCTACCCTCCATTTTAAATCTTTTTCTCTAAAAGATTTTAAAAATATTTCTAAGTATTCTTTACCATAAATCGATATTATATTTCCGTTTTCTCTATAATTAATTGAAGGGACAATGCCTATTTTAAGTAATATGAAATTTAAATCCTCTATTAGTTGATTACTTACGGTTTTTCCAGAAATTTCGTTTCTAACACGGGCTTTTTTCAAGTATGAATTTCTACAATAACCATCACCAAGAAAATACCCTCTAATAAAACTTCGAATACCCTCTTCTCCTAAACCGAATACAAAAAAAGGAACTCTCTTATTAGCAGCACCGTGACCAATTTGAAATAAATTTTCAAAAAGCTCCCTAAAAAGCTCACTATCTATCGATAATTGATCAACGGATTTATGGGGATGTCTATCTTTGAGATCAACACTAAATATAGAATAGAACACTTGTTTTAATTCATTAATTAAATTCTTTTCATGAACTCCAAGTGTTAAACTGAAATGTTTATATGAACCTGACCCTTCAGCTACATAAATCCCTAAAAGAAATAATAACTCATTTGTAATTGGGATCTTTGCTGGAATGCTGTGAGAACTTCGAGCTATTCCTAATTGAATCTGATTATAAATGGAAGGATTAACATTCAATTCATAAAAGAAATTGAAAGGAATTGAATCATTATATAAGTGCTGATTTGCCCATTTGTCAATCTTTCGCAGTTTATCAATTTGTTTTGATGTAAGTTTATTTTTTATTGATCTAATATACCATTTGGATGCATTTGGAGAATATTTTTTAATTAGTTCTATAACATTGAGAAATTGAAATTCATTCTCATAATTGATTTTCTTAGGAATAACGATATAATCTCCAATTTTTAAATTTGCTCCTTTAATTGGAATAATTTCACCCTCATCAAGAGTAAATAAGCTATGGTGTTTTGTTACTGTTATTTCACGCCCATATTCAAGTTTAAATTTTAAAAAGGGCTCATTGCATTTATGTTTACATACATTAGTTATTTGATGTTTTTCCATTTTTAATGTTCGAGGATTAAATGCAAACGTATAAATTTCTTTAAGGGAATTTAAATTGTTATTTACAACTTTTCCAATTTTACTCCAATATAAAATTCCATTTTCTTCAATTAGCACAGTTTCTTCGTAAGGTAAGCTGAATTCCCCCTGAATAATTCCAAGCCACTTGGCGAGGTGAGTTACAGCTACACGTAAGCTTCCTGCTGGTCCTGATCTACTGCAATGTGCCCAACTCTCGACAGGAGGTAATCCATGTTCTAGAATCATACGTGGATCCCATTCCTGACAGAATGGTCTTAAATCAAAATATCTTAACATATGTACATGAATATCACCGTATAAATGAGCATGAGCTTCTTCAGAATCTAAAATTCTTAATAAAGCGTATTCATCTGATATTCTATTTGCAGCCCAATGATGAATACTTTCTGGATTCATATCTTGATTTGCATTTTCATCTATTCCATGTTCTAAAATTGCTTCATAATCCATTAATGGCATTCCTATTCTCGTATATATTTTTCGCTCGTCCTCAAAATGTTGTTCTGATAATATTGAGCATACAATTTCTCTAATATGAGGACCCGATAAGAACCTAATCCCAGAAGATATTATCCTCCTGATAACTAATTCAGTAATTTTATCCGCAGATTTTTGGGTTAAAGCAGTTTCATTTATAAGACTTTGTTCAATCTTTATTGGATCGAATGGTACTACATCACCTTCAGTTCTAAAAACTCGTGGTAATAATTTTGTCAAATATTTACGTCTAATTTTTTCAGTATCTTTATCTTTTAATGGTTTTAAATCTGATACCAAGACCAATATAAACCTTCCTCTTTTTCAATTTTTATACATCCTATTATAATATAGTGGAATACAACATTATTTTTAATTAAAAATTTTTGTCGGTAATATGAACTGAATTTAGAGAATTATTAATTGCTTATTATCGTTAATATTTTACCTCTTATGATATAAAAATTTATTTGTTTTTCCAATTTAAACTTATTTTATTAATACTTTATTTGCGAATCTAAAACATGTTTACTAAAATTATAAAAGAATTCTTAATTCTTTGGAGTCTCTTCAATTTCTAATTTATTAATTCTTTAATTACATTTTATAGAAATTTTTGTCGCGTAAATTAGCACATTTCACTAGTTTCAACTTTTAAAATTTAATAAGAATTAAGATTAAGTGTATTTAAAAAAAAGCATTGCAACAACTGAAAGTACCTTTATAATAAAGAAAAACTTCTTAAATAAGAATTTACCATTGATAAATAGCAATAGCAAAAACCGTTAACATACAGAACATAAATTCTCCTAACAACCAATCGTGAAAAAATTGTTTTTTCTTATCTCTATTGTTTTTTATCTTTGTGGCTAAAGCAAAACTAATTGCTGAGTTTGTTCCAATAAATATAATAAAAGAATAGGTCATGGCTGTTAATTCCAAATCTACTATTTTTAAAACAGTATCAAAAAATATCCAAGCACCCATAAAACCCACAAGAACTAATAAAAACAACCAACCTGAAAATTGAATGATTTTCTCAAATATAATATCCAAATCTGAAATAATTGTAAGATCTTCACTATGTTTCTTCTTAATTTTCGACATATAAAATCAAAATTCGTACTTTTTGATTATAAAAATTTTATAACTCTTAATCTTTATTATTTGAATAATGCTTCGATATTAAGGTCTATTCTTTAAAAATAAAATCGCTTTAGCGATATCTCCATTGCATTCTTTTAATATAGACTCTGCTTCATTTTTATCTACATTTGCTTGAGTAGCCACTAGCATAATATCATTTTCAGTGATTGTGGGTTTTACCTCAGATTCTTCACTGGGTTCCAACTCCATATACGTATCATCACTTTTGATTGAAATACACTCTGGAGAAACTTCTTCAGCTTGACCTATTATTTGATATATCTCTTGACCTGCTTGTTTCATTCTAACCACTTCGGGTTGTTCTATTATCAATGATTTTTCTACTCCCTCTATTATAACTCGAGTAGCATCGACAGGTTCCATATCTATACCCTGTTGAGCCATTTTTCTACGCATCTGTCTTGATCCAAATTGTTGACCTTCTCGCGCTTTAACTGGTTGTGGGCGTTTGGGTTTACTTTTTTCTTTATTTTGCATTTCCTTTGGTAATTTTACCACTTTATTTCACGTTAAAAAACCTTTTTTCTTAAAATATATAATTATTCAAAATTTAAATTTTTAATTTATGAATACCTTTTCTTACGTTAACTGCAATACCACTAGAAAATGATTTTATATAATTAACAGGAATTTTTAACTTACCAATACCCAGCAATTCATCCTCTTGATTTACGATAATTACCTCATCCAAAGGTCTTAAATTTTCATCAATTCTAACAACATGTTTACAGAAAACATTTCTTCCCTTTTTTATAAATTCTGAAATATCATTTAAAACAATAACTCTTAGCTTTGGAGACATAGTATTATTAATTATTTTAGCAGCGGAAAAGAGAGTTAAAGTAAAAAAACCATTTGTGGGTCTTAAGGTAAGTAATAGATTATCATTATAATAGATATATCTGATTTTATTAGTATTTGGTGATCTTTCTATACTTATCTGATCAATTTCATCAAAAAGAAGATCAGTAATTTCATTACCAAATTGATAATCTGAAATTGCTTTAATTTGTCTTAAACCTAATAATAATTCAGTTTCCATAGATCAATAATTAAAAATAATATTTATTTTAGAAAAAGAAAGTAGAACATAAATAGATTGTTTAAATCACAATTTAAGAGTAAAGTCGGGATTCTACCATTTGACCTTTAACTTTATTCATTACTTTACTTATAGCGTCAATAAAATCTTTATTGATAATCATATCCGCATCTTTTCTAATTGCAAACATTCCCGCTTCTGTACAAATTGCTTTAATATCAGCACCAGTAGCTCCCTCTGTGAGATTTACTAATCGTTTAAATTCAATATTCTCTTCGATACGTAAATTTCTCGAGTGTATTTTAAATATTGCCTCTCGAGCTACCTCATCAGGAATGGGAAATTCAATCATACGATCAAATCTTCCTGGTCTCAATAGTGCAGGATCTAAAATATCTACTCTATTTGTTGCACCAATGATTTTTACATCTCCTCTTTGTTCAAATCCATCTAATTCACTTAATAATTGCATAAGAGTTCTTTGAACTTCTCTATCTCCAGATGTAGCAATCTTAAGTCTTTGGGATCCTATTGCATCTAATTCATCTATAAATAATATTGTAGGGGCTTTTTCTTTTGCTAAATTAAAGATCTCTCTTACTAAACGTGCTCCTTCACCGATAAATTTTTGTACTAATTCAGATCCGATAATTCTTATAAACGTTGCTTCCGTTTCATGCGCAACTGCCTTTGCTAATAAAGTTTTTCCAGTACCTGGTGGACCAAATAGCAAAACTCCTTTAGGTGGTTCAATCCCAATTTTTTTAAATAATTCTGGCTTTTTTAAAGGTAATTCTACAGTTTCTCTTACTTCTTGCATTTGGTCTTCCAATCCTCCGACATCTACATATGATATGTCTGGAATTGAATCAATTACTTCCATACCTTTAACAAAAGGATCTAATTTAGTAGGAAGGACCTCCATAATCGCAAAAGTTCTTTGATTTAAAGCTACCCTTGTTCCAGGTGCTAGTTTTTCATTTTTCACTTTTCTACTACTATTAACAACAAAACTTGGTCCTGTTGAACTTTTTACAATTGCTCTCCCTTTTTCGTCTAAAAAATCAATGATAGTTGCAGATACTAATGGTGGTTCTCTTAATCTATCAATTTCATTTCTTAGACTATGTAATTCTTGTTCTAATCTTAAACGCTCTGCATCTAATAATTGTTTTTCTGTCTCCAAATTTCTAAGTCGTTTCTCTAAATGTCTAGTATAAGTTATAAGATATTCTCCATCCTTAGTTTCTTCTTTTTTTCGTTTCTCTTTAGTTGTAGTCAAAAAAAGTATACCCCTTCTTTTCTCACTTTAATTTACATTTTTAAGAAAATACCTTAAAATATTAATAAACTTTTAATCATTTAAATTTAAGGTTACTTCTGTACATTTACTTAAAAATGTCGATTTTTAAAAAATTTATAGTTTATAAAATATAATGACAGTAAATCGTAAATTATAAGAATATTTAAATAAATTCTATACATAAAACACATTTCTATCTATAAATCGTATTTGAGACATAATTATGCCAAAATCACGATACAATGAAATTGATAAGGAATGCCCCATATGTGGAAGTATTATTTGGGGCAAAGGACAAAAAGTTTTATTAGAAGGAGCTAAAATAACAGTATGTCATAATTGTGCTCAACATGGCACAAAATTACATAAACCACCAACTAACACGCAAATTAAAAAATCCTATCCCTATAATAGAAAAAATCCTCCAAAACGACAAGTCTTAAAAAAGGATTTTATTGGTGATTTGGAATTAATTTCTGATTACGCTAATAAAATAAGAAATAAAAGGAATTCCCTTGGACTCAATCAAGATCAGTTCGCTCAAAAGCTAAATGAAAAACCTTCATTATTAAAGAGAATTGAGACTGGAAAAGTAGAGCCTACTATTAAATTAGCTAAAAAAATAGAAGATATTTATAATCTAAAAATCCTAAAAAAGACGGATGAGATTGAGTCAAATGTTCAGAACGATAAATATATGAAAAAGTCATCTCGGACATCTCTTGGTGATATTGCTTTTATTAAAAAGAAGAATCAATAGTAAATTGTCTCAGGATCTTTTTTAAGACTCTATCTTTTTAATTTTAACGATTGCAGAATTATATGATCCAGAAAAGCCTAATTCTTCTGGTTTATCGGGGATGAAAAAGTTAACATTTGGACTTCCTTTTAAAGATGAAGATAAACCATGATATATTAATGTTGTTTTATGCTTTAATATCGGAGATTCTGCTAATATATAGGTTTCAGATCCATATTCATTTGATACAAGAACCTCATGACCAATTTCTAAATTCAATCTTTTAATATCTTTTGATGATAAGTAAATTTTACTAAATTCATTCACATATTTGGAATTTAACTGCCATAGTTGAGAGTGTAAGAAATGCAAATGAGAAGGAGAAATAAGGACGAATTCATTTTTTTTCAAGTTTATTTTTCGTTTCAATTCGCTTTCTCCAAATTTTAATTGTGTGCCAATAATTTGAATCCGATTATTGGGAGTAGGAAACTCTAATGTATTAAAAGGAACATCATCATTATTAAATAATAAATAATATCCTTCCTGATGAAGGTGATTTTGAATTTCTAACGGTAGCATTTTTATACAATTTTTAAATATTGTTTTTTCTGATTCTTGAAAAATCACCGAGTTTTCAAATCCTAATTTCCATGCTAATTGTTGGAAGAATTCATAGTTAGATACACAATCTTCATATGGACATGGACCTCCAATATTAATCGATAAACCTGGCATATAGTAAGGAGATATCAAATCAAAAGACTCTAAATCAAATTTTGCGGGGATGACTATATCAGCAAACTTAGTCGTTTCATTTAAAAACATATCTATTACTACTACAAATAGATCTTCTTTAAGTAATGCGCTTCTTAATAAATTTTGATTAGGTAATGAGCTTGCTGGATTAAAATTATATATAAATAATACCTGATAATTCCCAGAAGATAAGGATGAGCCAAGTTTTATTATAGGAATTTCTTTCATCTTTGATTCACCGCTAAAATACGCTATGTATCTACGAAGAGGTTGAAGGAGAGGGTTTAGAAAGTCACTCTGAGAATAGATCAACCCTGAACCGGGTTTACCTATATTTCCAAGTAAAATTTGAATAAAAGCAATAGATTTTACGATTCTACCACCATAGTAGTCTTTCTGAACGCCATACCCTATATTAAACAAAGTATGGTGTTTAAATTTAATCAATAATTCAACAAAATTCTGAAATGTCTGACTGTCAATTCCAATTTGCTCTAAAAGCTTCTTTTTATCAATATTGATTACTTCTCGAAAAAGAGAGGAATAATTATCAACATGGTTTTTCAGAAACTTTTCATCATGAACATTACAGGTAATAAGTTCATTGAGTACAATTTTAACTAACAAATGTTCTGTACTTGGCATAATATGTAGAAAACAATGAGCTTTATTTGCTATTCTCGTACGTCGAGAATCCACAACAACAAGTTTAGTCCCCATTTTTAAAGCTTGTTTAACTAAATAATAAGCATGGTTATTACTTTCTGAAAGATTACTACCCCAATTTACTATTAATCTGGTTGACGGATTTTTTAACTGAAAGGGATTTGTAGTGGAATAGGTACCAAATAACCGTGTAAGTCCCGCACATCCTCCTTCATTACAGATACCTCCATTGGTGATTGTGGCTCCCAATTTATTAAAAAATCTTAAAGGAGCGTATTTTGAAATTAAACCTGAATTTCCAGAATAAAAAGCCCCCAAAATAGAAGTTAAATTCCCTTTTTCCTTGATTTCAACTATTTTTTCAGCAATAATACTGATCACATGGTTTAAAGAAATAGGTTTAAAATTGTTTTCAAGTTTTGGGCCATTTCGGATTAATGGATTTTTCAATCTATCTTGATGATATATTAAATTTTGTCTTTGAGTAAGTTTAGGACAAAAAAAACCATTAGTAAATGGATGAGTTTTCAATGGATGGGCATTTATTAATTTATGTTTAGGAACCTTATCATTCCATACACCTGTAAACACACAAGAACCGTAGCAATCTTTTGTACAAGTACCAAATCGAATTTTTTTGAGATTTTTGTTTTCTTTCATAAAAACTCTAAATTAAATATTTAAAAAATTAATGTCCGAGTCAATTAAATTTATTAATCAATTGCAATTTTTGTATTTTCATTTAAAACAATCTTATTTTTTAAAAACTCAATTATAGCTTGATTATCTTGTGCTTCAAGTGAACCTCCACAGTTAGGGCACCTAAAATTAAGCTCAAAAGCTTCCTCAAAATTATATTTAATATTTGAATCTTCACAATTTATGCAAATAAAGAAATAATTATTTTGCTCGAATTCCAACCTGTCTCGCAATTTTGATTCAATCAATTTCTTTTTTTCAAGAATAATTTCTTCAAGTAAGTCAAATTCATGCCACCAATAATAAATAAACCACCCAGTTGATTTATCTCTTATACGTCTAAACTGAGCTAACTTTTCAGAATAAAGTTTATAAAGCGTTTTACGAACAGTATTTAATTTTAAGATTTCAGTGTCATCTGGTTCGAAATCAATATCCGTACCTTCAATATGCTCTTTTATATTTTCAGTAATATCTTCATCTGTTATATCTTTAGATTCAGAATTCAGAAGCTCCATTCCAACATAAATTGCGATATCTCCACCAATAATATATAAAAAAGACTGTAAGTAAGGATTTAATTCTATAATACGACTTAGCCTCATTTGTAATATAATTTTAACTTGATATATAATTATCTTTGATAAAAATTAAATTTTTTTAAAATTTCTAAAAAGAAATTAATTTTAATCCTTAGACGACGATAGAATATTGTTTTTCAATAATTTCTCCATCTATATTGACAATTCGAAATAGCGTACCTTTTCTTATAGCCATTATTCTTAATAATCTTGAATCTTTGATGCTTTTAGGAATTTCAACGTCAATTATTTTATAATTATTAAAAAGTGTGATTGTTTTCCAGTTTTTAGGGAGTTCTGATTTAAAGTCTGATAATATAGCCTCTAATGTATAGTTAAGATTTTTTTCAGTATTACTAAGATATCCTGTGCAAAATTGAATCCTATTATTTACATCATCATCTTCAACTTTCTTTTTAGATGGCTGAGGTATGTTTTTTTTGGTTGTCACCTTGCAACTCGGGTTTATGTTAAATGATAACAGAAAATAGCTATTTTCCCGAAATCTTTCAATACTCTCTAATAATAAATCTCTATTTGTTTGGTCTATGATCTCCGCTTTATAATTTTTCGTTTGACCTGATGATTGTTTAAGATTCCAATTATACCCTAAATTATTTATCATTTCAGAAACGTCTACTCCAGATATTAATTTTCCTTTAATTTCGAATTTTTCATCTGAATTTGAAATTCCTCTCGTTACTATTTCAAGAATCAAATCTTCATATTCATGACTCCCTTTAAGTGTTAATTTAGCTTTTGTTTTAGAAATTTTTATTGCAGGTCCTATAAAATCTCCTCTAGAATATCTATAGAAGTGCCGATGAATACTTTTATATTTTTCCGCAGGATCATTCAAAACCGGTGATTCAATAATTTTTTTAATAAAATGCATAATTTTTAGTAGTTTAATTTTTCTTTGAAGAAAATTTTGTTCTATTTATTAAATATCACAAGATTATAATTATAAATTTTATTCATTAGTAAAATTAAAAAAAAATAAAATATATCTAAACATACAGACCACAAAAAATTTATTGTTATATAATATGGCTGGAATTCCTTCCTTAACTATATGGGTTTTTGCGTGGATTTTTCTTCTTATAGGGTTAGCTTCATTTGCAATTTTAATAATATATACTAAATATGGAAGAGAAGTATCTATTCGCCTTTCTATATTAAGTATAGTTGTTGCTTCAATATTTCTTGGATTCGCTTTTCATTTCTTATTACTCTCATGGGGTATTTAATCTAATCATAAACATATACATCTAAGTAAGACGTATTTTTTCCAAAATAACATTACACATTCTTAATTCTCAGTTTTATTCATTTATAATTTGTTTTCTCAAGATTTAAAAAAGAAGAAGTGTAATATTTTTATTACAACATATCTTAATAAAAAAACTAGTAAAAAAAACACAATTTGGGATATTATTATGCTGTTTCAAAACGCAGAGCCTTGGGTATTTCTAATATGGTTAGTTATCGCAACTGTTATCGTAGCATTGATAGCTTATATAGTTGTTCTTCTATTAGAATCGAGAACTAAAGCGTCTGATAAGAAATTTATGATACTTCTCTTGGCACTAATTATTGTATTATTTTTACCTGTTGTTCTGAATGCAATAGGAACTGTTTTAACTGCGATTGGGGGTGCTCTTGCTGATATTAGAAATGCGATTGATCATCGTGGACAAAATTTCTTAGTACTATTAGTCCCCGTATTTGGTTTTCTCATACTATTAGTTCTGGTTAAATATTTAATTGATATACCGTGGGATAATTCAGTTTGGGTTTCATTGTTGCTACTATTCTTACTATATATTTTGTTTTCCTTGGTACCAGAATTATATACATTTGTTGGAGTAGCTTTTTAATTAAGAGTAGATCTAACAATTCAATATAAAAATTCCATTTTTTTTTATAATTTATTATATTGTTAAAAACTACTACTAGATGTTCATTTTTTTGAGAGATTCCAATACACATAAATATATTATAAAAAAATAAGAAACTAAATTTTTTCTTTTAGTTTAAGTCTTGGAGCAAGTCCTAAGCTCATCATCTCCTGTAATAACAACTTGAATGCATAAGAACATACAACTTTAGAAATAATGGTTCCTTCTCCACATACTGGGCAATATCGCTTATCTCTATTTCGATCATATACAGCTAAAAGTCCACATTTTTCACATACTAAAATCACAGTTCGATCAGATTCATCTAAAAGTCGTTCTTTTAATAATAATGCAGAACCATGACCAACTAAACAATCTCTCTCCATTTCTCCAAACCTTAACCCTCCTTCTCGAGCACGACCTTCTGTTGGCTGCCTCGTTAAAATTTGAACTGGCCCTCTTGCTCTCGCATGAAGTTTATCTGCTACTAAGTGATATAACTTTTGGTAATAAATTGGAGCGCAATAAATTCCTGCTTCATATTTTTCACCTGTAATTCCATTATACATTACTTCTCTTCCATTAAATTCAAATCCCGCTTCAACTAATTGTTCTTGAAGTTTTGTAATATCTGTCCACTCAAATGCAGTTGCATCTCCTAATTTTCCTGTTGTACAGGCAATCTTTCCACTAATACCCTCAAAAAGTTGTCCTAAAGTCATTCGTGATGGCATTGCGTGAGGATTTACAATTATATCTGGAATGACCCCAGAGGTAGTATATGGCATATCTGCTTGATCTACTACTAATCCTAAAACCCCCTTTTGACCATGGCGAGATGAGAATTTATCTCCCAATTCTGGGATTCTTAAATCTCTAACTTTTATTTTAACTAATTTATTTCCATCAACGGTTTCTGAAATAATTACTGTATCTACAATTCCTTGTTCATTATGTCGCATGTTTTTTGAAGTTTCACGTCTATTCGGTTGCATAAGTTCAAATTCTTCGTACGATTTTATAAATCTAGGTGGGGATGTTCTCCCAATTAACACATCTCCTCCATTTACTTGTGTCTCTGGTTCTATTATTCCATCTACTTCAGATAATAACCGATATGATTCAGCCGATTTGAATCCTCTTACTCCTCTTTCTGGAATTTCAAATTTATCAACCTCTCCACCTGGATATTTTCTTTCTTCAGCATCGTAGGTTCTAAAAAAATGACTACGTGCTAGTCCTCTCTCAATTGATGCTTTATTGATGATGATCGCATCTTCTATATTAAATCCTTCGAAACTCATCATCGCAATGATAAAATTTTGTCCAGCGGGTCTTTTATTTATCCCTATGATTTCCATTGGACTGGTTTTTACTAATGGTTGTTGAGGATAATGTAATGTGTGTCCTCTGGTGTCTAATCTCAAGTGCATATTAGCTGCAAATAAACCTAATGCTTGTTTTACCATTCCCGCCTCATATGTATTTCTAGGGGATTGATTATGTTCTGGAAAAGGAATTATGGAAGCACAAATACCTAGAATTGCAGCAGGAGATATCTCTAAATGAGTATGTTCTATACTGATATCCTCCTCGAACATGGCAATATATGCATTTTCTTCTTCTTCGGCATCTAAATATTCAATAACACCCTTTTGAATCAAATCTGACCAAATAAATTTATTTTGTTTTATCTTTTCAATATCATCTTTTGAAACGAGTAGCTTTTGATTTTTCAAAACAAATAAAGGTCTGGTTGCTCTTCCAGCATCACAATTAATTTGAATTTCTCTGGATTCATGATAATATCCTATATTTACATGTTGCCCTATCTCGCCTTTCCTTCGTTTTTCTCTCAGTTGACGTATGAATGGATTATGTTGTTGATGTATACCAACTAATTTCCCATTTAAAAAGACTTTTACTTTCTCTCCTTTTACATTTTTTACCTCATTTATAGGAATAACACCTAAATCGATTAAAATATTCTCAATAATCCTCTCATTAGTTCCTACAGATATTATTGAAGCTAATCCAAGATTTTTAACTAAACCACAATTTGGACCCTCAGGAGTTTCTGCGGGACAAATTTTCCCCCATTGAGTTGGATGCAAATCTCTAGCTTCAAAATGTGGTTGACTACGGCTGAGAGGTGATATAACTCTTCTCAAGTGGCTTAATGTGCCAACATGATTGGTTCTATTTAAAAGTTGGCTAACACCTGCTTTACCACCAACCCAATTACCCGTAGCTAATGCATGTCTAATCCTTTCTGTAATCACATCTGCCCTTACCGCAGTTTTTATATTTGGAGCTCTACCTCGGACAGCAGTCCTTTCTAATTGATATTTAATATCTTTAACAAGATTTAAAAAAGCTACCCTAAATAACGATGTGAATAGTTCACCCGCTAATTTTAACCTTTTGTTAGCATAATGATCTTTATCATCTGGTTCTCTTAAATTTAAAGCGAGTTCCATTACTTTTTGCGCCATCTGTCCTAAATAATAAGCTTTTTTAATTCTATCTCCTTCATCATTTCCGATATGGGGTAAAAGATATCTGTCTAAAACCTGTAAAGCTCTTCTAATACGATAATCTTTCGTTTGTCCAATAGCAACTCTTTTTCCTATATAATCAAGCGCATTATGCTGTGATTTTTCTGGATCTTTTAATACTTGTATCTCAGAAGCAACATCTATTACAGGAATTAATTCTTTCTGGATTTCATCATTTTCTGAAATAGCTTCAAATATCTCTCTGTCTGAATGTAATCCTAAGGAACGCATTAATATTGCTAAAGGTATTTTTCCTGGAACTGATGGAAATGATACTCTAAGATTGCCATCTTTTTTTCGCTCAATTGTTACAGGAGCTCTAAAACCACTTCTTGTCGAAAAAACTTTCGCTTGATGAGTTGCACTAGAACTTCTACTAGCTTCTTCAGCAAGTATCCTATTCGGAGCAAGATCTTCCTGCGTTACGAGCACTCGTTCAGTTCCATTTATTATGAAGTACCCACCAGGATCTAACGGATCTTCACCCCTATTAATCAATTCTTGTTCAGATAAGCTTTCTAAAGGACATCGACAGCTTTTAAGCATTATTGGAATCTTTCCAATATATATATCTAAAGTTTCTTCAGCTTCCTCTCTCTGGGTTCGTTCATCAATGGTTATAGGGGTCATCTCTAAAGTAATATCTGCAGCATAGCTTAATTCTCTAATTCTAGCTTCTATTGGAGTAATCTCCATAGTAGCTCCATCCGCTTCTCTTACTTTTGGCACTCCAACTTTAATTTTACCAAATTTAATTTTAAATCCCGGTATATCGGGAATGACTTCCCCCGATTCATCAACAATCGTCTGCATTTCATATTCAATAAAATTATTGTATGAGTCTAAATGCTGACGAACTAAACCCTTTTCATCGAATAAACTTTTTAAGATAATCCATTTATCTTCATTTGATAATTTTTCAGAACTCAAAATTCATTAAACCATATATATGTAATTTTTCATAAAAAAACAATATTAAGCTTTTTCCTTTTTAACATATCGATAATAATCCATAGATCTTACTGTAGTATTAGAGTCACGAATTATTTTTACAATATCTCCTTCTTTTGCTCCGATAGCGATCGCAACTGGATCTTTTTCAAACATTTGTGGTAAATCAGTTATATCAATCCGATATTTTTCTAAAAGATGTTGCGATTCTTCTTTAGTTAAGAGCAAATGTTTAGGGACAAATTTATGGAGCAAAACATCTATCTGTTTCTTTTTAGTCAAGGAAAAATCCTCTATTTTTACGAATTATAAATAATGAAGTGATGCTATTCTAAAAAATTTTTCCATTTTTCTATCATTTTTCTCATAATAAACGGGTTTCTATTAAATTATAATTAATCAAAACAATTAAAAACCCAATATCCACTTCTTTTACATAAAATCTCAATATTTTCATTTGGAAAAGCATCTTTAAAATATTTTAAAATGTAAGCTGCCCCCATTTTTTTCTTAATTACAAATTGAAAATACCCATTTGGTTTTAAATTGTTGTGAATTTTAGAAAGCAAATCTAAAAAATCTCTCCTTCCTTGACGCAGAGGAGGATTCATATAAATTCCATCAAATCTTAAATTTTTGGTTTTAATTGGGTTAAAATAATTTCCAGATAAAGCAATTATATTTTTCCTTTCCCTTGGAAGATTTAATTTAATATTTTCTTTTGCACACCAAATAGCTCGTCTATTAATATCTAATAGATAAACAGAGCTTTGAGGAGACTCATAAGCTAGAACAATTCCTATTGGTCCATACCCACATCCCAAATCAAGTAAAATACTAGATTCTTTTGGGATATACATATGTTCAATAAGAACTTTAGTACCTAAGTCAAGCTTTTTAAATGAAAAAACACCTGTGATGGTTTTAAAAATATAAAGATGTTTTCTTAAACTTTCTGGTATAGTATAAATTTTTACATTAACTTCGGGAACTCTGCTATAATAATGGGTTTTATTATTATCCATAGTATAAAAATTAGTATTGTTTAAATCTATTATTTTTTCTCATTCCAACGTGGATAGGTTCCTCTTTCCATGAAAACTTTATTAGTTTTTACGAGGATTCCTGATTTTGCTTTATATATTTGAAGTGCATCTTTTAAAGCTATACCAAACCCAATTAACTCTTTTTTTAAACTCATAAATGCAACTAACATATTGGGTTTTATCCTAGCATCAATATAACATATACCAGCAGATGCTAAATCTGCTCCATGACATAAAGCATCTACTGCTGTATCTCTAACATAAATCTTAGGTAGATGAGAAACCATTTTCTCCATTGGGAATATTAATTTCTTCAAATAATAATGATTTCCCTCTATTTGATAAATTGTAAAGGCATCTTTTAAATTTTGTAGTGTTATTAGATTATCACTTTCTTTAAAATTACCTACTCTTGTTCTTCTCAACTCAAGCATATGAGCACCAGAACATAGAGCTTCTCCTAAATCAAAACAAAATTTCCTCACATAAGTTCCCGCTTCACATCCAATACGAAATAATATGTGATTATTGTTAACTTCAATAACTTCGCTATAATAAATCTCTCTTACCCGTAATTTTCTTGCAACGGACGATTTTAATGGAGGTCTTTGATAGATTTTTCCTGTAAATAATTCAAATATTTTCTCTATCTTTTTTCTTTTTTCTGGAGAGTGTAAATACATCACTCCTATATATTCCTTACCGGCGTATAATAATGCTGACAACACTCGTGTTGCTTTTCCAAGAGCACATGGTAATATACCGGTAACTTTTGGATCAAGAGTTCCCCCATGACCTGCATTTGAAATACCCAAAATTTTACGAACCCATGAAACTACTTCATGACTAGTTGGACCACTTGGTTTATCAAGATTTATTACTCCGTATTGTAAAAGTAATTCAATACTTCTCTTTTCAGGCTCAATGCCATAATTTGAGTCAGAAGTATCTTGAGATTTTACTAAAAGTTGCTCAGGTTCATCAGAGGGTAATTTAAATTCTAAATTTTCCATACTGAATAATAGTGAAAGGAATAATTAATTAATTATAAACTTAAAGATTTCATAAATTTTTCTTAATAAAATTTCTTTAGATGATAATCGACTATTAATATATTAGTGGAAAATAACGGGCTATAGGGGAATTGAACCCCCGACCTTTCTTTTTAAGGGAGATATACCCTTAAATGTCAGGTTAAAAGCCTGCTGCGCTACCTGCCTGCGCCAATAGCCCTTAAAGAATTTTTTTTATGTGTAGACGTAAATTGCATAAGAATAAATCCATTATAATATAAAAATTTTATTTAAATGAGTTTCTTTCCTTCAATTTTTAAATAATATAGTAAAAGCTATAAAATCTCAAGTCCTTTTGTTGAAATGCTCAAAACCATGACTCTTTAATTCTTTTTTTTCACCCTCTTTAACAATATATATATGTTCTCCATATAATACTTTTCCAATTTTAAAAATCTGTCCATATTTAGATTGAATTTCTTGTTGAGCTGTATTAAAATCTGAAGGATCAATAGTAAATAAGTGAATAAATTCTTCACCCCCACCTAAAACTAAATCTTCTAAGGAAACATTGAATTCATTGGAATATTTAATCGCTTCTGTATCAATTAAATCTTCATTAAAGTAGATTTCAAAACCTAAATTAGGATTTGATAACATTAAATCTTGTAAAGATTTAAACAACCCATCTGACGAATCTATACTTGAAGTTGCCAAATTTCTTTCTGATAATATGAACGCTTCATTTCCGGTGATTTTAGGCTCTAATACACTCATAATAGATCTTTCATAATTTGGAAACTCATGAGAACCACCTTTTTTGTTTAAAAGGATGTCAAAACCTACTCCCGTTAAACCAAATTTATTATTAGCTATTAAGATATCACCTATATTTATCCCCTTCCTATAAATCATTGCTGAAGGATTTTTAAAACCAAATACAGTTGGATTTATGATTAATTCTTTTGTTTCATTAACGTCTCCCCCAATATAATCCAGATTAAATTTAACACTGTAATCAATAATCCCATTTAATAATTCAATTAACTCATATTTTTTCAATTCCCTTGGAAGACCAAAAGATATAATTAAACCACTTGGTCTAACACCTTTAACCAGTAAATCACTCACATTCATTAATACAGATTTCCTACCGATCTGATAGGAATTCATTTGAGGTGGGACATCTGTTGTGGAGACTAACATATCAGAATTTAAAACAATATTTCTATTTGAATCTTGGTTTTTAAATTCAAAAAAAAAAGAATCATCTCTTAAAAGATCTTTTCCAGTTTTTTTCAAAACCAGTTCTTCTATAAGTTTTATTATTTTTATTTCTCCTAAATTTCCTACTTGAAGATTATTTTTCATTAAATAAAATTTAAAATTTTATCATAATTATAATTTTTGAAGTAACTCATATTTTTAAAATTTCTTGCCTCTGTGGCTTAGCAGGTATAGCAACATTAAATGTCACTTTGAAGAAAATGCTAAAGATTCGTAATCTGTAGGTCGGGGGTTCAATTCCCCCCAGAGGCTTTCATCATACTTCTTCAGTAAAAACAAAGCGTTTTATCATTTGTAAAGCGAGCATTTTAAATGCATCATTTATATTTTCCCCTGTTTTAGCAGAAGTTTCAATATAAGAAAGGTTCAATTTTTGTGCGAGTTCTTCTCCTTGTCCAAGCGATATAATCCGTTGATCTTCCAGATCTATCTTATTTCCCACTAATATTAATGAAATTGTTAAAGATACCTTCTTAATTTCATTGAACCAATCTTCTAATTTATCGAAGGTTTCTTTACGAGTTACATCAAAAACTAAAATACCTGCTTCGGCATTTCCTAGATATGTTTGCCTTACACGTTTAAATTGCGCTTGACCCGCTAAATCCCAAATAACAAAACGTACTTTAGATTCTAAACCTTGAAAATCACACTCTTTTTTCATTATGGATGTCCCAATTGTGGATTTATAATCAGTCTGAAACGCATCCTCAACAAATCGATGAACCATACTGGTTTTTCCAACACCACCTTCGCCACCAAGGATTAACTTGAACGCATATTCTCCTGATTGTATCTTGATTTGCTGTAATTTATCAATTTTTCTTTCAATCTTTGGCGTTTCTCTTTCTGTGAATAATTTAGGAATTACAGGACTTACAGTTCTTCCATCAAATATTCTGGCAATTTTTTCTGCAGCTAAATATGCATATGGAAAAACAGGATCTACCATGGCAATAGAATTCAAAACAGTTACAAAAATTGCTTCCGGACCAGCTTCGCAAAAAATAAATCTTTGCTCTTCTGTATCGAACGTTCCAGTTCCAAAAGATCCAGAACTAAATTCCTCTGTAATTCTGGTTAAAACAGGTTCTACTAATGCACTCACCCCACCAATTACATCTTCTTCTACATCTTGATCTGATGATCCTTTTAATGCAGACATTACTAAACCTTCTCTATTTACAATGAGAACAGCGATTAAGTTCTCTCCAACTTCTTGCTTATACCATTTTAGAAGTGCTTCAAGTTTATCTCGATCGACTGACATGAATCCGATATCCTTTATACTTTGGTTTCAAATTTATTATAAATAAACTAAAATATATTATTTAATATAATAGATTTGTTATTAAAATTTATAGAATACGATAAAATTCAAAGAATTTAGAATTATGGTTTATAAAAATAAAATGTACCTATCATTAATTCAGTTTAAAGTAAGATCTAATATCATTTTGCTTTGAGGATTGGAAATTACTCTCTTATTTTTTATTTTGATTTATTAATTAAAGATAATAGGGGAATAAAATATTAAAAATTAAATTCATTATCTATGATCAAGTCCCCAACAAGAAATATACTAACAAAAAGAAAATTTTATCCTCGCAGGAGTTGCCAAGCCTGGTCTACGGCGCTAGAATATTACACTTTTGTGCTTTTATGGCGTTACTGAGGCTCTAGTGACATAGGTCTTCGAAGGAAATATCTCCTCGACCTAAATTCGTGGGTTCGAATCCCACCTCCTGCACATTATATTTCTAAATAATAGAATTGAATCTGTAGAAGTATGGAAAGAAAAACATTGAAAAATCTAAATTTTTATAATAATACTTATTGAATTAAACCGTGGATAAATCAATTTAAATTTTAAAGACTTATATTATTTAACTTAATATTATGATATATTTGATTTCTATACTAAGAGCATTTAAATTGAGATCATTTCTCCTAATTAATAAATTATAATAATAAATAACATATTGTATAAGTGATTTTGATTTCAAGTTTGCAATTAAATAATGAGCCGAAAACGATGGAGCACATATATTCTTTAGCTTTTAACCGAACAGCTTCATCTACAGGAGAGACCGAAGCATTAAATTATATAGCAAAAGAGTTAAAACAGAATAATCTTAAACCGGAAATTGAACATTTTGATTGGACAGGCCCACTCAAGATACTTATGAGGGTGAGTTACATTCTTATACTTATCAATTTAATACTTTTCCGTATGATCTTAATTGTCATAGCTTATTTCATTATAAAAAACATGTTTGAAACCCTACGTAATATTTCATTCATAAAAGCAGAGAAATCAAAAAACATATTTACGTTAATTTCCGCTAAAGAAAAAGCACCTAATCGACCATTGGTAATAATATCTGCTCATTATGACTCCATTTCTGCAAATATCCCTTTTAAGTTGCAAGTTATTATCTTTTTCATTTATAGATTGATAGTTTTTTTTTATGGTATAATCTTTTTCGTTTTTATAACAATATTTTTTCTCAATATTTTAGCATTTATCTCTCTCTCTAATTTTATTGTAACTACCATAGCTTTTACTTCAATTATTGCGATATTTATTTCAATCCCCATGTTGTATTTAGTATTTAAAGACCATCCGTCGTCAGGATCAATCGATAATGCAAGTGGAGTTGCTATATCAATTGAATTGGCAAAGGTTTTCAAAAAAAATCCCCTTGAAAGAACAGATATTCTGATTTTATGGCCTGGAGCTGAAGAATGGGGTTTAAAGGGATCAAAAAAGTTCTGCAAAACACATTTTAACAGTCTTAACCAGACATATGATCTTGATAAATCCTTTAATATTAATATTGATATGATTGGCAGTTATATAGGGCTTTTAAATAGATCAGGATTATTTAGAAAAAAAATAAATCGAAATTTAAATGAAATTTTTAGGGCAACAGCAAAGCAATTGAATATTCCCCTACAAATTTATAACAAAACTCTTAAACCCAATAGTGACTATAAATCCTTCAGGAAATATGCTAGAAAAGTGAGGAGTAAATTTCAAGTAATGTGCTTTCATTCAAGTAAGGATTCAAAATATATTCATTCGTTAAAAGATACACCTGACAAATGTTCTTTAGAAAATCTAAATGGATGTTTAAATATATGTCATCAAGCATTAAGAAGCATTGATTTAAGGATAGAGGATGTTAAAAAAAGTCAGATAGCTTATGTTGTTTAATTTTTGGATTATTCGTTAAACTTTCTACGTATTCCTCAATTAATTCCATCCTTTGTTTTGTATAATTATCTAAATTAAATATTTTAACTAAATTTAAGGCTCGAGGAATATATTTTTCAATACCCCCACGATTTACTGTCAATATTATTCTGTTTCCGCATTTAGGGCATTTACCGCCGTTTGATAAGGGAGGACGCCTGTATTTTTCATTGCATTTAACGCAACGAAAATTTTGAACAGAAAATTTTCTTAAATTACCAAGAATATCTGGATTGAAATGAGTAATTAATATTTTCTCGGCTACTTTCTTTGCATTAACAGGTTTGATGATGTTTGCAAGTTGTAGTTGAGCTTCAATCTTATCATCCATAGTTTCATATAATTTGTATGCCGTAGTTTTAGGACCTTCATTAATATCATCGGTTGGAATATTATAGCCAATATTTTCATACTGTTCTTCTGTACCTAAATTATTTTTAACTAGGTTCATTATTGGTTCTATTTCTGATGGTGAACAATATCGTTCAGTTGCTTCATAAAATTCTAAAGGATATTTAAATAATGTATCTATATTAAGCGCTTCCACATCAATTTCATTAGGGTCAATCTTTGTACCAATTACTAGAGTTGCGTCCATCCGACCTCCTATTTTACTTGGGAGATAATGTCTGGAAAAATTTAATAAAGGATCTAAAAGTAGCATAAGCCCATCTTCATCTCCATCACAATTTCTTCTCTTTGCGGCATGCCAATAAGGATGGGCATAGATTGATCGAGCTGGGGTAAAACCAATTATTCTTCCTATAATTCCGGCACTCGTGTGAGGAGCTAAACCCACAACTAAATGACCTATTAAATCTTCTTTAACAGACACATTATAAAAGCACTTTAGTTTATAAAACAACTCTAATTCTTCATCTAAGAACTTAGCTACCTTTATAAAGTATTTAGCACAGTCATCAGACAAAATGACATCTTGAACTTTCAATTCTAAAACCTGATTTTCATTATTGAGAGGATCTTTATAATAATCAGTCTCATATCCTAATTTTTTTAATAAATTTATTGATGTACCAATTTCATTTGGCTTGAAATGAGTTAATGGTATATCTGTGGCATCATATCTTATCTCAGCTGTTTTATAGACTAAAACATTATTTTTTGCTCTTAAAATTCCTTTTTCAAGTGGTTCTGGAACTTTATATTCATTACTTAATCCAATAATACCTTTTATTTTCTTAGGTAATTGCATATTAAGTGATTTTAATACTGAGTTTACATACTTTTTCATGTTAAATTTAGCTTCACTTGAGGTTTTCAGAGTTTCATGACACTTAGAGCATTTTTCCTCAAATGTTGGATATAATAATTTGCATCGTGGACAGATTTTTTGTACTTCGGTATGAGTGCCACAAACCGGACAAATATTAAAGATGCTCGACTTCCCACAATTCATACACTTTTTTCTACATACATCGATTCTGACTTTACCAGTTTCTACAACGTTATTTTTATTTCCAAAATCGATAGACTTCCTTTTTTTAGATCCAAATTCATTTTCATTTCTTTTTTTAATATTATGTCCTATGGCTTTTTCAAGTAATCTCGAACTACCAACAACATCACTTAAAGGAAATAATGTATGAACTCCTTTCATGCTTTTTCTTTCTGATTTTTCTGGTCTTCCCATACGTGAGCCTATATAATATGGTGCTTTATTTTTTATTTTGAGTGAAGAAATCTTATAAAAATAATTGAAAACATCATCATTCTTTTCAATTTTTATGAGTTTTTCATCTTCTAAGTTAAAAATTGTTTTATAAATGAGACTCATTGTTTTATTAAATACTATTTTATTATCTTTTATTCTATGAAGTACAAATGCTTTTTCCAAAATCTTTTTTATCGATTTCTCATAATTTAACTTGATATTTCGTTCAGATTTAGAGAAACTCTTAATTAACGTAGTTCGTAATAAATCCAATTCTTCTAATGTAATATTCCCCCAGAAATCCAAATATGAAGGATGTAAGGGAATATCAAATCTTTTTGAAATTTGAATTGCTTCTTCTGCTGTAGGAATATTTGTAAAAGGATTATTAATAAATGCTTGTAGCTGCTTATCACATTTTTCTAGGTTAATAATAGATTTTTCTAATTCTAATGCCCACCACTCTTCTACATATCCAGAGGGCACTAATAGATGGTTGTTTTCAGTAAATTCACCATATCCAAACAATATATCGCCAATAAATAGCACTTTTTTAATTTCAGAAAAAATCTGTTTAGCTTTATTGATGCTTGAAACTTTTATTACATCACCATTTTGCAGTTTTACAATTGGTGGTTCAATGCCATCCACGGGACATATACTTGCGCTTTTTCCCGGACGTTCAATTCTCAATTGTGTTCCAATTGCTACAAAATCATCTAAAACAGCCATTGTGGCCGGATGCATCCCTCCTGCGGCGAGTCCCGTATTTCTAGAACGCCCATATCTTATTCTATGACCACCTACTTCTGAAGGATGACTGAAAACTGGGCGTCCAGCAATAATATCAGCAACAAATTTCGAATTTGGGGTGATTTTTACATTGTTTTTTTTCTCACTTTTTTCTTCTTTCTCCTGATTATCTTGCTTCTGAGCAATTTTCTTTAATTCCTCAAGCCAGTCCCAACCTTCTAATTTCATAGCCTTAGCAATCTTTAGTAATTTTGGTGCTTTAAGAAGAATACCATCGTTTAAAACTAAACAAGCACCACCTCTAACATTATTTGTTTCAATCCTAGGTAGATCTCTGAATGCTGACACTTCTTCGTCTTCAGTTGAATCACCATTTATTTCTACTGGCAATCGATTCACAGCATATCGAATTTCTTGGTTAGATGAAGGATATTGTAAATGTACTATTCTGTCATATAATTTAACCTCCTCAACATATCTACCAATTTCAGCTTCAGATGCTTCATATTTTGGAATTTTTGATTTTCTTCTTACATAATCAGCAATTAATACGCAAAGTGCAGCGGTTGTCCCCCCTGCAGCCCGAATTGGGCCTGCAAAGTAGAGAGATAGATATTTTCTGCCAAAATTATCTTTTCGAATTAAAATTTTAGAAATTCCTTCCAGGGGAGCACTTACAACACCCATTGTTTTAATAGCTAATCCTACTCTTATTGCTCTATCCACACGGGCCTCTAAAGATGCAATCTTTCCAATTTTTTCATCTAAAATATCAGCAACTACTTTAAAGACAAGTTCATCCTCAGTCAATCCTTTTATTTTTAACTCCCGTATTACCTCTGCAACACCCACGGGCCCTACAAGTTTTTCTACTCGTCCAGCTAAATCTTTTGCCTGAGGGGATTCCACTTCTAATTCAGGATCTAAACCTTTTTGCCGTGCTTGCTCAGCAATTGAATAACATTCATTGACTTGCTTTTGAATTTGATTAAAATATAATTCCATAGCTCTACTCATGTCTGGCATAAACTAACCTATTTTTAAAATTGAGAAAAACTAATTTAATAAAACTTAGAATTAATATTCTTATTTTTATGAATTAAATTAAATTCATTTATTAATCAGCTATTTCATTTATAAAATTATAGAGAATGCTAATTTTCTACACTCTTCCCTTATAAAAATAAAGATGTTTTTCCTTTAATAATAAATAATTTATTTATTTTCCTCAATTATTATTATAATTCCATTTTAGATAGTAGAATATTGAAAACCGATAATATAAGTGAAAAAAAAGTCATTATCAAAGATTTGGTCAATTCTGGCATCAATATAACACCTTCAATTCTAGATCTTCTTATAAATTTAGAGGAACCCTTAAAAAAAGTTAAATTAATTATTAAAAATGTTAGTTTTCTCCCTAATTTTGAGGGTCATTTAACAAAAGATATTTTAAAGAAAATTTCAAACGAGGAACTAAGCAAGTCATTAAAGACAGTCATGTTAAAAGAAATAAGTTCAGTAGCTATTCAAGACAAACAATTAGGAGAGAATGACAAAACTGAGTTGTCAAGTTCACTAAGTATAATAGAAACTGAAAAAATCAAAATAAAAACTCATGAAAAATCTGAATATGCAGATCACCTTAAAAATCAATTAGAAATTAATGAGAATCCCCTAATCTTAAATAATCTTGATAATAATCCACTTAAAATCTCAAAGAAGAATAACCAAAAAGTTTCTCCTTTTGGAAGTTCGAAATCAACGGTAGGATTTAAGCCAATAGCAAAAAATTTTGACTTTCAATATGAAATTTTAAAAGATCCTACTGGAAAACTCTATACAAATGGAGATTATGAAGATTTTTACAATTTAACTTTAGATAAATTCAATAAACTTAGGAGTTTAATTAAAAAGAGACCAGAAGTACTTTCAGCTAATAATATTAACAATATTTTAAGATTAACTAATAGAGTAGAAGTTTCTGCAATAGGAATGGTTAATCAAATTCGGAAGACTAAAAATGGAAATTTTTTTTTAACATTGGAAGATCAAACTAATTTTATTAATATTATAATCCGTAAAGATTCAGAAAACCAAGATAATATAAAAATAGCGGAAAGAACAATTAACGATCAAATGATTTATATAGAGGGTACTTACAATCCAGGAGAAAGAGGTAAAAGTGGGATAATATATTGCACTTATATATCAAAAATTGATATTCCCAAGAATTATTTACCAAATAAATCGCCAGATCCTTTATCGATTGTTTTGATTTCTGATACTCACATCGGTAGTAAAGAATTTGAAGAAAAATTATGGAATAGGTTTATAGATTTCTTAAATGGGAAAATAGGAAATAAGAATCAAAGAGAACAAGCTGGAAGAATTAAATATATTATAATAAATGGCGATCTCGTTGATGGTATTGGTGTATATCCTACCCAAAAGGATGATCTTAACATACCTGATATCTATAACCAATTTAAAAAAGCCACAGAAATGCTTTCAAACATTCCAGATTATATAAAAATTTTCTATAGCTCAGGAAACCATGAACCAGTAAGGAATGCAATTCCTAGACCCGCTGTACCAAAGAAATATTCAGCAGAACTTATAAATAGCGGTGTTATTTGTATAGGGAATCCTTCACTTATTCAAACGCACAATGTAAATTCATTAATTTTTCATGGTGACAGTATTCTTGATTTAAATATGTTGATACCAGGTTTAGAAAACAATAACCCAGTAGAAACAATGAAAGAACTCTTGATATGCAGACATTTAGCTCCAATATATGGAAAGAAAACTCAAATAGCACCCACAAATAAAGATTGGCTTGTAATTGATGATATTCCAGATATTTTTCACACAGGACATATTCATATTAATGGAATGGATTATTATAATAATATTGCATTAGTTAATTCTGGTTGTTTTCAAAGTCAAACAGATTTTATGAATTCTTTAGGAATACATCCTACTCCGGGTATTTTATCCATTATTGAATTAGATACTCTAAAAGGAACACAATTAGATCTTCACCTAAATTAATAGTTTTTATTTCAAAAAGAAAAATCAGAATAGTTATAATGAGTTAAATTTATAATAATTATAAAATATTGGTTTGAATAATTTTAAGATCATGAATTTCTCGATTCCTCGTAATAAAACTTCAGAAATGGTATTATACATTTGGAAAATAATTGATCTCCCATATATTTCTTACAATGATTTACTTTATAAAATATCATTTGAGTTATTTCTATTTCCTCCAGATAAAGCTAGAAACTTCATTAATGCCTCGATTAATAATAATCTCATCATCAAAGATAATAATCAACGTTTAAAATTATCAAAAACATTGAATGAGCAATTACAAAATTGGCATAAAGAAAGAAAAAATGTAGTTTTAGAAAAGATTAAATCTTATTTAAAAATTACACATTTAAAAAAAGATATTTATAAAAAAGATTCGTCTAAATTCAGTATTTTATTCAATGCGTTTGTTGATAAAGGAACTTTAAACAGGTCTGTAACCATTTCTGATGCTGCTTTTGAATTATTAGAATATGATCGCTCAAAAGGACTTATCAAGTCAAAAGTTGCAGGTACAAAAGAAGAATCTTATATTATAGAAATAGATATTAATAAAAAAATATTACATCACAATTGCCATGATTTCGAGGAAAGGAGGGCGGAAAATAAGAAGTTTTGTAAACATATAACTAAACTTTTCTTATTATTAAAGGAAAAGAACAATAGTTCTGCTGAATTTTTTCTAAATGAGTTAGCTGAAGAAATAGATAAATGGGAATTTACTACTTAAATAAGCTTTTTAAATATGTTATTTTTTAATTTAACTTTATCATTTTGTAAAAAAATGGGTTTATAATTCATAATACCTTGAATTTTGTCAATCTCTGACAATACCTTTTCTATAAGTTCCATACCAATATCAAATTTAATTATTTTGGTTCTTCCATAATGTCCCATAGATTTAACCTCTGCAGATATTATACCTGTTAATGATAACTCATTAATATAATCACTAATTCTCCTTTTTGTTAATTGTCTAACTCCTGGTATCAACCCTCTAATTTCTGAGTGAACATCATAAATATCTCCAGAAATAATAACATAGTCTGGACTAAATCTTGAAATTAAATAAATAGATGCTATAATCAATTGAGCTTGGAGTGGTATACCTTTTATGTACTCCATAATGTGATCATTTTCTAAATCTCCTTGAGCTTTTTCTACATGCTTAGCTGTAACAATTTTATTTTGATCTCTTTCAGCTAATTCACCTGCCTTCCTTAATAATTGTAATGCTTTTCTAGCATCTCCATTTTCTTTTGCAGCGAGAGCAGCACATAAGGGAATAACCTCTTCCTTTAAAACACCCTCCTGAAAAGTTATTTTAGCTCTCTCAATTAAGATATCTCTCAACTCACTTGCGTCATAAGATGGAAAGACAATATGTTCCTCACCTAAACTCGATATTATTCGAGGATCCAAATTCTCTCTGAATTTCAATTTATTCGATATTCCAATAATACTCGTTTTACTATTATCTAAGTTTTCATTTAATCTTGTTAAATCATATAAAATTTCATTTCCACCTTTCTTATCGACCAAAATATCAATTTCATCAAGAACCAAAAAGCAAATTGAATTACCAACCCTTGAATCTAATAATCCAAGCAATTTTTTAAAAATTATATCTTTTGGAAGTCCAGTAGGTGGAATCTTCTCCCTTCTTGAAATAGTGTTGTAAATGTGAGCCAAAATACGATAGGGTGTTGATACTATATTACAATTAATATAAATCCACCATGGTTTAATTTTTGAGTTCTGTTGCGCCAACTTTTGACTTACATACCTTATAGTTGCTGTTTTCCCCGTTCCTGTCATTCCATAACATAAGAAATTTGGAGGGGTATCACCTAATAAAGCACAAGCAGTCTTTTCTGCAATATTTTTTATCTGAGTATCACGATGAGGTAATTCTCTTGGAATATATGATGATTCCAACGCATCTCTATTTTTAAAAATTCTTGGACCACTAAGATAGTTTTTGTAGAATTTATCGATATTGAATTGAATATTATTATTATGATTTTTCAACAATTATAACACCATTGCTTCATTATTGCAGTAAAAAATGTTTCCACTCGAAATTTAAAGATATATTCAATATTTCAATTGCATATTTAAAATTATTTATTAATCTTTAGTTTAGTAGAAAAATGTTAAAGCTTTAATAGCTAATTTTGATGAATCTTTTTAATAATATATAATATTATTGTCGGTATTTTAAAAGAATATTATTTATGAAGCAACATTTATTAATTTCTTATTAATAGATTTTTCAATTAAAAAAAATTTAATTCAATTAAATATATGTTTAATTAATTATTTTGTTTGAAAAAAAAAACCTAATATGATAAAACTGAGCATTGCCAGCTGAAATTGACATTGAAAAAAATCATAAAAAGATTGCTGTAATTCTAGCTATTATTTTTGCATGTTTAATCTTAGCAAATTTCCTACTTATAGCTGTAATCTTCAATTGGGCTGATTGGGTCGCCTTATTAATTTTTAGCCTTCTATTCATTGTTCCTGCATATATTTCAAATGCTTCGATGGTTATCACCGGTGGAGGTAAACCCATTGATGGTGGAAGAACATTTCGGGATGGTAGGCGACTTTTAGGCGACCACAAAACTTGGAATGGATTAAAGGGCCCATTATACATTGGAATTCCAATCTCTTTTTTGATATTTCTTCTTTTCATTCTTTTATGGGAACCAATAAAGGATGTCATTATTGATGCGGGTGCTCAAGGACAATATATACTTTATAGCGATATTAGAATTTTTAAATATTACTTCATAGGTGGAGAATTCCCAATCAACTTCCTTGTTTTAATTATAAGAATTATATTAGCTTCATATGGTGCTGTAGCAGGCGATTTAGTTGGTTCTTTTCTGAAAAGAAGATTTGATATTAAAAGTGGAGCGCCTTTTTGGATCGTAGATCAGTTGGATTTTGCTTTAGTAGCATTACTCTTTGTTTCAATCCCTGGATTAATATCACCAACTCTCTTCTTGCTTCCCGATATCTATATCATAATATTTCTTATAATACTGACTCCCGCAGTTAGTATTATCGCGAATACAGTAGCTTACGTTCTCGGCTTAAAAGAAGTTCCTTGGTAATATAACCGTAAATTGATGTTAATCCTTAAATTTACATTTGACTTGTAATGGAGTATTTCTGTTTTCAAAAACAACATAATTTTTAAAAATTTCATTTACTGCTCTAATATAATCTCCGTTACGACCGATCGCAATCCCTCTTTCTTTATAAAATAAAAAGTATATAGATATTTCTCTCCTCCCAGATTCGTTATCAGATTCTACTTTTACATTATCAATAATTAAATCAGGGAAGAAACTAAAAAGTAAATTCATCAGAATTCTCTCTGTCCTTATGATTAAAATTTTTCTTTCGGTGATTTCCCTTCTCATACCGTCTAAATACATTTTAGCACTAAAATAATTCTCCTTTTTAATAAAAAAGAAGATAAACTGGTTAATTACCACAATAAATTCTGGATATATACCATTTGTACGAGAGTAAAAATATTCTCGTAATTTAAGCTCAAAATTTTTATATTTCTTAATAAACGATAATAATTGATAAAATATCAAATCATCCGCAATCGTATAGAACATACTGTATTATTTTCTATAATCAATTTAAACTACTAAGAAATCTATATAATTACAAAAATGTTATATATATCATACATTACAATTCTACTCAATTAGGTAATAATATATGAGGAATACTGGTTATAGGTTTTTAAATCATACTGCTGATGTTTCTGTCGAAGCTAAAGGCAAAAACTTGGAAGAGGCTTTTGAACAAACGGCTTATAGTTTAATGGAAACAATTACTCCTAGTTTAATAACAATATCACCAGAAATTGAAAGAACCATAATAATCGAAGCAGAAGATAAAGAAGCATTATTATTTGATTTTTTAACTGAATTTCTTTATTTATTTGATGTGGAGGAGCTTATTTTTAGTAAGATTAAAATTCACCCAATAAAACATAATCAGGAAAAATTTTGTTTAGAAGCAAATTTAAAAGGAGAAAAATTTAATACGAACAAACATGAAGCAGGCACTGAAGTTAAAGCTATAACTTATTCTTTTATGAAAATCGAAGAAAAAAAGAATGGAGTTAAAATAAATATTGTATTTGACATTTAGAACAAATGTACAATTTTAAAGTTGAATTATTTATCCCTTTACTACACCTATAGGTACTAATCTCACTATTTTTTCAACGATTCCGAGATCATGACTAACTTGAACAACTTGATCTATATCTTTATATGCACCTGGAGCCTCCTCAGCGATTACTTTCATCGAAGCAGCTCGCACCAAAATACCTTGCTTACTTAGATTATCTTTGACTTCCTCTCCCCAGTATTTCTTAATAGCTTTAGATCTAGACATAATTCTCCCAGAACCATGAGCAGTAGAACCAAATGAAAGGTCCATAGCCTTCTTTTTACCCACACAGAGATAGGATGCAGATCCCATAGTTCCGGGGATTAATACGGGTTGCCCTATAGATTTATATTCAGAAGGTATATCAGGATGTTCTGGGGGAAAAGCTCTTGTTGCTCCTTTTCTATGAATATTCAATTTCATTTTTTTTCCATCAATTTCATGTTCTTCTATTTTTAAAATATTATGGCAGACACCATATATTAGATGGAGATCTAAATCGTCAATATCCTTTTTAAAGGTATTTTGAAAGGATTCTCTTAACCAGTGAGTAATCAATTGACGATTTGTAAACCCAAAATTAGCTGCACAAGCCATTTGTTTTAAATAATTCTGAGCTTCAGGTTTATCTGCTGGAACACATGCTAATTCTCTATCAGGAACATTTATATTATATTTTTTCATTGCTTGTTCGATACTACGCAAAGAATCGGTACATACTTGATGGCCAAGAGCTCTACTTCCTGTATGGACCATAGCAGTGACTTGATTCTTTTCATGTATTCCCATGGTTTTCGCGATATTCTTATTATAAATCTCATCAACTTTTTGTATTTCAAGAAAATGATTTCCACTCCCTAAAGAACCAAGCTGTTTAATTGCACGTTGTTTTGCTTTTTGAGAAACTAAGCTAGCATCTGCATCCTTTAAACATCCATTCTCTTCCAAATGTTTATGGTCTTCTGCATCAGCATATCCATTATCTAATGCCCAATTCACACCGTTATTTAATACATTATCTAAATCTGAATAACTTATGTTTAATTTGCCTTTTGATCCTAAACCCGAAGGAATATTATTGAAGATTGAATCTAATAGATTTGGAAGTACAACCTTAATGTCTTTAAAAAATAAATTAGTTCTCAGTAATCTCACACCACAATTAATATCATAGCCAACACCACCGGGAGAAATCATCCCATTTTCCGCATCAGTTCCAGCAACGCCCCCTATACAAAAGCCATAACCTTGATGGGCATCTGAAAGAGCAATGGCATGTTTCTGTATCCCAGGCAAGCATGCAACATTGCAAATTTGATCTAAGGTACGATCTAACCTAATTTTTTCTAAAATATAATCATTCGCATAAATTTTAACCGGAACTCTCATCTGAAATTTCTCAATATTTCCTTTAATCCTTACCATTAAAGTTTTTGGAGGAATCTCGAAGATGTTGTCATCAATTTTATTAACATTCATCTTAACTTTATAAGTAAAACAATTTTCAAAAATATTTTCATTTAATGCTATAAAATGTCAAAAAATAAAGAATTCAATTACAAGATTAGTAGAAGATTTAGATTTCAAAAAAAATAGATTTATGCATCATTTAATTTCAATAAATGAAAGTAATCCTAAATCATCTAAACTCCCTATAATACGTTGAATCTCTCCCTCTGGACATCCACTCTCCTCAGCTATCTCAGAAATCGTATGAAATCCATCCGCTAAATGAGCTATCTTATACTCTTTTTTGTCTAAGAATCCTTGAGTAACTATTTGCTTAGGCAACCTCTTTTCAGTCCACTCTGGCTTCACATCCCTAACATCGCGTAAATCCTCCTTTGACAACACTAAACCCTTCTTCGCAATCTGCTTCTGAGATTTTTGAAAATCTTTCTTGAAAATCTTCAAAATTGGAAGTTTCAATTGAATCTCTGCGATTCTACCAATTTGTAAAATATCATCAATAATCTGGTCAAAATTCCGAAAGATACGGACGTCACCAGACCAACTCTCAAGTCGATCCCCATACTGAGAAACAAATTTATCAATAATATCAGTTAACGCCCTATGCGTTATCTTAGCATCATCATTTTTATCGGCTGCGGCAGTTATTAGCACGCCCTCTTTAAAGACTAACAATAAGTAAAAAATTTGCATATCGATTACTTTAAGTTCCCCACTACCTTTAGAGAATTCAACAGAAAAATCTTTTAGGGCCGTTAAGAATCCTGATACTAAATCTTGGTTAAATTCTATACTCCCATACTTCCGATGTATTAAACATATGCCGGTGTGCTGGTGTATAAGATAAACATTATGTAACAATTTTCCATACCTTAGTATAATATCTTAATTGTATATTTAATAGAATTATACTAATTTAAATTTCTTTATATGTATTTAGATCCAATTTTTTTAAAATGAAATTGACATCAATTTAAGAATCTTAATCCAACTCTTCTATAATTTAAAAGATACAAAATAAAAATTTTAAAACTTCAGAGTTTTTACTGATATTACCGATCTAAATTAAATTTATATAAAGAGTTTAAAGATCCCCCACAAATTGGACAAAGTTGGCATTTTCTATCAATTTCTACTCAAAACCTACAATAAGGGTATTTGATATGCACAATATTTTGAATAGATATAATATTCAATCTATAATCTCTTATTTAAATTATAATATAAAATGAGAATTTAAATTTAATCACGTTAATTTTAAAAGCATAATAGAAAATTTTAACATAAATTAGGATATATCTCTTTGTATGGATATTGTTGCCTAGCTTTTTTTATAACATTTTAAGCTACTTCATGGTTCTTCATGCTGAGTAATATTCCTGCTTGTTCTTCATATAGTTTTAAAAGCGAAAACGTTTCTATGGTTATTTCAATTGCCCTTTCTATCACTTTCAGTGCAAGTGATAATGAAAATAACATAGAATATGATGATTTCATTTCTTATAATAAATGTAAATTAGATTTTGATAAACAGTGTCTTGAGGTAATTAATCATGAAAATATTTTAACTAGGCAAGAGTTAAAGGGATTTGTCGATTCTTTTAAGGAGGAAGAAGAAAAAAAGAAATTATTATAAGATTCGATAAATAATTACTCCAAATAATTCTATATTATTTTCATTCAATTATAATTCTTAAATTTTACAGTGTTTGATAAGTATCTTAAATAATTTCAATTTATTTAAATAGGCTAAAAGAACCAGTTAAGATCAATAAAGCTTAAAAAAGTTGATATTAAGTATTGTATTAATCAAAATTACAATAATCAAAAAAAGAACTACAATGAATTATTTTATTTTTCTTGTGACAGTACCAAATATTGAAGAAGGTCAAAAGATATCAAAAATTTTAGTAGAACATAAGCTCGCTGCATGTGTCAATATCATTCAGAATGTATTTTCTATCTATAGGTGGAAAGGAAAGATCGAGGAAGCTAATGAACACTTATTACTTATCAAAACGACAGAAAATAAAGCTGATTTAATAATTCAGAAAATAAGTGAAATTCATTCATATGCAGTACCAGAATGCATTGGAATTAAGTTAGAAAAAGGTTCTGAAAAATATCTTAAATGGATTAAGGAAGCTGTTGAAAAATGAAAAATCTCTTTAATTATACTTATGTTAGATGATATTTTCCATATTGATTGGATTTTCATAGATACTATAATAATAGTATTATTATTTCTTCTATTGTTTAGTGTAAAATTTTTTAAAATAACTCATCGATGGCGATATTCCTTTTCAAATCAAGCTCTAGATCACTACTATTTTCCCAAAGCTCATGAAAGAGTCAAAAATCAGTTAGTTTTAACAAAGAAATGGACTTTCACTAGAAATTCAAATGTAAATGTCAGCAATTATCCCCTTATTTTAGTAATTAGAATGAATAATAAGAGAAAATTTCAGAGAATTTTAACCGAAGGTTTATCTAGTTACGGTTTTAATGTTATTAATATCAAAGTAAAAATAAAACATTCTTCAAAGAAAGTTGTAATAGAAAAAGAACTAATAAATGAGTGGAACTCACTTATTTCAACTGTAAGAGAATATTTTAATCAAGCAGAACTTGTTATAAAAACTAATTATATAGTACTAAATTATTCAAAATCTTATCTTTCTTACAAAGCGATTTTATCAGATATTAATAATAACGGAATAATATTGGTGAATCCAAACCTAAATAGACAAAATTTAAAGAATTATTTTGATATTATTAAAGAATTCTCTACCAATCCTCAAATATATACAATTTTTAGTAGAAAATCTATGTTTTTACTAAAAAATAGAAATTTAAAGATATATTTAAAAGAATTTTATCCTCAATACACACATATTTTAAAATTTTCAACCATATATAAAGCCAAACACTCCTTTAAATTTTATGAGACTATTGTATTAAGCATCATAATAGATATAATTGAAAATAAATTATTGAGTTCGAAAACTTAATTCTTACTTATGAAAAAAGAGAAAATTTTAAGAAATCATAATGAAATAATTAATTATTCTGAAAATGATTGGACTCTCTTAAAAAATGAAAGAAATGATGCACTTAAATTATTAGAAGTATTCATAAAAGAAGGATTCACCCCATATATTCACGGAAGTATCGCTCGCGGAGACGTACATAAATCAAGCGATATTGATATCATATTTTTTCAGCAAATCCCCTCATTTCAGATTGAATTGATTTTAAATAAAAATGGTTTTAAAAATTATTTTAGAGAAATCATAATGGCAACACCGCATGATTCAATAAAACTTTATATCTATCTAAGTGAATTAGAAACTATAACTCTTCCATTATCAAAATTGGATAAAAGAATGATGGAATTCTATGATTTTGGAGGAAAAGTTAATTATGATCAGTTGAATTCGGAATTAAGAGTGGTTGGTATTGATAAGAGATTAGTATTAATCAAACCAAATTCTAACGGACACGAGGAAATTTCAGTGATAGGAAACGAAGCTAATAGCGCTAAAGAAGTGGGAATAAGTATTGATATGGTAAATGAGCGGAAAAAAGTGCTTTTAAGACGAGAAAAATATGGAAGAACTGGAGTATTTCTAAAAAGACAACTTCAGATTAATGAAACTACTGAAGAAGTTTTAAAACAATTGGCAGATAAGAAATCAATCATTAGAAAAAAATTATTTGAAAAATGAAAAAAGTAAATTTAGTAAAATCAGATGGAGAAACTTATTATATAAAAGGAAGGAGTATTCCTAAAGGATGTAAATACTGTCTTAAAGGAAGTAAGTTAGTTTTGTTTTTGAATGGTATCTGCCAGAAACCCTATCATTGTTCTTGGTATTGCCCAATTTCAGAAGAAAGGAGAGGAAAAAATCTAACTTATGCTGATGAAATAGAAATAAACACTAAACAAGAATTACTTCAAGAAATCTATATGATTAAAGCCGAAGGAATGAGTATCACGGGAGGAGAACCACTTTCAGAACTAAATTTTGAAAAAACTATTGAATATATTAAATTTATTAAGGTAGAAAAAGGAAAAAAGTTTCACATTCATTTATATACAAATGGTATCGATTTTAATGAAGCTAAAGCGGAAGCTCTCTCTCTAGCAGGACTAGATGAAATAAGATTTCATCCAGCTAGAGAATATTGGTCTCGTATTGAAAAAGCTCTAAATAAACAGATTTCAGTGGGAGTGGAAATGCCAGTGATTCCAAATAAAGAAAGTGAAGAACATCTTGAGGATCTTATCCTTTATTTAGACAAAATCGGCGCAGATTTCATCAATTTAAACGAATTTGAATTTTGCTTTCCAAACAGCCAAGCTCTAAAGGAAAGGGGCTTTCAATTGAAAAAAGGCTCCATTGCTTCTGTAATAAATAGCCGTGAAACTGCTCTTCGTTTAATTCGTAAGCTAGGCTCAGAAGTTTCTATTAAAATGCATTTTTGTTCAATTAAATCTAAAGATTATTATCAGTTAAAAAATAGATATTTAAGAAGAGCTAAAAATATAAGATTACCTTATGAAGTAATTACAGAAGAAGGTCTTTTAGTTTTTGCACAAGTGGAAGGAGATAAAAAAGAATTGGACAAGATATATAATATTTTACTGTCAGAACTAAAAATATCTGAAAAATTAATCTCATATAATCTTAAAAATATTAAAATACCTTTTTATATCGCAATCGAAAATCAAATAAACGTGTTATTAGAAAAATATCAATTAGAAGCTTTTATTATTGAAATAACACCTTTTAGACAATCAAAATATCAACAAATAACTGAAAAAACCCCAATTAATCTTTTTAAAAAAGAACATGGTTACATTAATAACTAGTAATGTAAATTCAAGAGATTTAAGAAAAATAGTAAATCTTGAACAAGAAGTTTTTAAAGAGAATGCGTTTTCGAAGCATCTATTGAAAAAATTAATAGAGAACCACACATTCTTTTTAAAATTAGAAATTGGTAAAATAAAAAGAGAATTAATTGGTTTTATAATAGTTATAAACGAAACAAAAGAGAGAACTAATATTATTAATTATCTTATTAAACCCAATTTCCAAAATAGTGGTTATGGTTCATATCTTCTACAACATACAATAAATAAAATAAAACAATTGAAGACTATCAAAAAAATAGTATTAAATGTACAAATCAGTAATTTAATCGCGATTAAAATGTATGAGAAATTCAAATTTAAAAGAAATCCATCAATTATAGAAAACTATTATCACTCTGGGGAAAGTGCGTATTTAATGGAACTCGATCTTGACTCTTAATAAACCAAAACTTATAAATAAATTCTATTATAATATCTGTAAATATCAATTTAATTATTTTGGATCAATTAAAATATAAGGTGTTAGTTAAGAGTGGCTCCAGTAGATAAAGAACTTCAAGAAGAAATTAAAAAAGGCGTTAGATTAGAAAAAGTTGATGAAGAAGAGATGAAAAGAAGAGAGGAAGAGAAAAAGAAACGCATGGCAGAGTTGGAAAAAGTCAAAGCAGCCTTAGGAGAGAAGTAATTAGTTTTAGATATTTATTACACAGTTAATTTTTATTCTTTTTTATTTATATTTATTTTATTTTTGCTCAATTTTTTATTCTTTCTAAATTAAATTAAGCTTTTCTGTAAGATTAAATTAAATTAATATATTAATAAACGCGTGTGGAGCCAGTTTAAGGATTTGAAAATTCTGGATATTAATCAAAAACAGGGAGAGATCGCTGTTAAAATTGAAAATCTCTACGATTTATGGACTCTTTATAACATTATTAATAAAGATGATGAGGTAACTACTCTAACTCACAGAAGAGTCGTTCTTAAAGAAGGAACCAAAGGTGAACGTAAATTAATGAGATTGAAATTGAAAGTTGAAGATGTTGCCTTTCATGAATTTTCAAATCGGTTAAGAATAAAAGGCAAAATCTTAGAAGGTCCCGAAGATTTTGTTAGTTTTGGAACCTATCATACTTTTAACATAGAAGTATCTCAAAAGTTGACAATATTCAAAGAAAACTGGTTAAAACATGAAGTAGCCCGACTGAAAGAAACGTCCAAGTTCGAAGCTAACTTTATTATGTTAATTACTGCAATTGAAACGGGTTTAGCAACTTTAACATTGATTACAAATTTTAGCTATAATAGAATTGCTACTATTAAAAAAAATATCCCTGGTAAAAGATATGAACAAACTTATCGAAATAAGGCTTTAGAGGAATTCTTTAGCGACATATTAAAAGTATTAATTGAAAATGTTAAAAATACAAACATAGACTTACTTATTTTTTGTGGCCCTGGGAATACTAAAGAAATCCTTCTTAAATTCCTTCAAAAGAATCCTAATTTTAACTTTAAGGGTAATATTGAAATGGCTCATGCAAGTTCTGGTACTGAAAGTGCAATTAGAGAAATCTTAAAATCAAAAAAGTTAGCAAAACTTAAAAATAAAATTAAAGTTCTTCAAGAAACTGAGATGATCGAAAATATAATGACCCAATTTGCTAACGATGCTGATCTTATTGTTATTGGCCTTGATGAAGTGTTTAAAGCTTCTGAAAGGGGCGCGATCAAACAACTATTAATAGCAGATCTATTAATTAGAGGTTCTTCAAAAAAACACAAGTTAAAAATAGAAGAAATTATATCCAGTGTTGAAAATTCTGGTGGAGAAATAAATATTATGAGTACAGAGAATATCACTGGAGAACAATTGGTAAATTTAGGTTCAATAATAGGAATTTTACGATATAAACTTTAATAGATATGACTCCTGAAATTATTTATGTAGATGATAAATCCGATATTCCCTTATTTGGCGTTGATTTTTTTGGTATAATTGATAGGGGTACTAATGTTATTGAGGTAAAACCTCTAACCTTATGTAACTTGAAATGCAAATATTGTTTTGTTAGTGCTGGAGATTATGAAACTAATTTTATTGTTGACCCTAAATACTTGCTTGCAAAAATTGAGGACGTTGTTGAAGCTAAAGGACGACATAAGATTGAAATCCATTTTGCACCTTATGGAGAAATTTTACTTTATCCAAAATTATTCTATTTAATAAAGGAACTTTGGAAAATAAAAGGAATTGAAATAATATCAATGCAAACAAATGGGTTATTACTAAATGAAGAAATAATTAACCAATTAGAAAAAGTTAAAATATCAAGAATAAATATTAGTTTAAATTCCTTAAACAAAGAAAAAGCTAATTTTTTTTGTGGTTGTGAGAATTATAATATTGACGATCTTACAAACAGCATTTTACATTTATTAGATACAAAAATTAATGTATTAATTGCCCCTGTATGGTTTCCCGGGGAAAATGATAACGACATTGAAGATATAATAAAATATGTCATAGATTTAAGGAAAATGGGATATTCTAAAAGAAAAATTCAGATTGGTATTCAAAAATATTTGATATATAAAACTGGTAGAAAATTAAAAAAAATCAGACCAAAAAGTTGGGATTATTTCTATAAACAATTATCTAAACTTGAAAAAATTTATAGTATAAAATTAAAATTGGGCCCGCAAGATTTTGGAATTCACAAAAGAATAACTGTAGCATCCTTGAATATAAAAAAAAATGATTTAATAAGACTTGAAATTATATCTAAAGGACGTTGGAAAAGAGAATATATTGGTAAAATTGATAATGATTATGGTATAAAGGTACTCTTAAATAGATCAATCATTCATCCTGAAAAATTTATTCGAAAGGAAATAATTGCTAAAATAATAAAGGCAAATTATAAAGATAATATTCTAACAGCATCCTTTTCAATATAAACTCTCGGGGTAATCAGATGGGATTAGATGGGTATAATGAAAGTCTAAGCGTAGCATTTGAAGCTCAAGGAGAACAACATTATCGCGCAGTAACATACTTTAACCAGACCTTAGAGAACCTAAAACAAAGAATTGATGATGATTTAACGAAATTAGAACACTGCAAACAAAATGATGTAATTTTAATTCAAATCCCCTACTATGTGCATTTCAGTAAGATTCAAAGTTATATAACTGATAAATATGAACACTTGGGAAATAAAAAAATGCCAGAAATCCCGAAAATAGATTATAATAATTTTTTTGATACTCAAGATGATCAAAAAAAGATGGATAATTATTTATAACTTGAATCTCCATTAATCTTTTATCAAAAGGATTTATATTAAACTATAGATTAAAAAAAAAATTCAATAAGAAGGAGATTTAGAAATTTATGAGTCCTATAATTACGCATCAAGATGAGCTAGAGTTAGCAAAGTCTGAGAAGGAGCTCGTTTCCCAGTTTAAGAAACTGGCTAAAGCGCAGAGTGCGCTTATTGGTTCTCAAAAAAAGTATGCAGAAAATTTAACTAAAGCAAATAATGTTCGAGAGATGTTAAATCGAACTTTCAGGGATGTATTAAAACAGATGCAAACACTTGCCCGAGAACATAGATCGAATATTAAAGATGAAGAAGTTAACTTATATAAAGAAATAATCCAAAAAAATGACGATTATATTAAAGCTAATAATAAATATTTAAATGCGATTAAAGATCTTGCTGTTCAAAAAGAATATTTAGTTCAGAAAAAGAAGGAATTTGTCGATGCATTAGCAGAAGTTGCTGATAGAAGAACTGCTGTGATAAAAAAAGCACTAGATGCTGAAAAAGCGAAAAATAAATTAATTGATGGTGATAGATTAAACATCCTCGACCAACAATTGAATGATGTTCAAAGAGATTTTGATAGAGCTCGAGATATATTACTTAAAAAAATAACTCAATTTACTGAAGTAAGAGATGAAATTAACGCGTTATGGATTAAACTAAAAGATACTGTTGGTGAATTAAGCTAGATTCAACTTTTCTTTCCTTTTTTATATTTTGGTCAGAAAATAATAATGCTTAAACTTAAATTTATTAAATAAAAATCTATTAACTTATTAAAAAAAATAAAAAATTACTAGACTTAAAGAGTTAAAATGTGTGCTGAAGAATTTGCAAGCTTCTTGGATAGTACTCGAAAAGCACCAATTGAAGAAAAATTAAATGCTTTAGCCGATATCATTGAAAAAATAATGTCAATTGTTTTACGTATCCCTGATTTGGTTGATCAATCACTTGGTTCTGTTAACGATAAAGTATCGAATTTACAAAACCAGATAACTTCTTTAAATAGTCAAATTACGTCACTTCAATCAAGATCTGCGGCAGCTCCAGGAGTAACTGCTCCCGTAGCATCAAGTCCCGCAGCTCCACGTGCGCCTGGAGGTCCTCCACCCCCTCCCCCTCCACCTGGAGGGCCACCCGGAGGACCGGGATCTGCTCCTGGACCAAGTCGTCCTGCAAGTCCCGTATCTCTGAGAGGGGCGATTATGGGAGAACTCAAAGAATTATTTAGTAAACGCAAGAGCCAATCTGGTTAAATTTGTTTATCACATTTTAAATTTTATCAAAAATTTTCTATTAATTAAAGAGAAACTTAAATCAGAAAATCAAATTGTCGAAGATTAAACACTTTCACTAAAATATATCCTAAAATTTAAATTCCTCTAAAATTGAAAAAAATTAAAATTAAAAATTTTAAATACCTAACTTACTAAATACCAATTTTATTTATTATTGGTTAAGCTAATTGGATCCCTTAAAAGAAATATCCTCAATAATTATTATGGTTAGGGTAGCTCATGATCTTCAAAGACAAATTCTTGAAATGACATCCTTATTGAGAGTCATAAATAATTATTATAAAAAGAAAGAAGCTCTCCAAATTAAAATAAAACCACTAATCTTAGCTAAAATCGAAGAACAATTAAAATCACTTAAAAATAATAAAGACAACGTCCTAAGTATTCCAACTGTTTTAAACACTTTAAATAACAAATTTTTAAATGAAAATAATTTAGTTAAGTTTCCAGGTAGCATTATCCTATTCGAAGCGTGGATGCATTTAGGTACACAAGCACTTTATCCTCGTATTGTACTTCATCTTCAGTTCCCTGGATTTTCAAGAGGTGAAAAGATCAGAAATATCTTTCAATTTATTTTTTCAACCTCACGAGGTTTTGGGTTTCCTATTTACTTTGGTCCCGAATTCTATCATTATAAGTTTAAACTTGCAAAATTTTTTGATCCATTACTAAAATGGGTCTATACAGTATCCCATAGAGCAAATCAAGCTATTGTTTTGGGAAATAAACGCTTAAAATCTAAAAGGCATCATCCGGGAGAATTTGAATCTGTCATTATATCAGAATATAATGATAATGTGTATAAAGGAATCGATACCATTTTACACGGATATTTTAAAAATGAAGCAAAACCATTAGGTAATTTTTTTTCATTAGATGAAGTTCTTCAAAATTCTACTTTTTATTATTCTATTGGAGATCATGCCATGAGAATTGAAAAAAACAGTAAGAATAAGATCTTGACCCTTCCCATAATATCCTATCATGATATCATTAAAAATTATGATATTGATTTCTATTCTTATGTTAAAGAGCTACTGAATGTAAATAAATTATTAATCCAAAAAATTAATTTCTACAGAGAAAAAAGAAATAATCTCATAAGCAAATTAAAAAAAACCGACAAATTAAAATTTAGATTTGAAAGATCAAAGCATTCTGCGAAAGAGTTTGCGAGGATATCCCAAAAACTATCAAAGAAATACCCAATTATAGATAAATATGGTCATTATAGGACATTATTGGAAAAAATTAGAGAACTATTATTTACTACCCCTATTTATATGCATTCAATCTATAATCCCAAGGAAGGAGGAAAATTTTTACAAATTTTAAATATAGAAAAAGAAAGTATCGATAAATATGAACAAGAGTCCGCGAATTCAGTTTTATTATCATTTATTAATTATTATGAACAGAAGCATAATTTTAATTTTGAAGAAGAAGAAGTTGTGCATAAATTAGAGAAATTAAGAGATAAAATGGCAAAAATGTGGTTATTCTTTAAAGAAAGAGAGTATAAATTTGCATTAAAAAAATTAAAAGAATTAACAATCCTTTCCTTAGATGACAAGAATTATAAAAAAAAAATCAGTTTACTCTTAGATACCCTTCTTCCAATTATAGCTTTATATGAATTTTTTAATAAACCATTATTTGAATCTGTTTATCCTGAATCTGTTCCTCAAACTAAAAGACCTGGTGCCTATTTTGCCCGTTTTTTAGCTTCAAAATATAATCCTATAGGAACAAAATTAATGAAACTATTTAACAGATTAGCCTTTCAAAATTGGAGTTACCTCATATTAAAAAAAGGAATGAATCATAATGAATTTTTCAATTATATATTAAAATTACCAATATGGAAGCATATACCTGAAAAAATGAAAAAAAGAATATTACAATGAAATTGCTATAAATGTTATTAGAATTTTAAAACTCTAAAAATCCAGGATCATCAAAAATATCTTCAATTTTTCTTTCCTTTTTTATTTTAGTATCACTTTCGGTAAATAAAGATTCTTCATCGGTCCGAACCCCTCGATCTAATTCTTCAGTATCAAGTTTCAATAATGTGTCTTTTTCAAGTCGTTTAAATTCTTCAGCTTTCGCTTTCCAGTCATTTACTTCATCCAAATTAACATTTTCTTCATCTAGCAATATTGCAGCTTTTGTTTTACAAAGATCTGACAAAATAGAGTAGGCTAATGCAAGTTCTCCCCATTCGTGGTCAACTTTCAATTTTTGTATTCTTTTTTCTAATCTCTGTAGTTCTTGATCGGCATAATAGACATCAATAAAATCTCCAAAAGCATCAACGGGTTCTGAAATCGAATTAACTAATACTTCTTTTGTTAAGTCACAATTTCCACATTTCACAGTTGCAAAAGCACCCTTCTTTTTAATATCAGTTACTTTGACGCTTTTTTCACCGCATTCGAGGAAAAATCGGAATCCGATTTACTCATTCTGGGCAGGTGAAAATTTTAGGTACTCTTTTAACCCTTTTTGGTGATACTTGTTTACGTTTTCTTCTTCCCATTAATATCACTACGTAAATATGTAATAAATCTATCTAACATCATTTAGAATAAAGATAAGGAAAGCTAAAATATTTTTGCTTTTATGTGAAAACATTTCAAGAATTTTAGTAAAATTTTTTAGGAATGGTTAATTATCTCAAATACTCTTTTTGACTGAAATATATTAGCAGTTTAAAAAAATATGAGTGGATTTTAGGTATGGAACATACTAATTTAACATTGGAAGATGATAAAAACCTTATTGACAACATTCTTGATAATGTAGATATGAGATACATAATTCTTTTCCTATATATCATTAGAAATGATTTATTTAAAGATTTGACCAACGATAATCTTATAGAATCCTTTGAGAGAATATTAGTTTTAGATGATATTTATAAAAGCAACGTTGTAAATTTTTGGGATGAGGAATTTATTGAAATTTATATAGACTTAGGCTTAATTAAAAATATTCGAAGTTTGAGAGAATTCAAACAAAAAGATAATGATTTTATCATTAAGTTAGGTGAGGAAACAATAACTATTGAGAATGACATAATCTCAGTTCCTGATGACACTCTTTTTTTAATAGTAAATAAGAAATTTAAATTTTTAACTAGAAGGAATTTTAACTTAGCTCTTACGAGGTTAAAAGGAGTTCGGTGTGAGAAAAGTAATCTTATTCATTCCTTAATTAAAGAGATTGGTGAACATGATTATACCTTATCGGATGATTTTTATTATATTTTGGATCAATATGGGAACATATATCAAGCAATTAAAATTGAAATTACCATTGAAGGATTTTATCAAAAGTATAAAGAAATTCAAGAAAAAATTACTAGACATATTAAAATTGTTGAACCCGCATTAAATTTAAAGCTAGTAATAAAAAAAATTAATAACGCTATAGAAGAAAATAAAGACATTATTCAATATCTTAAAGATGAAAAAGTAGAACTCTCAGAAAAGTTCAATTTTGAAAAAATTGATAAAAATGATGACATATTTACACAATGGAATTCACAACTGTTGTCTATGCTAAAGTGCAGATTCCAAATTGAACAAATTAATAATAAACTAATAGATTTAAAAAAATATTATTCAGGTAAAAACAAAAAATATGGTTATTTAGAATTTATCGAAAAAGTGTCTTTTAATCAAGATGGATTAGTAAATCATATTCAAAATTCCTTGATTGAGTTGCGAAAAGAGTTAGTAAAGATTAATGAACAAATTTCTAAAATAACAGAAAAAGAACTAAAATTATTAAATTTAGATTATGAAAGATTAGTATTAATGAGTAGTGATGAGTAAATTTGAATTGTCCTGCATGTGATATCAAGATGGAAACCTTAGTAGAGGGAATTTTTCAATGTCCTCGATGTAAAAAAATTGTTAAGCAAAGTGACAATAAAACAGAAGCAAAAGGTAAAATTAAAATTGAAGAAGGAATGTTTCAAGAGGGTATGTATTTTCATAAAAACGCAAGTTTGAATAAACAATATGAAATCTGTGAAAAAGGTATCACAATCAATAAAACCGAAAATCGGTTATTCGCAGCATTGATTTGTCATAGCGCCTATCTAAAAGATGAAAAATATGTGAGATTATCTTGGTGGAAAAATTATCAACATGCAGGTATGTTTAAAATTTATGATAAACATGTTTTAAATAACACAATCAATGCTTTGGAAAAAATTGATAGCTCTTTTGATGATATATGGAATTGGAGTGGAAAATATGGCAAACAAAAATCTAAAACAAAAGAAGACTTAGAAAGAGAGAAGAATTTAGAGATTATAAAATATAGGATTCTTGAAAATCGAACTTGTCCTAGATGCCAGAAAAAAATGGATAAAATGAAATCCCATTATGAGTGTCAGCACTGTGGAGAAATTGTTATATTGGAAGGATATAACCAGCCAATTTTTAATATTTCACCAGAAGATCTCGATTTAAGGTTTCATGCTAATTTTCCAATAAATTATTATTTACCTGTTAGTGGAATAACTCTTAAATGGTTGATGGGGGAGTGGAAAGCATTAGCAATAATATATTCTAAGGATAATCCCAATAAAAAATGGTTAAGGTTCTATTGGTGGGTTCGTGATTTAAGTAATATTTTAAAATATGGACAGAGGGAGATGGGAAATGGCACTCAGATGGGGTGGAAAGCTCAGAGAGGCATGTCTTCTCCGAACCTCTATGATAAAAAGCTTGTTAGACCATTAATCAATGCCCTAAAAAAAATTTCAAATGAATTAGATTGGACTATAGATGAATAGAAGTTACTAAAAAGTTAGAGAAAATTATGACAGAAGCTCAAGATACAACATGGAAAGGATTATTAAATGAATTTCAAGATGGACTTGAAAAAGCATTAGAAGAATTGCAAAAAAGAGATGTAGAAAATATTCCCGGTGCAAAAGAGGCTTTGATTCAAAGGTTAAACAATATAAAGCTTCATTTTCCAAAAAATAATGGAGATCTTTTTTTAAAATCGATTAATGATAAAATTCAAAATGCATTTTTTCCAAACACTAATAATTTTTCCGAAGCTTTTGAAAAGATTTTAAAATCGAGAACTCATGAACAAGATTTTATCATTAATGAATTATTAAACGGATTTGTAACATCTAAAGCAAAAGCTATAGCATCTGAAACTCAAGGGCCGATAATAGATAGAATGGTTGAGGCGTTTAGCAAGAGAAATGACTTTCATATCGTTGATCATCAATTTTTTGCTATGTTTGGAGATCCAAATAAACCACGTCATTATGTGAAAAAACAACTTGAAGAACTTGTAAATATGTTTGGACTTGTATCCAAAGAACTAGTAATTGAAAAGGATATAAGAAGGAGTGAAGAAAAAGTCTATGTGTTCTATACATTTCCAAGTGAAATTATTGAAATTCTTGAAGAGAAATATTTGATCATTGATGAAGAATTAGGATATGCTTATGTTTCAAATAATTTTGATAGAAATATTTTCATTTGCATGTTTTTAGCAAATATAGCAATTAATAGAGATAATATTGATAAAATTGGAGGATCCTATACAATTAATGGAATCTCTGCAATATTTGCACTAATATTACTGCTTAGTTTTATGCCTAAACTAAGCGTTGATGAAACGAATCCAGTTTTAAATGATCCAAATTTTGACGAAAAAAATATGAGCATTATCCCAAAATCTTGGATGATGAAACATGTGTTAGAACCTTTATTCGAACCACTCATTAAAATCATAGCATATAGGATAGGAGGAGGATTATGGTTATCTAAAATAATAGATTCAGAAATTAATAAAAAGATCCATAATCAAATAAGATTTCTGCTTAAAGACGTTAATAAGTGGATACTGGGAAATTTATGCCGAGTGGAAATACCCATTTTCATTGAGATCTCTAACATTTTTACCGAAATTTTAGTGGGTTACAAGGAAGAATAATATAACTACAAATTGGAGGTATTATGATGAGCTATAAGAAAAAATCTACAAGAATTGTAAAACCGGGGAGAAAAAGAGAGAAATGGACAGACATCTTACCAAGATATTTAACATTTATCAGTCATATGCGTCCAATTCTTAGAGAAACAAGAAGAATTATTATCGATTTAGATGCAGATTTATTGTTAGATACAGAAATCTTGGATAAGATACGTCAAGAAGAAGAAAAGCGAAATATTCGTAAAGTTAGGGCACTTTCAGAATTTTCTGCTATGTATCGATCAAATGTTTATGATATTATTAAAGATTTTATTGTTAAATATCGAGAAAAAATCCCTATAATTGATATTAAGGATTACATTTTAGATTTTCTACATGAATCCGTTAATGCTTTAAATATATTACGTCATATTACGAATCCTGATGAACTTAATTTAGAGAATACTTACTTATATCAGCTAGTGAAATTTATTGAGAGCAAATTATTTCCAAGAGGTGGAAATCTTAAGATCATATATAATAAATTACTCCAACAATCTGTTGACATTTATGAATGTCAACGTCATTTATTACAATCTCATACGTATTATAGAGAAAAGTTGGAGAGTCTAGAATATTTTGAAGTTCCTGGTATATCTCCAAAGATTTATCAAATAATAAACAATATAACATCACTTTATAACTTAGATCCTAACTTTGGAGAATATCCGGAGAAAGAGAACCATGAAATTCCAATGATCTTAAAAAGTGATATCTTTCTACCATATGTCGATTCAATTGCGAATCCAGAAGAAGAAGCTATAGAAAGGATTGCTGAACGTTTAGGGTTACGCTTAATTGATGGAATATTTTTGGCACCACAAGAGGATTTTGTAGATTTATTGTTAGAAAATAATTTTTTACGAGAGAATAAACAATCTGATGGAACAATAAGATATTATCCACAATTTAGTAATGAAACGCTAATATTATATTATTTGGCTTTTGCTTCTCAAAGAAGAGGATTTTTATCAAAGGAATTAATTAATTGGATTTCAATGAATTTTTCTTTCTTGATATATATGGGGATCTTGAAATGGAAACTATCTGATGAAAATATATTCTATGCAATCTTTAAAGATTTACAAACAAATGAAAAAGTTCTTCCATATTTAATGAAACTCATATGTTTTCCGAATTATTTAGGATTAGATAAGATGAAAATTAGAGATTCAGTTCAATATCGAAAAGAAATCTTTAATTTCATTGGATCCCAGATCGATAATCTTAAAGATTTTATTCATGAAATATCATTGTATTGTGAAAAACTTGAAAATAATAATAAAAAAAACTAAAATTAATTATAAAGAATTGAGGAAAAATGAGTAAACCAAGGACTAAGAATGAAGAAAATATTATATTTGTTGATGATGTTATAAAAGAACGACTTGGAAAGTATGGTGCGGTCTATTTTCCTTCAGATATTAAGGAAACTGTAGAAGATATCTTAGGAAATGAAATTAAAAAAGAAATTTTGGACGATTTTTTTAAAGCTCTAAAAAAGTATGATGAATTTATTAAAAATTTGAAAAATACTAAGCTTAGCCCAAATTTAACAGTACTTCTATATGGACCTCCAGGTACAGGAAAAACTTCCTTAACAAGAGGTTTTGCAAAGAAATATGATATTCCAATTTGTGTTGTAGAATCTGATAGACTTGTATCACCTTTATTAGGGGATACTATTAAAAATATTCGAGGAGTTGTTGAATTAGCAGCAGAAATCGCCAAAGAAAGAGGTGCATTTATTTTATTTTTTGATGAGATAGATGCAATAGGCTCAGAAAGATCCAATATACATGAAGTAGGAGAGATCAAACGTGCTGTTATTTCCTTTCTACAAGTTATAGATAGAATAAACTATGAGGGTGTACCTCTAGCGATTTTTGGTGCAACAAATCATCAGCATCAGCTAGATTCGGCAATATGGCGCCGGTTTACATTTCATTTTAAATTTGATTTCCCAAATTTTCGTTTAAGAAAAAAAATTATTGAATCTTTCATGGAAAAACTAAAAAATGCAAAAATTGGTGTTGATGACTTGATTTTTACGAACTTAAATAATGAATATAAAGAAATTTTAGCAATAACAAAAGAACTAGAAACGAAATTAGGACGCACTATTTCTGAATTTGATGATAATATTTTTTTAGAGGAATTGAGTAAAAAAAATAAATTAGTAGGGCTTCTAGGATTAACATATGGTTATTCTGGTTCTGATATTGAAAGGGGGACGAGAGTTGCTTTATTTAAGGCAATTAATACAGGGCTTTTAACTTATGATATATTTTATGATTCCATAAAATTAGTTGGTGGTACCGCTATTCATGTTGAGAGACAAGATATTTTAAGTGAAGCAAGACAAATTAAAACCTATATGAGCAGAAATGAGGGAAAAAAGGAAAAGACATTAGGTCCTCCTGAAATATAAATAAAATATAATTAATTATATTACAATTTATTTCTTTAAAATTATGAATAACAACCAATTATTCGATCTAGAAAAAATTAAGAAATTAACTCTTCCTATCGAAGAACTCCAAATAAAATTGAATGAATTAACTCAAACCTCTAATTATGTTATAAAAAATATTCAAACTATTGAAAGAGACTTGAAAGATAAAAATTTACTTTTCCAAATAGAAACCGTTGAAGAATTATTAAAAAAGATCAATATCAAATTGGACAAAATATCAAGAACTAATCTTAGTAAATTTCTAGATTTACAGGATCGATTAATTAGAAAATATAAAGAGAAATTTAAAGATAATTTGAAAAGTTTAAACCTAAATGAAGAATTGACAAAATCAATAGGATTATCTCTAATTGAAGATAAAAAGATTAGTAAAATCATCAATTTTGTTTCTTTTATTCCTTCAATTGAAATTCCAGAATGGTTAGATCTCTTGGATTCTTTAAAATACAATACAATTTTTCTGAAATCGGTAAAAAAAATAAGAAATTATTATCAAAAATTACTAAAAGTAAGACTTGATATAGAATTGAAAAAAGTCCCTGAGGATACAGATCCAATATTAATAAAAGAATATAGAAATTATTTCGAAAAGACTCCCACTTTAACATTTGACAATTTCATGGGAATAATAGAGAGTCAATTAACTCAGCAAGAAATATCAGTTAAAAAAGGTGTTATTAAAAAAGTTAGAGAGAAAGAAGAATTAGAAAAACTAAAAAAGAAACAAGAAGAACAAAAGGAAACGTATGAAAATTATTTAAAGCTTTCTGATAGCGAATTTAAACGAATGAGGAGGAAGAAACGCAGAGAAAAATTAACAGAAATCTCCCCAGAATCTAAAGGAAAAAAAGATATTGAATTAACTGATGAGGTTTCTGAAAAAATTGAGAAATTTAAATCTCAGCTTGAGAAAAGTTTTGATGAAAAATATATGATTCAAAAAGATGATGATAAAGATCCTCTTGATTTAATTAGAGAAAGAAAGAAAAGAAAAGAAAAAGAGTACAAGAACTTTAAAGACCATTTTGAATAACCATAATTAAAATGAAAAAGGTATTAATTATTCAAAAAGATAATTTAATTATATCCATTGGCTCAAAAGATGTTCCAATTAAAGATAAATTTACATTAATTAATGGAAAAATAAAAAAGAATCTATTAAATAAATATAAAAATAATTTGTTTCTTGAAATTTCTGAAAATTTAAATAAAATTCCTATAGAAAAATATATTGGGTTTTTACAGGAAGGATCTGAAGAATTTCATGAATTGCAGAAATCCAGAAGACTAATAAATTTTATACACGAATATCGTAAAATAGTTTCTAGTAATATACTCCTCTTTTCTCAATATAATGAAATTGTAGATAATTTAATTTTAATCCTCAAATACAATATGCTTTTAAAAAAAAAAGAATCTCTATTAAAAGAATTAGAATTATCAAAACAGTATAAAAAATCAAGTGAAATTACCGCTAGTACTGATTTAATAAAAAAATTGAATGAATCCTTAACTATAAATAAAAAAAAATTAAAGTTTTTAGAGGAAGATTATTTTCAGCGGAAAAACCAAGTTAATCAGATTAAAAAAACAATAAGTGAATATAATTCAAAAATTCAAGAATTAACTAAACAAAAAAAACAATATTTTAGTCAAATTAATAAAATCACACGAGAAATGACTGGAGACACCCCAGAACCAAAAAAGGAATTAAATAATAATATCACAGAGTCTGGCACCAAGATAACAAATGCAGAGAAAATAAAAAATTTTCAAAAGAAAGCAAAAGAGGTTCAGTTTGAAATTACTAAAACAAAGTCTAAAAAAAGTCAAACCCAATTTAAACTAGAAGAACTAACCGTTGTTTTTGAAATATATAAAAAAGATTATCAAGAATTGGTAGAGTTGATAAATAATGAGGAAAAAAGAATAATTAATCTTCAATCTGAACTTAAAAATATAATTAAAGATGAAGGAAATACATTTGTTCAGGATCTTGATTTAATTGATTTGAAATCATTTAAACCCTCACAAGAAATTAAAGATGATTTAAAAAAAACGGAAACTGAATTAAATAAAATAATCCTTCCAAAAGATTTCAATACCCCTCAGAATCCTAATGATTTATCTCCTATCACTAAAAAACTAAAGGAGTTAGATGAAAAAATAAAAAATCAAGAATCAAAAATTATGATCACAATAAATGAAAAAGATATTTTGGAATCCTTTGAAGAATTTAGAAGATTGGAGAACAACCTTTACGAGATCGAATCTTTGGTAAATAAATTTTTATCAGAAATAAACATAAAGTCTCAGCTTAGAATTATTGTAAATGATGATAATAAGTACTTCTTTATTGAGATTACATTCATAAGAAATGATAAAGAAAAAGTTGATTTTGATGGATTAACTACTCCTGAAAAAATATTTTTCATTATGGTATTTTATATCTCAATTAAACTTAATATCAAAATAGAAAATATTATTTTTTCAAATGTATCAATCTTAAGCAAATATGATAAAGGAGGTTCCATTTATAGAACAATCAGAAAAGTTTTACCAATTTTTGAAATGGAGGAAAAATTATCAAAGTTTAATTTAATCTTTATCATCTCAAATTTAGAATTAAAAAGAGAAATTAAAAATTTAAAAATTTATACTATACAAGAGAGCTGATTTTGTTGTCAACCGTAAAAAACAATTTTAATGAAATAATAAAAAATATTACAAAACTTATTTTAACGAATCCTCAAAAAATTGTTAGGGAAGAAGACCTTAAAAATTTAAGTAAAAATTTTGATTTTGAACAAATTATGAGTGAAGTTTATTTGAATTTAAGAAATGTAGGTTTTGAGCTTATTAGAACAAAATTCATTGAACAAAAATTTTATATTTTAACTTCTGATGGCAAAGATGATAATATTACACCATCTCAGTATGGAATTTTAGCCCTAATAATAGCTTTAAGTAAGGAAGTTGATGAAAATATAAAAATTGATGATTTAAAAGAAATTTTTGCCGAATTATGGGATACAGATATCCAATTTCTAATCAATAATGATTATTTAAGAAAGTTTGACGATTTAGGACTAATTAAAGTTACACCATTAGGGAAAGCGACTATGAAAAATATCATCAAGGATTTACAATTAAAAAATATACTTAATGTATTTGAAAATGAATGAACTCAAAAAATTTAAAAAAATAAAAATAAGTTATTCTTCAGGTGGATTTTCTAAATCCATTTTAAATTGTTCAAAAATCTTTTTAACACGTTCTGCTGAAGGCCCCGTTCCTCTTACTTCATTTTCATCAACTATAATTTTGCCATTTAATATTGAAATGATATTTTGATCTTCAATATAATTAACATGCCCTTTTGAAAATATGGTTGCGATCCGTTCCGCGAGTGCAACCATTGGAAAAGGTTCTTCTTCTAAACTTACGTAGTTATAAAAAGTACTTCTAATAAACAATTTTGGAAATGGCTTATTTTTTTCATTCTTTGCATTTACTAGAATCAGATTTGAATCCTCAGAAACTCCTTTTAATTGTCCAACAAAGAATTTTTCTTTATCAAGATAAACTTTAACAATCTTATCAATTAACATGCCTAATTCTGTATTGTATTGCCTTATTGACATAATACTTCAGAACTTTCGTAGTTAATATTATAATTATATTCTTTTGTTTTTATTCTTAATTTAACTAATTTAAAATACAATTTATAAGTTTGGAGATATTCTCTCCAGTTGTAGCACTTGTAATGAAAATTTTAATGTTTGGATTAATCTCCTTTGCATCTTTTATCATATCTTCAATATTCACATCCATAACATCCTTTAAATCGATTTTATTGATGACCGCTATATCTGAATATTTAAATAGCATTGGATGTTTTCGAATAACCCATGGCCCTTCAGTGATAGAGACTATTACAATCCTTTTCTCAGTACCTAACATAAAATCAGAAGGGCAAATTAGATTACCCACATTTTCTATGAAAAGAATACCAACTTCATGTAAATCATAATTTTTTAAAACTTGAGAGATATGATATGAATTAAGGGCACATTCCTTCCCCGTGTTGATCTGGATTGTTGCAACACCACATTTTTCAATTCTATCAGCGTCTATTCGAGTAGCAACATCACCATTAATAACTAAAATTCCATATTCTTTTGCAATTCTTTCTACTATAGATTCAATAATCGCTGTTTTACCTGCACCAATAGCACCTACAAAATCGAAAGCTCTTACATTTTTCTTTTTTAGAAATTGTTTATTCTGTTCTGCTAATCTATCGTTATTTTCAATTAAATCTTCATTCAATTCTATAATTCGTGATGTTTTTTTTTCAGACATTTTAAATATTCAATTGCTCTTTTAAATTTAATAGAATATAAAAATAAAGACTTATTCCTTGATAATTTTTATGAATTAGAATGGAATATATGGATCAGTTTTTATCTTATGGGAAATTGATACTTATAGACAATATAAGCTCCTAAAATTCCTCCTAATTCCGGTAGGTAAAATACGATATAAGCCGGGTCATACCAAACAAATAGTAAAACAGGAAACAGCCTTAGTATTATTATAATTAACAAAAGAGACCTTCCATTCATTCTAACTGGAAGGAAATACATAAAGGCAGTAATTTTTTTATTCATAATTGGAAACAATGAATAGGATAATAACCCTAATATTCCCCCCCACGCTAATCCAATATAAAGAATAGAAGAATTTAAGGGATATATTAATATTAATGAAATTCTCAATAAAATATAGAATAACGCCGTAAAAAGACTGCATACTACATACAGTTTTATTAAAAATTTTGTCCCAAGGCTCATTTCAATATTTCTAGCCATAAAATATAAAATAAATAGCATAATAAATAAGAAGAATAAACTTATCACATCACCAGAACTAATAAAAAGACTAGTAATAAAAGTATAGTATGTGAATTTATTCACTAATCCATATAAACTTAAATAGAAATATTCCGGTATATAGTTATACGCAAAGACCAAACCAACAATGGAAAATATTATAATCGTAATAAATAAGCTTTTAGTGCCTTGATACTGTGAATGTTTTTCATAAGATTGCTGATAGCCCCTCAATGTTCTTTCTCTTTGCTTTTCTTGTCTTTTTAAATATCTTTTTAAAGGTTTAGGCTCTTTATCTAAATAAACACGTGATTGGGACTTTTTTATTTCAGTATCTTCGTATCGTCTTTTAGGTTCTTTCTGAGTAGTAGGAACAAGTGGTACATGTTTTAGCTCAAATGTACACTCGTGATTTTCAGGTAAACGATGCTTTTTACAAAAAGTTCCCCCACAATATTTACATGTGAATGGTAAATAACTAATTTGATTTCCACAAAATTCGCAATATGTCAGCCTAGTTCACCAAGAAAGCACTAAATTAATTCAAAATCTTCTATTAAGAATTAAAAAGTTAATTATTTTAAATTATCATCCTTCATTATTTTTACTTTTCATTTTTTTCATTAAATCATGAAAGATCTAAAATTTACTAAAAAAATGTTCTCTTAAAAATCAACTTCTATTTTACATTCATATTATATATGGACTAGTAGGTAAATAAATGAACAAATAAGTTGTTATTAATAGCACTAATAATAAACCGCAGAGCATAATATATACTTTTTTATTCCATTTCCATATATTTTGTCCATCAAGGATGCCAATAGGAATCATATTAAAGGTTCCTAGCATGAAATTTAAATTCGCTGCATAACATATAAACAAGTTAAGCGGATAAGTTGGGATTATAAAAGAAATTATGAAAAGGATAGTACCATATACGAGATTAACTGTAGGTCCAGCTGCTTTACATAAACCAGTAGTTCTATCAATTGTACTTAAACCTAAAACAACTACAGCACCCGGTAAAGCTAATGAGGGGAAAGTTGAACCGTTTGATATTAATGAATATAGCCCAAATACTACCCCGGTAACTGTTAATAACATTCCAAAAGTTAACAATCTAAATTTTGTTTGAAGTCCAAAATGAATTGCTACTTGTCTATGCCCTAATTCATGAAAGAGAAAAGCTGTAGCATAAAAACCTGCTAACATAAAAATCGCCCATCCGTATCCCATAATAATTAATTGTTGGTTGAAGAAAGTTAATAAACCAATAAAAAAAATCAGAGAAACACCAACTATAAAATGAAATAGTTCTGATTTATGAGCCAATAAGATTCCTTTGAATTTAATACCTGAATCAGGATCAAATGCACCTACAGGGATTTGACTTTCTCGGCGATACCAAGTATATGATCCATCTGTAGTACCTCTTATGACTCCTGGGGTATCTGTTTGTTGATATGTCTGTTCATGAGATACATGTATTACTTGAGGAGGCGGAACATAAGTTTGAGGCTCTGATGGTGATTGTTCTAACCTTAAACTTTCGATTATAACATTGCAATCATGATTTATAGGCTCTTTATGTCTTGCACAATAATAATATCCACACTTATTGCATTTAAAGAGGTCTCCAATTATTTCTTCACCACAATGAGCACAATTTGCCATAATTACGACCTAAAATGAATTATTTAATTTATCAAAAGAATTATGTTTTAATAAATTATAAAATTAAAGATTTAAAATTTTATTTAGAATTCTATATCTTAATGATATGCTTGAGATCTTAAATTATCTCTCCTTAGGTGTATTAATGTCAAATTAAGAAAATTATATTAAACTGTAATATACTAATTAATTAATATTAAAGATTTCATAAGTGTGTATTATGAGTGAAGATGAAAATGAAAATGAAATATCATTAGATGAAGAGCGTAAGAAATTAAAAGATTTGGGCGTCACTAGTACATGGAATATTTTAATTACTGGAGAAAAGAAAAAGAAAAAGCCTGAAGACGAGAATAAACCAACCTTTAGGGGATTCAAATGATATCTTTGATAATTCCTAATCTTTTCAAAATAAGATGGCAGCTTTTCTTTTAAATTAAGACATTTAACTGTTATAGAATATTATTTCAATTTGATGTTATTTTGTCTAAACCTGTTTCAATAATTGCTCCTTATGTGAAGGAGCAATAATTATGAGTTCGATGGTTTTGGAAGATTTTTTTCTGGTGAAAAAGGTAATTTTAAAATATAATTGTGCAATTGGAGCATTTAATGTAATATTTCCTGAAAATATCGTGAAAAAAGGAATTTTTCTAAGAATGGGAAGTTATACAAAAATAAATCAATACTTAGAGATGAATTATATACCTTTTGATCGATATGCAAAAAAATGCAAAAATAATGATAATATTTTAAATTAAACAAAAAATAATTAAAGTTCATAATATTAAATTTAAATATAATCAAAAGAGTTAGGGAAACGAATAATGGGTTTTAAGGTATATTGTCCAACTTGTGAACAGATCGTAACCCTAAGAAGAAAGAATTTTGACCATATTTATCACGAAGTGTTATGTTTCATGGTAATATTAACTTTAGGTCTTGGATTTATCATCTATTATATTTTAAAATATTCAAAAAAGCCTAATACCTGCCCAAATTGTGAATCTGAGTTTGATTTAAAGAATCTTCCAACAAAAATGGTTAATATCAATCAACCTCTCGGATCTGGAAGTACACTTACCCTACTTTAGTTTTCATTATTTTATTACATCTTGGACAGGTTTTATCATCATCTGTGAGTTCTTTTTTTATTAAAGTTTTTTGATATTTACATTTTGAATTTTGACAAATAAGCGTATATTTTGTTAATTGAACTGATTTTTTTTCAAGAAGTTTTTCAGGGGTACCTTCACTTTTCCTTTTTTTATCTTGAATGGATGGTTTTTTTTTTTTTGATTTTATTATGTCATCTTCTGACTTGAGCCATTTGTCTAAACCCATTCGAACTCACTTTAAAAATTGCTTGTTTTAATAATAATGAAGACTTAAGATATACACTTTAATAATTGCTTCTTATAAATAAAAATTAATAAAAAAAAACTTTAATGTCAAACCCCACTCACTCGACAAAATAGATTAGGACCT
>JAHPZE010000002.1 GCA_019058365.1 Promethearchaeota archaeon | reverse complement strand
TAAGATTTAATTCAAGTTAAAGGGATTTAGACTTTAAAATCCTTTGGTACTGTCTTTATTTTTATTATATTTACTCTTGAAATTAAAAAAAAAAAGGCCTCTTTAAGCCATATAGAAGAATGGGGTTTAGCAAATTCTAATGGTATAATGTGGAATTTTGATATGGAAAAAAATGAACTGGAATATTTGGCGGTAGTTGAAATAGAAAGTGAGGGAGATATTCCAGAAGGGATGATAATATGGAATGTATCCGCTCAAATATATGCTGTGGTCGAAACCCCTTTATCAAAACTTCCTAAGATTTTTAAAACATTTGAAAATTGGTACTCTCAATCTGGTTATAGATGAGTTCAGTGAGCTCCTGAGTTTGAGCTATATGGTGGGCAATTCCATAAGAAAAATGAGAAAGGACCCATAAAATATTTTAACCACGTAGAAAAAGCGGAGTAAATAAGAAAAACTCCTTTAAAACTCAATCTCCCATTATTGCATTATTTAAAAACCCAATTCCTCTTGGGGTTGCTTTCCAACCACTTTCTGTGTTCATGATGTAAAATAATTGCTCTAACATTGATAAGTGATATTTTATTTGATCTTTTATTTCAAGAAAGTTGTTTATTATTTGTTCAGATGATTTTTTATTGGTTCCAATGAATTTTAGCAATTCTCTCCTCGTTTGATTCATCATAGTTCTATAAGCACGACGATGATCTTCTTTATGGTTTATATCTTTTGTTAATCGTAAAAATTCCTTCATTTCTTGCTCAGTTAATTGACAATTTTTTATAATTTCCTTCATATCCATATATTTGACACCCAAAATTGTTTTGATAAATTATAACTAATTAAATAATTATAATTCATCTTTAGTAAGGATTTTCATCCTTCAATATCAAGTTTTCATATTTTTTTACATATTGTCATTTTTTATTTTTTGCAAGTATTTATATGTGAAATTTTCCTATTTTTCATATCAGTGATATTGTCAATTATTTAAAAATGCAAATAATACTGATTAATCTTGACTGAAGATTATACCTTAAAACATCGAGCTTTTGTCTTATTGGGCTTAATTAACGAGAAAATGCATGAAGGTGGTTGCCATGCGTATGATATCAATAAAAGGATTGAAGAGAGAGGAATGCGGGATTGGACGAACATAGGAGTTGATTTTTCATTTTCAACAATTTATAGAACTTTAGAAAGGCTAGAAAATGATGAATTAGTAGAGAGTTATGAAGAAGAAATAGATGGTAGGACTCGAAAAATCTATAAGATCAAGCATTATGGATATGAAGTCTTGAGGACTAAAGTTTACGAGGTTTTATATAATTATACAGGAAAAAATGATGAAGACTTCTATGTTGCTTTTTCAATGTTTCCAATTCTGAGTCCCGAAGAGCAAATTGAAGTATTTAACCATTCTTTAGAAATTGTAAGGAAACACAGAAGGGGATTAAAATTTATGTTAAAGGAAATGTTATCCAATTTCTCAAAAATGCCAATCAATGTAACAGGGCTCTTTATACACCCTATTAAAATCCTTGAAGCTGATGAAGAATTTTTAAAGAAAGTTTTAGAGGAGATCAAAAGAGTTCGGAATCAAATTGATCCTAGTAATTATAACCCAAATAAAGTTGAGGAAAAATGAAACATATAGTTAAGAATTTTATACATAGAATTGGTTATCACTGCGAGTCATCTTCACTTAGGGATTTATTCGAGTATTATGGATTTCCGATGTCTGAGGCTATGGCATTTGGTTTAGATGGTACAATGGGGTTTGGTTTTTTTGATACTACTGGTCAAATCTCATTTATACCTGATTCAAACATCCCTTTCTTCTTAGGAGGAAAGCAAGGCATTATTGAACCTAATAGCCTAGCATGTCGATTATTAGGTATTATACTTAGGAAGCAATCTTTCACTAATATGGATAAAGCTTGGGAGGAATCTAAGAAGATTTTAGACCAAGATATTCCATTAATTTTAAGAGTTGATATTGCATACATGCCTTACGAAAGTTTCGATGAAGAATTTGACCAAGCTCATTTTGGAGGTCATGCAGTAACCTTAGGTGGATATGAGGAGGAAAAAGGAGTAGCCTATATAGGAGATACTGAATTTGAGGGCTTTCAAGAAGTACCTATTTCTATCCTTAAAACAGCGAGGAATTCGACCTATGGACCAAAATTCATGCATCCGAGCAATATTCAGTTTTCGATGACACGTCGTCCCGATGGGAAACATCCACCATTAGCAGCAGGAGTTAAGTTAGCTATTCAAAAAGTTGTGAATAATATGCTTCGCCCTTCAATGAACTATAATGGCATCCAAGGTTTGAAGGGCTTTGCCAATTCTATACTTAAATGGGGAGATTTATTAAATAAAAGAATAAAAAACTCTAAAGGAACTGATATATCCTTAGCGCGATTTATGTTTGAACTTATTTATGGATACATCGAAACATGGGGCACAGGGGGAGGAGCATTCCGAAAGCTTTATAGGGATTTCTTAGAAGAATTATTAGCCCATCCTGAGCTTAGGGAAGGACCTAAGACATGGAATTCCGATGAATTCAGTATTCTTGAAGAAACTATCCCCATAATAAGTGATTCTGCTCAAAATTGGACTCTAATAGCAGAAACCTTGAAGAAAGCGGGGAATGAATATAAAGATGATTGCTTAAACCATATTGATATTGATGAATTGCATAATATTGCCCTATATATTCTTTCAAGGGAAGAGGAATTATTCACTAAATTATCTAAAATTAAAAATTAGGATTTATTCAGATGTTAAATAATAATTTAGCTGCGCCGTGTGGTATCTATTGCGGAGCTTGCCGTCATTATCTTGTGTTGAAAAAAGATTTGTTAGAACAAAGAGGTTTTAAAACAGGCTGTAAGGGATGTCGCATAAGAAATAAAAATTGTGTTTTTATAAGAAGAGACTGTCCAGCATTAAAAAAAAAAGAATTAGAATTTTGTTATGAATGTGATAAATTTCCATGTCAAAACTTAAAGACAATTGACAAGCGTTATAGGGAAAGATATTCTCTAAATCTTATAGAATCTTTAAAGAGAATTAAAGAAATTGGAGCTGAAAAGTGGCTCTTAGAACAGAAAAAATTCTATACATGTCCTAAATGTGAAGGCGAAATCTGCGTTCACGATGAGGAATGCTACGATTGTGGCAATAAAATTAATCCAAATAAAAAATGAAGGAGGTAATTAGAATGTTTAGATTAGTTATAGATGGCTTTAAAGACATGGCTGGTGATTATCAAAAGCAATTAAAACCGAAAAATAATGGAGTTGAAAAAGGCCAAGATGGAGTCTTAGAAGAAGTGGGAACATGGAGAGAGTGTATCCCTGAAATAGATAAGGGTAATCAAGAAGGGGTTGAAATGGAAACAAATAAATGGAAAATAATAAAAAAGCAATATAATAGAAAAAAGGTGTTAAAATGTCTATAGATATTTTAGAAGAATTAGGGGCTGAGCAAATGCGAAAGGTCTTCCTTAAATATACAAGGAGAGCTTTTGAAATGCTTCCTAAAATAGAGAGTCCACAACTATTAGATATAGGTTGTGGTTCAGGTACACCTACTCTTGAACTCGCAGAGCTCAGTAATGGAGCGATTATAGGTATTGATATTGACCAACAAGAATTAGATAAATTCAATGGAAAAATCGAAAAAAAAGGGCTTTCAAGTTGTATAAAAACTTTCAATCGTTCAATATATAATACCAAATTCCCCGATGAAAGATTTGACATTCTTTGGGAAGAAGGAGTGATACATATCCTTAATATAAAGAAATGTCTCGAAGAATGCAATCGCATTTTAAAGCTGGACGGTTTTCTAGTCTCATTTGAAACGATTAAATGGGTGAGTAATAATTTAAAAGCCTTTCCTAAACATGGTTTTAAACTTGTAGATAAGTTCTTATTACCGGAAGAAGCTTGGTGGACAGATTATTACTCCCCGTTGGAGAATAAGATTAAGGAATTACGGATCAAATATAAAGGATCTAAGGAACTTAAAGAATTAGAAGGTCACGAAAAGGATATAGCTATGCTTAAAAAAAATCCTAAGGAATTTGATTGCGGATTTTATATTTATCAAAAAGTTGATTAAAAAAGGAATTGATCAGAAAATGAATGAGATAAAGATTGTTAGAGCTAGAATTCATAATTTAAAGGATATTAATGTAAATATACCTAAAAAGAAAATGATCCTAATAACAGGCGTCTCGGGCTCGGGAAAATCGAGCCTGGCGTTTGATATCATATTTGATGAGGGAATGAATCGGTATCTACAATCAATCGGCTTCCCACCTAAGTTTGAGGATGATAAACCCTTCGATATGATTGACGGTTTAAGCCCAACTGTGGCAGTAGAGCAAAGAACTACTCGCGTATTTAATCCTCGTTCTACTGTAGGTACGAAAACAGGAATTTATGGTTTAATTAGAATGCTCTATGCTACTGAAGGGATCTTAATCTGTCCAATCTGTAAAGAACGCGTGAATCAATCCACTCTTGAATGCAACCAATGTGGGATGATCGCGGAGCGCAAACAAATAAAACATTTTTCCTTTAATGAACCTTCAGGGATGTGCTTAGCGTGCAAGGGGCGCGGGTATGAGATGCAATTTACGGAAGAGATGATTGTTCAGGATTATAATAGGACGTTAATGCAGATTACAAAGGCAGGTTCAGGCTGTTTTGCCGATCAAATAAAATTTGTTGAACAATTACCAAATTTTTTCAATTTTGATATGAAAACGTCCTATAAGGATTTGCCTCAAGAAATAAAAGATTTATATTTGTATGGTAGTAAAGGTAAAAAGTTCAAGTTCTGGTGGGAATCAAAGTCTTTTCAAGGAGAATTAGAACGTGTTTTTGAAGGGATCATTCCGCACATGGAACGTGCTATGACTGAAGGTAAAAGTGATTATAGAAAGAACAAGATCACTAAGGAGTATATGTCCAAAAAAAAATGTGAAGAATGTCAAGGATATAGAATTAATGAAGAAGCTCGGGAAATAAAGATTGCGGATAAGCATATTGGTGAATTAGCAATGATGACGATAGATGAATTACAAGAATATTTTAACAAGCTAACTAATGATCATATAAAAAATCCACAAGGAAGAGCAATGCTCGACAATCTAAAGCTAGGTTTAAAACGAATGATTAATGTGGGATTGTCCTATCTTCACTTACATCGCTCTTTGCCAACACTCAGTGGAGGTGAATTACAAAGGTTATCTCTTATGACTCATTTAGAGGGTGGTTTAGACTCATTAATTTATATTTTGGATGAACCTAGTATGAGCTTACATGAGCGTGAAAAAGATTCATTAGTTGCTTTACTAATGCAATTAAAAAACTTAGGAAATACTATTATAGTAGTTGAGCATGATAAACGATTTATTGAGATTGCTGATGAAATTATCGATATTGGTCCGGGAGCTGGCATCCATGGAGGTGAAATTGTCTATCAGGGTTCTTTAGATGGTATTAAAAAGATTAAAGAATCTTATACAGGTCAGTTTCTTGCAGGACAAATGGAGCTATCTAAGAAAGAAATTGATTCACAAAGGAACATTGAAAAGACTACTAAATATATAACTCTTAGGAATGCGAGTACAAATAATCTAAAGGATATTACAGTAAAAATTCCTTTAGGATTACTGGTGGGTGTTGCAGGAGTATCTGGGTCTGGAAAAAGCTCTCTTATTTTGGATTCTTTAGTTCCCCTATTAAAACCATATTTCAAGCGAGGTGCAAAAAATCAAGCAAAGAAAAAGAATGAAAATGGGGAGGATGAAGAAGAAGAGAATGGAGATGATTTATTGGAATATTCTGGCCAAGTTGAAGGTTGGCAAAATATTAATGATGTTATTGTTGTCAATCAAAAACCAATCTCTCGTACCCGAACTTCTACACCATGTTCATTTATTGGTATTTGGGATAAAATACGTAATGAATTTGCCAAAACTAGTGAAGCAAAAAAGCGAAAATACACAGCGGGACATTTTTCCTATAATTCTGACCGTGGACGTTGCCCAGCATGTAAAGGTCAAGGAGTACAAGATCTTCAAGTATCATTTCTCACCAGTTTTACAATTCCTTGTAAGGAATGTAAGGGAGTAAGATATATCCCAGAGATTTTAGAAGTTGAATATAAGGGTAAATCTATTGCGGATGTACTTGAAATGACTGTAAATGAAGCTGCTGAATTATTCAAATCTCAGCCGAGCATCTCGAATGTATTAAAGATATTAGATGAAATAGGGATGGGATATATTGAGCTTGGACAACCTGCTCCAACTTTAAGTGGAGGAGAAGCACAACGTGTAAAATTAGCAAAGGAATTAGGGAAAGTAAGAAAGAGTAATTCATTATATATACTAGATGAACCTACAGTTGGTTTATCATTTTATGATGTAGTAAAACTTATAGAGCTACTTGAACGGTTGGTTCAAGAAGGGAATAGTATCATTATTATTGAGCATGATCCAAATATTCTTTCATTCTGCGATTATATTATCGAATTGGGTCCTGAAGGTGGTCCTAAAGGAGGAGAAATCATTGCATTAGGACTCCCAGAAGATATAAGAAAGAATAAAGCATCTAAAACTGGTCCGTATTTGAATTAATCTAAGTATATAACTAATGAAAGTCATATGAAAATTCAGATTCGTGGAGCAAAGGAGCATAATTTAAAGAATGTTGATGTAGATATAGAAGATGGTTTAACAGTTATAACTGGAGTTTCTGGTTCTGGTAAGACTTCATTAATCTTTGACACTCTATATAAAGAAGCACGCCGACGTTTCTTAGAAGCATTCTCAGTAAGTAAAGAAAAAATTGATTTGAATCCAGTAAAAGTTCGTTCTATAACTGGGCTTGGTCCTACTATTGCTTTAGGGCAGAACTTATTAAATCGAAATCCAAACTCAATAGTAGGTTCAGCAGCAGGGATCTTACCATTATTAAGAATTTTATTTGCTCGATATGGGAAAAGAAAATGTCATGTTTGTGGAACTGAACTATCAATATTAAAAGAAGATGAGATTATTAATCAATTAAAAACAAGTTCAAAAAAAGAATCTATTTCTATTTCTGCAATCCTAGTAAAAAATGTTCAAGGTAGTCATCAAACACTCCTCAATTTATTATTAAAAGAATTTGATTATAACTCAATAGAGATTGATGGAATACCATGGAATAGTCAAAATTTAGATTCCAAAAGAAATCATGACATCCTAATTTCTCTTGGCAAAATTAATAAATATACTAAAATTCACGATATTCGCAATATTATTGAAAAAGTTCATGCATTAGGAGCTAATTCTTTAATGATAAAAGGTAAAACATTTAATAACCTCATATCTCGAGTTCCTGCATGTGTACATTGTGGAACATGGTTTGGTGATCTAGATCCTACACATTTCAAGCGAAATTGTCCTCATTGTAAAGGAAAGGGATGCGATGAATGTAATCATACAGGATATCATCCATTCGCTTCAAGAGTCACTTGGTCAGAATTACTTTTCACAGAATTTCTTAGTAAATCAATAAAAGATTTACTAAAATTATTTACTAGTGATATATTAATAGCCTCAGATCGTTTAATACAAGAGATCTTTAGAAGGTTGCATGCTTTGAATTCAGTTGGACTTGATTACTTAACACTCAATCGTAGTTCTCCTACACTTTCTAGAGGTGAATCTCAAAGAGTTCGATTAGCTATTGCTTTATTGAGTGATTTGGAAGATATTACACATATTCTTGATGAACCTACTATTGGTCAACACCCTGCTGACGTTGCAAAATTAATGCCTATACTTACAAAATTGACTGGTCCTATTATTTTTATCGAACATGATAAGAGAGCTTCAGCCACAGCTGATTATAATATTGATCTTGGTCCTGGTGCAGGAATTGAAGGTGGTAAGATAATATTCACCGGAACGCCAACCGAACTTTGGAAAGCAGAAACTTCCACTGGTAAATTTTTTAGTTCAAGAGAAAAAGTAAAAATTCCAAAGCATAGAATAAAACCTCAATTGTTTTTAACAATAGAAAATGCTAACATGCATAATTTAAAAAATATAACAGTTAAGATCCCCTTAAACCGTTTTTCGGTTATTACTGGCGTATCGGGTTCAGGAAAAAGTACTTTAGTAGAAAATGTATTATATACTACACTAAAAGAAAAAAAAAATATAGGCTGTGATGAAATTAAAGGTCCAAAAGTGAAACCTATAATGATAGATCAAGGACCTATTGGAAAGAATCCGAGATCAAATCCGGCAACATATACAGAGATTGCTGATATTATTAGAAAATTATTTGCTAAGGTTACGAAATTTAAAGCTACTTACTATTCATTTAATACTCTTGAAGGTCAATGCCCAACATGTAATGGAATGGGAGCTATTGAGATCAAAATGAAATATTTACCCTCTAATTGGATTACATGTCCAGATTGCAATGGTCAGAGATTTTCTGAAGAGATTCTTAATGAAAAGGTAAAATTTGGAGAAAAGGAATATTCTATTGCTGAATTATATGATATTTCAATATCCCAAATGAATGAAATTTTTGAGAATGAAAAAAGATTATCAGCTGCAGATTTTAATACTATTAAGCAGATGTTAAAAGCTCTAAACGATATAGGTTTAGGTTATATGTCACTCGGTCAACCATCTCCAACATTATCAGGGGGAGAAGCTCAGCGAGTTAAATTATCAAAATATTTAGGAAAGAAAAACTTGAAGGACCAATTAATGATTCTGGATGAACCATCCACAGGGCTACATCCACAAGATTTAGCAGGACTATTAATGATTCTGGATAGATTGATTCGAGCAGGAGCCACTATAGTGATAGTAGAGCACAATATCGATATTATAAGAGCTGCTGATTGGATAATAGACCTTGGTCCGGGTTCCGGACCTAATGGTGGAAATGTTTTATATCAAGGCTCTCTAAATAATTTCATAAATTTTAAAGATTCTCTTACAGCCTTAGCTCTTAGAGAAGAGGAAAAAATTCAGCCTTTAATTGAAAAAGAAATCAAGAAGCGAGAGAGTTCAGAAAAAATTTTCATTGAGAATGCACATATTCATAATCTTAAAAATGTAAATGTAAAGATACCGAAAAAGAAATTTACTGTAATTACTGGAGTTTCTGGATCTGGTAAATCTAGTCTTATTATGGATACCCTTGAAACAGAAGCGAGACGTAGATATTTTGAAACATTATCAATGTATGAACGACAAAGTATTAAAGAAAGTACTGAAGCTTTAGTTGAAAATATTCAAGGTTTAGGGATTACAGCATCAATATTACCTGAAAAAATTATACAAGGGTGGTTTTTTAATCTTAGAAATACAATAGGAAGGGTTACTGATATAATACTCCATTTAGCCAACGTTTTTTCTTATATGGGAGAAATAAGTTGTCCTAAATGTAATAAATCGATGGAGAGAGAAGAAAGATGGTATTGCAAAAATTGTAAAATTTCAATACCTATTGCTAAACCACGACATTTTATATCAACAAATTATTCAGCGGCTTGTCTTAAGTGCCATGGAGTAGGTTCATTTCAAGTTCCTAACCCAAATAAATTAATAATTCACCCTGGGAAACCTTTATGCAATGGAGCTATGTATTCTCCGGGATTTTTTCCAAAAGGGTTCCTATGTAAACCATATAATGGTGGTTATTATATAGTTCAAGCTCTCGCAACTCGTTATGGTTTTAATCCCTTCTTAACCCCTTGGAATGAACTATCGGAAAATGCAAAAAACGCATTTATTTTTGGAGATAAGAATCCTTTAGACGTAGAATTTGAAAATAAAAAAGGAATAGTAACAAGAAGATTAATTAAATTTCAAGGATTTTATGGGCAATGGTTGAGAGATTGGGATACAGGAGGAACTTACACAGATAAAGAAATATGTACTGAATGTAATGGAATGAAGTTACGCCCTCAATATCTATCTATCTATCTAAATGGTTATAATATTCATCAGATGTGTGAAATTCCATTTAACGAACTCTATAAAATATTAAAAGAAATAAAGATTCAAAAAAATATACCAGAATTTGTGTCAAATAGTTTTAAAATCATTTTAACTCGTTTGGAATTTCTAATTAAAACAGGATTAGGATATATTAATTTAAATCGTGTTGCTGAAAGTCTCTCCACCGGAGAAGCGCAAAGAATACGATTAGCTGGGCTATTGGGGAGTGATTTAACATCATTAACCATTCTACTTGATGAACCTTCAAGGGGCTTGCATCCTTCTGAGCTGCAAATATTAGTCAAAGTATTGAAGGAATTGCGTAATAAAGGAAATACAATCATCTCCATAGAGCATGATCAATTATTTATGGAAGCTGCCGATTATATTGTTGATATGGGTCCTGGAGCCGGTATTAATGGGGGTGAGATAATAGCTGAAGGATCACTAGAAGATATATTAAAAGCTAACACTATTACTGGCCACTGGTTAAGTGGAAAAAAAAAGTTTAATTTATCAAGAAAATTTAGAAAGCCACAGAAATGGTTAAAAATTTATGGGGCGAAAGAAAATAACCTTAAAGGTGATTTAGTAGAGATTCCTCATAATTTATTAATAGGAATATGTGGAGTTTCGGGTTCAGGAAAAAGTACATTATTGATTGACACATTGGGAAGAGCTTTAGTACCTATAAAGCATACAACTTCAGTGGCTCGAGAACCTATTGAACCAGGGGAATATAAGAAGATTGAGGGAAATTTACCGAAAACAGTTATTATTGATCAAACTAAAAAAAAGATAGGTAGTCCTCTCAAATTTTTAGGTTTAGAAAATTTAATTATCCAAGTGTTTGCAGAGACCGAAGATGCAAAACTATTAGGGTTAACCTATAAAGATTTAACAAAAAGATGCTCTGTTTGTAAAGGGCGTGGTTATATTAAAATTGATATGAAATTTTTGCCAGATATTGTTGAAACTTGTGAAATTTGTAAAGGAACAGGTTATCAAACGGAAGCGTGGCAAATACATTTTGAAGGTATTTCGCTACCCGAGATAAATAATTTAACTATTGATGAAGCATATCAATTGTTTAAAGATTTTGATACTATTTTCACAAAATTAAATTACGCTGAGAAAGTAGGCCTTGGATATTTGCAATTAAATCAACCTGCTCGCACCCTTTCTGGAGGTGAAGCTCAAAGGCTTAAAATTGTAAAGGAATTATCAAAAAAATCTAATAATAAAACACTTTATATTTTAGATGAACCGACTATTGGGCAACACTTAGAGGATGTTTCCAAATTAATTGATGTTCTACATCTTTTAGTGGATAATGGTAATACTGTTGTAATCATCGAACACCATCCTCATGTATTAGCATCATGTGATTGGTTAATTGAACTTGGTCCAGGAGCAGGACCAGAAGGAGGTCGAGTAATTGCGAAGGGTCCTCCTGATGAACTCGCTAAATTAGATACGCCAACAGCACCATATTTAAAAAAAGTATTGGAGGAAGGAAAGTGACTTGGATTCCACTTTTATTAACTGATCCATCACCTTGTTTACGATATTTAGTATTGACTGAATTATTACATCTTCCTGAGAATGAAAAAGAAGTTCAAGAACTATTGGAAATGAGAGAATTAGATCCACTTGTTAAAACTTTGTTTAAACTTCAAAATTCTAATGGATCTTGGGATTCTTTCGGGATAAATCAATTGATATATAACGATAACCTTCAAATAACTTCTATGGTATTACAGAGACTTGGTTACTTAAGATTTGATTCGTCTCATCAAGTAATACAGAAAGCTGCAGAATTTATTTTTTCAAAACAACAAAATAATGGTTCTTGGCCAATGCCGGGTAAAAAGTTACGAACTGATGAGGAGATTGGGTATCAAATGATGCCTATTCAAACTGCGATTCCACTCTTAGGATTAGTAATGTGTGGTTATGCAACTGATGTAAGATCTGAAAAGGCATTTGAATGGTTAATAGAACAACGTCTAGAAGATGGTGCATGGCCTGTTGGTTTGTCTGCGGGAAATTATGGAGGTATTGCTAGATATCGACGTTTAGCTCATTCAAAATGGGGATGCCGATCAAATACAACAGCAGTTCTTAGTTGTTTTGCTTATCATCCAAATCGTAGAAAAAGTGAAGAAGCTAAGCGAGCATTAGATCTAATCCTTGGAACAGATACAAAATTAAGAAGTAACCTTGGTTTCGTGGTTGCTAGGCTTATAGGGTTAGAAAAATCTATTGGACAAATTACATTTATGGCTAAATTTGATATTGCTCATCTATTGAATCTTTGTTGGAGGATTGGTGCTAGTGAGGATGATAATCGTGTTTCTGAATTTATAGAGTTTATAAAATCTGAACGAGGAGAATTTGGATTGTGGGATTATATTAACCATCCAAAAGTGACACATTGGTTAACTTTTGATTTATTATATTCTCTTTCACATTTAGAAGAGAATACTGAATGGATTTCTACTGAACCACGGACCCCATTTCAAGCTTATCCTAAAAAAATGAAAAGATTCTAACATACATTTTTAAAGAAATACATATCTTAGTTTAAAAAAAAAAAGATTATAATTTTTTATGACATAGCCACCAATCAAGGCACTCATAATCTTTTCCTGCGTTAGCAAGTCTTTCCTTAGCGGTATTTACATCTTTAGCAGGAGGGATAATAGCATGATCACCGAATAATTCATTGTTAGGCCAATTCGCAGGTAATGCAACTTTTTCTTTATCAGCAGTTTGTAAAGCTTTTACACATCTTAAAATCTCGTCCATATTACGCCCAATTTCTTGTGGATAATATAAAATTATTCTAATTTTACCTTCAGCATCCACAATAAATACTGCTCTTACTGTATTTGATCCTTTACCAGGATGAATCATTCCCAATTTATTAGCGACTGCACCATGATCAGCAATAATAGGAAAAGGAATCTCAGTATCTAAATTTTCTTTAATCCATTCTGTCCATTTAATATGTGAAAATACTTGATCAATTGAAAGACCTATCAATCTTGTATTCATTGCTTGAAATTGATCATTTCTTTTCGCAAACGCATGGAATTCGGTTGTACAAACTGGTGTAAAATCTGCTGGGTGACTAAATAAGATAAACCACCATTTTCCTCCTTCATTAGCATCATCAGGAAGCTTCATCATTCCATGAGTCGTCATTACTTCCATTTCAGGAAATTTATCTCCTATTAATGGTATTCCAATATTTTCATTATTCATTTATTTCACTTTTTTTGTTAATAATGATTATTATTTAAAAGTTAATATTAGATAATAGTTATTAGTTTATAATAACTAGTTTTATAAAATATAAATCTTTAATCTATTTATGAGTAAGCAAAGTTTGAAAGTTCTTTTCAAGAAAAAAGGAATTAAAATAACACCTCAAAGAATAGCAGTTTTTGAAGCATTATTAAATAACCAAAATCATCCTAGAGCAGAAGATATTTTTGAAATTGTTGAGAAAAGATTTGAAAATATTAGTAAATCTACAGTTTATCAGATTTTACATCTTTTAGAAGAATTAGGGATAATTACTCGAATAGAAATCGATGGAGTTCAAAGATATGAAAATCAACTGGAATTTCACATTCATATCATATGCCCAAAATGTAATGAGATTGAAGATTTATTTTCGAATAAAATCAAAGAATTCTGGGATTTAACTATGGAAGAATTAAAAATCCATCCAATTAACCAAGAAATAAAAGTATATAGATATTGCAAAAAATGTAAAAATTGATTTTAAATAGATTTCTAGCTTAATCAATAACCTGGTTTCTATTTCTATTCTCCTATTTAAACCCAAAAAGAAACCAAGTATAAAGATTTAATAATATCATTACATAATTCATATATTAAAATTTATATCATGAATAATAAAAGGTAAAAATATGAAAACATCACTCCATCATGCACATCTTTTTGCTTCTAATCTTGATGAGAGTATCAAGTTTTATCGGGATATGTTTGGAGCTAAAGTTTTATTTGATTTAAAAATGGCAGGAGCTCGAAATGTAATGATTTCAATCGGATCATCGAAAATTAATTTTTATGATCAACCACCTAAGGACCAAGGACGAGGAGCTATTCATCATTTGGGGATTGAAACCGATGATTTAAAGGCTCTCGTAGTACATATGGAAAAAAGAGGGTTTCAATTTATTAATGAAATAAAGAATTTTGGTCCTTTAAATTATGTAATGGCAGCAGCTCCCGACAATGTGCTTTTAGAGCTTTTTGAAGTAGTAAAAGATAAAATATCAGAAGATCAATATCAACTAATCTCATCATTGAATTTTCTATAAATTCATAGATTATTCCTTACAAAACTCTTATTTTATTCATTTATGATATTCTAATAATTTTAAGAGAAATCATTAATTTAAGAGTTTAATATGGAAGAAGTAAATTTCTCAATAAATGAACTAATTGGGAAAGACCAAAAACTTACATTTCTTGTTGGTGCGGGGTGTTCTGTAGATGCTCCTTCAAGATTACCAGCTGGACGTCCAATGATGGATGCAATCATTCAATATACCTGTGTTGAATCGGAGGTAGAAAAAATATCTCGATTAGAGAATCTAAGATTTGAAGCATTAGTTGAAATAGTGCGAGATAATATAGATGATGATTTGAAAATTATTGATTATTATGGAGAATGTGAAAATCCAAATATTCAACACTTTTTTCTCGCTGAGATGATAAATAACGGCAATTTTGTAATGACAACTAATTTTGATTTTTTAATAGAACATGCATTACTCCAGATTGGGATTCCTAAAGAGGAATTAAAGATAATTATAACTCAAAAGAATTTTGAAAAATACAATGACCCTGAAAATCTTTATGCAAGAGGATTGAAAACTCTTTATAAAATCCATGGTTCAAAGAAAAATCTAATAAAAGGTGAAGATACTAGTAATACATTGGTTGCTACAATTCAAGCATTTGGCTCAAATAAAGAAGGGGTGAATGTTTTTCAAGTCGAGCTATTTAAACGGGATCTATTCGAAAATATCTCAAAAAACCGTTCATTTATAATTATGGGTTATTCTGGAAGTGACGATTTTGATGTCGTTCCAACTATAAAAGCACTTAAAAACATTAAAAACGTTATCTGGATAAATTATATTAAAGATGATGCAAATAAAGCTCACATTTTTGAAATTGACGAAGAGACATTGAAAAATTATGATACTATAAGCAAAGTAAATCAAATTCTTGCAGATATTAAGCGAATGGATTTTGCTGAACATATATATAGAGTTGATGTAAATACATCTCGATTAATAAAAGAAATGATGAAAACTAAACCTCCTATTAATCATAATGATTCTGAAGTGAATCCGTTAGAATGGCTAAAAATTAATATTGACAAACCGAGTAAATTTACGAAATACTTTATACCTCATAAGATATATCTTGATTTAGGTATGTATGATGATGCAATGAGATGTGCGAAAGAAATGATTGAGATTTCATCTAATACAGGCGATTTAGAAAACAAATCAGTGATATTAAGTAACATTGGATTTATCAATTATAATCAAAGTAATTACGAAGAAGCTTTAGAAAAATATCATGAATCTATTCAAATTGATGAAGAGCTAGGTTTAGCGTCAGAAAAGCCAGGGAGCTATGCAAATATTGGAAAGATTTATGAAGAACAGGGTAAATATGATGAAGCCTTAAAAAGCTATGAACATGCTTTGAAAATTGCAGAAAATTTGCAGGATGATCAAAGGAAAGGTATATATTTAATTAATATGGGGAATACTCTTCAAAATTTAGGAGAATTTGATGAGTCACTAAAAAAATATCAAACTGCTCTAAAATTAACTGAAAAAGTTGGAGATCTTTCAGCAAAATCAAAATGCTTAAACGATATTGGAAGCCTCTATTATGACAAAGGTGATATTAACATAGCTCTAAAATATTACCTTGATTCTCTGGCAATTGATGAACAATTAGCTAACTTTCCAGGAATAGCAGTATCATACAACAATATAGGTTTAATACATTTTGATCTCGGAGATGACTATGAAGCTTTAAAATGGTTTGAAAAAGCGCTTGAATTAACTGAAAGAGTTGGGAATTTGACAAGTAAGGCTATTAGTCTAAATAATTTGGCATTAGTTTATCAACATCTCAAAAAGTTCGAAAAATCTTTAGAAATATATCATCAATCTCTTGAAATTAAAGAAAAACTAAAGATAGAGGCTGATAAAGCTGCAGTGTATTGCAATATTGGTGGTGTATATTTTGATCAAGAAATGTACACAGAAGCTCTAAACTGGTATAAAAAGGGACTTGAATTAAATAAAAAGTTAAAAAATCTACCCGACATTGCTGTATCATTAAACAACATTGGTACAGTTTTTGAAAGGCAAGAAAACTTTTCTGATGCGATAGAGTATTATAAAGAAGCTACAGAAATATTTGAGCAATTGGGAAATCAATTATCAATTTCTATTATTATGAATAATATAGGTAATAGTTATAGAGTTCAAGGAGATCATACGAAAGCACTAGAATATTATAAAAATTCATTAGAAATTACTGAAAAAATAGAAAATCACCTAGAAAAGGCCACTACTTTAAATGCGATTGGACAGCTATATACTGGCTTAGAAAATTATGATGAAGCATTAGGTTCATACGAAAAGGCTCTTGAAATATATACAAAATATAATAACCTTCCTGATAAAGCTTTATGTCTTAATACAATTGGACTAATTAATAATACCATTGGAAATCCTTTAATTGCTATTGAAAAATGGAAAGAAGCATTAGAAATTAGTGAAAAATTAGAGAATCTTGAATGGCAAGTTATACTCCTTAATAGTCTTTCAAAAACATATGAAAAACAAAAAGAATTTCAAGCAGCTTTGGAATATTTTGATAAATTAATGAAGGTTCATGAGATTCTTGGTGATTTAGCTGAAACTGCCACTGATTTGAGTAATATTGCTAATATGAATAACAAATTAGGGAATCAAGTTGAAGCGATAAAATTATATGAAAAAGCATTAAAGATTTCTGACGAATTAGAAGAAAAAATACAAAAAACAAAAAAATCTAAATATAACAATAGAATCGGGTTAATATATTTTAAACAAGGAAAATACCAAGAAGCTCTAGATAAATTCAATATTGCTATGAATTTCTTAGAGGAAATCGAGTTTAATGATTCACCCTTAGCAACTTCTATTAAGAAAAATATTAGTTTCGCTCAAAAAAAATTGGAATAAATAACGACTCTCTATTTTTTTATTATTCATTTTTCTTTTCATTTATTTGATTTGTGTCTTTTTTTAAAAATTCATCATATAATTTTTGAATTTCATCACCTATCTCTGAAATTAAACTAGTGTGATTTACCTCAGGACGATCTATGCCTATGATAGGAGTTAAAATCTTACCCTCTTCATTTAAAACATTATATTCTTTTAAAATTCTTTTTTTGATTTCTAAATCTTCATCATTTGATATCCAAAACATACCTTTAGGACAATTAATTAATATCTTTGTAACTAAATGTATTTGATTCTTACAATTCGGACATTTATAGTAATATTTGTCATCAAGTAATTTTTGGATTAATTCTGGATTTAACCAAGTATTAATTGATGCTTCCCAATTAACTCGAAAAGAATTTTGACAGTGAAGACAACTTATTTCAGTACTAGTTAAACGCGTCATTATACTCTTCTTTGCTTTATAATAATTTTAAAATAATTATTTTTGATTTCTTGATTGTTGTTAAAGTTGCATAACATAATTGTCACCATTATGTGACAAGTTTTAAATATTATGATTTTCATTCTATCTATAAAACAATAAAATAAAAAAGAGGTGGTTTTAAAATTTCAGTCAACGGGGATTTTAGAAAAAATAGAGCAATTGTTATAGATAATGGGACAGGGATATCAAAAAATGGATTTGGAGGAGAAGATCAACCTCGTTCAGTATTCCCTACTGTTATCGGTAAACCAAAATATGGAAATATTATGCCTGATGTAAAGGATTATAGCCGTGAGTGGTATATTGGTGAGGAAGCTATGGAATTAAAAGGAATAATGAATTTACAGTTTCCTATTGAACATGGAGTCGTTGAGGATTGGCCAGCAATGGAAAGAATATATCATTATACATTCTATACTGATCTAAGAATCGATCCTTCAGAATTTCCAGTGTTATTAACAGAAGCTCCTTTAAATCCAAGATCGAATAGAGAAAAAATGGCCGAAATAATGTTCGAGACATTCAATGTTCCTGCTCTTTATATCGCAACACAAGCAGTCTTATCACTTTACGCTTCTGGTCGAACTACTGGATGTGTAGTAGATATAGGGGATGGAGTAGCACATATTGTACCAATTTTTGAGGGATTTGCATTAAGCCATGCAATAGAGCGAATTGATCTTGCTGGAAGGGATGTTACAACGTACTTACAAAGATTATTAAGGCAAAATGGATACTCATTTTATACTTCTGCAGAAAAACAGATTGTAAGAGAAATAAAAGAAAAACTTTGCTATGTTGCTATTGAACCTGAAAAAGAGATTTTACTTTCAAATAAAGTAGCTGGTATGGCAAAGAATTTCATGCTTCCAGATGGTGAAACAATTACAATAGGGATTGAAAGATTCTTAGCTCCAGAGTGCTTATTTAATCCTTCTGTGGTTGGTAAGGAATTAGCTCCTTTAGATGATGTAGTAGTAGGAGCAATTTCTGAATGCGATGTAGATTTACGAAGAGATCTTTATAGTAATATTGTCCTTTCAGGTGGTTCTACAATGTTTCCGGGAATTAAAGAACGTCTAACTCGAGAAATAAAGGAACAAGTTGCTGAATCTATAGATGTAAAGATAATCGCTCCTCCAGAAAGAATGTATTCTGTGTGGATAGGAGGATCTATCTTAAGTTCCTTAAAAACATTTCATAGAATGTGGATTACTCGAAGAGAATACAAGGAGATGGGGCCTCAAGTTATCCATCGATGTTTTTAAACTCTTTCAATTAAAAATTAATTAAAAGTGATGAAAATGACACGAATAAAACTTTTGGAAGGTATACCTTGTATCGTGTTGGATGATGGGATAATTTGGATAGACGTAGAGATAAAAAGAGAATCTAAGAAATTAATCGTGCCTGACTATTTTATAGAAATTCAGGAATCTAAAGAAAAAAGCTATTTTAAAAAGGTATTAGATGAAATAAAAAAAAAATTTGGAGAAAAATAACTAATTGTAAAATATTTTTTTTTTTTAACTTAATATAAAAAGAGAAGATGAAGCTAAATATGGAAAAGGTAAAATATGCTCTAAATAAACTCATAGAATCTGAATCAAAAACAATTTCAGCCGCAATAATTAAAGGAGATAGAGAAATAGAATATTCAACAGAGAATTGGAATATTAGCGAAGATATTGATGAAATTATCTCGGTTTGGAAATTAATGAAGCATACTTATCTTACAATTTCAGATATTAAATACGTAATAATACAGTGTACTCCTGAAAGATTGATTGGGATAGATCCTATTCAAAAAGGAAGAATTTTAGGTTTTAAAGATGAAGAGAGGAAGATTATTTGTAAAATTGCTCCAGATGGAATAATGCGACTCGGAATGATGGAAGCATCTCGAACATTACACAATTTAAGTTCAAAAAAGCCTTATATGGATTTAGATGCCCAGTTAGGAAAAGTAGAAGAATTAAAATGGGCAACTCCAAGAATACTTCTTGATGATACAAATAATTTGCAAGAGCTTGGATTACTTAAATTTGGGTTGAGTATTGAAGAGGCCAAAGTTTATTTAGCTTTGCTAAGAAAGGGGAATAAAGGGGCAAAAGTAGGTGAGTTAGATGAAGATTTATCCATTAAAAGAACAACTATCTATCGTATTATTGATCGTTTAATTAGCAAAGAATGGATAATAAAATTGCCATTATTACCAAAAAGTGCACAATATTTTGTAGCAAGACCCTTAACAAGCATATTTGATGAAAGAATTCAACAAAAAGAAGAGGAATTAAAAATTTTAAAGAGTTTTCGGTATATAATGGGTGAGACGCTTGAGAATGGATGGATGGATATCTCAGAAATAAAGAAAGATTTTCAATTATACAGCAAAAAATCGTTTGATTTTAACACCCTTGGAATAACGGGAAAGGAAAAAGATTGTGGTCTTATTATTTTTGAATATAATAAAAAAGTAAAGGAAGAAGTTATTATCAGAGCAGCATTACAACTTTCTTCAGAAAAAATGAGAGAACCAATACAACCCGATCTTGATATAAAAGAATTTACGATTCTTGATCTTGAAGATATTAAAATTGAGGATATAAAAATTCAAGATTATTTAGGAATGACAATGTATTTTAAATTTAAAGAAGGAACTGAGACGGGAAATAATGTTGGATTGGATTGGATTGTAGCAGCTAGGCATGTAGCTGTTCCTATTCAAAATAAAATCTATGTCGTTTGGGGTTCTGAAGAACAATTTCCAATTTTATTGAGTATTATCTTAAAACTTTAAAGGCTATTTTTATGTTTTTCACAATTCTTTCTTATTATAGAAATTTTTCATATCCTTTATTTTAATAAATAATAAAAAGTAGAAATAAACATGGAAGAATGGTTAAATTCAAAGGGAGAAAGCATACTTAGAGAATTTGGAATTAAAAGTGGACAAAAAATCTTAGATTTTGGATGTGGAACAGGAGTATATTCAATAATTGCTTCGCGAATTATAGGAAATACTGGTAAAATTTATGCTCTTGATTACGATGAAGATCATTTAGAGGAATTATCTAATAAAATTAAGTCTCAAAATATTAAGAATATTGAAATCATAAAGACTTTGAAAAAAATATCGATTCCATTGAAGAACAATTTTATAGATGTTGTGTTAATGTATGATGTGTATCATTTACTCGATAAAGAAGATAGAATCAAATTATTAAATGAAATACATCGAGTTTTAAAAGATAAATCCGGATTTTTATCTTATCATGCTACTCATATAGGTTCTTATGGAATTCAATTAAATAAAGTCCAAGAACAGATAAAAAAATCTAGTTTTGAATTTGAAGGAGAATTTAGACGACCAATGTTACATTGGAGTTGGATTGAAGAAGGTATTATTTTTAAAAATAAAAAAATAGAATAAAAAAAATTTATTTTCTTACGGTAAAAATTCCAAAACCTGTGATGTTCTCATATATTATATTCTTAAATTTATTTTCTTTGAGTAATTTCTCCCAGTAATCCTTATGCTTAAAAACAAAGCAACACAACCCACTAAATGCTATTAATTGCCATGACGTTCGGTTCCATTCACTCAAGTAAAGATATCCACCCGGTTTTAAAACTCGATAAAGCTCTTTCATTGCTTTATCTTGCCCGTTTGGATCATGTATTTCATGGAGTACTGAAGAAACATTAACAATATCGAAACTATTGTTTTCAAAAGGGATGTCTATAGCAGAACCATTTTTAAACGTAGTTCTTTCTTCCACTTTTTCAACTATAGCATTATTTTGTACAGTATCTAAACTGTTTCCTGAAATTGCCATTTTCGAATAAATATCAATTCCAAATAAATGTCCTCCATTTTTTAATGCCTTAGCAATCTTAATTGCTGTTCTTCCAGTTCCACATCCAACATCTAAAATCTGTGGATTACTTATTTCATCTAATGCTTTCATTCTAGCAATTAAATCTATTTTAGGTATTTTTCGTAATAAATATAGATTCAGTATTATCATTCCGATACCTGGCCATAAAAATACCAAAACAACAGCTAATCCTGAAATTATTAGAAATATTTGTGCTATACCGTCTATTAAAAATCCGTAAATAAAAGCAGATAATCCTATTAATCCTATGATATTGAATCCAATAATTAGATCCTTCACATACCATCCATATTTAGGTTTATCTTCCATTTTTGTTTCCACCTAGATTTTAATAAAATTATATTGTTGATCCTTCTTTTCAACTAATTTAAAGAGCCCTTTGGAAGTGATGCAATCTATTATCTCATCTTCATTCATATGATGATCATCAAAGGAAAGTATTGATTTTGATTTTAAAACTCGATGAAATTCTTTTAATAGATCATTTTTATGAGGGATGTCATGAAATACATCAAAACAAATTACTTTATCAATATATTCATTATCTAATCCAGTAGCACAATCGGTTTGAATTGTTTCAATATTAGTACAACCTTTTTTTTCAGCTTTTTTTCTGACTTTCTCCAATGCTAATGGATGAATATCTGCAGCAAAAATTTTCCCATTTGATCCTACTATCTCAACAGCAGCTATTGAATAACTTCCTGATCCGCAACCATAATCTAAAACTATATCTCCTTGTTTAATGTTGGCTTTTATAATTTTTTCTATAGGAGGGTGAATTTTATCACGAATTTTAAAGAAAAATGACATAAATCTAAAATCAATATTTGATTGATTTTTATTCTTCTTCATTAAAATCACCTCTATTGTTTTCCTGAATATCCTCGAAGCCTCCTAAGAATGATTGAAATAGCTTTATAGCAAAATTTTTCAATTTTGTTGCTTTCGTAAAGGCAATTCCTTTTTTAATATCTCCAAATATTAGGATTAAATCTCCAGAGTTTATTTTAAAGATTTCTCGAGCTTCTTGTGGAATAACAATCTGTCCTCGCTCACCAACTTTAGCAGTACCAAAATAATGTTCATGTTTTTCTAACTCTTTTATATCGATATCCAAACTTTTAGCTAAACCTAATCCTTTATTTAATTCTCCAGCAATATATACTTCATCTTTAGCTTCAATTCCAAAAACTTCTCTAGCTTTAAGGGGAATAACAATTTGACCGCGTTCCCCAACCTTTACTGAGCCAAAAAAATATTTTCCTTTTTTACCAGGAAATTCAGTTATTTTAATCACCTTTTAAGATTCATATTGATATGATCATATAGGTATGATCATATTAATATGATCATACGAATCATACTATTTAAATATAACGACTATCTTCATTCAAAAAATTCAATTTCAGGATATTTTTTTGCTTCTTTAAATATTGGTCCTTTTGCGATAAATCCGATAGCTAAATGGCTACCTCTTCCGGAGAGCAAATTATCGTTTTTCTTAATTCCAAACGCATTTAAAGTCTTTTCTGATAGATTTATACTTCTATCTTTTTGGATTGCTACCCAACAGTATTTTTTATTTTTAAATTCGATAACCTCTCCCTCAGGTATCTTATAATTGGCTAGTGAAGTATATTTGTCTATTAATTCTTTCATGATGGAATTTTTTAAAATCCTCACAGAACTTAATCCAAATCCACCTGAAGTTTTACTACCTGAAAATAAGATGGCATATTTATCCAGTTTTAAATTATACTCATTAAAAGCTTCGGGAGGAATGTTAATTTTACCTTGATTTCCTACTCTTGACCATCCAAATAAATATTTTCCTCCCTTTGCAATTTGTGGCATTAATTCTTCCCTTTCTTATATTAAGTTTTATTATAAACTAATATATCAAAAAGATCAGCTTTTAATTCATAATTTTCTTTTAGATTTGATTGATCTAATATTTCTGTTAATTCTTCGGGTGTGTATCCCGCATTTATTGAAGTTTTCCAACCAATTCTCATAAATTTAGGGATAAACCATTTCATTGTATGAAAAATTACTTTTGCTCCTAATCTTATATCTCGTCGACCATCAGAAATACAAAAAACACCATCTGGTTTCAGAACTCTAAAAATCTCATTAAATACATTTATAGGATTTTCCCAATGATGAAGGGTACCATTTCCAAAAACAACATCGAATGTATTATCTAAAAATTGATACATATTTTCAGCATTTCCGTGAATATAAGAAATTCGATCATCAATATCTTCCTTTCTTATGTTTTTATTAGCTACACGCATCATATCTTTAGAAAGTTCAATTCCAATTATTGTCAGTGAAGGATCTTGTTTTGCCATCATAATTCCAATCCATCCTGGTCCTGGCCCGATCTCTAAAATTTTTGAATTTTCTTTAATATCAAGTTTTTTAAATATGAAATTTATCAAACGCCGATATTCTCCTTCCATTTTTCTGCATGCTTCACTATATTCTTCTGTTGTGAAGTCAATCTGATCTAATATTGCTTCACCCTCAGGGATTCTTTCACATATTTTTTTACTTTTACTCACAATTATCATCTTATTTCAATTTTTAAATTATCTAAATAAACAAAAATAAGAATTCTATTTAAATAAATTCTTATTGTCGTCCTTTCTCGACAACATATTTATATAATAAAAAATGTTAATTAATTATTATATAATTTATGAAAAAGTATGAAAGATAAGGAAAAAGAAATATATATTCAAGATTTACAAGATTTTGGTTTAACTGCTGACGAAGCTATAGTCTATTTAGCATTAGTTGAAAGAGGGCACAATGGCGATATGGTAGGAAGATTAAAATATAATCTTCAAATTGCACGAACAACATTATATGGAATATTAGAAAAACTGAGTGATAAAGGTTGGATTGAGGTTTTAGAAATAAGAAAACAACCTCGAAGGATGAAATTTATAGCTAAACCCCCCTTGGAAATTTTTAATGAAATATTAGTTAATCTGGAAGGAAAGATTGAGAACCTAAAACAAAAGAGGTTGTATATTGGCGATACTCTAGATAAACTATATCAAGAAAAAAAAGAGTTAACGATTGATACCATCCATCCTGGTTCTCAAAAATACATAGAACCTCTTATTTCAAAGAGATGGAAAGTAAAATCAGAAGTTATCGAACATTCAGAATCTTTAGGTCGAATAGTATATGATTATGAACTGATAGGTCATAAAGGAACATTTACACAGGAATGTGGTCTTATCATTTTCGAGTACAATTATAAAAGAAATATAGAGAATGATATTAATTTAATTCAAGCTAATTTAAATTTGCTATTGAGTAAAACTGAATATGAGATTAAAAATGAAGGTAAAAATAATGAAATTCCCGACTTTGAAGATGTGAAACTTGAAGAAACTAAATTTAATGGTTTTTTAGGAGCATTAGTTTATATTAAATTTAAAGAAGGTTCAATAGTTAGAAATTTAATTAAAGAAGAATGGGTTTTAATCGGAAAAGAAGCAGCAATTCCAATCAAAAATAAGATATTTTTAATTCATGGAGAGGATAAAAACTTTCAAATTTTAAAAGAAGTCATTATTAATGCTGAAGAATTTCATCATTTAGTATAATATCAATAATTTAGATAAATTAGTACTTTAATTCAACCCAATTTTCTATTTCAAGATAAATTTTTTTCAAATTATTTATTTGTTCTTCATTAGCATCCCAATAACCTCTGTTATTAGCTTGAAGCATATTTTTTATTATGTCCATCATTGCAAACCTGTTATTATCCTTTAAACGTTCCCTCAATTCTTCGTTTTCTATATATTGATTATATGCTTTATCCCAAATCCAGTTATCTACTTCATGAGTTGTAGCAGATAAGCCAAGAAAGTTTTCTACTCTTTCAGCTATTTTTTGACCGCCATGATACTTATGCTTTAATAAACCATTAATCCATTTAGGATTCAACGAACGCGTTATCGCGCCTTCTTTAATGCTTTCCCTTAAAGTATTTATTTTAATTTCTTTACTAGAAGAATCTGCTATATAAACATTTGCGTCTTTTCCATTAATTTGTTTGTATGTACGAGCTAATCCTCCAGTAAACTCATAGTAGTGATCTAAGTCTGTTATTTGATATTCACTCGAATCTCTTATTTGACTCATTAATTTAATTTCATTAATATTTAATCTAAAATTCTTTTCTAATTGTCTTACTTTCTGGTTCTTCATATATGCAAAACTCATATTTTTAAGGTAATCTTCTGCCAATTCTGTCTCATCATCCCACTTTCCAGCTGCTATTATCTCTGTTAAATTTGTATTATATTTTCCTGGAGGTGGACCAAATACACGTGCTTCGATATTCTCTACTCCTTTCTGTTTCAATGTAAACATCGATTTTTTTACAAAATTATTTTCAATATCTTCATCTAGCTCTGCTACTAATTCAATTGCTTTATTAATTAATTCTAGATGATAAGGGAATGTATCTCGAAAGATACCACAAATTGTAATAATCACATTGATTCTCGGATGATTCATTTCTTCTAAAGGTATGATTTCTAATTCAGTGGTCCAAATGGATTTATTTTTAACGGATTTAACTCCTAAATAATTAAAAATTTGCCCAATAGTCTCTCCCCCAGTTTTCATAGTTTCAAAGGCCCATAGTACTACACTAACAGTTTCGGGCCACTCATTATTATTAGTTTTGTAATTTTGAATTAATTTTTCTGCTATTTCATTTCCTCGTTTTATTGCAGTAGAATTAGGTATTAGCCGTGGATCAAAACCATATGAATTTTTTCCAGTTGGATAAATATGAGGAGAACGGATTGGATCCCCTCCTAATCCTGGCTCAATATATCCTCCTTCCAGAGCATGGATGATATTGTCTAATTCAAGAGAATTTTCAATTCTGTTTTTTAAAGACAATATCCATTTTATTGTTAATTGATTTATTTCTTCACTTATACTATATTCAGATACTAACTTTTGATTTATATCTTCAAAAGACAATTGATTTGCATTACTCTTAAAAAAAGTGTCTAAGTAATTTTTAACCTTTTTTACATCAATTTTTTCTTTGTTCTTAAAATATGACAGAAATTCTTCAACATAATCCGGTTTTTCAGTTGAGTGTAATAAAATCATTCGAATTAGATCAAATTTTTGTTGAGAAGAATAAGATTTTCCTAATATGTGAAGCCCCATGGGAATTACAGAAGCTTTATATCTATATAATTTATCTTCCAACTCTGCTATATGTTCGTAATCAATATTCATATTTTTTGCTAAATATTTAATTTCTTTTTCGAGATCATCGATTCTATTGTTCTTTTGGGTTTTAAGGCTAAAAGAAAGGTTGGTATTTTGATATTCAGATATTAATAACTCTAACTGAGCAAATTCTTGATACAATCCCGCGTTTTTGAATGAAGGTCCAGCATGATTAATAATAATCGCATTACTTCTTCTTTTAGCGATAGCTGATTCACTAGTATTTGTAATATGATAATAGTAAATATTTGGTATACTACTAATTAAGTTTAAATTAAAATCATAAATCCAACCAGCACATTCCTTGCCTGGAAGAAATTCTTCAGTCCCATGAGTTCCAACATGAATTATGGCATCTATATTTAAAATATTTTCTAAATAACGATAAAAAGCGAAATATTGATGATGAGGGGGTAAATTCTTGTTATGATATTCATTAGGATCTCCAGATACTTTACTTCTGGAGGGTTGTAGACAAATATATATATTACCAAATTGAATAATGGGTAATTTGAGATGTGAATTGTCTACCATAATCTTACCGGGTGGAGGTCCCCAATATTCAATAATTTCATCTTGGAGATGTAAAGGAAGATTTTTAAAGAATTTAAGATAGACTTGTAAAGAGACTTTATGTCCATTATATTTTTGGATCTTCATATATTTTGGTGTATTTACAGCACCAAAATCAATAAATAAATCCATTAAATTTTTGTTTTCAGGGATTTTTTCTGTATTGTATCCTTCTTTAATTAATTTTTCTATTAAATTCTTGATTGACTCAGACACATCTAAATATGCAGCATTACCTATTTTATCTTCCCCAGGAGGATAGTTATAAATAATAATTGCTAGTTTTTTCTCAGAATTTTCTTTTAGTCTCAAATATAACCATTTTTTAACCATTTGAGCATAGAATTTAACATTTTCAATTATTGGTTGTACTTCTAAAATATTGGATTTTAAATCATCAGAATATCCTAAATTTTTAAGACTGCCAACAGTAATCATTTCTATTCTTCCATCTAATTCGGGCATTGCAATTGCAATCACTTGGTTAATGGGGTTAATCCCTTCATTTGATTTAGTATATTCCTCAAAAGACATATCATATTGTATAATTGGATTAAATTGTGGGATATCTAATTTTTTAAATAAATCCCTTGTTATATAGGTATTTCCACCAAAAGGACCCCCATTTAACTGAAAATATTGAAGATTAATAACAGCGCTTATTAATTTTACTCCACCTTTAAAAAATAATTCTTGATAAGCTTCTACATTTGTTAAAACATCAGAAAAAACAGGAAGAGTATTAAATTCTGAGAAATTTTTCATAAATTCTTTTACTATAGGTAAAGATTGTTCAAAGTATAATCCTCCATAAAAAAATATTCCTATAGTTTGTTTATTATGGTCTATTGGCTTTTTTCTAAAATAATCTTCAGTATTATTAAAATATTCATTCAATTGAGGATCATAAATGCCAAAAGAGGGTATCTTTTTTGGTTTGGGAACCTTAATATTCTTATATCCTAAATAGTGCTTTAAAAGAAACAGGAGCATGTATTTATGATTCTCAGCGATACCTCCCAATCCATGTACCCAGTAATCCATCATTATGACCCAATAGCGCGCATGTCTTAATACTTTAAAAGGGAATACTTTTCCTAAAAATTTCAAAAACTCAGTCATTCTTTGTCCAAATCTTACTGCTTTCGTTAAATCTGGTATTTCATCGATATTATACTCCCTATTTTGAGGAGAAGGTATTTTTCGGGCTTGAAAGGGCCCCATTTTTGTTAAACCTCTTATTTCGCTATTCCCTCCCACTAATGCTATTATTTCTTTGGTATCAAATAATTCTGGTTGATTTTTTTCCATTTCTTCATAAGATTTTACCAATAGTTCAACTGTAGGAGAATTTCCTCGGATATCAATTAACATAACTTTAGATTGATAAATAGCTTCTTGAACTTCCTCTTTTGATATTTTTCCTGAGTCCAAATCATTAAGAAAAAAAATTTTAAAATCGAATAACCTTCCAAATTGACTATAAATCTCGTGAATACCTTCGGTTAACCATTTCAAAAAAACAGAAGCTGTAATTAATGTAATTTTAGGTGTATCTCTCGTATTATCTATATTTTGATTCATAATCAATATTCACAATTAGATATTTTCAAATAATCCTTCCATTCCCAGAATTTCATTTACTTTTTCTTTATTCATGGTATCAATATGATAATACTTCGCATTTGCTGATTCAGATAATTTTTTATTAATTTCTAATTTGACATCCAAGCCTTCTGTATCAATAATAATCATATCAATTTGATTTTTAGAAATTTCTTTACCAGTTTTTACTAAATCGTCTATAGCGTCCTTATAAAATACATTTCCTCTGGCATCAGAAATAAGAATGATCAAGGGTATATATCCTGTTTTCTTTCTTTTCTCTTCAAGAGCAATATCTAATGCTTTTACTAACCCTTTAATTAGTGGTGTTGTACCTCCTGTAGGTATTTCTTTTAATAATTTATATGCTAAATCAATACTTCGAGTGGGAGGTAAAATAACTTCTGCATCGTCTCCACGAAAAACAACTAATGAGACTTTATCGCGATATACATAATTAGATTGAAGGATAGAAAATATCACTCCTTTAACGGTTATCATTCTTTCATTTGCTCCCATCGATCCTGAAGCGTCAACACAGAAAATAAATAAATTGCTTGATTTTCCAATTCTTTTCTTAATATATATATGTTCATTTTTAATTTCTAATTTTGCTCCATTTTTAAAAGCATTTTTATTTTCAGGTTCTAAAGCGGCCTTATTAATAGTTTCAAGAATAGCAATATCCGAAGACGATTTAAAATTAAAATCTTTGGGTTTTTGACCACCAATATATTTCCCCTTTTTATCACGAGTAGGGTGTAATATTCTTTGACCAGAGGTGTTCATATCTGTTACAATTCTTTTTTTTTCTAATAGTCCATCTGTAGATATCTTAGTATCTATATCGAAAATTTCCTCTTTTAGATTTATAATTTCTTTATTATTTCGATGTTCTGGATTATTTATATTCAATTTCTGTGCTTCTTCCTTATCTTGTTCTTCAAACATCTTTTCGATATCATCTTCATTTATTGCTTGTTCTTCAAATGGAAGTTTTCTTAAACGATGTGCTAATGCCAATCTTGCTGCTATTTTTATATCTTCATCTAAAACGTTGATTCTTCCATGAAAAGCAGCAATAGTTTTTGCTGTTATATTTATAGTAATATCTGCACGGTGACTATCAATTTCCAGTTTAATAGATAATTTTGCAATGTTTTCTAATTGTTCATCTGAAATTTTAACTTTATTAAGAATTTCACGAGCCTTAACAATCTTCTCTCTTAATAATTTTTGTTTAGTTTCGAACTTATCGTGAAATTTATGAGGATCATAATGATAGTCTTCAACGTATTTTATTATTTTAACTCGTTTATTGATATTTAAAATAGGTTTTGCCTCCACACTTAATCCAAATCGATCTAAAAGTTGAGGTCTCAGATTTCCTTCCTCAGGATTCATCGTTCCTACTAAGATAAAATTAGAAGGGTGATGAATACTAATACCTTCTCGTTCAATATTATTAATTCCCATTGCCGCACTATCCAATAATACATCTGCCACATTATCAGCAAGTAGATTTACTTCATCTATATAAAGAATATTTCTATTTGCTTCTGCTAAAATTCCCGGTTCTAAAGCTTTCAATCCTTCTTCCAGTGCTTTTTTAATATCAATTGTCCCTACTACTCTATCTTCAGTGGCATTTATAGGTAGATTAATAACGCGCATTTTACGAAATTCTATATCAGTATTCTTCAACTTTTTATCAATTATTTTATGTTGGCATTCATGACATGATTCTTTTAGAACGTATGGATTACAATTAAATGGACAATCTTTAATAATCTCAATTTCAGGAAGTAAATCTGCTAAAGCTCTTACAGCGGTTGATTTTGCAGTTCCTTTTGTCCCTTTTATTAAGAGTCCACCAATTTTTGGATTTATTGCGTTTAGAATAAGCGCAAGTTTCATAAGATCTTGTCCTACAATAGCAGTAAAAGGATAAGTTTTAAAATGAGTCATTTCTATTTTTTCTGAACTTTCAATCCAGTGTTAATATTATTTTATAATTTTTTCATACTTTAATAAAAATAGCAATGAATAATTAAAAAAATTTTTTTTTTAAAAATAAGATTAATTTTTAATTCCTTTTTTAATCTAAATCTGCTTCATTTTTTATTTGTTTATAAAAATCTAGCACGATTTTGTATCTTTTTCTAGCTATCTTTCTTGAAATATCAAGTAATAACATATCTTTCAATTTAATTATTTTTTCTCTTAAATGTTTTATAACATCATTAAGATTTCCTTTATTTTTTATGGTAAATCCTATTGTCCGGTATAACCCTATTGCACCAAGAGCATCCAATTTATCCGCATCAGACAATATTTTTGCTTCAAGAGTTTGAGGGGTTGAATTATTTGAGAATGAATGTGTTCTAATACAGTGAATTATATTATCAAAATCTTCTTGAGAGAGTTTAAAATCATAAGAGTTTAAGAATTTAAAAGCCATCTCAGCTGATAATTCAGCATGATTCTTACTATATATCTTATTATATTTACATTTTCTGCCAATATCATGAAGTAATGCTGCAATTTCAAGTATCAATAAATTAGCGTTTAAATGTTTACCTAATTGTAGACATAAATTTAGGACTCGCTCAACATGTAAGAAACCATGAATATCATCTTTCTCAGAATTATCAATAGCGAATTCCCTTATTTTTGAAATAAGATTATATTCTAGCATGAAAAAATTCTCTTTTTTATTCTATTAAATTGATAATAAAATTGTAAATATTTGGTCTAACATATATTATCAGTAAAGTTAATAAAATAGAGCCAAAAATTCTGAAGAAACCCATTAAATTTTCGATTGTTTACTTAGTGGTTTGTCTGAATTTTAATTTATAATTATTCTATGTCTATTAGTACTTATTAATTTAAATTAAAAATGATGAAAAGTTGAACTATTTTAATTTTTAATCTTTAAATTAATGCAAACCTTATTAAAAATTAATTAAAGAAATAATGTAATCCAAATTTAACTCATATATTTAATATAATTAGAATTTAATGATTATTATGAAAGAACAATCATTGATCTTGAATTAAGAAAGCAAGATTTATACTATGTACGAACCAGAACTTATTAGCATAAATTAAAAAAGAAGAAAATATGTGTGATTTTAATCCTATTGATTTACTAATAATTTCTTCATATATTCATCAATTGGGATAGATTTTTCTTGATAATAATTAAAAAGATCATTAAAAAAAATATGTCTATTAGGATTTTGGATAAATATGTGATGTTTTACATCAATATCATTATTTTCTATAATAAATAAGCTTAAATTTTCTTCATATTCCATGATTGTAAAATTAAAAATTATATCATCTTCCACGATTCTGATATATTCACCCATATCAAAATATTGCATCATATCTTGAAAATATTTATTATTAACTAAATCAGTGGCGAATCTTTTATCCGAGATCAATCTAAATTTAAGATTTTTAAAGTATTTTAACAGAGATTTATATTCCATTATCATATCAGGAAAGATAGCCTTTAAAAGTTCAAAATCAAAATTAACATCCCACCAACCTAAAACTTTAATCTCTCCAGTAAATACTCCCTTTTCTATCTCATCTTTAAATCTAGCTAATAATTCATTAAAAGAATTTAGAAAATGCCAAGATGTCTCTTTAAGTTTTATGTTTTTTAATAACGGGATAAGCTCTTCAATAAATTCGCAAGGGATTAATTTTGAAGGGACTTTTCCAAATAAATGCCTTAATTTATTTACTTCTTCGAATTCTTTTAATTTTGATAAAAAATAATTTCCCAAACTCGATAGATGGTATTCTTTTTCACATAAATAAATTAAATCGGATTGAAGAAGTTTTTTAAGATTATCTTGTACTGTGGATATGGAGAAATTTAATCGTTTGGCGGTGTCGGTTAAATTAAAACTATTATCTTCATAAAGTTTTAATATATTATAAGTTATTTCCGAGGAAATTGCATTTAATAGTATATTTAACTCAAAATTTTTATTCTTTGCCATGGTATAAAATATTGAAGAAGATATAATAAAGTTACGGAAAGTCCGTAAATTGGGAAAAAATCGAAAAATGTGAAGGTACAAAACGATTATGTTAAATCTATAGCTGGAATCATAAAAAAGATTTAAATTGTTAGAAGACTATTATAATATAATAAAAAATTATAACATTGAATTATTTCAATTCGTTAAAAAAATGAAAGAATAATGATTAACATGGAAGAACAATCCTTAATTTTGAATAATGTGAGCAAAATCTATACTATGGGCGAATACAAAGTTACTGCATTGGATAATGTGAATTTACAAATCAAATCGGGAGAGTTAATAACGCTACTTGGACCTTCTGGAGCAGGTAAAACAACTTTGTTAAATTTATTAGGTGGAATAGATTCTCCAACATCAGGAGAGATAAAAGTTTTTGGTGAACTCATTAGTACTTTATCTCCTGATGAACTTGCAGACTATAGAAAAAAGAAAGTGGGGTTTGTCTTCCAATTCTTTAATTTACTATCTTCTTTAACCGCATTGGAAAATGTGGAAATCGCAATTGAGACCTTTGGAAAGAAAGAAGAGATTCGTAAAATTGCCTTAAAATATCTCGAAGCTGTCGGATTAGGCGATCGATTGGATCATCTTCCTTCCGAACTTAGCGGAGGTCAGCAGCAAAGAGTCACCATCGCCCGAGCTTTGGCGAAGGAAGAATTTGCAATGGGTAATCTCCTCATCCTTATGGATGAACCTACAGGTAATATCGATGAGGAAACGGGTGATCAAATACTCGAATTAATAAAAACAATTGCAAAGGATTATAATGCGACTTTCATAGTTGTTACCCATAACCCTCTACTCACGCAAAAATTACAATCCAGGGAAATTCATATAAGGAATGGAAAAATTGTAACTGATTTGGAAAAACAACTGAAAATATAGGGAGGCTTTCTTAATGAAATTATTAACTAAAAAACCTTGGAGAGATTTAAAAAGATTAGGAAAACGAAGGATAATTCTAATAATCATATTATCTCTATGTATAGGTTTTGCTGTTGGAATTTTTCAAATCTTTACTTCTGTTAAACCACTTTTCGAAAATCTCTATATAGATGCAAATCGGGCTGATTATGAATATGTTACTTATGGATTTAATTCGACTGCAGCAAATGAGATTAGCTCAATACCAGGTGTGAAAGATGTTGTTCCCCGTCTTGTGTTTCAGTTTCCTATTAAAATAAAAGATGACCCCCAGACATTTCAGATACGGCTGATTGGAATTAACGTAACCTCATCATTTTCAGACACAAATAATTTACCAATATATAACTATGAATTAAGATCTGGACATAATCTGCAACCTGGTGATTATCATAGAATAATATTATCAAAAGAATTTTATAAAGCTCGAAGTCTGCAAAATTCAGAAAATATTTCGATTGAATCACTGGGAAATGTAAACTTTACAATTAAAGGAGACTTCTGGAGCATTGAATTTACTCTTACCAATAGTGCACCTGAAGTGTTGTTTCCAATTAAAGGATCAATGGGTATTGGGTTTGTTAATGTAGATGATTTAATTCAAACGATCAATAATTCGAACCCTCTTCTATTTTTTCCATATGTATCATATCAATTTAACCAATTGCAGGTTGTATTTGATAAGAATGTTAATCAAGAGGATATAAATGGATTAGTGGAAGATAAATTTGAAAATCTTGGCATTCAATTGATCTCAAGTACTAAATTTGAAGATAGCTATACATGGCATTATTTAATGAGTGACCTAGAAGGAAGTACAGAAGTTTTTTATATAATCCTGATTCTTGGAATTATCATGGCCCTAACCTCGAATATGTCGATCTATAGACAGTTTATCTTTGCCCAACAAAAACAAATTGGCATTCTTGGTTGTTTGGGGTTCTCTAAGAAAAAAATATCCAAGTCATATATTATATTATTACTTGAAATTACACTGATATCAACTGTAGTCAGTAGCTTGTTTGCATACGCATTTCTAGAGGAAATGGCTATGGAAATGGGCTCGGGGATTTTGGGGATAACAGTTCTATTTCCATTTTCATTTATTCCTATTATTGAGGCTTTCCTATTAAGTATAGCAATCGGCTTTATATCAATGATTCCTCCGATTTATAAGATGATGAAAAAAAATATGGTTGATTTGGTATATAAACAACAGAGTTCCGAAGGATTTTCTCGGCGAAAAACGAAAAAAAGTTTAAAAAGAAAAGGTAAGAAAGGTATGCGACCCTCAAATAAATTATTCTGGAGAAATTTCACCATGAATCCGCGCAACACATCTCTAATGATGATCGGAATAACCTTTTCCGTCCTAATTGTGAGCTCAATGTTCGTTATGTGGGACAGCATGCAATATACAACAAATAATGCAATAAGGTTAACGGAGAAATGGGATACGAGCGTATCATTTTCAATCGGAGTTAATGATGCGAGTCCTGAAATGCAAGATATTAGTGCTTTACCAAATATTGAGAAAGTGGAGTCTGCACTTAAACTCACATTGCTATTTGAAAATCCACAAAAAGATGTAGATAATCAGTCGGGAATTTTATTGGGTATGAAACAGAATCAAACCCTACATCATTTCAACCTTATTGAAAGAGATGGGAAATCCAGTCGGTTATATCAAAATAATTACGAGATAGTAATATCCGATCATATCTCATTAAAATTGGAATTAGAAATTGGAGATAATATTACATTATATAATCCCTCTGGAAATGAGCAGCAATTCAAAATAGTTGGTATTTCTAAAGAGATTATGTCAACCTGCTATGTGTTTTTAAATTCCGCCCAATCATTTTCAAATTTGCCAGGAAAAATAAATACTCTCTTTTTAACTTATTCCGATATGCCTACTGATGAATCACAACTCATTAATGACATATATAATGTTTCTGATAACATTTCAGTAGTCCAACCTATGACGGATTTAATAAATCAAATAAAAGTATACGGCGATCTAATAATCCCATTTCTCGTTGTTATTGTTGCATTTGCAGGAATCGTTGAATTTTTTATATTAGTTAATTCTACAATAATGAAGATAACAGAGCACGAAAACGAATATGGAGTGTTAAGAAGTCTTGGGTTCAAGAAAAAGAAAATATTTGGACAGATCATTCTGGAAAATCTGATTTGGACCGTACTAGCGATCCTTATAGCAATTCTTTTAATACCCCTTATAATGAATTATATGGTAATGGCATATCAAGAAGAATTTGCTATCTTTCCGAAGTTTACAATACTTACATATCTCGGCACGATTCTGATCCCTATTGCAGTAATCTTTATTGCAACTAGGGCTGGAGTGAAAATTATTTATAAGAAGAACCTATATGAGCAAGTACAGACACAGTTTACTGAATAAAATGACATAATCTTGATTAATTTAGACGATAAATACTCCTTATCCTTATATTTTTAACTGTATAACCTATAAAAATTATATTTTGTAAACTTCTAAATATTTGAACACCTAATTAGGATTAACTATTTCTTAATTTAAAGTGAAAAAAAGTGGTTCCTAACTGAATATATAAATTTAGGACGCGTTCAACATGTATGAAACCATAAATATCATCTTTGGCAAAGTTATCAAGAGCAAACTTCTTTACTTTTGAAATCACATTATTATCTAGCATACCTATTCTTTCATCCAATTAAATCAATTATAAAATTATAAATAATTGGTCCAACAAAAATTGTTAATATGATTAAGATAATTGGAGTGAGAATTCCAAAAATACACCATAAAACTCTTACTATCGTGCTTGGAGGTTTCCAATCTTTATATTTTTTCTTATCTTTTGAAACTCTCTTTAATTCTTGAGATAAAGCATTATTATATTGCTTTTTCCCCTTATCAGTAAGATATATTTTATTATCCTGTTCAAAAAATAAACCTCTTTTTTTCATAAGGTTTAAAATATATTGAATGCTAAATGTTTCAATACTAGAAAGTCCAAATATTGCCCAAATACCAAAAATTTCATATCCCTTGTTAATAGACTCATTAAATTTCTCATTTAATTGGTGAATGGAAAGCCTTTCTTCTTCAATAACCACTAATATCCAATGTGCAATTTTAAATTCAAAGGCTTTATCTAAGCTTAATTTAAAGCTGTCAATATCAATATCCTCACCAGATTTGATTAATGCTAGTAGTGTCTCTAACCCGTCAAATATAATTAAACTAGCAATTACTATACCAACAATAGAATCTACCCAATAAATTCCAAATAATGCAAAAATTAGTCCAATTATTACTCCTAATGATAATCTAATATTAATTACATTATCTTTAGCATCGGAGAGTAATGCAAAATTGGCTTGTAATTTTCCAACGAAATTTTTTAGAACTAACAACATTAAGTTTAGTAAAATCGAGATAAACATTAATATAAACGTAAAATATGATGGAGAAATAATATCGGTTTGAAAAATTGAAAATACCGAAGCTATTATCAAATTTATTCCTGTTATCAACATTAAAATAATGATTGCGATTGCCCCTAACCTATCTTTCCCCAATTTAATACTTAAAGTAATTATAAATATCTTTATTATATCTGTAAAATTCTCAATACCCTCGTTAAATAACGCATCACTGCCTGCATTCAATCCAACAATTATTTTAAGTGAACTCATAAAAATTAAGCAAATTAAAGAGAAAATTAAAACAACTTTTTCACTAAAAAAGAATCCTAACGCTTTATTTGTGACTAAATTAACTGTTTTGCATTTAGTTAAAACTTCATTTCCTTTTTCAGTTAAAGAATAAGTATTGTTTTGTTTTTGAATTAAAGTTTTAGTAATTCCATCTAATAATAAATCATCTAATTCAGGTTGTTTTAGCCTAATATTAGCAAATTCATTAACATAGAAATATTTAAAATAGCTATAAATTTCTTCTTTAGTATTTTCTTCCTTATTTATTACATATAATAAAGAATATAACGGAGATCTATTCGGATCATTTCCTAAAATTTGAGTAACTTCATAAGAAAGCTTAGTGATGCCTTTATGTGATTTTCTTATTTCTTTAAATTTGACTTTTTCCATCTTTAAGCTTTAAAAGAAATTATGATAGAAGAAAATTAGATTGAAAGAGTAAAAATTTATTGTATTTTTAGTTATTTTTTTAATAGAATATATAGGAAGCTCTCCTAATGTCAATCTTCTACTAATATTTTCTAAAAGATCTCATTCAATTCTATATTATTTAGATTTAAAATAATGATCAAAAACCTTATTATATTTTCCAAATTTTTCTCTTAAAATAGATTTAAATTTACCTATATCTAACCGAGTTCTCACTTTTTCTCATCAACATCCAGAATCTGGTTGTAGATCTATAACACTGTTAGGAAATAAGTTGAAATCTAAATTATCTCGAATTGGCATAAAACTTCTCAAATTACCCTCTTCATCAGGACCATAAGGCATTATCCCAACATCTTCATAGATTATATTATGTTCTGGGTCCCAAAACAACTGTAAATAATTATGAATATAACCTTCATATATTGGAAATATCGATTCATGCGGATTTTCAAAAATATATTTATCTACCATTGCTAAAGCTTCAACAAAAGTAGCATCATCTTTTACTTGTACAATAAATGCTTTGCCTTTTTGTAAATCCATTGAAGGTATACTAATTTTAAAAGTAATCTTTTTAATTTTAATAATCACCCCTATTAAGATTTCAAATCAAATATCTAAATTTTAAATAAGTCCTTTAGCTTTAAGAAGTTTGGGTAATTCTTTCTTTAGTGTGAATGTTGAAGAAAATTCTAAGTAAATAATATTTATGCAAAATAATTAAAATATTGTTAGAAAAATGACATTTATCTTCATTATTAAATAGAAATTATTATTAACATTGATTTTACCAATCTTTGTTTTCCCATTTCTTAAAAGAACCAAATCCTTCAGTTTTTGAAATTACTTGTTTTGAACTTTTATCAAAAAGAATTGAGATATAATAAGAGGACATTTCTCGTTTAATTGATTTATGCCGGAGAGATTGTGAAAAACTTTCAGCTAAGATCAAAACAACATTAACTGAATCCTTATTTTCATGAATAAAAGGAAGAACATAATTCCATTTATGATAAAATCTGTACTCTTGACTAATTTGCTTAGCTAATTCAAAAAAGGTGAATTCATCTGAAACATTTGAAATTGTTTGATTTATTAAATCTTGTTTTTTAGATGAAAATACAAATTTTTTTTTTAAATTAAAAGTGGTAGATTCATTATCCAAAATTTTTTCATAAATGAAATAGTAAAATGGAAGAAGACCAGGAATATATTTCTGATTTCTAGGAATTTTCAGCTGTATTATAGTTCTTAAAAAAGCTCTAATCACAAAATATATTAGATAAACAAACAGATAAAAGAAAGCAAGGTTCATAAGTATTTGATAATAAGGTAATGTAAAATAAAATGCTATTAAAACCAGAAGATTTATACAAGAAAAAATCATCAATATTGGATTAACAGCTCTATCAGCAATTAATCTATATTCTCTTTTCGAGATTGGATAAAAAATTGGTATTTTTGAAGCAGCAAAAAAATCTAATGAGACATGGATACTATATCCTATGAATCCAGCAAACCAGACCTCAATGAATAAAACATTTCTAAATATAGATATAAAAAAACTAACAATTCCAGTAAAAATAAATCCTATAATATAAGAATGAGAACCAGCTTTATGCGAAAGAAAATACGCTTTTCTTATTTTTTGGAGTGGCCCTAAGAAGACATCGAAATCTGGTAAAAAGGTCATAATCCACATAAGGATAATAGCTTCTGGACTTAACTTGGTTAATGAAAATAGACCCGCTAAAACCCCCATAAACATATGTGTGAAAAAGTCCATATATGTTTTAAAAATAAGACAGCTTATTTATACAATTCGATTAAAATTTATATTTATAGGAAGCAATCCTATTGTCAACCTTTCACAATTATTTTTTGAAAGGCATCATTCAACCTATTAGTTATTTCTTTTATCTTTAAAATAATGAGCAAAAGTTTCGTGGTTTTTTCCATAAGTTTTCAATAAAATCCGTTTGAATGTGCCATAATCCAATCGTTCTTTCATAACATCAGCTCATCAATCAGCATGGACTACTATTGTTATTTCACTATCAGGATATAAAGTAAAATTTATATCTTCATGTAATGGCATGAATTCTTTATTTGGTCCGTAAGCGTTTACAGCACAATCATCATAAATTAAATTCGTTTCAGGATCCCATATGAGCTGAAGATAACTGTGTATTAGTCCTTTATAGATAGGGAAAATGGAGTTTTCAGGATTATCGTAAAAATATTTATCTAGATTGCTTAAGACATCGATAATCGAGCCATCATCAGCAACTTTTAAATTGAAATCAAGACCATTAGATAATTTCTTTTCGGGATCTGGAGCAAAAACCGTTAACTTAATTTTTTTAATTTTTATACTCACCTTTATTAAATTTTAATAAAAAGATTCTAAAGTCTAAATAAATCCTTTAGCCTTAAGAAGGTTCGGTAATTCCTTTTTAAGTGTAAAAGAGGACGAAAATTTTTTCTGTCCATCTACAACTACACATTTATTGTAAAGATTGAGTTCCCTAGCTTCCTCTGAATTTAGATTCTTAGTATCATAATCAATATATTTTATATAAGGTGTTAGTTCAACAAATACTCGATTCATAAATTTATCCCATTCACACGAACAAGCATCTAATGGGACATAAATATCAACTTTTAATTTTTCTGAATTTTCTTCACTAATTTTTATTACACCCGAAATTTATTTTATTCATTTTAATTTTTCAAGATTTTTATTCTTTAATTGATATTTTATTTCAAAATCAAAAATACTAGGACTTCCAAAAACTTCTTTTTCTTAGCCACCTACCTAAATAGACAATTGAAAGCATAACTGGAACCTCCCAGAATAACCCCATTGTAGTACCTAAAGCAGCAATAGATCCTATCCCATATATTGCAATAGCAGTTGCTATCGCAATTTCGAAATGACTGGAAGACCCGATGATAACTGTGATTATAGCTTCCTTGTATTTTAGTTTAAATACTTTCGTAACTAAAATGTTGTATCCAACAACAATTACAAATCCAAGCAATAGGGGAATTGATACTAATAATAAAAGATCCGGATTATCACTTAAGACTTCTCCATTCATAGAGAAAAGAACCACTAATGTTGTGAGTAGAGCAACAATCGATACATTTCCAACTATAGGTCGATATGTATTGTTAAACCACTCTTTACCTTTGGTAGATATTAATAACCTTTTACTAATTATTCCAAGCAATAATGGAAGTCCAATAAAGACAAACGTTGATAAAACTAGGGGTTTCCAATCAATGGGAATATTCTGAATACCTGTTAATAATGTAACCATAGGAGCATATCCAAATATTATAGTTATTGTATTAAGGCTCGTATTTACCACATTCTGTTCTTGATTTCCTTTTGCCATCCATCCCCAGACTAATACCATAGCAGTACATGGACTTGAGCTTAATAAAATAACAGCGACAATTAATTGCTCATATCCATGTAGAAAGATACGTGCCATAAGCAAACCTACAAAAGGGGCGATCACCCAATTAGATAGAATTGTTAAAATTATAGGTTTAGGATTTTTACTTAATTTTTTTAACTCTGAGACTTGTAAATTTAACATTGCAGGATACATCATTAGGAATAAACAAATACCAATCGGTAATGAAATTTGACCAATGGTAAATGTATTCATAGTTTGACTTATACCTGGGATATATATGGAAAAGAGAATTCCTATGAAAATGCATAGTGCTACCCATAGAGGAAGTAATTTTTCGAATAAACCGAGTTTTTTTGATTCATCTTTATTTGTTATTGAAATTTCTTCTGTTTCTGAAATACTCATTTATCTTCCCAAAGGCTTATGCATTTTATTGTTATAAAAACTAAAATTGTATTTGTACAGTTTGAGATATTTATGAAATGCATCAAATAAAAATATTTGGATTTAAATTATTAAACAAAATATTTATATCAAAATAAATACATTATAATTAATAAGTACTAAAATAATAAATCTTTAAATAGTTTTAATCATATGGGTGAATATTATTAATAGAAGACGTGCTATTGAAATAATGGATTCCCTGGAAGGCTGCGTTGATATGAGTGAAATAGATGTTAAGACATACTTCCACGATTTGCAAGATTTCGGAATTAATTTAGAAAACGAAGATAATTTTAAGAAATTAACACAATTTTGTTATGCATTAGGAAATAAGGAGCGTTTAAAGATAATTACTGTATTAAAGGAAAATGATCATTGCGTTTGCGAACTAGAAGCAATCTTAGATAAATCACAACCATCTATATCACATCATCTTCGAATTCTTGAAAGTGTTGGGCTTATAAGAAGTTTTAAAAAAGGTAAATTCACTCATTATGATATTGTTAGAGGGCAATTTGAATTAAATCTAAATTTATTATACAAAGAATTAGGTCTAAAAGTACTTTTTCATTAAAATTACTAGTAGAATTTCCAATGAAGTAGAGCTCCGAATAAAATAGTTATGTTTGTTTGTGAAAGTTATTTAAAAAATAAGATTTCTAAAAGTTTCTCCCTCTTTTTCTAACAAAATTTTTATGAAAATTGCCATAATATTATGATTTGATTTAATATAGACACATTACTCACTCAAGGAGATTATGTATAAAAAATAGGATTAATTCATATATATGAGGTGTTAAGTTTTGATAAAGCCTGATGATAACATGATTGGTTATTGTGGTTATAATTGTTATTTATGTGCAGCTCGATCAGATGATGTTTATATTCGACAAAAAATGGTTGATACATGGAGAAAATATCTAGGTCATGAAAATTATACAGCAGAGAATGTTGTTTGTGAGGGATGCAAGAGTAAAGGAGATAAAATTGCTGATAAGAATTGCAAAGCTCGACCTTGTGCACGAGATAAGGGTTTAGAAAGTTGTGCACAATGTGATGATTTCCCCTGTAATAAAGTAAAGCATCTTATGACAACTCCTTTAGTAATGCTAACTTATCGTGCTGCACAATTTAAAGATATTACAGAAGAAGAATATAACCTCTCTATTCAACAATGGAATAGTGTGCCTAATTTGATAAAAATTCTTGTGAATGAAGGTAAATTACCAAGATTTATTTTAAGTAGGATTTAATATTTTTTTTATAAATCATCAAAATTCGATAGAAGGTTCGTTGAATTTTTAATCGCTTTAACTTTTTGCTTTTTAGTCCCTATATCTGTATTAAAAATTGTTCTCAAATTTTTTATTAAAGTTCCTCTTCCAAAAAACGATTTTATAAATTTTACGATTTTTGTCGGGGATCTAGTTATCGCTAACTAGGAGTATCGCTAAATATAAATGTGTTAAATGTCATGTAAATAATGTTCATAAAATTACAAAAGAAATAAAGGAAAATTTTCAATGAAAGATTTAAACGATAATCCGGATTTTTTAGGATTTTTTCAGATGATTAAACCTTCAGAAATTAAGATTAATAAAGAGGATATTTTCTATCGGGATAAATATAATGATATTATAAATTATCTAAAAGTAATATTAACTAATCATCATGATAATCTTTTAAATGGTTATCTAACACCCAAAGGAGCTGTTTTAATTAATGTTAATCCCGGAACAGATATTTTAGATTATATCAAATTAATATCTAAAAATTATTACTTAAATTTAATTGAATTTAATGATATCGAAATCACTAATGCTCCAAATAAATTTTTAAAAAGCTTTATTTCCATATTTAATGGTTTTGGTAAAAAATTAGAAAATGAAAATGAAACTGGAGCAAATGGTAGAGATCCAGATAAAATTGAGGAAAAAAGATTATTACTAATTAATCAACATCCAATTCTAAAGCAGAAGTTTGATGATAAAAACTTATTAGAGGTTTTTTTAAATGCTTGGCAAGATAAGGGATTTGATTTTAATTTTATTGAATCTAATATTATTCTAGTATGGTTAAATTATGATATTCAAGAAGTTAACAATATATCGAACAAATTATATGATATATTTGATCTTTTTATAAAAGTCCCTTTACTAAATAAAATAGAGAGGGAAACTGTTTTAAAAGATTTTTTAGAAATAAATCCTAAGATCGTGTTTGATATAACTGATATTGTAAATTACACAGAAAATTGGGAAGTAGAAGACATTAAACAATTATTGAAAGTTGGAATATTCAAACATTTTTTAAATTCGGAATTAAATGAGACTAGTAATGAAATAACGGACATTTTAATTGATTTAATTGAATCTGGTGAATATATACCTTATTCTATTCCGCTTATTTCAGAAAAAAATTCAAATTTAGAACTAAATACAGAATCCCATCGAGACAGAGAAATATTCCCAATTCAAAAAGTTAATAAAATTGAAAACTCGGAGGATGTTAATAATATTGTTAATGGAATTCGGGAGTCTGGCATTTCAGAATTTATGTTAAATCAATTATATGAAAATGCTGCTTCTAAGAACTATTCTGAACTTATACTTATTATTGATAAATTAAGTAAAAAAGAGCCATTGGAAGATAATGATATGAAGATGTTAGCAAAGTATCCATTTATCTTAAACGATTCTCCGAATAGAGCCCAGATTAATTTAGAAAAAGCTAAGAAGCGAGTAGATCTAATAAAGCAAGCTTTTGGAAGATAAATAATATTAAATGAGGTAAAAATGGCTTCTCGATTAGACTCTAACTTGAAGAAAAAGGAAATATTTCTAACAGAAAATTCAAGGATTTTTATTAGAAAAATCATTTTAGAAAATTTTTTATCTTTCCAGAAAGATGAAGTGGATTTTGGTAAATCTAAATTTGTGATTATAGTAGGACCAAATTGGAGTGGAAAAACCTCAATATTTCAAGCAATTAAATTTGCTTTGGGTAGTAATGAAAGAGATGAACGATATAAGAAATGGTCAAACTTTATTAGGAATGGACAAAATCATGCTATGGTTGAAATTCATATTCAAATTGACGAAAAAGTAATTAAAATAAGAAGATATGTAATTAGGGGACAATCTCCTTTCTTCAAAATTCAGAGAAAGGAAGATAGAGAATTTAAAAAAGTTCCAGTCCAAGAAATTCAAAAATTAATTTCTGATTTTAAAATTAATCCAGATAATCACTTTGCTTTTGTAAGTCAAGGAAAAATTGATGCAATTAAAAATTTGAAACCAACAGAATTATGTTCGTTTCTAGAGGAGGGAATTGGATTAAAAGATCTGAGAGAAGAATTATTACACCAGAAGAGTAACGTTTTAAATTTGAATAAAGACCTTCAATCATTAAAAAGTAGAAAGAACACATTGAATATAAGCTTGGAGCTATTAAATCCAAAATTAGAACGCTTACAACTAAAAAATGAGTTATTAGAAATTAGAAATAAATTCAATGACGAACTTTTATGGGCAAATAAAGACAAATTAGAAAAGGATATTATCAATATTGAAGAGATGATTAAAAATGTCGTATCTGTCATAGAAAGTATTAGAAAAAAGAAAGACCTTTCAGATAAAGAAATAGAACTTTTATCTAATAAAATTTCAAAACAGGAACAAAACATAAATAAGCTATCTGAAAAAGTGGGAGAATTAATTTATAAAAAGCAAGAATTAATTACAAAAATCCAAAATTGGCAAAAAGATAAAATTTTAGCAAAACAAGAGTTAGATGAGTTATCAGGAAAAATTAACGAGCTTACAAGGGTTATCACTAATTTTAAGAAACAGCTAGAAAGCTTAGAAAATGAAATTAAAATAGTAAGAAGAGAAAGTAAAAATTCTGGTTTAAAAATTGATAACTTAATAATAGAACAAAATCAGTTAATAAAAAAAATAGCACAAAATAAAGTCCTTTTGGATAATTACAATCATATAAATATTGAAAAAAAAGAGCGATTAGTTAGAATTCAAGAGAATGAGAAATCAATACAAGCATCTAATAATGAAATTAATCAACTTTTTCAAAGTTTTAAAGATATTGAACATAAATTAGAAAAAAATAAATGGTTTTTAGGTAATCCTACAAAAAATCTATTGATTCAGCTTGATGAAGAACTAAAAAGGGCATCATTAAGAATATATGAAATTGATTCTGAAATGAATCATTTAACATTAGAGAAATCAAAAAAATTAAAAAAGCTACAAATTTTGCAGGCTTCACTTAGAGAACGGAGAGTAATTCTTCCATCAAATATAACCATTCTTAAAGATGAGATAAAAAAAAGAGGATTAAAAGTAAAGGGTCCAATAATTGATTATTTAAAATATGAAGATGAGTTAAGTTACGCAATTGAATCTGTTCTTGGTGAAAAATTACTCTATAGTTTTGTTGCTGAAGATTGGGATACTTTAAACTTGTTAAAGAGATTAAAAGAAAAATTTGGTGCATATTGCAATATCTATCTACCCAAAAATATAGATATAAGGCTTATGATGAAAATTTCGGCTAATGGTGTGCTAGGTTATTTAGCAGAATTAATTAAAATTATCGATGATGATATTGATATTAAGAAAGTTATTTACTCAAAGGTAAAAAATTGCCTTGTTGTAAAAGATTATCATTCTGGGAGAGAAATTTATAATTCTCTTAATTTCAAAGGAAAGTGTGTTACACTAAAAGGAGAACAAATAATATCTTATAAATATGTATATGAAACCCCTTACTTAAAAAGATTAAAGGGATTATTAAGTGCTGGTACACAAAGAGAACAGTCTGAGGTTCTAGAGTCTGATGTAAAATCTTTAAATAATAACATTTCAGAATTGAAGGTTGAACAGGCTAAAATAGATACAATTCAGCAAGATATCTTTAAAAAGAAGGAATCTTTTAACGATCTTCTATACAATTTTAACCAAAAACAAAGAATTACATCAAAAAAAAACCAATTATACGATCAAATGCATGAGTTGGAAAAGACTAATCAGTTTCTTAAAGATGAAATTAAAGAATTTGATCAGCAAATTCAAGATCTAAAATCTCAAACTGATCCAGAATTTTTTAAATGGAATGACAGAATAAAAGAAATTCCTAAAGAATTAGCTTTACTTAATGAAGATAAGAAAAAATGGGATTTGAAATTAAGTGAGAATTCAGACATCATAGAAGAAGTGAAAGATAATCTAAATAAACAAATATTAGGAAAGAACTTAATTCAAAAAGAGTATGAAACAAAGAAAGAAGCTTTTCAAAAAGCAGACACTACAGCATTCAACACATATCGGCAATTAGAAAATATTGAAGAAGAACTTGAAATAACTAAAAAAAAGATTTCAAATTTAAAAAGTGAAATTTTATTAATACAAAACAAAAAAAGTGAATTAGAGAGGAAATCTATTCAAATAACATTAACTTTTGAACAAGAAAATATCAAATTAAATTCCTATAATCAAGATCTATATTCAAAAAAAAGTGATTTAGAGAGAATTAACTCTGAAATAAGTCCTTTAATTTTAAAAGAAATAATCATGATTCGCCCCATAGAAGATATCAAAGGGGATATCTCTGGTATAGATAAAGAATTACTCAAATATTTAGATGTTGATGATTCAATTCTAATTGAAAAAGATCAGATATTAGCATCTCTTAAGCAAATCTCGAAAAATCAAAAAGCGCTTGAAAATGACGTTAAATCAGCGATTAAAACAGAAAATAAGATGGAAAAAACATATTATGAAAAATTCAGTGGTTTACTTGAAAATCTACAAAAGAGAGTTAATAAAAAATTCCAAGATTCTCAGGTAAAATCTTATTGTTCTTTAGAGTTGACGGGAAATTTTGAAGAGTTAGGTGTTAATATTAAAGCAGCTACTTCAAAGGACCAATTAAAATCATTTACTGCTCTTAGTGGCGGTCAAGTTTCTTTAATATCAATTTGTTTAATTTTATCCCTTCAAGAAATTAAACCTTCTCCGCTGTGTTTACTTGATGAACCAGGTATGTTTTTAGATGAAAAGAACTCTGAAGTAGCATATCAACTAATAAAGGCAACGTTGGAACAAAATCCAATACAATTATTTATGTTCTTGCCCAAATCGTCAAATTCATTATTCTTACTTGCTGAAAAATTAATTGGAATTGCCAGAGTAGGAAAGAATGAAATTTCTTCTGTATTTAAACCAAAAATCATCAAAAAAAAATAAATTATGATTAAAAATGGATTATCAAGATTTTTCTGAAGAGATAAATAAGAAAATTGAAGATATTAAAACAAGAGTTCTTTCAGGAGAAATTTCACTTTTGGATATTGAATTAGTACCAATTTTTGAGAATTTGAAGGATTCTCTTAATATCTATAACATTAATGAATATTCAATAACATATATGAGTGCATTTCAACTACTCAGTCAAAAATTTGAAGAATTAAAAATTTTCCTAAACTATTTAGATAACAAAGATAAATTTATAACCTTTTTAAGAACAAATCCAAAAGATACAGAAATATTTAAATTATTTAGGGACTGCTGGAGAGAACCTTTTATTATTAATATGCTTTCCTTGGAATTTCTTGAATATTCTAAAGATCGCTTAGTAGCTAAGAAAGGAGAACCTTTTACAATTGAACCAATTGATAAGATAGATTCAAAAGGAAATTTCTTATTAGAAATACCTAATAAAAAATTCACTGAGAAAATGATTGCTTTTTTTGATTCTATTAAAAACAAGTTACCGTGTTCATATGATGAGATCTTTAGCGATGAAGATGATCAAATAAAAATTTTTGAATATTTTGTATATCTTTTACATCTACTCCAGATAGGGAAATTAAAATATCAAAAAGAAACGAATTTTTTGTATTTATAAAAGAGATGAATGAAAAGTGAATGAATTAAGTGTTTTAATACATTTATTAAGCAAAAAGGAAAATATATCAATAATAGGTTCGACAAAAAAAGAAATTCTTAACGCGTTGAGTGTTAAAGATAAGAATAAATCGATTTATTTTCAGAACTTAATTAATAACGCATCTAATTATCTTGAACCTTTAGGTCTTCAAGTAAGATTTAATCCTCTGAATTCTTACTGGTATATATCTTTTGATCCGGAAACAACTGAAATTATCTCGGCAAATCCATTTGAGGGAAACCCTAGATTAGCTGCAACCTTATTTTGCACCTTAATATGTTGTTTTAGTAGTTCTGGGGAAACTACAATTCAAAAAATAATAGAACTTCGTAAAAAAAAAGGGGTAATAGAAGATATAAAAGAATTAAAAAAAATGGGATTTGTATTGTTTGAAAAGAATTTGAATAAAGTAAGTTTAACTCCTTTAATTGGATATTTACTAGATTTAGAAAAGTTATTTTTAAAAATTGCGTTAAAATTGAAAAATTAAAATGAGAGCATACTTAATTTTTAAACTTCAAAATTGAAAAAATATTAATGTTTAGTAGTAATTTCTAGAATCATTTCTGCGACTTGATTATTATACGTTTCAACATCTGCAAATCCTTCTATGGTTTCACCACAGGTTATAAATGTGTCATTAATCGCTATTTTTCGCGTTTTAAAAAAATCAATAATCTGCGTTTTTACCTCATTAAGTTTTTTCTCTTTGTTTCCTTCAACTAAATCAATTTTATTTATACAAACATATATTTTATCTGGAAAAAACCTAACATCATTAAAAAATTCAAATTGAGGAGCCAGTTCTCTATCAAGAGAAAAAACAGCTATTATTTGGGTTGCAATTCTTGAAATTGTTATAATGCCCATTTTAACTACAGCACGGGCTCGGTCGCCACCAGGGGCGAAAATCGTATGTGCTTTATTTGTTGCGTCTTCCCGAAACACAATTCGGTTAGGGTGAATAGTTTTTGTCTCTTTTTCATTAAGAGCATCCTCTTTTTCTCCTCCTGGGACTGTAGCTTCTCCAGAAAAATCCGCTTTAACCACAGAACATTTTAATCCACCTTTTACCTTTTCAATATCCCCTTTCTTTAAATATCGCACAAATAAACGAAGGATGCTCGTTTTTCCAACGGACACATCTCCTAATAAACCGATATTAACCAACTACGCTTCTCCCTCCAGTAATTTATTTAATAATAATTCATAATCGGGTATTAAAAATTGTTCAAGCAAAGCGTTATTATAGGCATGAATAAGTGCAATTAATATTTCTTTAACATTCTTTGCATTTTTTGCGTATTTGATTAAATTTTCTGCGGTTGGATCCCCATTAAAATCATTCGCGTGCTCTTCAAACCCAAATTTAGATAGTTCGGGTAGTGCATTAAAAAATCCAAAAGCGGAGTATCCTTGGTATTGAAAAAAGATAAAAAATCTTGTTTTAATATTCTTTATAATTTGAGATAAATACGCAGATGGATATATTTCTCCTAACGTTAATTCTTCGTCTTGTTTAATAACAAAATAAGGAGATATAGGAGATACTTGAGTCCCATACATTTCTTTTGGAGGGATTGAGATAAATGGCAACTTTTCTGAAACAATCGTCCAGAGATCCTCTCTTTTCTTTTCCAATAAAATATCCTTAATTTCATCATACGCGAAATAAAAATCAGCTTGAAGCGCTAATAAAGAACTTAAATACACAGATAAAGAAGCAAAAGTGGCTTCCAATACAGGTCTTCTACCACCATTATCTTCTGATGGTTTTACAATACCTTTCCAAGCTCTTAATCCGGAATAAGCGAATGATTTCACATCAAAAAAAGCTCCTGAAAGGAATAAAAAAGAAGGGGCATCAACATTTTCACCAGTTAAAAACTCTAAAGCTTTTTCAATTAATACACTTTCGAGTTTTTCATCATGAAATTTCGAATGGACTTTTGGCATTTGTAACCAAGATTTTTTCTTTGCCATTGTGAATACTTTCCATATGGTAATTTGGTTAACTTAAATAAGAATTACTGCATAATTAATTTTTCCTATTCTAATTAAACAATATATTATCTCAATATAATATTTTGTATATAAAATCAACCATTTTGAATGAGTTCTTTTGAATAACTTGATAATTAAAAGAGCAAAATTATATTTTTTTATCCTTTCCAAGCTCTTTGGCTTAAAAGCTCTCTCATTTTTGAAGTAATTATATCATATTCTTTTATTGATTTCAAATTAGTAATATTAATATGTTTAATTACATCCGAACTTTTATAATAATCATATTTCAAGCTCATATTAGGATTATTCTCTATTATTTCTACAAGTGCTCCTTTAATGAAGATACGGATAAATTCTTCAGAAGATTCTTTTATGGACAGCTTTTCTGGTTCAACAATTTTTATTACAACCCGATTCAAATCATAAAAGTTCAAGATACATAATAATTCTTCATCATTATTCTTATTTTTAGAAAAAATCTTTCTTTTGATATTTGTTCCCTCAACTCTTTCTTTTGAGATATCTTCTACGAAGTATTGTTCTTCAATTGGTCCATCCACTTTTTTAATAAATGATTTTGAGTAAATCTCGTCTGCGCTGTGAAATGATTTTCCTGATATGAGAGAATTTAAGAAATTTAATACTTCTCTTAATTCACTAATCTCTGATTGCAACTCTTCGAGTTGCTCTTTTTTTTTATAGTAGATATTTTGAACTTTACTAAGTATCTGTAATAATTTCTCAATTTCATTTTCACCGTCTTTAGGATCCATTGATTTCATATATAATTTATAAGAACTTAAATTTATTTAAAAATTAGTGCTATAGATTAATTAAGTAATTTATTTTAAAGTGATATTGATATGGAATCAATGATTATAACTCCAAATTCACAAGACTCAGAAGTCCAAATCCTCTCCGTTGAATTAGAAAAGCGAGGCTTTAATGTTCATTATTTTATTCCATCAACGATAAAAGTAGGGATTGGTTTCCAGCGTGATTTTTACAAACAATTTGAATGCCTTGAACCTAAAGCTGCTCTTGTAAGGGGATTTGGTGCCGCAGATACTCAAAAAATATTTTTTAGGCTTGATATTTTAAGATCATTAGAAGAATATGATATAAAATTAATTAATTCAAGAGAATCATTAGAAATCGCAAGCGATAAATTTTTAACATCAGTTTTTTTGGAAAATCACGATATTCCTACTCCAAAAACAGTAGTTTGCGAAGATCCTCATAAAGCTTTGGAAGCCTTTGATGAATTAGGAGGAGATTGTGTTTTAAAACCTTTATATGGTTCAAAAGGAATTGGAATAACTAGATTGAATGATAAAGCATTTGCGGAAAATATTATTTTTTCTCTTGGCCAGATAAATCAAGTTTTCTACTTACAAGAATTTGTTGAACATCACAATCGAGATATTAGAATTTTAGTATTGGGAGATAAAGTTATTACTGGAATGTATAGGGTAAGTGATAGTTGGAAAACAAATATCTACACTGGAGCGAGAGCCGAACCTATAGAATTAACTAATGAAATGAAAAATCTTGCTATAAAGTCAGCAAAAATAACTAAAACCGAAATTGCAGGTGTTGACATAATAGAGAGCGAAAATGGTCTTACCGTATTGGAGGTAAATTCAATTCCCGGATTTACAGCATTACAAAAGGTTACAGATTTCAATATTGCGGAGGAAATAATTAATTATTTTCTAAAAAGTGCTAGTATTTGAAGGTAATATATAAAACAAAAAGAAAAAAATTAATATTTGTTTGATTTTAATTTCTTATATTTCTACTTATAGAGCTTCAATTAATCCAATTAAAGCTGCAATGATTAGTAGTGCACAAGCTATTACTCCACCAGCAAAAATAATAATTAATACCCCTAATACAAAAAGAAATAGCCAGTGAAATGGAAAAGGGTTATCAGGATTAATTGCGGTGTAGATTGTTATAACCGAGATAATAATTCCAATAATTGCATATACAGGATCATAATATCCTACGTATCGTCCTAGTATCCACTGAAAGTCAAAGATTGCGAATATTTGACTTGCTAAAGCTACTAAACCGCCAATGATGGTTAAAAATTTCATCAAACCTTCGTTTTTATACTTTTTAGTCATTTGAAATCATCTTATATGAATTAATGATTTTTATTAAGGTTTTAAATTATAAAAGAATTTAACATTTTTCATTCTGAAATATCAATAAATTAAAAAAGGAATAATAAAACTTTTTTAAGTTTTTAAACCGATCTAATAACAATGAATCAAAAGAATAATCGATCTAAGAATAACTTTTTCGCACATACTTATTCTATAGTTGCGAGAGATCCTAAAACTGGAGAAATGGGTGTTGGAGTGCAAAGTCATTGGTTTTCAGTTGGAAGCGTTGTTTCATGGGGAGAAGCGGGAATTGGTGTTGTAGCAACACAATCACTTGTTAATAAGTCTTTCGGTCTTAGAGGACTTGAACTTCTAAGACAAGGTAAATCACCTCAAGAAGCAATTAATCTCTTAATCTCAGATGACGATGGTAGAGATGTAAGACAAGTAGCTATTTTAGATACACAAGGACGTGTAGCAACACATACTGGTCCAAAATGTATAAAACATGCTGGACATAAAATCGGTAATAGTTTTTCTGTTCAGGCAAATATGATGCTTTCTGATGAAGTATGGCCAGCAATGGCCGAAGCATTTAAAAGATGTGATAATTTATCATTACCAGAGCGAATAATTAAAAGCCTAGAAGCTGCGGAATCGGTTGGAGGTGATATAAGAGGCAAACAATCTGCTGCGATATTAATAGTTGCTGGTGAACCAACAGAGAATAAATGGGAAGACCCTTTAATTGATCTCAGAGTGGAGGATCATAATGAGCCATTGAAAGAATTAAGCAGACTATTAAAAATTTTTCGTGCTTATGAACATATGAATAATGGAGATCTCGCTATAGAGAAAGGAGATATGGCTAAAGCACTTAAAGAGTATGATGCTGCGCAGAAAATGTTTCCAGAGAATCTTGAAATGACATATTGGACCGCAGTTTCTTTAGCAAATCAAAATCAGATGGATAAAGCATTAATACTGTTTAAAAGGATATTTAAAAAAGATAAAAATTGGCGTTTACTTACAGAAAGACTTCCTCATTCAGAGTTGTTAAATGTAAAAGAAGAAGAAATGAAGAAAATTTTATCATTAAAATAACATCTTCAGTGCTTATATCTTTCGATAGGATAATACCGTGATATTTTTGTGTTTTAAATAAGATTATAATTGAAAAAAAAATGTGATTGATGAAAAAATAACTCGGTATAAAAATGGAATTTTAGCAGCAAAAGAGTTATCTAAAAGAAAATATGCTGATCATACTTATTATGAAAATAAAATCTCCAAATTTGAAAAGATGTTAAAATTTTATGAAGATTTAAAAGTTTGGAAGGAGTTTTCAGGTAAATAGGGTCTAGGTTATTTTTTCAGTTTCTTTACATTAGTTAAAGTACTTATTCAAACATTAATTTTCGCCATGGTTAAGTAAAATTTTCATCAAGTTGAAATAAATTTATCTGAAATTCGATTTTTAATATTAGATATAATTTATGCATTGATAAGCCTATTACATTAGAAGAAGAACCATTTATTTTTTTAATAAACAAACTCGCTTTATCTCTTATTGAATAAGCTCCAGCACGTCCCTTCCATTCATTAGTTTTAACATATTTTCTTATTTCTTCATCAGAAAGTTTAAGAAATTCAACAAATGTGGTATCTGAATCTATGACTATTTTTGGATTTTTAATTTCAGTGATAGCAATTCCTGTTATAAGTCTATGTGTTCTTCCCATCATTATTTTAAGGATTTTGAATGCTTCTTCTTCACTATGAGCTTTCCCAATAATTTTTCCATCAAGTTCTACTATTGTATCTGCTGCAACGATTATAGCATTTTCTTTATTATTAATCAATTTATTTTTTGCAAATACCGCTTTTTCTTTAGCAAGTTTTTTTACAAGGGCAATCCCATCAGAGATAGTTGTTTTGTATTTTTCTTCATCAATGTTGGTAGCAAAGATCTCAAATGAAATCCCTGCTCGGTTAAACATTTCACTTCTATCAGTTGATTTAGAAGCTAAGATGATTTTTTTCATACTTATTTTCACATTCTTTGAATTTAAAGACTACTTATTATAAGAATAGTTTTTCTGTAAATTTATTCATACAGTTTTTATTAAAACTTAATAATTTCAGTGGACTAAGTAATCCAAATATTAAATTTATTTTAATTACCAAATATATAGTAATTATAAATTTGGTTATTAAAATTATGGAATATATTTTGATCTGGTTTTCATTAATCATATTCTCTTATTTTCTTATTCTTTTTAATTATATCCATTTTTCATATAAAACAGATATTTTAAATAACTTATTTGGATTTGGCGCTCTATTTTTTGTATTTATTCATATTACAATTTTTCTTATATTGATGAATCAGGAAATATTGTTTCCACCAATTATAGTTCCTTTGTTTTTTTTTGCTTTAGGGATTCCATTGGCTTTTATAGTGGTACTAATAATAATATCTACAGGGTTAGTATCTCTAAGTAAAAAAAAAGTAATAAAAGATTTTTCGAAATTGACTAATAAATTATTAGAGAAACGTAAACTATGGAGCAAGGCTAAAAAAGACACTCTTCGAAAGCTAAATCATGTTTTAATATTCATTGGTCTTTTAGTTGTGTGGTACATTGGATTATATTTAGTAATATTTTTTACAGGAACCTCAGCTGGAATGATTCCTACTGAAAATAATATGTTATTAGTGTATTTTAGAATTTTAAATGAACCAAATTCAATTAGGGATATTATGTTTTCATTTGGGTGGTTTTATTATCTCCTCTTTTTCTTTTTTTATATATTAAGTTTATTTATGCTTGTTAATGAGTTTGCACGTAAGTCTCGCTTTTTTTCTTTCCCTTTTACTATTTTCCCAAAGCTATATCTTTCTGATGAGGAGAGAGAAAATTATGGTACGTATCTTTATTTCGCAATTGGTCAAATGTTTGCTGCTTTTATTTGTCCTCCAATGGTATTTTTTACTATTTTAGGTATAAGTTCCATTAGTGATTTGGCTACAAGTCAAGTTGGTATAAGATTTGGAACCAGTAATATTCTGTGGAACAAAAGAAAGACATGGGAAGGATCATTAGCAGGCATGTTTACAACCTTTATAATATGTTTATTCTTTATTGGGATTTATTGGGGTGTAATTTTTTCTCTAGCATTTTTAATTTTTGATATTTTCACAAACAAACCTATTAAACTGTCAGATAATCTCCTAATTCCAATTGGTTGTAGTTTAATATATGTACTCTTGAGATACTTTCTTAATTTTAATTATTATTCATTTATCTTATTGTGGTTTTAATGAGGAGTGAAATCGAATTTGTTTAAGGCTGTAAAAATTTTTAAATTATTCACCTTTAAAGGATAACAATATGTATTTTTTACCTACAAGCCTAATTTTCATTGGATATTTTATTTTAACTTTAATATATATTTTAAAAAATAGAAAGATTAAGGTTGAAAATCATTTATTTACTAATGAATTATTAATAGCGTTTCTATTTTTATTAGCAGGAATTTCATTTCCTTTTATATATCGTTTTCATTCACCCAATTTGAGTCAAAATTCATTGAATTACTTATGGCTTTTTACATCCCTCTTTCTTTCAATCGAGATGACAGTTTGGGTTTTTACATTAATCTATAATGCTGTGATCTCGAAAAAAAATCCTGAAATTATGGCTCAAAGAGATTATGGTAAATTCTGTGATGAATTTAACAAAAATTGGAAAGATGATTTAAAAAGCGAATTAGGGAGAAAATTCCTGCATCTGTTTACCTGTTTTGTAATTTTTTTCTTTTGGACATTAGGAACAATCCTTAATGATCTAGGCGTTTTAACTCAATGGGGATTAGATAATTATAGTTTCTCATACTGGTTGATAATCACTGTAGGATTTGGTTTTGTTATAATGTTTCAGGTTGCAGATTTAGCACGCTTAAATAGATTTTACATGCTCCCTAATTGGGCTAAAAGTTGGTATCAAGATATGAAACAAAGTGAATTACACACATTCGTAGCATCTACACCCTTAGTTCTATCTTTTGTTCCTTTCATATTCGCACCTTTTCCAATTCTTGCATCAGTCGCTTTAATAACTACTGGAGCTGATGCGGTAGCGTGTCTAATAGGTAAAGAATATGGGAAACATAGTCTTAAAACAAATAATAAAAAAACTATTGAAGGGTTCATAGCTGGTGGTTTTGCGACCTTTATAATAGTTTTTTCAATTTCAATGATTTATCATCCTTGGTTATCGGTTAGTTTTGAAAAAATTATTCTTATGAGTCTGATTGCTACTTTGTTATTTTTATTAGTAGATGCTTTTACAAAGAATATTTCTGATAATATTTTAAATCCAATATTAACTGGATTTGGAATGTGGATAATATATTTGCTTTAAAATATTTTTAGGTAAGAAATAGTGAATTAGAATTAAGAAAATTTACCCTCCAAAATAAATATATATAAAAACAATCTGGTCTCCGTCTTTAATTTTAGTTTCTAAAAAATTATCATCTCGATAACTTATTCCATTAATAATGATAGAAAGAAGTTTGTTAAACTTTCCCTTCTCTCCATTTTCCCAGATTAAGTCAATAAATTTCTTTCCATATTTTTGTCCAAAAAAATCTATTAATTCATCTAAAGTCAATTCTTTATCAAGTTCAAGTGTTTCGAACAGATTTTTTGATACTTCATTAAAAGGTGGGGAAAATTCGAGATCTACCTTCATTTTTAAATATAAACTCTTTTATTTATATTTTCTATAAATTTAATATGATTTTATTATTAAAAATATAATTATAATAAAAAATAAGAAGTTATTAAGAATTTTAATTTCTTGAATAGAATTAATCGTCCTCTTTTACTTCCTTAACTCCCTTTTTAACCCCTTTTTTCACGCTTCCAGATTTAACAGTCTTTTTAATACCTTTACCTGCTGCTTCTGAGCCACTAACTCCTTCCACTACTTTCCCTAAACCTTTTGCAAAACCTTTCTTTAAATTCTTTCCAAATTTACTTTTTTTCTTTTTTTCCTTATCGTCACCCATAATACTTCAACCAATTGTCAGTTAATTAGCTTATAATTCGTAATTGTTTCTTTAAAATAAATTCTGATAAAATTTTGTTATATTCTTATGTTAACATAATGTAAATTTGGGCATTATAAATGCTATAAAATTGTAAAATAATCTTGAACTAAAATATACTTATTTTGGAAAATTAAAAATTTATGATAGTCAATAGAAGTTTATTAAAAATTTAACAATTACATTCTAATATTGTATATTATAAATATCTATATCAATAGATATTGAAATAATTTTTTTGTGGTGCTCAAAAATGGCAAAAGTTTTTTTCATTTCAAAAAATAATGTTCGAGACGCATGGCTTTCAGCTGTGGGGCAAGTATTATTCAAAGGAGATGATATAAAAACTGAATATGATAAACCTGAAGATCCACCCTCTAAAGATGCTACAGTATTAATAGAAATCATTAATCCATTTAGCAGTCCTGTTATGCGAAAGGACAAAATTATGAAAATTAAATCAAAGTATGGAAATTCTTATGAAATCTATGGTTGTATTGCAGATACTTATTTAGTTGGATCTATACAGAGCGGTTATATTGAAGAGATTTTGGAAGGAGTCAATGATCATTTTATATATGACTCTGGTGTGAGTTTTCCATATTCCTATCATGATAGAATTTTCAATTATGCACCATTTGCGCTTGAAGATACAATTCATAGATATTATGATTTAGAATTCGTGGATACTGATTTTATAAAACACCATCAGAAGTTAATTAAAGCAGAAAAGATAAAATCTACAGAAGATACAGATATATGGAAGCTAAAGGATGGTGTTGAATTTGAATTAGACAAAAAAATTTCAGATAAAATTGGTATAGATAAAATACCAATAGGGATTTTAAATTTTCCAAGAATCAATCAAATCGAATATATAATTCAGAAATTAAGAGAAAAACCATATAGCCGTCGAGCGCAAGCAATAACATGGAGACCTTTAATAGATCCCTATCATGTAGATCCTCCTTGTTTACAACGAATCTATATGCGTATAAAAGAGGGAAAGTTAATAATCCAAACAACTTGGAGGAGTAGAGATTTATTTCGAGCATGGGAAGCTAATGTAAATGGAATGATTAGAATCCAAAAATACGTTGCTGATCAATTAGGAGTTGATATTGGGCATTATTTAGATTTTAGTAATTCTCTCCATATTTATGGAAATACACTCTCTGAAGTAAAAGACATGTTGAATCGTATGAAAAATAAAGGAGAACTCCCAGAAGAAATTATTAAATTAATGGAAAAAGACTAATACTAGTACATGCAATATTTAATTAAGAATTATTATTCACTCCTTTAAATTACTCAAATTTAATAAAAAAATCGTGAGAATTATATGAATTTACCTTTAAAAATCAATTTAGAGGGTAAAGTTGCTATAATAACGGGTGGTGCCGGAGTCCTCTGTGGATGTTTTTCAGAAGCTCTGGCAGAGTGTGGGGTAAAAGTTGCTATTATCGATATTAATAAAGACGCAGCTGAGAAGGTAGTAGATAAAATCAATTCAAAACAAGGAGTTGCAATCTCAGTTAAGGCAGATGTATTAGATATGGAAAGCCTAAAGAAAGCTGAAAGGATTATTTCAAAAGAATTTGGTTCTTGGAGTATCTTGATAAATGGAGCAGGAGGTAATCATCCAAAAGCTACTACATCAAAGGAATATCTCACCATGGAAGATTTAACAAATAAGCAAAAAGGAATTATTACTTTTTTTGATTTAGAAAAAGAAGGCATTGAATTTATCTTCAATTTGAATTTTATTGGAATGTTTTTAGCAACTCAAGTATTTGCTAAAAAGATGATGACCGAAAAAGATGCGATAATCATTAATATAGCATCAATGAATGCAATTCGTCCCTTAACCAAAATCCCTGCATACAGTGCTGCAAAAGCAGCAGTAAGTAATTTTACTCAGTGGTTAGCCGTACATATGTCTAAAGTAAAAATCCGAGTTAATGCTATAGCACCAGGCTTCTTTTTAACAGAACAAAATCGTATACTATTAACTAATAAAGATGGTTCATTTAACGCTCGAGCAGAAAAAATTCTTAATAACACTCCAATGGGACGTTTTGGCGAACCAGAAGAGTTAATTGGAACTCTTTTATGGTTAATTGATGAAAAAGCTTCTAGTTTTGTTAATGGAATTGTTATTCCCGTTGATGGAGGGTTTTCTGCATATGCGGGGGTCTAAAATTTCAATTATTTAAGGTGATTCAAAATGGAAATGACATTCCGCTGGTATGGTGATAATGATCCAATACCACTAAAGTATATAAAACAGATCCCGAGAGTAACTGGAATTGTATCAGCATTATATGATGTAAATATAGGTGATGTATGGTCTACAGAGAAATTAAAATTGCTTAAAAGAAAGATTGAAGCTGAAGGATTGAAATTTTCAGTTATCGAAAGCATTCCTATTCACGAGGATATCAAGCTAGGGCTTCCCACTCGCGATGAATTTATAGATAACTATTGCCAAAGTATTCGTAATATGGCTTCTCTTGGTATTAGAGTTTTGTGTTATAACTTTATGCCGGTGTTTGATTGGACTCGTACTGAACTCAATTTGGAAATTTCTGATGGCTCAAATGTTCTAAGTTATGATCATGAACAATTAAAAAATATAAATCTTAGGGAAGGTACATTAGAACTACCTGGTTGGGCAACTCAATATAAAAAAAAAGAATTGGATGACCTATTGGATGCTTATTCAGATACTGATGAAAAGAAACTATGGTCGAATTTGGAATATTTCTTAAAGCAAGTTATTCCCGTTGCAGAAGAATCTGGTGTAAAAATGGGTATTCATCCTGATGATCCCCCATGGCCCATATTTAATTTACCTCGTATAATTACTGATGAGGCTGCTTTAGAACATTTTGTAAAGATTGTTGATAGTCCATCAAATGGAATAACTTTTTGTACAGGATCTCTTGGTGCAAATCCAAAAATAGATTTAATAAAAAGTATAAGAAAGTTTGGGGCTATGGAGCGTATTCCATTTGCTCATTGTCGTAATATCAAGCATACGGGTGAATATAGTTTTCATGAAGTTGAACACCCTACTGAATTTGGAGATATTAATATGTATGAAGTAATAAAAGCTTTTATAGAAGTAGGGTTCACAGGTGCGATTCGTCCTGACCATGGGAGAATGATTTGGGGAGAAAAAGGACGTCCTGGATATGGATTATATGATAGAGCTCTTGGTTCAATTTATATATCCGGTCTTTGGGAAGGTATAGAAAAAACTCTTAAAGGTAAGTAAAGAAAATTTAAAAGATTTTAGGAAAAATTTTCTTAGTATTTTCTTCGATCTGCAATTCTAAATCTTTAGAATTGATTTTTATAATATTAGAGATTGTATTTAACACGTCTCTAATCATTGCAGGTGTACCAATTTTTCCCGAATATTTAACTGGGCCATCACTTTCAAGTAAAAGAAATTCTTTGTCAACCCTTAAAACTGTCTTTTTGACTGCGGAAGAATAATTAATTGCAGGAGTAATTGAGAAGTAATAACCTCTATCAATTCCTACATTCAGAAGATCTTCAGGACCAGAATACCAATGAATATTAATATTAGGTATTTTATATGATGGAAGTATATCGAATACAATCTTTTCTGCACCCTTAGTGTGCAAATTAACGGGTAATTCTAATTCTTGTGCTAATGAAAGCATGTCTTCAAAAATTTTCTTTTGAAGTGTATATAGCTCTTTCTCTTTAATAAAATGATGATCCAAACCAATTTCTCCTATGGCACAAATATAATCTTTATTTTCTTTAATTAGATCAATTGCTAAATCTATTTGATTTCCGATATTTTTATTCATCTTTACTTCTTCTGGATGGATACCTAATGCAGGATAGATGTTATCAAATTTTTTGGAAATTTCTAAGATCCTTTCTAAACTAATAAAACTCATTCCAACAGAGATTATCTTTTGTACTCCTACGTTTTTTGCATCTTTAATGATTTCCTCAAGAACTAAATAGAGATTAGCATGACAATGTATATCTATTAGCATTTTCAAACCCTCTTAATATTAACAAAAATAAAAAGTTTACATATTATTTACTTGCTCCCGTATTAGAGCGATCTTTTTTACTAATTCAAATTTTCTTCTCCTATTATAATCAGAAGAATCTAAAAGATCTTGTAAAGACTCTAGTTCCTTTAATAAGTAATTTTTAAGATCTTCTTTTTTAAAATGCCCTATATGTTTTGGAAGAGGTTCAATTTTTGCGGCTCTTTTAGACCTTAAATCTGAAATAGCTTTTGCCATTTGTGCTTGGAATCCCTTAGTTTGTATTGGATCAATATTCTCTAAAGTGTCAAATGAATCTTTCAATCCATTAATGAAAGCTTCTAAATCTTCAATATCAATCTTATCTTTTCCCATTTAAAATCTAAGAAAATCATTTTTTATAGAAATATAAGTTCTAAAAAGAAATTAAATATTTATTATTGATTATTTATCTTTGAAATCCTGTTTGCAGTTAAATAACAATAGCCTAGACATTTTTAAAAAAAGAAAATTACTAAAGAGTTTAAAAAAAAATGTTAAAATTGCACGTTAGCTAAGTTTATTTTTATGTAATTCTGAATTAAACTGATAAATTTTTAATTGTAATTTAATTTAAAAATTACTTAACTTTCAATTACTCATAATTATATTTAAAATCCAAAAAAGACTATTTTAAATATATTTCTGAAATATAAAGGTGATTTCTTGCCTAATATGAACAAAGATCTCCCACACTCATTGCAAGATTATAGTAAGAAGCAGGTTTCTTTTGATAACGCAATTAGAGACTATATTAACCCAGGAGATCGAATTTTTATCGATTCTGGGTGTGCTGAACCTATTGATCTTACTAAAAAATTAATTGAACTTGGATTGAAGATTCCGGATGTAGAAATATTACATTTTCTCAGCCTTAGTGATTTGGATTATTATGAAACTGCGGGTGGTATAGAAGACTTATTTAGACATAACGCATTTTTTATAGGAAAATCTTTACGTAAATACGTGGAAGGAGCCCAAGCAGATTATACTCCAATGCTTCTTTCTGAAATTCCAAAGTTATTTACATCCGGAAAGATGCATGTAGACGCAGCATTAATTCAAGTAAGTCCACCTGATCGATACGGCTTCTGTAGTTACGGAATTAATATTGACATTGTTAAACCAATAGCTGAATCTGCTGAAAAAGTTGTAGCTGAGATAAATCCGAAAATGCCCCGTACTTTAGGTAATTCATTTATTCATATGGATGATATAGATGCTTTTGTTTTAAGTGAGCATGATATTATTGAATTTAGCTATGGTGAGTTGGATGATGTTTCTACTAAAATAGCTAAATTTGTTGCATCTTTAATTGAAGATGAGTCAACTATTCAAATGGGAATAGGAGAGATTCCTAATGCAGTTACAAAAGAATTACTAGATAAGAAAGATTTGGGCGTTCATAGTGAGGTTTTTTCAGATGGGATTGTAGATCTCGTGGAAAACGGTGTAATAACTTGTAAAAAAAAAACATTACATAAGGATAAAATTATTTGTTCATTTGTCATGGGTTCAAAAAGATTGTATAATTTTGTTGACGATAATCCTATGGTGGAGTTTCATCCTTGTGATTATACAAATGACCCATTTATAATTAGTCAAAATAAAAAGCAAGTGGCTATAAATGCTGCTTTAAGTGTTGATTTAACGGGTCAAGTGAATTCAGATTCTTTAGGACACAGATTTTATAGCGGAATTGGTGGCCAAGTTGATTTTGTAAGAGGTGCTGGAAGATCTATAGATGGAAAACCTATTATGACTCTACCATCTACTGCAACATTAAAAGATGGGACTTTAGTGTCTAGAATAGTACCTTTCCTTCAACCTGGTTCTGGTGTTGTAATAACAAGAGGAGACATCCATTATGTAGTTACTGAATGGGGTATTGCTTATCTTTATGGAAAAAGTATACGAGAAAGAGTACTCGAAATGATAAATATTGCTCACCCTGATTTTCGAGAAGGATTATTGAAGCATGCTAAAAAGTGGAAGTATATATATTCAGACCAAACATTACCAATTTCAATTGATGGAAGAATAAGTATTTATCCTGAAAAGTATGAAACCTTCTTAAAGCTTAAAAATGGAAAAACAATAAAAATCCGTCCTGTTAAACCAACAGATGAGAGGATGATTCAAGAACTTCATTATTCCTTAGATGAAAGAGATAGATACTTAAGATTTTTTACTCCTATTAAAGATTTTAGACATAGAAAAATTCAACCAATGGTGAATATAGATTACTCCACTGATATGATTTTGGTAGCAGAAATTAGTGAGAATGGAGAGAGTAAAATTATCGCTTTAGGTGCGTTTTTTAAAGCACATCAACCTTCTATTGCTGAGTTAGCATTTGTTGTTCATAAAGATTGGAGAAATCTAGGAATAACTAAATATTTGTTAAATTATTTAGTAAAGATTGGAAAAGAGCTTAATTATAGAACATTTTCTGGATCAATTCTGCTTGAAAATAAATCAATGCTTCATATTATTAATAGCTCGGGTTATTCTCTAAACCTTAAAAGAATAGAGGGAGGAGTTACTGTGTTCGCTTTTGATCTTAATTGAGATTGTAACCTTTAGCAATAATTATAATTTAAAATCCATAAATTATTTTTCCTTGAGTAGTTAATCTAATTTACTATTCATTTGTTGGTTCTTGATGTTTAGAATTAGTGAAAATTTATTCATCACCGACTTCTACAAATCATATAAAGAAAAGGGATTAATTAATGAGGTCATAAACTCATTTCAGAATTTTATTTACGAATATTTTACAAATCATAAGAGAAAATTTCCTTTCAGAGAAAATATTACTCCCTATAATGTATTAGTTTCAGAAATTATGCTTCAACAGACTCAAACGGAGAGGGTTTCAGAAAAGTTTTTGAAATTCACAGAGAAATTTCCAAATTTTTTAACATTATCGCAAGCTCCACTTGATGTTATTCTTAGAGAATGGAAAGGTTTAGGATATAATAGAAGAGCTGTAGCATTAAAAAAAATTGCAGAAATTGTTATCAGAGATTATAACGGGGAGCTTCCAGACTCTAAAGAAATATTGGAATCTTTTCCTCAAATAGGTCATAATACAGCTTCTTCAATTATAACATTTGCGTTTAATAAACCTACAGCCTTCATTGAGACCAATGTAAGAAGAGTTTATATTTACTTTTTCTTTCCTAAAAAAATTAATGTTCATGATAAAGAAATTTTACCAATTGTAAAACTTACTGTTGATAAGAATAACCCTCGTGAATGGTATTACGCTCTCATGGATTATGGTGTAATGCTTAAAAGAACACATCCAGAATTAAATAAGAAAAGTGTTCATTATCGAAAGCAAGCACCATTTAAAGGTTCATCACGACAAATTAGGGGAAAACTTTTAAAAATGTTAATTGATGCTAAAACGCTAGATATACTAGAAATCCAGAAAAGAATTAAAATTAATGACTCTAAAAGATTAGAAAAGATTCTATATCAATTAGAAAAAGAAGGTTTCATTACAATAAAGGAAAATATTGTAAAACTAGTAAAATAAAATACTTCATTTTAAATTCAGTTTTTTCATGTAATTACCTATCTTGATGGCTATTCGCTCCTGTTTCTTCCAATCCCCAAATGCAAATCCTCTAGAAATTAATGATTTAATCTCGTTCTTATAAAGATCCTGTATTCTTTTTACTGGTACATTTGCAAAGGGAGTTTGAGGTAAAGGTATAAATGAATGAGCATGTATTCTTGCATCCTTAGTCGCTAAATCCCTCATTACTTGAATTGTTAATTTAATATCCTCTTCAGTTTCTTCAGGTAATCCAAATATAAAATCTACATTAATTTTTAAATTATTTTCTAATGCTAAGGCTACTGCATTATATATATCTTGAACGGTATGTTCTCTATGACATGAATCCAATACTTTTTGGCTACCTGATTGTGCTCCAATAGTAATATTATCATTATCAGCATATTTCAAAACTAGATCTAAAGTATCAGTTGTAACATGTTCAGGGCGAACTTCAGATGGAAATGTTCCTAAAAATATTTTCCCTTTTTTACCGATAATTTCTTTAGTCTTAAAAAGTAATTCTTCAAGTTTTTCTAAATTTAAATTCTTTCCATCCTTAGAGCCATATGAAAAAGCATTTGGAGTTATGAATCGTATAAAGGTCAGATCTCCATAATAGTTTTTTAACTCTTGCACATACTTACAAATTATTTCTATACTTCTATGCGAAGGCTTTGTGCCGAAAAGATAGGGTGTTTGGCAGAAGTAGCATACATAAGGGCATCCTCGTGTTATTTCAATCGCACCGAATCGAGTACTTTTCACGGGAAAGGGAGGATATTCATCTAAATTTACTAAATTACTTTTTCCTGTGTAATTATATTTCTTATTCTCATTTATGTAAGCAATTCCCTTTACATCATCAAATTTCTCATTATTTACTATTCTTTGCATAAGTTCGATAATAGTTTCCTCACTTTCACCGACAACAACAATATCAACCCCTATTCTTAGAGTTCCAAAAGGATCTCCTGTTGGATGAGGCCCTCCGGCGACTATGATAGTTTTATTTTTAAATTTCCTTTTTATTGTTTGAATGAGATCTTGAGTTTCTAAAAGTTGAGTTGTATAAAATGAAATTCCTACTATGGTTTTATTATATTTTTTGACAACTTCTTCTAGAGTAATAATAAGTTTATTTTGTGTTGGAACAAAATAGAAATCGATGCTTTCAAATATCTTATCTGTTTCAAGAGCTCCCGCTATAGCATTTAGACTATAAAAGTTATCTCTATGATAGTAAAAAATGAAAGCGATATTTTTCAAGGAGGGTTTACTTATCATAATAAACTTTCAATAATCAGATATAATATTAATACAATATCTTTTAAATTAAATTTATAATTCGTTATTTTATTATGGTAATTAATAAAAATTTGTGAAAATAAATTGATTTTTAACTGGTTTTAAGCAACATTGCAGAGTGAAATAAGTTAATCTTTATGATTTATTTGACTCTTTTGAATTTTAAATTCACATGAAGATTTATTATTATATCTTCTTTCCAATTAATTAACCTATTTTTTGTTTTTAAAAATTATATCTTAAAGAAATGTCTGATCTAAAAGATTATATAGAATTTGAACAGGGTAGTCTCCCATTAATTATATCTGTACCTCACGGCGGAATTTTAGAATGTGAGACAATTCCTCAAAGAACAGCAGGAATTTTTGGAATTGATAGAGGGACTATAGAATTTTCGAAGAAATTAATTGAACTAATAAGCTTAAAATTTAAAAAAGAATTTTCAGAATTAAAAACTCCCTCTTACATTAGTTCAAAAGTTCGGCGAAGTAAAATCGATTTAAATCGGTATGAAAGTGAGGCTTATAATCAAAATTCAAATCTTGCTAAAGAAATCTATAGATTTTACCATAGAAAAATCCAAAAATTGGTAAATTACAATATAAGTACATTTGGACGTTCATTACTTCTAGATATACATGGATTTGAAAAAGATAATCGTCCTTCTGGATTTCGAGATGTAGAAATAATATTAGGCACTAATAATTTGGAGTCACTTTTCTCTAAATCAATTCTAAAAAGAGACTGGAATAAAAACATACGTGGAAAAATCATAGAAAAATTTCTTGAGTTAGAAATATCGATAGCACCGGGGCATCCTAGAAGAAAAGAATACGTACTATCTGGAGGATATATAACACAACAATATGGAGCATCTCACTTTTCATCAAATAGTCAGACTATTCAATTTGAATTTTCAGATAGGATAAGAAAATATGATAAAGGTTTAAGAGAAATTGTGTTAAATACTCTTGTTGAAATCTTATATCAGGACATTGGTAATGTTTAAGTATCTTTTCTAAACTTATTTATTTGGGGACAAAACCAGTTTAACAATTCGATTTATAAATTTGCTCTTTTGAATCTTACAAATATGAGCAACTTTCATATAATTGAAAGATTCTGCTAATGTATCAAGATAAGAGATATTATATAAAATTGAAACGTTTTCATCATTTCTCATGAATAACTTATCTAACTCTTCTTGGATCTTGTTTTCATGAATATTTGAGTTCTTTAATACTCGTCTTTTTATCTCTCTAATGGATTCTCCAAAATTAATATCTCTAATACTTGATATTAGAGAATTTAGAACGAGGGAGTAAACAATAACGCTATTAATATTTTCTGATTCCTCTAATGTTTCAAATTTAAGCTGAAGATCCTGGTAAATTTCTCTAATATAGTTTTCATCCATCCCTTTTATTCTTTGAAAATGCTTAAGAAATTCTAAGTATTTGCCTTCAAGGAATAAGTGTAGATTTTCGTTAAATAAATCTTTAAATTTCCTTACTATTTGTCCTGAATTACTAATCTTTAATGATATTTCGGGAGTTCTCCCAATAATTATATCACTTTTTTCTTTATAGAACTGTTGATTAATTAAATTATCAGTTGCCGAGTATAAACGTTCTAATACCATTCTTATTACAAAACACCTAATGACTAAATATGTCGATGATCTAGTTCCAAACTAATAATAAAAATACATTGTTTTAATTTTATGCATTAATTAATTAAATTTTTAAAAAGTAGTTTTAAGGGAAAATAATATTAGTATATTACACTTTTCGGTTAAAATTTCAGTTTATTTATGTATTCAACCGCTTTTTATTCAGTATATAAAAAAAAGAAATAAAACCTTTTTATATCATTATATCCTTTTAATATTGTTATTTATGTAATATATTTTTAAATAATTTTTATAAATCAGTAATAAAATTACAAAAGAAGGTTGAAAATTAAAATGGTTGACGAATCATTATTGAAAAGTATAAAAGCGGCCCAAGATGCTGGCGCTGCAAGCGCTTCACCTGAGGATATGATGCGGATGTATGAATTTGTTAAGCAAATCTCGAAAGAGAATGAAGATCTCAAAGAAGAACTCGAGGATATGGATATCGCCATAAGTATGATCATCACGGATAATAATAAGAAGTATTGGCTCACAGTAAAGGAAGGAGATTTAGATTATGGTGAAGGGAATGTAGATAATCCTTCATTCACAATGTCTTCCACGCTCGAGGTAGGGGCGGGTATTCTTATGGGAGAAGTAGATGCAACTTCTGCGTATATGGCTGGAGATATTACAGTGGAAGGTAATTTACAGGACGCAATGGCCTTTCAGGAGATTATCGAGCTTGCTTTAGAAGCTTATGAAGATTTAGCAGAAGATTTGTAAAATTAAAGGCAACCTGTTAAACTTTCAAAGAATCTTTTCTTTTTTTTTATTTAATTTCATTTCATTTTTTTTTATTGTTATAGTTATAATGATAGTTAAAAATTAGTGTTTTTTAGAAATTATTTCGATGTAAATTATCTTTTTCTCAAGTTTCAGACTAACTTTAATTTATAAATTCCAAATTAAATAATTTTATAATGTAATGGCGCGGCTAGCGGGATTTGAACCCGCGTCGCAGGAGTGACAGTCCCGAATGCTTTCGGTTAAGTAGACAGATTTGTTATACTTAAAGACCGGGCTACACTATAGCCGCAAAAAATTATAGTTATGTAATTAAAGGAATAAAAGAGAATATAAAAATTTTATTCTGTTTAGCATTTAAACCACCTAATAGAAACATTTATATGCTATAAAGATGATGTAGATTATAAGGAATATATAGGTATAACAATATAATATATTTGAATTAGTATCAAGTATAGATAGCATGCTCAATTCAAAGAGTTATAATTCTGTGATCCATTATTTGGAATATCATGATGAAGAATTTATTGCTACTTTAGATAAAATCATTAAGTTTGCCGTTAACAAATTCAAAATTACTGAAGAATTACGAGAAGAGATAATAGAGTATGATGATATCTATCAAATCATCATTACGGATATTGACTTTAACTTTTGGTTAAACATATCTCATGGTTCAATTATTTATAAAAAAGGTATAAACAGAAGTGCATCATTTAGAATTAGATACACTGAAGATATCTTAGTTAAAATTTTAAAGCGTGAAATGTATGGAACTGATGCTTATATGAAAGGAATAATAAAAGTTGATGGAGATCTTTCTCAAGGTTTAAAATTTATAAAATTATTTCGATTATTCATAAAATATCTAAATAATGGTTTTAAAAAGGAAGATATTTGAAATATACTCCACTTTTCCTTTATAAGATTCGAGAAATTATTGAATTATTCAATATTCTAATTCAATAAAATTTTTTAGAAATAATGGATGAAAATAATATAACTTACTTTTTTATATTATTTATTTAAAGGGCCTGTAATCTAGCCTGGATAGGGTGCCCGGCTTCGGACTGGGATTTTTAATGGATGTATCCATTAAACCCAAGGTCGCAGGTTCGAATCCTGCCTGGCCCATTTAATAATTTATACTATAGGAAAAGAATTATTCATTTTATGATATAAAATTACACATTAAAAAGATTTATCATCTATACCAAAAGAAAAATGTGTAGAAGAGTTTCTATGCAAGTGTTATTCATCACATATGGTTGAGTTTAAGGGACTTTTAACACCTTTCCATAGTTTTGAAGAAATAATTAATGAATATTTTGAAATATAATTTAATTTTTCATAAGTGTGTAAATTTGTAAAAACAATAAAATCAATATCTTTCAAATTATTTTTCTATCTACCCCTTATATAAATCAATCTTTCAAGTTTAGATTATAATTTTTACCTAAAATTATATATTAAAAAACCGATAAATTATATCACAATGACTGTTATTTTAAATCTCGACTTAGTTCTTGACAATCTAGTTAAGGAATTAGGAACGGGAGTTTATTTTATCATCATTACATCAGAAAACGGGGCTGTTATTAAATCTTATATTAATCAAGAATTTAATAAATCGTCTATAGGGTTAAATATGTCACAGTTATACGAGTTAGCTGAAGAAATAACATCAGAAATCGGAGTTCATAATCCAGATTTCAATGTTATTCATTCTGATAATTTTTATATCCTTTCAATTAAAATTTTAGAAAAAATTATTATACTTCTTACTGAGGATCAAGTAGATTTCTCATCGGTTTTTGAAATAATAAATAAATGTATTATAACTAATTGAGTGGGTTTAGATAATCCTCTATTTTATTTCACTTCTATTAAGTTCTTTAAAATAGTAGGGATATAAAATGATGCTAAAAATTTATAAGGTAGTTAACAATTATTTAGTGAAATCTAATATAAATATTTGAAAATTATTGGGATTTAATATGAAGTATAAAAAAAATCAATATTCTGAAGGTTTTTCCATATGTGCTTTAATTATCGCAGGTGCTTTCTTATATTGGGGGATCAGCTCATTTATCCCATGGGATTATTGGTCATGGTGGGGATTTATATCTACTGGAATTGGAGTAGCTATTTTGGTAGGTCAAATATTTGCAATAATTAATAGAAGTAAACTAAGGAATGTAGTTTTATCAGAGTTTCAAGTAACTCCAGAAGCTACTATAGAAGACATTAGACAAAGTACAGGAATTACACCAAAAGATATACAAGCCATAATTTTAGATTTAAAAGCATCAGGTCAACTACGGGGAAATTTTAATACAACAACAGGACAAATAAAGCATTTATCATTATCAACGAAGGAAGAAGTTTCAGAAGAACGCGCAAAGTATTGTCCTAATTGTGGAACACCTATTAGTAAAGACACAGCACAGTTTTGTTCATATTGTGGAGCACAAATATAATCAATATTAAAACTATTTTTTTTACATAAAAATATAAAGAAAGATAAAAAAAATTGAATAGAGATTTTAAGGAGGGTACCTTAATTCATAAATGCTTTTTCCACCATTAAGCGGCCCCATAATATACTTTTCAATTTCTTTTGGATCTCGTTGAGTGATACCTTCAATTGGGGGAAGTTTTCCGGGGGGAAATGTTTTCAGTATATCATTAACAAGTTTTTCTAAATAATCTAAAAATGCTTCCATACCAGGTTTTCCCTTCTCAAAAGTTGCTTTGCTGGGACAACCAACATGACCTTCTGGATAAGCAGACACTTCAATAGGTCCAAATCCAACTTGACCATACCATTTAATAGGTCGTTGATAAATGTTTCCTGCTTTATCTACATGACCCTCTGGCATCCAACCTATAGGGGTATTATCCTCACATATATCTATTTTTTTCAACATTTCAGGGAATAATGTCATTGAGAATGAAGTTTCAGCTTCATCTGCATGAATAAAAGGTGTTTCAAAAGGGCCACCATGTTCCTGATCCATACAATGCTGAGGAATTGCGTGATACCAATTGAGATTACATACAACCATAGGTAATTGATAATTTTTCGCAAACTCGTGTATTGCACTTGGAATAACGTATTCTTGACCATGTCCGTTTAATAATATCATTTTTCTAAAACCTGTATTCCAACATCCCGCCATTACTGATCTTAATAGAGATTTAAAAGTTTCTTCGGGGATCATAATAGTTCCTGGCATTCCTAAATGATGATAAGGGTGAGAACCATACCAGGTTGGTTGAGCAACTGTACATCCAGTTTTTTGAGCTACTAATTCTGCCATTCGAGTGACTAAGAAAGTGTCTTCTCCAATACAAGCTGCAGGACCATGATTTTCAGTAGACCCACACGGAATGATAATAACATCATTTTTTTTCACCCTTTCTTTAATTTCTGCTATAGACATTGTTTGAAGATAGATACCACTAGGTTTATCCATATGGCCAAACTCTTTAGGGGGTAAATTCCAATCTGTCATATTTAATCACAAAAAATTGTTTAAGTAATAGAATGATCCATCAATTTAAACTTTTAAAGTAATTGGTTCTATTCCCTTTTTTTTACCAAATGTAGGAATGAACCACATATAAGAACAAAATTTTAAATTTTTATAAAAGGGTTTTGCAAAATTTATATGTCCTAAATGTCCAGGAAAAAATAATCCATCTCCGTTTGAAAGATCCTTGCAAACAGATTGACCCTTGGAGTTTATTAAATATTGGGTGATAGCATAATTATCGTCATCAATGAGAAAGATATACAATTCAGGAAAATCGGGATGAACATGTGAGTAAATCTCAACGACTCTGTCTTTTTTATTCTTTTCTAGATTGACGCTAGTTACCACACCTGTTTTCAGAGATTCAGTAGGAATGTTTGTTATACCTGACATAAAAAAACCATTGCTAAATGCTGTCCATACAGTTCTATAAGTTGACATTTTTTCACTGGAGCTAGGTTCCCCTCGAGCTATAAAATTCTTTATTTTATACTTCTGTACATTAAAAGATAGATCTACCTTCGTTTCAGTTGGACTAATAACTAAAGCAATTTTATATTCTGACTTATATTTACCTTTGATAATGAAATCTTTTTCGGGAGGAATAAAGAATATATCAAATTGATTTAATTGAGTTTCTATATTGTCAATAATTAAAGTAGCATCTCCCAATAATAAACTTCCATTTAATACTTGATTTTTTTCTGTTTTTAATTTAAATTTTAAGTCAAAATAACAATAGCTTACTTTTACTCTATTAATTTCTCTATTGACGGTGCTATATTTAGGATCTTCAAAAAAATAAGAAGTCATAACAGATTTGGTAGCAATGTTTTCCTTCATTTTTAAGATCTCATTAGGTTTTTAACTTAATTTAAGGATGATTCATTTTTCTTTTTTTAGAATTTTAAAATATTTTTGCTTAATATTATTATATGATTAAAGCACTATCCTATTCAAATTTCAATAGATATTTACATCATGAAATTAAGTATTGTCTCTGGATTAAATGAATCCAAAAGTACTCAAGATGAAGTCTTAAACCATTTTTCACAATTATGTGAATTCTTAAATTCTTTAAATTATGATGGAATTGAGTTATCACTTCTTGAACCCGAAAAAATCAATACTGAAAAGATTAACGATATTAAGGATTCATATAACTTTGAGATCTCTGCCATCGGAACTGGAAGCACCTATATTCGTTTCGGATATTCTCTAGGACATCAAAGCGAGCATATAAGGGAAAAAGCAATTCAAAGAATTCAGAACTATTTAGATTTTGCACAAAAAATCCAATCAAAAGTTATAATTGGTTTAATTCGAGGGCGTTTTAATTTTGAGAGTAGCTTAAAAAAAGAAAAGAATAACATTAAATCATCCCTAAAGGAATGCTGCCGTTTGGCAGAAAATAATGGAGTGTTATTATTATTTGAACCAATTAATAGATTTGAAATAGATTCTTATAATACAATATCCGAATCAGTAAATTTAATAGAGGAAATCGGCTCAAAAAACTTAAAATTATTAATTGACTCTTTTCATACTTATTTAGAGGAGGATCCAGGCTATATATGGGACTATTTAGAGGAAATAACTCAAAATGTTGCTCATATACATCTTGCAGATTGCACCCGTAGAGCTCCAGGAACAGGTCATTTTGACTTTAGAACGTTTCTGAATATTTTTAAAAAAGCTGGTTATGATGGGTTTGCCTCAATTGAAACAATAATGAAACCTTCATTTGAAGATGTTGCTAAAGAATCATCAGAATATTTACGATTAATCTTATAAAAATGAATTAATAGAATAATGAAAATGATATAAAAAAATTTTGATTGTCTCTTATTATCAAAACTTTCAAAAACATTATGTGTTTTAAGAAACTTTAAGCTATTTTAACTGAAATTTTACAATTTTCTTTATCTGTCTGTAAAAGTTTAAGATATTTAGGAACATCATTAAGAGAAATTTCCTTTGTAACCATTGGTGTCATATCCATTCCAGCAGCCATGCAACTTATTACATTAGGAAAATTACCATGTCCAGAATGACCTTGAGAACCAACAATACGAGCTCTCTTTACTTGGAAATATTCACCACAAACTGGCATATTTTGCTCCGCTCTGGCTACGATAACTACAGTGCTATTAACAGCTTTACATTCCCATATTGCATTTTGTATATCATTTGTTACAATAGCAGGTAATCCTGTTGCTTCGAGATATATTGCAGCTCCTTCATTATCAGTGTATTCTTTAATTTTTTCAACAAAATTTTCCCTAAGAGGATTTATCACATAATCAGCACCCATTTTTTTAACTAATGATGCTCGGCTTTCTTCGGGTTCTGAAACAATACATACTGCTGCTCCAGCAGTTTTTAGAATTTTTACCGCTGCTAAACCAATAGGACCAGCTCCCAGAATTACTACATTCTCCCCTGGTCGAATTCCACCACCTCTTTCAATAACTGCGTTATATGCCACTGAAGTTGGTTCTACTAAACTCCCTATCTTAAAAATATCATCATATTTATCTTCCAACTTCTTTAAACTCCAACATAATTTGGCAGGTACAGCAATATATTCAGCATAAGCCCCATCAATAGAAAAACCAATTTCTTGTAGTCTTTCACAATGATTAGGGTATCCATCGCAACAAGGCTTGCACTCGCCACACCAGACCATTTCTTCAACTGTAACAGGTTCCCCTTTTTCATAAAGCTTTCCAGTTCTTTTATTAATTGCTAGACTTCCAACTTCAACAACTTCACCAGCAAACTCATGTCCAAGGGTTGCTGGAAAAGCTGTTAATCCTGGATAATAAATATATCCATCTTCATATGTTTGAGCCATGTGTACATCACTTCCACAAATACCACATCGTTTCACTTTTATCAATACTTCGTTTGATTTAATTTGAGGCTTTGGTTTTTCTACTACTTCAACAACAGGATTACGCCACACTTGCGAGCCTAAATAAGTTAGCTTTCCTTCTATATCTTTTGATCCTAATTTAAATCCTGGTTTTGGATCCCATTCAGCATTAATTTCTATCGTTTTCATAATTTTCATTTACCCATAATTTACTAAATTTATAAAAGATTTTTTAAAAGATAAAAGGATTAGTAACTCATTTTTACATCTATGTCAATATTTTTTATATAACTTAGTGAATTTATTAATCAAGAGAAGAGGATTTTAGGAAATAAAACTTGATAAAACTATTACTATTGTAAAATTTTTGACTTTAATGAGATAAAGAGAAAAAAAAAGAAATTTTTGAATTATTTTTTCACTTTTTTAAGAAAGAATGATAACACTAAGGCAATAGCAATTAAAATAGCTTCTAAGAGTAATGCTGGCAGATAATTCCCGCTTGGTAATGTAAAATTTGCTAGACCAAGGATAAAGACAATCCCTCCAATTTGTCCAACCATCATCAAGATTCCATTCGAACTTGCTTCTGGAACTGGTTTTGTGATATCTACTGCATATTCCAATGCAACTGGAGCAGCGCCAAGTAATCCAAAACCAAATAAGAAAGCACTGACCATTAGTGATGTTTCATCAATTACAAAAGCAAATATGAATAAAGAAATGGTAGCAATTGCAACAGAAATTATTATTAAAACTACTTTTTTCTGAAATTTATCAGAAAGAGCTGACATAATAATAGCACCAAAAATTCCTCCAAGAAGCATAATTCCACCAACAATCCCTGCAAAAGTCTCATCATATACTGCGGGGTTCTTTGGAGTTAGAATTACCTGAATATACGTGGTAATCATATTAAAAATTCCTAATCCCAAGAAGTATAGAAAAACCAAAATTAGAAAATGTTTATTTGTAAACAATTTTTTCAGGCCTTCAAACATTAGGACCTTTTCACTGAATGGTTCTGAGGAAGGGGGTGTAGGTGGTCTACTTTTTACAAATACAATAAAGAGGATTCCCATTGATAGACTTAAGATTCCATAGATGAGTAACATTGAGCTAAGATCATTACCGACAATAAGAAATGGTGTTAAGAGCATCCCAAGTAAAATTCCAATAAACATTGAAAGTGTACCAAGCCCTGTTGCAGTTGTTCGTTCAGATTTCGCAAACCAATTACCAGATAATTTGGTTATACTGTTCATAATAAATGGTTGCCCAATCGCTATACCAATAGTAAAAATTAGCATCAGAAAATAATCTGGACCGGCAAAAAAACGTAGGAAACCGAAAATAGCTATCAAAACTGCTCCTATCCCACAACCTATTTTAAAATCATATTTATCAATTAGCCATGAAGCTATAAAGGTATCTGGTATGTATATTATCATAAAAATAGCAGAAAGAAGAAATATATATAGTTCATCAGCTACACCAAAGTATATTTGTGCTGGTATAGTGACAGCAGCAAAAGTTATCCAAAGTATTTGTACTGTTATATTTACTAACATGAATAATAATAGCACTACCCATCGATATCCATAAACTTGTATTTTTTCTTCACTCATAATACTAACACTTTTAAAAAAATTTTAATTAATTAATTCAATTTAGCCTTTCATAAATATAAATCTATAATTCTTCTTTAGAAAGTTTAAAAATAATAAACTTTTAAGACTGTGATGTGATATAATTTAATGAAATCTTTTTCCGTTGGTTTAATAGGAGCAGGTAGAATTGGTAAAATTCATATTGAAAATTTATTACATAAAATACCGAATGTAAAATTAAAAAGTGTAGTTGATCTCGAGATAAATGATAATTTGAGAACATGGGCAACAGACATGGGAGTTTCCAAACTCACTAACGATCCAAATGAAATCTTTAAAGATCCTGAAATTGAAACTGTTTTAATATGCTCCCCCACAGATACTCATGCAAAATTTATCCAAGAAGCTGCTAAAGTGAACAAAAATGTTTTTTGTGAAAAACCAATTGATACAGATATAAAGCGTATTAAAGAAACACTTTCAATTGTTAAAGAGACGGGTATCAAACTCATGGTGGGGTTTAATCGTCGTTTTGATCGTAACTTTTTAAGATGTTATGAATCAGTCGCTTCTGGTCAAATAGGTGAACCTCAAATAATTAAAATTACTTCTCGGGATCCTGCTCCCCCTCCAATAGACTATATAAAAGTATCGGGAGGTATTTTTCTTGATATGACTATTCATGATTGGGATATGGCAAGATTCCAAGCTGGGAGTGAAGTGGAAGAAATCTATGCAACTGGATCTGTACTTATTGATCCCGAAATCGGGAAGGCAGGAGATATAGATACTGCTGTTGCAGTTTTAAAATTTAAAAATGGAGCTATAGGAATAATTGATAATACTCGTCAAGCAGTTTATGGATATGACCAACGTGTTGAAGTTTTTGGCTCTAAGGGATGTGTTATAGCGGATAATGAGGCTACTAATACTGTCCGTATTTATACTGCTGAATGCACTAATATTGACAAAATTCCATACTTTTTCATGGAAAGATACATGGAATCTTATTCTACTGAATTAAAAAGTTTCTTTGAATGCTTACGTAAAAATATAGAACCCAAACCAAATGGGGAAGATGGATTGCAAAATGTTTTGGTAGCCTTAGCTGCTCAGAAATCATATGAAGAGAATCGTCCAGTAAAGATTTCTGAAATTGAAAAATATTAATATTTAGATTTACAAATAATCCATAAAAAATAATTAGGGTGAAATTTTATATCGTATGATTTATCTGCATTCAAAGTGTTGATAAAAAAGATCTTTCCGCCAAAAAGGAGTGTCTTTATACTAGATACTGACGGTGACGGGAGAGTAGATTCAATACAAATAAAATTTATTAATCTACTTATACCATTTGTAATTCCTGAAGAAATTGAAATTGGAGATTTTAATATTAAAAAGTTTGATCCTAATACTCTTGATGTATCTAAATATAGAGAATTTTACTTAGACGATATGAAATTAAACTTTTCTAAAGATAATGTTAATTTAGATACGTTAAAAAGTCGTTTATCAATCTATCATAAAGGAGAATCCTTTAATTTAAATGATATTATGGAAGGTAAATTGAGCGGTAGAACGGTTAATCTAAACGATAGTATCAGTCTCTTAATAAAATTAGATGATGATATTTTAAAGAAATTCACCAAAGGGTCTCATTGTTTCAAAATTAAAAGTGATTTAGTATCAAATTTAGAGATTAATTTTGAATTGGATGAGACCAATATGAATATCAAATTTGATCCCGATAGTACCTAATTTTGATAATTTATAAATTACTTAATAGGTATAGTCCTCGAACTTAAATCTCATCCTTATTATTATGAAATAAATGGGGTTTTTATTGTTAATTTTAGATAATCTCAAGAAGGTGTTATAATGGCAATCACAGAAGTTAAGAGGAATGTAAATATCAATAGATCGAAGGTTGAATTTATATGTCCAGTATGTAAGTCAAAAAAATCATTAGAAATTCCTAAAACTGTAATTTCAGAAGCAAAACAGCTAACTACAATGTCCATAGCACGAGGATTAGTGTGCGAGCATCAATTTCAAGCATTTGTGGATAAAAATTTTCAGGTTCGAGGGTATCAGAGAGTAGATTTTGAATTTGAAAATAAGTCAAATGACGAAAAGAATTCTGATCTTAATATAAATAAACAAGGGGATATTGGACTTTTTGAAAATTTAATTTTAGAAGGCAATTATGTTGAATATACACCAAAAGAAATTCTAAAGAAGAACTATAATCAGCAAATAAATCGAAAAACTAATTTTCAGAAAAAAAAAATGTCTCTTGAAGATATTTATAATGAATTTTGGGAATTTATCGATGAAAACAATGAAAAATTTAGGGTTTTCATTAATAACGACTCAAGAAGAAATCAAAACCCATTATTTCATTGAATTCAATACTACTAGTTAAGAAAAAATTATTTTTCATTTAATGCATTAACTATACGATTCATACACTCTTTTAATATCGATTGTGGACATCCTACATTTATTCTCTCAAATCCTTCTCCACCTGGACCAAATATTTTACCATCATCCAGTGCAACTTTTGCTTTTTTAAGCATAAAATTACTAAGTTCTTCATCATCCATACTCAATCTATTGCAATCTAACCAAGCAAGATAAGTCCCTTCTGGATCAACGAAATCAATATTGATGAGTTTTTCATTAACAAATTCTTTTAAGAATTTAAAATTAGTTTCGATATACTTTAAGGCTTGATCTAACCATTCTTCTCCTTCATTGTAGGCTGCAATTAAAGCAACTATACCAAAAGCATTTGGACTCATAACACTATTCCTATTAGATATTACATTTATGAATGATTCTCTCATTTTTTCGTCTGGAATAATTATATTAGACGTTTTTAAACCAGCAATATTGAATGTTTTACTTGGTGCGGTACACATAATTGTGCTTCTTTCAAAATCATCCGATATTGTAGAAAAAAGAGTATGTTTATATCCTGAAAGAATTAAATCGTGATGAATTTCGTCTGAAATTATTATTACATCATTTTCTAAACAAATATCTCCAAGTTTTCTAAGTTCTTTTTCAGTCCAAACGCGCCCCACAGGGTTATGAGGGCTACAGAGAATAAACATCTTAGTTAATGGATCCTTAGCTTTCTCTTCAAAATCTTCGAAATTAAATGTATACCTCTTATTCTCATAATGCAATTGATTTGTCAATAGGATACGTCCATTATTTTCTACGGCTGAAAAAAAAGGATAATATACTGGTGGTTGAACAATTACTTTCTCTCCTACATTAGTAAGCGTTTGAACTAACATATAAATAGCGGGAACAATTCCAGGACTGAAAACTATCCATTCATTATCAATTTCCCATCCATGTCTTCGTTTCATCCAATTCGAAACAGCATCTAAATAGGTAGGAGTTTTATGCCAGCAATATCCATAAATTTCTGCATCAACCCTCTTTTTTAACGCATCAATGACGGGTTGAGGACATTGAAAATCCATATCAGCAACCTACAGAGGCAAAATGTCATCAGTTTTAAAGTGTTCTTTAAGAAATTGTTTGTCCCATTTAACAGAATTAGTACCAGAACGTTCGATAACTCTATCAAAATCATATTTCATTTTGAATCTAAGCATTTAAATTAAGAGTCTTTATTAAATATTTATTAGAGAGTATGAGCAAATGTGTTTTTTGTTGTATATAAAATAAACTTGAGAAAAACATATGCAAGTTAAAAAATGGTAAGAATACACTAGGGGTTTTTCTTATACTTTGATTTGAGGGTTGGATTTATGGGGTATTTAAAGCAACCCAGATTTGTAGGACATGTGGAAGAAAAGTAAGAAAGAAGATGATTCCGAAATAAGTGAACTGAATTATAGAAAGAAAGCGGGGATCTAATCTCTTCCTTCTGCTTGGTATTCTTTCTGTTGTAGATTGAAATGTATATAAAGAAAATTAACCTAATTATTAATTGCTACAAATTATATTTAACTTGTATGGGAAAATAGTATGAAATCAAATGCAAAATCAAAAATTATTATTTTAATCACCATAGGAATTGTTTTCATCCTTTCAACTATAAATAACACTAATCTCATTCTTGATGCGGGAAATAGCTTTCCATATTCGGAATATAGTGATGATATTTCTTTTAATAAAGAAAATTTGAAAACCTCACAAGTATCAAAACCAATTTATATAGATGGTAATTCTGGTTGGGTTGATTTTAAAAATGATGGAAATTGTTCGGGGTCGGGCACACATTCCGACCCTTACGTGATAGAAGATTTGATAATAGATGGTGGAGGTTCAAAAAATGGAGAAAATTGTATCTGGATTGAAAATTCAAATGTTTATTTTACGATTGAAAATTGTACCCTCTACAATGCGATATCCCAATTTCCGCCAGGAGAATATAAAGCTGGAATTAAATTATCAAATGTAAACAATTCTCTGATAATCATGAATAATTGTTCGTTGACTTATTATGGAATATATTTATCGGGATGTTATCATAATATCATTGCGAGAAATACAGCAGACATGAATTACCGGTTTGGGATAGGAATTATAGTAAGTAATAATAACATAATTTCAGGAAATACAGCAAATAACAACATGCTTGATGGGATAAGTTGTGGAGGTAATAGCAACTTCATTTCAGGAAACAACGCAAGTAATAACGGGGTTAGTGGGATATATGTATATGGTTTTAATAACTTCCTTTCGGGAAATGCTATAAGCTTTAATACCGTTAATGGAATAAATTTAGTAGATAGTCATAGAAATAAAATTACAGAAAATAGTATAAGCTATGATGGCACTAACGGAATATATTTAGAAGGCAGCAATTGGAACGACATTAAGGAAAACAACGTATTCAACAATTCTCAATTCGGGATATATTTAAAAAATAGTGATGATAATATAATTTCGGGAAACATCTTGCAAGAAAATGATGGATGCTTCATAGAGATTGATTGTGAAGGAAACACATTTAGTGATAATGGAGATTGTATTTATAATCAAGACGATGGAATAATTCCTGGATATAATCTATTCGTTCTGTTTGGCATTCTATCCGTTGTAGTAATCATTTTAAGTAAAAAATTGAAGAAATCTTAAAGTCTATTTTTTTGCCTTTTTTGTTTTATTTTTTTAAAATATTTAGTTCTTAACCCTCTCTTTCAATATCTTTAAGTATCTAACTCTCAAAAGAGTTCATCTGCGCACTCCTCCAACCAACAGCATCATATCTGTTAGTAATATAAAACATCAAAAAGTGCATGATTTTATTGAAAAATTCAATGAAAAATAGAAAAGAATCCCTACAACCTTAGAACTATATCAAACATTTTTAAATTTTAAGAATTATGAATTAAGGGGAAAATTGAACTATTTCTATAAGAAATTTGAATGATTTATATTATTGATGAGAATTAGGATAATTGCCAAGGGAGAGATTATTCCGGAATCCGTTCAAGGCGAATCCCTTTGAACTTTCTCGAGAATGAACGAGGAGCTCATTCTGCTCGATACCTAGATCTTCAGTTTCACCATTATCAGTAATTCTGATGATTCTAGTGCGTTCCCGGGGTTCGCAGACTCCCTAATTAGGAGTTCTACTACGCCACCTTGGCTCTTTGGTTATATTGAGAATTTTTATTTTATAAAACATTTAAGTTTTTAAAATATCAAAATTCGTAATTTAAAAAGGAAAAAATATCATATAAAGTTTTTTCATATGATTCCTTTACTTTTCCAAAATTAACTCCCTTCTTTCTTTAGTTAATTTTTCGCTAGCATATCTAAGAATTAAGCGGGAGTGTCTTTTTTTATTACTCATTAAGTATTTAAAAATTGAATCAGGTTTATATCTTGAGCACGTTTTTAGGAGCCAACCAATACCTTTCTGAATATAATCCTCGGTGTAATTAAGCATTTTTTCTACAAATTCAAATACATAATCCTCATCGAATCTTTTTTTAATCATTATAATTTTAAGTAGAATTACTATTGAAGCTCTTCTAACCCAAAGATTTTCAGATGTTGACCAATTATCAATTGTTTTTTCAGCTAATTGTTGGTTATTCTTTTTTCCGAGAAATGGTCCAATAACTCTAATACAACTACTATCACAAAAAGCCCACGTATCACAGTGTTTGGAGAATAGTTCTTCAAACATATCTATAGTCGCTTGATTGAAATTGCTTTTAAAGTAATTGAGAAAAAATATACCAGCAAATTTCTCCTCATGAACACTGGAACTAACTAAATTTTTACAAACGGTGAGAGCATCTTCATAACTACATTGATATTTCATATGGACGATTTTAGTAATTTTTTCTATATCAGAAATCTTATGACCATATCCAAAAAAGTTTGGATTATTAGAATTTAGTATTTTGTTTCTTCGAACAATCTGTTCGGGAGTAAATTTAGGAGCTGTATTTTTCAATACTTCATTGATTTCTGTGATTATTTCTGTGATTATAGAAATTTTTCTAACCCCTTTTTTTGTTTTAATTCTTTACTTTTTTCCAAGTAAGGTTCGATAAGTTCAATTATTTTGGGATTAAAGTTTTTTATAGTGTGCAATTCATCTCTCTTATAAAAGTCTAAAATCGATTCTTCTAGGTTATTAAGGTTCAATCCTGCCCACATTAGAGTTTTATTCGATTTACCTGTTTTTAATGCATCTATATACTCTTTATTTAAGAGTAATTCTGATATTTTATAATTCCAATTACGGAAATCTGAAGGAATCCAACGTTTTACTCGGACATTAACATTATATTTTTGACATAAATTCCATAATTTATTATTAATTTTTTTACAATATTCTGAGGGTGGATGCATCTGACCTTGATATAATTCAAGTAGTGGTTTAACAACATAGTTATAATTACTTTCTTTTAATTTTTTTAAGAAATATTCCACTTGAGAATCCCTCATGGTCAAGCCAGGTGAAAATAATACAAAATCAGCACCAGCCTCTTTAGATTTTTTTATTACATCTTCTAAGTTTTCATCAGTATCCTCTAAAAATGGAATTATAGGAATGAAATATGTCCCAACTTGAATATTAGGAGCTTCCTTCTTTATCCTTTTTAAAGCTTCAAGTCGTTCCGAAGGCAAAGAAGAATAAGGTTCTAAGAATTTCGCTAGTTCTTCATTTGTAGTCGATATAGAGAATCCTATAGCACACCATGTCTCATTTGCGATTTTTCTAAGAATATCAACATCTCGAGTAACTAGATTCGATTTAGTAGCGATATTAATTGGAAATTTATATTTTGCAATAACTTCTAATACTTTCCTCGTATGCTCAATTTTCTTTTCAATAGGTTGATAGGCATCATTTACACCACCAGGAGCAATTATATCAGGCAATAATGTTCGAGCTTTTTTAAGTCTCTGATCTAGTTTCTTATCGAAATTAGTTTTAATAATCACTTCATTTTCAAAATCCTCGATATAATATCTCTCGCTTCGAGCATCACAATAGATACAAGCATGAGCACATCCAGAATATGTGTTTAATGTGTATCGAGACCAAAACCATGAATCTGGATATTTTAATTTATTTAAAACTGACTTAAATTCTTTATAAGTATATTTAACCATTATAATGATTAATAGTATAGTATTACTCAATAATAAAATAAGAAATTTAAGATTGATGAAAGAAAAATATATTAGACTTAAAAGAAGTGAAAAAGCGCCTTTTTAATACATATAAAGAAGTGATCTAATATGGAAATGGAAAGTATTTAGCAGGCGTTTTTTCAACAATAAAATACAAATATGTAAATATAACTCTTTGCTTTATGAAATATTAGAAAAAATTGGTTTTTTCATAACATTCAAATCTTCGTGAAATTATCCTTTCACGAAATTTTATTGTATAAGATTTGTTATTATATGGGTTTAAAAAAGGAATGTTTTTATGCGCCGCCCGGGAATTGAACCCGGGTCACCGGCTTGGAAGGCCGGAATCATAACCCCTAGACTAGCGGCGCTAATTTGGGTAATATATTAAATTCACCATTTCTTTTAACTTTAGTGATTTTAATGAATTCTGTGAGTTAGTTCATAATAAGTTATAATTTTATTGACAACAATCCACGCATCTAATGGGTATCTTGAAATTGAGATTTGGTTTCCAGATAAGTTAGTAATTTCTTCAGAGAAACTACTTTTTTGAAATCCCCCTATGATAACAATATAATTTTTAGCTAAAGCGTCTTGAAACAAATCTCTATAGTTATCAATTGACTTACCCTTACTTGAAGATAGGTAAACTTCGGAATTTTCAAATTTAGAGATAAGTTCCTTTAAGGTACCTCTAATTGGTTCTATTAAGTATGAACCTTTTATCTCGATACTTCCATCTATTAATAATTTCGCAATCAATCCTTTAAACCGGTTATAATTTCGTGCGATTCTTAATTCAGGATTTATTTTAAAAATTTTATTTTTAATTGTATGAATATATAGTATTAAATTTCCATTTTTGTTTAGAGGTGATCCTAAAGCGTTAAGTAAACAAACATGGGTTATGTCTGGTCGTCCTCTCTTTTCATAATTTTTCAATTTTTTCATAGCGGAAAAATGTAAAGCGTTATCTAATAATTGTGAAGAATAAATTCTTGAAGATATATTTTTCTTCACAGCAGGATGATTCCTTATTTGTTTGGGTATTAATTCTAATCCACATTCAGCCAATATTATGATTAATGGCATAAACCACTCTCTCTTATTAATTAAAATAATGATACTATTTCTTTTTCCTTTTTAATTTAATGAAATATCTTGTAGTCTTATCGCACTCAAAACAAGTTAAAGAGAGATGAGAACCTTTTCCTTTCTGTGAGTGTATTCTTATTCTATAATTCATGCCTGGGTATAAAAACATTTTACATTTAGGACATATACGTTTTTTCCACTCAAAAGGGATTTTTATTTTAGTTCTTTGAGCATAGCGTCTTGCAAAATAGATATATCGATTTGATAGATATTTATTTTTAGGAAACACTTCATGAGCTTTCTGAAAGAGGTAAAGCATTCGGGAATTTGCAATCTTTTTTGCAATATTTTTAGGATTTTGGTTACCTTTTGGCATTTAATTGTTCTTGAAAGCAATTTTAATTGAAATTTTTTATATCATAATTAGTAAGTATAATTATTTTACCTCTAACATCTAGAAGGTTAGAGTTTGTTAAATTCGAGATTTTATTAGCTAATTCATTAATATTTGATCTTGTCGCAATAGATTTCAATGCTTTGATTTTTATGATTTTATCTCTTTTTAATAATTTAAGTACATGTTCAATAAATCCATTAGATATTCCATTTTTACCTAAAATACAGTGAGGTTGTGATAATAGAGCATTTTTAAATTCTCGTTGATAATCCATCGTCCTAGAACTCAAAAAATACGGAAAATTTTTAATTTAAAAGTATTATATTAATATTTAGGAATAGCATCGTTTAAGTCTTCTTATTGATCTTATTATTAATCATCTTATTAAAAAAAGTAGCTATAGACAAGTTAAAGTAAATTTTGATAATAATTTTATAATTGTGAGTTTTAATTATTTTATTAAAAATATGAAAGAGTGTAAATTTAATTCTTATATTATATTAAAATTAGAATCCCATGTTAAATAAGATAAAAGCGGGAATTGCCAATATGGCTCTAAAGTTCATTTCCGTTGAAGCAAAACTCTCCTATATGTTCCTCGAGACATTTCCCAAAAATATTCGCCCCATTGTTATCCTTCCCGCCGTTAACACAGTCATGCGATACATTGTCCATAAATTGAAAAAGAGGAGCATTCATGGACTGGTTTGCAATGGAAAATTGAATAATGTTGAAGTATCCATAATCCAGACGAACATGGGGAGCCCCAACACAGCAATGATAATGGAAGTCCTTAAAATTTGCCATTGTAAGGCCGCCATTCGCATAGACTTTTGCGGAGGATTAAAAACCACCTTGGAAAATAATCATTCTATAGAAACGGGGTTGGATCTTGGAAGTATGGTTATTCCGAAGACTGTTTTTCTTACTGATGGAACTTCTTTACAATATTTACAGGAAAATGCAGCCCACTTGATAGACAATCGGTTATTTCAAAATCACGTTATAGAAACTTTAGAAACTTGGAAATATCCAAGCCTAAACGGTAGTTATTGGTCGGTAGACAGTCCTGAGTCGATTTATGCTATATTTAATAATAATAAAGGGGAGCGGAATCGGCGGGAGCGACAAGATATTCTCTGGAGCTCGGATACTCTTTTTTGTGAACCGCTCGAAGCTATTAACACTTGGAGGTTGTATAAGTGCAATTCGGTCGATATGGAGAGTTGTGCAGTATATCTTCTGGGTGCGCTATACAAGATACCCGCGATCTCTTTGCTTGGTGTTTCAGATATAATCGATGTTGATGAGTTGAATTTAATGAAGGTAAACAAAATACATCCCGGAATATTACAGTCATTGGATGATGTGTTTCATCTGTTGTCGAAATGTTTACCAATGGTACACGAATTGGTGGAGAAGAACTAACACCACTATAACTCGGAATGATTATTATGAATGAAAGAGACGAATTTTTTCTACGACGTGCCATCCAATTGGCTAAGCAAGCACGAGAGAATGGACAAGAACCGTTTGGTGCTATACTAGTCAAAAATAATGAGATCGTAGCAGAAAGAGGGAATCAGATTTATGCCACTTCTGACCCTACCGCGCATGCAGAAAATCTGCTAATTCGGGATTATTGTCAAAGGAACAAACTTATGAACTTGGAAGGATTTAGCTTGTATTGTAGTGCGGAACCATGTATGCTTTGCTCAGGAGCGGTGTTTTGGGCGCGGATCACCAAGATCGTCTTTAGCGTTTCGCAAAAAATACTCCAAAAGATCAGTGGCGGATCGACCAAAACAGATTGTCGAACCCTTCTTAAACCTCACCAGTGGATAGAAATCATCGGCCCTGTATTAATAGAAGAGGGTTTGAAAGTCCTTGAAGGATATCAATTTGAAAAATCAAACTTAATAAGCTGACGATAGCAAATATTAAACATCTAACCATTTGGACTTTTCACTGTTTAAAATCTTCGGTATAACCCATATTTTGTTCCTAAAATAATAAAATTTTTAATTTTAAGTTCTTTTTTTAATGTATGTCTATATTTGTTGTTCAACCGGAAAAACTTGTAAAAACATTAGCAGAAAAATTAAAAGGTTATCCAGAAATTTCTCCTCCAAAAGGTTCAGAGTTTTGGAAAACAGCATTTTTTAAAGAATTAGCACCAGAAGACACTGAAAATTTTTGGTTTATCAGATGTGCTTCAATTCTTAGAAAAGTAAAGAAATTTGAACCAATAGGTGTAAATAAACTTAGGAAATTTTATGGTGGGAGAAATCGAAGAGGACCAGGGCTGAATCATTCTGCAAAAGGAAGTGGAAAAATAATAAGAGTAGCTTTGCAACAGTTAGAGAATGCAAAGTTAATTGACAAGATGGAAAAAGAAGGAAGAACCGTCTCCACAGAAGGTACAAGTTTATTAGAACGAACAGCTTATGCAATTTTAAGGCATTAAATATAAAATTTGTAAAATTTAGGGAGTTATTGTGAGTGACGAAGAAGAATTAGATAATATCAGAAAAAGAAAATTAGCAGAATTAAGACAACAAGCAGCACAACAACAAATCTCAGAAGCTCAGCAAAAAGAGTTTGAAAATAAAAAATATCTGTTGATGAGGAAGATATTAAGCCAAGAAGGAAGGCAAAGATTAGAAAATATTCGGATGGTTAAACCACAATTCGCAGAACAAATTGAGTTAGAATTGATTCAATTATTTCAATCAGGACAATTAAGAGGTGCAACACCTTTACCAGATAATGCATTTAAAAAGTTATTAGAACAAATTTCTTCAATAGGAAAAAAAAAAGAATTTAATATTAAAAAATAATTACAAAAAACAGAAATATTTAAGAGATCAGAAATTATGGCGAGAAATAAGAATTTGCCTTCTAAATTGCGAAGAGCAAAAAAGGCTAAACAAAGTCAAACAATTCCAAATTGGATTACTATAAAAACAAATCGTAGAGTGAGAGATAGTCCCTATTCGAAAAGAACATGGAGGAATGCTCGACTAAAAAGAGATTGATTAAGAAAAAAAAGAATCTGAAATAAGATGGCAAAAAAAGAAAAAGAAATTAGTTTAGATGATCTAGAAGAAGAATTAGTAGATTCTGAAGTTGAAGAACCAGAAGAAATTGAAGAAATAGAAGAATTTGGTCTGGATGAAATTTCTGAGGAAGAAGAAATAAGTGAAATTTTTGAAGAGGGAGTTGAAGAACGAGAAGAAATTGAGGAAGAGGAAGCTCCTAAAGAAGAGATTATAGATGAGAGAATATACATAGTTCCTCTTGCTAAAGCTCGAAAAGGGCCTAGACATAAACGAGCTAATAAAGCAGTTAGGTATCTTAGAGAATACATGACGCGTCACTTTAAACCAGAATCTTTAGTAATAACTCAAGAAGTTAATGAGAAGATTTGGGAACGTTCCACTCAAAAACCTCCACGAAAGTTAAAAGTTAGGGCAACAAAGAATATTGATGGATTAGTAGTCGTTTATTTAGGGTAGGGGTAATTAAATTTTATAGGAATTCAAAAATAGTATACTCATTTTAAAACATATAATTTAAAGAATTAAAATCAAATCTCAAAAATATCAATAGCAAAAATTAAGCAATTCACAAATTAAAAATAGAATAATGATCCTTAGAGCCCAGATTTTTGGTCGAAGTTTAATTGGAGTATATCTAGCTGCCAATAATTCATTTATTCTTTATCCTCCAACATTACTGAGCACATTACTGGAGAAATTTAAAACCACTTTTAAGGCTCCATTTTATCCTCTTACAATTAATAATTCTAATTTATTAGGTGTATATACAGCGTCAAATAAATACGGGATAATAGTACCACATATTATAAGAGAAGATGAGCTTAATAATTTAGAACTACATGTGAAAGAATCGAGCCAAATTGGAGTTCTAAAATCAATTGATAATGCTTTTGGTAATTTAATCTTATGTAACGATAAAGGCGCAATAATCAGCTCTTTCTTAGAAAATTATAAAACAGAGATTGAAGATATTCTAAATGTTGAGGTTGTTATTTACGAATTTGCGGACTATTATCTCCCCGGATCAATCTCATTAGCGAATAATTTTGGTTGCTTAGTACATCCTCTATCAACTGATAGTGAAATCGAAATTATATCTTCCATTCTAAAGGTCGATGAAGTGGATGTATCGACTGTAAATCGTGGAGTGCCTTATTTAAGGTCTGGAGCAATAGTTAACGATGAGAGCGGAATTTTTGGGGTTAATTGTACTGGTCCCGAATTAATGCGTATTACAAGTGTTTTACATTTATAGACTAGATATAAAAATTTGCGATCTCTTTATTTATATCTAATTTGCTTTAAAATCCTACATGGATTGAAATACAAAATTTAATATTTTTAGAAATATTATCGTATTTTAAAAGCTTTGAAACAGTGGTTTAAATAAGTTATGTCAGAGATTAAAATTTTCAGAATTATTGGTAATTATAATAAAGATCATAAAAAGTATTTATTTAGAAAAGAAGTACGTGCCTTGAAAGAAGAAGAGGCTCTTGAAAAAGTACTATCTCAAATTACCTCAATTGGAATTTACAGACGTCAAATCAACATTCAAGAAATTGGAGAAATATCTCTAGAAGAATCTCAAGATTATCTCATCCGAGAATTATCAGAATAATCAAGAAAACTACTAAAAGATTTGATAAAGATGGAACAATCTCAAGAGTACCAAGAACAATTATTAAAATTTCGATACTTTAAAGAACAAAGCGAAATGTTTCAGAATCAATTAGAAATGATAAATGCCTCTTTAGCAAATGTTTTGAATACTAAGAGAACCATTGAAAACTTAAAAGAGGGAATAAATGAAAATGATGAAATTCTTGTTCCAATTGGAGGATTAGTATATACTAAGGCATCTATTAAAGAACCAGAGAAAGTTTTATTAGCTGTAACTCAAGATGTATTCATTGAGAAGGATTTAGATGGAGCCCTTGAATTTCTTAATAAATTAATTGAACAACATAATGAACAAGTACAGTTTTTAACCACACAAATACAAAATATAGATCTAAACCTTAAAGAAATTTCTCAAAATATTCAAAGAAATTACACATAAGAATAATTTTTTATATTAAACTTGTTATAATCTTAATTATTTTTCACAATTCTACGGAGAAATAAATGCTCGAGAAACTAAAAAACACATTTTCATCATTTGTTAAAAAAACTTTAACAGAAAAAAAGTTAGATGATGCCATTAATGATCTAAAATTACTTCTTTTAAGTAACGATGTAGCTATTGACACTGCCGATGAAATTTGTAATAGGATTGTTGAATCTTTTAAAGGAGAACAAATAGGGCGTTTAAAATCAACCCAAAAGAAATTATTTGAAACTTTAAAAGATACTATAACTGAGATCTTAACACCTGAAGAAGAAATTGATTTAATCGCAGAAATTAAGAAAAAAAGTGAACCTTATGTAATTTTATTTCTTGGAGTTAATGGTACAGGAAAAACTACCACTATGGCAAAGATCGCTTATTTTTTAAAAAAACATGGTTTCTCAATTGTTGCTGCTGCAGCAGATACATTTCGAGCCGCAGCAATCGAGCAATTATCTTATCACATGGAGAATGTAGGAATACGAGTTATAAAGCATGAATATAAATCAGATCCTGCTTCAGTTGCGTATGATGCTATAGAGCACGCAAAAGCAAAAAATATAAATGTGGTTTTAATCGATACAGCCGGAAGACAAGTTACAGATAAAAATTTGATGATAGAAATACAAAAAATTTGTAGAATTGCTCAACCTGATTGTCGTATATTTGTGGGTGACTCTTTAGCAGGTAATGATGCTCTTTTTCAAGCAAAAGAGTTTAAAAAACATGTTGGTATTGATGCCAATATTTTAACAAAATTTGATGCTGATGCAAAAGGTGGTGCCGCATTGTCAATTTCCTTTGAAACAAAAAAACCCATCATTTTTTTAGGGACAGGGCAGAATTATGAAAATTTAGACCCTTTTAATCGAGATCTATTTATCACAAACATACTCGAAATTATATAATCCTAATTTAAATAACCGTCATAAAAGATAACTTTTTTATCTAACTGTACTTTTTTTTTATTGTGTCAAATTATCCGAAATATGAGAATTATTCGAAGACTAACAAACAGAAAAAACCAGGATTATATGAAAGACTGGTTTCATTCTTCCAAAACTCAAAAAGAATAATTAAAATTGCAAATAAACCTACAAAAAAAGAATATTTCTTAGTATTCAAAATTTGTGCGATAGGTATTATCCTTTTAGGTGCAGTTTCATATATATTTCAATCAATTTTTCAAATTATACCTATTGGTTGAGATGAAGTAAATTTTTAAAAGAACCAGACTAAGATATTTTCTGGAATAACTAATTCTTCTTCTTTATTTTTACTTACAATTAATTTAATTTTCATATTGATTGAAAGTGAAAGGAGCCTTTTTGACAAAATACCATCAATTATTAAATACTGGGTATCTTTAAAATTTCTAATTTTTTCGAAAATTTCACCTACGGGCATATCAAATAATTTTTCAAGAGCCTTATTAAATCCAATAGCAAAACCTGGTTGTATATTCTGTATAGCTTTAATAATTACTGTTTCATCTTTTATTTTTAATTTTTTTAAAATTTTCTGAATACTTCCATCAATATCGCCATTTCTTTTTTGAATTTTATCTTTTTCTTTCATAACTTTAAAAGTTTTTGCTGGTTTTTTGTTTTGCAATGCTTTTATCATCTGCTTTCGGGTTAATTCTTCTACTTCCGATCCATTAGGAGCCCTAGCTACATGATCAATCTTAGCAACTTGTAATAATTCATTAAGAATAATCGTTCCACCACGGTCTCCATCGACAAATGCTATTACTGATTTTTTTTGTTTAGCTAATTTAATTACTGACTTTGGAACTTGAGTTCCTTGAACGGCAATCGTGTTTTTAACTCCAATTCTTAATAGATTTAAAACATCAGCTCGACCTTCTACAATAATTAATTCTGGATTACTATCCACTTCTGGGCCTGCAGGAAGACTTTCTGAGCCCCATGAAATAATCTCTCCAAGTTTTATATCTGTATCAATTTGTTCTTCTATCTCACTTTGTTCTAGGGATTTTTGATCCCATTCTTTTAAAAGTTCTGCTGCTCTTTCTATTATTTGTTGTCGTTTAGTTTCGCGAACATCCCGAATTTCGATAAGTGTAATTTCTGCTTCGCATGGCCCCACACGAGAAACAGTTTCAACAGTTGCTGCCAATAATGCAGTTTCCTTTCTCGTTAAAGAGGATGGAATATTTATAATACCTTTCGAAATTCCTTCTTTTGATTCATTTTCAACCTCTATTCTACCAATCCTTCCCGACTTCTGTAAATCCCTTAAATCAAGATCTAATAGAAGACCTTCCGTTTGCCCAAATATTGCTCCAACGATATCTGATTTCTCAACTACACCCATAATTTTGAACTTAACTTCAATAATATATTTTGTAGTAAATTCTGATTGATTTGTAATTTTTATCACTTCTTTTTTTTGATTTGTTTAAATCTCCAATAAATCAAAATATAAAGTGATACTTATAAAGTAGAAGCAGATTCTATCCATTTGATTTAGAACCAATACTAAATTAATTATTTCTAACTAAAATCTTGAATTTTTAGTCTTTTAATGAAATCTATGAATTTTTATTAAGCTTGAAATATAGATCTACTTCTTATGGTTTATTATAAGTCTGAACAATAATTTTGATTTACTGAATTGATAATTTTTTTAATTAATTGTTTATTTGATTTATTCTATTAATTGCGTTATTTAATTTATAAAATTATTTAATGAATTTATATATTTGATTAAGAATTATGATGTATTGATATAACTAATTAATATAATTGATGATTTAATTAATATTTTTGATAATTTTTAATATTCTATATTAATAAAATCGTTCAAGATATTTATTTTTTGCTAATTCTTGATGAAAGAATATTAATATTGAAATTATTGCTATTTGGTTAGTTTTTTATGTTATTTTTGTTTTTGATATAATAAATCAGACTTTCTAAATTAAAATCGAAATATGGAAAAAATTATTGTTTTAGGTGGAAAAGGAGGGGTAGGAAAGAGTTCGATTAGCGCTTCTACAGCAGTATTACTTTCAGATTTACTTCCTTATAAAAATATTCTTCTAATTTCTTTTGATATGGCTCATAATCTTAGTGACTTATTCCAAATAGAGATTGGAAATAAACTAACTCAGCTAACAAAAAATCTTTGGGGAATAGAACCTGATGCTGATAGTTATGCTAAGAAATATACTAAAGAGTTAATAGAAAAAATGAAAATCCTTATGAGTCAAATGCCTTTAGTAGGGATGATTCCTCAAATCGAGAAATTTATAGATACTACATTTACAGCTGATTCTATTCCATTAGCACTAAAAAATGCAATGTTTTTTCAAAAAATATTAGATGCTGAAGATATTAATACTCAAGAAATTCAATTTGATATAATAATTGCAGATTTTCCTCCAACGGCAAACATGATTACTCTTTTTGAGATTCCTGAAGACCAGGTCAAAGTAATGCTTAAGTACTCATTAAATTTTTATAATTCTATTAAGGGTGCGATTCGAAATGTTTCAAAAGTGTGGAGAAATATAATCAAACCATTTGATAATTATGAAAAAAGACGAGAATTGGGAAAAGAGATTTTTAATATGATTGTTGAATTAGAAAGACGAGGAGAAAGAATATCAGATCTAATTCATGATATAGGGTCACTTAGATTAGTAACTATAGCTGAAAAACCAAGTTTTGAAGAAATAAAAAGAGCTAGAGACTTAACAATGCGATATATTAAATTAGAGGGCGTTCATATTAATATGATTACTCCAGAACCAAAAAAATGTGATTTTTGTACTAAGATTAGATTACAACAACTAAAATATACATTAGAAATTAAAAAAGAATTTAAAAAGTTAAAAATTTGGGAATCAGAAAAGCTTAGAGAAGAACCTATTGGATTAGATGGATTGAGAAATCTTGCTTTCGAAGTTTACGGAGAAAATATCTCTGCTGATGAAATTTTATACCCAAAAGTATAGAAAAATTTTTATAAAAATACTTTAATTATTGCTTTTAATGGAAATTTCAATCTCACAACAAGGATCTCCCAAAGGGATTTTCTTCTTATGTTTTAAAATAAACTCTTTTTCTGGAAAAGCTCCCTTTAGCAAACCCCTAATACTTGCTAGTGTAACCTTGTGACAAGGAATTGCATCCTGAGTCCATACTTTCTGAACCATTCTCCAAACTTCACATTCTAAAACTCTGTGAATCATTTTGCTCTCATTAATAACTTCTATTTCTGAATTCATATTCATGAGTGTATGTTGGATTTTCATCAGTTTTGGCAAAGTTTGAGATAAATTACCTTTCAAGTTTGTTATTGAAGCAATTTTCTTTCCCAACCTTTCAGAAAACATCTCCCATGCTTTTATATCTAATTCTGTCGCATTCTTCAAACCGAATTTTTCAACTGAAGCCATGAACCACGCACCGTCCAATCTGAGAAAAGCATATCTCATCAATTCCATTAATTCTTCTAATTCTAATTCTATATTTTCTTTCATATTTAACACTTAATCATGATTTAATATGGAATAATTAAAATTAAAGATTTAATTAATTTTAAGTCTCTTCTAAAGACTAAATTAGCCGGTGAGATATTTTGAAATCTCCTAACTCTTCCATTTATTACGAAAAAGGAAAAATTTATATTGATTGAAATATAACAATGTTATATAACAGTGTTATTTGAACAAAATAATGCCTCGACCAACTGAATATACTAAGGATCTAATTATCGAGAATGCACTTGAATTCATTCGAATATATGGTTCAGGTAAATTTTCGATTCGAAAACTCGCAAAAATGCTAAATTGCTCGACGATGCCAATCTATTCTGAATTGGGATCAAAGAAGGAATTAAAAAAGGAAATAATAAATCAAAGTCAACAACTGCTTAGAAAAACAATAGAAGAGATTTCACACGAGTCAATTGCAATCAAGCTTGGAGTAGGTTACGTTCAATTTGCTCAAAACGAAATGGAACTCTGTAGAGAAATGTTTTTCGGATATCAAATTTCTCGAACTTATCGGAAAAAGATTATTGAACAGAGATTGGATTATGTTTATAAATTGGCTTTAAGAGACCCTATTTTGAACAATTTACCTAAAGAAAGGCAAATAGCAATGATAAACAAGATCAGAACATTTGCACTAGGTATGATTACTCAGATTATTTTTGAAAAACATGAGTTTTACACTGTATCAGAATTAATTTCTATTTTTTCAGATTTGATAAATTTCAAATAAAATATGAAAAATATGGAAAAAGGATTTAAAAAGATATTAGCTTTAAATGGAAGTTTTAGTGGAAATAAAGGTTATACTTTCTTCTTATTAAATAAAATCAGAGAAGGGGTCATAAGCAACGATTCAGAACTAGAAATCATAAACTTATCTGAAAAAAAAATTAAAAGATGTATAGGATGTAATACTTGTCAAACTGATGCACATTACTTAAGATGTATCTATGCTGAGAAAGATGATTGTAGAGAAATATTCTCAAAGATGGCAGAGGCGGAGGTCATCATTTATGCAACACCCATCTATATTTTTACCATGTCTTCCTTAATGAAATGTTTTCTTGAAAGACTATATAGTACAGCTGATTGTTCTCAAATTAGAGTTAATGATAGTGGATTATTTTTTCATCATGTTAGTGATTCAATAACCAAGAAACCTATTATTCCATTAATTGTATATGATAACATTGAAAAAATAACCGCTGAAAATATTATTAATTACTTTAAGATATTTGAACGATTTTTTGACAGTAGAATAATTGCCAAATTAGTCCGCAATTCGTCAAAAATAGGGGGAAAGGGGATAAATCATGAACAAGAATTAAAGTTCCCTCGCATTATAAAAATTCACGAAAGCTTCAAACTCGCTGGAAAAGAGATTGCAGTAAAAGGTTATATAACTAAGAAGATACAAAAAGCATGTAATCAAGAAATTATCGCAGTACCAGGATTCAAATACTTAAAGAAATTGAAATTTTTTAAAAAAATTGTGATAAAAAAAATGAATGAATATATTTAACTATATTATAATTCTATAAATTAGAACATAGAAAAACAGACACATCAAGCTAAAACTCTCATTTCCTCCTCCTTCATGAAAATTGAGTACATTATTACTTGCATAACCTATGCAAAATGTGTTTTACCGAAGCAGATGCGAATTTATAAATATATAGACTAGACTAAAAGGAAAAAAGTAAAAAGTATTGTGGAAATCTTGTTTTCGAAGTTTACGGAGAAAAAATATCCCTGCTGATGACATTTTAAACCCTAAAGTATAGAATTAAAAAAATTAAATAAAAATTAATTATTTCAGGTACCTTCGAGAAATCCATGAATATAATTGTATTGTTCTTCGGATAATTTATCGATTTCAATACCCATTGATTTTAATTTGAGAAATCCAACTTTATCATCAATATCAGTTGGAACCTCAAGCATACCTGGTTTTAGGGAATCTTTATTTTTTACGATATATTCCGACATTAAGGATTGAAGGGCAAATGACATGTCCATAACTTCACTTGGATGACCTTCTGATAAGACTAAATTAGCTAATCGTCCTTTAGCTAGGAGATAGACTTTTTTACCATTAGGAAAAATTAATTCTTCTACGTTTTGTCTAATTGGTTTAATTTCTTTTGCATATTCATAGAGTTCTTTTGTGGGGATCTCAATATCGAAGTGTCCAAGATTACCAAGAATGACGCCATTCTTCAACTTATCGAACATCTCTATCGTTGGAGGAATAACATGTTTACAACCAGTTGCGGTTAAAATTATTTCAGCATTAGGGAGCGTATCTTCGATTTTTTGAACTCTAAATCCTGCAAATACGGCTTGTAATGCCTTTATTGGGTCAACTTCTGTAACAGTTACGATCGCACCTAATCCCCGCGCTCTGAGTGCCATACCTGAACTACAATGACCATATCCACCGATAACTACGTTTTTGCCTGCAAAAAGAACATGCATTCCATAAATTGCAGATACTATACCTTGCCCTGTTCCTAGTTCATTATCAAATTGATTTTTGCATCTGGCATCATTAACAGGAAAAAGTGGCACTTTTAGAACTCCTTTTTTATCCATAGCTCTAAATCTCTTAACACCTGTGGTAGTTTCTTCTTGACAAGCGATTATAGTTCCAGAGGATATAAGATCTGGATATTCTTGATGAGCAGTAACAATCATATCACCACCATCATCAATTAAAATATTTGGCTTAGCTTTTAAACATTGCTTTATACACCAATAGAATTCCTCATCAGTATTGCCATGCCATGCAAAAACATTAATTCCTTCCTGTATCAATGCTGCTGTTACATCATCTTGGGTTGATAATGGATTACTCCCACAGAGATATACTTCAGCTCCTCCAGCTTTCAAGGTTCGAGCAAGAATCCCAGTTTCTTTTGTTACGTGCAAACAACCGGCGATCGTTATATTTTTTAACGGTTTCTCTTTTTCAAATCTTTTACGAATAACTTTAGCAGTTACAGGCATTTTATTTTCAGCTATATATAGAGCTTCTTTACCTTTTTCTGCTAAACTTTCATCAGCTATTTTATAATTTACCATAGAAAATTTCACAATTGTTTATAATAATATTAATTTTAGTAATAATTAATTTATTAATCTTTTTTTCATTAAATATATAAAAATTTAAATCTTTATTTAACAATTAATTTATTATATTTATTAACAAATAATAAATTGTAATGAAATGATTAATTCTACTGATAGAGCAGCAGCTCTTCAATTAATTAGAATGTTTGGTGGAAGATCGAAATTTTATGTTTCGAAAAATGTAAAAGCTTTAGGCCTTACACGACAAACAATTCATAACAAGATTGAGCTCCTAAGAAAACAAGAAATAATTGAAAATATTACAATTAATATTCATCCTTACATCCAGCCAGATAATCTAAAATATGTTATTCTAGAAATTAAAACTAATCCTAGAGAACCTCAAATATTGGAAAAACTGTTAAAAATTCCACATTTAAAAATGCTTGATGGAATCTTAGGAGAATTCTCTTTAATAGCTCTATTCGTTTTTAAATCTACTAAAGACTATCATGAAGGACTGGAAAAAATTGATAATATCATGGCTGAATCTTATTTTAAGAAGTATCAGATACTTGAGACAATACGAGTGTTTAAGACTAATGGCATCAAAATAGATGAGGTGGATTTAAATTCTGAATTTACAATGGACAGAAATGATTCTTTGATATTAAAAATATTGCAAGAAGAACAAGAAAAGAAACCAATATCAACATATGAGATTCGGGATATAATGAAAAATCAATATAATATTGAATTTTCTCAATCAACAATACATAATAGAATAAAAAAACTTGAGGTAAATGGTATTATACTCAATTATTCTATTAATTTTTCTCCTAAAAAAGTAGGTTATAAAGGAAAATATCTTGTTCGTATTAAACCTAAAGATCCTTCCAAATATAATGAAATTGCATTGAATTTAGAAAAAAACCAATTTATCACAGATTTATTTAGGATGGGAGAACAATATGGATTATTTGCAATTGTGAGAGTTAAGAGGATTGAAGATTATGCTATTTTTATTAGGGACCTATACACTTCTGAAGAGATAGAAGATACATATACTAATTTTGTTTTAGATGAGTTAAAACCCTATACAAATTTCTTTATTTTTTAGTTTAGATTATTTACAACCATTAAATTAACTCTAAAAAGTAAAAAATTTCAAGAATAATAATGACTTCAATTGTCTAAATTCTTAATAATTTTGAGAAATATCTTAATTTATAGTGAAATAATTTATACAAAAAAATAATACCTTTTATTGAAAATAATGAAATATTTCTTTGAAGTATTATCAAGTAAGATTGGTTATTCTAGAATTGGACGAATCATCTTTTCTAAAGAACGCAAATTATTTATTACTACACCTAACATAATTATACCTATAAAAAGTTCATTAATGAAACAATTTAGTTTTATTCAAGAATTTGAGAATCATGATTTATTTACAATTTCTAAAGAATTTTTCTTGAAAATTGGTTTTATATGGGAGAAATTCAGAAATACTGGATTTTTATTTACATATCCTGGTACTCTACAAAAATTTCAAGAAATATTAATAAATAATAGCAATGTATTTTCCAAAGATAATATAATATCACTTATTCCATTCAATATTCCCACTACTAGTATTACTAAAGAATTTGCTACAAAAGAAGTAAAAAATTATCTTTTAAATACAGAAAGAATATTGAATAATCATCCACAACTAAATTTTGGTTTAACTATAAAAATATTTGATTATGTTGATTTATTAGATCTTTATATTCCAATTGTTAAACAATTTGAAAATATAAAAATTGTTAATTTAGCGGATGTTTTTGATAATATCAGCAATTATCGAAATATTTTGAAAATTATAATTAAAATAAAACTAGAATTGGATAATAATATAATTATTATGGCTTCTGGAAGAATAATTCCGAAATATTATCCATTACTAATTTACCTAGGAATAGATCTAATTGATTCTTCATATTTATTGTTTTTATCTGCGGAGAATTTCTATGATACGATAGAATATCTATTACCGATATATAAAATAAAATATTTTCCATGTTCATGCATAGCGTGTAAAGGTAATTTGATTAACATATCATATAATAAACATTCTTCTGAAAAGATTGATTTATTAAGCTTACATAATCTAATTACGGCAAATAATTATATGAATAAAACCAAACAATACCTGAATTACGAAGATTTTCGAGCATTTGTGGAAAAGTCTTCTTTTGATGATACAAACTTAATTTCGATGTTAAAGATTTTAGATAAAGAATATTTTGATATTATTAAATATGAAACTCCGATAAGGCAAAAAAGTAAAAAAATAAGATTAATCGGACCATTGTCATATAATAGACCAGATTTCAAGCAGTTTAGGGAAAGAACAATCAAAAATTTTGAACCTGAACCTTGGACAACATTAATTATTTTACTACCATGTTCAGCTAAGAAACCATATTCAGAATCCAAATCTCATAAGAAGTTTTATAATAGTACTAGAAAATTTCCAGAATTTCCTACTTTTCAAGAAATGATCTTAACCTCTCCTCTTGGGTGTATTCCTAGACAGTTAGAAAATGTTTATCCCGTTAATTCTTACGATATTTCTGTTACTGGGGAATGGGATAGTGAAGAAATAAATATTGCATCAGAAATGCTTATTAAATTAATAGAAAAATATGACCCAAATATACCTATTATTTGCCATTTAAAAAATGAATATCTCGAAATCGTAAACAGCGCTTCTTCTAAATTACCACATAATTTTCTTTTCTCTGAAATCTCTGATAAAACAACTTCTATTAAATCACTTCAATCTTTAGAGAGCTTAATTATGAAGTTTAAGGATAAATTTCAACCTAAAAAAAATTATTTGGAAAGTGAGAATTACTCAAAAACATGGATTAGAAAATTTATGAAAATCCTAGATTATCAATTTGGTACAAATGCGGGTATTAATATTATTACTAATGGCCTAAAACCGATTCGAATTAGATTTAATGATCAGATTGATTTGAAGGACCTAAAAACTAATGAAAAGTTAGGAGTTTTTAAACACTCAACAGGGCAAATAGAATTAACACTTAATGGACTTAAAAGGTTATTTAAATCTTATAGTTCTATAAATTCAAACTATATTGTCTTTGACGGTGAAGAATTACAAGGAAATACATTATTTCGAGCAGGAGTGTTAGATTATAGTTTAGATCTCATTCCTAATAATCAAGTCGTCATATTAGATAAAGGAAAAAAAAAAATTTTAGGAAGTGGAGTATTATTAGTTGGCTCTAATTTTATCAAAAATTCTAAAAGTGGGAGAATTGTAAAAATAAATGAATGGAAATAATACTTTTTTTAAAGATAATAAACCAATTGTTGAGAAGATTAACTCGATTAGATGGGAAGCTTTAAAAAAGAGAATCAAATATGGATTAGAGGTAATAGAGCGACCAATTAGTTTTTGGATAAAAGAAGATAGACTTAGAGAGGAAATTGGAAAAGAATTTACGATTATTTTACGATCAAAGGGATGCAGTTGGGGTGCAAGTGAACATGGAGGGTGTTCCATGTGTGGATATTATTTGGATGCTGTAAATGAAGAGGTTTCAACTACCCAACTTATTAATCAATTTGATTATGCTTATAATAATAAGATAAATGAAATCAAACAAGACCCTCATAATTATATTTTTAAAATTTACAATTCTGGAAGCTTCTTGGATGAAAATGAAATACCACAAGAAGCTAGAAACTACATCTATGAAAAAATCTCAAAAGTAGAAAAATTTAAGGAGTTTGTTATAGAATCACGGTTAGAATACATAACGGTAGAAAAATTAGAAGAAATTAGAGAATTTTTTGATAAAAAATACTTAGAAATTGCTATTGGGCTTGAAACTGTTGATGATTATATTAGAAACAACTATATAAATAAAGGAGTTGTATTCAAGGATTTTAAAAGTACGTTACAGCGATTAAAAGAATATAATATTGGAGTAAGAGTTTATCTTTTACTGAAACCTCCATTCATGAATGAACAAGCAGCGATTGATGATTGTTCCCAATCTATAAAAAAATTAGTAGAACTAAACGTGAATTCAATATCAATTAACCCATTGAATATACAAAAAGGAACTCTTGCAGAATATTTATGGTTTCAAAATCGCTATAGACCTCCTTGGTTTTATTCATTATTTAAATGCTTAAAAAAGTCTTTAACCCAAGAAAATTTAAAAAATTTACGTATTTTATCTGATCCTTCTGGAGCGGGAACAAAAAGAGGGATCCATAATTGCTTAAAAAGAGAATGCGAAATTTCAGCAAAAGAAAGACTTAAACATTTCGTTCTCTCTCAGGATTTGAGCGAGTTAGATCAAAATGGATATGAATGTACCTGTAAGAAAAAGTATAACTTGAAGAAAGTTTTTGACTGAAAAATTATGCTTAAGAAATGAAAATCTCAAAAGTATATGGGGTTTATTATATTGATTCTTTTTATTCAATAATGAGTAACTTTAGAAGAATTCGGACTGTCGATTAAAGCAATGTGTTAGTATCTAATCAACAAAGATTTTGATTAAAAGATTGAATAGAAGAAATAATTATATTAATAAATTGATCAGATTTATTAAATTGAGCATTTTAAATTAAGTCCGGAAAAATGAAATAAAATTACCACAAAATAAACAACTTATAGGATGACAATGAATATAGAATAAAACTTTATATAATTTTATCTTAAGGCTTTTTTAGCTTCTTAGTTAGAATCACTGAGATTAAGCAAATAATACTGATTAAAATGAACATATTATATCCGAAAACAGTAGGGTTGCCTTCATTAGGACTTTCTATTTCGATCTTTACATTATTTGAAATACTTTGCCCATAATTATTACGAGCAACAACTATAAAATAATAAATACCTAGAGGATAATCCGTTAATGCAAGCGAAAGATCTATGGTTTCATTTAATAGTATCGTTAGGCTATCATTTATGTCAGTTATTACCCCAGAGTGTTGATAAACAGAATAATTTGAGGCTCTATCAGCAATAGTCCAGGTTAAAGTAAAATTTCCATCTGTTTCGGGAGTTCCCGCATTAGATGATAACACAAAAGCATCAGGAGGTTGAATCTCTACAGAAAGCTCATAATACTGTATATGAGCAATCAATGGATAATAGTCAAGATAAATCCATTCAGATGAGGGTAGATGTTGATCTAAGATCATTGGAGTATCTCCAATCCCATCATTGTTATTATCAAGTTCATTGTAATCCTGATAATAGTTACCGAGGTAATTCTTATATGTATTACTACTATAAAAATATTCTATTTGTTCTAGTGAACTCCATCTATTATTAGTACAATAATGAGTTTCAACTGAGAACGTACTACCAATAAACTGATTGAAATATATAACATCATTTTTAGAAAATTGAATCGAGATGCCACGTTCACCACTAAACATATTATTTACAACGATAGTATTGTTACTTTCATACATAACGAGCCCAAAAGAATCAAGATTTAAAGCACGGTTGTTAGATAAATTGCCATTATTTACTGAAATTAATTTAATACCCGAATCGTAAAAAACACTTCCACAGTTGGATATAGTGCAATTTTCTATTTTAAAGTAGTCTTCTGAGTTTTCAATAAGGATACAACTTCCTGCACCTCCACCATCTATAACCAAATCTTCTATAACATAAGGATCGGAAGAATTACCAGAACCAGTACAGATCCCCGCGAACTTTGCATCAGACCAATTATTGTCAATATGAATTCTTCCAGATATTAATGATGTTTTTAATATATCTATCTTTACTTGATTTCTGTAATTTCCCGTTTTGATATTAAGATCTCTGCTAGATATTAAGGTAAAGGCGAGAACAATTCCTAGGATAATTAAAAATAGATTTTTTACTTTATCATTTGATTTCATTCATATTCACTAAAAAGATATAAAAACTTAATTTTGTAAAGATTATAGCTATGAATTTTTAAAATTTATGTTAAATGAGAAAAAAATCTTAATATTAAGTCAGATCACTTTTATATTTTATATCTAATTAGCTACATATTTATCCAATGTTTTTAAAAGGAAACCTCAAATATCAGATAGTCATATTAAAAAATGTAGATTATCTCCCTAAAAATCCCAAACCTAAAAAAATTACTCATATTCTTTTTTTAGGGAATTTTTCAATAAAATTCTTTTTAGATTATTAATCCCTTAATTTACCATTTTGTATTGGTGGGAAATAAAAACCATTATATTTAAATATTAACAACCATCATTTATTTTAAATTTCATCCACTTAGTTAGGGGATCTCTTGAAAAACTGGGTTAAATTGAACTTTTTCTATATTGGACAATCAACTAAGAACCATCACATCTTTAGAGCGAAACAATGGAATAATAAATTAGAACAAATTATTAAGAAGTCGATCTACAACGAGAAATATGTCAAGATCGCTTACGTTAGAGATGTTTTTGGCCCCATAAAGCTCCCTTTCATCTCAATTAAAGCATTACCAAATCAACCATTTGACCCTAATGATAAACTTTTCACTAGGATAACCTAGCATTTTAAATGATCTTTTAAGAGAGAAGAATTTTTTTAAAAAAAGGTGTGTTTTATTTCAAATTGGAAAGAAGTGAAAGCAGAATCAGAAGATTTTTCTCATACAGAAAATAATATATGTACAGAATGCGGAAAAAACATGTTTTTTGATGAAAATAGAGGATTAATAGTCTGTGAAGAATGTGGTTTAGTTCATTCAGAAAAATATATTGATCGCGGACCAGAATGGAGAGCTTTCGATGCTGATCAGAAAAAGAAGAGAACAAGAACGGGAGCGCCTATGACTTATATGATACACGATAAAGGGCTTAGTACTATGATTGACTGGAAAAATAGAGATATTTTTGGGAAAGAAATACCTGCTAAATTGAGGGGTCAAATTTATAGACTTCGCAAATGGCAAAGTCGTATAAGAGTATCTGATGCTACTGAACGAAACCTTACGTTTGCATTAAGCGAACTTGACCGAATGGCTTCAAACTTGGATCTTCAAAAGAATTTAAGAGAATGTTCAGCTAAAATATACCGAGATGCGGTTGAAGCACATTTAATAAGGGGTAGAAGTATTGAAGGGGTAGCCGCTGCAAGTCTATATGCCGCGTGTAGAATGTACAAGGTTCCACGTACCTTAAATGAGATAGCTGAAGTAGCGAGAGTAGATAAGAAAGAAATTGGTCGCTCTTTCAGATTCATATCAAAAGAATTGGAATTGAATTTAAATCCAACTAAGCCTATAGATTTTCTTATAAGATTTATTTCAGAATTAGAATTGACTACAGAATGCCAGAAAATGGCAAAAGTTATAATCAGGATTGCTGAGGAACGTGGTTTAACCTCTGGAAGAGGTCCAACGGGTGTTTGTGCCGCAGCAATTTATGCTGCATGTATTTTAACCAATGAGCGAAGAACTCAAAGAAAAATTGCTAATATTAGTTGTGTAACTGAAGTTACCGTTCGAAACCGCTTTAGCGAACTTGTAGAAAATCTTAACCTTGGAATATCATTAAAGAAAAACCACAAATAACCATATTTTCCTTTTTGTAAGCACTAAATAAATAGGATTGAAATAAATTTTAAAACCAATAATGCTATATTTGATAGAAAAATGATATTATCTCCATATTATAGCATTTAATGAAATTATTCTATCAATAAGATCATATTGATAGAATAGGTGTTCTAATATTGGATAATCTTATTAACGAAAGTGAGGTTAAGTATTTTTTATATAGAATTGAAAAAAACTTTCCAAATTTTGTTGCTGGAATAATTACAGATAAGCATGGATTTCCTGTAGCATCAAAAATTTCAAAGAAATTATGGATACTTGAGAATACATTAGCCTTATCTGCGATTGCTAAAAATAGAGAATTCATAGAAGATTCTAAATTAGTACAAATAAAAAAAGATTTAGATAAGTCAAAAAACTACAAATTATTGATATTATTAGAAAAGTCAAAAGATTATAAAAGTCGATTGAAGCCATTAAAAACTTTAATTAAAGGGCAAGATCTTTTCTAAGAATTAAATTTACTGAAAAGAATATAATATTATTTTTTATTATAAACCGTAGAAAAAACACTGAGTTTACTTAAATTTTTATATTTAAAATTTCTTCATTAAATAAGTAGGTGTAAGGTAAAAATATAAAGATAAGTTTAAATAACTATTTTTTAACCTTAAAGAAACTGAATTAGAAGATGATATAAATAATAGGTTGACAAATATTTGAGTTATTCCGAGGATGAGCTTAGATTAAAAAAGATTTTAATTTCAATTATCAATAGTGCGCCGGGATTAAAATATGCTCTTCTAACCGATGATACAGGAATAACTATTTTGAGTCAAGCTAAATTTAAATTCTCAAGTTATAATGGAATTTCTGTAGAGAAGATTGGTGCTATTGGAGGCGCTGTTTTTGTAGCTGGTGAGGAACAAGGACACATTTTAGGATATGGTTCCATTAACCTTCAAATAACTGAATATCTTGAGGGTATGATTTTTTCAATGAAAGTTGGGAAAGGAGTATTGTGTATAGTTGCTGATAAAAATGTTCAAATTGGATTTATCAGAGCCACAATGAAAAAATGGGCTCCACACATATCGTTGATACTACATAGATATCTAAAGGCTGATCAAGCAGAAATTTCTAAAGAAGTAAAGGAACTCTTTAGATCTGATACTTTTGGTATGCTTTAAATCCCTTAATAATTTTTTCCTTGATAGAATTTTATTTTGAAACCTTTTTCAGAATCCTTTATTAGGGGAATATTATAATAAAACTTTTATTTTTAATACTCTATTATATTACTGGGAAAATGATGATGGAACACTGAGCATTATCGAGGGCTCATACGACTAAAAAATGAATATGGTGCGCAAAAAAATGCTTATATCCTGAATTTAATAATCAGAAAATGCAAAAACTAATACGGGCTCTTTACAGAGCAATGGTATAAACCACCGCAATGAAAGTAGAGTCAGCAACCCAGATTTGCGACATGATTATGTCCCAACTTTGCAAAAGCCTGACATGAGAGAACGCCTTAGATTTAAAGGGTATAATTCCTTAAAATGAAAAAGATCGTGTTAGTGTTTCAGGCGACAAAAAATTTAACGAAAAAAGAACATCGTCATTATAACATAGCATTATGAAATATTCCACTCTTTTTTTGAGAATCACCAAAGAATTTAAGTAGATATCCTTTTTTAGTTTTAGAATTTTGGACTCTAAACCCGTACATCCTTGTTAAGAATTCAAGATATTCTGAGCATTTTTTTGCTTTTTTCCCTTTATCTTCAACTTTTGGTTCTCATTTGTTTTTATGAAAATGGAAAAGGGTCTTTTTTGTTTACTCCCTTAATCTCATCCTCAATTCTTGCAATTAGGCTTGTTAAACATTCAAAAAGAATTTTTCTTATCTGTTCGTAAGTAACATCAATTTCTATATCGTTTCTATCACGAAAATCATCATATTTATAGAGTGCTTTAAAAATGTTTTTAGTTTTAAGGATTTTGTAGGAGCTATCCACTATAAATGCATACATACTTTCACTTTCATATTCTTTTTTCATTATTAGCGAAAGCATAATAAATTCCTTTTTCCCACGTGCCCATTCAGATGGTATCTCGAAATTAAAATTGATAATTTTCTTTTTTTTAGTGATGAGAACTATTTCAAAAAACGTTTCATCGATTTCTAAATCGAAAAATTTCAAAAGTCTATTTATTATTTCTTCTTCAAGTTTTTCATCAGGATATGACATCAATATACTTGGACCTTTAATTTGATGAAAGTAAGTAAGTACCAAGTGCATAAGACTATTAGATCAAGTTTTATTATAGTATAAATTTAAGAAATTTAAAATTATTTTATTAGAAAAGGATTTATGTGAATTTACTAATATTTCTTTTTTATTAATGAAAGAATATCATCATAAGATCCAAGTAATTTCTTGACATTTAAATCTCCTAATCCGTTATGAGGTTCACCATCAAAAATGATTTTACCTTCATCTAAAAGTAACATATATTCTGCCCAATGCTCGATGAAGAATAAATTATGAGATGTGAAGAATATAGTTATTTCATTTTCTTTTCTTAGTTTTTCTAAAATTTTAAGATGATTGTAAATTGATTTAAAATCAAGATTAGCAAAAGGTTCATCCAAAATCAGCAATTTGGGTTTCATTGCGAGCACCCCAGCTAAAGCAGCTCTTTTTCTTTGACCCCAAGAGAGATTAAATGGGGAGTATTCTTTAAATTCTGATAAATCTACCGCTTTTAAAGCCCAATTGACTCTTCTTTGTACTTCTTCCTCATCAAGTTTTAGGTTTCTTGCTCCAAAGCTAATATCCTCTTCAATAGTAGGAGCAAATAGTTGGTCATCAGGATTTTGGAATAAAAAACCAATTGTTTTTCTGGTCTCCCATAATTCTTGTTTATCTCTTGTAAGTGTATTATTAAAAATCTTGATTTTTCCTGATTGAGGTTTTAATAATCCGACTAATAATCTTAATAAAGTTGTTTTTCCGGAACCGTTATTTCCAGTAAGTCCACAAATAACTTTTTCCTCTAATTTAAACGATATATCTTGAATTTTAAACCCCGAATTATAACAAAAATTCAGATCTTCTACTTCTACGGCAAAATTAATGCAAAAACACCTTGATAAATTGATTTTAAGTTTATAATAAAAATAAAACTAATAACCATTAATGAGAATAATGCTAATAATACCAAATCAATCATTTTTATTTTTTTTGGAGCAAATGTAATTTTACCAGAAAAACCTCGCATTTTTAAACTTTCATATAATCTTTCACTTCTTTCCATATTCATTATAATACCCTTACCCATAATATAAGCGTGAGCATTTAATTTTTGCCAATAAGACGTAATTTTTTTTCCTCTCATTTCTTGTGCTTCTAATATCTTTTTGTTAGACCCTGCTAGGATTGGAATATAATGTAACATTATTATTAAAGATCCTACGAAAACTGAAGGTAATCGTAATTTGGTTAAGGCATCTATAAATTCTGAGTAAGTTAAAGTTGAAAAAAATGACATAAATATGAATAGAGCTCCAAAAACTCTTAAAAAAATAAGAGAAGCTAGATATAAACCTTCTCTATAAATTATTATTGGAATTCCAATATTGAATATATATACCACAGTCTCCCCAACATAAAATGGAATAAAGATCGTAATTAAAAAAACAAATGGGATAACCACTTTCAATCTTGAAAGAATTTTTATTACATTTAACCGAAGTATTAAATCAGTGGTTAAAGAAACAAATAAAATTGTAAATATCAGATAAAAATCTTCTATAACAAGAAAAGGTACTACTAAAATAAATGGTAAAATTAAGCGAATTAAGGGATTAATCTTCTTTAAATAAATCTTTTCATTCTCATGCCTAAAAGGTAAGGTTGTTCTCAAGAATTTATCAGCTATTTAACTTATTATAAATTTCATACTTTTTTTTAAAAAAGTAATATTTTATATATTTCATACTCTTTTATAATATAGTAACATTTTAATTATTCATTATAAAAAAAATTAACCTTAATATTTTAAAAATGCATATACCAGATGGATTACTTAATCCTGCAACTCTAATTATCCTATGGATTGTTGCAATTATAGTAATGATTTTAGGATATTTTAAAATGGGAAAAATTTTTGAGAAAGAAGATTCTGAGAAATTAATACCTTATATAGGTGTCTTGGCTGCTACGATTTTTGCATTTCAGTTTGTTAATTATCCCGTTCCTGGTGGCACCTCTGGCCATTTAATTGGAGGTACCTTAGTAGCTGTTATATTAGGACCATGGGCTTCAGTAATTATACTTTTTTTGGTATTAGTTGTACAAAGTTTATTCGGAGATGGAGGCATTCTAGCATTAGGTGCAAATACTTTCAATATGGGAATAATAGGAGGATTTGTTGGATTTTATATTGTAGTATTTTTAGTAAAGATTCTAAATAAAACATCTATTAAGAAGGAAATGAAAGTTACAATTGCTACTGCCATTGGTTCCTATATTGCTATCATTTTAGCCTCTTTTATGTGTGGCATTGAATTAGGTCTTTCAGGGGCAATCCCACTAGGAATTGCTATCCCTGCAATGGTTTATTGGCACGTTTTGATAGGTATTGGAGAAGCTATTATTTCTGCTTTAATTGTGTTCTATATATATAGAGTAAAACCAGATTTAATCACAACAGATTCATATATGGAAAACAAAGTGATATTATTTAATCTTACTAAATATAAAAAACCAATAATTTCAATTGTTGTAGTAGTTGGAGGTTTATTGTTGATGATAGCAGTTGGATTTACAATAGGATTTCTATCTGATGCTCCAGATGGATTAGAACGTGTATTAATTGACCAAAATGGTGAATCATGGTTAGAAAATTTAGTATCTCCTTGGATTCCACTGTTTAGTTGGATAACTAGTGATTATGGAGCAGCAATTTTAGGTATTGTTTTGTCTGTCACTCTGATGTCTTCTGCTTTCTATTTAATCATTCGTTATAAGAAAAAGCATTCAATAAATATTACTAATGAAAAATGATTGAATATTTTAAGAAATTTTTAAAAAAATAAATAACCACTTTTTTTTATTTATTTCCAAATTTGTCGAATAATTGTATACCGATAATTACAATCATAATACTAACAATCGAAACAACACTAAAATCAATTAATATATTAGCACTGAGTAGTGAATCTCCATTAAAAATTGAAGTTAGAGCGTCTGTTACATAATAACTTGGGAGAAAGACTGCTATTACTCGAGTATTACTAGTTATTGGTATGAAAGTTCCCAAGAACATTTGAGGCAGTATAAAGAGAAAAGATAGACCTGTTGCTACACCGGCACTTTTAGATATCGTAGCAGTAATTAGTCCAAGTCCTACAGAACTAAGAGAAAAAATAGCCATTAGTATAATTGCCAATAAAATGCCTAAAATATCGGTCTGTGGCTTAAAGTCAAAGAGTTGAGCTAAAATGAAAACAATGAGAACTTGCACCATAGCGATTATCATATTTGATAAAATCTGACTTCCCATGAAATCAGAAGCCTTCATAGGGGTAATGCTTAATCTCCTTAATAATCCTTGTTCTCTTTCATCAGAAAAAGATTGTGCTACAATCATTATTATGAAAATACACGCATAAGCAAATAAACCGGGAGCCATTGCACTAAATGGCATTCCTAGTTCTGGATCACTAAAGGTAAACCCAAAAATTATTGTGAGAACAGCGGGAAATAGAAACATTAAAAATACATAGGCTGGTTCTCTTATAATTTTTTTCAACTCCATCTTTAATAACGCAAAGAGTCTTTGTGTATTCATTTACATTCCCTCCATAATTTTTCTTCCTGTAATATTCATAAAGACGTCTTCTAAATTATCTGATTCATATTTTTTCATTAAATCTTTTGGTGACCCAATATCAAGCAATTCACCATAATCAATAATAGCAACTCTATCACATAGAGCTTCAGCTTCTTCAATATAATGAGTTGTAAGCAATACTGTTTTTCGCTCATTTTTAAAATTGCCAATAAATTCCCATGTCTTTCTTCGTGCTCGTGGGTCCATTCCAACTGTTGGTTCATCTAAGAATATGATTTTGGGATTATTTATAATAGAGATGATTAAATTTAATTGACTTAACATGCCTCCACTATAACCTTTCGTTTTATGTTTACTCGCATTTGAAAAATTTAATTTGTCTATTAGTTCATCTGCTCTCTTTTTTATTTTATCTTTAGGCATCGAATATAAATTACCAAAGAGTTCTATATTTTCCCTCCCCGATAAAAATTTAAATACAGCATGCTCCTGGGGGCAAACTCCTATTAATTCTTTAGCCTTTGAAATATGATCTTGTATATCATAACCATAAATAGTAGCTGATCCATCAGTTGGTTTAATTAACCCTATTAATATATTGATTGTTGTGGTTTTTCCTGCACCATTTGGTCCTAATAATCCAAAAATCTCTCCGGATTTAACATTGAAAGAAATATCATCTAGAGCTTTAACATTTTCTAATTTTGTTCTAAAATGTTTCTTCAAATTTCTTACTTCAATTGCGATGTTATTTTGCTCCATATTTTTTCATCAATTAAGAAGTAAATTTAAACTAATTTGTACTTTACATTTTATTAAATTTAAATTGAATTTAAATTAAATTTAGACCAATTTTTTATTTTTTTATCATAAAATATAAAAACTTCATAGAATGATTATATGAACCTACTTTTTTTCATTAAATCTAAGACTATAGATATAAATAATTATACTATAAAGGATATACCCGGATCTTCTGGCCGATTAGATGTAATTTCACGATGTATTCTTTCAGCAATACTAAGTAATAATGATTTTGAAAGAAATATTCAGATATGGGCGTTTTTGGATCGATATGGCACTTTTATTTTTAACCCTGAATTTTTCAATTATGAAAGTTTTCCGAAGAATGAATTGCGCTTTACAGATTATTTTGTTAAATTCCTTCAAAAATATCATACTACAAGAGATTACTCTCTCAATCTATTGAGTTCAATTAAAATTTCAAAAATGACTATAATAGAAGCAATAAATCATTTTAAACAATTAAATTATAATATATACATTTTACATGAACAAGGTCAAGATTTTTTTAAGTTATTAAATATTATTAAAGAAAAAGAAAACATAGTTTTCATAATAGGGAGCCAAGAGGACGAATTTATATACTCAAAGGAATTATCAGCATTAAATCTTCCGATGATAAGTATTGGAAATCAATCGTATTTAGCTTCCTCAGTGATTCGATTATTGAAATTACATTTGTTAGCATTTTAATAAATTTTTTATTGGAATAAAATTTTAAAAATAATATCTAAATTATTGGATATCAGGAATTATAAGTCAATTGAATGAGATAGAAGAGAATAAAAAAAGAGCTCGACAGAAGGAATTTTCAAGTAGATATATAGATCGCCCTGTAGAATTTTTAATTAAACATAATTTTACGCCTAATAAGATTTCTTATATAGGATTTATATGTACATTAGTTGGCTCTTTAATAATTGCATTATATGGGTTATATTTTTCTATATGGCTTTCGTGGGTAATACCTTTTATTTTGGGAATAGCTGGCGCTTTTGATTTATTTGATGGGGAAGTAGCGAGAAGAACAGGAAATGAAACTCAAGCTGGTGCATTTTTAGATTCAAATTTAGATAGACTTTCTGATGCTATACTCATATTAGGGTTAATCTATGGAGGTTTAGTGGATTATATGTTAGGTTATATTATTTTGTTTTTAGTTATCATGATCTCTTATATACGTTCAAGAGCTGAAAATGAAGGCGTTAATATGAGAGGAATTGGTTTTATGGAACGAGCTGAACGAATTTTGTTTTTACTTTTTGCTATTATTATAGAACTAATATTTTATTTTTTAACATTACTAATATTACATGAGCCTATAACAATTTCTGTTCCATTTATCACAAGAGTACCAGTCACACCAATTTTTCTCATTAGTATTATAATTTATACTTTAACATTGATTTATACAGTTCTCCAAAGATTAAATTTTGCTTTTAAAACTTTAAAGAATCTAAATGCAAATTTAAAATAAAATTAGCTAACTCTATAAATTATGTTTTAATTTTTTATTTTTGCAGTTTTTTATGCTTAAGGATAAATTTTTTAAGTTTTAAACAATTTAATTGTTTATAAATCTAAAGATCAACAAGAAAAAATTAAAAATGGTTGATTTTTATTCCAAAAAAGAGAAAAAGTGGCGGTAGAAGCGGATCTAGTAAAGGACAGTATGCTAAAGTTCAGTGTGCTAAGTGTGGTCGAACTGTTGCTCGTAGCAAAGCTAAAGCTGTAACAAGAAGGGTTTCTCTAGTTGATTCCCGGATGTATACTGAATTAAAGAAATCAGGAACGATAATTCAAGCTCCAAGTAAGACAAAATACTACTGTATTTCATGTGCCATACACAGCCATCAAATATCACAACGAGATAAAAGTTTGAGGAAAGAATAGCCGTTCTTTTACTGTATTGTATTACAGATTTAACTGTTTAAAGAAAGATGGAAGAGTATATTTAATTTGAACTGTATCTATCGTTGTTATTTCGATAATTGCACGGATTAAAAACACATCTTTTAAATCTTCATCAGGTTCATATATTTTAACTTTCGCATTTGGTTTTATCTTAAGATTATAATTTTCAGCAATTCCAGTTACATTTTCACTTGTTTTCAATTTAATACCTAACAAGCCTAGTTCATAATGAGAAACAATAAAAAGAATTTTATCTTGAGTTTCTTTTAATTTTTCGAAATATACCACTTCCAAGTAATCATCTTTAAGTTCTTTCGGTAATGCTGAGTAGGGGATAATTTTTTTTTTTCCTGTAATATACGGGAATGGAGTATAAAATAAGAGATTAAAGCTTGATATTTTTTTAATTTGCTCATTATATTTTTCAACATCCTTGATAGAGTACGCCTTATCTAATAAAAGATCCAATTTATCAACAGCATCTTCTGCTGAATAACCAACTAGTACGGTTGCGATATAAGATCTTTTTAATTTCTCTATTAAAATTTCACTTTTGAATGATAATTTATAGTCAATCGAGATTTCTAAAGCTTGATTATAAAGATTTGTTGCAATTTGAGAATGTCCTAAAGCTAGAAAATAATCTCCTAACTCACTAAAAACTATTATTGCATCAAGGAAATTCTTGTCTAAGTCCATATTTGAAATTTCTTCCATGATATTTAATGCTGTATTCCTATCTTCACCTTGAATATAAAGTGCTATGGCTTTACCTATCAAACATTTTAGTCTTAGCTTATCATCTCCATAAATGTCAGCTAATTCTTCAGAAAAATTGTATTGTCTAATTGCTTCTGTATAAAGCCCGTGGAATAAATAAATTAAAGCCTTTACATAATTTAAAGTTAAACAAGTTTTATAATTATGAATTATAACCGAAAATAATGCCGCTCTTTCAAGTGAATCAATTGCTGTATTAATACGGCCAAGAGAAACTAATAAAAATGCTCGTAAGAATTCCATCTTACTAATTTCAGAACATATTAACTGCTCAACAATATCATAATCCTTCACACTTGTCAATTGTCCAGATGCAACTTGAAGTAAAGATACTAAAAATCCATTTCCTTTTTTTAAGAACTTAACTGCATCCTTTGGGATACTTTTTATTATCGCCTTTCGGGCTCGAATTATGTATTCCCTTGAAATTTTTAGATTTTCTAGGAATTTTATAATCCCAAATATTTTTTCCTCCTCGGTTTGGGAAAGATCTTGATTTTCAATATATTTTTCAGCAAGAGTTATTTCAACTGCATATTTAGAAGCTCCAATTTCAAATTTCACACCAGTATCGGGGTTCTCTAACTCAATATCTTGCGTTAGGATTGACGTTTCTGTAACCGCTATTGCTTTTTCAATCAACCAAGTAATCTTTTGTTCAGCGGGATAGATTTTAGAACGTTCAATCATATAAGATAATGTATAATTCAAACTTCTCCTCCAAATATCTTTAAAGTAACTTCTCATCTGAGCATCGGCAATTGTTCTTTGAATTTTTAGAAGAAAGCTTGATAGTGATAATATATTGATTTTAGCTTTATATAGTAAATTTGTATTCTTTGCTAGTTTAAAGTCATCAGTCACAAGATGGACAGGAAAGGTGTCATTTTTGTTCAATAAGCTATTTCCGATGCAAACAAGTGTGAGATCTGGATCTTGAGCAGGAAACCTTATGTTAAATTGACGTAGTTTATCTTTAATGGCATCAATTTGATTTGGTAATATTTCTACTACATTTACGAAACTTTTTAATTTATCTTTATAAGTATGAGGCGCTTTTATTTCATCAAATACTACTTGAGAGATATAATATTCATACCCTAAATCCTCAGCAGCTTTATTTAAATTTCCTAAAATATTACGTGCTTTAATTTGCAACATACAAATGAAGAAATTAGCGTCAAATATGATCCATTCTTTTTTAGCAGGCATTAATTTTCAAAGATATTTTGAATTCTAGAGAAAAATCTTATTTAAATAAATATTAACTAGTAAAATAATATATTTTTTTTCCATTAAAATAAATGAAAATAGAAAAAGAATCCAAAATAAATTACAATATGAATTTTCATATTATTTCTGTCATTGGATATTCCAGCTCTGGAAAAACAAATTTCATTACAACAGCTATGAAATTATTAAAAAAAAGACTTAATTATAATATTGCTGTGATAAAGAATGTAAAACACCATCCAGTTGATAAGAAAGGAAAAGATTCTTATAAATTCACTGAAGCTGGAGCTACTTATTCTGTGATTCAAAATGATAATAATGAGACTGCAATTTTTTTAAAAAAGGAAGAAATTAGACTGGAAGTACTTTTAAAGTTCTTAAAAAATGGACCTTTTAAAGTAGACATAGTATTTACAGAAGGATTTAGGAATTTAAATAACCCTACAGTATTATGTATATCCAATCTAAATGAAGTTGAAGAACAATTAACTAAAGACGTTAAAATGGTTTCTGGAGTAATATGTATCAAAGATTTAAATAATAAAAATATCTCAGATTTACCAATAGTAGATATAGAGAGTCAATTTTCGAGATTTTTAGAAATATTTAATATTACGTAAAAAATGATATTAAAATTACTCAACATGTTTCCAAAACGGGGCAAATTGTTGACATAAGAATTTAAAATCCTTAATAATTTGCTCATCTTTTATATTTAATAGGAAATATTCACTTAATTTTTCATATACATCAAGTTCTTTTGCGGGATCTCCTACTGAATTTCGAATATTTTGAATTAAATCATTAAGTGGAATGATAATCTCATGTATTAACCATTCTTCGAAATAAGGTTGATCAGAAAAAGATTGGATATTATAGGTTACCATTATTTGGACTAATTCCTCAACTGAGTAGAAATATTTGTCAGGAATTTCTATGTTAAACTTTTTCAACTCATTCTTAATGGGTTCTCTGTTTAAACTGATAATATAATCTGGCCACACATCATCAGAATAATTTATATCTTGAAAAACAAAGAGTTCTAACACTCTTAAAGCAATATTTTTTCCAATATATCGACTACGTGGATCAATGAAATTGTTAGATGCAATATCTGGTGAGGATCTCATAAAAATTTTATCAATCAATACATAGAGAATTCTGCATATATGGTCAACAATAATATTAAATGTAAATGGTGTATTTTGTGGATCTTCACATAGAATTTTATTTTCTTTAGCTAAGTTCTGAGAAAAATTTGAATTTAAACTTTTTAGAAATGTCCTAAAAAAGCCATAATTTAATTGAGAAATATTTTTTTTAAAGATCTTTTGAAAAAAGAGATTGATGTTTTTAATATTTGACAAAGCTGACAGGAAATTTATAAATTCTTTAATATTGTTGATAGAATTAGCTCCAATCACATCCTCTATAGTTTTATTATATTGATTTAATGTTACTTTAAAAATTTCAGGTAAAAATAATAAATCCCCCACTTCTAAAGCCTCCAGTCCACTACCAAAGTAATATTTCATATATAATAAAAATAGATTTAATTGCGATTTTGGAGATGGCAGATTGTTTGCTTGAAAGGTTGAATATAGGGTTGATGTCTTATCAAGATAATCGAAGAATTTGATAATAGTATTTTTTTTCTCTGTAGAATAATCAAGGTTAATTAGGAATTCTTTCTTAATAATATCAACTTTAGAAAAAACAGAATCCTCTACTCTAGCTCCTACAAAATTAAAAAAGTCTAATAAGGGTGAGAAACTCTGTAATAAATTACATTTTTTATAAAAATAATATAGTAAATCAACTAATTTTTCTTTTGATAGATAATATTCGTTTAAAGCGACCTGGTATAATTTTTCTCTTCCTTCTAACAATTTCTCATAAAATTCTTTAGGAATCCCTTTAAATTGTCTTAAGAAATAATATAAAACCATATTATAATAATAATTGAAAATTTCATCCTTACTATCTTTAATGATTATCATAAAATTCAAATTCTTATTTGCCTCTCTGTCTTTCTCTATAACTGCATCAAGTAAAATAAAGATTTTTTTCTGAATTGTATTTCTAATAACAATTCCTAACAGGCGAACAAGAAAATAAAGATATCCCGTAGTAACAGAAAATCCATACAATACATCTACTTGAAATTCCCCTGAACTTTTAACAATTGAGTCCTCTTCATTTGGATTTAGAGTATAGTTATAATCAAAAAAAATTATTTTTTCAGATATTTTTTCTTTATTAATTAGCTTTAAGGAATTTTTATCAAAACCAAAAAACATATTTAAAAAATAACTAAATAGCTCATGAAAAGTTTCATAGAAAAATGAAGTAAATGTTTTCTTAATTACTCGGTTTCTATTTTTTTTTTCAAATTCTTCCCATTTTAATCGGATATCATTTTTAAATTCTTCAAATTTAGTATTATTCTTCTCTAAAATTTCAAATAACAAGCGGTTTACAGACTTTATGCTAAAATCTTGCTTATTGACTCTCTCTTGAAGATTTTTAAAAAGATATTTTAATTCTTTATAAGCCACCTTTGATCAAATATTTAATAAGTCTATTGTTTTTTGGGTTTTAAACAACCCTAAGAAATTGATACTATATATATTATAAAATAAAATTTTGAAAATAAAAATTTTAGTTAAATTGGGAATAATATGTTTGACTTGATAAAAAATTAAAATTAAGTTGCTTTTTTAAGGAGTATCAGAAAATTTTGGTTATTTCGTCTGTTTCTGAGTATCTAAGTGGTTCCTTTTTTCCATCTTCTTTTTTAACCAATAATCCTTTATCTTTAGGAGTAAATTTACCTATTTGTTCAGCAGATATTTTATTTCTTCTTAATAGATCGATTAAACCAAAAGAATCTTCTTGATTCACAGCAATTAATAAGGATCCAGATGATATCGTATTGTACGGATTAAGGCTAAATATTTTACTTAATATTTCTGATTCTGGTAAGATTTTAATTCTTCCTTCTTCAATTTCCACACCTGTATTTGAGGCGATAGTCATTTCAGCTACGCCTGTATAAAGTCCACCTTCGGTTGGGTCATGCATCGATTTTATTTTAAAATGATTATTTGCTAAGAGAGCTTCTTCAAAAACACATATTCCAGGATTGAAAAGATAATCCTGACATCTTTTTATAAATTCATGACCTAACTCATGATTTAATAGCTCCTTTTCTTTCTCTCGTCCTATAATTGATGTACCTTCTATAAAGATCCCTTTCGTTAAAATAAGTGCATCCTCTGGTTTTGCTCCGGAAGTGAGTACGAGTTTATTCTTGGGAACTTCTCCTATCAAGGACCCAATTACAATTGGCCTCTCAAGCCCGGGAGTAATTTCTGTATGCCCTCCAACAACAGTTATATCCATCGATTTACATGTATCATGGATATTTTTGAATATCTTATTAATCATCCTACTCGTAGTAAGTTTTTCGGGTAATAATATTGTGGATTGAAACCATTTAGGCTTTGCTCCAGTGCATACAAGATCATTAACATTCACGATTACTGCATAGTAGCCAATCTTATTAGTTGCAAAGGTAATTGGGTCTGTTTTAGCTACTAAATAATTAGGTCCTGGTATATCTATAACTGCTGCATCTTCACCTATTTTAGATCCCATAATTACCCTATTATCATTTATTTCAATATTTGAGAGCAACTGAGCTAAAAACTTGTGTTTAAGCTTTCCAAGAGTAAATTTTTCATTAACTCTATTCATTGTTATAGTCTTGTTAGGATTTCATGATTTATTAAAATTTTCAGCAAATCTTCTCTTAAATCCATCTTTACAATATTTTGATTGATTGAAGGTAAAATTATCATATAATTTAGCAGAAATTAAAGATGATACTAAATTCTACCTATTATTTATTATCTAAGAGGAAAGTAAAAAGATTTAAAATTCAATTGAAATTTATCCTAAAATTTAAAATTAATCTCTTCCTTGAAGATAATAAGATATAATAATATATACATAAAAAAGAGTCTAACAGAAATGGCATTTGGTAAAGCATTTTTATTGAGTTTAGTAGCATTTGTGGGGTTAAACTTTGTCTTTGCAATTCTTTCTTTAGCATTTGGTCCTGGAATTGCGGTTTTACTTGATATTTTCAATCCGGCTTCGCCCAATTATGCTCCTTTAAAGCTTATATTTTATCTATTTGGTTCAATTGCTAGTACACCGACTTTAATTTTTAATTACATATTATTTCAACCATTGTTAGGAAGTTTTGTTTTGGAAATCTTCCTAATTTGGTTAGGATATTTAATTACTCCAATTATAGCAGCGATTCTTGCTGGAAGGTTCGGTGAAAGTAAAATTCAATGTTTTGGGGCATGGAGTTTAACAGCAGTTATAAGTACAGCAACAGTAATTATCGCAGCTTTGTTGAGCCCTGTTACTCAAACTGCATTATTGAGTTTGTACTTTTTGGCATCTTTTGAGCAACTTCTTATATTTGCTATTATAAGTTGTATAATAAATATCCTATTTTACGGGTTCTTCGCTTTACTTCTATCAAAAATAGAATATTACTAAAGAAAGATTGAAGTTTTAAGATTTCATTTTTTTTCTATGTTTCATAAAAAAGACAAAGTTTTCATAATTCCTAAATGTCTATCTTTGCCTAATCAAAATTTTGTTCCATTTTTATAGTTTAAGTCAAACTGTTAATTAGGAAGGGAAACAAAATTTTCACTCTTACATTGGATTTCGCCTTTAATAATCTCTTTTTATATTTAATTTGAATTTTGTTATCCTTATCCTCTCCTTTTAATGATAAATTCGGGAATTTTTGATTTTAATAATAATGCTAATGTATTAATGGGTTAATAGTATCGCTACTCTGAAATTAATATAAGTAAAATAATAGTATTAGTAAAATTTATGGTAAACGGAATGAGTTCAGGAAAATTAGAAGGAACTTATCTTAAAAATGTTGAAAATAGTCTTAGATTTGATGAATCGGCTATTTTAACTAATTATAATTTACAAAAAAGTAATTATTTTGAACACAAATTAGACAAAAATAATTTAATAAAAAAGAATAAAAGTATCCTTAAGCAGATAAATGAGACTATTATAGATAATCATTTTGAAATGATTAAAGAAATACATTATATTTTAAAGAATTCTAAAGATCTTAGTCAAAAACAGAAATTTGCTTACTGTAATAGTCAAAGATTTTTTATGAAATTATATTTAGAAAAAATTTCTAAAGAAAAATAGATAAAAAACTGATTTATTTTTTATTTTTAATTCGAGATTTTATGAGATTTTAGAAAGTCTATATAATCACATAAAAATGAGATACTTTTTGCCGCGTCTCTCAAAGATAAGAAATAGAGAACTCGTTTCTTATGTAATAACTTTTTAACTGCATTAAATCTTTTTGCTAGATTAATATCGTCGGAAATACTTGGTAAACAAAACGCAAAAGGTTTTAAGGTTGATTCAAAACATTTTATCATTCTATTAAAAACGTACCGATAAATATGGTCAGGCCAAAGTGGTATTATAATTATGTCAATGTTTGGATCATTAACCACAATATCTATACAATCCGTAAAGGGATTTAAGATAAACCCCGATGCACCTAAATCAACAGGATTTTTAATATTTACATTAACATATGGCAGTACTTTAGCAATTTTAGCCTGTGATTCAGCAGTTAAATCTGGTATCTTAAGGTTTTGAGATGCGAATAAATCAGTGATATTAACAGAAGACCCGCCTCCTGGAGTTATTATTCCCACATTTCGTCCTTTAGGCCGATATTGTGGATATAATAGTTCAAAAGTTTTTATTGTACTCCAAAATTCATCATTATCTTTAACAAGAGTAGTACCCGTTTGTTTAGCCATTGATTTCCATAATATATCATTTGAAGCTATTGCACCAGTATGAGAAAAAGCAGCACGAGATCCATCTTTAGTATATCCTCCCTTCCATAAAATTACTGGTTTGATTTTAGTTGCTTTTCTAAGTTCTAAAAATAATTCATGCCCTGAAGCTGAACCAGAAGATTCTAAATAAGCAGCAATAAGATTTGTTTGTGAATTTTGACTATAATATCTTATAAAATCCACGCAATTCAAATCAATTTGATTACCGAAACTAATACCATAACGGAATCTAATATCTCGTTCATATCCAACGTTAACTAATTGAGTTAGATGCCCTCCAGATTGGGACATAAAAGATACGCTCCCATATTTTCCTTGAGATGCAAATGAGAATGCCATTCCATTTTCTGCGTTTAATGGGCCTAAGCAATTTGGTCCAATTACCCTTGTATTAGACCCTTTAATAATTTTTAAGAGTTCTACTTCTAATTGTTTTCCTTCAGAAGCTCCCGTTTCAGAAAAGCCTGACGCAAAAATTATTACCCATTTTATTCCTTTTTCCACGCATTCTTTCAGAGCTCTTGAGATAAATTTAGTCTTCAATGAGATATAAGCCGTATCGACAGGATATGGAACATCTAAAACAGAAGCATAACATTTCCAACCCATTACTTCATTATATTTTGGATTTATGGGATAAAAAGTTTCGGACCATATTGAATCCTTAAAAGCTGGTAAATACAACATTGAGCCCAATCTAGAGCTTTCTGATGCTCCAATAAATGCAATATGTTCAGGGTAAAATAAAGAATTAAGATCTTCAAAAAATTTTTGATCATTAACCATTAACTAAGTAAATTTAAAAATTTTTTAATAATTTTCTAATATCTTATTTTAGAAATTGAATCAAGATAAAAGGAGTTAGAGGTATAATTGTTTTAAAAAAACCAAATTTTTAATTAAATTTACAATTAGAGTACCCATACTTAGTGAATATTTACTACTGATTAAAAAAGAATTTGGAGAAAATGAAATGGCTAGACCAAGTCCGTTAGAGATTTATGCCCTTTTGGATAAATCGAATTGTAAAGATTGCGGATATGACACATGTATGGCTTTTGCGACAGATACATTGGAAAGAAAGGTAACAGTTCAAGATTGTACTCATTTAATCCAAGATCCAAAACAAGCAAAAAATAGAGAGAAACTTATTAAACTTTTAACTCCTCCTCAAAAAACTGTAACTATTGGTATTGGAGATAGGACAGCTACAATCGGGGGAGAAGAGGTTTTGATGAGGCATCAATTAACATTTTATAACCAAACAACTCTCTTTGTTGAAATTGCAGATGACGACATTGATTTAGAAAATATTATCAAATACCTTTCAGATCTTAAAATTGAAAGGATTGGAGATGTCCTTACTCTTGATGGTATTGCTTTAAGAAATGTTTCCGGAGATAAAGATCAATTTAAGTTAGCAGCTAAAAAAGTAACAGAGCTCTCAAATCTTCCTATTATGCTATGTAGTTTTAATACTGAAATATTATTAACTGCTGCTGAAGAAATTAAGGATAAAAAACCCTTACTTTATGCTATTACAAAAAATACTTGGGAGGAAATTGGGAAATTTGCTATACAAAATAACTTACCTGTTGCTATTACTTCTAGTAATTTAGATGAGTTAGTATCTTTGAGTGCTACCCTACAGAAATTAGGAGTGAAAGAGATGGTATTAGATCCAGGAACTTATTTTGGACCCGGGAATCTTTCTGTAACTTATGATAGGATTATGCAATTAAGGACAGGAGCAATAAATAAAGAAGATAAAAATGCTTGTTGGCCAGTTATGGGTGTACCCGCAGCTTATTGGAGCCAAGTAAAGATTGGAAATGATAAAGAATTATGGGAACATCAATATCAAGAAGTGATAATGGGAGCTATAATGGAGTCTATAGATGCAAATATGTTAGTATTGCACACCGGTCAGAAGAAGGAAGAGATCTGGGCACTTTTAGCCTTGATGACTTTACGACAAAGTGTATTTTCTGACCCAAGAATTTACCCCGCTGTAGACCCAGGTATGTATAAGATTGGAGAACCCGGAGATATGGCTCCAATATTCGTTACTAGTAATTATAGAATGACTAAAATCCCCGTCGAACAAGATCTGCAAGGAGCTAACTTAAGTTGTTGGCTTTTAGTAGTCGATAGTGAGGGGATAGGAATTGAAAGCGCTGTTGCAGGGGGTCAATTTAATGCGGGTTCAATAGCTGAAGCCGTGAAGGAATTTGGGGCTTTTGATAAAGTAAAGCATAGAATTCTTATTATTCCAGGCATGGCTGCTCGTTTGAGTGGAGCCTTAGAAGATGAAGCAGATGCATTTGTAGTTGTAGGACCTAGAGATAGTTCTGGAATCCCGAAGTATATGGATACTCAATGGAAACCAGAGGAATTTATGAAAGAATATGAATCTTGGTCAAAAGAATAAAGCGTTGTTAAAAATAATTACTTTTTTTCTCTTTTTTATTACAGATATCTAAAATTAGAACATCTGATTTAAATTAAAGATAATATTAAATCAATAGTCAAATCACTAACTGAATTTATTATTTGTACTTTTCCTTTTTTTATCGCTTTTAATTGCTCTGCTGAATGGTTTCCTGTTAATACTCCAATGAATGGACAGTTTAAGTTGTTGGAAAGTATAACATCTTTAGGATGATCCCCAATGATTATAATATAATATTCAGGGTAATTCTTTTCTAACATTAATTTGAGTTTTGGATCGAGTTTTCCCAATTCCTTTGTATTTTCTGTTTCTCCTATAATATAATCAAAATATTTCTGAATCTTTAAAATTTCAAGGATTCTCTTCGCCATTTCTTGCTTTTTTGATGTTATTATTCCTAAGGTGAAGGGCAATTCATATAATTCTTTTAATTTAGACTTAATGCCGGGTAAAACACTTGCTTGATAAATGCCTTTTGTCCCATAATATTCTCTAAACGCAATAACTAATTTTGAAGAGTCATAGTTGGAGACACTATCAAACATTTCATTTAAAGGCGTTCCAATCATATGTTCTATTTCTGTTTTCTCCAATATAGGTAAGTTATGTTTATTTAATGCATAATTAAATGAAGCTACAATGCCATCCCTGTTATTAATTAAAGTATTATCCAGGTCGAAACTTAAAACGATATTTTTACTTTTCTTAACTTTCATTATTCTTAAAGTCTTATAATTAAAATAAGGGATTCATTTTAAATATTTAAGCTTTATAAACCATCCAATTAAACTATACAAAATTGTAGGTTTATATTATTTTAAATCCTTTAAATAATTTCAAAAGAAATGTTATTTCTTCAGAGCTTTCTATTAACCTTCTTAAATTGTAGGGGAAAACTTCTAATCCTACTTCTTTCCCTTCGGAAACTTGTTCAATCATTATTCTTATAATTTCCTTGAATTTTCTAATTGTGTTCCCTTCGGTTTCAATTTCAGAGATAATTTCCCATGCTTTTTCTAAATTTCCATTTAATATACATGAGATGGAAGCGAGAACATAGCTTTGAACTATGTGAGAATGGCCAATATTTTTAAGGTTAGCAGCTCTATAATAGTAGCGATAAAGATTATTAACCATTTCTCTCAAAAGATAATCCTTTGCGGTATCCAGTTGTTCATAAAATTTTATGCTTTCTAAAATAAGGGTTGCAGCAGTAAAAAATTGCTTATTTTTTAATCCTTCTTCAGCAATCTTATTTAATCCTCTAATTATTTGATTAAAAATCCCAAATCTGTTAAATTCTAATTCACCTTCGATAGCGATATCATAGGCGTTTAAATAACTCTCTGTGGACTCGTTTATACTTCCAATTTTCCAAAAATTATCTCCTGCTTTAACATAATGTTTATAAGCCATATCAAAATTTTTCAATTCTTTAAATACGTTAGCTGCATCAACAAGATTTATCGCAGCTTGGTTAAAATCCTCAATTTTTTCTGAAAAATTTCCAGCTAATACAAAACAAGAAGCACATTCAATTAAATTATTTTGAATGTCTTGATAACATAACGCAGCACCTCGGTAATATCGTGCAATTTTATGAAAGTTTTCTTTATTTTTTTCTATAGTTTCTGCTAGATCTATATACGCTCCAGCTTCTTTCTTGGAGAAAATAGTATATTGATCCGCTTTATCCAAAATGTGATAAAGATTCTTTAATATCTGATATATTTGAGCTAAAGTTAAACCATCACTTTTTTCTTCATATTTAGTTGCTAAATTTGAGAAGTGTTCAACACCATCCAAAATTACATCTTGGGATTTGTTATAATCATCGATTTCTTCATAACATAATCCTATTTGTTGATAAGAGAAAGACAGCATATCAAAGTAGTTATGATGTTTTGAAATTGCGATAGCTTTCTCATAGTATTTTATAGCATTCATATAATCTGAAAATTTTAAAAACAATTCTGCTATATTTTGATAATTTTGGGCAAGTTTTCTGGTTTCATTGAACTCCTTTAAAAGTTTACTTTCCTGCTTTAGAAATTTTATACTATTCAATATATTTTTTTTTTCAGAATGTAAATCTACTATTTTATCATGATAAATGTCTGCTATTCGTAAGTATAACTCAGCAATCTCATGTAATTTCGCTTGAAGCTTATAATCAATAATTAATTTTTTATAGAGTTCAATAATTTGCTTATATAATTTGAGTGCTTCTGAAAAATCAAGACTTTCCATTATTTCAGCAACAGAGAAAAGAAATTCGCCTGCTTCAAAATATTCTCCAGATTCAACAATTTCATTAGAGAAATTAATAGCCCCTGAGACCATTTCTTTAATTTTCTTTTCTTTCTCTATTGGATCAGTTAATTGCTTAATCTTAGATTCATATTCTCTTATCTTATCTAAATATTCTGTATAATCTATGAATTCCTCTTCTTCAATAATTTTATAATCTCCTCGAACTAAGTAAAGTCTATTTATAGAAAGTAATGTAAAAATAAAAAAAATTGGTTTTTGTTTAAAACCCATAATTTTTCTATTCAGTTTTCTTTAAAATGAAAATCTATTTAGAAACACTAAAATAAATGCAATAATTGGTTCAAAAACAAGAATTCACAGCATTCTGAAACGACTTTTTATAAAGGAATAATATTAAATAGTATAACGTGTATATTATTAATAATAAAAAAATGTAGGTGATTGTTATAAAACAAATTTCTGAATTATTAGATACTGGCTTGTATGAAATGTTCAAACCAGAAAAAACAATGACTGTAGCTGACCTACTACAAGAACTTAAATTAGAAAATAAGTACTTTGGAATTCTAGTGGATGGAAAGAAGGCTACACCCGATACCGTTATCAATGAGCAATCAGAAGTGGTTATCCTTCCCCATATCGCCGGCGGGATTTAGATCATTAATTAAAATGGATTTTTTTGTAATCCTCTTTTTAATAAAAATAGAGTGCTATAATCTTTTAATTCAATTTTCATTATATAAACCCATTTTCCACGTAAATAGCATTGTGTGTTATTCTCAATCGAGATATTAATTAATCGTATAGAGTTAATAGTTTCACTTTTCCATCAGCACTCCGACATATAGTCTGTTCTTTCATTTACTTTTCGGTTTATATTATGAATATTTTAAATGATTTAGAAAAACCTAAAAAGAAGTAATTATTATCCTATTAAATTATAAAGATATGTTTTAAATTTAACTGAATTTTAAATTTTCAATTCGCACCTTGCGAGTTTTATGCGAAGCATATTCCGATTTTAACTTCAAATAAAAGTATAATTCTTTACATTTATAGTAAATCGGATTTATAATAGTAACTAGCTAGAAAAACTAAAGAGTAGAATATATATGCCTAAGATGAAAAAAAACCAACAAAAAAAAGGACGGAGGAGTTTCACTCCCGCTCCAACCCCAACAGTATCGAGAGTAAAAATGCCTTATAGAAAGAACGGAGAAATGTTTGCGCGGGTTGTTGAGATATTTGGCCAAGAAAGGATGGGTGTTTATTGTGAAGATGGAAAACGCCGTATTGGGAGAATCCGAGGGAAAATTAAAAAAAGAGTGTGGATAAGAAAAGGGGACTTAATTGTAATTAATCCTTGGGAATTTGAAACGTCAGTTGATGGTAAATTAGAGAAATGCGAAATATCTTGGAGATATTTACGACATGAAGTTTCTTATTTAGAACGTAATAAAAGAATTCCTAAAAGTTTGGACATTAATAACATCCCCCTCTTCTAAAAAAATTTTTTTTTAAGAAATAAAAAAAAGATAAGATTCGATAACAATCGCAAAACAAGGTCTTACTAATTACTACCTACTACTTATTAAATATTATTATATTTTATTGATTTGTAACAAAAAGAAGTTTAATATCGAAAATCTCGAACTTGAGCAGGAGCGGCTTCAGTTACTACTACTTTACTTGCAGCAGGACCTTTATCACCTTGAGTGATCTCAAATTCTACTTTATCATTTTCATTTAACGAGGCATATTCATCACTCTTCTTAACAATGGCACTGTGATGAACGAATATATCTCCTTCTTCTTCAGTTGCTATAAATCCATAACCTTTACGGTTATTAAACCATTTAACTGTACCTTCGGTCAATTTTAAAACCAATTTTTACATAAATTAAATTTTTTTTTCAGTTCATATTGAACTATTTAAGAAAATGAATGATGTGTTAATTATGTTACGTATTTCCAATGATTTATTGAAAATTTTACTGTATTTATTTGATTTAAAAAAGTTTATTTAAAAAAAAGTTATTAATAATCAAATAGTTATTCATTAATAGTGTGATTAAAGACACGGTTATAAAACACTATATCATTCTGAGTCACATTCCAAATGTCTTGTAGAATATTAACCAAAATTAATCCTTAATTTAGATTTATAATAGATATTATGATTTGGTTCTATAAAACTGTTACTTTAATGTAATTCGTAATAAATCTTCAGCTAAAACGGTATTTGGGAAAATTTCTTTAGCTTCTTCTAGTAATTTTATAGCATCTTCTTGGTATCGTGAAGAAATATGAGTGAGAATTAATTGTTTTGCATTCATTTTTTTTGCATCATTTGCTGCGTCAATTGAAGTTGAGTGTTTTTTATCTTCAGCTATTTTTGCTAATGCTTTTGCGAAAGTTGCTTCATGAATTAAAATATCAGAATCTTTTCCTAAATCTATTAGAGAATTGCTCGGTTTCATATCTCCAGAGTAAGTTATTTTTCTTCCCGGTTTTTTTGGACTGATAATTCCCTCTTTAACGGGATCAATAATTTTTCCATTAATTTCAATAACTTCTCCTTCTTGGAGTGTTTTCCAGAGATTACCTTCAGGAATATTTAGATCTTTAGCCCTAATTGGGTTAAATTTACCATAACGAGGTTTTTCAACAAAAGCATATGCAAATGTAATTATTGAGTGTTCCACTAAAGCATATTTCATGGAAAATGATTTGGAATCGAAAATGATATTATCATTAATCTTAATTGTTCTTTTTGGTTCTTCTGAATCTAATCCCTCAAACTCAATTAATTCATTATTTAGATGGTCAATCTCAAAAATAGTAATAGGATAATTTGCCTTTAATCCGAGAATTTTTTTATGGAGAAATAAATAGAGAAAAAGATTTCGAGGTCCAAAAATCATCATTGGTGCAGTTCTATCATTTAAACTCAATCGAAATAAAAATCCGGGGAGTCCAATAATATGATCTCCATGAAAATGTGTTATAAAGATCTTCAATGGCTTATTAAATTTTAGAGAAGCTTCAGCAAATTTCCGCTGGAAATCTTCCCCACAGTCAAATATTAAAGTCTGATTTTTAAATTTAATAGCTATAGAGGATAAATTACGATTTTTAATAGGAATTGCAGCAGCACTTCCTAAAATAATTAATTCCATAATAGATTTAGATTTTTTTTCTTAACTGAGAAATCTCTAATCTTTGTTCATTATTAAGTTTTCTAAGATTATCAACTTTATTCTTAAGCTCTCTGATTCTCAACGCTAGGTCAGGATCTTCCTTTTTAGGATGAATTTGCGTTAGAATATTAAGACTATCTATCTGGTTTTGTAATTCACTAAGTTTTTGATCTTTTATTCCAGATTGAGTTTCTAATTGCCTGTATTTTGCTTTTATTTGTACAGCTTCATTTTTAATTGTTTCAATTTCTCCTTCTTTTGTTTCTAGTTGTTTTTGAAGAAAGCTTGCCATCTCTCTTTGCATTTTTAATTTACCTTCCAGGTCTTTTTGAGATTCACCCGAGTCTAACGGTTTTCCCGTCTTAAATTTTTCAAGTTGCTCTTGAAGTGCTTTAATCTGCATTTTTGATTTGTTTAGCTTAGTTTGGAGATCTTCTTTTAATGCTTTGATCATGTCATCAGAAGGGCTCTCATTTTGTTCAAACTTCTCGGTAATTTCAAATTTTTTTAAAGCGATAATTTCCTCTTTTAAAACCTTATTTTCATTGCTTTTTCCTTCGAGTTTTTCTTTTAATCTATTGATTTCTTTTTTAAAATCTTGGATTTTAGGACTATCTTTTTCTTGTTTTTTATTTTTATCAGATTTTTCAAGTTTTTGTTTTAATTCAACTACTTGTTTTTTTGCCTTGGTTAATTGATTTTGAAGATCTTCGATTAGTCTTTTAGCTATTGAATTGCTACTTTTTTCAGATGGAGAACTAAGATCTTTTAATTTTTGATTTAACTCTGTGATTTCTAATCTTAAAATTTCAATTTCTTCGTCTTTTTGAATCAATTTTTCACCAAAATCTTCACTAGTAATATTTTTAGACATTAATTTATTAATTATTGAACTTTGTTTATTCACTTTTTCTTGTAAATCTTTTACCAAGACATTTAGTGGTGATTTACTTCTTAAATCTTCGACTCTAATTACGGATGAGTCTGTCTCGGATTTCATTCTTTCTACTTCTTGTTGAAGTTGTACTTTCTCTTTTCTTAAAAAACCCATATTGTTTTTTAATTCACGTATTTGTCTATCTTTTTCTTCGAGTTCATATGCAAATCTTGATTCTGCAGCTTGTATTTTTTTACTTTTTTTTGTCGCTCCGTCTTCTAATTTTTTAAGATCCTCTAATTCCATAATTTTATCTTGGAGTTCTTCAATAATATCATCAAGATGTTCGATCTCTTGATCTTTTTTCTTTAATTCTAACTCTAATTCTCTGATTTTATTTTTTAAAGCATCTTCAGTCATAGAGAAGAATCACCATTTTATTAGAAATTAATTTATTAATACAATTTTAGAAATTAAAATTTAACTTATTAATGTCGTATCCATATTATCATTTTCTAATAATCTAAAAAAATTCATTAATACATATTAAAATCTTTAATAGAAAAATTGTTTATTTTTTTTATAATTGGAAAAAGACTTAAAAAGTTAAAGCTGAGAAATATTACGAATAAAATCATAAAAACTATGAAAGGAATATATAAGGGAGGTAAATAGGCTCGGCTGAACAGAAATAAAGAATTTATTATCATTCCTATTGCTAAACTTATAAGTAAAGATGGTAATAGAATAAATAATGACTCTAAAAAAAGTATCTTTTTCAAGGATCTAGTTTTTGAACCAACTGCACGCATAATTAGAAAATCTTTTGCTTTCTCCATTATCCCTGCTTTCTGATAATTATATAATGATAATATAGTCAGTATTGAAATCACTAGAATTAATGAAATTGGGTAGATCGATAAATAATTAAAATAATTTAAATTCCTTTGGAAGGTTTCATCTAATTTTAAGTAAGTGAAATTTTCACCAATACTATTTGATATATTTTCAAGTGTATTTCTTATTATATTATATGCTCCATCTCTTAATTTTAATAATACAAGATTAATTTCTGTTGACAAATTAAGTGCTTGCTGGATAATATTCAATCCTACATAGCCAGCCCATCCAGAATAAAAGCTATCAATGACAACTCCACTAATATGGAATGTTGGTCCTAACGAAGTAAGTCTTAAACTCTGATCTAACGCATGCTCGAAAAGATTGTAAGCCAAGCCATCTCCTATAGTTATATTATCGTAAGCATCCTCTTCAGTAAAAAACCGTCCTTCAATCTCAAAATTTTGAATTACACTATCAGGATTAACACCAATTAGAGGAATGTTTTCTCTTCTATGTTGTCCAACAATTGTATATGAATCGTCATCGTTAATATGAATCCCGGGAATTTCTTCTACATCATAAAAATTTATTAATCGTTCATCAATTTTTTCGATTTCTTCAATATCATACAACTCACTAAGATCACTCATATTAAATAAATAATCTGAAGCTGTAAAATCAATATTACTTTCATCTATTAATATATTAGGATCAGAAAACATCTTATACATTAGTGAATAATTATGAATAACATCTTTATGTCCAATTATTACTATATTTTCACCCTGAGACTTATAAATCCAATTTTGAGATGATGTCTTTAAAACAATTGACCCCAAACCTAACGTAAAGATCATCAATCCAATTATAGAAAATAGTATTAAATAACGCTTGAATTCTCCTTTTTTCCTCACTGTATTAACCACAGCAATTTTGATATTAAATCCTATTGAGATTAACCATTTTGGGATAATTGAAAATCGCTTAGAAGCATCATAATTATAAGGTATATCCTTTGAGAAAGTTCTAATTATATTTTGCTTCCCTATTTTCCTAAGAGTATAACCAGTTATAAAGAAAATTCCTAGAATACAAGAAAAAAATAAAATAGGAGTGTATACTAAATCAATTTGTATTACTAAAGGAAATTTAAAAAAACTCATAATTAGAGCAAATATTCCAAATGCTATTAATCCTAGAATCAATCCAAATAAAAATCCAATAAAATATAAAACATAGACTTCGAGTAAATAAAAACTATATAACTTTTTGGGGAGAGTACCTAATGATTTCATAATAGCGATGTCTCTTTTTTTAGAAATAACTAGTGTGGTTGTTACAGTAATTACTATTGCGATTGCTAAGATTACTAGTAATATCTGAATTAGAGTATTGAACTGTTTATAGACTATGCTAATTCCTCCAGAGAAATAATAGTTATTCACAAATGTTGTTTGAATAAATATATTTAATCCTAAAGATGATGTAAAATAAATTAAAAACTCTGTAAGTGCTATGATAATTGACATTATTAATAGAAATGGATAATTTGTCTGTCTTTTCCGGTAAAGGTCTTTCAGCGCAAAATCAAGGGAGGTCATATTGTTTTCTAATTCCTAAATTTCCTTTTCCGATAGTATTTCTTCTTTAATAATTTTCCCCTCATCAAAAGTAATAACTCTATCAGCCAAACCTATTAAAAAATCATCATGAGTTGCGATGATAATTGTTCTAATATTATTTTTTAATTCTCTAAAAAGATCTCTAATAAACTTGCTAGTCTTTTTATCTAAATTTGCTGTTGGCTCATCAGCAATAATCATAGGGGGATCATTTGCTAATGCTCTTGCTATTGCAACCCTTTGCTGTTCACCCGCAGATAATTGAAACGGTAAATGCTCCCTTCGATCATCAAGACTCATTTTTGACAATAATTCTGTTGCACGTTCTCTTTGTTTTTTAAAAGCAACACCTGAAAGACTCATTGGAAACATGACGTTTTCCTCAGCAGTAAGAGTGCTAATGAGATTGTAATTTTGAAATATAAATCCAGAATTTAATAATCGCCAAGTTGCTAATGATTCTTCTTTCATATTTGAGATTTTTACACCAAAGTTGTAAATTACCCCTTTATTTGGTGAATCTAATCCTCCTAATAGATTTAATAGTGAAGTTTTACCAGCACCGCTAGGACCTTTAATAACTAAAAATTGTCCATTTTCTATTGATAGAGAGATATTATCAACAGCTCGAACAATAAAGTCCCCAATTTCATAATCTTTAACTAACCCTTTCGCAAAAATAGCATATTTATTACTAATATTTTTTAAAAGATCATGATTTGCTATATTTTCTAACTCTTCTATTGAATCTTCTTCAATTATTTCCTCTGAAGAATTTTCTTTTTCTGGCACGATGTTTATAATAATTTTTTATTTATATTTTTAGTGCCAATAATAATTATTTACAATAATATCTTAAAAATTAAGGTATATTAATCTCAAAAATAATAAGTAAAAGTAATTAATTTTTTACTCATAAATATGGCTGGTAGTTATTACATACATATTTAACCCCAACTCATTATTAAATAATTTTGTAATGATAATTTTAGAGCGATTTTTGAAGGATTTTTAGAATTTTAGTTTATAATTGAATTAAGTTTAAATATTAAAGTATCATAATTATACCCTAGAGGGAAGATTGAGAAACTACAAATAATATCCCCTAAAATTACACAATTCGAGTAATTGAGGAAATTTCCTAATTAAAATGGTAACTATCTAAATTTTGTAAAATCTTAGACTTTCAAGATTTTAATTTTTCTCATCTCCCTCGCTTTCTTTTTCTGTAGTAAAATCTAAAAATTTTCGATTTATGTGTCTTTTTATTAAAATAAGATTTAAAGGATAATTTTAATTTATTTTAATAATAATTACTATTAGATTTTCTTAAAGGAAAGAGATTTTTATGGATCTTGAAAAATTAACAGAATTAGTAATCGAATTAGAAGTTGATGATATTGCAGATGCAGTAAAAGAAGCATTAAATGAGGGTAAGGATGCTTTTGATATATTGAATTCTTTAACAAAGGGTATGGACGAAGTTGGTCGGCGTTATGAAGAAAAAGAGTATTACTTAACTGAACTTGTTCTTGCTGGAGAAACTATGAAAGAAGCTTTTGCCATTTTGAAGCCTGTATTAGCTGCTGCTGATAAAGCAGAGGATAATGTGAAAATAATTATTGCTACAGTGAAAGGAGATAATCATGATATTGGAAAGAATATACTAGGTTCTCTCCTCTTAAGTTCTGGTTTTGAAATTCATGATTTAGGGATGGATGTTGATGAGAATACTATTATTGAAAAAGTAAAAGAAACTGGGGCTACAATTGTTGCTTTAAGTACTTTATTAACTATGACAGTAGAACATATAAGAGTTGTTCATGAAGCTTTAAAAGCCGCAGGACTCCGTAACAAAGTTAAACTAATTGTTGGAGGTGCCCCTTTAAATATGGAACTAGCAAAAAAACTTGGTGCCGATGATTTTGCAGATGATGCTGTTGATGGAGTGAAACATATAAAAAGTTTAGCTGGAATTGAATAAATATATCTTTTGATTTGATATTTTTAATTTTCTCTTTTTTACTATATTCAGTTTAAAAACTTATAAAATATAACTATCTTTTTTTATTGGTTTTATACAATTTTCTCAGTTAGGATTAAAGTTTATTAAATTATAATGAGAAGATTTATACTCTTTTTGAACCGTTTATATATCAAGAGAATCTTTTCAAGAAGGTTTTAAAATTGAATAATGAACAAAGTGAACGAGTAGAAATTAAAGAGATCTTAGACACAAGAGGTCTATATTGTCCTGAGCCATTATTTGAAGTGAGGAATTTAAGTGAAGCTCTAAATATAGGACAATGTTTTAAGGTTATAGCTGATGATCCCGCTGCAGAAGAGGATCTTAAAAGATGGGCTAAAAGAACAGATACAAAAGTAGTAGAATTTAGTAGAGATGGCGATGATTTAATATTTATATTTAAGAAAATGAAATAATAAAAAAGGTAAAAGTATTGAGTGCGTATTTAGATTACCAAGCAGCAAAACCAGTCGATCCTCGTGTTTTTGAGGCTATGAAACCATATTTCACTGAGGAATTTGGCAATCCATCTTCATTACATAATTATGGATATCATGCTACTAATGCTTTAGAAGAATCTCGACTTAAAGTAGCTGAATTTATTAATGCTCCAAATCCAGACAACATCATCTTTACTTCTGGGGCTACTGAATCAAATAATTTAGGGATAATTGGAGCAGCTCTCCGAAACAAGAGACAAGGAAATCATATTATAATTTCTGAGATTGAACATATTTCGGTATTAAATATAGGGAAATTTTTGGAGAGGCAAGGATTTAGAGTGAGTAAAGTCCCTGTAGACAGATTTGGTATTATTAATCTAAGCAAATTGGAGCGTTTAATAACTGACGAGACAATCCTAATCTCAGTTTCTACGGCAAGTAATGAAATTGGATCACTGCAGCCTGTAGAAGAAATTGTGGAAATTGCTCAAAAGAAAAAGATCTGGTTTCATTCTGATGCTGTAGCAAGTGAAAGTACCATACCTATTGATGTACAAAAAGTTCCTTTTGATTTATTGACCTTGTCTTCGAATGACATTTATGGACCAAGGGGTATAGGGGCTTTATACCTTAAGAAAGGTGTGAGAATAAATCCGATTATTATTGGGGGTGGTCAGGAAATGGGAATAAGGTCAGGATCTGAAAATATGCCAGGAATAGTCGGTTTTGCAGAAGCTGCAAAGATAATGAAAACAGAAATAAATGAAGAAGCTGCTAGATTAAAAATTCTTAGGGATAAATTAATTAGAGAAGTTTTAAAAATACCTAAATCGTATTTAAATGGGCATCCTGAGATAAGGACGCCAAATAATGCTAATTTCCGGTTTGATTATATTGAAGGTGAATCATTGCTTCTCTCCTTAAAGGATGAAAAAGTGGAGGTAGCAACGGGTTCTGCCTGTTCTTCAAAGACTCTAGAACCCTCCCATACGCTTATGTCTTGTGGTCTATTACATGAGGAAGCACATGGGAGTTTATTATTAACTTTAGGGAGATTTACAGAAGAAAAAGATATTGATAAAATTATAAAAGTATTACCCGGAATTGTAAGAAGGTTAAGAATTTTATCACCACTAACGCCTTCAGATTTATTAAAAAAATTACAAGAGGAGGAATATTAAATGAGTGTACATAAATATACCGATAAGGTAATGGACCATTTTCGGAATCCAAGAAATGTAGGGTCTATTGAGAATCCCGATGGATATGGGAAGGTTGGAAATCCAGTATGCGGAGATCTAATGGAAATATTCATAAAAGTAGGGAAAAATGATAAAGGGGAAGATATCATTGATGATATTAAATTCAGAACTTTTGGTTGTGGATCTGCAGTATCGACTTCATCAATGGTAACTGAGATGGCTAAGGGAATGACTCTTGATGATGCATATAAAATTACTCGAAGCGATGTAGCGGAGGAATTAGACGGTTTACCTCCAATCAAAATGCATTGTTCAAATCTAGCCGCAGATGCGTTAAAAGCTGCGATAAATAACTATCGTGAGGGAACAAAACCAGAAGTAGAAGTTGTTACTTCATGTCAGCTGGATGTGCGAGTAATACTCGGTGTTGATGAGTTCAAGGGGAAAGGAGTCTATACGGAAGTTCCTGATCTCGAAGAACTAAGGGAGAAGAGAACGTTGATCGTTGATACAGGTGATGATTCTTTAGAATTAGCCCTCAAATTAACTGAATATACAGGGAGAGTAATAGTAGTTACTTCCGCAAAAGAGATCCCCGGAACTGTGGAAATTGCAAAAAAATTGAAACAATCTGATGTAAAAGTCGTGCAACAATCAGAACTCAATGAAATCAACGGGGAACTAGGTGAAATTGAAAAGGTTGTTATCCATGATTTCGATGAAGACGAGAAATATGAACTTTTCGTTGACGCTGTAGTCATTTTAGATTATAGAGGTTAATTTTTTTTCTTTTTCTTTTTGAGTATCTAATGTAATTTTTATTTATCGTTAATTTTTATTATGTTTGTTTCAACTTTCATTTCAATTTCCTTTCCATATTTCCCTCATTTTTGGATGGATGTGAAAAACCACTCTACTAGCATATCTTGATTATCTTGAAGTGTTAAGTAACAAAAATTCAAATATTCTAATTTAAAATAGAGAGGCATTAGCATTAGGGGGTGATAGAAATGGTGGATAAGAAACCACTATAAAAAATATTTTTGATTTTTTTCAACATAAATATGTTTTAATTGTATCTGGGGGTATTTTTTAATAGATTTAGTTACAAGTATATGGTAAAAATTTAAGATTGAAATGTATTAACTCTGAAAAACACGGCTTAAGATCGATTAGGAAATTTATCAAAAGAATTATAGAGATTTAAAGATTAATAATTCAAGAAATTATAACGCATTATAAATTAAGTAGAAAACTTAAAGAATATTAAACTATTTTTTTTATGAAAATAGCATAATAATGAATATTAAATGAAAAACAAAACAGAATGGGATTGGAGAGATGATATTCACCCTAATTCCAAAAAGAAAGTTCCTAAAAAGAAAGACCCAGAAGTTACTTTCAAAAAAGGCATAATGATCGCGATTTTATTACTTTCTATAGGAATAGCTCAATTAATATTTGTCATCTCAGTACGTTCAAAATTGATCTGGAGGTATGCAGGTGGACCAGTATCTGGTGAACAAGTAATAAATATCCCCCCTACTTATTTGTATTCAAATAGATATATCATCATGGTTATAGGATATTTTCCAATGGTTATAGATGACAATGTAGTTGGTAACATTACATTCACACATCAAAATTCAGGTAAAACTTACACTTTTAACTATATGATTGTTGGATATTTAATGTACAAGAATATGATATTTGATACAAGGATATGGACTATGCAACCCGGTAAATATAACGTATCATGGGATAATAATTATAAGCGATATGAATACTATTTCACAACATATGGATTATTTAATTTTTTTCCTAATGATGATAAATATCCAACTAATATGGAAACAATTGTATTAATTATTTCAATTTTTGGTTTCATAGCGTTTTTAATTGCTTCAATAAAAAAATACCTTAAAGTAAAACGAGATATTGCTTATTATCAATAAGTCTTCTATAATTGTTTTTATCGTTTATTAAATAATTTTCTATTTTTTTAATGACTCTAAAATATAATCCGTTATATATTTACTATCTTTATCCATTTGATTCTTATAGTTAACATATCTAAAATTAAACACACATAAAGGACAAGATGTAACTATTTCTCTAGATTCGACATTCTTAAAGAAATCTTTACCTATTTTAATACAAATACTACTATCAACACCTCTAATTCCGGAACCCGCTCCACAACAAGGACATTCTTCTGGGTTTTCGGAAAGTTCTTTGATTTCTAAACCACATTTATTTAAAAGTTTTCGGGGTTTAGAGTATAGAGGTCCACTTTTATATTTTCTCCCTACCCGACAAGGATCATGATAAGTAATCAGTTTATTCAATGGTTTTAATGTAATTTTATTGCTTTTTTCCAACTCATAAATAACATCAATTATGTGTCTCACATTTAGATTGAAATCTTTAAAATATTTTCTGTATACTTTATCAAAGGCATACAAACAACCTCCACATGTAACTATCAAATTTTTTATTCCTACCCTTTTAAATAGTTCAATATTTTCTTGAAATATCTTCTTAGCAAGATTAAGATTTCCAGCGGAATATACATATTCTCCACAACATGGTTCTTCTTCTAAAATTTTAAAATCATAACCAGCAAGTTTTAAAATTGAGTAGGGCGCAAGAGCACTTTCTGTTACGCGAAATGAAGACATGCATCCTAAAAATAACAGAGTATCTGAGTCTTTTTTTTCAAATAATTCTGTTGTTTTATAACTTTCAGATAACCAATTTAATCTATCTTCTGGATTTCCCCCAACAGCGTTGTCTTTTTCAATAATACCTTTTATGATTTTATTGTGTATTTCTAATGGTGCTTTATTTTCTTCTACAAGCCTAACTTTTGATGAATGAATAATCTCCGATATTTGAATTTCTTGTTGACAAGTTAAATCACATAATCCACATAATGTACAAGTATACAGCCCTATGAGTTCTTCTTCTGTAATCTGACTATTCGAAAAAACTTTTTCAGCTATTTTTAATCTTCCGTTAGGTGATTTAAATTCATCATGAGTAACTTTGTAAGTATCACATACTTCCATACAATCCTTACAGTCTATACATGAATTTATTTCGGTTAATAATTTATTAACATCCATTTTAATATCATTTTTTATAATATTAGATAATATACTAATTTTTCTAACTTATAATAGCCAAATTTAAATTAATCGCTTTATAAAAATAGTTAAAGGAGTTTTAAACAAATAAAGAATGTGGTTACTTTTATGAAAAGAGTAGTAATAGTTGGGGGTGTGGCGGGAGGTGCTTCTGCTGCCGCTAGATTAAGAAGATTAAGAGAAGATTTCGAAATAATTATGTTAGACCGAGGTCCATACGTATCATTTGCGAATTGTGGATTACCTTACTATGTAGGAAATATAATAAAAGATCGTGAGTCTTTAGAATTGGTAACACCAGAAATATTCCTCGAGAGATTTAATATTGATGTTCGAGTTAATAATGAGGTAATTTCAATAGATAAAGACCAAAAAAAAGTTAATGTGAAAGATTTAAAAAATTTAAATGAATTTATTCTTGATTATGACTATTTAATCTTAGCAACCGGCTCAAAACCAATAGTACCTTCATTTCTTGGGCTTGATAGCGTTCCTTATTTTACAGTAGGGACCATTCCAGATGCTGTAAAAATACGTGACTATGTTGAAAAATCTAATATCAAAAGGGCAGTTGTTATAGGAGGTGGTTTCATTGGATTAGAAATGGCAGAAAACCTAGTAAAGAAAGGAGTGAGGGTTAAAATCGTTGAAATGTTAGATCAAGTCATGCCACCAATAGATAAGGAAATAGCGCAATTTATCCACCAAGAATTAATTTTAAATGGAGTTTGTTTGGTTTTAGCAGATCCTGTTGATTCTTTTGGAAGAAATGATAACGATGAACCTTTTGTTAAAACAAAAAGTGGTCGAATGATAGAAACAGATTTAGTTATTTTATCTATTGGTATTAGACCAGAAAATAAACTGGCTAAAGAGGCTGACTTAGAAGTCACCGAAAAAGGATATGTTATTGTTAATAATAGAATGCAAACTTCTAATCCGAGTGTTTATGCTGTTGGTGATATTGTTCAAGTTGATCATTTTCAAACTAAAAAACCAATATCAATTGCATTAGCAGGTCCCGCAAATAAACAGGGAAGAATAGCGGCAGATAATATTGCTGGAAGAAATTCAGAATATAAAGGGGTTTTAGGAACATCTGTTGTTAAAGTTTTTGATCTGACAGTTGGTTCTGTAGGATTAACTGAAAAACAATTAAAAAATCTAAGTTTAGATTACAACAAAATTTATATTCATCCTAATAATCATGCAGGTTATTATCCTGGAGCAGTACCAATAACCCTAAAATTAATTTTTGAGGTTCCAAATGGGAAAATTCTTGGAGCACAGGCGGTTGGAGGTCCAGGTACAGAAAAAAGAATTGATGTTATCTCAACAGTAATAAAGTTTAATGGCACTGTTTTTGATTTAGAAGAACTAGAATTAACGTACGCCCCTCCTTACGGTTCTGCTAAGGATCCCGTAAATATGGCTGGATTTGTCGCATCTAACTTTCTTAGAGAAGATATGCCTATTTGGCAATGGCATGATTTTATTAGCAATGTAAATAATGGAGCTCTTTTATTAGACGTTAGGACTAAAGAAGAATTTTCTGCTAGATCCATTGAAGGCTCAACAAATGTTCCAATTGAGGAACTTAGAACCCGGCTAGATGAAATTCCTCATGATAAATCAATGTATGTTTACTGTGAAGTAGGATATCGGAGTTATTTGGCATTAAGAATTCTATTACAAAATGGTTTTAAAGAAGTGTATGAACTAACTGGGGGTTTTAAAATTTATGAAATGGCAAATGCGACAACAGAAGAAATAATGGCAGCATGTGGGGGTTCCGAAAATGTTATTGAAGAATTCGTTCATGAAAAGGCTATTGAAAGTGAAGATTACATAGAAGTAGATGCTTGTGGACTTTCATGTCCGGGTCCTTTAAATGCACTAATTAAAGGGCTTGATACATTACCGGAAAATAAGAAATTAAAAGTATATGCAACAGATCTAGGATTTAAATCTAGTGTTGAGGCTTATTCTAAATTAAACGAAGCAGTAAAGTTATTACATCTTGGAAAAGAAAAGGGGATGTTAGTTGCTACATTAGAAAAGGTTCAACCTATTGAAGTTATAGCTCCTGTCAAAAAGAAAACTAGAAAAGAATTAAGACCTCCTGATACACCTCCAGTTTCAGATATTAGTGCTGATGAGCTTTTTGAACGTATTAGCACTAAAGAAGAACCTCCTCTTATGATCGATGTTCGAACACCCCAAGAATATCTTGGTCCACAGGGTCATATCAAAAATACTAAATCAATTCCTTTAGGAGAGTTATTAAATAATCCAGATATTATCAAAGATTATAAGGATGAGGAAATAATTGTAATATGTCACTCTGGTTCTCGCTCTATGATGGCAGCGCGAATACTAGCCCAAGCGGATTTTAAAGATATTAGAAATTTAACTGGGGGTATGATGATATGGCATAGAAAAGGTTTTCCCGTAGAATTGGAAGAAAGTAGAATGACAGAAACTTATTATTAAAATAATTTTTTTTTCTTTAAATTATAAGTAAAAAAGTTAAAAAATAGGCGAAATAATATAAATCCAAATATATTCATATAAAACGAATTTCCAATTTAAAAATGGAGGTTAAAAACTATGAAAGAAACTGCTAAAAAATTATATACCGCATATGTGGGAGAATCTCAAGCCCGTAATAGATACAACTATTTTTCTAAAGTCGCGAAAAAAGAAGGATTTGTGTTGATATCAAAAGTTTTTGATGAAACATCAGATCAAGAAAAAGAACATGGTAGTTGGTTTTATAAAATGCTCCAACAATTTAAGAAGGAAGAAAAATTTGATGAAATGAAAGTGATCCCTGATGCAGAATTCCCAACTACGCTTGGGACTACGATTGAAAATCTGAAATCCGCAATAGCCGGAGAAAATATGGAATGGCAAACACTTTACCCTGATATTGTTAAGACAGCTGAAAAAGAAGGATATTCTGACGTTGCCAAAAGAGTCAGTGCAATTATAAAGGCTGAAAAACACCATTCCGAGAGATATGGAAAACTCTTAAAGTTAGTTGGTGATGATGCTTTCTTCAAACGTGGTAAAAAAGTCGTCTGGGTATGCATGGAGTGTGGTTATGAAGTTGAAATGGATGAATTACCTAAAAACTTTAAATGTCCATCTTGTGACCATCCTCGAGAGTACTATAGAAAGAAATGTGAAGATTTCTAAAAAAATTAAATCAAGTTTTAATTTAAAATCAAAATCATTAAATATTAAATTAAATGATTTAACAAACAAAAGATTAAAAGTGAGAAGAAAAATGAAACAAAAAGAAATCTATAGATGCTCTATATGCGGAAAAGTAATCGAGATTTTACACCCCGCTTCTCCCGAGACTATCTGCTGTGGAAAACCAATGATGTTAATGGAGGAACAAACTAAAGACTGGAAAACAGAGAAGCACGTTCCTAAAATCACGATTGAGGGTAATAAGGTAACTGTTGATGTAGGTATCTCAATGGGAACTCCTCATCCTATGACTGACGAGCACTATATAATGTGGATTGAAATAATTTGTAAAGATGGATGCTACGAAAGAAGATTCTTGAAACCTGGCATGGAACCAAAAGCAACTTTTACTGTTGCTAAACCGGAAGGTTTCTGGGCTCGAGAATATTGTAATATACACTTTTTATGGAAAAGTTAAATTTTAAATTAACTAAATAACTTTTTTTTAATTTTTATTTATTTTTTAACCATGAAGTTTTAAGCATCAGAAACACAATTGTACATATCAAATCAATTAAATCATTATATTTTATTTCATATTCTAATAGGAATTGGTTATCTTGCTGTAATTACTTTCTTTTTTTATGGATAACTTTTTTAATTTTAAAATTTAATTGAGGTAATAAAAGTTGGTAAAAAACAAAGCTATTATTTTGGATAGAGATGGCACATTAATTGAGGATAAGAATTACACTTATAAAATCGAAGATTTTGAATTATTGCCTGGAGTAATTGAAGGTTTAAAATTACTCAGAAATTATTTTCTCTTTTTTATTGTAACCAATCAATCAGGTATAGGAAGAGGTTATTATACTATTCAAGATTTTCATAATTTTAATAATCATTTATTAAAGATATTGAAAAAGGAAAAAATTAACATTCTTAAAACTTATTTTTGTCCTCATTTAAGAGAGGATAATTGTGAATGCAGGAAACCAAAGATTAAATTTATTGAGGAAATCATCAATGAATTTAACGTTGATATTAATAATTCGTGGATGATTGGTGATCACCCTTCAGATATACAATTTGGGATAAATGCGGGTTGTAAAACAATTTTTCTTATAACTGGACATGGTGATAAACACTTAGATGAATTAGAAGCTCTTGGAATAAAACCAACTATAATATGTGATAACTTTATAGGAGCTACAGAAGAAATTTTAAAGTCATTTTAATTAAGAAAAAAAATATAAATTTTTAATAGTTACTTTTAGTTTCTCTTTTTGCCGAGAAAAGGCATTGCGTGTTCGTATCCTTTCATTACAAAACGCGAGATAACAATTCTCTGAATCTCACTGGTACCTTCATAGATTTGGTATAATTTTGCATCTCTAAATAATTTTTCAACAGGGTATGTTCTCAAGTAACCATAACCTCCAAAAATTTGAATTGCTTCTGTTGTTACATTCATAGCAACGTCTGAGGCGAAAGCTTTGGCAACAGAAGAACTTAAATTATTGTCCATTCCTTGATCAGCTTCCCAAGCGGCTTTATATGTTAATAAACGTGCAGCTTCAATATCTTTATACATGTTAGCTATCTTTTCTTGAATTACTTGATAATTTCCAATTAGCCTTCCAAAAGCTTCTCTTTTTTGAGCATAATCAATAGAATATTCCATTGCAGAACGAGCACATCCAATTGCAAATGCACCAATGGCGGGACGAGTATGAGCAAATGTTTGCATAGCTAAAACAAACCCTCTTCCAGGCTTGGCTAGAACATTTTCTTTAGGTATCCTCACATCTTTTAAACCAACTGATACTGTATTTGATGATCTTTGACCTAATTTAGGGATATGCTTGCCTAATTTAACTCCTTCGCTTTTTGTATCTACAATAAATGCTGCTATCCCTTTATGCTTTTGCTCAGGATCTATCGTAGCAAATACAGTAATATAATCAGCATATCCTCCATTAGTAATCCAAAACTTATTTCCATTTAAAATATATTCGTCTCCATCTTTTTCTGCTTTACATTTCATTCCAGCGACATCAGAACCCATCATTGGTTCAGAGGTTGCAAAAGCAATCAATTTGAAGGTATTGACTAATTCACTCAAAATTCTTTGCTTTTGTTCTTCGTTACCACCAATAAGAATTGGTTCAGCACCAAGGTTATTATCAAAGATTGAAGTTGCAATTCCTGGACATGCAGATGATATTTCTTCGACAACAATACAGGAACTTAATAAACCATAACCTAAGCCTCCATATTTCTTAGGGATTCCTAAGTTTAATAATCCTTGTTCCCAAGCTTTTTTAATAACGGGTAAAGGAAATTCTTCAGATTCATCATATTTTCCTGAAACTGGTAAAACTTCACGAATGGCAAACTCTCTCGCCTTTTTTTGTAGAGCTTTTAGTTCTTCAGTTAGCATAAAATCCATTTTTTTTTCCTCTTTTACGCCATTTTTTTAATTAATTTGTCTACAATTTCCTTAAAATCTAAATCTTCTGGTCTTGGAACAAACTTAATTTCTATTGTGTCTTCCATTACATCAATTTTAGCAACCTTCATCAATTCCACGATTTCTTTTACAGCACCTCCGCCCCAACCAAATGAGCCAAAAGCTAATCCAACCTTATTCAAAGGCTTTAAACCCTTTTGATAAGATAAGTATTCAGCAACAGTTGGAAATAATCCATTATTTAGAGTAGGGCTCCCAACTAAGATAGCTTTTGCTTTCATAGCTTCTGTTATCACATCTGAATAGTTGACATTAGTTAGTCTATACCGTTTTACTGGAATACCTCGATGCTTAATTTCATTGGTTAAAGCTTTTGCGATTTTTGCGGTGCTTTCCCACATTGTATCATATACGATAAGAACACTTTTTTCATCAATTTCTCCTTTACTCCACTTAGTATATTTCTCTAAGATTTCAGGAATATGATTTCTCCAGCAAATCCCATGAGAAGGACATATAATTTCGATTGGTAATGCTCCAACCTTAGGTAATGTCTTTGTTATTAACCCAGAAAGATGAAGTAAGATGTTCGCATAATATTTTTCTGCTTCTTGAAATACTTCAGCAAGATCATTTTCATCATCCCAACGTTTAGATGTTGCATAATGTTGTCCAAAAGCATCATTAGAAAATAATATATTTTTCCCATTCTCGTCAGTCATAAAAGAAACCATAGAATCGGGCCAATGAATCATTGGAATAGGCACAAATGTAAATTTTTTACCATTTCCAATATCTAAAGTATCCCCTTCCTCGACGGTTCTAATTTTATTAAATAAATTTTCATCAACTTCCTCATGAAAATGAGCTTTTAATATATCAACCGCTCTTTTTGAAGCAATTAATTCAGCATTAGGAATATATTTGAGAATTAATGGAAATGACCCAGAATGATCCATCTCAACATGATTCGTAATGAAATAATCGATTTCGGAAGGATCGCATACATCCTTAATGTTCTTCAAAAAGTAATCAAAATAAGGACGTTTAACAGTATCAATCAGTACAGTTTTCTCTCCTTTAACTATATATGAATTATAGCTACTACCTCGGTTAGTAGAATATCCATGAAAATTCCTTACTTCCCAATCTACATAACCAACATAATAGATATCTTTCATTAATTCTAAATGAGTAATTTCAATTTCACCTTTTTATAATAGGATTTGATTATTATTTCGTATTATTAATTCAAATCAAATTAAAAACTTATATCCTATTTATTATAAAAATTTTCAGAAATTAGACAATAAAAAAAAATTAAAAAATAAGTAATATTTTATTCATTATTCGATTTTTTCGAACATATCCTTCCCAACACCACAAACAGGGCAAGTCCAGTCATCAGGTAAATCTTCAAATTTAGTTCCCTCAGCTTCTTCATCATAAACATATCCGCATGCTTGACATTCCCATTTTCCCATTTTAACCACTTTTTATTAATTTTAAGTCGTTACTTTTGATTTTAAGGATTGTAATTGAATGTATATAAAAAATATTAATTTAATAATTTATAAATATAAGACTATTCTAAATGGTTTTTTAATCTATGGATATTTATAGAACTTAATAAATTCAATGTTATTGTATACGGGTCCTAATCTGAACAATAATTCATTATTTGAGATACCCATTCTATAGAAATGTTCTAATTGGGGTCCAACTAAGGTAATTTTAGCAATATCAGTTGGAGTAAGCTTAATACGACTATTCAATGCTTTATGAACATAAGTGTTATACTTATAAAACTGATACATCTTTTAACCTATAGTTCCTTTTGGTATCTAATTTCTCGGATTATTGAAAATTTCACATAAACATATTATATCCAGTAAGTCTGAATTTAAATATAAAAAAGATATACTTTTTAAACCACTATGGCAATATTTGAGTATAATAATTAGAATTTAGAGATTGTAGCGGGATATAAGTGGAATTATTTGATTGGTTATTTATCATTTCAAGCATGATTTTTTTCTCTTGTGTAATTTGCGTATTCATTTTAACTGCAAATGACAAATTCAATGAGGTTAAAGTATTTGGAGTGATTTTTGCTGTTTTAATGCTTCCATTCGGTGCGATATTGATTAATTATATTGTAATTGGAAAACCTCTGAAATTAATTATATATGTAATACTAATCCTTTTTTATTTGCTGGTAGAGTTTTTGCTTGATCAGGTTTTCAAGATTGATTTTCGATCAAAACTAAGTACACACGTTCCTTATATCATTATTGAATGGGCTGCTTGCTACTCTCTCTTGTTTGGCTCTCTCGCAATCGATTTAACTTGGGGATGGGTAATATTTTTCTTTTTATTGGCCTTCATAATTGCGTTAGTATATAATATTGTAAAACTTAAGAAACTGAAAAAAGAATAGATATCTGTGATATAATAAAGAAAAATATAATCAAATTAAGAAGATCATTAATTTATTTAGGCATCTCTTTTCTCACAAAAAATTTTTTTGAAGATTTACACTTTGGACATCTAAATTCATTTTCATCTAATTCTTCGAAAGGTTTATCTTCTTCATCATTATCATAAATATAATTACATCTTTTACACCGGTAAAGAGAAATTGATTTTCACCTCATTATAAATACAATTAAGAATTACTTTTTTTTTTAAAATCTTTTTTAGAGCCTTTACAATTTGGACATTTCCAATCAGATGGTAGATCATTAAAGAGAATACCCGTTTTGGCCTCATCATATTCCATTCCACAATTATTACATACATAAGAATATAATTCTAATAATTTTTTTAACTCATCTCTATCAACATCTTCTTCCATCTTGTTATACACATAAGACATTGCTTTATTTTCACCAAATAATATGGCTCCTTTTAACTTATTCCCTTTTAACACTATCTTCTGATAACAACAATCCTTTTTATCGGCCTTTTTTAAGATATCCCAGGCAGGGCCTTCTTCTTTAGTAGGATCTATAATTCCTATTGATGTTAGTTCTAATCCTACAATTTTAAGCGTATTTTTAGGCGTAGTTCCTTCATAATCAACGTTTTTTATCCCAAGCAAGGAAGCTGCGACTATTTTTGATTGTTCCATACACGCTGGAATAATACCCCATATTTGATTTTTATATTCTATACAATCTCCAACAGCATAGATATCTTTTTCACTGGTTTCTAAAAATTCATTAACGATTATTCCTCTATTTGTTTGGATATTTGCTTCCTTAGCTAAATCTATCGTTGGATTAATACCTGCTTGAATCAAAACAATATCGGTATCAAATTTTCGTCCATCTTTTAATTTAATCCCTTCGACTCTACCATTTCCTAAAATTTCTTCGGTAACTGCATCTAAGACTACATTAATTCCTCGACTCTCGATTTCTTCTTTTAACATAACAGCGCATTCTTCATCTAATTGTCTTGGTAATAATCGGGGAAAGAATTCTACTACAGTAGTTTCCAAATTACACGCTTTAATTTGATTAGCTAATTCTAAGCCTAATAGACCCCCGCCAATAATTATTGCTTTTTCAACTGCGGATTTTTTTATAAAATCTCGTATTTCTAAAGCATCATCAATGCTTCGTAATGTGAATACTCCCTTCTTTTGATCTCTCATATCAACTGCATTCTTAAAAGGAGGAATATTAGGCATACTTCCAAGTGCTAAAACAAGTTTATCGTAAACAATAGGGTTAAACTCATCCTTAATATATATCATTTTATTACTGGGATCAATTTTTTTTACTTTTTTATTCAAGTGTAAGTTGATTCGCTTAGTATTATACCAATCTTCTTTAAATATAATTAAATCATCAATAGCTACCTTCTCGGATATTAATTCTGGTAGTTTAACCCTTGTATAGTAAGGATACTTTTCTTGGGTAAAGATTTCGATTTCAATATCTTCATTGAGAGATCTTAGATTTTGAGCTGTAAAAGTCCCTGCTACATTGTTTCCTATTATTACAACTTTCATAGAATAATTAGTTTTTTCATCTTATTTTAACGTTATTATTATATAATGTAATCTTTAAGGATAATCTCTATGTATATTTACGATATTATAATTATAAAATAACCTAAATACTCTTTTATTGTTAGCAATTTCAAAAAATAAAGGTTAAAAGCCCTTAAAATTAAGAAGTAAGAAAAAAAAAGAAATAATTAAAATTTTAACCAAGTAACCTTTTTTCTCCTTTTAGAGTTTGTATTCTACTAATTTCTTGAGTTACTTCCAGTGTTCCTAAGTAATTTCCTTCTTTATCTCTTACAGGAAAATAACGAATATATAAGAATAAATCACCTAAAGGAATCCAAAACTCAGCAAAATCTCTTGTATTTTCTTTAAATGTTTTCAATATCTCATTTACCTTATCAAGGCTTTTAGGTGGATGACAATTTTGAACTTTTTTGCCTATTACCGCGGGAGTTCGTTTAAAAATTCTTTTATCTCCTTTGCTATAGTATTTTACCTTATCCTCTGCGTCAATAAAAGACATTTCAAGAGGTAAAGTATCAATAATTAATTCTATTAACTCAATTGGTAAGTTTTCTAGCAATTCTTCTTCACTATTATAATGTATAATTTGATGTAATTTAGTTTAGCATTTTATCTCTTTTAAATGAACATGTTCAATTATAAACTTAAATCCTAATGACTTATTTTTTAAATACAATAGTTTTAAAAAATTTGGATAAAAGTGGTTATTTATGGAAAATGAAAGAATCTCTTACCATAAATCTGTTCAAAAAGTTTATGAAAGAATTAAAAAAGATGGGATGACTAATATCTGGGATCGATTTGAAGCCCAGGGATTTGGAGGGGATCCTGATAAACGATGTCCATTTTGCTTAAAAGGTGCGCGTTGTGACTTATGTTCTAATGGGCCTTGTAGAGCTGATTCATCAATAGACAAACGGGGCGTATGCGGAATGACTGCGGACGGTATGGCAATGCGTATGATGCTTCTTAGGAATGTAATGGGTGCATCCACCTACCATTATCATACTGAAACAACTTTGAAAACCTTAAAGGCTACGGTAGAAGGTAAAACACCATTTAAAATTTCTGAACCCGAGAAATTAAAAAGTTTTGCTGAGCGTCTTGGTTTAGACACATCCGGTTCTGAAAAAGATATTGCACTTAGATTATATTATTTTGTAAAGGAGGACTTTATTATACCTTATGATGAACAAAGCAAAATTATTGAGAAATTAGCACCTCCCGAAAGACAAGAAGTATGGAAAAAATTAGGAATCTTTCCAGGGGGACTTTATGGTGAAATGATGTTCTCAACAAGCTCTTGCCTTACAAATGTAGATGGATATTATGCAAGTTTAGCTCTAAAAGCAATGAGACTTGGGATTGCCATGGCTTACCAAAGCCAAATTGTTAATGAATTTACTCAAGATATTTTATTTAATATTCCCAGACCACATAAAATGAGAGTTAATCTAGGAGTATTAGACCCAGATTACGTAAATATCCTTCCAAATGGGCATGAACCATTTCTAGGATTTGCAATGGTCCAGCTTGCACGAAAATCTGAATGGCAAGAAAAGGCGAAAGCAGTTGGTGCAAAAGGAATAAGAATTATAGCAAATATTGAGACCGGACAAGAAATGATACAAAGATGGGAAATGGATGATGTTTTTTATGGGTTTACAGGAAATTGGATTATGCAAGAAGCAATCTTGGCAAGTGGCTGCATTGATGCCTTTATCTGTGATATGAATTGTTGTATGCCAATTGACCCTATATATGCTGAAAAATATAAATTCAAGTTAATTCCGGTTTCAGAAGTTGTAGTTTTTGAAGGTATAACTGAACGAGTGGATTATAAACCTGAAAAAGCTGAAGCGCAAGCTGCGACATTAATTCAAATGGCAATTGATAATTTCAAGGAACGTAGAGCGAGTGTTGAACCTATTATGGGTTTAGACATGAATGAAGCAGTAGTTGGATTTTCAAGTGAAAGTATTCTTGCTGCACTTGGAGGGACACTCGATCCATTATTAGACGTAATTAAAAATGGTACTATTCGAGGGGTTGCTGGATTAATATCTTGTACTACACTTAGAGATTATGGTCAAGATGTACATACAATTCAAGTGGCTAAAGAATTAATTAAAAGAGATGTTTTAGTATTATCAATGGGGTGCGGTAATGGTGCTTTACAAGTTGGTGGATTATGTGTACCAGAAGCAAAGAATCTGGCTGGACCTGGACTTAAAGCTGTTTGCGATAAACTAGGGATTCCTCCTGTTCTTAGTTATGGAACATGTACAGATACTGGTAGAGTTGCAGATTTGATAGGAGCTATCTCTACTGCTCTTGGTGGCATACCAATCCCAGAATTACCAGTAGTAGCCGCAGCTCCAGAATACATGGAACAAAAAGCCACTATTGATGCAATATTTGGTTTAGCATTTGGTTTATATACATATGTCAATCCAGTACCTACAGTCACTGGAGGCGCCGATTTAGTTAAACTTTTAACAGAAGATTGTAAGGAGTTAACAGGTGGAATATTACATGTGGAGACTGATCCAATTCAAGCCGTCAATGCAATGTTAACTCATATTGAGAAGAATAGGAAAAAATTAGGTATATAATTAATAAAAATTTTATTTTTTCTTTTTAATTTGATAAATTCCGTCCGATAAAAGCATAAAGTGCAGTTTTCCATATTTATATACTTTATCAACTTTATTATTTTTTGCAATTTCCACGAATTCTTCCCAAGTCTTTACTTTAACAGTTCTACCGGCTTTCATAACATTCGTTACTTCAATGATTTTGAATTCTTCCGTCACTTTGACTTCCTCCATTTTATTTATTTATATTAATTTTTTGGGTTTAAATTATTAATTTTATAAGTTATTAGGATGTATTTATTTAAAAACTACTAGCAAGTCGTAATACATGATGCTGGTATGTAATCATAAACTATAATAAATTCATCGAAAAAAAAGAACATGTTCGAAATTAAAATCATATTCTGATCTCCACATCTTTTAATTATGACAGTTTCAGAAAAAAATAATTTGATAAAAAGAAAAATCATCAAGATTGATGAAGATCTTTGTACAGGATGCGGAAATTGTGTGGTAGATTGTGCAGAGGGAGCATTAAAAGTAATCGATGGAAAAGCAAGGGTCATAAATGAAGTTTTCTGTGATGGTCTTGGTGCGTGCATTTCTGGTTGTCCTGAGGGAGCACTTGAAATAATTGAAAGAGAAGCTTTAGAGTTCGATGAAGAAGCTGTTGAAAAATATTTAGAATCTATGAAGCATAATGAACAAACTGAAATAGAACAAATAAAAGAAATTGCTACTGAGCATGTCCATCAATGTAGTTGCCCTTCTGCTCAAACAATGGTTTTTGAGGAACCAAAATCGCAAACATTAGTATCTGGAAAGATACCTTCAGCACTAAGACAGTGGCCTGTTCAAATGCATTTAATCAATCCTCGAGCACCATATTACCAAGGAGCAGATGTACTTCTTTCTGCAGATTGTGTAGGATTCTCATATGGAGATTTTCATAGAGATTTCCTAAAAAAGAAATCTATAGCAATTGCTTGTCCAAAACTGGATCAAGGTAAAGAAGTTTACATAGAAAAAATTAAATCTTTAATTGATGACGCAAAAATAAACACACTTACAGTTGCTATTATGGAAGTACCTTGTTGTTCTGGTTTATTAGCTTTAGCTCAAGAAGGAACTAAGCGAGCAAACAGAAAAGTTCCAATAAAATTTGTTATCGTGGGCATACAAGGAAATATTTTAAAAGAAGAATGGGTATAATTTTTCTTTATATTTTTTACTTATTGTTTCTCGAATAAGACTTTCTTTTTAATGATTTTTCTAAGCATTACAGATAATGCTGATTTAGATTTGCCCAATTCGTTAGCTAGTTCTTCTAAAGAAATCTTCCTTGGAATTTCAAAGAATCCTGAAGAAATAGCCTTATCAAGTATATTAGATTCATCAAAGGTTAATTTATTTTTATCATCTTCAATAGTGTATGGAGATAATCCAATTCTTAATAATTCAAAATTAATATTTTTTTCTTCAAAAAGTGTTAATAATTGATCTATTCGTTCTCTACTCGATATCAACCTCCAATAAGCAAATCCATCCTCAACTCTTACTGGAAAGTCAATAAGAACTCCGCATTTTATTATGGCATATAATAAATAAGGATCTTTTGTTTTCACATTAAATTTAATTTTGTTTTCTTCCTTCTCTAATATATTAAACTCAAAAACAGAAGGATGATTCCTAATTTCTTCTATAATAGAATTGATATTGTAATGTAAAATCTCAACTAGACTATTTCCGATAGATTCCTCAAGATCATACGGGAGAAAATGAGCAATTTCCATTTTTATATCAGGATAGTGCTTAAAAATTTCAGAAATCCATATCTGATCCGGAAACTTAATCTTGATTCTTGCTAAACTCAGTCTAGTTGTATCCATCTTTTAATATTAGGATTTTGATTTTACAACTTTTATTTTATACAATAATGATTAATTATTAATAAAAGCAAGTTAAATGCATTATTATGGTTGAAAAGAAGAATCTACTTTTAGGCATATGTGGAAGTCCAAGAAAGCAAGGAACAGAATATGCTGTCGAGTATGCCTTAAACTATGCTGCTGAAAAATTTGGTTTTGATACAGAATTTTGGAGTGTTAGAAATAAAAAAATTAATTTCTGCATTCATTGCGATTATTGTATTCGAGAGAAAAAAGGTTGTGTCAATAAGGATGACATGGAAGATCTTTATTTTAAATTGGAAGTAGCTAAATTTCTTCTCTTAGGTACTCCAGTATTTCAAGGTAATTTATCAGGTCAACTAAAAACGGTAATGGATCGATGTCGTGCTATTGTTGCTAAGAATCCTAATGTATTTAAAAATAAAATTGGAGCTGCATTAGCTGTAGGGGGAGATAGAAGCGGAGGACAAGAGATTGCTATAAGAAGTATTTTAGATTTTTACCAACAAAATCATATTATATCCGTATCTGGTGGCGCTTTTGGAGCGAATATAGGTGCTAGTTTATGGAGTAGAGATATGGGAAAAGAAGGAGTCGAAAATGATGAAGAAGGGTTGAGAACCATCCGAAAAGTAATAAAAAGATTAGTAGAATTTTTATAAGCGAGTATGAAGTATTAAATTTAAGTCAAAACAAATAAATATTCTAATTTATCATAGATAGTGTATAATAAAAAAAATAATACTATGAAATAAAAGGAGCTCTGATGGGGCATAAGTTTTGTCATTATGTAATAAATTCGAATATAGATGAGGTATGGAATGGGACATTACATTTTTGGCAACTTAATCGAGGAAAAATACTTGATCAATATATTTCAGAAAATGAGTTATATCGCAAACTTATTGTTCGTCATGGAATGACATTAGCATCATTTGGAGAAACTTATAAATTAATCCTTGGTTATCACCCCTATGAAAATATCACATTCGTTGCTTTTGAAATTAAGTTAATGTTTGGTACTGGCCTACAATGGTTAAAACCTGTAGAATTAATGAAAAAATGGTCTTTCGAGATGAGGATCAACCCCATGAAATTAAGAAAAAGAAAAAATCAGTACTTTGAGGAAAATTTTATCGAAATTTGCTCCAATTTTTAGTTGAAATCATCATTTTCATACTGCTAATATTAGAAGACTGATAAAAAAACTAACTGAATTTAATTGATCAAAAATTAATTCAAAAATTAAAAAAAATTATCTAATTCCGAATAGCTTCTTTGCTTCTTTTTCTCTTAGTCCAGAAATACCCCAGAGCTCTTTAAACCAATACTTTCCTTTATGTATAACTACGGGGGTGTTTACTATACATCCATCAGCATCACAAAATGTCGTTAAAAAATTATCATCATGTAGTAGTTCATGTACAAATTCCTCATCATTTATATCTCGTTCAATATATCTAACGTCATTTTCCTTTAGCCATTCCTTTAACTCTTCACATTTGTGGCAGCCTTCCTTGGTTATCACTATTGGAGTTTTTGCTTCCATATTATACAAATAAACATAAGTGGTAAAAAAGTTTTATCTTCTATAATATAATTTTTATGAGAATTGAATAAATCTTTACAGAAATTCTTATCAATCATATGTAAAAATTATTATCTACAACTATTAAAAAAACAAATAAAACATAGATTTTCGCTTTATTTTTCATATCATTTTCAGTATTTCTTAATAATTTATTATGATTAGATTCTTATTTCTTATTCTTATTCTAAACTTAAGATGGATCAAAAAACTCGAAATGAAGCTTTTAATGAATACATTAAAACTCTATTTAGTAGTTCCAGTTTTAAAGAGCGGGCGATTGCTGCGCAAAACTTAGGTCAATTAAAAGAAGGTAGAGCAATCAATATGTTGGCTAGAGCTTTAAAATCTGAAAAAGATGATGTAGTCATTAATCGAATTATTGAAGCTATGGGGGAAATTGGAGACTCCAAGGCTACAATGCTAATTACAGAGGTTTTAAAACAAGAAGTAGAAAAACATGAAGAAGATCAGGATAAAACAAGATTATTTGTAATTATAGAAAGTCTTATGAAGATTGGCGATAAAAGAGCACTCGAGCATTTAGGCATATTATTAGATTCTTGTCATAGCGATATTAGAAAATTAACAGAAGAAGCTTTTGAGTGTATAGATCCAGAATGGAAACTAAATATTAGATCAGTATAAATTAAAAAGATTTTTATAATAACGAGGAAGAAATAAAATTATGTCGGAAATTATAGAAAAACTTGCAAAAACAGTTGAAGGTTCTAATAAAAATAGAGATATTACAATTCTAACATTATCTACGTGTATGTGGTGTAAAAAATGCAAAGCGTGGTTGAATGATCGTGATGTGCAATATAAATATGTTGATGTTGATCAGATTAATTTTGAAGAAAAGTCAAAAATAATGGATTATTTAAGAGAAAACTACCAATCTAGGATTTCATATCCTTTTATGATTTGTGACGGTGAAGTTGTAGTGGGGTATAATCCAGACAAATATGAAGAATTTATGAAATCTGGAGGTAATTAAGATGGATATGAAAACTAAAGAAGGAATGATGGAATACTGCAATAAAGTCTGTAAAACAAATAAGTGGATATTAAATAAAGATCAAGAAACTCTCAATAATTTAATTGAAGGTTTAGTAGAGAATAAAAAAAAAAATGGATATCAATCATGTCCATGTCGTCTAGCTTCCGGGAATCGAGATTTGGATAGGGATTTAATATGTCCTTGTGACTATGCTCCATTAGATATAAAAGAATATGGTGCATGTTACTGCAATTTATATTTACGTCCAGATTTCTATGAGACTGTTGGGAAAATTTATATTCTTGTTCCTGAAAGAAGACCTGTAGAGAAGGAAAAAGCAGTATTAAATTATTTTAAAAAATAAATCTCATTTTACACCTCTTTTTTTCTGCTTTTATGTTTTAGAAGAGTTTTAGTTGATTTTTTATTTATAAATAAAACCCTTAAATAAGAGGACTTCTCTATTTAAATTATGACAGATAAAGAAAAATCTGATGATGAGTTAGAGGAAGAACTTGATAAAGCATTCAAAGATAGTGAAAGGTTAAGAGATCATTGTGGAACGCCTATGCCAAGTAATAAAGAAGTGGGCATACAGAGAACTAATGTTAAAATCAAAAAAAATAAGTAAATCTTAAAGAATTTTCTTTTTTATTTATTTTTAAACTTGTTTGTATTTGATCGATATTCAATTTTATAATAAAAATGTTGATAAATTGATTATAATAGGATAACTGCTTTATTGAATATTAATGAAGTCTTTATAAAGAATTAAGCTTTGTTAATTACGTGTGAAATTTATGAAAGAACGAATAAAAGGAAGAAAAAATTATCCTACTGATGAAGTTGATCCGGAAAATTTTCTTAGTGATGAAACAGTAAGAGATTTCATTAGGAAGAAGGATAGAATTCAATTTAAAGCAGATGATTATGATAAACTCTATAATTGTGTTCATTGTGGAGAATGCGGGACAGAAAATGAACGTATTTTATTAAAACAAAAATATATTGAAGAAGGAAATACATTTAAAGGGATAAATGAGATGATTGAATGTTTTGAGAACTATAGATCACCATATCCTACAAATAAAATGCGAATAAACCCCCCAAAAGGAATTCCAAATAAATCTGATACTCTTTTTTTTATGGGTTGTCTCTCTACGATAAGAATTCCCCATTATACTGAACATGCTCTTCAATATCTTATGCAACAAGAGATTGATTTCACTATTTTGGAAACTGAAATTTGTTGTGGATGGCATTTAAAAATCAGCGGATTAATAAATGAGTTTGAAACATGTATAAAAGAGAATAGAGAGCTTTTTAATGCAAAAAAATTTAAGGAAATAATTTGCTTGTGTCCCGCTTGTTATCATCTTTTTAAAAATGAAATGGAAGGTTTAAATGCTGAAGTAAGATATATTTCTGATTACTTAAAACCTTCGATTGTACATAAAACGAGCAGAGTTGGGATACAGCACCTATGTCAATTAATGAATAGGGGTGAAGCGGGGATAGATAAGCATGTTAATAATACTCTTAAAAAAAGTGGATATAAAGTGGTAGATATCCCTCATTGGTGTTGTGGTGGTGGATCTGGTTGGATGGGACGTACTGATATAATAGAGGGTATTGCTCGTAAGAGAATGTCTGATTTTGATCGAGATGATCTTGATTATATAACAACTTATTGTCCTTCATGCTGGTGGATTCTACGACGATTTAGCAAACAGTGTAAAATTCATCCATCTGCTATTGATTTATTCGAATTATTGTTATAAAATCCCACAAATGAAAGAAGATTATAAATGTCCCTGTCAAGAAGTTGATCCAGATAACTTCATTACTAATGAAGAAGTAAGACATCTAATAGAAAATAGAGATAATTATAAATTTCAACAACAAGACTACTTTCGACTGTACAATTGTATTCATTGTAATGATTGTGGTACATCTGAAGAGCGTTTTATTTTGAAGCATAAATTCTTAACAGATGGGAATTCAATCGATGGATTAGATGTAAATATCGGCAATATAGAAAGATATAAAACGCCATTTATTAGAAATAAGAATCGAATTAAAATTCCTAACGCAGTGTCTAAAGAAAGTAACACTTTATTATACTTTGGTTGTTTTACTACTGTTAAAACTCCAGAATATGGGAGTAGTATTATGAAATACCTTCTTTCTAAGAAAATTGATTTTTGTATTCTTGAAAAGGAAGACTGCTGTGGATATCCTATATTATGTACGGGAGCATTAGAATCTTATAACTATTTGGTTGAAAATAATTTAGAAAAATTTAAAGCCAAGGGGATAGATACCGTCATTACCGTTTGTCCTAGCTGTTTTATGGTTTTTAATAAACATTACAGTCAGTATGGGATAAAAATTAGATACTTTACAGAATATTTAGAACCATCAAAATCTAAAAAATCAGGAAATTTACTAATACAACATGCTTGCCCATTAAAAAATGGAGAGATTCCTTTTATAGTCGATCATATTGAAAAAATTTACAGAAATAGTGGATATACCTTAATAGATTCTATTCCACAAGATTGTTGTGGTGGCGGTGTTGGTCATCAGTTACGTACTGATATATCTGAAGCAATAGCTCTTAAAAGAATGGAAGATTTTAAGGGATTAAGTAATCTATCTAAATTTTTACCAGATGTTCTAAATTATATTATAACTTATTGTCCGGATGCCTATTGGATTATAAAAGTCTTTGGTAGAAAGAAGAAAATAGAGTTCAAACTTAAAAATATGTGTGAGTTATTGATTTAGGTTACATCGATGTGTCATGTTCTTTGTTAAAAAACTTTTAAGAAATTTATTAAATTTGGGACTTTTTTAATAGTTGACTAGTATGGAACCAAAAAGAAGTCTCGATGAAAAAGAAGTTGAAAAAAAATATAAAAAGTTCACTTTAAGAGAATTTGGAGGAGCTTTTGGAGATTGGGGTACATTAGTTCCATTTATAATTGGATATATCTCAATTGTAGGATTAAGTCCAGCAGGAATCTTCATTACTTTGGGAATTACGAATATTATATTAGGAGTGAAATTTAACCTCCCACTTCCAGTTCAACCTCAAAAAACTATTGGTACCGTAGCTATTTCAAGACATTGGAATGCAGACTTAGTTATTTCTACTGGATTTGGTACCGGAGTGATTTGGTTTCTTCTTGGATTTTCAAAAAAACTAAATTATATTGTGAGTAAAGTCCCTATTATAGCTGTAAGAGGTATCCAACTTGGTTTAGCTTTTATTCTAGGTTGGACAGGAATTTTATTATTTAGTGAGAATATTATTTTAGGTTTCATTTCAATTTCAATTATTTTGTTACTTATAAAGAATAAACCAATACCATCCGCAATTATTCTTACATTTGGGGGAATTTTACTAATGTTTTTTACTGGTATTATTAACATCACAGAGTTGAAATTTAGTATTCCAAGCTTTTCTTTTGGAATACCTACTTGGGATAATTTTTTGTATGGAATGGTTTATGCTGGAATTGCCCAATTATTTTTGACGTTAACAAATGTTATGATTGCTACTGTTGTATTAATTAAAGAGCTATTTCCAGAGAAAAAAGGGATTGATGCTAATACATTAGCTTATAATATGGGAGCAATGAATTTAATTAATCCTTTTTTAGTAGGGATGCCTTTATGTCATGGTTCAGGAGGATTAATGGCTCAATATGCTTTTGGTGCTAGAACTGGAGGGTCTATGATATTAGAGGGGATAATGGAATTACTTCTTGGATTATTTTTTTCTGATATTCTATTTCTTCTTTTTACTAAGTTTCCCATGGCAATTCTAGGAGCCATGCTAATTTATACTGCCTTTTTACTAGGAAAAATAGCTTTTAAAGATTTTAATATTAAAACATTTCCCATAATATTGATCTCCGCAATATTTTCATACTTTATTAATATAGCTATTGGATTTCTAATTGGAATAACACTTTATTACATTTTTAAAAAAGTAATAGACAAACCTGAAAGTTGATCAATAAAATTTATATTTTTAACTATTAATACAATTCCATTAGAATTTATCTTATAGTAATTCTAAACTGATTTTTTTTATAATTTAAATGAAAAATTCTTTTAAGTGTGAAAGTAAATATTCATATTAGAATGAACAAATGGGTGATTATTTGTTATTTTCCGAAAATGAGATGAATAATATAAAAAGAGAGATGGCCAAACTAAAAGAAAAAGTTGTACTTAAACTATTTACTGATTTTAAAACTAAAGAAGATGGAACAAAAATAAGAAAGTGTATGGCTTGTGAGGGAACATATGAGTTATTAAAAACTTTAGAAGATCTTTCTAATGGAAAGCTAATAATTGAGGAAATATCTACTGAAGAAAATGAAGAAGAAGCAAAGAAATTCAATGTTGATAAAATACCTGCTATTCTATTTGCTGATGACAATAATGAAGAGATTATTCGATATTTAGCACACCCTATAGGATCTGAATTTGTACCTTTTCTCAATAGTATACAATATTTTTCAGGAGTAAGACCTTATTATGCGGATCAAATCATTACTCATCTTAAAAAGATATCAAAATCAAAAATGAAAATCTTTATAACACCAACATGTCCATATTGTCCTGCTACTGTCCCAGTACTAACTTTATTTGCAATAGTTTCTAAAGGAAAGATTTCAGCAGAAATAATTGATGTTAATTTAAATCCAGACATTGGTATGAAATATCAAGTTCAAGGAGTCCCTCATACAGTAATAAATGAGAAGGATCATATTTACGGAATGTTTACACCTCAAGATTTACTTGATAAACTTACAAAAGGAGAAAGAGATTTTGGAGGAATGTATGCTTAATTATATTTAGGTGATTTTTGAAAATGTCTCAGGATGATAGATATAAAGATATAATTAAAAGAGAAATGGCTAAATTAAAAAAACCTGTTAAATTAGAGGTTTTTACATGTAAAATAAAGCCTTCATCGGGGAGTTTAATAAGAGAGTGTATGGATTGTAATCAATTTATGGCACTATTGAGAATATATGAAGAAAATTCCAATGGAATGCTAACAATTGAGGAATTATGTATTGATGATAACCCTGAATTTACTAAAAAGTATGATATTTCGAGAGTGCCTACAATCTTATTTATTGATGAGGAGGGAAGAGAAATTATACGATATTTAGCAGCCCCGCAAGGTGGTGAAATTCAACCGTTTATCCAAGCTATATTCGCTTTTGCTGGAGCACCAAATTATTACGAAGCTACAATAAAACAAAATTTAGACAGAATTCAACCTTCCACAATTAAAGTAATGATAACGGAAACGTGCCCTTACTGCCCTCAAGTCTCTACTATCGCCAATAACTTTGCTATTGCATCTAAGGGGAAAATAAGAACCGTGATTATAGATATTATGGCAAATCCAGATATCGGTCAATATTATGACGCAGCAGGCGTTCCTTATACTATCATAAATGATCAAAAAACTTTGGTTGGAATGGTTGGTGCAAATGAAATATTAAGAGCGTTGATCGGAGGTAATATACATGTTCAATATTGATATGGATGAGATTGATTTAGAAAAAACGTACGATCTTATAATTTTAGGAGGAGGTCCTGCCGCATTAGGATGTGCCATATATGCAGCTCGATTTGCGATGGATATCTTAGTCGTTGGTAAAACTTTTGGAGGATTAATTGCAACAACTCATATTGTAGAGAATTATCCCGCTATTACATCAATAAGTGGTCAAGGATTGATGGATATGTTTAAGGACCACATGGACTCACTCAAGATCCCTTACATCTCAGATGAGATACGGAGTATTGATAGAGTTGATGATCACTTTGAACTTCATTCTTTCTTTCAAAAATTTAAAGCTCATTCAATTTGCATAGCAACTGGGTCAGAAAGAAGGAAGTTAGGCATTCCTGGGGAAGAAAAATTTGTTGGGAGAGGTGTTTCATATTGTGCGACTTGTGATGGACCATTTTATAAGGATAAAAGTGTTTGTGTGATTGGTGGGAGTGACTCCGCTGCTAAAGAAGCCTTATTTTTAGCTCAAAGTGTAAATAAGGTATATATTATTTATCGAGGAGAAGAAATTAGAGCTGAACCAATAAACAAGAGAAGAGTGTACGATAATGATAAAATTAAGATAATTTACAAAACAAAAATTGTAGAAATTAAAGGCGATACAACAGTAAAATCAGTAATTTTTGATAATGGAAAAGAATTTGAAGTAGATGGTGTATTTATTGAGATAGGATCGATTCCTAAATCTGAATTAGCAAATCATATTGGAGTTGAAACAAATAGAAAAGGTGAGATTAAAATTAATCGTAAATCAGAAACAAATATTCCAGGCATCTTTGCTGCGGGAGATGTAGCTGATGCACCTTTTAAACAAGCTATTACCGGAGTTTCTGAAGGAGTAATAGCCGCATATTCTGCTTTCGATTACGTTAAAGAAATGAATATTGAATATTAATAGATAATTTTTTCTTAAAGAATTCTTATTTTATGAGCATTTCCATAAAGATCCAATTTTTGCGAATAGGTTCTAAAATCTCATTTTGAATAACCTCACTCTCTTGATATGGATCAATTTCGTTAAAGCCAATTAATTTATACAGTCCTCGAGCTTCTTTCATGAATGGACCTGTATCTAGTCGAAGTTTTGAAAACTTTAGAATACGTGTTTTATTAATCAAGCTTTCCAGTAATTGCTTACCTAGACCTTTACCCCGAAATTCAGGACGAACATACATTCTTTTAATCTCACCAATTATCCGATCAATCCTCCTCATTGATGCTAATCCAATAATTTTATTCTCGAATTTACAGAGAAATAAACATCCCTCAGGAGGTAGAAACTTATAAAATTCATTCATACTTGCATCAACTGCTTCTTTAACTACCTCAGCAATGTTGAAATTAAGATTTAGCTCCTTATTTATGTTTAACACGACCCATTCAAGGTATTCTGAGTATAATTCCTTAACTTGATTTTTATAATCGTCAGTTTCAATTTGGATAATCTTAATCATAGTTTAATCAGAATACAAATACATAAAATTACTTAATTAAAATATTGTTTAATTTATTAAAACAATTTTAATTTTAAGAATAAGAAAAAAAAAAGATTTATTCAATTTCAATCTCAACACTATGGAACTCGGGCTCTTTGAAAGGCACTTCAATCTTAAGAAGTCCATTTTTATAAACAGCTTTTGCTTCTTCTGGTTTTATAGGACAACAAACAGTATAGGAACCTATAAAAGTAGTATCTTCAGTTTCTCCTTTAACGAAAAAGCTATCATCATGCATTTTAAGTTTAATTGTTTCTTTCTCTACTCCGGGCAATTGAATTTCAATCTTATAGGTATTATCTTCGTCATCCGCCCAAGAACACACCTCTGGAGACATTAAATATTTTTCTGTTTCTTTTATTTCAGACATATTTTTCACCTAAATGGTTAAAATTATAAGTTTATTTCTTGATATCTTGATCTAAAAGAGCTGATTTAAAAGTTCTTTCTAGATATTATTAAAAAAAGAGATTTTTTCGCTTAATTATTAATTTAAAAATCAGATCTATTTTTAATTTATAACACTATAGATTTTAAGTAATACAGAATCATATTAAGGGTGGAATAAACCTGAGTCTACTGATAAAATTTCTAAAATTTTTCCCCAATATTCTTTTATATCCCAATCTTGGTTCTTTTTTACTTTTTCAGAGATTTCTTTCAGAATCTCTCTGATTTTAAGTGAACTAAAATAAGATAAATTTGGCGTGATTACTGATAACATGTATTGTTTTTCTCCATATCTCTCATTTTCAGTGGGAAAAGAATCAAAAAACAAATAGCCCTTATTCTTAATATTTTCAATGTTAAGTAATATACCTTGAGATTTCGTGATTTTATCATGCCCATAGATCGAAGTTGCAGCATGAAATAATTGCTTGCCAATTGTATTAATTGAAAAAGGTAAATTTTCATCAGAGGGGTAACCTTCCTTTACAGTAGGACCAGTAATATCATTCCAATATACCATAGTTAAACATAAAAATTGTTGATCTTTATTAGAAATGGAGGGTTGCATCTGAATTTTTAACGAGGAGAGTAATTGTTTAATCTCCTTATCGATAAGATTACTTTTATTATTTCGTGCAATTTTCCCCGAAATTGATGCAATTAAATCTTCCCTTTTAAAGGGTTTCGTTATGTAATCGTCTACACCTAACATTTTACCCAACCGAATATCCTCAGGAGCGGCTTTAGCAGTTAGAAATAGAAATGGAATTCGATTCCATTGAGGGGTATTAGATACTGCCTCAAAAAAATCATAGCCATTCATTCCTGGCATCATAATATCACTAATGATTACATCTGGAGGTGATTTTATTTCAGATAAAAGTTTTATAGCATCTCTACCATTTACTGCTGTTTTAACTACATAGTTATTATCTTCTAATAAGACTTTTAAATGATATAAGATATCTACGTTGTCATCAACTATGAGTATTACAGATTGAGACTCAGCTTGCATTGTGATTCGCTTGATACTCTTTTAGTGAAAATATCAATTAGAATTAATTTAAATTTTATTTTAAAAATTTTCTATTCTTGGAAAAAAAATGGAAAAGGTTGTTTCATTTCCTAATTTGCTTTCAACAAAAATTTCTCCCTGGTGAAGTTCTATTATATCCTTTGCTATTGATAAACCTAATCCGGTTCCAGAAGTTTCGCTTACATTTGAAGCTCGATAGAACCTCTCAAAAATATGAGGTAGATCATCTTTACTAATTCCGATACCACTATTTTTAAATTGATATAAAGTCCCATTTTTTCCTTTAGGATTAAATCTTCCTTTGTAATTTTCAATCACAATTATCTTGATAATTGTATTTTCATGTGAATATTTTATTGCGTTATCAAGAAGAATTCGAAAAACTTGATCAATCCTTTTAATGTCCCCTTTCATATTGATATCTTCACTAATATTAATTTCAAAAGTAATGTTTTTTTCTTGAGCAAAAGGAGCAAAGAATAATTCCATATCTTGTAATAGCTTTAAGGGATTATAATTTTCAAAATTAAGTTCTATTTTTTGTTCATCAATTTGAGAGAGCATGAGAATATCTTCTGATAAATCTTTTAGAAGTGAGAGATTCTTCTCTCCTGTCTCAATAATGTAGTTTTGTAGTTCAGGGGTTAGTGAAGTTTTTTTTTGCCTGTATAAATCTAAGGACATCATTAGAACGGTTATTGGTGTTCTCAGTTCATGAGAAATTGTCGATACCAAGTTTTTAATTCTTCTTTCTGCTAAAATTCTCTCTGTGATATTAAGACCATAAATATTAAGATATGATTTTTCAGTTATGGGTGTTATAGTAAATGAGTAAAATTGATTATTTAATTCAAGCTCAATTTGGTGAATTATTTGAGTATGAAAGACTTCCCCTACTACATTATTTAAACTAGGTGGCATCTTCTTCCCAACCTCAATATTAAACAATTTTTGACCAGCATCATTTATATATAGGACAATTTCATTACTGACTCTTAATACTGGATTTGGATTCTCTGAAGGAAACTTTGCTAAACTCTTAATTTCTTCTTCTGCTTGTATACGTTGAGTAATATTTCGACCAACAGAAACGATATAATTAATATCTCCATGATCATCAATAATAACTGAGCCTAAATATTCAAAGGGTATTTTTTTCCCTTCTTTTGTAATTAATTCCATTTGAACTGTAGTATTGCCAGTTTCTATGGCATTACGTATAGCCTTTTCAGCTTTTTCTAAATCTTCTTGGTTGTAATAAGAATCAGGTGCTTTCATGGATAATATTTCCTTATCAGTATAGCCACTGATCTCATTAAAAGCTTTATTCCATCTTATCGCTTTACCGTTCTTTGGATTGAATACAAAAAAAGTATCCATTTGAGTATTTAATGCTGTTTTTATAAATTCCTCACTCTGTTTTAATCTTGTGAATAAAGTATTTAAAGGATCCTCAAATCCCTTTTGGACAATTGCTAAATAAATAAAATAAAAAGAAATTATTTTAAAGATATGCCCTATTAAATTAGAAAGATCATATACACCAATATAAAAAGTAAAAGCTACCTCCGCTATTATTAGTGATAAAATCGAAAAGATTTTCAATCGAAACGTTGTTAAATTGAGCTCTTTTCTATTTTTATATAATACTATTATAGATACTGCTAAAATTCCAATAATTATATATTCGCTGATAATTTTAAATGGTGTGAGCCCTGTCCCTTCAATATAGCAATCTGGAAAAATCCTATTAAAAATTAATACCACCAAAAGTGTACTTATAACCGTATATCCAATTACTAAATGATTTGGATTTATCTTTTTATACATTAAAAGAAATGCCATGAGAAAAGAACCTGCTTGAAGATATCTGGCAGCTATCCACAATTGAGTAGGTAAATTTGCGTCATATCCTTCAAATATATTCATTCCACTATATGCTAAAGTATGGATTAGATCAATTGAGCCAACAAATAATAAACTGACGCCTAGAACTAAGAAAATCGAGCTCTCTATATTCTTTCGAGTATTCCATCCAATTATAAAAATGCCAAATGCAATAACTACACTAAATAACTCAGCAATAGTATGAAATAAAAGAAAACTATAGAAATGAGTAAGATAAGTAAGGAACAAGATTAAAGCAAAAACAATTAACGATGATCTACATTTTACTCGACTTGTTAATTCCTTTTTTTCTTCCTGCGACCACATATATTTATGAAATCTTGTGACTTTTTTTCCTTCGATACTAAATAGTATTCTTTTCTAACATATTTTAAAATTTTCAAATTATTTAAAATCGCTAAAACCACTAAACCTACATCATTTATATAACTGTAGATTTTTCAAAGATTGCGTATATTGATGTTCTATAAAGTGAATAATTAAATTTTGGAGGAATAGTCCCTCTTATTTTTCTTATAAAATCATCAATAACATTTTCATTTAAATTGCTATCAAATACCAAATCTGGGTCAAATTTATGGAGAAAAATAGAAAACTCAATGCCATTTTGTATTTCAATTGAATTTATTACTTTGATCATATATTCAAGGGCAATATCATAACGATTAACATCTTGAATATCAATTACATATATAAATTTATTTGTTCCCTTTACATATTTTTTAAAATCGTTGAAATACTCATCAAGATATGCTTTTTGACCGCCAAGATCCCAAATAGAATATTCTGAATTTAAGGCCTGAAAATGCTCAACATCAAGACCTTTAGTGGGCATTAGACTATTAAAAGCAGAAATAGCTTTAATACCCTTTAAACAATTCAAAATTGATGTTTTCCCACTATTATCTAATCCTAGAAGCACAATCTTTATTGATTGTTTAGTTTCTTTATCTTTTTTTGAGGATTCCATATTTTTTAAGAGATTTTAAAATAAAATATATTCTTGAAAAGCTAAGATAATGTATCAATGATGTCAACATCAATTAAGTCTTTAAGTTTCTCAGAGTTAATATTAGCTACTGTTGAATTTATATTAGAGAGAAGGGTAAAAATATTGCTATTTTTAATCTTATAAAATTTAATATTATCTTTTTTCTCAAAATCTATAAGGTTATTATCAATGAGCAAATTCAAATGTTTGGAAATTGTTGATTGAGATCTGTTCAGTTTCTCTTTAATTTCTTTAGCGGTTTTTTCACTATTTTTTAATTGATCTAGGATTTCTAATCTTGTTGAATCTGCTAATACCTTTAAAAATTCTATTGTGTATTTTCTTAATTCGCTCATAGATTTAATAGAGTATTTTTTTTACTAGTTTTTAAAGCTTGTTTTAATGGATTATTAATATTTCATTATTAATACGAAAATCACAAAGGTTTAAATATTATGTTATCGTATTATCGTTATATGGCGATATGTGAATATTGTTTTATTTTTAATTTTAAAATTAAAAGGTAAAGAAAATGATAAGTGACAAAATTGGTATTGATGATATTGATTGTAAAATTATGGACCTGATTCAAAAAGAGCCCACACTTACACACACAGAAATTGCGGGACAAGTTAATCGCAGTCAACCGACTGTGGGAATGCGCATCAAGAAGCTTGAAAAATTAGGCGTTTTGAAATATCAGGCCGGTGTAAATATCAAAGTAGCTGATCTCTGTTTTGGTAGAGTTGAAATTCAAACAAAGAATCCAAAAAAGGTTATTGAGACTGTCAAAAACTGCCCTTTCATGATTAACGCATTTAAACTTTCAGGAGATAGAAATATGAGCATCCTTCTGATTGGTACCAACTATAAATTCCTTGATAATATCGTAAATATCCATTTTCGGAATAATCCAGATGTTATATATGCCCACATGGACATCATTGAGAATGTAGTTAATGATCTTGTCTTACCAATAGATTTAAATCTTGATTTTGGAGAAGTATCTTTGCAAGCAACTTGTTGTGAAAAATGTATTTGTGCTCAATGAATGAAAAAACCTACAATTCTTCAAAATGATATTTTTTCAATTTATTGATATAATTTTTTATTTTAACGAAATTTAATACTAAAACTGCACTTAATGCTTTTTATTTTGAATATATTCATAAATATCTTCAATTAAGGTAAGGAAAATTTATATATAGATATATATCAAAAGATTTAAAATGAATTTTTAGTAGATTAATCAATGAGAATAGCCCGATATTTACATGCTGTAGTACAGATGTGACATTTAACACATCTATCTTCACGATCTTCCACCACAGTACATTCAGGTGTAGATTTTTTATTAATTACTTCATAAATACCCCTAAAGCACGCTTCTTCACAGGAAAAATCTTGACATTGAGCACACTTCGAAGTATCTATATGATGAAATTTATAATTTACAATAGCTGCTTGATCGTCTGGCTCACTCATTATGATTATTCAAATAATAAACTCTTTTTATCTATTAAGGTTATATTCTATAATAAAATCTCTTAATTTTATAAACAAATTTAGTCTAAATATAATTGATATTAAATGGTACTAAAAAATTCATGAATAACAACAAGAAACCTCTTTTTGAAATTCCTAATTTAATGAAAGGAATATTTATTTCAAGACCAAATAGATTTATAGGAGAAATCAAATACAAGGGGCATATTGAAACTGCTCACATACACGACCCCGGCAGGTTAAAAGAATTACTTATAGAAGGTGCTGAAGTTTTATTTACTCATTCTCGGGGTAAACTAAAATATTATATCAAGGCTGTTAAAGTCAATCTTGAATGGGTGCTTATAGACACCGCTTTACATTCAAAGATTGCTCAAAAAGTTTTTGGACTCTTACCAGAATTTTTTAACATGAAAGAAATCAGAAAAGAAGTAAAAATTGGAAAAAGCAGAATAGATTTTCTACTTGATGGAATACCACTTGAAGTAAAAGGAGTGACGTTAGTTAGAGATGGCGTTGCTCTTTTTCCCGATGCTCCTACAGAACGGGGAGCGAGACATGTAAAAGAAATTATTGAACATCATGGAATTTTATTCTTTTTAATATTTCGCAAGTCAAAAAGTTTTAGTCCAAATTTTGAAATGGATGCTAAATTTTCAGAAAATTTAAGTGAAGCAAGAAAGAGAGGAATCAAAATTATTTCCGTTCAAATAAGTTTTGATGGTAATTGGATTCATTTTAACGGAAAAATTCCATTATCTGATTTTTAGATACATTCTAATAAAAAATTATAATTAAGGCAAAAAATAATTGAAAACATAGAAAGAATATTATCCCTATTTTTTTCAATTTAATCGGATCTGAATGGATTTTACCTACTAAGGACTTATCCATAGTTTCAGCAAAAATATCATCAATTACTAAAAATAAACCAACAAGAATAAAAAGTATTGAGTAAAAAAGTGGTTTTTTTAAAAACAATAAGATTATTCCCTCCAGTAAAATTATCGCACCTGAGAGAAGATGATGCAGATATTTCCAGATATTCATAATATTGAGATATCAACCTAAGTTTTGTGTTATATATAAAGTAATCGACCAATTAATATATTTTTAATAAATTTATTCTTTCATTTATTAAGAGAAAATTACCCATATTTAGTTAACTTTTTAATTTATAATAAATTTGTGCTTTAATATGCGCAATCTAATTAAAAATGAACTATGATGTCGGAACCAGTTGAAAATTATAACATGGAAAAAAGAGAAAAGGGTGATATTGACCCTAAACTTAAAGATGGAGAATTTTTTGAAGATTATGTAAAAAAAATAGACGAAACCGCCCCCTATGGGAAGGATCCTAATGGAATCGCTCATCTATTTCCAATGGGAAAATATGTCAACGATTCAGCTTGGAGAGAAGAAATGGGATATAGATCAGATTGGACTAAAATCAGAACTACCGGAATAGGTACAAAACTATATATTACTGTGATTTTTGCGTTGATATTCTTTTTACCAATCATGTTAGGTTTACCTCTTGTCTATTTAATATATTCTGGTTCAATAGAAATGTTTTTCGTGTCTCTATATCAAGAAATGTTTACATATCTTCCATTAATATTTATAGGATTGGTTCTCACCAAATTAATTGGATATACGCATAAAAGAATTGACGAGATAATGAAACCATATGGGAAAGAGCATAATTCTGTAAAATTACTATTTTGTAATGACCTTGAATATTTAAAATTCTCAAAGAGATTATTAAACAAGATTATGAGTTTAAAATGGGTGTATTTGGGCTCAATTTTCTTTGTAATTTATCAGATAATAGGTTTAATTACCGTGATTGATATAAATAGCTGGAAAGCAAGTTATTTAACACCTATACCGGATTGGAGTCGATTTTTAATTATCCCAGCTAATATTGGGATTGGTCTAGTTATATTCTTGATTGCTACATTTTTATTTGCTATTATATATGGCCTTTTTAAAATGGGTGATTTAGGGTCAGATCGGACAATATTGAGTGTTACAAGATATAGTGATACAATTAAATCCATTACTGATATGCTTGGAGATGCTCAATTAAAAAAAATTAAATTATCTGAGAGTACTAAGAAATTTGATGCTACAGGTAAATCTTTCTATGAATTTCAGAGAGGAAATCGGAAAATAGGCGAATTACTCTTTAACATAACAACTTATTTAATCTTATCTGGGATTATTATTGGATTAATTTTCTGGATTAGTGAAGCATTTTACATTGTTCCTGAAGATTTAGAATTGTATTCAATGTCGTTTTCTATAGGAATAGCGATATTTGTAGTTTTAAGTTTCGGATTGTTCTTTTTTCCCCAATGGCGGATTCATAAATTTTTAAGAAAAATGAAATATTCATTAATTGATTCCTTTACATCGTTGGTTTCACGGTTAGAGTATATTTATTTTGAAGCCATAATCCACCCTGATATTCTAATTATGATCGATGAAAAATGGAAGTCTAGAAAAATTCTTCTTGAAGATATAAAAGTTATTCGCGTGGTTGTTGAGAAGATAAAAAGCTATGGAACTTGGAGTTATGATTTTCCGGAAGTTATGAAAATGGTATTCGTATCATTATCAACAATAATACCAATTATCCTATCAATCTTTCCTCTTTAATTTAAATAATTCTCAACAATTTTTTGGATTTTTACCAGAATTTTCTAATGTGAAAGAAATCAGAAAAGAAGTCAAAATTAGAAATACTAGAATCGAATTTCCACTTGATAACGTACCATTAGAAGTAAAAGGGATAACATTGGTTAAGGATGGTATGGTTCTTCTTCCCGATGCTCCTATAGAACGTGGAGTTAGACATATAAAGGAAATTATTGACCATAATGGAATCTTGGTTTTTTTAATAAACTCAAAATAAGACATATTAATGTTTTATAAATTCATCCTAATCTTGAAATAAGTCTGTAAGATCAATTTTTTAGACTAATTTAAATTGTTGTTTTAAACTTCTAAAATTTTATAATTTGGAAAAATTATTACTTAATTAGTCAAGAAAAAAAATTCTTTATATGATTATTATGATTTCAGAAAAGTTAAAGCTTGATGAGATTGATAGACAAATAATATCGCTTGTTCAAGAAGACCCTAGTCTTACACACACAGAAATCGCTACAAAAATTAACCGTTCGCAGCCGACCGTAGGTATGAGAATAAAAAAACTGGAGAAAAATGGAATTTTGCAATTCCAGCCGGGGATCAATTTTAAGAAAGTAGATTTGCATCTCGCAACTGTAGAGATAAAGACAAAGAATCCTGAAGAGATAATGGATATGGCTAAGCACTGTCCTTTTATGCTCAACGCATTTAAACTTTCAGGGGAACATAACGTTTGTATCTTACTTGCGAGTTCTAAACTTCAGAAGCTTGATAATGTTGTTAATTATCATTTTCGAAATAACCCTGAAATAACTAGTGTTTCGATGGAAGTTGTGCTTGATATCGCGAAAGATTTTATATTACCTATTGATTTTGATTCAGAAGAGCATAATCCCACTTTAGAAGAAGGTTGCGGTGAAAAATGTAAGTATAAAATCGCAAAAGCAAAGGGTTTAGTGTAAGTGGAAGTAGATTAATTTTTTTTATACTCTTTATTAGAGTTTTAAAGTGAAATTAAGGTTAAAATTTCTTATAGAAAAAAGATGCAACTTACTTAAATTTCTTTTTCCTGATTGAATTTAAATTTAGGTACATCTTCCCTCATATTACATTTGGGTCCACAATGCCTCCCATCAAAATTTTCGATTTGAAAATCGATTGGGATCACAAAATCATGGATGGATTCAATTAATATATTAGTTTTAACATTGACAACATTTTCATCGCGTCTAAAGCACAAATCTACTAATTTTTCGATAGTCTGTAAATCCGAAGCGGCAATAAAGCAGAGTACGTTAAATTCACCCGAAATTTTGAACGCATGATTAATAAAGGGACAGTTCTCAATCTTTCGGACAATATTTTCAACATCTTTAGTAGAAACATAAACAATAGCAACTTTAATATCGACTTCTTTAATATTGAAACCTACTTGTTTTGTGAGTAGGTGTTTTCTTTCTAACTTGATAATTCGGGCACCTACAGCGGGCTGAGATTTGTCTATCTCCTTAGCTATATCACTGTGGGTAATATCTGGATTTTTTTCAATCATTTCGATGATTTTTTTATCGTCATTATCAATATTTAAGATTTCATTAAACATTTTCTTTTTCATATTTTTCATTAATTTCATAACCTCACATTAATTTAAACTTAGTTTTAATGAATAAAAATGTTTATAAATAGTAATCTTATATTTGTTAAAGATAGAACTTAGAAACCCTATAATTTAAAAGTTAATTAATTTTGTGAGTTCATATATATTTAAATTTGTGAATTCCAATTAAAATAATGTTATTTCCTCTTTAAAGCAAACTTTTATTATAGAAATTATATTAATATAAATTCATATTTTAATTGTAAACTCAAAAAAAAATCATTTATGAATTAAGAGGTTGAGGGATTTAATGGGAAAAGGTGGAACAGTTTTAGGTGTGATTGCATTGATATTAGGTGCTGGAGGCTTAGGTTTTGGGTTGATTACATGGATAGATCAAGGGAAAACAGATTTCTGGTATGATTATAAAGAAGATATATATACCCCACCAGCTTTAGTATATGTAACCGTTCCTGATTTATATGTAATCGTTAGACTGGATGCTTCTGCTACAGTTCATATGTTATTTACTACGAGCACGAGAATCCTTCCTGACCCGCTTGGTTTTGCTGATATGCTTTTCTATTTTTGGATTGATGGTGTACAATTAACTAATCCTTTTACTCGTGCAGGGCCCTATCAAGGGGACGCAACTTATCAGTATTATCCCGTCGCACTACAATATTCTCAGACATTGTCCAAAGGAACTCATAATATTAGTATAGTGGTCATTTCTGAAACAACGGGTAACTTTATAAGATCAAGCAGTCTTGCTGTAACTCGTTATTAATATAAAAAATTCAAATCTTATCATTTTTTTATTATTAATTGATTTTTTGATTAATTTTCTCATTTTTTTTTGAGTCTTCATCTCAGCTTTCTGCAGAATTAATTTTTCAGATACATGAATAAATGAAAAGCCAATAAGCACAAAGAGGTATTCGAATAGTTTCAAATGAAAAGGAAATTCTGGTAATCGTTGAGCAATTTCAGGAAGTACTATTAGAAAGAAATACGATACTGATATTCCCGCTATTAATGAAGCATGTACTTGAATGAGTTTATTTTCAAAATAATCTGCGATAAAAAATAAAACTCCAAAAGGTAAAGCAAGAATTAGAACTATTATTAAATTAACACTCATTAATATTGAAAATAGATTTAAAAATTATTAAAGTTGAAGTAATTAACTAAAATTATAAAATTTTTATTGAGATTAATAAAGACATAGTACAAAAAAGCTCATTGGTGATATGTAATCGAGTTTCTAATCATAACCTCAACCGAGGATAAAGCCTCAATGAACATAAGAGAAAAGTTTATAAATTCTAAAGTGTACAATTTCGAGGAGACACATTTCATATGGCATGAAAATCCCGTTTTCAAATTAACGACAAATTTTACTGAAAATGAAGTATTGCTAGGGCTTACAAAGGATCCATTAATTTTTTTGAATGATTTAAAATTAGAGGAATCAGAGATAAATCCAGATTATCTTATTTTTGCAAGTCGTCATACCTCAAAATCTACCCGACCAGCATTTTTAGTTCATACTACTGGTAACTGGAGTAAAGATACAGATTTTGGTGGAGATCCTCAAGATTTATCAAAAACAAGTGCATTACTTCATAAGGCAGGATTTATTTCATTAACTGAACAAGAGTTTCCCCCAACATTAACAGAATTCTCACTTGATATTGAGGTAACTCACCATGGCCCTACAATCTTAGATAAACCTTTAATTTTCATGGAATTAGGAAGCAGTAAGGTGGAATGGAAAATAGATGAGGCAGGAATGATATTAACAAACGCTATTTTTAGTACTTTTCAGAAATATATTGAATATAAAGAAATGGGAGATCAAAAAGTAGGGTTAGGATTTGGAGGTACTCACTATGCTCCAAATTTTCATAGATTAATCAGAAATACGAATATCGCTATGTCTTTCATATGTCCAAAATATTACATTCAAGAATTAAATAAAGATTTAATTGAACAAATGGTAAATAATACTCTTGAAAAGGTTGATTATTTTATTATTGATTGGAAAGGGACAAATTCCGAAGACAAGAAACATCTTATACCTCTTTTAGAAGAATTCAATATCCCAATAAAGAAAACAAAAGATATGTAATAAAAATTAATAATTAAATTAAAAATAAAATAAATGATAGTCTGATGTTAGGAAAAAACCTTACTATAATTGGTGGTTCTGGTGGCATGGGTAAAGTTTTTGGAGAATTTTTTAAAAGAAATGGTTTTAAAATTACAATATATGCAAGAAATTTGGAAAGATTAAAGATTGTTGCTCATGAATTTGATATAAACTATGAATCTTCTTTAGAAGAGAGTGTGAAAGATGCAGACATAATTTTAGTTTCAATTCCAATTACTTCTACTGTGAGTATGATTCAAAAGATTTCCCCATTATTAAAAAAAAACGCCTTACTCATGGATATTACATCATTAAAAAACATGGTCGTGAATACAATGCAAAAAATTATTAAAGTTTACCCAATAAATTGCCTTTCACTACATCCTATGTTTGGTCCTGGTATAAAAGATATGAAAAACTATGTTATGATCGTGTTAAAAGTTGGTGGTACAGAAAATTATGATGATTTAGTAAATGAATTAATAACTTTATTTGAATTAAATGGGCTAATAATCACTGAGAGTACACCTGAAATTCATGATAGACGAATTGCTTTAACCTTAGGAGTACCTCATATGTTTAACATTCTCTTTTTAAATCTTATTAGAAGGTCAAAAGAACCATTGACTGAGTTAACGAAATATACTGGTACTACATTCTTGTTACAAAAAGTTTTCGCTGAGAGTATAATTCAAAGAGAGAGAGATATGTTTGCAGAAATTCAAATAGAAAATCAAGAATTTCATAAAGTGTTAAATTTATTAGAAAGCTTAATAAAAGAATATAAAACAATAATTCAAAAGAAGAATATATCTAAGTTCAATCAGATTTTTGACGAAGCATTAGATTATTCTAAAGAAGATAATGATTTTAAAGATTCTTATAGATATTTTTATGATTTTATGAAAATTTTAAAACAAGAATAGGAAGTATAATTAAATTTATTATTTATAACGACATAAATAATTTCGTCTACTGCTTTTTTTTCCGTATTATTTTTATTATAATAAATCCTACAAATCCAGCAGTAAAAAATAATAATGTTCGAAAGGGAAATGTCCCATCATTTCTATAAATATAAATATCAGTAGCTATAGATATAAAAGTACATAATATTAATCCACATAAACCTATAATAAGTAATTCTATTTCCAATATTCTCTTATTCCCCCTTTTTATAGTATGATAATACTTCCTTGGGGTTATTCCAATAAAAAATCCTCCAATTACAAATAATAGCCATCCAATAATAAAATATAAAGGAGATATAATTATCTCAATTACAAAACACATTATGAAATAATAAATAATTGAAAAGGTTCCAATAAAAAAAAGAACTACGCCACTGAGAAGGAGTACATTTATTATTTTTGATGAAATTACCATACTAAATAATTTAACCTTCAATTAACTATTTATATATTTCGAATTAAAATATGGAAAATTATTTAGTGCATTATAAATAATTAAAACAAAACACTAAAAGTACCAACATAAACTAAATTTTATATTTATGCTCTAATTATATTGAATAGTTTATATAAATTTATTAAAGTGAATGCTTCCATTGAGTCTTGGTAAAAGAATAAGATTGGAACGGATTTTTGATAGAGAAAGCAAAAAAACTATAATAATTCCAATGGATCATGGATTGACTATGGGTACTATCCAGGGATTGGAAGATTTAGCAGCAATGGTGGATAAAGTTGCTTTAGGAGGAGCAAATGCTGTTTTAATGCATTCTGGGATGGTTAGTGCAGGGCATAGGCAATATGGAAAGGATATTGGGTTGATTATTCATTTATCAGGAGCTACTAGTTTATCACCACATCCTAATAGAAAGGTTTTAGTTTGTTCTGTAGAGCGTGCTTTAAAAATGGGCGCAGATGCGGTTTCAATACATATAAATATTGGTGCAGAGGATGAACCAGAAATGCTTCAAGACGCTCAAAAAATTGTGGAAAGTAGTAGAGAATGGGGTGTACCCTTAATAGTAATGATGTATCCACGAGGAAAAAAAATTACAAATGAAAACGATCCTAGTGTAGTTAATATTGCAGTAAGAGCTGGAGTTGAATTGGGAGCTGATATAGTTAAAACAAATTATACAGGAGATATTGATTCATTTAGGAAGATTACTAAAGGAGTAAGACATATTCCAGTTATTATTGCGGGCGGTCCTAAAATGAACACCATTCCAGATTTACTTCAGATGGTGTATGACTCGATTGAAGCAGGTGGATCAGGAGTTGCTTTTGGCAGAAATGTATTCCAAGCGGAAGATCCAACAAAATTAGTTCGAGCTATCAGTAAAATTCTACATGAGAATTATTCTGTCGAGGAGGTAATGAAAGAATTCGAATTTTAAGGAGAATTAAAGAAATTAGGTAAATTCGTCCCTAATTTTTTCATAATACTTAACCAAATTTTGGAAGACATAATTAGTAGGAGAAAATCCTTGTGTAGCGGTTTTTAGCAGGATTTTTTGAAGAAAATCACGATATGAAACGTTTTGATCTAAAGTTACATTTAATTCTCTGATATTGAAGAAGCTACGAAAAAAGAGGGTTGGAAAATCAACTAGTGGTTGAAGTACTTGACTATAGTATTTCTTTCCCTCTTTAGTCAACTCTAATTCTTTTTTTAAACTATACTCATAGTCTTTCCCTTTCTTTTTAGTATTGATGATTCCATCTAATTCGATTTCGTTCATGAAATTTTCGACATCACCCAACTTTATATCCTTTATATTTAGTTTGTTTAAGTTATCCAGTATTTCATGATTTGTTTGGCCTTTCAACTTTATTAACGTATAATTTCTGGCAATAATATTATATTTTAATGGAACAGATTCATGATCTAATTTATTATATTGTATTAGATTTCCTAAAATTTCTTTTGCGACGAAATATTTTAATATTAGTTGATCTTCCTTGGAAAAATCATTTTTAAATAGCTCAGAATCAAAATAAGAACCATAAAAGGTTTGTAATAAGGTTTTTACTAAATAAAAGCCATCCAATGTTGCTTGTTCAACGTTTTTTAGGACTGTAATTCTGTAATCAATTTCTTTTAAAAATCTATCTTTATCAAGAGGTATTTGGCGAACAATATGAGGTTTAATATTAAAAGGCTCAAAGTATTCGTCCCATTTTTTCTTAAAACGAGGAGATTGAGTTTTAACGATTCCTGATAATTTATACACCACTTCACAAAGTTTAGTAAGAAATTGTTGTTCTGAGACTTCAGTCATCTACAAAAGACCTTAACCTTATTCTTTTTTTTTTAAACTTATTAATAATATTGTTACCTATAAATTTTTAAATTTTAAACAAAAAATCAATTGCGATAATTTACAAAACGATATAAATAATTAACTAAGATATTAAATAAAATTAATCGTAATATTTGTATATAGATACGATTGGAAATTGAGTTAAAAAAACGAAAATTGAGTTGGATGAGTGTTAATGAATATGGGTGAGAAAAACTTAGAGCATATAGCTATTGCCGCAAATAACGAAAGCAATTCAGATGATTTTTTTATTGAATTATTGGGGTTAAAAAGAACAAGATCATTCACAGTCTCAGCTGATTTGATGGAAAAATTCTTTGGTGTAAGTAAAGAACAAAAAATTATACGATATGAAAAAGATTCTCTAAGTTTTGAGGTTTTTATTACTGATGATGAAAGTAAAGCACAGGACACTTTTACTCATTCATGCTTATTAATAGAAAATAGAGATGATTTTATTAATAGAGCAAGTTCATTAGGATATGATATCGTGAAAGTTCCAAGGAAAGATGGTGTTGGATATTATCTTTTTATTAAAGATTCTTTTCAAAATCTCTATGAAATAAAGGAAAAATGATAATCCAATTAATCTATGTTATCTAATATCCCTGAACTCTTAACAATCTCCATATGATCAAAAGCTAATTTTAATGAAGAAAGATTTGATAAAGGTACAACTTCTAGGGCAGCAGCATCATCTAAAGCTTTTGGTTTTTCCTTTTTTGTTAATGGTTCGCAAAGAAAGGCTACAGTGATAGTATGTCTTCTTGGATCTCTGTCTGGATCGGAGAAAACTCCAATAAGTTTTATAATTTTCACACTAATATTTGTTTCCTCTTTTACTTCACGAATACAAGCATTTTCAACGGTTTCGCCTATATCAACAAATCCTCCAGGTAATGCAAATTGCCCTTGAAAAGGAGGATTTTTTCGCCGGATTAAGATAATATCCTTTTTGTTATTTATTAAAATTACAGCATCAACCGTTAATAACGGTGTAATTGGTTTAGGCATATATTTACACCTGCTTTATAGAATTCTTTTTATTCATCCCATACTTCTGATGCAAGTAAATGTTCGATTCTAGTTTTTCGTGGTCTAATAAATTCAGTATGATGTTCCTTTCTTTCCAGTAATAAATTCTTCTTAAGATTTACCGAATTAACTATATAAACTTCTAAATTACCTTCACTAAGAAAAATATGATTAAAGCTAGGGGCATCATTAGCACGGATTTTATTTGAAGTTGAAGTACCACTGTAAAGAAAAGTTGTACTTGATGAATTCTTCCAAGAAATGGTATAAGCATGAGGAACATGGCGATGGCCCATTAATACTAGATCTATTTCAAATAAATTAGTAAACTCTAAAATTTCTCCCGCATCTCGGACTGTTGTAAATTTTTGTCCAGACATTGGAATTGGAATTAAATGGTGATGTAATGCTATTACTCGATCTTCTAAATTCCGGTTAAATTGGCGGCCTAACCAATCCAATTGCTCATCCCCGATTCTACCCTCGGCCAAATCATCTCTAGCGGAACAGATACCTACTATCAGGGCATTTTTTTCTTCTAAAATCAATCTAGATCTTCTTGGTCCAATAATTTTCTCAAAAAATACGAGACCTGAACTTTTAACATCATGATTACCTGGTACCGCCATAAACCTAGTTATATCCTTTATTCTATTTATATATTGAACTATATTTTTAAATTCATTTATTCTTCCCCTATGCACCAGATCTCCAGTGCAGACAACTAAATCAGGGTGAGTTTCTTTAATATAACTAATAATATTTTCAAAACAATCTTCTCTGAATTCACTTCCGTAATGTAAATCGCTAATTTGTATAATTTCTACCAATTTTCAGCATCTCTTCATAATGAAATTAATTTCTAAGAGAGAATTTCTATAATTTATAAATTTATTAATTAGTACTAAATTTAAAATATTTTTGATGAGATAAAAATCTTAAATAAAAAAGATTCGATTGTAAAAATTCAAGTTAAATAAAAACTAAAATAATTTTAGTTATAACTCTCTACAGTGAGAGAATGATTTTTCATAGCGAGCTTTTGCTGTAATTTACGCTGTTCTGCGAATGAATTAAGAGTGTTTTCATTATTACAATCAAAACAAATGCCATTAACTTTTATATGCCGTAATTCTCCACATTGTGGACAGCAAAACTCTCTAAAAATAGGTTTCATAATTTTTTCTCCTAAATTTGTAATTTTAATATATACAATCAATTTGATTTAATTTTGTTATTTTATCGATATCTTGCGTAATTTTTTCAATTATGTCATCAATAGATTTTTCGAGAGGTGTTTGTGAAACTCCTTTTTTTAATTTGATATATTCATTCTTTTGATTTAGTAAGGTTAAGAGATATCGATTAAACATTTTTAATATATAGTTTCTCCATTTTTCTTTATTATAATAAAAAATTTTAGAGTTTTAAGCTTTCTTATCATATTATATAGAGTCTATATAGTCTATATAGAAAATCGAAATAGTTCAAAATATTAAATATGATAATTTTTCAGAGTAAATATTTAGAATGCAAAAAAATTTTTAAAAATAAAGTTAATACTAGTATTTTCCTCTTCTATGAGGGGTTTCCTTCTGAATCCCAACTTCTTAGATTATAGTATTTCTCCAGCATTTCTTTAAGAGGCGGTATATTGCCTTTAGTTCCTCCTTTAGGGATAGGATTTGAAAATCTTGTTCCAATTGAATCATCCTTCTTAGCAATCCCACATTTTATATTATATTTTCTTTTTGAATTAAATAGATTTTCACCAATTCTTACCCAATCTTCAACTGTATAGGATCTACCTGTAATAGCGTTAACAGCATCTACCCAAGGACTAATCTCACTAGAATAAAAAAAACCAAACATACATCCTCCTGTTGCTGTATATGATTCGCAAGCATCTTGTATTTTTTTGACTGCAGTTATAACTTCCTCACCTCCAGAAAATGCATCAATTCTTTCAGTAAGTCCTAATTCCTTTTTAAAATGTGTAGAAAATGATAAGTGAAAGGGTTCATAACCATGGTATGCCCCACGAGAAGATGTGGCGAGATCTAATGCTGTTATATTGTTCGAACGAGGTTCATGAGCAGGTACTTCAAGACCTTTTCCTTGTATATTAAGATCATCTGGTAAATTATTATTTTGACAAAATATCCGAACACCATCAGCCAAATCGTTCCCAATTTCTTTTCGAAATGCAATTAACTCGATTAAATTTTCAATTGCTGAAGTGGCACCCCAAATAGTATAGTGATTCTTTTCTGGATCTTTTTCAAACCCTAGACCATTATAGTCAATTTCAATTAATTTTCGCTCTACCGCTTCTAGAAAAACTCCAAGAACTCCACCAAGAGAAATACAATCCATCCCTAAATCATTAACCATAATGTTCCATCTAATTAAAGCTTCTAAATCATCCACATATAGATTAGAACCTAACATTCCCAAGAATTCATATTCAGGCCATACCACCCATTCATTATTATACTTAATTTTTCCTCTACAAGCAGTCCAACAATTGAAACAAGAATAATGTTGTATTTCATAGTTGTCTTTTAGTGAATAAAATCCAATTTTTTTTGTTCCTTTCCATCGACTTAGTGTGAAATTCTTAATCGGTACATCTCCCGCACTAACGTAATTATCCATATGTGCAAGAGTACCTACATCATGCATAACTACAGAAAAAGGTGTTGTTTTTGCTATTGTTCTTATTTTTTGTGCCACCTCCATTAATTTATCTTTATTATTGATTGGTACATCTTTAGTACCACGTACAACTATTGCCTTTAAATTCTTGCTGCCCATTACTGCACCCATGCCACAACGTCCCGCAGCATGACCTTTTTCACTCATTATTGAAGCGAATTTAACAAGGTTTTCTCCTGCTGGTCCTATTGAAGTCACTATTACTTTTTCGTCACCAATGTCTTTCTTCAATAAATCTTCTGTTTCTCGAGTTCCTTTTCCCCATAATTTTGTAGCGTCTCGAATTTCAACATTATCATTATGAATCCATAAATAGACAGGAGTCTCACTTATTCCCTTAATGATAATATGATCATAACCTGCTTTCTTTAGTTCATTTCCAAAATAGCCGCCAGCAGAAGATTCACCTAAAATCCTAGTTAACGGGGATTTTGCCATAATAAAATGTCTACCACAATATGGTATTGGAGTTCCACAAATTGGTCCTAAAGAGAAGATAAGGAGATTTTGAGCATCAAAAGGGTCAATATCGGGGGGAACTTCTTTGATAAAGATTGCTGCGGCTACTCCAGACCCTCCAATATATTTTTCTTCTAATTCAGGTTCAATAATTTCTGTAAAGAAGTTTTTAGATTCTAAATCAATTCTTAATATTTTTCCCATAGTTAATTCATCCTTATAATTAAAAATCTGCTAATAATTCTATTAGATTTAATCATATTAAATAGTTTATAATACTTGATAATGAAACTACTTCATTTATTTTTAAGATTTAAAAATCATTATAATCAAAATCTGAAAAAAATGATTTAATTTGCTCTTTTTTCTTATTAGAAATCCATTCAGAATGATAGTATAAAGGCATGATACCAATTTTTTCAGGTTTGGATATCCATAATGGATTATATGGTACAAACCCTATTCTCTTTATATGCAGAGTTTTTAAATAACGGGCTAACTTATTTAAATTTTCTGATGTATCTGTTATATCAGGAATAAGGGGGATTCTTGGTAGAACTTCTATATATTGTTTATTAATTAAAATTTCAAAATTTTCCAAAATTCGCTCATTAGAAACTTTGCAATATTGAGCGTGGAGATTAGGATCTGAAATTTTTAAATCAAAATAAATTAAATCAACATAAGGTTCTATCAGCTCATTAAATTTATTTTTATTATAAAACCCACATGTCTCAATACATATATGGATCTCTTCTTTTTTAAGTTCTTTGAGTAAATTATGAACAAAATCAATATGAGACAGAGGTTCTCCTCCAGAAAGGGTGACTCCTCCACCAGAATTATCATAAAATATTTTATCTTTTAAAATAATATTCATTAATTCTTTAATTGTATAAATTTTTCCTACAAATTTTAAAGCATTATTAGGACATAGATCTATACAACATCCACATAGGTTACATATGCTTCGGTCAATACGATACTTATAATCAAATTTAATCGCATTTTGAGCACATGCTTCTAAACATTTACGACATTCAACACACAATTCATCATCAAAATAGAGCTCTAAAAAAGGAGATTTTGCTTCTGGATTTTGACACCAAACGCAAGAAAGCGGACAACCTTTAAAAAAGATAAGAGTTCTTATTCCTGGACCATCATCTAGGGCATTTCTTTTAATGTCTACTATAAGTGTTTTTTCTGTCATTATTTCAAAAAATAAAAATTAAAAAATAAAAATAAAGTATCTTTGCTATCTTGTATGATATTCATGCCTTTCAATTAATTCTAATTGCATATTTTTATTTAGTTTTGTGAAGTAGGCATTATATCCTGAGACTCTAACTAGGAGCCATCTATAATCAATCGGATTAGCCATCGCATCTCTCATTGTATCCGAAGATATAACATTAAATTGCCATTGCATTCCATTTAGATCAAAAAAGCTCTGGACATAGCTCGTGAAAAGATCTAGTGTTTCTTTATGGTTATCACCCGGATGGGGAACAAGTTTCACATTATAAGAAGCATTATTTGCCATTTTTAAGTAGTCTAAAGCTGCAACACTTTGAATGCTTGGAAGTAAGATATCAGTGGTACCAGATGCGGGAGTTAATCCGGGAGTCAATGCCTTTCCTTTCTTTCGACCTGAGGGTAAAGCTCCAGTGAGCATTCCAAATCCAGTATGATAACTTATCGACCAGTAACCCACTAGATATTTACCACCCCTATAATTTCTAGCAGAATTGTAGATATCATAACAAAAATTAATTATATCTTGAGCCATTTCAATGGTACCATCTTCACCTGAACCAAACTTGGGAACTTGTTCTATTTTATGCAAGATGGATTCGTAACCTTCAAAGTTATTATCAATAGCATCCATTAGTGTAGCAAAATTAAATTCACTTTTATTGTAGATTAAATCCTTAATAACCAATAAACTATCAATCACATCCGTAAGTGCCACAAGAGCAACTCCCGATGTATTATAAACAGCACCGCCATTAATGAGATCCTTACCTTTTTCTAAAGGACCATCGTAAAAACACGATAAAAGAGGTGTTGGATGTATATCTCTATGTGATTCCCCGAGAAAATTATTAATTTCAATTGATTGTTCTGCTAAATATTTAAGTTGAATTTTATAGGCATCTAAAAAATCTTCAAATGTTATAAAATTAGTCCGAACATAACCAGTTTCAATCCCCATTTTTTCTCCGGTCAATGGAATAATTCCGTTATTTAATGCCATTTCTAAGGGAGCCACCAGATTCAAAAGCATGCAATTTGTATGACCATAATGTTTTCCTACAATTGTAGGCTCAACACATCCAGTTGCACCCCAGTCTCTAGCATCTTCTATAACAAAACCTTCGTGAACTAAGGCTTCAATCATAGTTCTATCATTATGAATGCTTGGAGATGCCCCCATGTTCACATTTACTTCAGTCAAACGACGTAAATATTCCTTTGAATTAATTCCAGAATAATATCGAGCATTCATATTAGGATCTTGGAAACCAAGCATCTCATTTGTCTTTAAAATAATATAGCTCATATCATTCACAGCGTTATTTCCTTCTCTATCAACACCTCCGACTGTCACTGTATCATCTGAAGAACTGCCTCCGAAAAGTTTCCACCCCACATTTGGCATTAGTGGATCATGATCATTAATTCTAACAAACAAGGATCCGACTAACTCAATTGCCTTTCTTATTATTTGTTCTTTTTCATCGTCATTTTTAGCCTTCACAATCTCTTTTAAAAAGAATGGCTGGAGTATTTGATCTAATCTACCAATTGATAATGCAGAATTAGCATTTTCACAATGTAAGCAAACAAAACTCGTCCAAATAGATTGAATTGCTTCTTGAAGCGTTTCTGCTGGTTTTCCTGGTACTTTCGCACAAATTCTGGAAATCTCCTTTAATTCATCAATTCTTTTTGCTTGTTCTGGTTCATTTGGATCCAAAGATTCAGCAATTCTTATTGCTTCTTCACTCAGATTTTTAGAATATGTTAAAACACCATCTATTGCTATTTGAATTGCCTTATAGAAATTTTTTTTCTCTTTTGAATCAGCTTCTTTTTCTAATTTTTCAGCTTTATGTTTTACACTTTCTAATCCTTTGTTTATAACCATTGGAAAACCCGGGATTGTATGGCTGATAGCATTGGTTTTCATCATAAAATAAAATACCCATCCTTCTTCTAATGCTTGAGATTTGGGATTATTGAATTTTGTACGACAGTATTCTCGCACATTCCGTTCCATCCAATAAGGAAAAACTTCTAAACTTAAAATATCTGCATCTTTGTCGGAAATATCATTAGGATTTAGCTCCCGTTCACCAATTGTTTTTAGTTCAGGCCAAATAGCTGTCGCAATAAGTTCAGGATACATAGGGATCCCAACTTCTTTTGATGTAGTAGACCCAGCAATTAGATGTCTATCATGAATTATAGGTCTTTTATTAGACATTATGTAATTTACTGCTCCTGCTTGTCGTAATTCTGGATCTAGTGGATTTCCAGAACTATCTTCCTCGAACCCATTTTCCCTATGATATTGTGTTACTAATCTAGCCCTTTCAACGCATATTGCCGGTTTTAAGGCAAAACGACGGTTTTTTAAATATTTTAAACGTGGAAAATCCTCCAAAGAATATTTTGCTAGATAAGGATCTTCTAATACCTCAACTTTATCAACCTTTCGATTCAAACCTTCATTCTTAAGCCTTCTACTCTTTTCTCCATTATCAATATTCTCAATTGGATATAATATTCGGTTTTCAGGACCTTTATAATCCTTGATCTTAGCTCCCATAACGAGCGATGTGAGATAAGAAAACTTGGTAAGGTAAGACATGTTTCCAATATATCCCATCTCGTTTGTTAAAAGATAATCAAGTGATTCTTCAGCACTCTTGCTATAGAGATTTGCCAAAGTCTCTTTATCCTTATAATAAATAGTGATATTAGGATCATCAATTTTTCCATCTGCCACAGTCATCTTTCCATCTTTAAAAATCACGTGAACATTAAATGCATCATCTTTAGTTGTAAATTGATACTTGGCGTTAAAAATGAAACCGGTTTTTTCATTATATATCTCTCTACGCATTTTTCTGCGAGTATCAAATATCATTGCCAGTAAATTTAACTGATCTTTGAAATTTTCAAGCTCTTTATCAATTTCTAATTCATTCATCATATTTCTCTCAAATCTGTAGAGTTATAGATCTTATTTTGAAATTAAGATTAAACTTCTAATATTATAATAGTAGTATTTTATTCATTAATTATTTATATCTTTAGTATAAAACTAAAAAGTAGAGCTTATTGTTTTTAAATCTTAAATCAAAAGGTCTGTTATTTATTTATCTTTACCTTTGATATAATTATCTTTTATATATTGTAAAACTTCTGCTGAAGTAACTCCTTTTTTTGTTATTAAGACTTGGCCAAAATCGTTTTTTCCTCCACCTTTTCCATTGTAGTGCTTTTTTATTGCTGATACAATATTACCGACATTAATATCTGATTCCATTGATGATTTACTCCCTGACATACCCATAAGCATTATACCTTTTTCACTTTGATTTGATATAAATGTAATTGTATTAGGATCTTTCTTTAAAATGTTTTGACTTAAATTTTTTATATCATTTTGAGTTAAATCTTCTGTAGATTCAAAAATTAACTTAGCATTGTGATACAAATGAGCATTTTCTATCCGTTTTTCAATTGCCTCATCGCTAAACAGGTCCTTGATTGCAATTAACTTTTGTTTTCCTTCTTTCCATTCATTGTATAATTTTTGAATTTTATTTGATATATCATCTTTTTTAATGCTTAAAACTTGAGAAATTTCTGATAATACATCACCTTCAAACGTTTCAGAGGAGATTAATTGTAAATCCCTCTCATCTACATTACCAGTTTTTAATGCTTTATTTACATTTTTCCACTTTTCAATTATTTCTTTTACACGTCCAACAAGTTGCTTGCGATCAACATTTAACATATCTTTTAATTCATTAAGAATTCTTTTATGTTTTTCTTTTAATTTATTTGTAGCCTCTCCAGCTACAAAAGTAAGCCTGACTATTCCATCCTGTATCTTTTGTGATTTAATAATATGGATATAACCTGTTTCTGAAGTATTATTTAGATGTGTGCCCCCACAAGCTTCAACATCAACCCCAGGTATCTCAACAATTCTTAAATATTTTCCCGGTACTGCACCTCCTTGATAAATCGTCATTCCATATTTTTGTTCTGCTTCAGCACGAGGGATGAAACTGAGATTAAGATCTATTCCTTCTTCAACTATCTGATTTGCTTTATTTTCAATTACAAGAAGTTTTTCTCTTGGAATTTGTTCATAGTGGGTTATATCCAAATGAGAGCTTTTAAATGCTTTTTTAGCACCAGCTTGATTTACATGGCTTCCTAAAATGTCTCTTGCCGCAGCATTTAGAATGTGAGTAGCAGTGTGATGTTGGGAGAGTTGAGTACGCCAATTCTTATCAACTTCAACTTTAACGATATCTCCCTCCTTAAAAGTAGGTTTTTCATCTAAAACATGAATCGTATAGTTCCCTTGTTTAAAAGCATCAGAGAATTTTTGCCCATTTATTGTACCTATATCATGAAGTTGTCCTCCAGAAGTAGGGTATGCAATTGTTTTATCCAAAACAACCATTTTATCAATGATTTTTAACACTTTCGCTTCATTATAAGTCTCGGTATAGTCATAATAATAAAGAGATTTTGTTTCAGGAATTCCTTCTAAATTTAATTCAATTTGTTTTCCGGTTGCATGGACCTGCTCAGTTATTTCATGTCTTTCTACCACTAAATTATAAAAATCATCTGGAATGTGTACTTTTATACCATATTTTTTAGCTGCCGTTTTTACCATGTCTGGACTTATACCATTAGAATCATATAATTCTATTAGAGTGTCAGTGGATATCTCTCCTTTTTTCAGCAATTTTTCTAAAATTTTTCCAGCTTTTTGCTTAGTTGCATAAAATTTCTCCCTTTCGACATCTAATATTTCTCGAATTTCATCCAAATGTTCTGAAACTTCAGGAAAAATACTTTTTAATTCATCAGCATGCCATATACACACATCTGCTATATCAATATCCCAATTGAATTTATCTATAAAACTAATAGCTCGTCTAAATATTACCCTTAAATTATATCCTCCACCAACATTTGAAGGAAGCTTTCCATCATTTATAGCAAAAAGCAAGCTACGAGCATGTTCAGCTATTGAGTAAAGAGCAGTCATAGGCATTATTTTATTTCTGAGTTCCTTTACACCAATATTCAATTCTTTTGCAACACTATTCCAAGCATCATCAATATTATCTACTTCATCCACATTTAGATAAGCTGAAAATCGTGAAAACTGATTATATAATACTAAATCTAACTCAATTTTAGTGATTTCTCTTAATTTTGATAAAACAAATGGAAAAATGGCTTCATACATGTTAGGAGTACCTTGAGAGAACCATGCTACACGGTCTTGACCAAGTCCCATATCAAGAACTTTAAGTTTAAGTTCACGTGGTCCCTGAGGAGTTTGTTCAAACATAGTATAAACTTGATTAAATAGCTCTACTCCTCTACTGAAGAACTCAAGGCTACACCCAAATGAGCCCCCACCTGCCCATGAATCTTCATGAATTATTATTTCTTCCTTTGGCAGACCAACACCTTCATGAATAAAATCATGTATATCCATAAAAAGTTCCCCCTGATTCCATTCTTCAGGTGGCACAAAAGTATGCTGCCCTATCATAACAAAACCAGTGTTATGAGAGCCCGTTATTCCAACATTTTCAATATCATTGAATCTTAAACAAAATTGAGGGATTAACAGCTTCTTGGCAGGGGGCTCTACTTCTCCTGTAATAACATACGGTTGAAACGCTGATATTGATGCGATTGTAAATTCAGAAGTCGGATTCCATCGAGCTACACAAGGATATCTTTTAATTGGGACATATCCTCTTGGTTCTAAGATCTCAACAATTTTTTCCCAAACTCCAATAAAAGATAATTTAACTTTGGAAGGATTATCTATGACTACTTGAAAACCTCCAGAACATACAGGATCTCCACATACTTCTCTATCTTTAATTGTAGTCCAAAAATGTGTGCCACAACATTCACACTTTTTTCTCATATATCCTAATTTTCTTAGCTCCTTAGTAGGAAAATAAGCATCAGGATTTCTCGAGGAAATTATTTTAAAAACTCTTTTTAAGTCTTTATCAGATTGTGTTGTCTTAAGATCCTCTTGTTCTTCCTCAGAAATCATATTTATCAGTTGGAAATTTTCAAGAATTTTTATTTGTATTAAATGAAAGAATTTATTTTCTCCTAAAACATTTACTTTTAGAAGATTATTATTTCCTATTTTTGAATTTTTCTAAAAATATAAAAATTTTAATAATAATTCAATATATTTGATTTTACAAATCCAAGATTAATTAATCAAAATTGTTAGAAAGGTGAATCACCAAATGGTTTATGTCATGAGTAAAGTTAAATATCCACCTCATATTGTAGAGGATATGTTAAAGTTTTATCTTTCAGGAAAAGCACCAAAATACCCTGATTTCGTAAAGAGAACACACCAATGGATAATATCAGATTATTATATTAAAACTTATAATATATATGAAATTCCTGAAGATAAACTATATGCAGGGATGAAAGGAATAGCCAAACGTCTCAGTGCTTTTACTAAATTTGAGGGATATTTTTATAAAATAATCACTTTAATGGAAGGATCTGAAGCCATAAAATTAATGCAAGAATAAAATTTAAAATTATTTTTTTTTTATATTTCTAATGTTTGAAGGCGTCCATATCCTTTTTTGATAAAATCATAATCAAGTAGTTCAATTTTTTCAGGTATTATTTTTAGAATTAGTTTTCTTTTTCCTCGTACAATTTTTTGAGCTTTTTTGAATTCTTCATCTCCTTCTTTTAGAAATATCAACCTTTCTTTACCTGTAGCTGTAATTTGCATACCTTGTATTTTTCCTTCAGACATAGGAGTATATATACCAATACTAATAATTGGATTTTCTTCCATATTCTTAACTTTCCTTCCAGGAGCGGGTCCTACATAAATATTAAAACTGTCTTTCTCTATGTAGAAATCCATTGGAGTTGCACGAGGAATATTATTGCTACAAGTACAGAGAACTAATACTTTTCTTTTATCTAAAAAGTTACGAATTTCTTTCTTAAGGTCTTCTATAGACATTTTTTTATCATTCATGTTCGAGATCTTAAAATAATTTCATTTAAATTATAAGTGAAAATGAATAAATGTTGATAAATTTTTAAAGAGTAGTAAAAAAGATCCAACTTTTTCGCTTTAAAAGCCAACAATGCTCGTTGGTGTAAAATCATTATCTGAATCTACAGCAGCTCGTACATATGGTGAAACAGGCCCATTAGCTAAGACCATTATTTTTATTTTTGATCCCATATCAGGCTTGTTTTGAACGCCAAATTTTAATTGAGCGGTTTCTGGGATCTCATTTGATATAGTTGATACAACTTTATCAACTTTTGATAATGTTAAATTATGATCACCAGTAACAGATACTAAACATCTATTCACTTGTCTCGGGTCTGGTTTTAAAAGAGGATTATTTAACGCTAACCTGGCTTTTTCTATTAAATCTGATTCTTCGCCTAAGCATTCTGCTATTCCTACTAAACCAGAAGGATATTTTCCATTTGGGTTTTCTAAAAGTGTTTTTTTTACATCTGCAAAATCAATGTTAACTAAACCACAATTATTAATTAAATTTACAACTTCACCAATATTTCTTATTAGAATTTCATCCATAATCTTAAAGCCTGTTATCATTGGTATTTTTCCGACAATTCCTAGCAAATTATCATTTGGAATTGGAATTAGGAAATCAGAATATTTAGCAAGATTTTTTAAACCTAGTTGAGCTCTTACTGATCTTTGCTTACCTTCAGAGTTAAATGGAAGTGAGCAAAATGTAACTACAATTGCATTATTTTTTTTTGCTTCTGCTGCAATAATGGGTGCTGCTCCAGTTCCCGTACCACCACCTAATCCACAAGTTAAAAAGATAATATCAGCGTTTAAAGTTTTATTTAACCTGTCGCGGTCTTCCTCTGCTGCTTCAGCTCCAACTGAAGGATCATTGCCTGACCCTAATCCATTACATCGTTCTTTTCCAATTAATATTTTATGCTTTGAATTTGAGTAATATAAGTCATGCGCATCAGTATTTATATTTACTGTCTCAGCATTACTAATACCCATATCATCTAACCGTGAAACTGTATTATTTCCAGCGCCTCCTACACCAACCACGTATGTTTTAATTTTCAAAACTTTTAATAGATCTGCTAAAAATTTGTCATCATCACAATTAGGGTTTGAATTAGGACATTGGTTATGTTTAGCTATTTCATTGAACCTTTCTCTTACAGATGATCGTGACTTAGCTAATTCAACTAGATCAAATATATCATCACTCATCGAGTATCATCAAAAAAATAAGTATTTTATAATACGAGAACGATATCCTTATAATATAACATAGTAATATGAAGATAATACCAGTAATATACGTATTATTTTCAAGAGAAATCTTTTATAATAAAGAACCTAATGAATTTTAAACTAAATAATTTTTTTCGTTTGAAAAAGAAGACAAATCATTGTAGAGAATAAATTTATAAGTTTAAATTATCATAAGTATCTAGGGATATAGAATATGGAAATTGATAATGTTAAAGAAAGCAGCGATAAAGCCTTAAGTGTGTCAGAAGATAGCGACTTAATTCAAGTAAGGGCTATAATTAGCTGTCCAAATTGTAATTATAAGAAAAAATTTAGAAATCAATTTCCGAGAAAAAATCTTGAATTACTTGTAGTTGCAGTGAAAGTCTTCGAATTTATCACTTGTAATACATGTGGAGATCTTATAAAGCTTGATTTAGAATTTAAAATTTAAAATATATTTTTAAATTTACCTTTTTAATTATATCTCAAGATTAATTTCCCCGTATGTCCCTCCTCCACCTGGAGTATATTTAATCTCGTCATTTCTCATTGCTTTTATAATTGATGCTATATTCTCATTAAACTTTTTAATATTATTAATAGGTGTATCAATTAATATCTCAAATTCTGAACCTAACTTCTCAATAATATTATTATAAGTATTGAGTACCGTTTTACTGGTTTTACTTGTTATGTGTTTCTCTGAACGTATTATATCGATTAATGGAATAGCATTAATATAACTTGGTCTGTGATTTGGATGAATGGGTTTTTCACTTGTTGAAATTAGATCTATTCTTTCACTTACACCCAATTTTATTTTATAATTTTTACTTAATTCTTTTTTACAAGAAGGACATATTACTTTACCCTTATTTACTTGGCTAATGTAATCTTGTTTAGCCATATCGGGATTATTAGTATATATGAATATAAAATTTTCTGTTATCGAATATTGGCTAAAGACGTCATTAAAAGATTTCATTGCTTTTTTAAATAGTATTCTTCTTCTACATTTATTGCAAAACATATTATAATATTTTCCGAGTTTAGGATGCAACCCTACATTTAATGATATTTTCCTATTATCTTTTCTTCTTATCGCTAATACTATTTCTTCAAAAGATGGGTTATCAATATCAAATCTATTAAATTCTCGCCCTAAAGAACGTGGTCCTTGTGAATGTGCATCGCTATTACTTAGAAAAGTGACATCTCTTAAACATTCCAACCTGTCTGCAAGATAAGTATTGGCAGATAACCCAAGTTCTATAAAATAAATATTTTTTGTAGCATCTTGATAACAATCTGAAAGAGTTTCAAATCTATTTTGCCGAAATATTGCTTTGAAAGGAGTAAAAGCATGTGCAGGACCAATCAAAGCACCTTCATCTGAGATTATATCAACCAATTCTGCAGGAGTTAAATTAACCCTTGGACGTCCACCCCATTCACCTAAAATATTACTTGAATAAGGTTCTAATTTCTTTTGAATAGTTCTTACCATATTGAAATCTTCAAAAAAGACAACTTCATGGATACTTTCTTGATCTTCTATCTCAGATTGAAGGATAAAATTAATATCTTTATAAATATAGGCTCTATCTTTACTCTTTTCTAGTTTTTGCTCTAAATATTTTAACCATTCTGGTTGTAAAACATCTCCAGTCCCTAAAATATTTAAACCCTTTTTTTTGCAGGTATCGATCATAGTGTCTAAATTTAAAGATTTCGATACTCCTATAGAATGGGGGGAATGAATGTGCAAGTCAGCATTGAAGTACTTCATTTTTTATCCAAATTAAATAGTAATGTTATAAATATTTTTATTTAAATTGAATTAAGAGTATTTTATTTATCATTAAATAATGATCATTTTATCTTGAATTTGATCACTTAATAGAACTCTAAAATATTCTAATTCCTTCTTGAAAATTACTTTTTCTAACTTTCCTTCAACTAATACTGTTTCATTTTCTCTTGCGTGCTCACAGAAGCGACCTCTGAATGAACTGATTTCACTAATATCTTTTATATTAATTTTATTTGAATTATTACTACTTTCAAGAATTTTTAAAGGATCTATTTTATATGAACAAGGTGTAAAAATAGAATCTATTGAATCTATGATGTGTGCTTTAAGTTTAATTCTGCCAAAATTTTTATATTGATAATCATAAAAATTTCCTTTCCAATCTTCGGGGCTTTTAATATATCTAATAAAAAAATCATTTTCCAAATATTTACCCTGATGCTGCTTTCTTTGTTCACTTTTCAGAAAATCTTCAAATGGAATATTAGAACCACCAACTCTCCAATTATAATGTGATTTATATTCATCTATATTATATTTCCTACAATTAGTTGATTTTTCAAAAATTTTTACAAGTGTTTCTTGAAATTTCATACTTGTTTCTGTACCGTAAATTATTATATCAATATCAGACTCTTCAGTATTCAATCCCACCATAATTGATCCTGTAATTCCTATTGAACCCTCAGAAAGATTTCCTTGAGAGAGAAACAATTCACCTAATTCTCTAGAACGTGTTTCGCTAATGGATAACTTTTTTTTTTTTAATAGTTTTTTAAAGCAGTTTTGTGGGGTATAAATTTTTTTTATTTCTTTTTTTTTAACTCCTTGGACTTCTAAATCGAGTTCTTTAGAAAAAAAAAGAAATTCTGGATATTTTTCTCTCAAAAGAGCATATCTTTCGTCTAGATTGTAAATTTTACGAAAATTAATACGATTTTTTATCCGTAATCCATTTGGATCGGGAAAAAAACGTAAAAAACATATAATATAATCATTTGGATGGAGAAGACCTTTTACATCGAAAAATAAATTTTCCCTTTTTGTTTCGATATAGTCTCCTTCAATTGCTTGAATATTTTTAATGAATTTCATAATATAAATATTTAATATTTTGAAGGAGTCTTAGTATTAATTTTTGAGGGTGTTTTCGTTTTAATTGATGGAGATTTCGTTGTTATCTTTCTTATTTCTCTTTCAAATGCCCTTTTTTCATTTAGAAATCGTTGTTTATCTTTTTCTAATTTTTCTCTTTCACGTTTAATTATATTTTTATCACTTTCCAAGGTCTCTTTTTGTTTTTCTAATTGTCTGTATTCATTATTTAGTCTTCTAAATTTTTCTTCTAAATTAGGAATTTTCCTATTTAAGGAGTTATATTTGTTTTCTGCAGCAGGAACTTTTCTCTCTAATTCTTTTAATCTTGCTTCTTGTTGGCGTCTTCTTTTTTCCAAATTATTTACATCACTTTCAACTTTATCTCTATATTTTTTCAGATCTGTTTTTTTCTTATCAATTTCACGAGATTGTAGAGAAATATCTTGTTTTTTGTAACGAGTTTTTTCTCTTTCTTCTTTTAATTTTTTCTTTTCGTCAGAAATTCGATTTTTTTCATCATTAATTTCTCTCCTTAAAGTATTAATTTCATTATTTAAATTATCTCGATCTTTAGTTAAATCTTTGATTTCATTTCTTAAATCCATTAATTTAGACTCTAAATCATTAATAGTTCTTTCTAAAGCATTTTCTCTTCTCTCCATACCTGGAATTTTTGTTTTAATTTCCTTTATTCGTTTTTCTGTTCTTTGTTTTTCCCATTCTAGATTCTTTTTTTGATTTCCAATATCCTCTCTCAAATTATCTAACTTTTCTTGAAATCTTTCTAATTCAGCATTTTTTTGATCCAATTCCTCATTTTTATTTCTGATTTTTTCTCTAAATTGTTGATCTTTTGTTGCTAAATCACTATTCTGTTGTTTTATTTGATTTTTCGTTCGTTCTAACTCATCCTGTAAGTTATCTCGTTGTTCAAGGAGATATTTAATTTTAAGTTCTTTTTCTTTTCTTTTTTTCTCAAGATCTTCAACATTTTCTTTGTAATTTTCAATTTGGTTAATAACTTTTTCCCATTCATTCTTTTCTTTATCTAACTTGATCCTTTCTTTTTTTAATTTTTTAAGCAATTTTTTATCAGAAATCATATCAAATTTTTCAATTGGTGTTTTTTCTCGAATTTGATACTTTGGAATTGGTTCGTCGTTCATAATGGTTCAATTTTTAACATACTCTATTAATAAATTCATATGAATATTGACTCTAAAGTGTTTGCTAATCAAGATTTTAATATTAAAATTTTGTAGATTCTATTTATATAACTTAATTTCTATTATTTTCATAGATTCATAGCAAAAAAATTGTATAATTTATATTTAAAACATAATTATTGGGGTTTATTTTATGGGTTTTGATAATGAATTTGACGATGAATTTGATGAACAAGAATTTGATGAAGATTTAGAAGAATTAGATGAAGATCTTGAAGAAAATAAAGAAGAAGATGTAAAAGAACCTTTTGAGAAGAGTCTTGAAGAAGAAGTTGAAACAAAAACTCCTACTACCAAAATTATTTCTGGAGGGAAGAAGATTTCAATATATTTTATGTCTACTATTGGTCCGGGTGAGAAAAAACAAAAATTAACTGTTAATGATGGAAATCTTGTCGGTGATATTAAAGAAACCGTTGCAAATTTATTTGGTTTAGATCCTGCTGACTTTCATTTATCTTGTGGTGGTGTAACAATGGATGAAATTAATCCTTTAAGCGATTATACTATTTCTGATGGAGAGGATATACTTTTAATTCCAGCTAGTATTGCTGGCTAAATCTTCCTGGTATAAGTAAAGGGATTTAAAATTAGCTGCCCTAACTTTTAATTTTTCTTTTTTCGTGAGGGAATTAAAGCAATTTCATCATCATCATCAATACTATAGTCTTTTATCTGTGAGTTCTCATCTAATAATATCCCTCCGGAAGATAAGAGAAAATCTTGTTGTTCATAATCAAATAATAGTGCAACTCTATCTTTAACTACTCTTGCTGATTCAGCTGTATCTATTATTATAATTTTCGTTTTCTCGCCAGGTTCTAAAAGTGATCGTATATATACACGAATTTGATCTTCCATTCCTATAGAACTTTTAGGTGGTGTATAAGGTATTACACCATTAATATTATCTCTGTTTTCTAACATATTTTCGATTAATTCTTTTCTCTCATTTGGATCATAGTAAATCATTTCTCTAATAAACAATATCTTGTCCATTTTTGATAACTCTAACAAGTCAATTTTATTTAATTCTTCCTGACTTAAGATCGAAAAAATATATTTATCAATAATTGGCATATCTTTATAGGACTCATTTGATTCAACATAGTCTTCTATTGAAGGTAGAGCATCAATATAATCTTCAATAATAGGGAAAGTTTTCTTTTGAATTGACTTTGGTTTTGTGATATATTTTTTTTCTTTTATCGTCTTGACAGGACTACTTTTTGACTGTAAAACTGAAACTGTATAAATTGTACTAGTGGATAAAACAGCAACACTACCAATAGTAAGAACAAGAAATAATGGTGTATTTTCTATGCGATATAGGAAAAAAAAGACATAAAACAAAATACACACTATATAAAGAGTGAAAATACTTAAAATTCTATAATTTTTTCTCATGATTTTTAATTAGATTATTTTCTGAATTTATAATATTTAATTTAAAATTTAAAGGGGATTGGAATAAAATTGGAGTTTTTAATCTCATTCACCTTGAATTGATTTTCTTACATTAGAATATTTTCTAAGATCTAATTTGAATATATTCCTATTTGTTTCTTTTTCAATTTTTATTAATTTTAAATCTATTAAAATATCTATGTATTTTTTAATAGTACTATGATTCTTTTTCAAACCATTTGCTATCTCTGTGATTTTTAATGCTTTATTTTCTACTTTCATAAATTCTATTATATCTTGAACGATATTTTTTTTTAAATAATAGTAAAATGGGTCAAGCTTTGGATTTGAATCAAATTTGAAGAACATTCTATGATTATTGATTTGTTTTGATCTAACAAATTGAAATTTTTCTAAACATGATAAATGCCATAAAGCTTGATTACTGCCAATTTTTAGACCCTTCATTATTTCATTAATATTTGACGGATTTTTTTTAATAAAATTGAAGATTTCATTTCTTTTAGGATGTTCTATAATATTATTTTTCATTAATTTTGTTCCAGGGATAATAACACGCCGCTTAATTAAATTCTTCAAAACTAACTCTATTCTATTCTCATTTATATTTGGATTGTATCGTACTCTATTGCTAATATAGGAGGTAATTTCTCTAATTGAAAAGAAGGTTTTCTTTGTTAAATACTCCCTTACTAATTCAAGAACAACAGATTCTGCATCATCCAGAGGATTCATAAGCCTTTACTTTTATTCCGTCGATTTATCTGGTTTTTATAATTATATATTCTCTCTAAAACAACTTTTTTTAATTCATATATATATTGATAAGGTTTCATACAATTTATAATATAATTTCTTAAGAATTCTAATTTTCACCTTTTTATTTTTGGAGAGGATCTTGAATACTTCAAAATCATTCCAAAGGGTTTTATAATATCTTTTTAACGCCATTTTATTAAGTATAATAAAAATTAGAAATTAAAAAAAAAAGAGAAGTGAAATGAATGAGTTTTGATGAATTTGATGAAGATTTAGGTGTAAATGAACCTGTAAAATCTAAAACTCCTGCAAGTAAAATTCCTTCTGCAGGAAAGAAATTGACTTTATATTTTATGTCAACAATTGGTCCTGGCGAAAAAAAAGAGAAGTTAACGGTAAATGACAGTAATCCAGTAAGAGACATTAAACAAACATTAGGAAATTTATATGGTCTTGATCCTAATGATTTCCATATTTCTAGTGGAGGAGTTACTATGGATGAAAATAGTTCCCTAAGCGACTATGATTTAAATGATGGTGATGATATTCTATTAATCCCCGCCAGTACGGCTGGGTAGACTTATAAAACTTTCTTCATAAAATATAATATAAGGGCATTTAGCCCTTCAATTTTTTTTATTTTTTTTGTAAAAATTAATGGTGATAATAGTGGATAAGGATACAGATTTTTTCGCAAAAGAATTATCAGTGGAAGAGAGAGACCTTTATGACCGCCAATTTCGTTTGGAGGGATGGTCCCAGAAAGTGGTAAAGAATTCAAGAGTTCTTATAGTTGGGGTTGGAGGTTTAGGTTGTGAAATCGCTAAAAACTTAGCTATGCTCGGTGTTGGTCACCTTGATCTTATTGATTTAGACATTATTGAACATTCTAACTTAAACCGTCAAGTTCTTTTTACGGGAGCGAAGATTGGAGAACCTAAGGCAGTTGTTGCAGCTCGAAAGTTAAAAGAAATTAATCCTAATATTATTGTTAAGGGATACCATACTTCTCTAGAACGTTTGAATCCAGCACTATACCAAGCTGCGGATGTTGTTATTGGTGGTCTTGATTCGATGAATGCACGCCTAAATTTAAATGCACAGTGTATAAGATTTAGAAAGCCATTAGTAGATGGAGGAGTATCAGGTTATCATGGTCATGTATATACAGTTTTCCCCTATAAAAATGCTTGTTATGAATGCAATCCATTACCCGTAGGAGAAACTGATGAAATGGCTGCTTGTACTGTGGTTGGAATCCCTCGAAAAAGGATCCATTGTGTTTTTAAAGGAGATATGGCATTTAGAGAAAAGTTTGATAGAGATCCAAATCCAAAAAATATAAATGATATTAAATTCATTCAAAAGGTTGCAAATGAACTAGTGACCAAGTATAATTTCTTTCCTGAATATACTAAGGATGATATTGTGAAAATCATTGATAGACACGATCCTGGAATAATAACTATAAATGCGGTTATTTCTGCATTACAATCACATGAAACCACCAAAATTCTTCATTGGAAAAAAGGACATAAAGGATTAGGTGAACCTATTAGAAATTATGTGATCTATAATGCAATTACAATGAAATTTTACCATATTGAAAAAAAAAGAAATCCAGAATGTTCTCAATGTGGTAAAGACGTTCGCCGGGTATCTATAAAATTGAGATCTCAATCACCTTGTATAAATATAATTAAAATATTGGAGAAAAACGGATTTAAATTAGATCCAGATTCTGAACCAATTCTAACTTTACTGGATTTCAATGATATTATGATAGTTGATTTAGAAAAGAATCCAATTGAAAATGGTTTAAGAAATTGCGAACTTATGACAGCTGTAGGGTTTAAAGGTGGAGAAATTTTTGTAACCTTAAAAATAAAACAAAATTTGAATCAAAAAACGGTTTTAAATTAATATTTTAAGAAAAAAACAATTATTTAAAGAAAAAATTTCAATATAAAATTAAAGATAATAAAAAGGGTTGAGAAAATGAGTATAAGAAGTAGTCGTATTTCCCAAGATTATGCGGGATTAAAAAAAATGCTGAAAGAGGGGAGTATTGTTCAATTAATACCATTTAATCCTAAAAAGAAGAGTATTGATCATTTAGCAATTTCATTTAAAGGACCCAAAGGGACTGCTTATGCAGGTGGTCTTTTTAGATTAGAATTGAGATTCCCAGCTCAATATCCTAACCAACCTCCTTTTGTTAGATTTCATACTCCAATTTGGCATCCAAATTTTTGGCCAAAACCATCTGAATATAAGGGCCAAAGAAATATTTGTCTAGCTTTAGTAGATCCATCGTTATTAGGTAAAAAAGGGGGGTGGAGTCCTTCAAAAACAGCGGTTACGGTTGTTCAAGCTATAATTGCTATGTTAAATACACGTGGAAAATATGTAAATCCTACTGATGTTTTCAATAAAAAAGCAGCAGTCGAAATGATGAAAAATCCAAAATTTTTCGAGAAAAAAGTAAAAAATCTTGTTAAGAAGTATGCAAACAAAAAATGGTGATTTCATTTATGGACACTAAAGAATCAGGTAAAAAATCAATCAAAGATACAATTAAGAGGAAGATAAAAGAAAAAATAAAACAAGAACTACTAGATGAAATCTGTGAAGAACTTGCATTAGAAGAAGACGAATTAACAGAAGAAATTTCTTCAATTCTTACACAAAAATCTTCTAATAAACCTATTATAAAACTTACAAAGATACCTACAGCAGAAATTGTGGAAAAAAAAGAGTTTGATATTCAAGATGAAGAGAAAATCAATAAGGAAATTTATATTTCAGTAAAGACGATTCTTAAAATAGCGAGTCATGCACTTAAATATGCGAATTCTAAGATTCCAAGAGAAAAATGGGTGGAAGTTATAGGTCTTTTAGCAGGAAAAATAGAAAAAGATAATGGTCTCTTACAGATCGAGGATGCTTATCCAATGGGGCATGGTACAGCTGTCTATGCTGAAATTAAAGACTATAAAAACTATGCTAGAGCATACCAAGATATAAAAAAACAAAAATTATTTATCTGTGGGTGGTACCATTCACACCCGAGCTACGGATGTTTTTTAAGCGCAGAAGATATGGGCACTCAAGCGAGATATCAAAAATTGTGGGATAAGTCCGTTGCTCTTGTTATTGATCCATACCAAATTGATGGAAAATCCACAGGATTTGAAATATATACGGCAAATCTTAGAACTAAAACATGGTATCCTTTAGTATATGGAATTAAGGGATCATTAGATATTAAGATGCTTCCAGAAATTTTAAAATTCATGAATCCTATAATTGAAGGGAAAGCATTATACCTCGAATATGATGAAGATTAAACATAAGAAATTTGGTGATTATTAAATTATGCCTAAATTTAAAGCTGTCGCAATAACATTGGCGATATTTTCATTGATAGGCATAATACATGGTGCAATTCTAAATTCTTTTAATGTACTTGTGAGTTGGCTATTAATAGGAATATGGTTAATTTTTTCTTTCAAAGTTTTAAAAAATATTAAACAATATCGTGAATATCGAAGTCCTCACAATACTGCATTTTTTACTGTTGGTCCTGTTTTTATTGGTATATTTTATTCAATCTGGGGAAATTTTACTGGTTTATTAGGAGAAAATCTTCTTATAAGCTCAGATTTATATTTAAGTTGGTGGAGTATTTTATTTGGATTTCCTTATGTATTATATGGTTCAATATCTTTATATCGTTGTTTTCGAAAATATAATGTAATTTATTTTGGCATAAAATCAGTAAATGCCCGGAAGTTTGGGTATATTTTAGGATTTTCAATTTTATTTTTCATAATTGTTTATTGGATAAGTTTCTATTCACTTATTGATTTCTATGAATCTTTATTAATACCTATTCATTTTTTAATTGATCTAAATCTTTTATTATTGCTAATTGGAAGTATATTAATAATAATTATTTATGGATTTTTTGGAGCTCGACACCAATTACCCCGATTAACTAGAGACTATATAGCAAGCCGCACAAGTAGATTAAATGATTTATTGTCTCCTAATCGACGCACTGAAAGTAGTCGCAGCCCAATGCGATCAACTCCGACACCCTCAACTAGAACAGTGTCTCGTACTTCAAGATCAGTATCTCATTCATCAAGATCAACACCTAATGCAAATATACAATCAAGAAGTTCTAGAGTCAAAACAACTACTAGGACAATAAGTAGTAGTAAAACAGGTCGACCAATTAGAAGTACTGAAAGTACCATAAAGCATATAAATTTTAAGTTATACAGACCAAAGGCAGCCAATTTATCAATAGACGATTTTAAATGTATATTTTGTTTTAGATTGCCTGAAAGTCCTAAGGATAATGGTAGAGGAATAATTTTATGTCCAAATTGTAGATATCCCGCTCATGCAGATGAATTCAAAGATTGGCTTAGAAGCTCTCGTCTTTGTTCTAGATGTAATGCTCCTATTCCGTCAAATTATAGGAAAAATCCTAAAATTATTAGTATAAAAAATTATATAGTCATTTATAAGGGCTTACTAAAGAAAGGATAGTAATTTCCAAAATAATCAATTTTTCAATTAAGAATTAATGGATATATTTCAGCCTTTCTTTTAACTCTCCTACGGTCGTTTTCAGTGAAGCAAAGACGTTATGGGGATGTATAGATTCTAGACTTTCTACTTTAAATTTTACTTTAAAATCATCTTCAAGGTTGGGAAAATCTCTTAAAATGAAATTTTTTGCCATTTCTCTTATAACATCTTCTGAAAATAGAGGTTTTAAGTGTGCACTTCTTACTAATTCAGCTTCTTCTGGTCTTTTTAAAACAGATTGAATTTTACCGCTCATAGATTCTTCTATTACATCAATTATATCTAAAACATCCACCTTATGATTAGTTAAATCTTTTATTTGGATAATTATTGTCCCAATGGATCTTTGGTTATGTGAGGAGAAAGGAAGTAGATTTAACAGCTTATTAAGATCTTCTTCGGAAACATTTATATCTTTTCTAGATTTAACAACTTCTTCTGCATATTCCAAAGAAAGCTCCTTAGCACAAGGACAGACCGTCATACCAACTGCACTAGCACCTATGAAATAATTAAAATCAAGATTTTCCGAAATATCTCGACTTGCTTTTACAAATGAACTAATGTCATATGATTTTTGAATAAGTCTTTCATCATTTTCTTTTACTTGAACAACAATTTTGCCTTCTAGTTTTACTTCAGCTTTAGAAGTATAAGGGTGTTGTTCCATTAATTTCTTTATAATTCTATCTCCAACAAGTTCAATAGTTGGGGTGGGCTTGAAAATTACTTCATTAATGACTTCTTCTATAGTTTCCGAAGTTCGGGACATATGAATTCCACGCTGCTCAGCTGGAAGATTGATTAACGCTGAAATTTTAGGATAGAAAGAGTACTTTTTATTTTCTTGAACAATCTCAACTTTTTTTTGCAATTCTACAATACCAACCTTGTCAATTGGAATATCTATTATTGAACCAGAATCTTGTAGATCTGTTTTAAATTTAGTAATTTATAGCCACCAGTATCAAAAATTAATTTTTTAATGTTCTATTCTTTAAAAGGATTAGAAATATTTAAAATGATTTACATTGTTTATGAATTAATGGCTAAAAAATTCTTATATAGCAAATATGCTTTAATTGGAGAGAATTTAGATTTAAAGCAGAATGTAAATTTAGAAATAGACGAAAATGGAAGAATTATCCATATTTCTTGTGATAATATAAGTGCAAATATCGAAATTCTTCCCAATCATCAGACATTCTTAATGATTCCAGGTTTTATAAACTCACATATCCATATTGGAGATAATTTTGCAAAAGAATTGGGTTTTAATAAAGAACTAGGGGAAATCGTTGCCCCACCATTTGGCCTTAAACATAAATTATTAAGACAAACTCCAAAAGACATTAAGATTAATGGAATTCAAAATGCTGTTTTAGAAATGCTTTCAAATGGTATTACATTTTTCATTGATTTTCGAGAGGAAGGGGTTAAAGGAGTAAAGCTTTTAAAAAAGGCACTTACTGACAGTCCAATTAATTTTTTAGTTTTAGGACGATTTATGGATGAAAGCGAAATAGAAGCTATATTTAATATGGCAGATGGAGTTGGATTATCTAGTTATAAACAAATTAGTTCATCAAATAAAAAATTTGTTGTATCTGCTAAACATAAATTTAAAAAAATTATTGCTTGCCATTGTGCGGAAAAGATTCGTAGTGAAAATTTAATAAATGAAATGTTTAGTGATAATTTTGTTGATATCATCATTCATGGAACAAAATTTATCAAAAATGATTTAGAAAAAATAAACAGATATCATAAATCTCTTGTTTTATGTCCTCGTTGTAATGGATATTTTGGAACCGGATTTCCTCCCATCAATGAAATTTTAAGCTTAAAAGTTCCAATATCCTTAGGAACAGATAATTTAATGGTAAATAATACAGATTTATTTGAAGAGATACGATATCTTTATCGAATTTCGAGGGTTTTATGCAATTATAATAAAGAGCTTCAATTTTCCTCTAAAGATTTATTGAAGATGGTTACAATTAATGCTGCAAAAAATTTTGATCTCGAAAAAGAGTTTGGTTCAATTTCAAAAGGAAAATTTGCTGATCTTTTTTTAATTGATCTTAGCTCTCCAAATCTCTTTTCTTCAATTTTAGATTCTAATAATATATATGATCTAATTACTCAAAGAACAAAATCAGAAAATATAAAAAAGACATTTATTAAAGGAGGATTAGTATTTGAAAAAAGTTAACAATCCCTATATTATTTTAAGCGCTGCAATGACTATAGATGGTAAAATCGCAACTAAAGAGGGTGATTCAGAATTATCGGATAAAGTTGACTGGAAAGAGGTCCATAAACTTCGAACTCAAGTTGATGCAATAATGGTGGGAAAGGATACAATTTTAAAAGATAATCCAAAATTGCATATTAAATATTATAATCATAAAGGATATTATAGAATTGTTTTAGATAGCAATTTGACGATACCACTAGAATCGAATGTAATTTCCTTTCGACCAGAAATTTATCCTACAATAATTTGCACTACTGAAAATGTTCCATTTACCAAACAAAGAGATTATGAAGCAAGAGGAGTAAAAATAATTAGAGCGGGAGATGGTAAACGTGTGGATTTAATAAAGCTTTTACCGATCCTAAAAAGTTTGGGAATAAATACTATCTTATTGGAAGGTGGTGGTAATTTAAATTGGAGTTTTATACAAAATAATTTAATTGATGATATAAGGTTAACTATAGCACCCTGGATTGTTGGTGGAAAGGAAGCAACAAGCTTGGTAGAAGGAATAGGATTTGAAGAGATAAAAAGTGCACCTAGATTTGATTTATTTGATGTTAAAATCAGAACTTATTATATTACTTTAAGTTATAAAAAGAGAAAGTGATGAATGAAAAGAAAATCAAGCAATTAATAAGCTTAACTATTAAGAAATTGAGTATTAAGGTTAAAGATATAAAAGATCAATTACCTGAGGAAGATCGTAATGTAATTACATATTCTAAAAATTTTACACTTTCTCTTTCAAACTATTGTATAAATCAGTGTGGGTATTGCTTTTATAATTATAAAATTCCGAAATTAAATAGTGAGAGCAATGTTATTTTGCTTAGTAATGAACACATAGTAAATTTAATTCAGAAAGCGTTTCAAAATGAATGTAAAGAAGCCCTTATAATGTCTGGAGAACGTCCTGGAAGATTTCTTGAAGTTAAAAAAGAATTAGAAAAAAGAAAATGTTCAGATTTTATTGAGTTTGTAAAAGATGTTAGCACTTATCTGTTAGATTTTAACATTCTACCACATACAAATTTAGGATATTTGACATATGATGAAATAAAGAATTTAAAAAAATATAATGCAAGTATGGGATTAATGCTTGAAAGTACAAGCATGAAACTCTTTGAAAAGGGCGAAGTACATGAGCATTCTCTTGGAAAAATGCCAAAAAAAAGAATAGAGCACATAAATAATGCAGGAAAATTAAAAATTCCCTTTACTACAGGTTTATTATTAGGTATTGGAGAAAGTATTGAAGATATCATTGGAGATTTATATTTAATAAAGGAGATCAATGATAAATATGGTCATATACAAGAAGTAATAATTCAAAATTTTATAAATAAACAAAATATCCCTTACCAGCCTAGAAAGTCAATTACTCTTGAAGATATGCTTAAAATAGTAGGATTTGCTCGAATTATTTTTGAAAACGATATTGCTATTCAAGTTCCACCAAATCTTATACCAGGTTTTGAAAGAGAGTTTATCGATATGGGTATTGATGATTTTGGTGGAATTTCCCCTTTTACATTAGATTTTATAAATCCTGAAAATCAGTGGCCTCAAATAGAGGATTTATATAAAATTTGTAAAGAAAAAGGTTATAATCTCAAAGAGAGACTCCCCATCTATAGTAAATTTATAAAGAAAGAAAGTTTTTGTCCAGAAAATATTAAAAAAGTAATTGATAATATAAATTTAGATGATAAATACTCAGTTGTCTGAAAATATCAGTCCAAATATAAAGAAAATTCTACAGAAAGCTTTAGATTCGGATGAAATAAGTTCAGAAGAAGCCTTAGAGATTTTAAAAGTAAAGGGAAAAGAATTCTTTGCTTTACAATACGTAGCAGATCAGATCTGCTTCGGAAAAAAGCAAAATCTTGTAACTTTTGTTATAAATAGAAATATAAATTTCACAAATATTTGTTATCAACGCTGTAAGTTCTGTTCTTTTAGTTTACCAGCAACAGATCCTAATGCATTCTTACTTGATATTGATCAGATTAGAGAAAAAGTAATCGAAGCTAAAAATACGGGATGTACGGAAGTTTGTATTCAAGGTGGCATAAATCCTAAGGTAAAGTTTGAATTTTATTTGGATATTCTTAAAACTGTTAAAAAAATCGATCCAAGGATGCATATACATGCATTTTCTCCACAGGAAATATTCTATATAGCCAAATTATTTGAAAATTCGATATTAGATACGCTTAGAGAATTAAAAAAAGCAGGACTAGACTCTATTCCAGGAACAGCTGCAGAGATATTAGTTGATGAAATAAGAAAAGTGATTTGTCCAAATAAGGTGAATACATCTCAATGGAAAGAAATTATAACTACTGCTCACAAGTTAAAGATTCCAACAACTTCTACCATAATGTATGGCCATATTGAAAGTTTAAGTGATAGAGTTAAGCATTTAGAAATATTAAGAGAAATACAAAGGGAAACTCATGGGTTCACTGAATTTGTACCATTACCGTTCGTAAAAGAAAATCCGATTTTATCTCAACTTGAAAATTTTCCTTTAAAACCTAACTATGGAATGGATGATTTAAAACTATTTTGTGTAGCAAGATTATTCTTTAATAATTACATTGATAATATCCAATGTAGTTGGGTAAAATTGGGTCCAAATTTTGCGCAAGTTTCTTTAAATTACGGGGTTAATGACTTCTCTGGAACATTAATGGAAGAGAATATTTCAAAAAGTGCTGGTGCTGAATTTGGCGAGTATTTGTCTCCAGAAGAAATAGTGAAAATAATAAATAACGCAGGAAAAAGACCAGCACAAAGAGATACTTTATATAATATTATAAAATTTTATTAAGATCTTCTTAATAAATTATATTTTAAAATTTTAATTATTAATGCGGTTCTCGAGACTGTAGTAAATCTAATACGTAGCGTTGGGCAATGAGATCTGAGTTAACTTTTCCTAATACAATACCTTCTTCCACAACCGGCATTGCTGAGATTTTAGATTGTTCCAATTCACGCACTATATCTACAATTGTAAAATTTGGATGAGTGGTAATAACATCTCTAGTCATTATTTTGTCAAGAGTAACATCTATACTTCCCTCCGCCATAGCTTTTGTAACATCCCAATCAGTTACAACACCTACAAGTTTACCACTCGAAAGAACAGCTATGATATCACTCACTTCTTTAATAATTAATGATGCAGCTTCTTGAATTGTGCTTTTAACGTCGATAGTTGGTATTGGTATCATAATGTCCTTAGCTGTACGTTGTCTTTCTTTCGCTGTAAGACGCTGAAGGCTTATTTGTTCAGCAGCAGTGCAGGGTAACATATCTGGATATTTAGTTAGCATATCAACTAATTCAATCATGTTATTATGAATTACTTTTTCTCTGTATTCTTCACCTGCTATTAAACGTTGTTTTGATAATTTAGCAAATTCATTTGCATGATCTTTTAACCATTTTTGTACTAATTCACGATTACCTAACATTTCTTCTGGAATTTGTAGGTGATCTGGGGTTTTTACAATATGCTCTTGAGCTGCAAATATTACTCCACCCGAATTAACTAAATAATCATTTGCGATCATAACTCCTTTTTCTCGATATACAATTTGTTCCATCCGAATTCGGGCAGCCTTTCTATTTGGATCAGGAGAGTAAGTATTAGCACCTTCAATAATCACTGACCATTTTCCCATTCGATCAACAGTCATCGAAGGATTTTCAGATCTTCTGACACATAAATAATTAAAAATAGGAGCAGCTGGAATCAAACAAAATGCATTTTCTAGGAGTAAATTATCTGCATTTGTAGAAAATTTAGTTGGATGTTTATATCCTTCTGAGAGTATTTGATTTTTAAAATATAGATTAGTAACTAATTTATTTTTTTTCCATAATTTAAATAATTCTCCAATAGGTAATCCAGATTCATTATATAAATATCCCTCTAAATCACTAATACCTATAACTTTTGCTTCAGGTAATCGATCTTTCAATATACGGGCAGCATGAGCTCCTACTGCTCCAAAACCTTGAATCAATATTTTAAGATCTTTTGTATTAGGAATTTCCAAATTAGCGAATTGAGTAAGTATTCTTAATCTTGGCATAATTTTTAACAGAGTTTGTAATGCAATTATAACGCCTCCCGCAGCAGCTCCAAGTTCATCAATACGGTTCCCACCCATATCAGCAGGCTTAGAGAGAGCTTTATCTAACCCATTTTCAATGGCAATAGTCTTCATATCAGCATCATTCGTGCCAACATCAGGCCCTGGAAGGTAGATTTCTTTATACCGTCGAATTAATCGAGCAAAACCACTGACAATTTTAGTATGTTCTTCGGGAGAGAGTCCCCTTTCTGCTACAATTCCTGCTTTTCCACCCCCATAAGGAAGATTAGCAGCAGCATTTTTTAACGTCATTCCTCGTGCTAGATTATGGATATCAGATGGAGTTATACTTGGTAACATCCTAATTCCTCCCATTGAAGGGCGACCTCCCGCGAGGGAATCCACAACTACATATCCACCGATTTCAAGTGGTGAATTTTCATCCCATATACATCCTACTAAGTGAGGACCTACTTTATCGCATATAATCCCTAAATGGGATAAAAGATGGACATCTAGATTACTAAATTCTAAATAACATTTTCCTTGATCTTTTTTAAGCCGAGCTTTAAAAGTAGCTTTAGGGAGATGTTCATTAAGAAAGGATTCCATATTTTTTGGGATCATAATATCAAACTGTTTGAGGTTATTTAGTTCATAAGTGTATGCTATATAAGTTTAGTAATTATTTAAATTTCTACTCATAAATTCACCATAAAATTTATAATATTAACTCATCTGAGTACCTAAATTTTAAAATAAACTGATTTTAATTATTGTAATATTGTAAAAGGTTTTATTTGTACTATTTGAGTAGAATGTATTATAGAAATAAAATTGTCTAAATAACCAATATTATTTAGCTAATGCAATTTTTTATGGAATTAACAATTTTATTAATAATTTTATTAAAAATTAAAATTAATACTAAAAATATAAAGAAAGAATTGGTGGTTGTAATCCCAATAACATTAATTGCAGCAGCTCGAGTGAAAAAAGGAAATATGGAAAAAGCAATTGAAGTCCTAAAAGAAGTTGTACCTAAAATAAAAGAATCAGAACCAGGATGTTTGCAATATATTCCTCACACAATAAAGGGAGAGGAAAATTCAATTATTTTTTATGAAGTATATGCTGATTCTGATGCATTGAAACAACATAATAAAAATTTAGGTAAGAACATGGTAAAATTGAGTCCTCTTTTAGAACCTGGAATCGATATAAAAATATGTCATGAAATTATTTAATTTAATTTTTTTTTTTATTCATCTTGGATATAAGGTTTTCCAAAAAATAAGCAAATTTCTGCTTTTTTCAATTCTCTACCTAAATAATTTAAATGATATATATTTTTAGTTAAGTCATTTTGAATTATCTTTTTACTTAAAGCTTCAGCATTTTCCCCTATAAAAGTTTGAAGCAATTTGTCATCATAAGAATAGAAATGAACAAAGATTTTTTTAGAATAGTTATCTGTATAAATTCTAAAATACCCATTAGTATCGGGAATATAATCTTGTATGGTTTTATCTGCTAAAATCACATTAGCTTGATTTATAGGAGGTAATTCTTGACTTGTTTTTCCTTTAGCCTTTAATATTGAGATTCCTTGGTTTATTGGGGGAGTTTTATTATGCTTGGCAATATAATTTAATTTTACACATTCTTTTAATTCTCTTACCCCTCCCATTAATTTTGCACTATGTTCAACAGTAAAAAGAATTCCTATATCTAATTCAACTGCAATACTAGCTAAAAGTCCATTAATTCCGATAGAATCAATATCCATGAGTTCTACTACGTTTGAAATTCCAAAAAACATCGGTAATTCAAAAGGTTCGTATTTATTTTCAATAACTTTCTTTTTATATAGAAAATAAGCTTCCAAAGAGTTGCAAATTCCTGGACTTATAGGTGTTTCTAATAAGGGATCAGCTATTAATTTCTTGAATCCATTGTTTAATAATCTCTTTGTTAATTTAAATAAATTTTTAATTCGAGTCTCGGGATCTTTAGGAAAATAAGCATCCTTAACATTTGTGGGAAGTATAACAATAGGAATGTTTTTAGGGAGATTTAACATTTCTTCATAATTGCCGAGATCTAAACTTAAAATGAGATCAATGTTTTCATCTGCAGCAGCATTTATTTCTTCTGGGACCATTGAATCGATACTTATCAAAACATCATGTTTGGACCTAATTAATTTGATTATCTCTTTGATTCTTTCGGGGTTCGGTTTATTAGATACGCATCCAATATCTATAATATCCGCTCCAGAATTTATATAATGTTTTGCTTTTTTAAGAATCTGCTCATTACTTTTTTCAGTACAATTGACAATCTCAGCAATTATAGGAGGTGGCATATACCTTCCAATTATGATATTAGTCTTTTTTTCATTAAGGTAATATGTATGAGAACCTAGATCGTTTTTAGCCAATTCTAATTGTTCCTTTACAATTTCTGAATATTTATTTTCACCTGAAATCTCTAATAATCTATTTGCCGGTATTGTATTAGATAATATGAAATTTTTTAAATTTTTTAAGGTTACAGGTAAATCAGAAGCAAATTCAGGTCCTTTTCTAATATTTATTGAAAATTTTTCTTCTAAATTAGTAGAATCCCACTGGACAAAACCAGGCAATAATATCAAATCATAATTAGAAATTTCTATTTGTTCTAAAATATCAGTTATTATAGATTCTGTAAGAAATGCAGAAATAGATATTGGTGCTTTTATAATATTTATCTCATGCTCTTTTACGTGTTTGACTATCTTCTCTATTATATCATAACTTAGCAGGCCAGTAATTATAAGAATTCTAATCTAAATCACTTATCAGTTTTTCTTTTTCGAATGGAATAAAAATATCATCTAAAATAGAACCATTAGCTTCTTTAATTTTTAAATTATTAATAATTGGTTCGAATCTACCACCTAATATTCCATTGGCAATAAAGGCTGCGCCTTGAGCAGCACGTTTTGCTATTTGACTATATGAATTCATTATTCTTACAGGGGCAACATCATTTAAACCACGAATCATTTTCTCTCGAATATATGCTAAATTTGATCCTCTCCCCGCCAACATTACTTCTTTAATTTTTTCTTTGGATGAAAAAGACGAAGATATTCCAAAAACAGCTTTTTTCACGCTTGATAAATAAGCTTTTAGAGCAATCTTAGTTTGTTCATCCTTCTCGGCTAAAAGTGTAATTTCTTTCAAACTCAAATCGGAATAGCCTGAAATATAGGCTACTCCACCTTTATATATATTTTTTTTATGAATATTTTTAATTAGATAGGCTAATTCTCCATCAAGACTGCCACAAGCTCTAAAACCCATTATATTACTTCCTCCAATTCCATCAATAATTTGACCATTTTCAATTGCTAAAACTGCTGTAAACCCATAACCTATCTCAACCATAATAAAATTTGTATTTTCTGGACCAACTTCAAATCTTTCCATTTGGTCTTTAATTCCAGTAACAGCTGTGCAAATTTTATCTGCCGTACCCATATCAATTTTATTAATTTTTCGATACTTTGGAACAGTAGGTAAATGTTTAACTCCAGGTACAATGATGCCAGGTATCTTTTGAGCTTTTATAAGTCTTAAAACCTCACCAAGACCGATTAATTTGTTTTTTTCTTTCTGATCAAATTTCAATAACGTAAAAAAAATATCTTGCTCTGTTAACTCTTGTACATCTTTTAAAGGAAGCCCAAACCCACTTGGAGCAACCATTAGATCAATATTTTTTACAGAATTAATTATAGTAATAGCTTTCTGAGGATTAGCAATTAGTTCTTTAGTGGGTAAAGATGTGTCAAGAATTGTTTTATTATCCTCCAAACCGAAGAAATCCCATGATAGACTACCAGGATCTATGCCTAGAACTCGATAAATCATTTCAAAGATTAAATAAATTAATGCATTTTAAAAGATTCTATAATTCTTTTTATATTCTATTTTTTTTTAATAATTGCATTTAACGCATAATGTTTTTAGAAATTAACTTAAAACTATAAAAACTGTGAAAATTTTAATAATTTAATCTAAATTTGAACTCTTATACTAAGTTGTAAGAAAATAATAGGAAAAAAATTAATTATAAAAGTAGTGAAAAAAAATTTTTGTTAAATAATAGGAAAAAAATTAATTATAAAAGTAGTGAAAAAAAATTTTTGTTAAAGTATTTGTATGTAAGATATGTGGAGAAGCGTATATTGGAGAAGAAGCACCTAGTCGATGCCCTTTTTGTGGCGCATTTAAAAAATATTTTGTAGAATCAACACAATATGATGATGCAGGTGCTTGGGATGTTGAATTAAATGAAAAAGATAAGACTAATGTAGAAAAGGCTTTAGAAGTCGAAATATCGAATAATATCTTTTATAAATGTGCGAGCAATAAGACTCCAGAATTAGATGGTCAAAAAATTTTTAAAATTCTTGCTAAGGTTGAGGGGGAACACGCATCAGTTTGGAAAAAAATACTCAAGCTAGATAAAGTTGAATTTCCTAAATATGATAAATGTGCAGCGAAATATAAACCAAATCTGGAAGAATCTCATTCAAGAGAAGATAGAGCTATAAAATTCTATAGCCAAGCGGCAGCTGAAGCAAAAAATACTCGAGTAAAGCAAATATTTAAAGCTTTTGTAGAAGTAGAAACAGATCATCTTCATCTCTCAGAGGTAAGATTAAAATAATAAAAATTTTAGATTGAAAACCTTATTTTCCATTTTTATTTTTTTTAATTATAATAAAAAAAATATATTTATTCGTTAAGCCATTTTTAGGTAAATAGTATGAGTGAAAAAATGAATGTCCTTTTTATTATTACAGATCAGCAACGTGCTGATATGTTACATTGTTATGGTAATCCTATTATTAGTACACCCAATATTGATTTGCTTGCTAAAGAAGGTGTAAGATTTTCTAATGCTTTCACTGTCTGCCCAATGTGTATGCCAAATAGAGCTACTTTATTAACTGGATATTATCCTAATGTACATGGTGTTAGAAGTAATGGAATTAATCTGCCAAAACAGATACCAACAATAACTCAATCATTAGTTAAGAAAGGATATAATACAATTAGTATAGGAAAAACTCATTATAATACGTGGACGCCTCGATACGATCCTAAGACGAAATCTGCAGAAGACTTTCAGGATTGGAAGGTTAAAAATCCCAAAGGAGCCTATTTAACTCATAAGAATTTTCCAATACCTTATTATGGGTTTGAAGAGGTTGATTTAGTAGTTGGACATGGAAATACGTGTTTAGGCCATTATCTTGAATGGGTTGAGGAGAAAAATCCTAAACTCGCAAAAAAAATAATACAGGAATATAATACAAAAGTCCCAGCTTTAGAAGTTTTTTATGAAAATTGGGTTCCATTAGAACTTTATAATACTACCTATATCCAGAATAAGACTATCGCATTTTTAGAAAAATATGGTAATGGAGATTATGGAAAAAAACCTTTCTTTTTGCATTGTTCATTTCCTGATCCCCATCAACCAGTTTCTCCGCCAGGAAAGTATTGGGATATGTATAAACCAGAGGATATGATAATCCCCGATAATGTTCATAATATAGAGAATTTGTATAAACACCCTTATTTAAAACAATATTTAGAACACCCTCCTGTTAGAGGTGCGATGTTACGGGAAGAAACAGAAGAAAATATTAAAAAGTTTATTGCTCTTAGTTATGGTTCTGTTTCTTTAATAGATCACGCAGTAGGTCAAATTTTAGCTTCATTGGAAAAGCTTGGTTTATCAGATAATACAATGGTTGTTTTCACATCTGATCACGGAGATTATATGGGGGACCATAGTTTAATATTAAAAGGAATCTCTCCCTTCAACGGTACTTTGCAGGTTCCTTTGGTTTGGAAAGTTCCAGGAGTCACTAAGCCTGCTGTTTCTGATGCATTAATTAGTTCAGTAGATTTACCTAAAACAATTCTTGAATTACTTAACATCAGAGAAAGATATAGACCCCCCGGAATGCAAGGTTACGACATGTCACCTGTTTTGAAAGATCCTAAAGTGGAATTAAGAGATTCTATTCTCATCACTGAAGATGAGGAAGTAGGTCCATATGGCCCTTTATATACGAGAATAGTTCATTTAATAACTAAAGATTATAAGTTAACCAAATATGCCGAATTACCAGGATATGGGGATCTTTTCAACAGAAAGAATGATAAGGCAGAATTGTATAATTTATGGGAAAAAGAAAAAGAGAAAAGGCTAGAAATTTTAGATAAATTGTTCCATGAGTATTCAATAACTCGAAGTAGATTTCCAAAAAGAGATTCTGGATTTTAATAAGAAAAAAATCATCTTTTTCTTGATAAATTTCCTTTTAATTCAATATTATTCAAATAAGATGCTTAAAAGATTCTACTTATCTAATTTTTTTTTATAAAAGTAAATATTCCTTTTTGCATAAATTATTATTAAATATAATTTATAATTTTAAAAAAGTAGTTGATTTAATTAAAATTAGAAGAAGATTTCTTAAATTAATAAGATATTTAAAATTATATATTATTATTAAGATTTTAAAGGTTTATAGTAATGAGTAAAATCAATGAGAATAATGTTTACCAAGAACAAGTACCAAAATTTCCTATTGCAGAACCTCATGATCTTTCTCCTCGCTCTAAATGGCTTAGAGACTATTATTTTAAGGGTTTAGATCGAGAATGGAATAATCAATTCATGCCATTTACAACTGGAACTGATTGGGATATAATTCTTTACGAAGGTGATTACTATATCGTCCCAGAAATCTATAGTTATATACAGGTATTAGGAAAAAACGACAAAGGAGTTTTAGCTTCTTCTTTTAGATCAATGGCTTCAGATGTTAAATTACCAGATAATTTTTGGAAGTTATCTTTACCAGAACGCAGAATAAAATTTCTTGAAGAAGTAATGTTAAATTATATTCCCCAGGAAATAGTAGGTCCAAGTTTATTAGCCGGTTCTAGATTTAATACTCAATTGAGTAAGTGTTTTAATCAAGATGAAGCAAAGGAATATTGGAAAAAAAATATTAGAAATAGAGAGGCTATCTTTCAATTTCATAAATCTGGATTTGGAAATCTCGGGGCAATCGGGGGACATATAATTCCTGACTATGAGACAGTTGTTAAAAAGGGATTTAAATATATTTATAAGAAAGCAAAAGACAGTTATTCCAAATTTAGTGAAGAAGAAAAATTAGGACCAAAAGGACAAGAACTTAGAGCAATCATGATGACAGCAGAAATTCCGAGGAAATTGGCAAAAAAATATGCTGAAGAATGTAGAAGATTAAAAAATAAAGTTCCAACTTATGAACGTGGAGAAGAGCTTGAAGAAATGGCTAAAAATTTGGAGCATGTCCCATGGGAACCCTCAGAAACTTTCTGGCAAGGAATTCAAGCTGTATGGCTTACTCATATGCTTGTAATGGCGGAAGAATCTTATCCTGGACCGGGGCTTTCTTTTGGTCGAATAGATCAATATTTATGGTCCTTATATAAAAAGGATGTACTTAATGATAAAACTATTGCCAAAAACTTCGTAAAAGAGATATTAGGGAGTTTTTGGTTCCATTGTAATACTGCATATGATGCGATGATAAATGCTGGAAAACAAGGTATTACATCAGGATTTGGTCAAATAATTACATTATCTGGATGTGGACAAAATGGAGAGGATTTAACAAATGAATTAACTTATACCTTTCTGGAAGTAATAGATGAGTGGTATCCAATCTTGGAACCGAAACCAAACGTTAGATTGCATAGAAATTCCTCTGAAAAATTATTAAACAAAATTATTGATATGATTGCTAGAGCTCAAGGTTCTCCTTTTTTATTAAATTTTGATGAAAGAAGTATTGCCGGAATGATAAGGGAAGGAATCCCGAAACATGAGGCTTGGGATTATGGAGTAGTAGGGTGTTTGGAGAATACTATGCAGGGAAATGATCGATCAAGCACTGTTAATTGTAATCCTAACCTAACAAAAAGTATTGAATTAACATTGTGGAATGGTAAAAACATGCCAGGAAATGAGATTGTAACTAAAGCCGATGAACAAATTGGACCAGAAACAGGAGATCCCGAGAATTTCAATAATTGGGAAGAATTTTGGAGTGCATGGAAAAAACAAATCCAATTTATTATTAAATACGCCGTAGATTTAAATGATATGTGTGAAGAACTTCGGGGAAAATTTCTTCCTACTCCATATTTATCTAGTATTGTTCGAGGGTGTATAGAAAAGGGTCTAGATATTAGAAATGGAGGCCCTGAGTTACGATTTGTAACTATTGAAGGCGTTGGATTTGCCACAACAGTTGATTCATTATTATCAATTAAAAAACTTGTTTATGAAGATAAAAAATATGCAATTTCACAAATTAAAGACGCTTTACAAAATAATTATGAAGGTAAGGATTATGAAATTATGCACACTTACTTAAAAAATAAAGCTCCTAAATATGGTAATGATATGGATGATGCTGATGAACTTGCTAGGACGATTATGGAAACATGGACAGAAGAATGTTGGAAATATAAAACTCTAACTGATTATCAATATCGTCCAGGAATGCTTTCATGGAATTATTGGGCTGGTGCTGATGCAGGAAATACCATAGCGACACCAAACGGTAGATATAAAGGAACTTTCCTATCAAACGCAATTTGTCCTACTAATGGAGTTGATGTAAAAGGCCCAACAGCTGTTACTAATTCAGTTGGAAAAGCTATAGGTGGTAAAAACGAATCAGGAGAATATATTAATTACTTACCAAATGGCGCTAGTCATACAATTACATTTAATCCATCTATTATTAAAGCTCCAGAACACAAAGAGAAATTTAAAGCTTATTTACGAGGTTATATAGAAAATGGAGGAACTTCTCTACAAATCAATATGCTTGATGCTGAAATGTTGCGAGACGCTCAAAAGCATCCTGAAAATTATAAGAATCTTTTAGTCAGAGTTACAGGTTATAATGCATATTTCACTGCTATAGGACGTGAATTGCAAAACGAAATTATTGCACGAGAATCGCATAATATGTAAAAATCTTAATTATTTTAAAAATTATTATATATGATAATGGTTGCATCTGAAGCTTTAGTATTTCAAATTCAAAAATTTTCAACAGAAGATGGCCCTGGCATTCGAACAACCGTTTTTTTAAAACAATGTCCGTTAAAATGCGTTTGGTGTCATAATCCTGAATCTATACTTAAACTACCTCAACTTGAATGGTTTAAACATAAGTGTATTGGATGCAATACGTGTATAGAAACATGCCCAGAAAATGCGTTAACATTTGATAGGGATGGTCTAAATATTGACAGAAATAAGTGTAATGGATGCAATTTATGCGTTGACGAATGTCCTTCTACAGCATTAAATATGTTAGGTCAATGGTGGAAATTAGATGATCTCTTTTATGAAATAGAAAAAGATAAAGTTTATTATACGAAATCTAAAGGAGGAATAACTGTTTCTGGTGGTGAACCAACACAACAACCTGATTTTGTTGTTGAATTTTTAAAAAAATGTAAAGCCAACGGAATTTCTACTGCTTTAGATACTTGTGGATATGCTTCTAAAAAGGTTTTTGAATTGATTTTACCTTATGTCGATTTAGTCTTACTAGATTTAAAACACATAGATTCTAATAAGCATAAAGAATATACAGGAGTTCCTAATGAATTAATACTTGAAAATGCTATTTGGATTTCGAACTATTTGAAAAAAAGAAATAAAAAAATATGGATTAGAACTCCAATTATCCCTCATTATACAGCAACAGAAGAGAATATCAAAGGAATCGGTGAGTTTATTGTTAATAAATTAGAAAATTTTCCTGATAGATGGGATCTTCTTTCTTTTAATAATCTTTGCCTTTCGAAATATGAAAGATTAGATATGGAATGGCTTTTAAAAGAGGAACCTTTAATGAAAAATGAAGAAATGGTACATTTTATTAAAATTGCAGAAACTACAGGCGTTACAAATCCTAAGTGGTCTGGATTAACAAAAAGAGATGAAAAATATAAAGTGGATACTAATAACGATCATAATTTAAAAATACGATCATGTTGATATATTCAATTAAGAATTTAAATAAAATAAAAGACTTGATAAATTATGAGTGAAGATAACAAAAAATTTAGTTGGTTCTCTGAATTTTCAGATGAGCTTATAGAATTTACTCAACCAGACATAATGGTAAAATTAATTTCAACAATAGATTCACGTGGTTGGCCTCATCTTACAATTATTACATCAAATCGAGCTAAGAGTAGAGATCAAATAGTATGGGGTCAGTTCTTCGCAGGATCTAGCAAAGAATACGTACAAAAAAATCCTAAGCAAGGTCTTTTCTATATGACTGCTGAAGCTCCATTTAAGTTTATCCAAGCTAAAGCTGATTTTACCCATACAAAAGCAGAAGGAGAAGACCTCGAATATTTTAATAATTCTGATTTTTTTCGCTATTTCACATATTTTAACGTGTATAAAGTATTTTATAATAAAATTATCGGTGTTACTCCTATTAGAGATTTGCCCCCTGGTGGTATCCCTAGAAAAATAATTAAAGCTATTACTAAAGAAGCAAAAACTAATTTAGAAGAAAAAAGGCTAAATGTTATAGGATATAAGCTTTTTACAGATAAAATAGGTATAAGAGCTATAGCATTTATCGATCCTTCTGATGGATATCCTATAATTATTCCACATCTTCAATTAAATGCTGTTGACCACAATAGGCTTTATTTTCCATTAACCACTTTAAAGGAGGATTTCTTAAAGATTCCTGATAATTCAAAAGTTGCTGTAATTGGCGCTAATTTCGATATGGCTAGCCAAGTAGTGAAAGGAACCTTTACAGGTATTCATTCGGTTGAAAATGTTGAATATGGATTAGTAAATATTGAAGAGATATATAATAGTTCTCCACCTATAGTCGGTAAAATTTATCCCGAAATTGAAACAAAACCTAAGGTAAATAATTTTACTCTTTAAATTTTAACTTTAGAGAAGAATATATTTTAGAGCAAGAAGTAAAATACATACTCTCATAAATGGGTTAAAATGTTTAACTATCAAGATTTTGGACTAAAAGAGGGCAATTTATATGAAATTATAGCCACAACTTATTCTATAATAGAAAATGGTAAGGAAATTAAGCCCAATGCTTCTTGTATGGGCATTAGAATGATAGACGGAGAACAAATACAAATATCTCCTTTCTACAATACTATTACTTATAAAAATTTGAAGGAGTATAATACAATTGCAATCAATTTTGTTAATGACGTATATTTATATGCTCTAGCTGCATTAAAAGAACCAGATTCTCCTATTGATTTGACAGAATTTCCCTCAAAATATTACGATTTTAAATATATAGAATCTCGTGCTATGGATGTACCATATATAAAAAAAGCATGGGGCCTTTTGGTAGGCGAAGTTTCACATGAATTTCAAAAAACAAAAGATAATAATTTTGGAGAAATTGTTGTACCTGTGTTTAAATTAGATGTTATTTTTACTGAAAAACTTCAAGAAACTCATAAATTATTTAATAGAGCAGAGAATCTGGCTCTAGAAGTGATAATACTAGCAACTCGCTTAAAGATTGCCAGTGAGAATCATAACCAAACTCAATTTTCTAAGATTTATGAAAAAATAAAAGATTCTATTGACGATATTGAAAGATTTGGATATAATAAAAGAGCTTTAAAAACTATTGAATTAGTTAACAATTATATAACTAAATTAAAGATTTAACTCTTCTTAAGAATTTTTTCAATAAACATTAAAGGATATTCTAATTCATCAACCCATTCTACTTTTGCTAAGACATTAACAGATTCATATTCGATCTTTATTTCTGCTTGAATTATTTTACCTGTAATCTCATCATAATCAAATTCTGATTTTTTTTTTCCTGAAATTTTTTCTCTATTTAAATGAATTTTTACAGATTTCACATAAGGTTGACATGAAATTGCTGATTCAATACCTCTTTCTATCGAATTAATTATATTTTCATCACTTTGAATGGGGATTCCACATAAAATATGGTATAACGCACCTAATTTAATTCCAGTTTCAAAACAAGCTCTTTCTCTATCACTTAGATCGGATGAAAAATAAATTTTATTACTAGTTATAGGCATCTATAATCAATCTATTAATTCTATTTTTGCTCCTATATTATTAGGTTTACATATATAGATATGTCCTCCACTATTTTTTTGATTCTTTTGGACTTCTCTTAATAAAATTTCTGCTTCTGAGTCATATTCTACAACCCCAACAACACTAGGTCCAAAAGATGACATACCATATGCCTTTAATCCATACTCTTCAAAAAATTTTAAAAGATCTTTGACGACTTCATTTTGTAATTCAATTTCGATTTTTTTAAAACCAATACTCTGAATTCTTTTTAATCCTTCTCCAAAGCATTTTAAATCATTTTTTATAATCCCAGGAATTATTTTCATAATTATTTGGTGAGAAACTTCATTTACTTCATTTCTAGGAACTGGAGCGTAATTTTGAAAAACACTGACTTCTTCATCTCCATATGCTCCTTTCTTTACATTAGGAATGACTAATACAAATCTCCAATTTTCAGGTATATTATATCTAAAAATTGTCAATGCAGGATTAGCAAAAGTTGAAGCTGACGATGGTAAAAAAGTCTCTTTTTCTTTTCCTTTCCCAAAATCATGTCCACCATCTAAAATAAAACCTCCTGTTTCAAAACCTCTCCATCCAATTCCGGAAGTGCCTCCTCTTTCTACTAATTTTGTTAATTCACTAGTAGTTAATTGAGTAATATTCTTCAACTTTGTTATTACGGTGGCTATAGCTAAAGATAATTGCGTCTTTGAGCCCAATCCTACGTGTGATGGAAAATATCTTTTAAGATTGAAGTGAAAATTTTTATTACTAATATTGAATATTTTAAATACCCTTGAGGCTATTTCATTAATAACTTCAATTGATTCTCGATAATACTTATTCGCTTCAATTTTAAATTCTTTAGCGTTATTAGAGGCTTCAAAAACTACATTTGGTCGGTCTAACATAAGACCAATACCGCCATCTACTCTACCGGTGTATCCATTTTCATCGATTAAAGAAAGATGAATTCGACAGGGCGTTGTAATTCTCAGAGAAGTCATATTAATCTTTTTTAAAAAAGGGAACTCTCAACTATAAATAAGAATTTTCAAAATAATTTAAATATATTATAAACTTTTATTCATAGTTTTTAGTAATTAAGAAGGATTTGAGCAATTTGAGCGATTTAGAAGGATTGACTAGGAATTTAATAAAAAAAGGATATTCTGAGCAACAAATTCTTGAAAAAATAGTAGAGGAATATCATAATTTCAAAGAAATTGATGATAATTTGGCAAAAAAATATGCTAAAGCTATCTTAGAAGAATGCAGAAAAAGTGATATCAATAGAGTATCTAATCCATTTATCAGAGAAATTTTGGATATAAATAGAGCCAATGTGTCAATTGGTAAGCAAGGTGTTGGATGTAGAGGAAGTGGAGATTTTTTTGTTCATAAACTCATTGCAGAATTATCTGAAACAGAAAAGAGAGCTTATTTATCACCTAGCTCTTTAGATGATGCAGGAGCTGTACGATTACGTGATCTTCAAGGAGATCAATTAGATGGGAAAGATCTAATCATTGTATCGAAAATGGAGGGAATTCATTCTCGATTAAGCGATTTTCCTTTCATATGCGGTTTTCATGTAACTCGAGCGTGTCTCAGAGATTTATATGTTAAAGGTGCAAAACCTATTTCTATAATGATTGATGTGCACCTAGGAGATGATGCAGATGTTGGAAAATTATTTGATTTCATGGCAGGAATTTCCACAATTTCAGAATTAGCGAAAGTTCCAATTACTGCAGGTTCTACGCTTCGGATAGGGGGAGATATGGTTATTGGAAACCGTTTGGTTGGAGGGGTTAGTGCTGTTGGAATTTGTAATCGAATTTTAGCAAGGAGAAATATTAGGAATGGAGATAAAATACTAATGACAGAAGGTGCTGGCGGAGGAACTATAACAACAACCGCAATATATTCAGGAAACCATCATGTTGTTAAAGAAACTTTGAATATTAAATTTCTTGAAGCTTGCAAGGTAATCTTAAATTCAAATTACATAAATGAAATTCATGCAATGTGCGATGTGACGAACGGAGGGCTCAGAGGAGATCTCTATGAGATTAATTATGAAGCCAAATGTGGAGTAACAATTTATGAACAAGAAGTAAGAAAACTTGTAAATCCTATTGTTCTTGAATTGCTTAAAAAAGTGAATGTTGATTATTTAGGAGTTTCTTTGGACGCACTGCTAATTTATTGTTCTGAACATGTCTCTAATAAAATAATTTCAGATTTGAGAGAAAATGGTATAAATTGTTCGGAGATTGGTTATGTTGATGATTCGAATCAAGTTAAAATGATCTTTACAGAAGATAATCAAGAAAATATTTTACCTCGATTTCGGGAATCAGCTTACACTAAAATTAAACAAGAAATTGGAGAAGAAATGCCAGAATCTAAGGAAGAGATGGAGAATAAAATACAAGTTGCGGCTTCAAGTGCAATAATGAAACGAAATAAAATTATAGAATATATCAGAATACAATACCAAAACTAATAATTAATCAAAATTAATTTAGATTAATGAATTTTAGTTGAGCTAATATATAGTAGATAATCTACTATTCTATATAATGGAAAACAAAGCTTTCCTATTACCATCACATCTCATACACACTTTTAAATTAAAACATTAGTTCTCAAATATTTCTTTAATTTAAAAAAAATTTCAAGAACTTCAATCAAGTCTTTCTCTTATTTAAAAAATTCAATTTGGTTTGAATAAGATTTATTATACTAGGATAAAAGTATAAAAGAAAAACTATTCCTATTAAAATAATAATGCCTATAAAGAAAAATTGAACTTGCACTTTCATAACTAAAAAAATACTTGAAGAGATCAAGTTAATCATAGTAAGTTTAATTCCTAATTTCATAAAAGTAGAAAACTTTAATTCATATCCATAAGATCTAACCAATAAGATTAAAACTAAATTATCTCCCATAGTTGACAAATTTTCTCCTAATGTTGTTCCTATCGACACAGCAGAAAACAGTGTTCGTTGATCTCTTAACGTGGATATATTATTAACAATCGGTATAAAAATCTTCGTAATAGGAGCATTATGAATGACAGAACTAAGTATTCCTGATAACCATAAAAGAACTAATGTAATACTAATAATATTACCTCCAGTTATATAATCTATTCCATATGACACAAAATTTAATATTCCAGTAAATTCTATGGCTTCAGATATAAATAAAATACAAAATAGATAGAAGATTAATTCAAGATCTAAGTCTTTCCACACGGATTCAAATTCCTTATTTAAAATTATTAGGATTGTGATTATCCCTCCTGTTAAAGAAAGTATATCAATGGATATAATACTAAATAGGGGTATAATTATTACAGAAATTATGGTTATTATAAGCATTACTAAAGACTTATAAAAATTGCTTTTCGATTCTACAAACATCCAAGGATCATAATCTAATAATCGTTTTATGTAATTAATTTCAGGGGTTTCTAATTTATCTTCGTTATATTTAATTAAAAAGATAACACTGATGAAAAATAGGAATATAGAAAAAAATCCAACATCTAGAAAGTATTCTGGAAACGTCCAATTTATTGAATGACTTATTAATATGTTAGGAATTGAGCTAATAACAAATAAGAGGCCACCCGTATTTACAACCATCCCCTCTGAAAGAATAAATGGAAGTGGATTAATTTTTAATATTTTACAAATTGTAATAGTAAGTGGAATAATTAAGAAGATACATAAGATATTCATCGATATAGAAGAAAATACAAATGTGAAACCGCATAAAATTACAAGGATATAGCGACTATTACCTTTCGAAAATTGTACCAATCTGAATGCAATATAAATGAATACTCCACTTTTTTTACAAACCGTAATAATTATCATCATGCCAAAAATAAATAAGACAGTATGAAGATTAGAATTGTCCACACCAATTATAAATCCTACTACGGTCGTTATATCAACCTTATCTATATAAAGTAAAAAAAAAGACAAAATTATTGCACCTATAAAACCTGCCATCAAGCGGTTTATTTTTCCCACTGTAATTAAAATTATAATTAAAATAAGCATCATTGGAGCAATAATTGTCGATATCATAATGAATACCTATCATAAAAAATAATTCTTATAAAGATCTAATCAATAATTAAAGCCAGAATTTACTATTTCTGACAGTTAATTAATTAAATTGAATAAATGGAAACTAAATTTAAATTTATCTTTTTGATTATTTGCTAATGTTCTAATTATTAACTTTTTTTTATTAATATTTAATTGTTAATTATGACCCCAACATTATTAAAATGAGTTAAATCTTACTCAATTGGTTGTAAATTATCTTATCGACGATTTTTGAAAAAAAGCCCAGAATCTAAACATTAAATAAAAATAAAAAGTTTACCAAAATCAAAATTTATTCCGCAATTAATCTAAATTAAGAGCTTCATTCATAGAACCCGAGCGAAATCCTGCTAGATCTACTGTAACATAAATAAATCCAAGATTTCTTAATTTTTCTCTAATAGTTTTCATATTTTGTTCAGTTAAAACTTTTGGGAGATCACTTTGTAAAAATTCAATTCGTCCTAAATTATTTTCATGTAATCTGACTCTCAATTGCTTTAAGTTGAATGTATTTTTAAGGAACCTCTCCGCTTCTCTTATCATTATAAGTTTTTCTTCATTGATAGTTTGCCCATATGGAATTCGAGAGGAGAAACATGCCATTGATGGTTTAGATTGAACTTCCAAATCATAAAATTTGCTTAACTCCCTTATTTCGTTCTTATTAATATTGAAATCAATATATGGAGTAGATATTTTTAATTCTTCTAGGGCTTGCATTCCAGGCCTGTAATCCGAAAGATCATCAATATTTGAACCATCTAATATTACATCAAAGCTTTTTGTGTTTTTTATTTGAATTATTTCATTATATAATCCAGTTTTGCAAATATAACATCGATTTGAAGGATTACATTGAAATATTTCATTTTTCAAGGGATCTCTTTCAATAATCATGTGATTTATGCCACATTTTTTAGCAAATTTTATAGCTTCATCAATTTCTTCTTCAGGATAAAGAACAGATCTTTCAGTTATAAGAATTATGTCCTTAGCGTATTTTTTAGAAAGAAACGCTAGAAGTGAACTGTCAACGCCTCCAGAAAAAGCAACTATTACCTTTTTTCCTTTTAAAAAAGAAATAATACTATTTAATTTTTCTTTCAGTATTTTTGGTAATTCCATGATTAATTCTTAAGTTATCGAGGTTAATATTGTACAAAATGAAACCAATATTTATAATTTAACAATTTTAAATCATAAAAAAAATAAATAAAATAATAATATAGCTATAAAAACAAAGAAGAATATTAATTCACAATATTGTAAGAAATCTTATAGATTTAAGAAATAACAGATAATATTATGGAAAAAAAGAATTTAATTATTATTGGAGTAGTTGTTATTGTAATTGTTATTATTATAGTTTTTGCTGCGATTTTTCTTGGTGAGCAAGTTTTCTTAGCCGGACCATAATCTAAAAAATTATCTAAAATCTATTTTGATTTTCAATTGTGATGTTTTATTAAAAGGAAAAAAAAGTTTTGTTATTATTGAAAACTATTAGTAAAAATCTGCTTTAAATTTTTGAAGTTTACTTACTTTGTAAAAATTCCCAATCATACTCCCTAAAATCGCAATTATTATTCCAATTATTATCCAGAAATAAATAATATAAGCTAAATAACCGATATCATACGGAATTATAGAGACGGTTCCTCCTGAAAAAAGAGAAATTGGAAAGATCTCGGGATTATTTAAAAGAATTAAAAAGATTGGAATATATGTTAATGAATAAAGAGCTTCTAGTACCAACATTACCTGCTGACCTGAATAATTTCTAACTCCGATAATTAATCGAAGGAGGTTAATTAGACCACTAATTACTATTAAAAGTCCAAAAATCTTTAACCAATTCAAAAATTCAGGATGAAAGAGTCCCGGTATTTCCGCAAAAGGTTGTAATATAATAAATAATCCAAAGATTAACCCTGCAATTGCGCCAAAAATTAATTCTCCTATTGTAACGACTTGTTTTGTTTTTATTTCTCTTTTTAGTTTAGCTGCTTCCTTTCTTTCCTCTCGACGTTGTTTAGCTCTTTCTAATTTTCCTTCTCTACGCATTTTCGCTTCTAATAGCTTCTGTTCTCTTCGTAATTGGGCTCCTGCTAATTTTTCTTTTGTAATAGCTTTAATTTCAGCTAATTTTTCTTTTGTGCGAACCCGTGCCTCATTGATAGTTTCTTTTGTTTTTTGTTTTGCTTCCTCTAATTTAATTTTTGTATATTCCCGAGTTTCTTGTATTCCTTTTTCTGATATATGAAAAGGGAACAATAAAGCTAATCGAGAGGGAATGACACCAAAATCGTCGGGTAAAAATCCTTCCATAGAAAAATAGAAAAATATAACTGTTATTACAAGAGTAGTAATTAAACAACCAATCCACATTCCTGAAAACATTTCTCCTAAGCTTATTACCCAATTTGAAGGTTGAAAAATAAACTTAAAAATTGAGACAATGATATTAATAGCAATGACAATTAGGAAGAAAAATAGCATTGTTTTTACATAAAAATCAAAAAGCTCTTCTGTTATATATAGTTTTGGGGTTCCTCGACGTTTGTATATTTTAGCAATACTTTCTGGAGTACCAATTTGTAAAAGTGCTTGCTGTATATCAAAATCAGAGGGATTATTTCCACCAGCGATATTTCTTGCTTCTTCTAGAATTTGACTTTCTAAATCTTTTAAAATTTTATCTGCTTCTTCTTTTTTCATTTTCAACCATTCTGGTAATTTTTTATATACCTGAGTTAGATAACTATTTACCATTTCATGTTCAGAATAGTTCATTTTACTTCATCCAATTTTTATTTAAAATATTTATTAATTATGATATTAAATAGTCTTAAATTTTGGATTTTATTAAAACTAATGGAGTCCAGTTTTAATTCAACAATTTTAAATGTAGCAAATAATCTGATGGCATATAAAACACCAGATCATAAACCTCTTACCACTTGAAATCAGGTTGGAAAAAAAGAATTGAATTTAACTTTTGTAAAGTAATGAAAACAACGACATAATACCATGCAAGTGAACTAAACATGAGTATCCACTCAAGAAACTGTCTTGTTAACGGTGCTGGCGCGAACAGATATAATATACAGGCTGATGATGGACCAAGTATCATAAAATACCCTACGACTTTCGGGAATATTCTTTTCCTTAATACTATTGCTAATCCCGTAAAAAATGCACCGAAAGCAAATCCACCAAATGCTGATGTAGAGAAATAAAAATGTAAATCAAACGGAGATCGATCTAAGCTAAATACCCCTACAAAAAACATACCAATAACACCAACAAGAAGACAAACTACTCCTGTATAACCAAATATTCTTCTAAATAAGATTGTATAATATTCTTTCTTTGAGTTGTCTAATTTATAATTTTGATGAGAACTGTACAATCGACTTAAATTCAAGATTAAGGGAATAATAAATATTGCACTTAGTATACATGTCATATTTAAAATAAAGGGAGCCGGGGTATATTTGAGAGATCCTAAATCACTTATCCAATTATACCAAAGACTATATTTAAGAGAACCAAAATTGATTGCAACGATTAATCCAGTAATTAATCCTGGTAAAAATGTAATCAGACTAACATAAATTGAAATCTTAACAATTTTAGGTTTAGTAAGTAAATCATATATGTATTTACTATTTTTCTTCATTTTTATGATAATGGGATCTATAAATTCCTTAGATAAACTTTTATGACCCATATTTTAACACCCTTCTTATTATATTATTAATATTTTGTAGATTTAAAATTTATTCTACCCGGAAACTGAAATCAATCTATTCTTAACCCGTCTCCTTAAATATAAAATCAAATTACCACTATTTAATTTTTTTGATCTCATTAATCTAAAAAATTTCTATATCAAAATTATGAAAAATTTGTATACTAAGAAGAAATACTTTAAATTATGTAATAAATCAGAAGTAAGTTTTTCATATTAATGATTAATTAAACGCACTTTAGACTCAATTATTAGGCTATTTTGTTTTGTTTCATTGTTATATTTAACCAAAAAAGTTTTTCCTACAAGTTCTTCTTTCTCTAAATTTAAAATAGTTTTTGAGTCTGATGAAATAACAGCAAAAGTACGTTCTCCACTCTCTAACTGTCCCATTGCGACACCTATTTCTGGTAAGCCTTTTCTATTATATATTATTGTATATGCCTCTATCGTAATATCTCCATTCGCTTTTTTGACTGGTTCTGGCAGGGCTTTCGAATTAATTTTTTGTTGTATATCATCATATTCATTTTTTTTCCAATCTATAGCAGGAGGTTTATTTCCATATATCCCAACCGATTCTGATGTATTATATCCTCCATTTGCTAATATCATTATTTTCATCTTTGGATTTTTTTGAATCAAATCAACAGCAGAAACAATTGGATGCATTGAATAACTACTGAAAGGTCCACCAAAAAAAGAAAGACCTCCAGTAATTGTTAAATCACGTTTATCATCGTAAGGAATTCCAATTTCTTGTCTAGCAATTTCAACCATACAAGGAAAACAACTATAGAGATCAAAAACATCTATGTCATTTAATTTTAGACCTGCTTGTTTTAACGCAAGTCGTGATGCTTCTCTTATTGCTGGTGAATCATCCAGCTGAGGACGTTGAGATATATAAAAAATATTATGTAGATCTACACCTCCCATTGGATAAACCCAGAATTTTCTCTCAATGCCAAGACTTTGTGCAAGGTTTTCATTTGTCATAATTAATGCAGCTGCTTGATCCACATAAAGGTTGGCAACCATGCGTTTTGTATATGGATGACAAATTATACGATTATCAAAGCTAGGAGTAATTATTTCTTCTACATTAAAATGATTTTGTAACCAAGCATAAGGATTTTGAGAAGCAATTTTGGAAAATCTTTCATATCGCTTACCGATATGATCTAAATGCTCTTTTATACTTCTACCAGACGTAGATCTTAGGGCGGTTTCGAGTAAAGCGTAGATATATGTGGGATTGGAAAGTTTATAGCTATTTTCAAACTCGCTTAAATAGAAAATGATAGCTTTTCGAGCTTTATTTGCTGCTCCTGCAGGTAAATCTGGCCAATTTAATGTGATTTCACCTTTTTTAGCACGATATCTAGAATAAGATGCCTCTCCTCCAGTAATAAGTATAGCTTTACTTTCACCTAAAGAAATAGCTTTAGCAGCCTTATTAACTAATAATTGAGGTGTATTTCCACTAATAGGAGCGGTATAATATTGAACCGGTTTTATTCCAAGGAATTGACTTAGTTTCCCTGGAGCATCCTCATAAATCCAACTAGAGATAGTAGACATATATATAGTGTCAATTATGTCTTTCAAATTATCTGCTTCTGATATTGTAAGGGCATTTTTACAAGCTTCAGCAACTAAATTAAGTGGATCAAGTGGTATATCTACATCTTTTTGTTGAGTAATTTGAGCGGCTCCAATGATAATAGGTGAATTTTTTTGATGCATATTTAGATTTAAGGTTTATTTCTAAAAATTTGGGTTTTAATTAGTAAAAATTCGTGAAAATTTAAAGTTTTAAAATTTTTTATTTTGAAAAGAATAGTAAAATTTAAATACTATATGTTATATAGTATTCATAGAATACTATATTTATTAAAAAATATAAGTAAAAACAAAAAAAGGAGCTGAAAATAGTGATAAAACGTATTAGAGAATTAGATTCAAAGGCTTTAATTGCTTCACAGGAATTCAGAGATTATGTTGAAAAACAAGAAACTGAGATTAATAGGGGAATAAGTTCACTTTGTATATTATCTATAATTATTCAAGCAGGTGAAGAAGGTTCGCATGGGTATAAAATTCTAAAAGATTTAACAGATCAAACAAATGAAATGTTAGTTATAGAAGAAGGAACACTATATCCCATATTAAGAAAGTTAGAGGTTGATAATATTATAAAATCTGAAAGAGAAGACTCTGGAAGAAAGAGAAAGTTTTATAGAGTTACTGATTATGGAAAAAAAATTTTTAATCACCTTGCTGGATTTTATAGTAAATTAACTGAAGCTATAGCACCACTCTTTGATGTAAGTGTGAATTTAAAATCAGAGAAATATTTATTTTGTCCTATGTGTGCCAATAAAATTGAACTTTCAAATTTAGAAGTCCGGTTTTGTGATGTTTGTGGAAATAATATAGAAAAAGAATTAAAAGAAAGAGGTTTAAGAAATGAGTGAAAAAGAAATGGCAAATTTAATAAAAGAATATTTAAAGGGAGTCAAATCAAAGCTACCCGAATGGCTTAAAGATAAAAAGGAAAATAAGGAAATTTTGGCTGAGCTTGAAGAACATATTTGGAGTAAGGCAGAAGAGTTATCCAAAACTGATCAACCTACAATAGAAACTGTCCAAATGGCAATTTCTCATATGGGGAGTCCACAAAGCATTGCTAAGGAATATAAAGGACGAGGAACCCCAAAAGTTTATATTACTAAGGAATTGTGGCCATATTATCTAAGGGTGTTAGGAATTGTATTTTTTGTAGTAATTGGAATTACACTTGTCGCACAAGTTGTAGATTTAATTTTTGGGAATGTGGATATCGGTCAATTATTCGGAAATATAATTCAGGGAATACAAATTGGCTGCCTTTCAACCTTTGCAATAATTACGATAATTTTTGTAGCATTATCTATGGAAGGTTATTTTCCTGAAGATTTTAAATCTAAGAAAATACGAATAAAAGAAAAACAACAGCTTGAGTTAGCACGTGAACAAGGAATTCCGATTTCAGAAATAAAGAAAAGACCAGTAAAATCTTATATTAAACCTGTTGGAGTTATCATTGGTGGGGCAATCGCAATTATGGTAGGGGTTTTTTTTATAGTATTACCAATTCCAGCTATAACAAGCTTAATTGAGCCAGAATTTCTACTATACCTGCAATTCGCTGGTTTATTCATTTTAGTTGAGGGGATTTTAGATTTAAGTAGAGGATTGATAGGAAATAGACAATATTTTGCTCATCAGATTATACATGGTATAACAATAGGCGTAAAACTGGCATCAATATCGGTAGTCAGTTTGATGATGATTCGACCAGAAATATTTCCAATATTAGTTGTTAATGAACCCGGAGACATTCTTACAAATATTGGACTTGCTCCAGAATTTTACGATATTTTCAGAGGAATTGCTGGTGTGATTATTGTGGTAATAGTATTAACTACAATTGAAGACTTCTATCGAATGTATAAAGCTGAAAAATACAAATTTTTGAAATAGTTAACATTTTTTTTTATTTTATCATTCGAGATTTAGATACCCTAAAGTATAAAGTTGAAAAAATATCATTATAATCCAATCAATCATAAACTTATATTGAGCCTAAGTTATTAATAAAATTATCTATAAGATCTAAAGAGTCAACCATATATGGGAAATAATATAAGAGACTTTAGAGATAATAAATATCGAAGATCTTTGGGTGTTCATCTCACTTCTAGAGATATTTTTATAAAATATATATTTCCTGATATTCAAGATAAATTATGGGCGTATACATGGATAGATTTATTTGCTGGTCAAGGAAATTTAATTTTACCTATTTTGAACTCAATTCCTCTTGAAAAAAGAATTCAATTTTTTATAGATCATATTTATTTATGTGATATTCAACCAGTAATGGTAAAAAATTGTATTATCAATGCTAAAAATTATGGTATCCCCATAGAAGTAGCTAATAAAAACATTAAGTTGAGAGATAATTTAGAAAGTTTTCCTGATTTTTTGAACAACATGCAATTTCCCTTATATCATATAACGAATCCACCATATCTCTATTTAGGGTATATACGAAAGCATAAGGAAACTCAAAAATACTTAGAATTTTTTAGAGGGAAAAATAATGGTTATCAAGATTTATATCAAATTGCTATGATAAACGATCTAAGAAATGAAATTACAAATTTGATTTACATTATTCCATCGAATTTTTTATATGGTGCATCTGTTTCAAATAAATTTCGTAAAGATTTCCTTAAATATTATATAATTACAAAAATGACAATATTTGAAACAAAAGTGTTCGAATACACGGGGACAAACATCTGTATCGGCTTCTTCACAAGGAAAAAAGCACCTAAATCTGAAAATCTAAAATTTAAGGGTATTAAAATCAAAAAAGAAAATGTTATATTTAAAAAAGAATATAAGCTTAAACCTGAATTTAATTATCGTGCTGGTTCTGAAATAGATGAGTTTCTTAAAAAATTTCTAGTTCAAAAACCCTTAAAAGTAAATTATTATCTATTAAAACAAGAAGTTCTGCAAAATAAGGGAGATAATGAAATTACGGTCATAGATGCTAATAATTATCAAAATAATAAATATCAGAAATTAATTCTCTCTATAAATGACGAGCTTAAAAAGAGAATCAGATCAAACATTTTATATGTTCGAACTGTCGATACAGGTTCTTATGAAGGTAGAGTTGGACTAAGTACAATTCTCAAGGATTTTGAAGTTGATGGAATTTACGTATCAGGGAACACATATCGAACTCATCCAATTCAAGTTTTTTTTGAACCCGTAATTACACCAGATAAACAGTTATTATTAAAAGATTTTTTTAATTTTATGTTAGAATCTTTTAGGGCGAAATTAGACAGTGAGTTCCTTACAACCTATAAATATTCTGATGCAGAATATACAAGAAAATATCTTGGTTTAACCCAAGTTAGAAAGTTAATTCAAACTTTTCCTTATAGTGAATTAAATGACGAATTCAAGGAAAAGTTAAATGAATTAATTGAAAACAGAGATTTCAACAGTATTTTAAAATTCTTAAAAGCTTGCAAAGATAAAAGCAACTAATCCAAGAAACATGGATATTTTTAATAATAAACTTATTCGTTTAAAATCATTTCTTTCTAAATTGGGTTTAACCATTAATACCATAGTATATAAAACTATAGCCAACCCAAAAAACATAGAAATCAAAAACAACAATCGATTTAATATGTTAGTGAAATAAGGCAAGATAAAGAAAATTATAGCTAATAATGTAAATATCAGAGAAATTAATCTTGATTTTTTAATTCCAATCTTAATAGCTAATGTTTTTACTCCTTGACTTTTATCTCCTTCAATATCTTCACATCCCTTAATGATTTCTCGAGCGAGTAGAAGAAAGAATGCCGTTAAAAAGAAGAAGTATATATAAGGAGGGATAGTAGTATTATTTAAAACAGCTCCGTAGATAAGTCCAATCGAAAAGGATATACTGACAATAATATTTCCGATGAATCCGCTTTTTTTACCCCAAGCTGCATATAACCAACCTATAAAAGCAAAAAAAACTGCTAAAATAATATTCAAGTATCCAAGATTAAATAAAATGCTATGGAAAATGGCGATTGTAATCCCAATTAAAGAAGTAGTAATCCATAAGATCTTTGCTTGGTTCAACGTTATTGACCCTCTAGGAATAGGTCTTTCGGGACGATTTATTTTATCAATTTCGATGTCATAATAGTCATTAATGACATTCCCGGCACCAGCAATAAAAAAATAAGTAAGAACACCCAAAATTAGATTTAAAACTAATATAATGGGATCAACATCAAATCTTGTATTTAGAATTCCTATAATAACAGTTAAACTTCCCATTATATCATTAATGGGTCGAAGAATTTCGATGGCATCTTTGAATTTCATTAAAATACTTCCTTTATCTTATTGGAAAATTTTTTTTTTGTGATTTCCCAGCGTTTTTAATTTCATCAATTATACCTTTTAATGAGTTTCCATTATCTTTTAGTATGTGATTTTCGAGATATGTACCCATAACGATGATATCGGCTCCTGCATCAACGAAGGCTTTCGCATCTTCTTTATTATCGACACCGCCACCAGCAATTATTGGGATATTAAGTACTGATGAGCATGTTTTTATATGGTCTACTGGAATTTTCTCTCCTCCTGAACCTGCCTCTAAATATATAATTTTAAAACCAAACATTTCTGCGGCTAATGCATAAGCTGCTGTTAATTTAGGTTTCTTTCTAGGTAATAATCTCGCATTTCCTATCCAACCAGCGCTACCCCCAGGTTCTATTATTAAATAAGCCATTGATATATATTCTAAATTATAAGATTTTATTGTATATGAAGCAAGGGCTTGCTGACCGATAATGGCATAAGGATCTGATGAGTTCAGTAAAGACATAAAAAAAATCGCATCAGCATGTTTGGAAACATTACTAATACCTCCAGGAAAAATAATAATTGGGACCTTAACTTTATCCTTAATTGCAACTATTGTGTTATCAACAAAGGTTTGATCAAACACAGTACTTCCTCCTATTAAAATGGCATCAGTACCTGCATCTTCAGCATATTTTGCCATTTTTCCCGCTTTGGATGGTCCTTGTCTTAAAGGATCAGGATCTATTAAAGAAAAATGCAAAGCTCCTTCAGTATTGATTTTTTTAATTAAATATTCATATGTACTTTTTTCAATATACTCATCAATTATTATATCAACCATAAAATTCACATCTTTTAATTTCTTTACTTTTTTTTGGTATTCACAATCATTCTTTCAATATTATCATATATTGCAATAATATTTTCTTTCCAATTAGGAAATCGATCTAATTCTTTAGGAAAATTTTTGTAAAGTTTAGCGATCTCCTTCATTTTTATCCTAAGATAATTTAGATCTAATAATAAGTTTGGCTGGGAAATCCCTTTAAAAGCTTTAACTGCCATATTAATTAGAGATAAATTTAACCCTCCTGTAGAGGAAATTTCTAAAATTTCTTCTCCGCTCAACAAATCGCGTTCTAAACCAAAATTCAATTCCTCATTTGAAAGATTTTGGAGAACAATTCTTAATAAATCTAATGAGGCAAATTCAGCTCCAAAACTTGTCATTACATTATAATTATAATCCCATAACTCGTTTATAGAATTATCATTATTTTCTATTGCGTGAACTGCTGAATTTGCAGCATGAAAACCCGCTCTCATAGAGGGATCAATGCCACCTCCATGAAGTGGATTAACTTGACAGGCAGCATCTCCTACTAACATAAATCCATTATCTGCACAGGACCATAGTGGTCTTCTCACAGGGACTACACCACCTCCAGTTGAGATAATTTCAATATTGGATGTTTTAATAAATTCTTGAAATACATTTGTTTTGTATAAATCCTTTACTTTACCTCCATAATCCATAAAGGTCCCAATTCCTATATTAATAGAAGACTCGTTTTTTGGAAAATACCACATATATCCTCCAGGAGCTTTCTCTTGATCTAGAATTATTGAAATGTATTCGGGATCATCTACTTGTTGATCTGAAGATGAAAATTTCACAATCTCACGATAACATAAAATACTATCGTTATTTGATATATTTTTTTCAATTAAGGAACTTCTAGCATTTTTTCTTAAGGGTGAATAAAATCCACTCGCATCAATAACAATTTTGGCATTAAGGTTGACTTTTTCTCCATTTTCTAATTTAACTTGAAGTCCGGTAACAGTTCCATTTTTATATAACAAATGTAAAGCCATAGTATTGTCTAAGAATTGTTTAACACCCGAATCAAGAGCTTCATTCAATAATCTTTGTCCAAATTCTAATCTATTTACAATGTATCCCGCTTGTTTAGGATCTAGTAATGTGATACATTTCTTAAGGTTCGGTGAGTATAATTTCGCTCCTTTTATATAACATGATAATTCTTCATTTTTTGGATGATTAATCTTTAAGAAATCAAAAATTTCATTTCCTACAGCATCACCGCATATTTTATCTCCAATCTTTACCCTTGGTTTTCTGTCTATTAAACAGACATCTAAACCTTTCTTTGCTGCAAATCTGGCAGAAGTCGCTCCACCTGTACCAGCACCAACTACTATTACATTAAAGGATTTTTGGGTATTTTCCATGATACGTGATCTTATAATTTTAAAAACTATTTGAATTAAAATAAAAGATAAGTTAATGTTAGAGCAAAGTTAAAAGGTACATAATTAAAGTACTACCTATGGGAACAGTTAAATCGTCATATGTGCTCGGAGAAATTAGTTCGATTATTGCAGCGATTGCACTGGTGATTAATGAATATATTAATATAGTAGGTAAATTCAAAGGATCTTGAAAAGTAGGGATTAACAAACCAAACAGGTAAAACGAGAGAAAGCATAGCAGATACGCCGTTCCAAAGAAAGTTAAACTTCCTTCTAAGGTTCTTTTTGAATTTGTGTATTTAAGACACAAACTTATCTTTCCCCAACGTTTTCCTATTACTGAAGCCAAAGTATCAGCAACTATCATTATCAATACTCCCGCTATTGGAAAATAAAATTGATCTGGAGCAAAAATTGCAAAAATTAACACTAATAATGTAATAGAAATACAATAAAAAAAGGGACCCTGAAGAAAAGCTCTCTTCAAACCATTTTCTTGTTCTTCAGAGATTGCATCATATAAATCTTTTAGTTGCTTTACTTTTGATTCTTTTGAGCTAAAATAAACGAATATAGTCAACGTAACACCTATAATGGTTGGCCAAAATGGCCAAAAATAAAATGGTGCGCTTAGTATTGCTAAACCAGCAAACATATGGATTGACTTTCTTGCTGAGAATTTAGTGATTTTTTCCTTTTTGTACAATATTAGAGGTATAAAAATCGTTAAAATAACGTAAAAAAATGTAATTGCGACAATTCCGACGTCAGTGAAAATGTTACTCATTTTAGTATCATTTTGTTTAATTAATAAACCAAAAAAGTATTCTTACTTTAAAGACTTTTTTACCACGTAAGATTTTATTACAAATAAGAATATGAAAGTTCTTATATTAGCGGGAATTAATAATATAACACAATTTAAGGATATCTTTTGAAAAATGTCAAAAAAATCATTTGGTTCTGGTTATTTTGGTGAATGGATTGAAGATGAATTCGGATTACCTGCTTATCGTTATACTTGCGACCAAATAAATGATCCTAAAGCAATAATTCCTTTAAATGAAAAGTTGCGCTCTAATATAGAACATCTACACCAAGTTGGAAACGATCGCTTAGTCGGAGTTGCTTCAAATTTTGGTTATGTTCAAGTTCGTCAAGATGAAGGATGTCCAAAATTCCTTAATGATTATGATCCCGAGCAAAATCAATTCGCAGGAGGGTTTGGATATTTAGTTGATGGAGAAAATTTGTTAAATACATTTTTTTCAGGAAACGGAGATTCATTTGATCGAATTTTTGGGATTGGATATTTCCGTAAAATAGTTAAAGGATATAATCTATCAGTGGATCAAGTTATTTTTGCACCTTATGGAGATGATCCTTTACTTATATCTCAAGTTACAATTTCAAATAATACTGAACAATCGAAAAATTTACGATGGATAGAATATTGGGGATGTAAAATGTTTCAATTTTCGGTACTTGCATATTATACAGCTTTTGGGAAAAAAGATCTTTCATTAATGAATAAAAAGCGAAGAGAATTTAGTTCAAAATTTTCACATGAATTTTCTTTAATAGATAATTCTGGTCTATTCGAAGCTAAACATTTTCAAGGTCGTAAGAGTGTGAACAAAAAAGAAGCACCCAAACCTGTATTTGAAAGCAAAGAATCCCCTAAAACATTCTTAGTTTCATTAAATGGCCCTATTAGAGATTTTAGTACTAATGGATTTGACTTTTTTGGAAAAGGGGGCGTTGAGTTTCCTGATGGAGTTAAAGGTACTCTTCCTTCTAATTTAGATACGGTAGACGATAAAAGTGCAATGATAGTAGAACAACAAGTTTATTTAAAACCAAAAGAAAGTCGAACATTATATTTTGCATATGGTTATTTACCTAAAGGTATTTATCTCGATCAAGTTTTAAAAGATTATAAAAATGAAATCTATAATCAATGGGATTATTCTGCTGAAAGTTGGAAAAGAAATATAATAAAATTGTCTATTCCCAAAGAAGCTTGGGTAGAACGTGAAACTATATGGCATAATTATTATTTGCGTAGTGCGATGACGTATGATGATTATTTCAATGAGCATATTCTTTCTCAAGGACATGTCTATCAATATATAATGGGAACTCAAATAGCAGCACGAGATCCACTACAGCATATATTGCCTTTTATTTTTTGTGAACCCAAAATTGTTAAAGAAATTATTAGATACATTTTAAAAACTGTTAAAGAAGATGGAGAAATTCCGTATGGGGTCACTGGTAATGGAATGATTATACCATTACCATTTTTTCCCAGTGATCTTGAATTATGGTTATTATGGGTTACTAGTGAATATATACTAGCTACAAGAGATAAGGAATTTTTAGAGGAAGTAATTTCGACTTATCCTCTTTATGGTAAAGAAGCTAATACATCAGCAGTTTTAAAAATCTTAATTTTATGTTTTAACCATTTTACAGAAATTACTGGAACTGGAAAGCATGGACTTCAAAGACTCTCAACAGGTGATTGGAATGATGGCGCTGTAATGGGTTATGTTCCAGAAGAAAAACATGAGGAGGTGAGAACTCATGGAGAAAGTATTCTTAATACTACTATGGCAATTTATGTTCTCAATAAATTTGCGGATTTATTAAGCATTATTAAAAACTATGATATGGTTGATAAGGTTATTAAGTATGCCGAATCTTTGAAAAAAGCTGTTAAAGCACAGTGGAATGGACAATGGTTTAAGCGAGCGTGGTTTAACGACGATCTAGGCTGGATTGGAGATGAAATCCTATGGTTAGAACCTCAACCTTGGGCCATTATAGGAGATGCTGTCGATAATGACTGGATTCCGGTTTTAAAAAATAATATTGATAAGTTGTTACGATATTCATCAAAGATCGGAGCAAGGTTACTAAGCAAAGACATTGATTTAATGAAAAGAGAAGTTGGTATGCGAGTCAATGGTGGAATTTGGCCATCAATTAACGGAACATTAATATGGGCCTTATCCTGCGTAAAAAGTGAAATGGCTTGGGATGAATGGAAAAAAAATACACTTGCATTTCACGCAAAGGCTTTTCCTGATATATGGTATGGAATTTGGAGTGGACCAGATACATATAATTCTGATCTCTCAATATATCATGGGCAAACTCACTTTTTTGAATATCTTGTTACAGGAGATCCAAAAGATAATAAAATTATGTTAGAAGACCCATTCGGAATAAACTGGACAGATTTTCCTGTTATGAATTTACATCCACATGCTTGGCCATTATATAATATAACACATTTGATAGGAGCGAAATTCACTAAAAAAGGCATTAAATTTTCACCAAGTTTACCAAAAGAAAAATATAGTGTCTCTTCTCCAATATTAGGTTTTAAAAAGACAGAAGAAGGATATTCTGGTTGGTATGCTCCTCTTATTGAGGGGAATTGGAAAGTTGCATTGAATCTAAATAGTGATGAATTAAAGCAACTTGTAAGTCTGGAAGTTAATGACTCAGAAAAGGATATTAACATTGAAAAAGATCAGATAGTTTTTTATGGTAGAAGTAAACTAAATGAACCATTAAGATGGAAATTAAAAAAGTCTTAAGCTACTGTCTCATACAGCAATTTTTATATTTTTTCCCACTTCCACAAGGACACGGGGAATTTCGTCCAACTTTCTCAGATTTAATTTGAATCATTGAATTAATTGCATGTCCATTTTTTATTCTATCAGCAATGATCTTAAAATGTGGTAAAGTATATGTATAAAATTTTTTCCATCCCTTACATAAAACGCTCAATATATTTGAGCTTTGAGGGCTTCCTATACGGAATTTTTGACAATCTCCATGGCATAAATTAATGAAAGGACATGAATTACAACTTTTATGCCAATTGGCTTTTTCCTGTCCGAATTTACGATAGATTGGAGATTTTAGAAGATCTTCCCACTTATCATGAAGAATATTTCCTAATAATAGATCCTCACGAACGAAAAAATCACAAGGATAAACACTTCCATCATATTCAATTACAAAATATTGGCAACAATTATTATTCATATAGCATACATTATAGCGTCCAAATACCAAATATTCCAAGATTGAATCAAAAAGTCGAATAGAAATTTCATATATATCTTCTTTAATCCATTGGTCAAATAGATCGCAGAGAAAGTCTCCCCATTCTACTCCTGTTATTGAAAATGTCTTGGGATTATCATTTTCATCGAATTCAACACAAGGGATATATTGGTGATAAAAAAAACCTTGTTCTCGTAGATAATGATAAATTTCTTTCGCTTTTTTTACATTTTCATTGTTTACAAGAATTAAAATGTTGAATTCTACCTTGTTCTGTCTCAAATATTCAATACCGTGCATAACCAAATGATGAGAGGATTTTTTACCTATAGTTTTTCTATAGTAATCATGTATATAGGCAGGACCATCAAGACTTACTCCAATTAAAAATTTATATTCTCCAAAAAAATGTGCAAAATCATCATTAATAAGTGTACCATTTGTCTGTAACCCATTACTTATAACAGCTCCAGGAGGAGCATAAAGCTTTTGAAGTTCTACTGCTTTTTGAAAGAATTTTAGGCCCATTATCATCGATTCCCCTCCCTGCCACCCAAAAGCATAATTATTATTTTGATTTGTCTCCATATAGCCTGCTATCATTTTTTTTAATACATCATCTGACATTCGAGGGTTGTCTTTAATCTTTTCAAGGTGATCTATATAGAAACAGTATTCACATCTTAGATTACAATCGGCTGAGGCTGGCTTTATCAATAATGAAAATGGTTTCATTTCCTATTTTTCAATTTTTTTATTTTTTTGTCTAAAACTTATCAAAATAGCTTTTATCTGTAATTAATTTTTAATTTTAATACTCAATGCAAATTAAGGATAATTCTTATAATTATTTTACATGATTAAACATTAATAGATTTATTAACCAGAAGTCGCATTATTATGAAAATTTTTTTAATAATATTTGATACATTAAGGAAAGATCATACTGGAAGGACTTATGGAAATGAATGGATAAAAACCCCAAATTTTGATGAATTTGCTAAAGATTGTATTGTATATGATAAAGCTTATCCTGAATCATTACCAACTATCCCTGTACGTAGAGCTATTCATACTGGAATTCGTACTTTTCCATTTAACCATCAGAAACCAAAGCTTCGAACTGATGATATAGTTAAGGCTCCAGGATGGCATCCAATCCCTCCTCAACAGAAACATCTTTCTGAGTACTTAAATAGTTTCGGATATAAAACGGCATTTATAACAAGCGCTTATCATCAATTTAAACCTAATATGAATTTTCATCTAGGGTATGATCAATGGAATTGGATTAGAGGTCATGAAAATGATAAATTTAGGGCAATTTTAAGGAAAGGTAAATCTGAACTTAATCAGATGATGAAAGAACATACTGTTAGTGGAGACCTTGCTGGTAGAGGGTATCAAAAGCTTATATTAAATAGATATTTTCCAAATATTCAAGATAGAAAAACAGAAGAAAATTATTTTCCAGCTAAAACTTTTAAGAAGGCTATTGAATTTACTAAGGACACTCAGGCAATTAGTAAAACTTTTTGCTTAATTGATGAATTTGATCCACATGAACCTTGGGATCCTCCTCAAAAATACCTTGATCTTTATGTAGATAAGAATTATTCTGGTAGGAAAGTAATTACGCCTGCTTATCGTCATGATATCGATTATCTTACCGAGGGAGAGTTAAAATATATGAGAGCTTGTTATGCAGGAGAAGTATCATTATGTGATGCGTGGTTTGGATATTTTATAAATGAATTAAAAAGTATGGAGTTATATGAAGATTCTTTAATAATTTTTATCAGTGATCATGGGCATTCCATCGGAGAACATAATGCAACAGGAAAGATCCCTTATTATATGTATCCTGAATTAGTTGATATTCCTTTTATGATTAAACCCCCTCACGAGATTAATAAACCTAAAAGAATAAGAAAGTTATATGTTTATGATTTTGATATATTACCCACAATCTTCGGTTTTTTAAATAAAGATAAACCCGATATATTTGATGGGATAGATCTTTCTATATTTATTGAGGAAGATGATCAAATTATTGAAGACCGTAATTATATTACTTGCGGTTTTCATGCGTGTACGCTATATAAAGACGATAATTTTGCTTTTATTACTTCGAATAATAGATTATATCAACGACTCTTTGATTTATCAAAGGATCCGGAGTGGAATGTAAATATTGCTGAAGAAAATCCAGATATTTGCGATAGAATATTTAATGTAATTAAAAAAGATGCGAAGGGAGAACTTCTCATAGAAGATGACACACAATTATTTGAAATGAAAGATTGGTATGAAATGAAGGAAAAATGAAATTACATTCTTTTTATAGACTAAATTAATAAAAATTAAATTATAATTTGAACTTTTGAGATTATGTTAAGAGTTGGAATAATAGGTTGTGGTGATATCGCCAATTTAAATGTTATGGGTTATCTCCATTCACAAGATACAGAAATTGTTGCTGTTTCTGATACGGATATTAAGAAAGCTAGGGATAAATTAGAACAATGGGGATTAAGAACTATAAAGATATACCCGAATTATAGAGAAATGGTTAATCGGGAAGATTTAGATATTGTTGAAATTTTAACTCCACATCATCTTCATGGACCTATGACAGAATATTGTGCTAAAGCGGGAGTCAGAGGTATTTCAGTTCAAAAGCCAATGGCTCATACATTAACAGATTGTGAAAAAATGATAAGAGTTTGTGAAGATGAGAAAGTGAAATTAAAAGTATATGAAAATTTTCGATTCTATCCTGTATATTTACGAGCAAAAGAATTACTAAATAATGGAATTATTGGAGATTTGACGAATTTTAGAATTAATTCGATTAATGCAGGAGGTCCTAGTATGCCAAGAGATCTAAAATCAATTGGATGGCGTCGAAAATTTGATATTTGTGGGGGAGGGCCATGGGTTTATGATGATGGAATTCATAAATTTTCAATGGCGCTCTGGTTAATGGGTCAAGATCGAGTTGAAAAAGTTTATAGTTGGATTGATTATTTTTCTGCAGTCTGGGATGGACCAAGTTATATTCTTTGGCAATATCCAAGCAGATATGTAGATAAAGCTCCTAGATTTGGCATTTTTGAGATTACTATAGCTCCTAATCTATATTACCCTACAAACTATTATGTATGTGATGAATATATTGAAATATCTGGTACAAAAGGTCTAATGTGGATAAATCAATGTACTTGTGGAGGTAATTTTATTTCAAAAAGTCCACAGTTTCCTCCTATTATTGTATATACTAATGGAGAAGTAAACACATATGGAAATGATCTCCCAAGAGATTGGAGATATTCTTTTATAAATTCAACTGAACATTTTATTGAAGTTATAAAAAGTGGAGGAGAACCTTTATATAACGGAGAGCAAGGGAAAAACCTATCTATTTTTGCTAAAATGGCACACATCTCAGATCAACAAAAAAGAGATGTTTTTTGGGAAGAAATGACTTCTGAAAATGAATTAAACCGTTCATGCTTAGTTGAGGAACCTAAAGAGATCAATGGCGCTGTATTACATAAATATTTTTCAAGAATAAGAAAAGATTTTAAAAAGGGGATACAAGCAGGTTTAATTCATAAAGAATTGAAATATGATAAAGATCTATTATTAGAATAATTTTTTAATCTAGATATATTTCTTTTCCTTGCTCAACGGATTTAATAGCAGCTAGATTAAATTTCAATATAGATCTTGCTTGTTCACCAGAAAGTTTTGGTTCTTTATTATTTTTTACTACTTCAATGAAATAATTCGTAGCATTAATAAAGCTATGTTTCCAATCTTTTTCAAAATCCTTAAATGTTTCTATCTTGCCATCTCTTATAATTACGATGGGGGGAAATATTTCAGAATCCGACATTTTATTACCTATTGATGTACCTTGGTTTATCTTCATTATTCCACGGCTACCGATGATTTCAATGAATTCATCAACAGGATAATATTTTGAATCTGAGAAATTCATTTCCGGTAATAATGTAAATTCCATATTACCATATTGAGGAACCACATATTCTTTACTTTGCTTATATTTGAACATTACATATGCGGGAGCATCGAGACCTCGATAATTACCTGCCCATGCAAAAACCTTTTCAATATCTTCTTCAAAAAACCACGTCGCTAAAGAAAAAGCATGCCATCCATTATCGAAGAGAATTGGAGAACCATTTTGCCCTCCCCCAATTTTTTTTGGATCTTTTCTCCATATTTCTGCACCTTCTGGGATTTTCCAACCACCTTTAGCGCCTATTGCGGTCTTAATCCGAATTGATGAGGGATCACCAATGTAATCATTATCTAATAATTCTTTTGCTTTCATTATATGAGGGGCAAAAACGAAATTCTCATAAATCGAGAGAATTGATCCTGATTTTTTACAAGTATTAATCATCTTATCAGCTTCTTCTAAAGTTAAAGCAATTGGTTTTTGAACAGAAATTCCTTTTATTCCTTTTTGAGCAGCTTGAATAGTAGCATCAGCGTGGAGATGATGTGGTAAAAGTATTTCTACAATATCTAAATCCTCCTTATCTATCATTTCCTTATAATCCGAATAGATAGAAATATTAGGATCTAAATTGAATTTTTCTTTTTTTTGTTTGGCTTTTTCAATAGTCCTATTGCATAAACAAGTAATTTTTACATCTTCTCGGTTTAAATATCCTAAAACATTTAGGTCAAAGATAACACCAGTCCCAATTAACCCAACTTTCAACATGAAATATTCAAAAGTAGAATAATTAATTAAATTTATATAATCCCTCTTGATAAAAATAGTTAATTATAGCTAATTGGAAATTATTTCTAATGAATTAAGGATTTATGGGTACTGTTATTAAAAAACTCTAAAATGATTTTCAACATTGTTCAATGATCCTAAATTTAAGAAAATCTGTTTGTAAAAAAACCATTATTCTTAATTAGAAATTTTAAATAATGCATTTTTTAATATAAATTTCCTTATTAAATTTAGAAAAAAATATATCAGGATTACATAAAATTAGATGCAAGAGAAAAATTTAATTTTGGGTTTATTCTACTCTGATGAAGAAAAACGAGTTTTTGATAAAATAAAATATAATGAGTTATCATCTGACGAGAGTAAATCAGCAATTAGGGTACTCTCATTAAGGTTTCTAGGACCATTACTCCTTTCTGAAGGAATGATTCCTGAAAGGGAATGGACATTAAATAGAGTTGAGTCAACGTTAATATCACTTAAAAAAATTAAAGAAAGTGAAATTATTCAATCTTTTACATGTCTTAATTCATCAATATTTTCTGATGAGATTAAAACAAACCTGTTCACAATCATCGGTTCGCCCTATACGGAAGATGTTGAATTAATATACCAAAAATTAATTAGATACATTCATCCAAATATTATACAAGGAAAAATTGTAAATGAATATATTAATAAAGATAAATTTGACTTTACTAGTTTTATTGATAATGAACTAACTAGAGGTATAAACCTTATTGAACATTCTCTCGGTTCAGCTAGAAAGATGTATTGGAAGAAAAAACAGAATTACTATTGTATAGGGATAACAGAAAGAATAGAATCTAAAGATTCAAATGTATCTAATCTTTATACTTTTGATTATGATGATCCATTAAAGAATAAATATCTCTCTTCTATTCCATCTTATTATATTATGGCAATATTACCAGATTATTATGAAGATCGAATTGTTGAGACATTAAAAATGTTTAATAGAACTAACATTATTCCAAGTATACGGTTAATTGATTTAAGTTATCAGAATAAAAAAGTTTTATATTTGGAAGAATTTTTAATTAACAAAGATGAAAAAAAGAGTTACGGTTTAATTTTAATCAATACTGATAGTAAATTTAAGAATTCAAATGATGAAACTTTTTATAAGCAAAAAATACGACTTGTTTTGGATAAAAACAAAAATTTTGAGGAAACCGTAATAGAAATTAATCCAAATATTAACCCTTTTGAAAAATGGAACCTAAATTCATCAGATTCTCTTTTAAAAATACATAATATCCTTGATAATGAAAGTTGATTAAAAATATTAAGAGTGTAAAGATCTTGGAAAAATATAGCTTTAAACACGCAATAAGTATTGATAAAGAACGTCTACTGAGTTATTACAAGAGAATTGAAAACCAATCCAATTCTTCATCTACAATCGAAATCATAGCTCAATTTCTTGTTAACCAATCAATTAGACCCTCAACTTTAGAGGTTATAGATACAATAAACTATTATAAAAACAAAATTATTAAAGAGAAGAGTGTTTTAGATCTTGCTTTTGAGTGGATCCGAGCTAATCATTTCAGGTCAGAATATAAGAAGTATCTTATTAAAGAACAATATGCTGATTACTATACTGCACTTGATGACTGTATTTCTTTGTTTTTTCTTGATTACGATGAATATATAAGAAAAATATTCAAAAAAGATATGAAAGAGTTTGAATTTAGCACGCTATATGAAATTTTTTTCTTACCTTTTAATAGAAAAACTCCAAGTCTAAATGAAATTCTTGAAGAACATCAACCAAAAGTTCCAACAATTTTTTATAACAATGAAAGAATCAATACTAACTTATTTACCCTACGTTCAGGATTATCAGAGATTATTCAAAATGACTATAATGAAGTATCTACGTCGAAATTAGCACAGATCATAACTCCAAAGGAAGAAAAAAAAATATTAAACACTACAAAAATAAGATTTGATGGAACAATGATAGAACGATTAATAAAGTTTTATTGCTTTAATAAAAATGAAATTCCAAAACGAGAACTCGAAATGTCAATTACACAATTTCTTTCATCATATTTTCAATTTGGTATGATATATAAATTTGAAGAATTCATAGAAATTTTAATAAAAAATCTTGCAGACTATATTTATTTTGGTTTAACAGAGGAATTTAAGGAAGCTAACCCTAAAGAAAGATTAGAATCCGAAATTTCAATTGTTTTAAATCAAAATACAAATTCATTTAAAACCAAAGAATTAGATGGTTCCGCTTGGATTAATGATTTAAAGAACAGTTTAGAGGCATTTTTAGGTGAATTCATTAAGAATCTACTTAAATAAAGATAATTATATATTAAATTTCAGAAAAATTAAAACCTTTAATTATGACCTAATCGTTAATTCAAGATTATAGTATATGACAATATTGGATATATTTTTAGCAACAATAAGAAATAATATTACAAGATATTCTTTATAAAACACTTAAAAGTATATTTTTTAATTAAGTTTATAAAATCTCCCTATAAATTATTTTTATCTACTATATAAGAAATGGTAATTTTTTTTGATTAATGAAATATATTCGTATCTTGAGTCATTTTTTGAAACAAGTAAGCTTAATCGCCTCCAAGAAAATTATGGTGGAGGCAGAATTTTTTCTAATCCAAAAGTTGGAGTTGCCCAAGGAGACGATCCAATTTTTCAAAAATTTAAAGAAGTCGTTGGACCTGAACATTTAACTCCTCTTGAGTTATGGTTAGCAGAGGATCAAGAAACGATAGAAGCTTCTAAACTCCGAATTTTATCAATCGTATTTCCATTTGTTGATAAAATCCGCAATGAAAGTAAAAATATAAAAAAGTTATCAAGAGTGATAGTTCCAGCTGAAATTTATTCTGTAGGAAGAAATTATGCTAATTCTTTTAAACAAGAAACATGTAGACAGATTATCGGATTTTTTGAAGGTAACGGTTATAAGGCTATAGCTGGGATGTTGAGTAAATCCTTTTCTATAATTTTAAAGAAAAATTTTTACTCAACATGGTCAGAACGCCATATAGCTTTTGCAACGGGCTTAGGAACATTTAGTTTGCATGAGGGGCTAATTACTGATGTTGGTTGTAATATTAGACTAGCTTCTGTTGTTACTGATGCTCCACTCAAAATTACTACAAGAAAGAGTGATAACCCTTATGGAAATTGCTTATATTATGCAAAAGGGATTTGTAGAGAATGTGAAGAGAGATGTCCAGCTAATGCTATCGATGAAAATGGCCACGATAAAATAAAATGTTATGAATATGGGCAAAAAGTAGCAAGAAAAATAATAGCAAAAATAGGGCCAATATTAAAACCCCACATTCGTTGTGTGAATAGGAAATTAAGGCCTCCTACATATCCAGTTGGATGCGCATTTTGTCAATTTGGAGTTCCTTGCATGGATAAAAATCCTATTATTAATGATTAAATACACATGATTATTTAATCATTTCTTGAGAAATTGATTTATTATGGGAAATTTCATTAATTAAATATTTTTATAAATCTCAATGTTATCAAATATAAAAGAATTAGATCCAAAAAAAGCATATGAACGTGCTCTATATCGCGGATGTGGTTATTCTTACGAAGAGTTACAAAAACCAAAAGTTGCAATAGTAAATTCATGGAATGAAATTAATCCGGGACATATACACTTACGTAAATTAGCTGGATTTGTTAAAGAAGGTGTCAAACAAGCTGGTGGTACTCCTATGGAATTTAATACTATTGCTCCATGTGATGGAATAGCTAATTCTGGAAATTTTTCAAAATATATTCTACCTTCGAGAGATATAATTGCAGCTTCGATTGAATGTACTATTAAAGCCTATGATTTTGATGGGATGGTAATGATATGTACTTGTGATAAAATTATACCAGGGATGCTTTTAGCAGCAGCTAGATGTAATATTCCGACAATCTTTTTAACTGGAGGAATTATGCTTCCTAAAACGTTTCAAGATGGATCTCTTAAAGGTCAAACTTATGTAACATCTGATATTAAAGAAGCAATTGGAAAATATAATGCAGGTTTAATATCAAAAGAAGATTTTTTTCTCATTGAATCAGAAACATGTTGTTCTCCTGGAGCTTGTAATATGATGGGTACTGCCAATACTATGGCTTGTATCGTGGAAACAATGGGTCTTTCTTTACCAGATTGTGCAACATTGAGTGCTGTTAGTGAGGAACGAATAGAATTATGCAAACACACAGGTAAAACGATCATGAACTTAATTGAAAAAGGAATAAAGGTTTTAGATATAATAACTCATGATTCAATTGAAAATGCAATTAAGGTTGCATTATCATTTGGTGGATCTACTAATATGGTCCTACATTTATGTGCGTTATCTCATGAAATAGGTGGTAATCTAAACCATTTTGATTTCGATAAAATCAGCAAATCAGTTCCGCTTCTAGCCAAGTTCAAACCAGCATCAGAATACAATCTCTCTGAGTTCCATGAAGCTGGTGGTGTTAAAGTTTTAATGAAAAAATTATCAAAGTTGTTGAATTTATCAACAAAAACTGTTCTAGGATTAACACTTAAGGATTATCTTAAAAATGTGGATTTTACCGATTTCCAAATTATAAGGAACTTAAACGATCCAATCTCAAGTGAGGGAGCAATTGCTGTATTAAAAGGGAGTTTAGCACCTGAAGGAGCTATAATAAAACAAAGTGCTATTGATCCCAAAATGAGATATCATAAAGGTCCTGCTAAAGTCTTTGAATGTGAGGAAGATTTGAAAGATGCTTTATTGTTAAATAAAATCGAAGAAGGTAATGTATTAGTTATTCGCTATGAAGGCCCTAAAGGTTCTCCAGGAATGAGAGAATTATCAATTCCAGCAGCTATTTTAGTAGGTATGGGTTTAAGTGATTCAGTAGCAATGATAACCGATGGAAGATACTCTGGAGCTACGAGAGGTCCTTGTATAGGGCATGTGTGTCCTGAAGCAATTGAAGGAGGCCCAATTGCAATAGTTCATAACGGTGATATGATAGAAATTGATATTGATAATCGAAAATTAGACTTATTAATCCCTCAAGGAGAAATTGAGAACCGGTTAAACGAATGGGAAAAACCTGAAGTAAAAATTGAAACTGGTTATTTAAACATTTATAGAAAAATCGTAAGCTCAGCAAAATATGGAGCATATCTACAATAAATTTTTAAATTATGATTGATGAAACGCGTATATTGAAAAATTTAAAAGAATTTTCTTTTCCAAGGTTATCTGGAACTGACTTTGAGAAGAGATCATTCAATATTGGTAAAAATAAAATAGAAGATCTAAGTCTTTCACCGATAGTTCAAGAATTTTCTTTTAGTATTTTCTATTCAAGAATTTATCCGAAAGTTGCTTTAACATTACTAAGTTGGTTTATTGTGGTTTTAGTTTTGAATTTTAATTTAGTTTTCAATATAGTTAATCTATTTTTGATATTCATTTTAATTTTGATTCTAATTTTATATACTCGGAATCCAGAAACAATTAAAGTACTGCATGAATATCATTCTCAGAATTTATTTGTGAAACTACCATCTCAGGCTAAGAATGAAATCTCAGATTATAATATTTTCCTATTTTCACATTTAGATTCAAAAGGCCAGACATTCTCAATAAAAATTCGTATCCAGTTGTATTATATATGGATTATCACTTTTTCCCTAGGTCTTTTAATTACCATCTTAAATTCTTTTTTCTTAACTGAAGATTTCTTTTTAATAAATATATTTGCAATTTTGATCATAAGTATTAATCTTGGAGCTACTGTTATACTTTGGATAAATAAAACTAATAATAAATCTAAAGGAGCTATAGATAATGCTTCTGGAATATCATGTGTTTTAGAACTGCTACATTATTATTCAAATCCAAAAAATATACTCAATAATTATCATTTGTGGTTTGTATTTACTGGCGCAGAAGAATCTGGGACTATGGGTGTAAGAAATTTTTATAATAATATCAAAGATTTTGATAGAGATAAGACTTTCATAATCAACTTTGACTCTATCGCTAAAAAAGTAAATCTATGGGATCATGGTCTACTTAATAATAAAAATTATAAATCTTTTAATTATATTTTAGAAAATAAAGATATAATGAGTTTAGAGAAGAAAACACACAGGTTTTACATTGGTACATATAGTGATGGATTATTTCTATTAAATAAAAAATTCAAGGGACTTGGTAATGGAGACAAAAGCACTTATAATTATGTTCATTCTGAAGACGATGATCTGGATAAAATTGATATAAATATATTGAAGAAACTCTGCCAATTTTATACAGTCCTATTAAGTGAAGTTGATATTAATTTAAATAAACAATAATAGAGCGCTGATTAGTTATCCAGTATAATAATAAGGATTTAGGAATAGTTATTACTCCTCCTAATACTGTAGAATATATTATGTCAAGATTAGGAGGAATTCAAGAAGATCACAAAATTATGGACCCGTGTGCAGGACCAGGTATTTTTATAAAGAAGTTACTAGAATCTGGAATTAATAAAAATCAAATATTTGCTTATGATATAAATTCAAACTTTAAAATTGAAATAAAAAGATTAGGTATTTTCTTTAAGGAGCAAGATACACTTCTAGCTTTATATCCTGACTCATATAATGAATTTGATTTTATTGTGGGCAATCCACCGTATTTAAACAAGACAAGTAAATATATTCGTACAAACAAAGCAAAACTACAAAAAATATATGGGAAAATAAATGCTCATGAAACCTATGCAATGTTTATTGTTAATAGTATTTGGAGATTAAAAGAGGGAGGAAAACTTGGTTTTATCACCAGTGATTCGTTCTTGACTCTAAGTACCCATAAAAAGCTAAGAAGATTTATCCTTAATACCTGTAAAATTAACGAAATTCTTTTAGCACCAAAAAATTTGTTTTCTAATCAAAATGTAAGTACTAGCCCTGCAATTATAATTTTAACAAAATGTTCAGGTCAGAAAAATAAAGTTAACAGAGATAATAATTTAATGAGGATAATTCCTCGAATAGATAATGAGGAAGACTACCAATCTCCTCCAAATGTTAATCAAATAAAGCAATTCAAGTATAATTTTTTACCATTTAACATTTTTTATACCGATGTTGATGAAAAAGTTATTGAATTATTTGAAAAAGCTCCTAAATTAGAAGAATACTTAAAGGGTTTTATAGGAATGCACACACATAATAATAGAAAATATATTGCTGCTATTGAGGGCACAGAACTAGCTGAGTTGTTTAATAATAGAAACATGAAGATTAATGATTCGCAAAATAAATTCAAAATTATTAAGAGATCGGGTTTAGAAAACATTAAATGGAAGCCTTATTTAAAACGAGGTGGCGCCGACCAGTATTATCGACCAATCATGGAAGCCTTAGATTGGAGTGAGGAAGCTATAAAAATTTATGATATTCCAAAAAATGTACCGTTTGAAGAAGAAGGGATAATAATAAGCGGAGTAAGTTCAAGATTAGCAGCACGTTATATGCCAAGGGGATGCTATTGGGATTCTAATAAAGCAATTGGATTTATAATTAAAAGTAAATTTGTTTCAATTGGCTATATGTTAGGTTTGCTTAATAGCTCGTTATATAATTACCTTGCCAAGGGAATTATCAATAATACTAGTAGTATCCAAATTACTGGAATCCATGCCATCCCTTTTATAGAACCCGAAAAGGAAATTAAAGAAAAAGTAGAAAAATTAGTGGATACAATTATTAAATGTAAAGAAAAAAACTCCAAGTATGATTATAATAAAGAGCAGAAAGTAATTGATGATACTATTTTTGATTTTTATGCTAGAAAATTTAACCTTCCTAACAATTTAAAGAAAATTTTAGATGATAAATATGCAATTTATCAGAATTAGAGCTTTTCTCCCTTACTTTCTTGTTCATATTTCTTTCTTCGGTCTTTTATATATTCTGGTATTGGAACATCCCACCAACCTACAGCGGGAGATCCTGTATAGGGATATTCTCTTTGAACTTCAATTTCTATTACTGCTGGTTTTCCTGATTTAGCTGCTCTTTCAAGTGTAGGAATAATCTCTTTTTTGCTAGAAATTTTTTCAGAATAGCAACCAAATGCTTCACCGATTTTAGCAAAATCAGGGGAATATGTTTTTCCTTCTATATCTTCAAAAGCTGTACCATAACCCCTATCTTCACCAAACGCAGCTTGTTGTAAGTCTTTAATTGCAATCCAGCCATGATTATTAAGAATAATAAAGAAGATGTTATCCAATCCGAGTTGAACTGCTATAGATAATTCTGATATAGTCATCATAAAATCTCCATCTCCAACAAGCGCAACAACTTGTCTATCAGGTTTTCCAATATCTTTTGAACCCAGTTTAGCGCCAATCGCTGCTGGAATACTATAACCCATTGTTGAGAATCCTCCAGCGGTAAGACATGTTTTAGGTTCATAAAACTCTAATTCTTGAAGCATCTGAGCTTGCACATTTCCAGAACTAGTTACTATTACAGCATCTCTGTCAAAAAAGTTTCTTACTTCTCTTAAAACTGTAGATATCATAACAGGTATTTTTGAATCATCCCGATTCTCATCAAGAAATTTGAACCATTTATGTTTCTCTTGTTGAATTTCTTTATAATATTCTGTATTCTTATAATCTCTTGAATAATCTCCTAACTCTTCTAAAATTTGGGTCAAACAAGCTTTAGCGTCACCAACTATTCCTACAGAAACAGGATAATTCTTACCAATTTCATGAGGATCTATATCTAATTGGATTAGTTTTGTTGGTGGTATCGAAAAACTAACTCCATCTTTATACGAACTCGCAGTTTCATCAGCAAATCTACAACCGACGGCAAGAATAACGTCAGCATTTGTCGTCATTTTTAATCCCACTGTTGTACCTTTGGAACCTGCTGACCAACAATAAAGTGGATTAGAATTATCAATAATATCTTTCCCCATCATGGTAACGACCACTGCTGCACCTATTTTTTCTGCTAGTGTTCTTATCTCCTCACTAGTTTCTGAGGAAATTGCTCCTCCACCTATAAATAAAACAGGTCTTTTTGAGTTTTTAATTAAGTGGACAGCTTTCTTAATAATCTCAGGATCTCCTCTTATCCGACCGATTGATCTTCTCTCAAGAGGCTCTGGAATCTCCACCTCAATAGAATTCGCTTGCACATCCATAGGAAGATCAATATGAACTGGTCCTCTTCTTCCGGTTAACATAATATTAAAAGCTCTCTGCATTATCGTTGCTAGTTGTCCTACAGTATCTACCTCGAAACTCCTTTTTACAATAGGTTCTAAAATTTTGGGCATACTAGAATCTTTTTTTCTTTCAATTTCTTGGAGTACCCCTTTCCCTCTCATATGAACATGGGTATCTCCCGTAATTATAAGACAAGGAAATGAATCAACAAAAGCATCAGCAATACCAATAGCGGTATTAATTGCTCCTGGCCCAATTGAAGTAAAAACGCATAAAGGTTGTCCTGTAATTCTATAATATCCTACAGCGAGATGAACTCCTGCCATTTCCTGCTTAGGTTGAATCAACTGAATTTTCTCCTTATCTTTGAAGAAAGCGTCTACAAGAGGAAGATTTCCGTGACCAGGAATCCCGACAACATATTTTACTCCCTCTTTTATCAGATATTTGGAGATAATCTCTCCACCAGTATATTTAGGCATTTTTAATTCCATTTAGTTTATTGGTTTTTATTAAATATAATTTGCTAATATAAAAATAGATTTTAGTTTGTTTATCATTCATGGATAGCTAAATTAATTTAAAATTTCGAGAAAAATCGATAATATATACATATTATTCGTATTTAAATTATCTCATAATTTGAGATCTTTCTTGGAATATAATGATGCAAACAACAACTTATGTAAGCAATAGATTAAACCTCCTGCAAACAAAAAGAGAAAAATTAAGAAAGTTGCTTCTGAATTATATAAATTTTTTAATTAAATGTCTTAATAGTGCAGAATCAAAAAACGAAGCAAAACGAATTCTAACGTCATTAAAGGCACTTGAAAACAAAATGTGGATTCAGAACCATTCTGATGAAGATTTGTCCCATAATTCTTATTTAAGTGAAGAGAAAAAAATTTATCAAACAATAGAAAATTTATACTTACCTTTTTGAATAAAAGGATTGTTATTTCTTCTTATTTTGATTAGTGGTAGTTTTAAAAATATATTATATTATTTCTCTACTATAAACATTTAAATATAATAGTAGATATTATAGTAGTAAGTGAGAATATTATGCCAAGAAAAATTGATAAAGAAAAATATTTACGTATTCTTGAAAGACTTGAAAAAGGAGAAAAACAATCTTCTATTGTTATTGATGAAAAGTGTTCATATGGTACAATTTCAGCAGCTAAACAATGGGATAAAGAAGGAAGACCTTCTACTATTATATCTTCTACTGAATCAGTAGCAAATACTACAAGAATTATTTTTTCAATTCCAACTTTCTGGCTCGATCTTTTAAATGAAAATATTGAAGCTGGGATTTGGATGGATTATTCTGATGCAATCGTAGACATAATTCGTACATATTTTCGAATAAGAATGGATTCATACAAACCTGCTCATGGGGATATACCTACTTTTGCTGATAAAGGTGAAAATTTTGGTAAAATAAGGAAAAATATTCTTAAAGACTTAAAAAATAACCTGAAATGAAGTAATATTTTTGCAACCTAAAATTTTATTGAAAATTCAATATCCCCTCTCTTTTTATAAGGAAAATTTCAAGATTTAAACATATATACCATTATAAGGTATGTTATTCTATTTAGCTGAGGAGTAAAGTGCCTTCTGTTTTGGAAAAGATTCGTATCTTAGGAGAAAATTCAAAGTATGATATTTGTGCCAGTACTGCTTCCAGTCGTACTGATAAATATCCAAAACTTTTCGGAGATTCAAAAAAATGGATTGGGGCAACAGCAAGTGCGGGGATTTGCCATTCCTATACTCCTGATGGGCGATGTATGAGCTTATTTAAAACTCTATATACTAATAAGTGTATATATAATTGCAAGTATTGCTTTTCTCATAGTGCAAAACAGAAGTTAAGTTTTACTCCAGAAGAATATGCTCGGACATTTATGAAGCTTTATTCGATGAATGTTGTAGAAGGAGTTTTCATTTCATCAGGAGTTTGTGGTAGTGCAGATAAGACAACCGAAGAGATGTTGGAGGCAATTAGACTTCTTAGATTTAAATATAAATTTCGTGGATATGTTCATTTTAAATGTTTACCCGGTGTAAGCCAATATTTGTTAAAGGAAGCAATATCTCTATCTGATCGTATTTCAATAAATTCTGAAGCCTCAACTAAAGACTATTTAGCTGAAATTGCTGAACAGAAAGATTTCAATAATGATATCATAACACGCCAGCGTTGGTTAAAACAAATTCGAGTTAGACATAATGATGAGGCACTAAAAATTATGCGAGATTTTAAGCAAGAAAATCAATTGAAATTCCAAGAAAGAATGATTAAGGACCGACGAGAAGATGGTTATAAAAAATTTAGATGGGATGGAGCTCCAATTCTTAATAGTGGACAAACGACACAATTTGTAGTGGGTGCTGCGGAAAATGAGACTGATTATGATCTACTTAAGAGAATTGATTGGGGATATAAAGGAATTGACTTAAGGCGAGCATATTTTTCTTCATTTATTCCTATAAAAGGGACACCCTTAGCTGGCAAACAAGCCGCTCCATTAACAAGAGAGCACAGATTATATCAAAGTGATTGGTTATTACGGATATATCATTATAAATTGAAGGATTTGAAGGAAATACTAAATGAAGAGTGTAATTTACCTAGAGGTGACCCAAAAATGCACTTAGCAAGAAAATATTTTAAAGATCATGGGTCTGTAGATCCAAATCAAGCATCTTACCAAGATTTAATTCGAGTTCCGGGAATTGGTCCAATTTCTGCTAAAAGAATAATTAATTTGCGAACTAGAAAATTCGTTTTTAAACGTAGACAAGATCTAAAATCGGTTGGTGTAGTATTAAAGAGAGCTGATCCTTTTCTTTTGATAAATAAAGGAAATCAAACGACTCTACACAAGTTTATTAATCTAAATGAGAATAAAATCATGGAAAAAGGAATCTAATGAAAAAAATAAAGGAGGTTCAAGATCCGTTAGAAGTTGTTGGGTGCGCTAAAGGTCACTCACATGAAGAATTGATTCATAATCTACCCCGTCATTGTAAATTTTCTCCTGTTCTAATCAAACATATTAAAAAAATTCCAGAAGTTATCTTACGAAATTCAGGTACTCCACTCGCAAAAAAAATTAACTGTATGATGCGGGAAGTGTCTACTGAATCTTATCGTGCTAAACAATTTACACGAACACAGATCAATAATCGTGGCGTACTATTTGGAGTAGTCCTATTAAAACATCGTGTAATAGATCTTGTTTTAGAATATTTTCATGAAAGATGGCCACAATGCATAATTTGTTTATATAATGAACACACTCATAAAACTGCAATAATAGATGAAAAAGGAATAATCCGGGAGTTTAATTCTCCTCTAAAAAAAGTAGTAGAAGAAGTTAGTAAAAATCGCTCTTTTAATCCATATTTCGAAGATATACAATTTTCAGGAGAAAAAATATTCGAAACACTATATAGTTCACAATTTATTTCTGAAAGAGAAAACAAAAGTTATTTTAAGCGAATGGTTCCAGACAAGTGTTTTGAATTACCTGGGATGAGAGGTGGAGTAGAAAAAAATTTTCTAAATAAAAAGATTAATGAATACCTTTAATTTTATACTATTTTAGCGAATAATTCTTTGCCTGTTTTATATGCTTCGCTTTCGTTTGGTAAGTTTAGGAGATTTTCACCAACTAAATTCATTTTACTTATTTCTTCACTATTCGCAATAAAGCCAAGAAGCTTTACATATTCTTCTTTAATGTTGGTAACTTCTTTTTCTAAAATATCTCTTATATTTTCTGGAAACCGATTCCCAAGTATCCATATATTTTCAAATTTCAAATCTACTTCTTTAGATACTTCTAATATCCGTTTCATGGTATGGATACCCATTTTGCTTGGATCACTTACTATCACTAAATCTGTGACGTTTCGACCCGTTTTTCTGGCAAAATATTCCAGTCCTGCGGGGGCATCTATTAACGTTACATCATAATTTTTTGAGAGGATGTCAATCACCCGCTTTAAGGTGTTATTTACACTACAATAGCACCCCTCACCTTCGCTACGTCCCATTTCTAATATATCAAAGTCGTCCATTTCGATTAATGCATCAAAGACCTCAGATTCAATGATTTGCGCTTTCGACACATCAAGAGGTATCTGCCGTTTTTGGATTTTGTCTTTTAAGATGGTCATTTTCCCCCCAATGGTTTCTTTAAAATGGATTTCTTTTCCGATAATGTCTCCAATATTTGCATCGGGATCGGCATCAATTACGAGGATGTTAAGATCTTTAGATTTTTCAAGGAGATATTTGAGCATCAAGACGAGGAGTGTGGATTTCCCTACACCACCCTTTCCAGAAAATGAGATAATTTTTTTCATCACTAAAACACTTAAAATTAGTAATATTTCTCTATGTTAAAGTAATTGATTTAAAATTAAAAACTTACTATAAATAATTCAAAAGAGTAAGTTGCGATTTAATAAGAAAAATAAACTTGTTTAGTAGAGAAATTAATAATAAATAGAGAAAATTTATAGAAATAATATCGAATCGGAAACTCATGAGGATTCCTAAAAATGAAATCAAAGGAATAAAAGGCGTGATATTTGATTTTGACTTTACATTAGCAGATTCGTCCAAAGGTGTTGTAAAATGTGTAAATTATGCATTAAAAGAACTTGGTTTTGCAGAATTTACAAAAAATGACATTATTAAAACAATTGGTCTTACACTTGAACATACATTTATAAACCTAGTAGGAGAACAACATGTAGATAAAACAGAAAAATTCAAGTATTTTTTCATTAAAAAGGCAGATGAGATTATGGCAGATTTTACTATATTGTTTACAGAGACCCCTGATGTAATTAAAGGATTATATAATAATGGTTTTAAGTTAGGGATTGTTTCTACGAAATTTCGATATAGAATAAAAGCTATTTTGAGTAGAGAAAATCTTTTAGATTATTTTGAGGTTATTGTTGGTGGGGAAGATGTCCAAATGCTTAAACCAGATCCATTTGGATTATTGTTAGCTGTAAAGAAATTAAATTTACCTATTTCAAAAGTTATATATATCGGAGACAGTACAATTGATGCAGAAACAGCCAATAGAGCAGATATTTCATTTATTGCTGTTCTTTCAGGAGTTACTCCACGAAAAGTGTTCAGTCGATATCAAGTAAGAGAATTTCTTAACAATCTCTCTGATCTTCCTAACATATTGTACATAAAATAAGAAATTATAATTTAAGATATTAGTCAACAAAATTATTGTTTTTGTCAATATATAGGAACAATTTGATTTGTTAAAAAAACCTATACAATTTGCGTTTAAATCATCAAGGAATTATTTAATAAATAATATAAAATTGATAAACCAAGATATTAATATTTAATAAATTATCTTCTTGTTTGACTTTGCTGTTCTTGACGGTAAACAGGAACTATTTTTGAAGTAAAATCATCAAGTGTGTATCGAAACTCATCTTCACTTGATATTTTACCTAACTCTAACATAATTTGTCGTGCTAAAAGCCAGAATGCTAGCCCTAATGCTTTTTTACCTCGATTATTAGCTGGAATCGCAAGATCTATGCCTGTAAGAGTATCATCGGTATCAAATAGAGATACTAAAGGGATTCGGGCTAATTTAGCTTCTCGTAAAACTACTTTATCTGCATGAGGATCTACAATTAATACAACGCTCGCGTCTTTAATGTAGGTATCAATAATTGGGTTTGTAAGTGAGCCGGGAATAAATCTTGAAGTTATTGCTCTGCACCCTAATACTTCACAAAACTTTTTTACTGGTTCTTTCCCATATCGTCGAACTGAAGTAACAATGACTCTATCACTTCCTTCTTCAACATATTTGCTTAAGAATTTAGCTGCAATTTTAAGTCGTTCATCGGTTTGAGTTAAATCAATAACATATAATCCATAATTAGTCTGCCTATAAATAAACCTTCGAGCATCTCCAGTTAATAGTTTTGTTCCAATATGTATCCCACAGCTTAAATAAAGCTGTTTTCTTTCCTCATCTTTATCAATTAATTCTTCTTTTATCTCAATTCCTGCTTCTATATCTTTAGTGTCTAATAAGTCAAGTTCTTCTTCTAAATCTAAATCTTCTTCAAAATCAATATCGAATTCTTCACTAAAATCTTCTAGATCGTCGTTTTTTTTCGTACTTTCTGGTTCTTCAGTTTTCTTTTTCTTTCGAGCCAAATTAGTAGCCTTACTTTTTTTTTCTGACGTTAATTAATTTAAAATATATTTATGTCTAACGAATTTATGAATATATTATTGAATACATAATAACTTTAATATTTTATTGAGCAGATTTTTGTAAAAGCTTAAGAACTAAAGTTTTAATATAGCATAATGATTTTAATTATTAATATAACTTATAGATTATAACTATTATTTAATCATTTAGATGTATATTGGTTTTAATCATGACGTCCTATCGATTAGTTATTGGTATCATAGTTGGTATTGTATTTAGCTTCTTTTCTGCTTTTTTCTTTAATATGGTTGATATATTAACCATAATATCTTCCGGAATTAATGGATTAAGAGTGGGAGCATTATTGGTGGGAGCAAATTTTGATTTTGATATGATTTCATTTTTTACAGGGACGCCAACCATCCTTGGATTTTTTGTTCCCGAAATTTTAGCATGGATTTTCATCGGTTACCTCACAGGGTCAATAGCAAAAGGTTTAAGAAGAGGAGTAATAGCTAGTTCGTTAGTAGTTATTGTAGTTTTATTGTTTTGGATAATATTAAGCATTATATCCGGTGAAGATTTAATGTCTTTATTCCAAGGAACGCAATTGATTGAAACATTAGGGGGAATAATTAGCGCATTTGTAGGGGTTTTAATTGGAGGATTAGTTGGTGGCTTAGTAAGCGGACCTTATGAGGAATTCTATTAAAAATCCCTAAGAGAAATTATTTTTTCATAGAATATAGTGAGTAAATCTGTTCTACCTAGTCTATTAATATTTAAACACTAAAGATTGCAGATATCTTGGTTAGAATAGAGATTTACTGAATTTTATAATAACTCAAACTTAAAGTTAATTGGTTAATTATAAAAAATAATGGTAAATAAAGAAGAAATTTTACCCGATCGGGATTTTGCGTTAGAACTGTTAAGGAGATTGAAAGTTCCACTCTCAGTTAGACGCCATTCAGAAAAAGTTGCTGATAAAGCCATAGAAATAGCAAATAAAGTAAAAAAGGCAAAATTAGATGTAAATTTGATTGAAATTGGGGCTTTATTGCATGATATTGGGAGATCTAAAACCCATGGTTTTAACCATGCATTAATAGGTGGTAAACTCTTAAGACAGAGAGGTTTTTCAGATAAACTCGCGAGAATCTGTGAAACTCATATTTTAGGTGGTTTAGATAAACAAGATGCTAAAAAAGTGGGATTACCTGAAAAGGATTATTTACCTATCACTTTAGAAGAAAAAATAATATGTTTAGCAGATAAACATATGGCGGGTACGAGAGAAGTTTCAATCCAAGCCAGATTTAATAGATGGTTTCAAAAATATGGAAGAAGTAAGATTTTGTTAAAATCGAAAAAAAGAATCGAACATATTCAAAAAGAAATTGAAGAATTAATGTAACGAGTTATTTTAATAATTTGTTCTATAGTTAATTAACTAATTATAGTAAAGAAAAAGAAGGTTTTGTTATTTTTTTTTCATAATTCAACTCAAATCTTTTAGCTTATCGAGTATAATTTTCTGAATCTTTTCTTGAACAAATTCTATAATATCATCAGAGTTAACAATAGAATACCCTTCTTGTTTAGCGCGGCTGAGATAAAGATTTCTTACTTTATGTAAAAATGAGTTATCCTCAAATTTTTCCAAATCAGCTTCTTCTTTTCTTGCTAATGCCGTTTTTGGATCGACATCTAAAATAATTGTTATATCAGGTAGTGCTACAAATTTATTGATTTCCATAACCCATTCAACAGAGATTTTATCTGATTGTAACGATTGATATACTATCGAAGATTCTAAATAACGATCGGATATAACAATATACCTATCTTCTAGTTTTTTCTTGATTTCGTTATGATAATGTAAGTTTCTGTCAGTAGCAAATAATAATGCATCAGCGGCAGGCGGTACATTTTTATCTTTTAGATATTTCCTGACTAATTTCCCAATATCGCTTTCAGACGGTTCCATCGTTAAATGAACTTTGAATCCCTTGCTTTCTAAAAAACCTTTAAGAAGGTGACTATGAGTGCTTGTGCCTGATCCATCAATCCCTTCTAATGCAATAAACAAAGATTTTTGCTTCAAATTAAATCAAAAAATGTATTATATTTTAGCAATAATTCAACTAAGATTTACTAAATTATTATCAATAAGGACTTATTCGTTTTATTTTTAATTACCTCATTTTATTAAATTTTTAACAAATTAAAGCATATTAGAATATTATAATAAATTCTTATAGAATCTACTACATAAATTAAAATAATTAAATATTCTTATTTAAAATGAGAGTAATGCGTAAACATAATAAATTCGCATACTGCAAGAATTGTGAGAAAGAAATTTTAAAACCTAAAAGAAAATCCATAGAGAATATGTACATTAATATCTGGATTCTAGCAATTATTTCTTCATTAGGTTTTGCAATAGTTCCCTTTCTCATTTATCGTTATGTAATTTTAAAAAGAAATATTTGCCCAAATTGCCAAAATCAATTAAGTATTTATAATTCTCATGAAGAGATTCCAGATCCAAAAGCTCAAATTAGCCGAATACTTCAAAAAATTGAAGATGAAAAAAAAGAAAAGTCCAAGGTTTACTGTCCATATTGTAAACAAGAAATATTAAAAGAGGTAGAAAACTGTCCAAGTTGTGGTGCTTACCTAATAGAATAAAAATTTAAATTAATATTTATATTCATAATCTTAAAGTCTAAAGGAATAAAATTAAAATTTTACATAATTGCGTAAAATGACAACTACAAATCCTACAGGATATTGCAACCGCTGTAACCAAGAAGTTTTGTTAAAACGTGAAGATATTGATACTTGTCTCGCAATAGTATTGTTGATTTTTACAGCGGGAATTGGTTTATTGATTTACCTCGCAATATATTACAGTAAACCTGAAGATAGATGTGTGCATTGTGGGAATAAAATTACAACCTTCCAAACTCCAAGCCCCTATACTTATCAACCTCAACCTCAAATTCAACAATCATCATATTCAACACCTGTAAACATATCTGAAGAAATAACTGGCTCTAGACCGAATTTTTGTTCTCTTTGTGGAGAAAAATTAAATCCAGGAACAAGTTATTGTCCGAACTGTGGGAGTCAAATTTCCGAAAATTAATTTTTTTACGTATTTTTACTTAGTATAGGCGTTTTTGCATATTAATTTTAAAAATTGGACTCCAAATTTTTTTAATTCAATTAAAATCTTCTTTTAATTAAATAAAAATAAAACAATTTGGTATGATAAAAATATGTATTGTCCAAAATGTAATATGAATGTTTATACAAAAAAGAATGAATTCAATATTGGTTTGGCGATTATCTTAGCTATTTTCACTGGGGGTATTGGCCTATTGATTTATGTTGCAATCTATTTAGATAAGGAACATAAACCTCGTTGTATTCATTGTGATTCAGTATGTTATGAACAAAAAGAAACTGATCAACAAAGTTCAAAATATCAAGTAATAAATATTTCTCATCAACCAGAGAGACCAAAAGTTATTAAAAAATCGCAACAAATTGAAGAGAAAGCAGTATTTTGTTATAATTGCGGAACTGAGTTAGATCAAAGTGAGAATGCTAAATTCTGTGCACTTTGTGGAAGTTCAATACAATAATTTTTTTTTGTTTTTTTTTTCTTTTAAAATATTTGTAAATTTATCGTATTTATTGCTATAATCAATCAAAATTTTAAAATTTATTAGCTCTTCCCAAGAAATTCAATTATTTTTTTTTTCATTAAACTAGTATCAGGTTTTTTGTTTGTCCACCATTCAAATGCTAAAGCTCCTTGATTAACTAACATATCTAAACCTCCTAGTGTTTTGCATCCTTTTTGGGTAGCATCTGTTATTAATTTAGTTTTTAATGGGTTGTACACAATATCATAGACAATTAAATCTTCATGCAAACATTCTGCGGGGATTGGCGATTTATCAACATTAGGATACATACCAACTGGAGTGGTATTAATGATAATATCGGCTTTTTTAGATTCATCTTTTAAAACATTTTTACTCATTTTCTTTGCTTCAGCATTTATCCCAAAATATTTTTTTATTTGATTCGAAAGTTTCAATGCTCGTTTTTCAGTTCTATTTACAAAAACTATTTTGTGAACATCTTCCGCCATTATATAGGCTAATGCTCTTGCTGCCCCACCAGCACCTAGCAATAAGATATTTTTTCCTGAAACGGTGTACCCTGCATTTAATAATGCTTTCATAGCTCCTTCCGCATCTATATTTTTCCCAGTTAGATATCCCTTATCATTTTTAATTGCATTTATAGCACCAATTTTCTTTGCTATAGGATCAATTTCATCTAAATATTTCATAATTTTTTGTTTAAAGGGAATTGTCACATTAATTCCAATGATATTAAATGCTTTAATTCCTTTCACAGCAAGGTTCAAATTAGCAGGAAAAATGTTGAATGCTAAATAAATATAATCAAGGTTTAATTCACGGATCGCAGCATTATGCATTATTGGACTCATAGAATGTTCAATTGGATACCCAATAATACAAAGAACTGTTGTATGAGCAGTAACAAAATCGTTCTCGATCATATTAATTATTTAAGTTATTTTTGTCTCAAACTATTATCTCATCATTAAAATGGCTCTCAAATTCTTTTGAACGAACCATCGTAGCTTGTCTATACCTCTCAAAGCGATTTTCCCAATTTGCTTCAACATTAAATGCAACTTTAGCAAACTCAATTGATTTTATTGCTTTAATCAAGCCTTCTTTCTCTTTAGGACTATAGATTCTAACTGGATCTCCAATAGCTATATTATTTGGAGGAATAAACGAATTTGCGGGAATAACTGTATTCGCATGAACAAAAGCTCCAACAGCTACCGCGGCACCAGATTGAACAATAGCACCTTGCAGAACAGTGACACCCGTTGCTATATATGAATTAGATTCAACTTCACAACCTATAATAGTTGATTGCGGTGAAACAAAGACATGATCCCCAATTATTACAGGATACTCGCGATTTCCTGATGCTGTAGCCCTAAGAACAGCATTTTCACATATTATTGAACATTCACCAATTTCGATTGTAGAACCTTCTGAATCAAGAACAGAACCGTACATTATCCTTGAATCTTTTCCAATCGAAATGTTACCTACAACTGCTGCTGTGGGTGCTATAAATACAGAGGAATCAAATTTAGGTTCGAAACCCCGATGTTTTATTATAATTCTCTTTCACCTTATATAATTTTCAACGGATTTTGATTATTTACTAATTTTTTATTATTTAAGAGTTTTATAGGAAAATTTGATATAATTCAAATTAAAACTATTTAAAAAGTTAACAATTAAAATAATTAATAATTCAAACTAATAAAATGAGATTAGAATGAAAAAAGTAGATTTAAGTCCAAAAATCTCAACTTTTCCTATGCCAGTGGCAGTTATTTCTGTAGGAACAGGCGAAGACGCTAATTTAATAACATTAGCATATGTAGGGAAAGTCTGCTTTGATCCTCCTATTATTGCTATTTCTATCCAACCTAAACGATATTCTTTTCATTTAATTGAAAAATATGGTGAATTTGTTATTAATTATCCTACAATAGAACAATTAAGAGAATCTGATTATTGTGGAACACGTTCTGGAAGAGAAGTTAATAAATGGAAAAAATTAAATTTAACAAAACAAGATGCTTCTGTTATACAAGTTCCAATGATAAAAGAGTTTCCATGGAATATGGAATGTAAAGTTATTAAAAGAATAGAACTTGGTTCACATATCTGTTATTTTGGTAAAGTTGTTGCGACACATTCTGATCCTATCTATGTAAAAAATGAAACTCTAGATCCAGAAAAATTTAACTTTCCGGTATATATATCGAGTAATTACCTTGAATTAAAAAAGGGTGTTTTAGCAAAACATGGATTTACATTAGATTCATCATTCTAAAAAGAAAAGTTTAACCTACTCAATAAGATATTGAAAGTAATTCAAAATGCTTAAAGATTCCATTGCTCTTATTGGTTTTATGGCTACTGGAAAAACAACTGTAGGTAGAGCTTTAGCTAAATATCTTGGTGATGATTATCTATTTATTGAAACTGATCAGCTAATAATTCAAAAAACTGGAAAAACTATTCCACAAATTTTTGATGAAGAGGGAGAAAGCAAATTTAGAGAATATGAAAGTTCTGTCTATGAAAAAGTCTCTGAATTAGACAAAGTTGTAATTTCATGTGGGGGTGGCGTAGTTCTGAATAAGATTAATTTAGATAATTTAAAGAAAAATTGTCATATTATCCTCTTAAAGGCTAGTTTGGAGGAAATTTATAAAAGATCAAAAAATAATGGAATAGAAATAAGACCTCTCATAAATAAAGAAAATTTTAAGAGAGAAATAAAGAAAATTCTAAATTTTCGATTATCCTTATATGAAGAAGCAGCAGAAATAGTTATTGATACAACTAAGAAAAAAGTCCAGCAAATTGTAAGAGAGATTGTTATAAAAACCCACTTAAAAACCTAAATTTATATTATTATAATCTACTAATTATGTAAAATAATTAATAACAGAGTTAGGCTAATATGGCTGATTATAAAAGAGTAAAATGTCCTAAATGTGGAAATGATAATCCACGCATGCTTCATGAAGAACCGGATAAAAGTAATGTACTTTACTACAGTATAAGTATTGCTCTTTCAGCATACTGCTAAAGCAGGGTACTCCGGTTTATGCAAAAAATGTAAAGTGTGGGGGATGTGGAAATCTATTTAAAAAGGAGTAATTCATCTAAGAGAAATATTATTTTTTTTATTTTAATTTTTATTTGTAATGATTTATTCGATTATAATAAAGAGAATAATTGAAGTAGATATATAATCTCATTATTATATTTATTATTCAATTAAACGTCCTGCTTTAGCTAATTTTTCAGCTACATCCTTTAATCCTAAAGTTTCTAAAGTTTCACGGGTTTGCCATCCAGTTTTTTTGTCCCAACCATGAAGTTCATAAAATTTATCCAGCATTGAATTATACTTATTGATATCTAATTTCTCACCTTTATGGGGTCCAGATTGAATTGGGTCTTCAAAAAATCTTCGATGCGGTAAATCTTCCTTACGGGTAAATCCCACATGTAATGTATTAAAAGCTTTTTCTAAGTTATATGATTTCTGTCCAAGCAACATAAATTCTTCTTCATTTAAATTAGTTCCAAGTGCTAAATTAGTTAAGCTAACATAATCAGAGGGTTCAAGTGCATATACTCCTGACCAAGTACCAACATATACACAAATTCCAATTATATCCTCTATTTCTTTTGAACGCAATTCCCAGAATACTATTGGAGGCTGGTCTTCATAAGAATATGGATTAAATTTAGCTCCTTTAGGACCAAATGCAATCGGTATATTAATACTACCTCTCATATGACGCCCTGCCACGGGTGATGTTGCGCATGCTAGAGACCAACCTTTTGCAATTCGATAAGGATCAAGAGTGTCTTGATTTTTTTGGTGAATAGCAAATTTTTCTGAACCTTTTCCTAGTTTTTTTGCTGCCTCAATAACGCCATTTGCGAGATAATCTCCAAATCCTTTACGGTACGCAATTTTTTCTTGTAATTCCATCATAGCATCTACATTTCCCCATGTTAGTTCTAGACCGTCAGTATCGTCCTTCGTTAATAATCCTTTCTCATATGCCTCAAATGCCCATGCCATCACGACGGAAGAGTTATCTCCATCCAAACCTAACTGATTGGCACGAAGATGATATTTTAATGATGCATCTGGATCAGTAATATCCATTTTACCTGACCACATTACAGAGTTTATCCAATATCCTAAACCCTTAGCACCTTTGAATTTACCTTCCTCAATTTCTGAATATGGCTGGCACCCCACTGGACAGATATAGCACGCCTGAATTTTCTTGAAAAACTTACCAACGCCATTCTTTCCCATCATTTTTGTTCTTTTTTCACGGGACCAATGTACATCTTGAGCATTTCTTACAGTATGCATCATCTCCCAGAGTTCATCGAATTGTTCAGAATCGTTATATACTAGTCCTCCAAGTGTTTTTTTTCTAAATAATTTAGCTGTAGGGCGTTTCATAATTTTTTGAAATGCTTCATATACTCTTTCAACAAATTTCTCGGGGTAAGCAACCCTAACTTCCTTATTGCCGCGGATTACAATTGATTTTATTTTTTTATCACCCATTATACAACCAACACCAGACCCTCCAGCTGTTCGGCCACAATCTACTATGATAGAAGAACCATGAACTAAATTTTCTCCAGCTGGTCCTATTGACCCAACTTCAATTTTATTGTCATTTAGCTCATTTTTAAGTGTTTTTTCTGTCTCATATGTAGTTTTACCCCATAAATGATTAGCATCACGTATTTCTGCTTTTCCATCGTTTACAAAGAGGTATATTGGTTTATCAGCTTTTCCACTGATAACAATCTGATCAAAACCAGCAAATTTCATTTCAGGGCTGAAATGACCCCCAAAATTAGATGATCCTTTACCATTATTGAAGACATTTAAAGTATCAATATTCATTCGACATGCTGCGGGTGCAATCGTTCCTACTAGGGCACCTGCACCAAGGATAAGATAATTTTCTGGATCAGACCATTTTGTATTAGGTTCTAATTCATTTAGGAGAATCCAACTACTTAGAGCTCTCCCTCCAATCCATCTCTCTGCGTATTTATTATCTTCTACTCTTACATTCTCGTCACTTAAATTCACTCTAAGTATTTTTCCAGTGATACCACCCTTAATATTATATCTACTCACCTTAATCTACACCCTCCTCAATAGTAATTGCGTCATAGAAACAAAATTTTACACATAAAGGCTGTTCTTCATCTTGGCATTTATCACATGTATCTTTCAAAGTCCAGTGCCAAATCCCGTTAATATGGTCTCTCTCAACAGAAATACTTGAAATTGATGGTTGAAAAGTTTTCGTATGATGATAAGAACATATTAATTCACAAGTTTTACAAGCATAACATTTTTCAGGAAAATGCTTAATTTTAATATTATTCATAATTTTTAACCTAACTTTTATCAATTTTGAATTAAATTTTTGTAATAAAATATATTTTCTTTAAAAAAAAATTATATTATTGTTGTAGAGCTTAAAATTCTACCATTATTATTTAGATTTTGTGAGATTTCTACAATTTTCCTTACCCTATTAATTTCTACAACTCCATTTTTCCTATCGGATCCACTGCAAGCAGCACCTCTGAATCCAATAATATCTGTTCCTAGACTATTGATAGTTTTAATATCTTTTGATTCGAGTGATCCCGCTAGAGCTGCAAATAAATTAAGTTTATGAGCTTTATCCACAAACAGTTTTAACTTTTTTAAATCTAAGAAATCAAACAATTTCTTCCCATCCTTTGAGAAAGTATCTAACATTGCTACATCTGCTCCAGCTGACCTACATATTTCAGGAATTTTCAATGAATCAATTCCATTAAAAGTTTTAAAATCTGCATAACCTGCTCCCACAACTAAAATGTTTTGATCATAATCTTTTACTGCTTGTACGACTTTTTTTAATAAAAATATTCCCTCCTCTACAGTTTTAGGGCCAAGAAGTCCAACTTTTATTATATTAGCTCCAGAATAAGCAGCTCCTAATGCTGAGAGAGACGCTGTTCCTGGCAAATTTGGCATATCTCCTATTGCTACACTTAATCTCATATTCGTATCAAAATTTCTTAATTCATCTATAATCCAGGGAAAAGCAGCTCCTAATGAACCTTCATTAGGATTTTTAAGATCAATAATATCTGCACCACCCCTTGTTGCAGGTAATACTTCTTCTAATGAACGAACACTAATCAAAACTCTCAACATCATTCACCTATGTTTTTAAAAAAAAAAAAATTTAGAAAAATATTAATGAACAGGTACACCTATTCCAGCGCCACCTATAGGTAAATCTTCTCCAAGAGCTTTTTGCACTAGCATAATAATATAATATGGTTCCATTTCCATACTTTTAGCTGTTTGCCGCATTACTGCAGTACAAATTGGACAAAATGTAATGTAAGCTTCAGCTCCAGCATCCTTAGCATCCTGAAGGTTTTTTTTAACGTAACCCATAGCTCGATTTTTCTGGGTTGGAAAAATACCAGAACTACAACACATAGAGTTCTCCTTTTGATATTTTCGGTCTAAAAGCTCGCAACCCAGTAATTCAAAAGTTTGTTCTACCCAATCATAAAAATTTTCTTTAAGTTCTCCATGGGGGTTATATCGTGATGTACATGGTCGTTGATAAGCAATTTTCATATTCAATGGTGTAATAAGATCCTTGTGATCACGGAGCCAATTTCTAATATATTCCATAATGTGTATAGGTTTAAAAGGAACTTCAATCATCATTGCTAATGCTTCTGAGGTTACAAACCCATAGCAAGCATCATGGTAGAAAATTATCTCTTTATAACCTGTGTCTGTAAGATTTTTAATCATTGAAGGTAGATTATCTAAACAAGAATTCGCATCACACATATGAGTTTCGGGTGCTCTACACGCGTATGATCCTCCCATTATTAAAGATAAACCCTCAAATAATTTGCCTTTAAATACTTTATCATATGGAAGAGCATCAGCAAAACCTCCTATGGACACTGCTGGTTTACCAGGATCTCCTTTAATAATCTTATCCTCTTTTTTTGCCCACCCTAATGCTGTTTTTTTAGCCTCTTCCGGATATATGTATAGTCCTGTTTTTTCTTGCATTTGGTTAATCAAATCCCATGGATTGGCTCCTCGCGGACAAAATTCATTACACGCATAACATGTTACACATTTAGCAAGTATATCCGCGGGTTGCTGATGAATTAATTTGGCCATATCTGCTTTAGCTTGTTTTTCATCGTAATCTACGAATAAACATCTTGCAAGGCATTCTCCCTTGCATTTTGAAAAATCACATCTTCTTAAATCAAATACCATTTTTCATTTCCTCTTTTATTTTCAGTTCAAAATTTATTTATTTTACAAAACTTTATTGGAAAGGTTTTTTTGTCTTATATCTTTCAATAGCTCGTTCCACATATGCCGTCATTTGAACAGCTGAGCTTTGACAAGCTTCTGCACACTTTGCACATCCAATACAATAATCTGGAGCAATTAACCAAGCAGATGGAACCTTTCTATTGAGACCTAATAATGCAATACCGCCTTGTGGACAAGCATCAACGCAATCACCACACCCATCACACATAAAGGGCATAAACCACGGCATTTGTTTTGGAGGTTTTTTTGGTTTCTTCTTCACTTTTTCTTTAATTTCTTTTCCTTCTTCAGTTTCAATATCAGTCATCTTATTTGTATTATCCTTTAATTATATAATCCAATAAAATTTCAATTTCAATCCTAATTTATTTTCAAAAAAAAATTATATTTAAGTAATAAGTTTATTATTTTGGTAAATCGGTCCAGAGACCATGTTCCCATTCTTCACATTCTTTAGCGGGTTTAGTATCAAGTCTTTGTCCAGCATAACATCCTGGTTTGGTACAATACAATTCAGATATTTTTACTTTTAAATTATAGATATCTCCTTTTTTGTCAACTGTTCCTTTACCTTTGAATTGATAACAAGCACGAATACCTCCTGCTCGAGATACTCCAAATGCGACCCAGGGATTTTCAGATAAAGCTGATTTAATAACAGAATATTCATCCTGAGATAAAGCAAATACTACCTCATCATCAGAAACAGATTTCACATTTCTTGAAACCGTGACAAATGGGATCCCCTTTTTTGTTGCCACATTCAAATGACAACCAATTTTAATCCAAGCTTTCATTCTATCAGTTAGTTTTACTACCATTTTTCTTCCCTCCTATTGTATTTTTTCACCTACTTTTCCTTTTTCAATAGAATATATTTCCTCTACATGTAGTACAACAACACCACGTTGTGCTGGTTTTGAATATACAACATCTGGAGGAACCTCATCTGGAGGTTCTTTATGATGCCAATCACCCCAACCATCTAAGATATCTTTAGCTTTAGCACCATACCAATCGAAATCTGGAGGAAAACCGTATTCAATATCAATTGCCTTACCTTTAAATACCCAGTCTCTTCCAGAATCCATTGGATGGCATATTGTTATAATGCATTCAGGATTCTCTTTAAGATTCGCTTTAGTTTTTAGTAAAAACATATCTGAAACTAGAATTTTATCATCTTTATATGAATCTACGTAGCGCATTGCGGCTATATTTGGTTTTCCATCTATGGATGATGTTGCTAAATAAATCAAACTGCCCCCTTTTCCGGGAACACGTAAACCTTCCTTCATTTCATTTGTTAGTTTTACCATTTTTTTTTCTCCTATTTTCCTATTTTTATTATTTTATTTTTTTTGAAATAAAAAATTTTGAATGAAAAATCAAAATTCTTTATATGAGTTTTGCTTACATTTTTTCATTTATAAATTTTACTATATTAATAAATTTTTTAAACTGATAAATTTGATAGAATACGATTGAAAAATGGAATAATGTCCTTGAAAGTTATATTAGCATAAAAATCCTTTGTTAAATTAATAATTAAGTCTTCCTTTTTACTTTATCTATCTTAGATAACTAGTATTAACCAACTTCGATTTGTATCCAAAAGATTTATTTTAAAGCATATTGTTAATATTATTAAGAAAATTAGAATGAAAGCTTGGATGAAGCTAATATAAACAGATATTTTTTTAATGAAAATTCCAATATTATAAATAAAGGAATTCTATAGAGTATTAAAGTTAATAAAAAAATGAAAATTTAGTGTAGTGTATGAAATTTGAGTGAAAAATGTGAGATATTATTTATTTCTGATTCTAAAGATGTGGCATCTTCAATAATACAAAAGTTAGAAGTATATAACTTCAAAGTGCAATTGGAATTCATCGAAAATCATATCAATTTATATTCAGTGTTATCTAAAAAAGCGTGGGATATTTTATTATCCGACTATGACGCATGGACTCTTTACGGAATAGAAATATTAAGAATCATTAAAGAAAAAAAAATATTACTTCCCTATATTGTTATTGGAAAAGAAATAGATGAAAAAGCGATGATTTCATTGATAGAAACTGGAGTAAATGATTATATTAATGAAGATAATCTAAATCGCTTAATTCCAACTATTAAACGGGAGATAAAAAATACAAATTCCTACAATAAGCAAAAAGATTTTAATTGTTCTCAATGTTTACCTGAAGAGAAATTTCAAACATTGCTTAAAACTTCTAAATTTATGATTTATACCTTAGATCTAAACACAAATTTTCTTGATGTTAATAATGCTTTTACTGATTTTTTAGGATATAATAAAGAAGAAACCCTTGATTCATTAAGCATTTATAAGTTAATTCATCCTAATGATAAAATGATTCTTACCGACGGAATTAAAAAAGTATTGGAAGGCACATTTGTTAAAAATATTGAATATCAATTTAAAAAAAAGAATGGAAATTATATACAACTTTCATCAAATCTAGCACCGATTTTTGATGAACAAAATAAAATAGTCAGAATTCTCTGTGTTTCCCAAGATTTAACGAAAAGCATAAAAATCCAACAATTCATTGAAAATCATATCCATAGACAAGCTTTAATTGCCAAATTTGGTTTGGAAACAATTACAGAAAAAAAAATTGATAATTTATTTAAAAAAGCAACATCTTTACTTGCAGAAATATTGGATGTTGAGTTTACAAAGGTACTTGAAATTCTTCCTGATAAGAAATTTTTAAAATTACGGGCAGGAGTGGGTTGGCATAAAGGATTAGTTGGAAATGCAACTGTTGAAAATAATATAAATTCACAAGCAGGTTTTACATTACTAAAAACTACTCCAGTAATAGTAGAAAACCTAAAGACGGAAACTCGATTTTATGCCCCAAAACTTCTTGCGGATCATGATGTTATAAGCGGAATGAGTGTTATTATTCAAGGAACAAACACCCCATTTGGTATTTTAGGAGCTCATACAAAAGAACATCGGATATTTTCAAAAGATGATATCAATTTTTTACAATCTATAGCCAATGTTCTTGCAGGTGTTATTGTTCGTGATTCTACTGAAAGAGAATTAAGAGAAAGTGAAGAAAAATATCGAATGCTTATAGAGCAATCCTTATTAGGTACACTTATCATTGCTGATGGACGAATAATTTTTGCAAACAAAGGGATATCTAGTATTTTAGGATTTTCAATAAATGAACTCTTATTTTGGAATCTAAACACCATAACCCAGCATATTCATCCTGAAGATTTACAAACGACTATTGAAAAATATAATCAAATTTTAAACGAAGATATATCCTCATTTCAATCCGATATCCGAATGAAGCATAAAAATGGCAATTATTTATATATTCGACAATTTTTACAAAAGATTCAATTTCAAGGAGTTTCTGCCATACATATAAATATAATTGATATATCTGAGCAGAAAAAGAATGAATCCCTACTGGAATCTTCCCTAGCAGAAAAAGAAATACTCCTGAAAGAAATCCATCATAGAGTGAAAAACAATTTACAAATAATTTCAAGTTTATTAGTACTACAAGAACAATATGTAAAAGATGAAAGAATTCTCCATATTTTTAAGGATTTCCAAAATCGTATTAAAGTTATGGCACTAATACACCAAGCATTATACAACTCCGAAAACTTGAATAAGATTTGTCTTTCAAAATACATAAAAAACCTTGTTAATAATCTATTTAAAGCTTATTTAGCAAATTCCAAACATATTAAACTACAATTGAATATTGAAGATATTGATTTCAGTCTAGACAAAGCTATTGCTTGTGGCTTAATTATAAATGAACTTGTATCTAACTCATTAAAACACGCATTTTCTAAAAATGATAAAGGAAAAATTATTGTTACACTGAAAAAAACCATATACAATAGAATATTATTAGATGTGTATGATAATGGAATAGGGTTTCCAAAAGATGTAGATTATAACAATTCAGATACAATGGGGTTAAAACTTATATCCACTATAACCAAACAAATGGATGGAAAGATTTTTATTGAAAAAAATAAGGGAACTCATGTTATAATTACCTGGTAATTTTAAAAATGATTATGAGAAATAATAAAATACCACAAATAAAAGTTATGATCGTTGAAGACGAATTAATTACTGCTGAAGCAATAGCGGTTCTTTTAAAAAAGTTAAACTATAATCCAATTGCTATAGTTTCTTCCGGAGAAGAAGCAATTTCCGAAATCAAGAATTTAAATCTTGATTTGATATTAATGGATATAATTCTAGCGGGAACTATGGATGGAATTGAAACCGCGAAAATTATTAATACAAACTATAATATTCCCATTATATTTATAACTGCATATGGAGATAAAAAAACCTTAGATAGAGCCAAATTATCGGAACCTTATGGATATATAGTAAAACCTATCACGAATGAAGATGACCTTCTACCGACAATAGAACTCGCAATATATAATCATCAAGTGAAAAATAAACTTAAGAAAGGCAATGAAAAATTTGAACAAATTAAACAATTAATTCAACCAGATAAAAATATTTTATCCTCCCAGGTTGATAGTCCCTTAGAAAAAAGAAATTATCTTGAACAAGCAAATGAAGACATAGATCCTATGCTTGAAATAGACGTTTCTGGGAATAAAGTCAATTTAGTCAAATGGTTGAAATCATTCTCAAATCCAGAAAGGTTTTTAATATTGGAAATATTAAAATCTCAATCTTTAAAATTGGATGAGATACAGATGTTTATCGGTAAATCTCAATCCACCTCTTCACATCATATTAAGAAATTAGAGAAAACAGGATTCATTAAGGGGTGGAAAGATGGAAAATACATTTATTATTCATTAAATAAGCCAAAAATAATGGAATTTGTGCATTTATGGGAGAATTGGATTAAAAATCTCTCGTCTTAATTGTATAAAAATTAATAGAAAGAAGAGAAAGAAAAACATGGAAGAATTAACAAAGAATAAAATTAAAACTATAAAAAAAGAATTCAAGAATAATTCCTCTAATAAGTTTTTACGAGAATGTATGGAAATCATAGGTAATGAAGACAGATTTTTAATTTTAAATTTATTAAATGCTAAACCATGTTTACTCTCTGATATTGAAAAAAGCTTGAATAGAAGTCAACCTTCCATCTCCCATCATGTTAGAATTTTGGAGGAACACAAATTTATTCATAGTTCAAAGCAAGGTAAATTCAAGGAATACTCTATCTCCAGAGAAAAGTTTGAAAAATTATTAAATTTTTGGAATCAATGGTTCCATGAAATTCGGTCCAAGAATTATTAAATTAGAATTAAGTATTTTCTTCCAGCATTAAATTACGGATAAAGCTTTAGTTTTGAGAAATTTTTTGAAAATAGAATAATTCTTTTACGATAATTTTTTTTTTCTTATTTTCTAATTTTATTCTACTAAATTGAATAGGCTTTAGGTTTTTGATTCATTTCATTGTTTCGTATATTAGATTAAAGATAAAACAATTTTATTCTGTGCTTTTAACATATCTTTCATAATAAGCTCCATAGCGTCTTTTATGTCAGGATTATTTTCAGGAACACTACGCTTAGCATTGACACTTGCCATTAAAACTTCATTTAATCCGCGCAAGATCATGTCTGGACTGTACCATGGCCGTTGAGATGCCCACCATTGCTGGCAACTGTGAATTCCGCGATCCAAAAAGTTTCTGGCATTATCGAAAATTCTTTTTTTACCGTCATTCATACCATCCCGATATTTTGCTGCTAAATGAATTAAGGTAAGGGCATACATGAAAAATCTATGTTGCTCTCTATGAATTTCGTTATTAGGATCGAGCCATAAAGGGAACGGGATATCACTCGCAATATCATATGGCATTGTTGACCAGCTAGAATCTCGTGGAATTTGAGTAAATCCCTTAGGGAATCTATCAACGAGTTCTGAAATATTACATAATTTTACATCATTTCGATGTGGTAATGCTTGGAACAATGGGATTAAAAAATCATTGATCGCATGTTTTACATGGTGTCCAAATGTTTCGCCATCCATTGCAAGTATAACATAATAATCTTCGGAAGTGTGCTTATAATACAATCGAGAAACAAAGGCATCGATATTGTTGATTTTATCAAATGCACAATCAATTGAGGTGTAATCATCTCTGAATAATACTTTTAATCCATTTGGATGCACGGATATATGATTTGTAGGAAATTCTGGTAAAGTATTGGCAATTCCACTCATAATCATCCAATCAAAACCTGCTTTTTTGACAGTTTTAAAAACTTCTTCTGAAACTGCCATTTCGGGGGGAAAAAATCCACGAGGGTTATAAAGCTTCCCGAAAAATTGTTGATTAGTTTCATTGTTTAATTTAATTTGGCGTTTGATTTCAGGTTCGGGAATAAGCGGAAGTAGAGGGTGAAACTTACCAGAACCCGTAAATTCTATTTGCCCCCTTGACGCAAGTGTGGTGATAGCTTCTATTAAATCATTATATCCAAAATCATGTAATTGCTCCGTTAACGTGCCGTTAATATTTAAAGTAATTTTTGCATCTGGATGGTCTCTCAAAGCTTCAATTATTGGTCTGTAGGATTCATTAACAATCTGTTTAACTACAACGGGAATTTGAACTGGTGGTTGATAAATATGAAATAAAAAAGCGAAATAAACTACCATGATATATATATTAATTTTATATCTTTTTATTTTTCATTTTTTAGCTTATTAAAACAATCAAAAACTTATGGATTAATTGAGATTAATTAAGAGAAGGTAGATTTTGAGGATTTATTCAATTATTTTTTTTTTCTGGGATTAATCCGCCAATTACTATGCAAATAATTCCTGCAATAATTAAAAGCGGAATTATTATCAATAAAAAAGTTATTGTCCCCCCAAAAAGATTGGAAATAACACTTAATTCAAGACTCAAAAAAATCTGAATAAATCCAATTATTACTAACAATACTCCTGCGTCTTTCTTTCCTTTTAAAGCTCCAATTACTATACAAATAATACCAATAAAAGCTAAAACTACAATTATCCACAAATAAGGTGTAACTGTACCTGCTAATAATACGAAAATAATATTTAAGCACATACTCCAAACAAACACTATTAAGCCAATTTTAATTAACTTATTACCTACATTCTTATTTGCCATAAAAAGTTCCTCTAAATAAAAAAATTCAAATCTTTGCAAGATAGGAAAAAGGGCTCATTTTCCTCAACTAAAAAAAAATTTAAAATTTAAGATAGTACTTTTGTACCAAATACTATTTTGAGATCATAATCATGATGTCAGTAAATACATGTCCTCCACCAATTGTATCGCTTCGTCAGTCATAAGAGTTGGACAACATATCGTATATCTCATTCCATCAATCCATGCCAATACTAGGAGTATATAATCTCCATATTTTTCTTTGAACTTCTCTTCACCACCAGAGTATGCCTTCTCATTGATTAATACTGGATTGCCTTTGATTTCTAGAACTGTTTCATATTCATTATTCTCAGCTTGAGAAATCAACTGATTATATGTTGGTGGTGAACTTGATGGAGATATCTGGATTGTCAGCTCAGCAGTCTTGTAATCTTTATTACTTTCAGCACTAAAGACAATTATCGCTACGAAAGGGCTATCTTTGAGATATATAGTGGTATGTTTAAGATTGTTAGGCAATTCAGATGGTAAATATACTGACATATTAAATTTACTGGCTACTTCGACCATTTCAGTTAAAGATACCTCTCTAGAAGTTCCATAGAAATCAAGAGGTTCTCCATATTCTAATCTTGGCTCCACTGTATTGAAAACAGTTAACACTAACAACAGTAGAGGGATTAGGATTAATAGTGCTTCAAAAAAAGATTTTTCTTTTTTTCTCATTATCATATCACCTCAAAATACAGAATGTGCATAAAACTCATAATCACCCCTTTCGACTACATAGTATGGATAAGTGTCATTGGGTAAATGATCATCCCATAAACGCCAATTTAAAGGTGCTGATGGATCATAATAGTTAATTTTAGTAAAATGGCTTCCATCGATATTGATTTGCCAATTTGTTGTCTCTACGAAGACTTGAAGATCAACTGAATTATGAGGAAATGTAGGCTGCTTTCCACTCATAAGCCAAGTTGATCCTTCTAATACAGCCCATATCCACTCTAGGTTAACAGAATCCCACCATATCGCATAAGTGTACGTATGGTCACCAAGTGGGCTTAGGCCAAGTAACCAAGTATGGGTTGAGCCCAAAGCATCTACTTTCTCCCAATAAAATGTATTAATAACTATTGGAAAAATAATCCAAACAAACATTCTCTCGTATCCTAATTGTACCCAATATAATGGACTATAACTCATTACTACGGATCCCCACTGAAAAAGATGGTGAGCAAGAGGAACACTAGGGAATCTAGTGAGAACATTAGGTTTAACACCCCAAGGAGCTTCTCCAGCCTCTCCAATATAATAGTATCCGGCATAATAACGTGATCTAGAAGCAGCACGGGCATTAACTGCGGGAAGTGGTATAAAAGCTAATATAGCGACACATATTATGAAATATTTGCAGACTAGCAGAAAATTATTCTTCATTATTTCGATTTCTTCCTCCCTTTTTTTATTAAATTGGTTTTACATTTTAGTAAATTTGTCTTAAAAAATAGTAGGAACAGTTCTTTTATAAATGTGATCATCTATTTATATCCAAAGCAGTTAAATATTCTTGAAAGATTATAATTAACTTAAATGATAATTGATTCTATAGCATTATGAGATAAAAGCCAAAATAAACTACCATATTATTATGTAAAAAACACCTACTTTTTAATCTTCATAGTTCTAATTTTAAATGGGTGTCATAAATACTGATTATCTAGTATTATTCTGTAAATTTCTTTCATTGTTACGACTCTAAAAATTAGTAAATTTATACCGTCTTAATTATACATAAAATTTAAAAAAAAAAAGATATATTTAATTATTCTACAATTGAACGATCTTTAAAATATCCATGAAGAAGCAATATAATTATTATTGCATGAAAAGGCATCATAAAAGCATTAATTTTAAGTGTTGATACTATCATAAAGATGGTTAAAAGTGATCCAATTATTCCTAGCCAGAATCCATATAATTTATTTTTCAATAGAGCAATTCCAGACATAAATCTTATAATGGTAAACATGATAATTGCTGGAACATAAAGAATTGGTTCTGTTGTCCATTCAGAGACTTCTCCTCCAGGAAATAAGAATTCAAAAAATATGAGATTAAAGTTTGGAATGATTCCAGAAGCTATTAACAAATTCGTTATACTTTGTTGAATTTCAACAATACCATATATGAATAGAATTAAAGCGGCTACCTTTAAAGATTCATTTTGATTTAATTTTTGATCAATTATTTTTATCATCTCAGTTTTTTTAATATAAATAGAGTTTAAACTTATGTTTTAAAATTAAATTAAAATACTAGAACATTGATCTAGTTTAATAATATAAAATAATTTCTCATATATAAATATCTAGATCAATGTTCTAGGAAGAATTAAAGATGGAAAATTCAAATAAAAAAAGAGATCACAGAAAGGATATTATCCGAGCTTTCTATAAACTAATAATTGAAAAAGGATATGATAATATTAGTGTAAGAGATATTCGTGATAAAGCAAATGTTGCTATAGGTACAATCTACCATCATTTTTCAGAAGGAAAATCAGCAATAATGAAAGCTTTAATAATTTATTTTGCGAATGAAATTACAAAAACAGATAAAACGTTAGCATCAGAAATGATTTTAAATCCAAATTATCTTGGTGAATTTATTGATAATCTAGTAAAAACTACCCGAGAACATAGATCTTACTATTCTGCTCTAACTCAAGCTATTTTATCCAATCCTGATTTTTTTAAAGATGGTGGCACGCTTTCTAAGTATTATTACACAAAAATCATTAGAAATTTGCGGAAAAACTATGAAGCTTTTAAGGATATACCTGAGGCTGATTTATTAAAAGCCTTTATGCTTATAAGTCACACTTGTAATGCATATATCTTCCAACATGTATTTATAGACCCTATTTTTGAATCTGATGAGGAACTCGTAAAATTTCTTACAAAATTGATTGGTTACTTCTTAAAATCTGATTTTGATATCCTTTCTTGAACAAATGTAAGATTCTAAAGATTGATGAATTCAACAATTATTTAAGATTAAACTGTAAAATTCTCTCATTATTGAAATATTAATTTGTCCCGGCGCAGTCTTTTCTTCTAAAGACGTATACGTTAAAAAAGAGCCGGTAAGGACACACATAATTCTTGAGAAGATACCTAATGGTCCCATACAGAATGAGATAATTTTTTGATTGGAATTCGATAATTCTTTACAAAGCTTTAATGGTATTAAATTATCCTCAAAATTTTGAGCTGTAAAGATAACTTTATATATAATATCTTCAAGTAATTTTGAATTTAAAGATAATTCTTGAGTTAGCTTTTCATTGAAATTTTGTACAAGTTGGATTGATTCATCGAAAGTTAGCGTTTTTTCAAAATTGTGATATGAAAAAATTATTCTTACTTCATTTTGGAGAGCCAAATTAATAATCTCACCTAAAATGTTTTTATCAGTATTCATTTCAATGTCAAGATAATCGGATTTAGTCTCTATTAACATTTTCAAGATTTTAAAGCGTTCTCTTTGATGCATTTTGAGGAGACCACCTTCAGATGAGTCTCTTAAGGTAAAGATAACAGCAGCATGAGGATGAATAATATTTAATAAATCTCTTACAAATTCTTTAGAAAGAGTTTTAATATTAGAAATATAATCAAATCTTAATTCAATTAGGTCAGGTTTTGATTTTATTGCTTTCTCAATTATTGGTCTAACTTCTTTTATACTTGTGTATTTGATAGGTATCGGGACACAAAGATTGAATTTCATAATTTAGAATGAATTTAAAAGAAAATTTTATATTTCGATAATTTTTTTTATATCATCCTCAGTGAAACTCAGAGTGTCTCTAGCATCAACTTTTTTTAATTTTCCCCTTTTCTTATAATATTTAATTAATGGCTTGGCATTTTTTTCGTAAGCATCTAGTCTATTTTTCAATGTCTCTTCATTATCATCAGCTCTTTGTTCAAATTTAATCTCAGCTCCACATTTATCGCATTTTCCTTCTACTTTTGGCGGAAGTGTGTATTTATTGTATATCTCCCCACACTTATTACACCCATATCTGCCCAAAATTCGTTTAAATATAATATCTCGGGGAACTTGTAATAAAAGAAGTAAATCTATTTCAGTTATATCCATTAATGCTTCTGCTTGAGCGAATGTTCTAGGAAAGCCGTCAAGAATAAAACCATTTTTTTTAACATCCTCTCTATTTAACCTATCTCTAACCATTTCAATAGTAACATTATCGGGTACTAATTCTCCCTTATCCATATAGCTTTTTGCTTTTAATCCTAAAGGTGTTTCGTTTTTTAAATTTTCCCGAAATATATCTCCAGTGCTAATATGAATGATTTCAGGTGCTACTTTTTTTATCTGCCCCGAAAAGGTGCCTTTTCCTGCTCCAGGTGGTCCAAATAATATTAATTTTTTCATCTTCGTCAATTAGTTATAAATATAATTTGTAGATAAATTAATTGGACATTAATTAAAATTATTTTGCCTAAATATTTTTTAACAAAATTTATCCCGTAAAATAAGAATTTTTAATTTTCCTTACCAAATATTCTACTAATCTTTTTTCTCTTAAGCTAAATAGGTTTGTGAAATCTGTTGTTATAGAAGAACCGTAATAAGAATTCCCAAAAAAAGTATCTGATTTCTTTATTGAGTCTAATAATAATTTTTTATTCCCTATGTGAAGATAAATTGATATATCATTGATGATTAATATCGAAGTTGGATTATCGTTGAATAAAGTTAATATTATATAAGTTTTTTTAAAATTTTTACAAGCATTATCATATAATTCTCTAACATTTTTAGCTTTAAGGCGGGGTGGGACAATTTCTCCTTTAAAAAAAAAAGTATTACATTTAGTACTGCCTTTATAAAAATCTTTGATTTTACCACCAATTTTGTTATTATTAATAATACTTTGTGGCGGAGCAAAATCTAAGATACTAATTTCTTTTGGATCGAAATATTTTGATTCTATGAGGAATTGAATAAATTTTGCTGTAAAATAAGTCTTTTTGGTGTTTGTTTCTCCGTAAAGAAAAGTCTGATGTCCAATAAATTCCTCATAACGCAAAGATGAATCAAATTTCATAAAAATTGCTTCATTAATTATTGATTTTTAAAAAAAATCCTCCCATGTTATTTTTGCTTGTTTTAAAACCATTAGAATTATGAATCCCATAATACTTCCAGGAATACAGCTTAATGCGAATAGTCCCCAATATGTATAGAGACTCTCAATCGCAAAAATGCTTCCTATTGGAGCAATTAAATGCCCAATAGTTCCTCCTAGGAAGATTGTTCCCAATGGTTCTGTAAAAGCAGCTAACTCGACATATTTAGGAAATTTTTTACGTAAAAAGTGAGAAACAATTCCAACTACAAAAGCACCGGTAATACCTCCATGAAACGCATGTATTGTCCCAATTGCGAATGAAAATCGAAGGATGGCAATCCCTAGTGCTGTTATACATGAAAAAATTAAACCAATCAAAACACCGGTTATAGCATTAATAAAATGAGCAAATGGATTTATTTTCGTACCAAATATGAAGAAATATCCAAATGGATTAAGATAACTCAAAATTAATCCAACTGCAATGAAAATACCTGAGGCAGCTATCTTTTTGTTTAAAGTACTATGTAATAACTTTTTCTTTTCTTCATCATTGTAAGGTTTCTGCTCACTCATTTTTCTCACTTGATTTTAACAATTTTTCTTATATTATTAATTTTTTTTACTATATTTTTTTTTAAAACGAGTGAAAAATTAAATTTTGTTAAGGAAGATATCAAAGATTTATGAAATTAAAGAGTTTTAATCTATTAAAGTATTTAAAATCATAAAGAATTAGACTGAGTTTTTCAATTTTTTCAAAAAATTGTAAATGTATTATGAAAATTGGGCTCCAAACGATAAATCCGACGAAGATTATTTGCATCGGTACAAATTACATGGACCATATTGAAGAAACAGGTTTGAACATTCCAAAAGAGCCGGTTCTTTTTCCAAAAACTTTAAACTGCCTGATTTCAGATAGAGAGCCGATAATTTATCCTAAATTTTTATTTAACCAACACAAATATAATAGAGTGGATTATGAGGTAGAATTGGCATTTATTATAAAAGATAAATGTAAATTTGTTCCAAAAGATGAAGCATATAACTATATTCTTGGATATACAATATTTAATGATATTACTGCACGAAAAATGCAAGCAATAGATATAGTATCTAAATTACCATGGTTTCGTTCTAAATCATTTGATACTTTTGGGCCGATAGGTCCAAGAATAGTTGATACTGATGAAATCAAAGATCCTCATAACTTAAATATTGAATTGATGTTAAATGGAGAGATTAAACAATTTTCTAATACTAAGCATCTATTATTCAAAATTCCCAAACTTATGGAGTATATTACGACATTTTTTACCCTTGAGCCTGGAGATATTATAGCTACAGGAACTCCAAGTGGAATTGGGCCTATACAACCAGGCGATCTTATTGAAGCAACAATAGAAAAGATAGGAACGCTTACAAATAAAGTAGTTATGGAAGGTGAATGAAAAATTATTATCAAAATTGGAGAAAATGAGATAAGTCCTACAAAAATAATTTGTTTGGGACGTAATTATGTAGATCATGCAAGGGAGATGAAGGCACGAGTACCAAAAGATCCAGTATTCTTCGGGAAAACTGTAAATACATTGGTGACTGATGGGAATCCAATTATCTATCCTAAAATACTGTATGATAGTCAAGAATATAATCAAGTAGATCACGAAGTAGAATTAGCATTTATAATTTCTCAGAAATGTAAGAATATTCAAATTGAGCACGCTCATGAATATATCGAAGGATACACTATTTTTCTAGATATAACCGCGAGGAAAATGCAGATAAGTGATAGAAATATTAATTTACCATGGTATAGAAGCAAAAATTTCGATACATTTGGACCAATTGGCCCGAGAATTGTACCTTTTAGTGAGATTGAAGATCCTCATAATTTAAATATTAAATTACAAATTAATAGAGAAGTTCGTCAACAATCAAATACAAAATATATGATTTTCAAAATTCCTGAAATTCTCTCATATCTCTCCAAATTTGTCACATTATTCACTGGAGATATTGTTGCATCTGGAACTCCTAGTGGAGTAGGCCCGATTCAACCAGGAGACTTAATTGAAGCATCGATAGAAAAAATTGGTAAAATAGCACATAAGGTAATCTTAGAAGAAGGGGATTAAAACGGCATAATTCAAGTTTCTTAGAATTGATACTTTTTCGTTCCTATACAGAATGTGTAAAAACACTAACAGAATCTAAAGTGACAAATATACCTTTTGGAATGCCTAAAAGTGTTGCTGAGAGTGGAGTCGCAGATTGAATAATACTTAATTAGTAAATTGCTTACGAAATAATCAGATTTAATAGTTAAAATTTATTAAGGAAAATCTATATTTCATCATAATGAGCTCAGAAATTAGTGAAGAAGTTAAGAAAAAGATTTTTGACTTAATATCGACTCCTGGAATTGAGATTGAAGATATTATCAAGAAAGTAAACTTGGATCGTGATACAATAATGAATATTTTATCTGAAGAATATTTAAAGTGTGATCTAAATCATGGTCGTAGGCTATGTTGTAGATTTTAATTTAATTCTGGAAAAATTTTTTAAGGTTGCTTTATTCTAAAACTTACTAAGTTTAAAAAAAATTATTCTAAGAAACTTAGGACGCAAATTAATGCGGTTTCGATATAATAAAAATATTGAAATAGGAATAATTAGTAATTTCGCGTTCTTACCTTTTAGGATATTTTTTAAACCAAGAATTATTAAAAAAAACGGTGAGAGTATGTGAGTGAAAAAGGAAAAATTGTTGTAAAGGCTCTTGTGACTGGTGGGAGTGTATATCTTTAATAATCATTTCGATTAGACCCCAAATGCATCAGGAGGGCCGCCTATTGCATAAAGCATATCGCTTTTGTCAAATTATGGTAAAGGTCCTGCTGTTGGTCCCACAGGCATAAACGAAAATTATTTCGATTTTCGATGCACATATTAAAGATGTGGTTGACGAAATCAACAAGCAGACAATGGTATTTAGGGGACTAACCGTACCCGTTAGAATTGAATGTGATCCGGAGACAAAGCAATTTGAAATTTTTATAGAAACACCTTCTACTGCATCATTATTGCTGAAAGAGGTAGGTGTTGAAAAAGGGAGTGCTAGTTGTTCAGAAACAAAAATAGGAAATTTGACACTTGATCAAGTTCAAAATGTAGTGAAGGCTAAAAGAGATAAATTTTTAGATAAAACAATTAAAGCAGGCATAAAAACAGTGTTAGGAACAGCATTATCAGTGGGGTTAACAGTAGAAGGACAAGATCCAAGAGCTATCCAAAAAAAAATAGATAAAGGGGAATTTGATGACATCTTAAGAGGTGATTAAGAAAATTTGAAAGTCGATGATAAATTATTAAAGAAATCATTAAACGCTGCTATTGATTTTTCTATAATGAAGAAAGAAGGGTTTAAAGGCAAAGTCAGAAAATTCGATGAGTCTATTGATATCATCATTAATATTAAAGATATTAATCTAAACGATCCAAAAAGCAGAATTGATAAAGAAATTATCTTATCAAATGAAGTAATTACAAATGACAGACCTAATATTTGTGTAATTGCGTCAGATGAGATTTTACAAGAAGCGAAAAAACTTGGGGTGGAAACTTTAGATTCAAGCGGTTTGATTAATTTGAATAATGAAGAGAAAAAATACAAGAAAAAATTTGCTAAAAGATATGAATTTTTTGTTGTGGAAGATAAAATGATGAGAGATGTCGCTCGATATTTAGCTAGATATCTTGGACCCGTTGGTAAAATGCCAAAACCTTTTCCTACTGGATATGGGATTATTTCTAGCGTAGAAGATTTAAATGTAGCTTATGAACGATATAAAAAAATAATTAGGATTCAAATGAAAAAGCAACCCATTATCTTCGCTAAGATCGGTAAAAAATCTCTGGATAGGCAAAAGTTATATGAAAATATGAAAGCTGTAGTGAATTTCATTGCTGATCAAATGCCACACAAATTTAACAACTTTAAATCTATGTATCTTAAATCTACAATGGGAAAACCCGTGAAAGTGACAGAAGAGTTCCTAAAAAGTATTGAGGTGTGAAATAATGATTAAAAAAAAACATATACCACAATGGAAGATAGATGAAATTAATCATTTAGTTGATTTATTTAAAAATTATAAGAACATCGCTGTAATTGATGTTGCTCATATAAGCGACATGCAATTTCAAACAATGAGGAAAATTTTGAGAGGAAAAGCAGTATTTAGAATGTCTAAAAAATCACTTCAATTACGAGCAATAGAACAATTTAAAAGTGAAGCTAAAAAGAAAAACTTGGATGAATTTGCAAATCATATTCCTGGGCAATCTAGTCTTGTATTTACAAATATTGATCTATTTGAATTAAAAAAGATATTTCTTGAAAATGAGTGGATGGTACCAGCAAAACCCAATGAAGTTACTCCTGTAGATATATGGGTTCCTGCAGGTGATACTGGTTTACCCACAGGACAAGTAATTAGTGAATTGAATATGACATTGCGATTGCCAACGAGAATTATGAATGATACGATACATGTTCGTGAAGATACAAGAACCCATAAAGCTGGTGATTTGGTTAATGTTAAGCAAGCAGCGGTTTTAAAAAAGCTGGGAATTACACCAATAGAATCATTGATAAAAATTCACTTTGCTTGGAACGACGGTGAAATAATCCCTGAAGAAATCTTATATATGGATATGATAAAATTCAAACAAGATTTCACTAAAGTTTATAGAGAGGCACTAGGAATTCTTTTTGAAATGCCATTCTATTTAGAGGAAATGACAGAAGAATATATTCGGAAAGCTGTATCTGAGGTTAATACAATAAAAGCAATGATCTTTGGAGAGGAGATCGAATTATCGGCTGAACCAGAATCTAAAGTTGAAGAAAAAAAAGCTGAAGATGAAACCGAGGAGGAAGAAGAAGTTGGTATTGGAGGTCTTTTTGGATAAAAAATTAAGATTTTTTGATATTTCAATTAAAATTACTAATATTAAGATAAAAAAATAAAAAAGAGGTTAGATATTATGGAAAGTATTTACGCTGCCTTATTATTACATAAAGCTGGAGGAAAAATTAACGAAGCGAATGTAGAAAAAGTATTAACTGCCGCAGGTGCGAAAGTTGATAAAGATCAAATCGTTAAATTAATTGCTGGTCTAAAACAAGCAGATATTGATGAAATTATAAAATCTGCTGGGTCTATGCCGGTAATGGTAGCTCCTGCCGGAGAAAAAACTGAAAAAAAGAAGGAAAAAAAGAAGGAAAAAGAAGAAGCAGTCGAAGAAGAGCCTACGGGGATTGGATCCCTTTTCTAAGGACACTAATAAACAATTCATTAACTAAGAAAGCAATTTGGCAAATAAAATAATAAATATTAATAAAAAAATAAAAGAAAAGGAAGATTTATATAAACCAATTTTAAATTAAATCTTTAGAATTTTATTTAATTAATTTTGGTTTTTATAACATAAAAGATAGATATTTTTTTATTTACTTTTTTTATATTTCATAATTCTACTTTAAATATTTGAATCATCATCATATCAGATACATTATTAAATCGCAAACTTTTTTTAAAATTCTATTTTTTTAAAATTACACTTCAAATTTAAGAATTTGATATTAATAAGTTAGTGCAATTATCGCTAACTATTCAAAAATACTTACGTTGCTGATTAAATATGGCTGGAAAGTTCCTTAAATTCTTCACACCATTCGTAAAAGCAATGCCGGAAATCAAACAGCCGCAACGCGAGGTTACTTTTAAAGAAAAGTTTATTTGGACAGCTGTTGTACTTATTATTTATATAATATTAAGTAATATTCCTCTATATGGTGTAAACCTTGCAGATTCAACTGATTATTTCTATTGGTTAAGAGTTATTCTTGCTAGTCAGAGAGGAACATTAACGGAATTAGGTATAGGTCCGATAGTCACAGCGGGTCTTATTATGCAACTGCTTCTAGGGTCTAAAATAATTAATGTAAACATGTCCGATCCATACGACAGAGCTATGTTTAGTGGAGCTCAAAAAGTGATGGCAGTGTTTTTAACCATTTTCAATTCTATAGCATATATTGCGGGAGGAGCATTTGGGAAATTGTCAGAAATAGGCATACAGGGAGCTTTTTTTATTTTCTTTCAATTACTGTTTGCAGGAATAATAATAATATTATTAGATGAATTGCTTCAAAAAGGATGGGGTCTTGGCAGCGGAGTTTCCTTGTTTATAGCAGCAGGTGTTTCCGGTCAAATATTTTGGAATTGTTTCAGTTGGATTCCTGCTCAAGATAATCTCCCTAGAGGTATAGTTATCGCTTTCTTTACCGTGTTATTTGATGGAAAATCTGACACAAATCTAGGGCAGATTTTATTAAGAGGTTCATTTCCCTCGTTATTAGGTATCGTTACCACCATAATTATTTTTCTAGTGGTAATTTGGTTTGAATCTACGCGCATTGAAATCCCTCTTGCATATCGAGGCTATCGAGGTTTTAAATCGAAATATCCAATGAAATTGCTTTATGTTTCAAATATTCCCGTAATTTTGGTTAATGCATTATATGCTAACGTTTTATTCTTTGGGCAATTGTTCGCGGGACCTTATTCAGGAATACGAGCGAAAAATGGAGGACTCATTCCTGATTTTTGGGTCAATTTGATAGGAGTATTTCGTATTCAAGAAGGGACTGGTACTGTTTCAGGAAACCAACTCATACCTACATCTGGGTTGATATATTTACTTACTCCACCATTGGGAATTGATCAAGTAGTAGCAGATCCATTCCGAGCAATCTTTTATCTGGTAGTATTGATTTTTCTTTGTATATTGCTCGGCCGAGTCTGGGTTGAAGTCTCAGGACTCGCCCCCCGTGACATCGCGGATCAAATAATAGATTCAAAAATGGAAGTTCCTGGATTCCGAAGTTCATCAAAAATAATCGAGAGAATTTTAAAACGATATATCCCAACATTAATTATATTAAACGGAATCATTATTGCGGTGATAAGTTTTTCTGCCGACACTTTAAGAGCATTGTCTTCAGGCACGGGATTACTAATTGCCATCGGAATCATCCACAATTATGCCGAGACGATTTCGAAAGAATTAGCTGCAAGTCAGTATCCGGGTATGAGAGCCCTGCTAGGAATGGACTAAAAAATATTTTTTCTGTTATAGTTGGCAATTATAGCCAAAATGGTAAATATTATAACGATAAAAATACCTTTAATTAGAATATTTAAAATTCTTGATAGATTTTTCTGAAGAGAACCTCATCTGAAAAGTTTATTACCATTTCAATATAAATAAATATTGATATGTTGTTTTCAATCTTGCAAAATGCATTTTTGGATTTGATTACCACTCCTCCGGGAACAATGATATTTGTTTTATTATTAGCTATAACAACAGCATTAATAAGCACTCTTTTAACAAGGTGGTTGGTAGATACAAATGAGATAAATCGTAAACAAACACAAACCAAAGCTCATGAAGAAGAAAAACAAAAGATCATAGATTTGGCTGAAATAGACCCTGAACGTTATAAAAAAGCTAGAAAAAGATGGGAAAGGAAAGATACAATGATAAAAAAGTCTCAACAAAAAATGACACTTCAAAGGATGAAACCAACTTGTATTACGTTTGTTCCAATGATAATAATTTTTGGTATTGTGAATATGTTGTTTAGAGGAGCTCCAGTTGCCCTTAGTCCTATGAATGCTAATGATATTCCTTTAATAGGAAATTTTATCCGTGCTGGTTCAGTTTGGATTAATTTTACTTCGTGGTATTTCCTATGTTCATTAGGAATTAATACATTAACACAAAGATTGCTAAAGCTTCAGTCACAGGCTTCTGGTGGTATGGGTGGAATGTTCGCAGGGCAAAAAGCAAAATCTTTAGAATTTCCCGATGTTTAGTCCAATAAATCTATAGAGAAAAATACGCAACGGGAGGGATTTATTCCAATAAGAAGATGATTCTTATTATTTGAACCCCCGAGTGCATTCACACACTGGCTTTCTGGGTGAAACTTCCCACTCCAAGCCAGCGCCGTACCGGGCTAGGCAACCGTTGCATTTAAAAAATGAAAATAAAATGTTTTTTATGTTAATCTTTATTCTGACTATTTGATTGGGATAGAGATAACTTCATTCATTTTCTTTTCTAATTTAGACTTTTTGATCGCAGTTTCTACATGCTCATGTGATGCTCCTTTTTTAATTTCTATTGTTTCTGTGATTGGTTCGATATGTCTATAATTTACTCTTCTTCTTCGGACTTTTAATCCATCAATTAGCAAGTAGTTTTTATCAATGATATCAACAATTACACAGTGAAATCCTGCTTCTCTTCCCATAGTTTTAACGCATAGTCTACCAATATCATATACGCTCATATAATTTGTCACCAAATTATTTTTAAATAATTCTTAATTACTGGCTATTTTTAACATCCAGTAAACGTAATTAATTTATAGTATTATTATAAATCAATATTAAAATAAAATTTTTGTGTTTTTCAAAACTAAAAAGATTTTTACAATTTTTTTAATTTTGTAAGAATTTTTTCTACGATATCTTCGATTGTGAGGTTTTCTGTGTTTATGATAAGATCATATATTTTTTTTAAAGCCTCTTGATCACTCAAATCGATATCATAGAGACTATGAAATCGTTCCAATTCTGATTTTTCTCTTAATTTGGTTTCTTTTAACTTTTTTTCATAATTTGTATTATCTCTTTCAGCCATCCGTTTAACTCTGATTTCTAAAGGGCATATTAACAGTATTTTCAAATCTGCTATAGTTTTCAGAATATGCCCACTTAATTGACTATCAATAATTATATTCCCTCTTTGAGCAATTTCATTTATTTTATCATCTAGCTTTTCATCAATTTTAGGATGTTTTTCTGCATATTTAGTAAATTCTTCTAAAGTCATATTCATTTCTTGTGCTAGATCTCTGAAAGCTTGTCCAGTACTATAATATTGGATTCCAAACTTTTCTGCAATTAATTTTCCTATTGTAGATTTTCCAGTTCCATGAGGTCCTGAAATTGTTATAATCATTTTATTTGGTTATTTTAATTTAAATATTAATTCAATTAAGAAGAAGAATATTTATGATTTTTATTATTAAAGCAAAAGAAATTAAAAAAAATCAGAGAAATTTTATTGACTCCAAACGGTCTCTTTTATTAAAGTCTGAAGACAGTTTGCACAATACCTTCCACTTTCCATTCTATTTGCCCTTCTTGAGGTTAATTGGGTTTTAACCATTTTGGAAGGTCGTAATCTTGGAACAGCCTGAAGAGGTTTTTTACAAATCGCACAATTTGCTCTTTTGGGTTTTTTTCTCCAATAATGGGTGACATTTTGATTCCCAGGCGTGCTTAATTTTTTCCTTGCTTGGGTTTTAGATCTTAAACCGGGACGGGGCATTATGTGATTTTAAATAAGAGAAAAAATATTAATTTTATTATTTTACTTAGGATTTGAGATTCAATTTATTTTGAAATTCTTTAAATATTTGATATAACTCATTTATTAATTTTTCTCTTAATTTTGCATCGGATCTTAGTAAATCAATTTGATTTGCAGCACTTTTTTGTACTGACTTGACTTTATCTAGTGTATCATCTAATCCTGGAAAATTACCCAAGTTATGATTTAATTCATCAAATAAATTAAAAATTATTTCTTTTTTTGTTAGACCATCTAAAGTTAAAGCATCCATAAGTGTTATAAAAGAGGAGGTAATTTCTGAAGTAATGCCAGGTAACTCCAAAAAACTATGATTTTTAGTAATTATTTTATTGTCGGATAAATTTAGAGTGTAAATACGATTGATAAGATCCAACACGGAATTGTACTCTCGAGATATGTTCATTTTGTTTAATAGATCTGGTAACTGAAGGTTATTTTCTTTTATAATAAAACTTAACTTTAAAAAATTATTCATAGTACTTTTCAAAGCTTTTCTGAAAAAATTATCATTAACTGTGCCTTTTTGATATTTATTATTTAAATTTGTTATGGATTTAACTAACGCAAATAGTTCAGATTCAATTTTAAATTCCACATCTGAATTGTTCTTATTATTTTCTACCATATCACAATTAAATATTTAAAATAATCAAAATTTTTATATAACATTTGGAATAAGAGTTAATAAATTTAACCAAATAGGGTTGGTCGCAAAAAATAGAAGAATATAGCGACCAAAACACCAATAATAATTGTAGGGATTAAGACTCGAGTAGTAGAAGAATTACTTAATTCTCTTATAGCTAAGGTCATTAAAATAGGTACCCATACAGCTATAGTTAACGCATCAATTATATCTAATATTGCCCAAGTTTTAGAATTAAACAACGTATCAAGTAATGCTTGATTAAAAGATGAAAAATCAGTGAGACTAACTGGTGGAAAGCCGGCAAGTACAATTAAAATTTTAATACCATTTATTAATAAGAATGGTGTAAACGCACATAACATCATTTTGAATTTATATGAGCCCTCTAATTGAAGCATTGTCCCACCTTTATAAATACTAAATGGGCTTACATCTGTTTGTCCATACTTTTCTCTTTGTTCTTTTATTCCTCCAAACCGTTTTTCTAATTTATCTGTGAACCCTACAGCATAATTGGCACCCTTACTAAATAACCATATTAAAATTGCAAAAAATATTAATTGAAAACAAAATCCAAACATGAAAAAAGCACTAAAAAAACTGAAACTAATGGCGGCTATGATTGGATCAAAAATATCAACACCAACAAAATTAAAATGTGATAAAAATGCCAAACCCATTAAACCGTATAATAATGAAGAGAATAATAAAATTAACCATCCAGGAGCTTTACTTCTTTTATGATTTATATCAAAAAAAGCTTTTGGAGGATTCACGAAAAGATAGAGAATTTTGAAATACCATGGATATGGCGTAGACCATTCTGCTTCATATCGTCTAAAAAACCTAATATTTTCAATTCTTTCGGTTTTTAGTCTAATACCACAGAAATTGCATGCAAAACTATCAGCAGTATTCTCATTTCCACATCTTGGACAACGTTGGAATGCTGCAACTGTCTTGGACATTCTTATAAGTAAGTTTTATTAATTTTTATAATAATCATATAATAAAATAATCTTATAAAAATTTCTTGAAATTTTTTAACCTAACCATAATTATAACTTTGTTTATATATTAATTTTTATCTAACTCTTGAAGTTCTATTATGAAATTATTATTATCGTGTAAAATTCTATAATTTCTTTTTAAAAACAATTTAATTAGTTCTAAGTTAGTTTTAGTATGGTTAGTAATCTCAAGTACTTTTATTCTCGATGATTCCTTAATGAAACCCATAAAAGGTATTAATTGATCACTTAGATAATTATCCACAGGAATCTCTTTTTTAATATATTTTATAAACTCATTAGCAGTCCGTTTAGCAAGATTTTCAGAAGTAATGTTATATTCACCAAGTATCGTTCCAGAAGAAATAGAAGCTCCAGTATCAGAACTTGCCCATAAATAAAAACCCACTCCAGGACTTAATGAATTTACATATTTAGAATTAATTTCAATATCCATTTTGAGTTCTTTCTTTAATTGTTCTTGAGCAGTTTTTTTTATTCTTTCATTCACTTTATTTTTTTTTAGTTGGTTAGCAGTAACTATTTCGCCTTGAATTAATTCAACATTCCCTAATTCAGTTAAACATATTGGTCTCAATTTACTTTTAGAAGGATATAGATTACATTTTACAAGAGCACCTCCTTTAGGATAAAAACCATGCTTTTGAATATCAACATCAATTTTAAAACCATGAGTTCTAAAAATTTTATAAGTAATTTCACTAAGATAATTAAGACCAGGAGCCCATTTACCAAATGTACCTCCACCGTTCACAATTATTTCAATTTTTTCTGGTGTATTGAATCCCAAACAAGCAATTTGAATCGGCTGGAGTAATAATCCTATACTTCCAGCGGTTCCAATTTCAACCCGTATATTATCTTTTATGGATTGCTTAGGACTTAAAGTGATTTCTTTAGTTCCAACCGCACAATTAGATAAATTACTATTTGTTAATTCTGCTAGGGTTCTTAATCCAATCAAATGCTGTAATCTTAGACCAGGTTTAGGTCTATTAGCTCTTATATTTTTTATTCGAATTGGGCGTTTGAATAATATTGAAAATCCCGCTCCTATTCGAAGTATTGCGCCTCCACCTTCTCCGAAAGAACCATCAATTTCTAAAAATTTAGTTGTAGTCATGGAGTATTACTTTTATCATTTAATGATTTAATTCGATTGATACCATTAAATTTTTCAATTAGCTGAACTACTTCTTTAGGTACTAGTGTTTTCCATTTTTTATCATTCTTGTTGATTAAATTCCTAATATTGTTAGCATTGAAATGCTTTTTAAATATAGTTATTTTTTTCTCAACTTTAATTCCCTTATCAAAAAACAATTCTCTGACCCAATCACTATTAGTATAAACTGAATCAAATTCTCCTACAATTGAGATAACATGATCAACCCATTTTTTAGCATTATAAATGTCCTGGATATTATATATTGTAAACCGTTGAGAGGAGATACCTCTTTTTTGTAAGGCCTTTTTGATGAACATTTTTCTTTCATCACTTGTAAATGGATCATTTATAGTATGGGATAATTGAGAGCTACCTATTCCAATTTTAATTTTTTTTTTAGACTTTAAAATTTGTTTTATAACATAAATGTGTCCATGATGCAAAGGCTGAAATCTTCCAATAAAAAGCGCAATTCCATTTTTTTTTTCAATAGATTGTTCTATTTTTTTCTCGAAGAGAGATGAAATATTTGCATTTAAGAGTTTTTCCCAAATTTTTTTTGAGTAATCTATACATTTTTCTTTTTCCAACAATTTTTCAAGCTCAGTTTTAGTATAGAATCTACTAAATCTAACATCTAACTCGTTCTGATCCGGACGTAAAGGAACATTCCAATCAACAATCCCTAAAAAAATGTATGCTATTTCATCACTTTCAGTATTTAAATCATAAAATATTACCTTCTGAACTTCTCTTGGAGGAATTCCAAATTCTTCTTCAAGTTCTCTTAACGCATTTTTCTTAATTTTAATTAGATCTAAATTTATCGCCCAATTTATATGTCCAGAAGATGAATCAGTAAAATAGTCTGGGAATGCTTTTTTATTTTTTCCGCGTTTTTGTACTAAATATGATATCGTACCATCTGGTGCTATTGATAAAATAAAAAACCTTGTAATTAAATGGCTTACATTTTTCTTATGAGCCTCTGTTCTTTCCATTGGAAAGATATATTTAGAAATCTGACCAGTTTGTAAAAATTTTTTATTTTTTTTATCAATACAAGCCAATATTTCTTTATCCATATCTATACTCTTCTCTTTATAACCTTAAAGTTAAAATATCTCCTACTGAAAAACCCAATTTCTTAGAGGCATTTCCTTGATTAATTGAAAGTTCAAGAAAACCAGTTGATCCAACAATAAATAAAAGTGATTTAATGGGAACACTTGAAAAGTGTGAAGTAAAGAATCCTTTATATGATTTTTCCTTAAATTTAACATTAATCTCTTGACCTTCATTTATTATAAATCTACTATCTTTGATGGTATTATTTACTAATTGAATATTAGTTGTTCCATTTCCAAAAGAGTCAATATATTGAATTGAGCATTGAATAACTTGGTTTTTAATATCAACATCATGTGTAAGCTTAAATTCTTGTAGTTTAGTAAGATCAAAAGCAGGACCGAATTCTTGCAGTGGAATCCCAGATAATAAATGTGCACCTATTGGAGCCATAATATCTCTTCCATGAAATGTATTTGAAATTGGTTTATTAAAAAATAAATCATTTTGAATTTTTCTACACTCAGCAATGCTATTAGTAAAAATATGAGAAAATATTCCATTATTAGGCCCGATAAAATAGTAGTTTGATTGCGTTTTTAATACCAAAATTTCACGAGAACTTCCAACTCCGGGATCAACTACGACTATAAAAACTGTTCCTTCAGGAAAATATTTATAGGTTGTTTTTAATACATAAGAAGCTTCTATTATTGAATATGGAGCAATATTATGCGAAAGATCTATTATTCTTATATTAGGATTAACACTTAATATAACTGCTTTCATACTAGCTATATAATGTTGACCTTTTGAGCCAAAATCAGTTATTAAGCATATTATTTTTTGATTGAAATCTACCATTTCAAGAGGAAAACAAGATATTTAATAAGAAATATTTATAACAAATAAAGAAACTGGAATTTATTTATTTTTTCTATATTTTTGATCGATATTATAAAAATCTTCTAGTGCTTTTGATTTTAATCTGTATTCCTCCTCTTTATCGAATTGGACCAATTTTTTAGAAATATCACCTGCTTTTCTATAAGAGGTATAAGCGGTATGAAAATCTTCATTTCTAAGAGCATTTCTGGCTTCTTGTACAATTCTTTCCCTTTCTTTAGACAATTCAGGAATTCGTTGAGAGAAATCACCTTTTTCTTTAAGTGAAGTAGCTATATCCATTATATAGAGGCTTTCTGCGATTTCAGCTGCTTTATTGTAAAATTTAGCTGCTTTTTCATAATCTAAAGCTTTTACTGCCTTTTCAGCTATTTTGTAGTTTTCTGAAATTTTTGTATGTTCTCCGTTTTCAATCTTCTGTACAAGATCTTGAGCGATTTTTCTTTCTTGTTTCTCACCACTTAGCATAAATTTAGTTATGTTAATAATACTATCTTTTAACGCTTCAGGTTGAAGAATATCAATTAACGGTTCTAAATGCTCCAGATATACATCCTTTAATATTATTTCAAATTCTTCTCTTGATTTCGTAAGAATATGAAGACTTGGAATCTCAAAGGCTTCTGCCGCTTCTTTAAGAGATGAACGAAATTTCTCTGGTTTATCGTTCTCATTTAAGAATAACCCTATTATAATTCCATATGCTTTACGCGTTATTTTTCCTTTGAATTTGTAAATATATGAAAAAATTTGAAGATCCTTTATTTTTAACAAATTATACTCATTTTTTGAGTGATCAAGATTTAATCTAAGAAACAAATCATTTGAAATTTCAAAATCTATTTTTCCTTCTTTAAAATAATACCCCATTATCTTATAATCAGAATCAGTTGGAAGCAATATTACAAAACAGCCTGATGGCATATTTAATCATCTATTTTCGGTTAATTTTTTTAAATTAATATAAATGTTAAAATAATAAAATTTTATAATTTTATAATTGACTTGCACTAATAATTCTATTAGTTTCTTCTCTAATCGAGGAGATTATGTTTAGTAATTGAGCAAAATATAGATTGTCTGCTACTGTTTTCGAAGCTTGTCTTATAATCTCTATAGCCTTCTTTTCTTCTTCAGTTATGGCTTCAATAGCCTTTTTATCCCAAAGCTCTTTTATTTGGTGGTTAAAATCATCTGAAAGTTCCTGAAGACTTTTACCAGATTGAACCCTGAATTGTTTTAAGACTTCTACGATTAATCTAATATTTTCTGTCATAGCAACTGTCTGTTCAGAGAAATTTTGACTCATTTGATTAATTGCTCCCCTCATTTGGTTAATTTGAGCTATTGTTCCGTCTAGTGAAGCCATAATTTGATTTATCTTTTGAATCATTTCTTCAAGTAGTTTTTCTGCCAATTTTCTCACCTAATCATGATTTTAAGATATTTTATTCTAATACCTCTTCTTCTTTAATAGATTCTTTAAGGCTTTTAACAGAATCGATCGCTTCAGATAATAATAAATTTACAGTATCTTGATTAAGAACACTTTCAGATAATTTAGAAAAATCCTCAAGCTTTTTAATTAAATTAGTAAGAGCATCCAATCCTAAGCCTTCTTGAATCACTTTTAATTCCTTAGTTGTTCCTGCTCCAATTTCTTTTACTACATCAATATGTTTAGTTTGAGTAACAAAAATTTCATTAGAAAATTCTTCTAATTTTCCAGTTAAATTTGAAATTTTATCTTCTATGTTTTGATTAAGCCCATCTAGAGATGTTTTAAGCTCTTGTATTGCGGATCCAAGTTGAGCAATCCGTTTGTAGATATTTTGAAGGAGATCCGTTAACATTTCAGCCATAAGAATTCAACTTTTTCAAGTTTTTTTTATTAATATAAAAATGTCTCTATTTATCATATCAATTATAAATATAACAGATTACACCAATAAAAAAATTTTTATCTTTTTATACCTTTTGAGATAGTAAAGTACAATGTTTTAAAGTTTAAAATAAAGTACCTTATATAATAGTTTCGCAGGGCCATTAGCTCAGCTCTTTTCGAAGGTTTCTTTCCTAAACTGAAATGGTTAACAGGTTTACAAGCTTGGTCAACAAGCGCAGGTCTTATAAATGGCCAACGGACAGACAAAAAATTAGAAATGTCCGTATATAGTAAAAACCTGAGATCCGGGGTTCAATTCCCCGATGGCCCATATTTTTATTTTTTTTGATCGTGAAACATCTATTTTACGATTTTCTTTATACACCTAAATATTACTTTAATATGTTTTCAATTAATATATTCTTAGATGTAAGTCAAAAATAATTCTTGAAGAAAAAATACTTATTTATCTAGAAATGTACTAATTAAATCAAGGAGCCATTTCTTTATCTGGGTAAGATTTTTGAGAATACCGGGAACAAGATTATCAGGAAAATTATGTTCTTGTTCTAGTCTCTGAGCTGTTTCCATCCACTTATTTAAAGCTAATTGAACCAAACTGGCGCCTTCAGCTTCCATAAATATTGGAACGACAGCTGCTGATTCTCTAGCATCCCCAATAGCAAAATATATTTTTCGATTTATACCTTTTAAGAATACTAAATTTACACATTCATCGAGTTTTCTCTCAACCAAAATGCTTTTTAAAATCTGAATTTTTATTTCTGCATCCTTAGAGGTAAAATTCGCTTTTCGTTTTGTAAGTAGCGGTTGAATTTCTGTTACAATTTTATCACCAGTAGTTTCTTCGTTAAAATATTTTGTAATTTTTAAAGAATTTTCTAAACCTTCTATTGCTATAAATTTTTTGTTATTCGAATATAAAACTGCTTTAGAACCACCTTGTTCTTCACTTGAAGATTGTTTTATATAAATATTTCTCATAGTCACGGAATTACATGTGTGATATGCGATTTCAAACAATTCTCGAGGAATTAAAGGACTATATGGCTCTTCTATTTGTTTAGAAAGCCATTGAGAAGTAATGACATTATTAAATTGGTTTAGTAGCCGGTTTTCCATTATGAATCCCTTTCTGTCGATTTAGTATTGTTCGTATAATTTTTATTAAAATATAGAACTTCTAGTTTTTATTTATTTTTATTTCTGTTTAAATAGAACATCAAAATATTTGTTTTAAATTTATTATTATTCTATTTGGTTATATGCTTTTTCAAATCTCTCGACAGCAGAAATGATATCTTTTTCTGATGCTCCAATTGCAGCATTCATTACGATATATGGGGTTGGATAATTGCTACAACATGTTCCAAATGGGTTTTCTTTTGGGTTATATACTCTTGGTCCTGTTACTCTTAAGTTATACAATGCTCCACCAAGGGCATACAATTTTTTTTCACTTAGATTTTGTAATGATAGTGCTACAGCAACGGGATTATATATATCAAGAATTCTTTCATTTAGTTTTTCAGCAATTTCCCTTAATTTTCTTTCGAGAATTTCACGATTATGTTGTTGTTCTTTGAGTAGTTTTTGATAACCCTTTATTCCTATTGATAACATTGAAATTAAGAAATTCACAATAGGTGTGGCTGAGGCGCGACCCGCGTATGCTTGGCTGATTTTAGTTATATTTTCTTTTAACGGTGATGCTATTACAGCTCCACCTATAGGAGTAAGGAAATTTTTATCTGTTGATTGAATTATTGCGTCTATCTTCCCTGCATCAATTGCAGAACGAATTAATTTCATCCATTCTGGGCTTTGAACCCCGTATGCGTTTATAACGATATGTACAAGATTCTTTTCTTGAGCGAATTTACTTATTTCTTTAATATTATCATGTTCACGAGGGGGAAAAAAACTAGTAATTGAGATGATAGCAAAACAGTCATTATCAAAATGATTTTTTATATCATCTATTGGAATCCTAACCGCATCTCCAAAAATCTGTCCGGGAATAATTTTTGCTTTAAAACCTGCAAAATCAATCGCTTTTAAAAGAGATTTATGATCTACTTGAGGAACTAAGACTGTTCTTTTATGATTCAATTCTCTTTCACTCTTACTAAATTTTAAAGCGCTCAATGCTAAAGATAAAGACATTCCCGTACATAACGGGACTACAATTGCCTCCTTTATGTTTGGTAATCCCGTATTTCTTAAAATATTACGAGCTAAGTAATTAGAAAGTTCATACATTATTGATCCACCAGGTGCCTTAGGTTGAGGTGCTGTTAAAAATCCACTTCTTCCCACACCATGGCAGAATCCTGCTGACGTTCTTAAATGTAATTTTGAAGCGATTCTTCCTTCTCTTTCACCTACTCTAGCAGCATTAATATCTTTATCTGTATCCATATTTGAAAGTGTTTGAAGTAAGAATTCGATTTGTTCATCAGTCCAAGGTTTATTAGGTACAGATCTTTGTTCAAATAAAATTTTTATTGGATTCATGAACTCATTTAAAACAAGTTGTCCTCTCTTAAGCATATTTTCAGGAATATTCAAAGTTTCAAAAAATTCAATAATTTTGTTAAAGTCAACCATTGAAAACACAATGTAATTATTTTTTTGATATAATGGCGGCCCTCGAGGAGATTTTCGAAGATCAGATTATTTCTAACCGTTATCGAACTCCTACCCCTCCGCAGGATAACTGGGTTTGAAGCCCAGCGTCAGAGACCACTTATCGTTGCAGATCGATACGATCTAAAAGCAATTCCGACCGTCAAGGGCCATTTTGAGTAATAAAGTATACAGTTCTAAAAGAAATTTACTGTTTATATTTTAAAATTTGAAACTTTTTTAATAAATTTCTCTTTTTATCTGCATATTATATTCATATCCAATCATTTTTTTAATGAATAAGAAGATTTTGTAAATACTTCGGAAGTATAGGTATTGGATTTCCATCATTAATCCAATTTTGAATCATTTATTTGATTGCAGATTTCAGCTGACCTCTTGGAACATCTTTATAAAATCGTGTGACGATATCAGGATAATAGGTTCTAATAAAGGATTCTATACCTTTATATTTTATAAAATCACGTCTTTTTAGGAATTCTTTCCAAAAATGTTGAGTATTATTAATATTATTTAGATAAAGGGTGACCACTCTAACCGTCAAGGAGCCATACGCAAAATTTATTTTTAATTCAAATTACTTATCTTTCTAAAAGAAATTTTTGATTATAAATAATGGTACTGTAATATTAAGGAAAATTAAAAGAAAAGTTCTGAGATCTCTTTCCCTTCTTCAAAAATTCCATTAGCTTTCTTCATAATATCAGGGATATCAATTTGTTGAGGGCATTTTTCAAGACACTCACCACACTGAATACATAAACTTGCCGCTCCTTCAACTTCTTCTTCTTCAGAAAGCCTTTTTTCCAATTCTTCTGGAGTTTTTGCCATCCTATCATAAAAAAATGAAATTCTAACTTTACTGTCTTCGCCCCAATATCCTAGATCATTTAAAAGTCTAAAAACCCATGGAATAGATACTCCATTTGGACATGGTAAGCAATATCTACAACTAGTACAGGGGACAAGATCGTATTTATCATAAACTTTACGTAATTCAGAAATTGTTTGCATTTCTTCTTCAATTAAACTATTATTTACAGCCTTATTAGCAGATTCGATATTTTCTTTAACTTGTTGCATATTACTCATTCCACTTAATACAACTGAAACTTCAGAATGGTTCCAGACGAATTGTAATGCCCAATCGGCCATAGATCTCTTAACTTTTGATTTATCTAGAATATTTTTAATTTCTGATCTAGTATCTAATTTCTTCTCCGGAATAGCCAACTTCCCACCACGAATAGGTTCCATAATTATTAACGCAATTTTCTTACTTCCGGCATATTTGACTCCATTTATGCCTGCTTGATAATCAATGTCAAGATAATTAAATTGAATTTGACAACAATCCCAATTATAATAATCGAGTATATCTTTAAAGACTTCAAAATTATCATGAAAGGAAAACCCTGTATATTGAAATAAACCTCCCTCCCTTGCATCCTCTATTTTTTCAATTAAATTAAGATTTTTGATTTTCTCTAGTCGACTTTTAGTTAAACCATGGAAAAGATAAATATCAGGTTTAGTTTGTAATCTTTCAATCTGTTCACTAAGAAATTTATCAAAATCCTCCCTTTTCTTAACTAACCAGATGGGTAATTTCGTTGTAAGATGAACTTTCTCGCGATAACCATTTTGGAGGGCTTTTCCCACAATTACTTCACTTTCCCCATTATGGTAAGGATAAGCAGTATCAATATAATTTACTCCATTATCTATAGCATAACGAAGCATTTTAATAGCTTCTTCTTCATTTACCGTTGTTTGATCAATCATAGGGAGTCGCATTGCCCCAAATCCCAGAACAGATACATCCCAACCAAGGGATCCCATTTTCCTATATTTCATATTATATTCATAAGTTTTTTATCTTATTTTATATCTATTATTTTTTGCAAAATCAATTGTGTACATATTATAAGTTTTTTTAAAGTTCGCTTTTAAAATAAGAGTAATTTGAATGAAGAATTACTAAATTTTGAGTGTTTTTCTTTTTATAAATTCAAAATTGTTATTTTTTTTTAAAATAATTTTTTTAGAAAAAGGGAAAATTATATGAGTATTGATCTAAAATTAACAATTAAATTAGAGCTGACAGAATGCCCATTTCTTCCAATATGCGGACTCCCAAAAATTCAGTTCTTATGTAAAATTCCCAATTGCAGAAATTGTCCTGACTATATTTCTAAAGTAGAAAAAATCAGATAGTGAAACTATTGCTTTTTTACATTTTAAAATTTACTTGTAATTTGGTTTCTATATTTGATGTATTCTTTAATTAGTTTTATTTTATCAAGTTTAAATCTTTTTAAGTTGATTTCTGAAAGATTATAACCATACACTCTTTCAATAAAATTTGAAATCATGTAACTGGTAGCACCCCACACTGTAAAGATTTTTCCGTTTTCTTTTTTTGTATAATTAAAATAAAATATAGGAAATTTACTCCCATTAATATCAACAGCTTGTTCTTTAAAGTTAATCTTACTTGTGAAAAAGTCAATTGGAATTCTAACAATTTCCTGTACTTCTCTGTCATCTTTTACTAATTTTTGATCTTTATCAATAATTCCTACAAAGGGTGTAATTATGTATCTTGTCATTGTTGGAAAATCATCAAGGCACCCTAATATTTTAACTTTTTCAGGAGGCACACCTATTTCTTCTTCTGTTTCCCTTAGAGCAGTATCTCGTAAAGATCCATCTAATCGAGGGTCAAATTTTCCTCCAGGGAAGGACATTTCACCTCTATGTCTTATCCCCTTATCTGAACGATGAATTAAAATTAATTCATATGGTTTATCTTTAAAGGGAATTATTGAAAAAAGAACAGCTGAACTTGTAAAAAAATTATCTTTTATGGAAATTCTTAGAGGTGAATTACATTGATATAAAGCTTTTTTTATTATATTTCCATCAAAGATCAAGTTTGCTGAATCCATTTGTTTTAGCAAAAATTTTAAGATAATAATTATTTAAAAAACATAATATTTTATTCTAATAAAGTTTTTAGCAAGTGGTTTACCATGAAATTTCCGAAGGAGCTTAGAGAAAAAAAAGATTTAGGTGATTTAGCTAAAAATAAAAAATGTTCGATAAATGATTGTCGTGAAATTGCTGTAAGATCGCTTTCAGAAAACTCTTGGAAAAAATATGTAGAAAAAGCGGGCTTAAAATATAATACTAATTCACGACATAAGATATTTTTATGTAAAATCCATTATAATCAATCAAATAAAATTAGGAAATCACAAGAAAAGATGTTTCAGAAAAAAGGATTTTTAGACAATTCGAATGCCGTTAAAAAGGGAAAATGGGATTCATTAAGGGATTAGAACCATTTGCTTATAAGTAGAATTTATTAAACTATACTGCCCTTGAATAACTCCAATTGTTATGAGTGATATTCCTATTAATAAAATTATAATAGCAATTAATTTATTTCTCATGTTTATTGTAACTTTTAATATTTCTTAATAAAAATATTTTAACTATAAATTTCTATTTTGTTAATTTTTCTAATGTGCTAATTTTAGTATTAATTTTTTTCAATTTAAGGTCAAATTCTTTATCTTTTTCATTGAATTCATCCTCCGTAAGCTCTTTCGCATGATATCTACCCTTACTAAGTTTTCTCTCTCCAGATACTTCTGCTTTCTCTAATTTTAAATCTTGAATCCATAATTTCATCCCTTCTATTAACTCTTCTCTTTCAGTTTCTAGCTCAATTTTTTCTTGTTTATATTTTTCTTTTAACTTTTCAAAAGTTTCTTTATCAACTTTATGCAATTTATGTTCTCTCGCTAAATTTTCAAGTTGAAATATTTTAGTATCGATATCATTTTGGATCCTTTGAACAATGAAAGGTTCTTCTAAGTTCTGCTTAATTGCATTCTCTTTTTGTTTTAATTCACTTATTAAGGTTTTTATTGCCTCTAATTTTAAATTTACTTCTTTTTTAAATTCCATGTCATAATCATACTTCTCATCTTTCGTTGATTTTGAAATATCAGTTAATTTTTCAGCAAGGACTTGTTTATTCAATTGAATATCATTATATTCAATATAATAAACCATTTGTTCTTTTACTTCTTCAGGAAGAGGTTTTATACCCCCTTTTTCTTTTTTTTGTTTTGAAATCTTCTTATCTTTATCTGTTTCTTCCATATCTAAAATTCTATCCTTCTGTTCCTCATCCTTTTGTTCCTTTTCTTCTATTTTTTCTTCAACTTTAAATTCTTCTTCCTTTTTTATCTCTTCTTTTCTATCTAATCTTTTTGCTGCTTTTGGAATGTCTGTAAGCATTGGTTTACCGCAGATGATACAGTATTTATCTGTTTCTTTTACAGGACTACCACAATAGACACAAAACTTTGGGCTCATTACTTCACCATAAAAATATAGTTAGTAAATTATATGTTATCTTAAATTAAAATTATAATTAAAATTAATTGAGTCCGATTTTTGAAATTCCTTATATTATGTTAAATTTTTAATCAAACTCAATAACAATCTATAAATTTAAGTCATTTTTAATGTAATTAGAGATGGATATTGAAAAGAAAATCCCAATACACATTGGATTGTTTGGACATATCGACTCTGGGAAGACGGCTATAGCAAAAGTAATTAGTGAAATAATTTCTACAGCTGGTATTGATGCACATCCCCAAAGCAAAGAAAGAGGGATAACAATAGATCTGGGTTTTACAAGTTTTTTATTGGATAAGTATCTAATTACCTTAGTAGATGGCCCCGGTCATGCAGATCTAATAAAAATTAGTGCATCCTCAGTAGAAATTATTGATTGTGCTTTAATTGTCATAGATATTAATAAAGGCCCTCAAGTTCAAACAGGAGAGCATCTTATTATGATCGAATCACTTAAAATCGATAAGATCCTTGTGATTCTCAATAAAATTGATCTTTTTACTGGAAACCTTGAAATAGAAATCAATAAAACAAGAGAATTTTTTGATTCGACCTCCTTCGGTCATGATGTTCCAATTTTTGCGGTTTCTGCAAAAAAGGAAGATGGATTTGAAGAACTAAAAAATGGAATATTAGAGATGATTAATTCATTAAAAATTGAAAGACATAGTGAAGGAGATATTATAATTCCTATTGATCATCATTTCCCTATAAAAGGTATGGGAGCAATATTAACAGGTACACTTTTAAATGGAACCCTAAGGTTAAATCAAAATTTAGAGGTATTACCAGTAAATATGTCTGGGAGAGTAAAAAACATTCAAATCTTTCACCATAATGTTGAAATTGCAAAAGCTGGTGATAGGATTGGCATCAATATAAAAGGATTAGATTTGAAAAAAGTTTATCGGGGCTGTTATGCTACAAATAACCCAAATGATTTTGATTATTGCAATATTATTGAAATAAAGGTAAATACCAATAAGTTATTCAAATCCAAGACAAAGTTTGGCACACAAATTCATATTACGATTGGAATGGTAACAACTACTGGTAAAATTTATCCATATTATGAATTAGATGGAAAAAGAATTGAAACTACAATCAAAAATACGGATCGAGGGTTTAATGCTTTAATTTTATTTAAAGAAAAAGTTCTAATAAGAAAAGAGAGAACAATTATGCTCCTAAGTCGATTAGATTTACCTCCTACTACTTTAAGGATATTAGGATCAGCAGAGTTATTGAAAATATATAAAGATCTCCCTTTATTTTATAAATACAAAACTAAAAAAGGTATAATAAAGAATCCTGAACATCCTCAAGGAATTATCTGCTTAGGATTAGCGCAAAGCGCTATTGGTGCAAAAAAAATTATTGGAAAAATCTTAGAACCCCCGTTTACAAAGGTTTTAAACACTTTTGGCACTAAAGGGGCTGTTATTGTGGGTTTTAAAAATGAAAACAAGAAGATAAAAAAAGGAGATCCCGTATTTTTAAAAGAATTAAGAAGTTTTAAACTAAAAAACATTTAAATTACTAAAAATTAATATTATCTTAACAGAGGTGTTAAAATTGGAAAAAGCTAATGATTCTGAAATCGACATCAGCCAAGATATTCTAGATGAATTAATGCGTACTTTAGAGAGGCTAGAAGCTTCAACCGATTTGGAAGGAACGGCTGTAGTTTCAAAAACAGGATTAAGAATTGCTAGTTCTGAAACTGCTGATGTTGTTTGGGATATCTATAGCGCTAGTCCAGCTACTTTAATTTCCCTAGGGGAAAAAATTAGCCAAGGTTTACAACAAGGTGAATTAAGAGACATTGTCATTAGAGGAACTAAAGGATATACAATTATTTTGGTTGGATCTGCAGAGAATAATTTTATGTTATTTACTAATTGTAAAAAAGGATACAAGTTAGGGTATTATTTTCACAAAATTAGAAAATCATTTAGAGAAATGGAACCCGTTTTACAAAAAATTGAAACAAAAGATATGACTTATTAGACTATCTTGTTTATTTTCGAATTTTTTATTTATATAAAAGAAAGTATTGGAGTTAAAATTTAATGTTAATATAATACTAACTTTTTAAATAATGTTATTCTTTTATCAGCCATTTTACCTCATCTCCGTCATTTAATGGATAGTCAGGAGCAGCTACATTCGGTGTATTGTTATTAACCAAATAAATCCACCCCCCACTAATCCCATCAATTTCATTCACAAATAATCCCCAACCAAAATCAACGTATTTAACATCACACCATTTATCTAACGCATCAAAAGCTGTTGTTTTCTGATTATCTAAAGTAAAATTTTCTTGAACTTTAATGGTACCATTTTTATAATCAACTATTAAAGTAATATTGTTAACGCTTTCTTTAGGTAGAGTAGTAGGATTATAATTTAAGTTGAAGTTAACTATTAAAAGCAATGAAAAACTGGCTATTCCCACAATTCCTATAAAGAAAAATTTCAATTTCTTATTCATAGATTGGGTTCACTAATTTTAAAAAAAAAAATTTTTAATTTTTAGGTCGTTCTTATTTTCTTGATTAAATTGGAAATCATTACTATTAAAGTCGTAGTACTTATAGCACCAAGTAAAAATAAGGGAAACGATGGAATTCCTAGTCCAGTCTTTTGAAAATTTAATTCATAACCACTTAATTGTATCTCTAGATCAGGGCCAAAAATACTCTGGACTTTACTATATACAAGAATACCAGTTGTTCTATCATAAATCATCGTACTATTTTGATTCTTATTATCTTGTTTAAAAGTAAATTCAACCATATAATCATATCCCTTAAAAATGAATTCTCCTGGTAAGAATCCCGTATCTAATACCTGTTCCACAGCTAAGGTTGTTAAGTTTACTAAATTGTTAATTTGAATTAGAAAACCAGAATGAAACGAATTATACCCAATAGCTAAAGATAATCCTGCTTCGCTATTAGATACATTATAGAATGTAGTGTTAGTAACCAACATTCCAGTTATATTTTCTATGAAAGATATGTTAATGTAAGGAATAGGATTGTTAAAACATGATGCTGAAAATGCCGAAGCATCATCATCATAAAATCCTGTAAAATTAACAACAATCTGGCCACCTGAATTTGTAATTGCATCACCTCGCGGAAACCAATTTAAATCAAGCCATGTAAATTTTGAATCAAATTGTGTGACATTGTAAATATACGTTCTATTTAATTCTAATTGCTGAGAATAATTTATGGGAATTGTAATATTTGCTCTTGTTGAATTAATTGTTAAAGAGAACAACAACGGAATTACTAAAAAAATGATTAACTTTTTGCTTGAAATATGCTTAAATTTCACAATTATACACTCCTTTGTTCAGATTCTTTTATAATAATATATAAATACTGTTTATTGTTGATTAATAATAGATAAAGATATATAGGAAAGTTAACCTAGTCTAACTTTCCTAATATATAAAAATGATTTTTCTATTTTTAAATTTTCGAAATTGAATTAAATCTCTAATCTTGATTATTTTAATAGATGTATGGGGTGTGGTTTATATTCAGTTTCATGCCGAAATAGTGCTATTAGTATGAGAAGACATGAAAAGGGAAGAAGTATCGCTCGAAAGAGAAGAAATTGAGATTGTAGAGTAAATTTTTTAAATTATGGTAAAATTTTATGCTTTAATTTTTCCTTCAATCCTTGAAGTGCCTTTGACCAAGCCTTCTCAAAATAGTTGCGAGCTTTTTGCCAGTCTGGATCCTTTCTCCAGCCAGTATGGAATAAATGAATAGTTGTTTTATATGGATCATTATCATTCTGAGAAAAATAAATTATTACATGTGTTAGAGGATCAGCATCATTCATAAAAGCTTGAAAATCAATAGGGCCTTTCCAATCAAATGAAAGAAATTTATCCGTTTCAATTCCAGTGATTTTACATCCAATAGTACTATTAATTTCTTTGTTTTTAGGGTCCCAAAATAGTTCATAATTTCCTCCAACCTTTGGATCTACCTCAGCTTTTTCAGTTAACCAACCCTCTAATAAATCGTTGGCAGTAAATAAATTAAATGCTGTAGATATATCACAATCTAGCTTTTCTTTAATGAGAATAATGTTTTCCATGTCAAGTTACCTTTTAGACAATAATTTAATTATATTACATAATAATGTAAACGATTTACCTTTAAAACCCTTAGAATTTAAAGATCTAAAACTAGTACAAGTTTCCTAAAATTTATAAAAATTAATTTATTTATATTATTAAAAAAAAAAATGAGATTTAATTGGAATTAGATTCTGAAATAAAAGAACTTGATCAAGAAAGATCAAACCATTCACCTTGGCTTGAGAGAAAATCTTTCCGTATAGTCTTAATTAGCACATTTTCTGCTTTAGCAATTGTTTTAGGGTATTTATTAGCATTTATCCCTAATATAGAGATATTTACTCTAACAATTTTTTTATCTGGCTTTATACTCGGCAAAAGAGATGGAATGATAATTGGATTTCTAAGTTCATTAATATTCTGCTTTTTTAATCCTTTAGGACCATCTCCATTACCACTTTTAGCTTTCCAAATAATTCATTATTCTATAACTGGATTATTAGGAGCTTTATTGAGTGGTCTTTTACAAAAGAAAAGAACGTTTAAAGTAGATGATGATTTGTATAAAGTTTCTGTAATGGGTATATTTGCAGTGATTGGGGCATTAATTACTTTGAGCTTTCAAATTTTTTCTTCATTAATTTATGTTTTATCTTATTTTGGTACTATTAGTGAATTCGTACCATATTTCCTAACGGGTGCATTATTTACTGTTGTCCATATAATTGGAAATACGCTGGGATTTATTTTTATATTACCTGGATTAATCCAGCTAATAAACAAGATGCTCTATTAAAAAGAATTAAGGTTTTAAAAAATAGCTAAAAATGCAATAGTTGCTGGCAACATCATCACTAGAATTAGTATAATACAAAATAACAAGCATGTTTTTTTCCTCTTTGTATCTTCATCGTCATCATCTATCTCATTCAGGTGTTCTATTTCCATCTTAAAATCTCTTATATAAATATATATTTAAAATTTTAATATAAAAGGAAAAATGATGATTTATATTTTATCTAATCTGCTTGAGATAATAACGTAATTTTACCACCAGCAGCTTCTACTTTTTCAATAGCTTTTTGAGATGCTTTATTTACTGTTATGTTAATTACTTTATTTACATCTCCTTTTCCCAATACTTTTTGAATATTAATTTCATTCATGTTTATGTTATAAGTATTTCCAGATTTTGTGGCTTTATTATTCAGAACGTAACTATCAATTCTATGATCTAAATCCTTAACATTAATTGTATTATCATGATAAATTCTAACAATATCTTGTGGTCTTTTAAACCCTTTTTTTCCCATATCCCAATCTGGGTCTGGAAATCCGAGTTCTTTTTGTTTTAAATAATAGCTTTTTTTACTTTTTTTCCATTGAGTAGTTTTACCTCTACCAGCGCGTTGTCCCGTTTTTCTATGTTGACCTACTTTTCCATAACCATGAGTACGTCTGCCTCTCATTTTACGGACCTTTTTTGGAAATTTTCTTGTAATACTCCTTCACCTTTTTATTATAACATTTTATGAATTAATTCATTGATGTATAGTCCAATATCACCAAGCGTTCCTCCTTCCTTATAATGCTTTTTAATAGATCCGCGATGTCCTTTTCTTGGAGGATGTAATCGGAATACTGGTTTAATTTTGTATATTTCTTTTTCTCGATATTTTATTTCTCCATTTAGTAATGCTTTTGCTAATTCTTTAAAATTTTTGTAATTGGTTAAATTTTTAATATGCTCCTCTGTTAGTGATACATTCCCTTCTACTTTTCCTCGTACTCTTAATAGTCTAATTAAGGTTTTTTCATCAATTTCTCCATAAGCAATATAATCTTTACATTTTACTAACATTCCTTTATATGAGGGACTACCCCATACAAGCACACCATGATTGACTTTATGCATTCTTAGCATCTTTAAGGTATCTAAAATTTTTCCCTTCATACCCGGGGCCCCTCTAATACGAACAGCGAAATACAATTTTGATGTAAATTCTGTTTGTTTTAATTTTGATTTCTTTTTTGCCATAGACATTTAAACACCACTCCTTTTTATATGTTAAAGTTAAATTTATGAGCTATTTTAAGAGCATCAAATGTAGCTTTAACTAAGTTTTCACTTGTCCTAGTATCACCAAAAGTTTTGCTCCAAATATCTTCAATCCCACATAATTTTAATACTGGTTTTACTTTATCTGCACAAGCTAATCCTACACCTGCTGGAGCAGGAATAAGTTGAATTCTAACTGAACCACATTTTCCTTTAATCTTAAAAGGAATACTATGTGTTCCTCCACATCCACATTCTTTACTTCCACAACCTCTTAGAACTGGAATAACTGAAAGTTTTGCTCTATCAATTGCCTTTCTAATTGCTGGTCCAACTTCTCTACTCTTTGCTGAACCGATTCCAATAAAACCATCTGCCCCTACAAGCACAACTGCTTTAAATTTTGAGCGCTGCCCGCTCGCAGTCATCTGCTGAACCATTTTTATATCCGTCACAGATTCCTGTAATTGTGGAAGCAAAATATTAATGATTTCTTTTTCTTTAACAACTAAATTATTTTGATATATCTTATCTAATGTAATTAAACCTTGTTGAACAAGTTCACCCAATTTGGTTTTAGGAACCCATTCTTCATCCATATTTCTTAATCGACTCATGATATTTTCACTTTTTAAGTTTTATTTTCAATCTGTTTCAATGAATCCGAAAACATTTGGCTTATTTTCTGTGGATTTAATTTTTGCTTTTTTAAGTAACCGGAGAATATCTGTTCATATTTTTCCGGCTCGTTTGATTTTAGGTTTTTTGCGTAATTCTCAATATGAATACCTTTAATTCTTTCCTTTAATTCTTCGGGAAAAAATTCTTCACGATATGGTATAATAAGTCCAGTATCTATTAATCCTTTACAAGCAGCAAGTACTCGATTTTTATGATAAAAAATACCTAAATCAAATATAGCATCTTGAATATTTTTAGTTTTTGCCCTTAAACCTGCTAAGTACCCAGTTAAATATGCTGCCGGAATATTTCCACTATTAGCACTCCAACCGTATTTTGAGGCTAATTCTTTAGAAAATGCAGAGATTAAGACATTATCTCCTCCAAATTTAGATTCCACAATTTGAACTCTTATATGATCGTTTGAAGCTCGTATGACTACTCTTAATTTTCTCGATTTTAATAATTTTAATCTTTTATGATAATCCGTTTTACCATCATATCGCCGTCGAAATGATCTTTTATACCTTGGACCTTTTGCCATTTTTTAGCGACCTCTTCTTATTAAATCTTTTTCTTTAATATATCTATTTAATTGAGCTACACTAGTAAACATTCCGCCTTTAGCATTTCTATATAATTTCCGATAATTTGATATGGTAATTAATTTTCTTTCTCTAAGTTTTTTCAGTTCTCGTCTAATTGGTCGAATGCGTCTAATCCAGGCTCTTTTCTTTGGAGTTCTTGCATGTTTGGTGCCCTTTCTTTTTCCTAATCCTCTGGCTCTTCCTTTTTTCTTCCTAGCATGGTTTATATTTTTCCTATAATTTGAGATCCCTTTTTTATATTTTTTCTGTATAACGCCTTGTTTTATTAAATTGCGAACATCTTCTCGAGTAATTGCTAGTGAAACATCTTCGATTAAATATGGATCAAAGTATACTCTATTTTCTCCGCATTTAAGAATGTCAGCGGCCATCCTTCTCTGTGGCTTTAAATTCATTTTATTTTCCCCCTAAAGACTCTTCTAATTCGTCAACATCAATAAATTCTTCTTCTTCCATATCAGAAATAGGCGTTTCTACCATTGCTTCTAAACTTTCAATTTCTCTTTGAGATATCCCAAGATTTAATACTTTAAAACCTCTTTTTTGACAATAATCTATAAGCGCAATTCGTTTTTTAGCACCTAATTTACCAGAAAGTTTAATTGCATGTTGTTTATTATTTAAATTCCTAAAATCTTGGATTGTAGTGACTTTTGCTTCTACATATCCAGATGGATGTAAGCCTCTCACTTTTTTTGGGGTTCGATATCCTATTGTAGGAGATTTAACGCCTGATTTTTCTTTCTTTCTAGTTTGTGAATCAATACCTCTAGCTTTTCTCCATGGATCTTTTACTCTTTTATATCTCCATGACTCAACTCGTCTAAATGAAGGTTTTTTCTTATTTATTACTTTTCGTAGTTCTATTAATCTTTTTTCTTGTACCATTATAAATACCTCACTTTAAGTTATTTCCCAGATAATTTCGTCTCCAAGTAATTTTTTGTATAGATAAACTCCATCCTGAAATACTCGTGGGTCTTTTTTCCTAATACGACAAGCTCTTTTAACATTAGCTGCTGCTTGTCCTAATGATTCTTTATCAGGTCCTATAAAAAGTACATCATCTCCATTTACTTCCACATTTACATTTTCTGGATACTTTGCCTTTCTTGGGGCTCTTTCTCCTAAGAAATTAATGACATGAATCTCTCTTTTATCTGATTTCACTTCACAATTACAAGGAAAATGTGAGTAGCAAATTTTTGATATATATTTATAATTTGTTTGAACCCCGATAATTAAATTATTAATAATACTAACTACAGTTTTAATTAATGCGAGAGTTGCACTTTTTGGAAAATTGGTTGTAAAGAAAATTTTATTCCCCTTAATTGAGACATTAATACCTCTTATATGAGAGAAATTTTTCGTAATATCTCCGTTTTGTCCTTTTACTCTAATATGATGATCTCCCTCTAGAGTAACTTTAACATTTTCAGGGATTTCCAATGTTTCTTGAAAGAATGCTATTTTTACCATTTTATTTTTACCTTAATTTAATTTAATAGATATAACATAAAGTGTGACCACCAATTTGCTTTTCTTCTGCTTCCTTAATTGTCATTATTCCCTGATTTGTTGTTAAGATTATTATCCCTAAACCAGGAGCAGGTAATAGATTTCTTTCTAACATGTCATATTTTGATACCTTATAATTCAACCTTATTAAACCAGCACATTCATTTATTTTACCTAGTAAAGCGATCTTGAATTTTCCCTGTCTTCCATCATCATACCTCTCGAATTCTCCAATATAAGCATGTTTTTGAAATATTCGAAGAATTTGTTGAAGAAGATTAGAAGCCGGACTGATTATTACTTCTCTTTTACGTGCTCTTTCAGCATTTTTTAGAGCACAACAAGCATCTGATACTGTATTTACCATAGATTATCACTTTTTTCCTTTCTTTTTAATTCTTATTCAAACCTTTTAAATCCAATTTCTTTTCCTATTTCATAAAAACATCTTCTACAGAGATATAATCCATAACGCCGGATTACACCTCTGTGAGTATGACATCTTCTACACTCTCTCTGACCTTTACCGTGATGTTTACCTTGTGGTATCTTTTTTCACCATAATGATTTATATATATTCTAAATTTAGTTTTTCTACAATTTCTACCCCTAATTTTTGTATCAAAAAATATTGGGTTTCTTCTCGGGACACGTAATGATGTTTTGGAACTTTAGTACGAGCTTTTCGTCGAAATTTTACTCTCATTCCAGGCCTTACAATCCTTCCCACACAATCTAAGCCCCATATTCCAATCGTGTTATCATATTCTATACCGGGGATTGAAATATGTTCTGTTATTCCAAAACCAAAATTTCCATAATTATCAAAACTTTTTCTTAAAATTTTATTATTATTTACAATTAATAATTTTTTAATCAATTTTTCCGCATTTTGACCCCTAATGGTTACCTTAGTCCCAATTGGACGACCTTTTCTTAAATTAAATTCTTTTATATTTGTTTTTGAAAGTGTTTTAATTGCTTTTTGACCTGTAATCGTTTCTAAAACGGTTGCAGCCTTTTCTAATTCCTCTCCTCCACTTCCAACTCCTATATTCAACACTACTTTTTCTAAATATGGTTTTTCCATAGGGTTTTTCCAATTTTCCTCAAAAATTTTTGAGAGAGCATCGGGTATTTTTCTTTTTGTTTTAGTGGACATCTTTTTCTCACTTAATTTTTTTTTTATTAATTTTCAATACTAGGTAAATCAATTTCAGAATTATCTTCTCCAATAATAAATGTATAATCATATAATGTTTCCGTATGATCCCCATTACGCTGAATTGAAACTGTACTTGCTTTGGGACCAAAACGTTTCAATATATTAATAATTTTTCCAACTTGCCCGATGTTTTTCCCAGACATAATGATAGCAATATTATTTTCTTTAAATTTCAAAATTTTGTTGATTTCTTGTTCGGGGATAGAAATTTTAAGAACATCCATTCGTTTATAGATATCCTCCTTAGGATTTTTAGGATCTTGAACTTTTATTAAAATATTTCTCCCATCATGCAAATTTAATTGAATGTGACCCCCCTTTACAGAAGTTTTATTATTTATTCTGCACAATTTAAATAAACTCTCTTGTTCAGGAATTTCATGCAAAATTAGGCCCTGATGAGAATCTGGTAGTACTCTATAATGTTTATTCATTTTCTCAATTGACAATACATCCATTAAACCTACAGGAAATGATTTATTCCTCACTATTTTTCCATCGACTTTAAAGTAACCTAAACCAATTAACTTTTTCGCTTCTCTGTGAGTATCAACAGTTTTGAGAAGATCTCTAACAATATGAAGAAGTGGTAAGCTAAATCTACTGGGATGTGGTCCAGGAGCAGGTTTTATGAAAAATTTTCCATGTTTTCTTTTAATTTGTAAGAAAGAAGGTGTGTTAAGCCTTTTCAACACTTTTTGGTTACCATGATGAGTCATTTTTTATTTTTCTACCTCTTTTTCTTTTTTTGGAGCTTTTAATTCCTCTTCATAAAATCCATATAAAGCTTTTCGTTCAATCATATTCGCACGCCATGGGTCCATTTTCTTTTCTTTTGTAAATTTAGAAATCACCAAGTTTGCTATATGAATTGTAGGATGAAATTGAGTTCCATCAGTTTTTTCAAAAGTACATTCTTTTATCTTACATCTTAGATTTTTTGTAATCTCGAGAACTTCACCTTCAAAATCCTTAAATTCACCTCTACATACTCTAACTTGATCTCCAACTCTAAGTGGGAGTCTTTTTATTCCATATTCATCACGAAGAAAATCAGCTACCCTAGTGCTGAGTAACTTTGAGCGGTTATGATTTTTATAATTATAGAGAGCTTTCCTTTGCTTTCTTGGTTGTTTTGATTCAACTTTCATTTTAAATCCTCCATTTATATTATTAATGAAGATATTGATGCTAGTCTTGGAAACATTTCTGCAGCTTCTCTTGCTATTGGCCCTCGAATCTCTGTAGCCTTTGGATCACCTTCTTTTGTTACAATTACTCCAGCATTATCTTCAAAACAAAGTCTTGTACCATCTATCCTTCTGTAAATCATTTTCTGTCTAACTATTACTGCTTTTACTATATTTCCTCGTAATTCGGGTTTCCCTTTTTTTATTGTAACAGTACATACACTTCCAACAGATGCTTTAGGTAATCTTCTTAATCGTGTCTTGAAACCGTCTACATTAATAATTTCAGCTATTTTTGCTCCAGAATTATCAGCAATAATGATTCTTGATCCGTTACATAAACCATAACTGGTGCGAGGTTTAGTATATGTTTTTCTTCCTAATTTTCTTCTAGTTCCCATTTATTCTGCACCACGAGAAATTTTTTCTATTACAATAAAAGCTTTTGTTTTAGAAATTTTTCGAGATTCGCCAACTCTTACTAAATCTCCAAGATCAATTTCATGACTTAAACAATTTGGTAAATGGCACGCTAGATGAGTATTACGACGCTCATATCTTTGATATTTTTTTACAAATTGAACATAATCACGTCTTATAATGACTGTATTTCTTGATTTTTTACTAACTATAATTCCTTTAGTAATTTTTCCCCTAATTCGTGTATTTCCATGATAGGGACAGAATTGATCTTTACATTCCTCTGCTTTTACTTTAGGAGGATTTACACCTGGAATACCAATATTTCTACTCATTTTTTTAACCTTCTCTTTTTCTTTAAACTTCTTAGTCTATTTACAGGAAGGCCAATAAGCTTATTTCCTGAAACTTCTACATAACAATACATTTCATCGTTCTCGTAATTCGGAAGTTTAAACCTAAATGTATGATCTTTTTTAATATATTTCTTTATTTTATCATTTTTTTCAGTAATTAACATATCTCTTGTTTCATCAATCACAACGCCTATAGGCGAGAATTTGTTATCATTTAATTTTGATTTTGTTTTAATTAAGGCATAAATGCCTATCAAATCATGGTATATTATAAAATTTGGATTTAACATCATTCCCCTTCTTTCATCACAGTAAGTATTCTTGCTATTTGTTTTCTTAATAATTTTGCTTTAGCAGGATTATCAGAAAGACCTCCACCAGTTTGCATTGAATATAACATCATTAATTCCTCTCGCAAACTAATCAAATTTCTCTCCCTTTCTCTCTCATCCATTTCTCGTACTTTTTTAGCTGTTAAAATATCCATATTTTACCACAATTTTATATTATTATAATTATTCTTTCTCTGACTCCTCATGTTCCTCCTCAGTAGTAGGAGTTAACGTAATCTCAGAAATTTCTTCTTCATCAACTTCATCAAGTAATTTCTTATCTTCCTCACTTAAAACACCCTCTTCTTGTTCAATCATATAGTCTACTCGTGTTTTTGCCAATTTTGCTTCCTCTTCTGCTTGAGCTTTAGTTAATAGATCATCCTTGATTTTAACATCATCTCCCATTTTAATATTAGCTCGCATAATCTTCACAATTATTCCTAAGACTCCTGATTTCTGTATACATTGAGCAACACCTTTATCAACAGCTGCTGCTGGTTGACCTGATTTAGACATTGTACCTGCTCTGAATATCTGTGTACGAGCACGCTGTGAAGTAACTTTTCCAGATACAATTATCTCTACACCACGTGCCCCTGCATCCATCACTTTTCTCAATATATAATAACCTGCTCTACGGTAATGGCGTCCTCGATCTAGTGAATAAGCTAATCTTTCTGCCATTATTTGAGCATCTAAATCTGGTTCTACGACCTCTTCGACTTCAATCTGGGGCATTTCTAAACCGAATCGGTCTTGAAGGACATCTGTAATTTCTTGAATTCTCTTTCCCCCTTTACCAATTACTAAACCAGGGCGGGAAGTTTTCAATGTGATTCTTACGCCCAATGGAGTACGCTGTAGCTCAACACCTGCAAATCCTGCACGAACTAACTCTGAACGTAGATACTCATTTATTTGCATTAATTTAATTCCTTGTTCAATAAAATTCTTTACTAGAGGACTCATTTTATCTCAATAATCGTTAAATTAAAATCTCTATTTTATTATTAAATTATCTAACTTGGGAATTCATAAATAACTATTTCTACATGTGAAAGATGTTTAAATTTTGCTGTGCTGCGTCCATGCGATCTTGGAATAAATCTCTTTATTATTCTGCCACTATGTGTTGCTGCATGAATAATCCGACATAGATCAATATCTAAACCTTTATATTCTGCATTTGATTCAACAGATGTGAGAATTTCATAAATTCTAGCTGCTGATTTTTGAGGATATCTTCCCGCATACCATTTAAATTGCGCTAAATCATTTCTATGCGCAACTTTTTTTTTATGCCTTCTAAAAGGCACTGATTGTTCTATTCTGATTACTTTTTCCAGATAGCTTTTTGCTTGATCTACCTTCATACCTTTAATGACCGCACAAATTTCTCTTGAATGTTTAGGTTTAATCCTAATATCTCGACCAGATGCCTTTGCTATTCTATCAGCATCATACTTATGTTCTACAAAAGAATAACCCCAAGTAGGCATTTAACATCAACTCAATTTAATTATCTTTATTTCAATGGAACATATTTGGAACTCCTTGTGGCTCCAATTCCCGGTGAACCATGCTGAACTCGTTTACGAGTTAAAGAAAATTCTCCTAAGTAATGACCGATCATCTCAGGTTTTATATCAACCATTTCAAAGACTCTTCCATTGTATACTCCAATTTTTAAGCCAACCATTTCAGGAAATATTATCATATCCCTTACATGGGTTCGAGTGAGTAAATCTTTCCCTCTTTTCTTTGCTCTATATGCCCTTCTTAACCTTTCAAGTAATTTTTTTTGTCTTGGAGGTAAGCCTCGATTTAATGAACGTCTTGCTCTTGCTGGTAATAATTGTATAAATTGATCCATATTCATTTTCTTTAATTCTTCTAATGTATACCCTCTATACTTAAATCTTAACCTATCTAATTCTGCTTCCGTGTCCAAATCTCCTTTTTCTTGAGATATTTCTTCTCCCTCTGTCTCAATATCAGTTTCTATATCTTTCTCTGAATCTGAATCTTTTTCTGAATCATTGTTTAATTCTTCTTCCAATTCTTCTGATTTATTTTCATCAGATTGTTCATCCGGAGTCATTTTTTAACCATTCTACTTATTCCATTTATATTATTCTGTAATTTTTTTCTCAAACAATTTATTACGGTAAGGTTTTAAGTGTTCAATAGAATTTTAACTTTTAGGTTAAGCAATTAAAAATCATAAAACTTATAAATGTTAGATGTAAATTTGAAGAGAACCACACTTATCTTAATGTCTTAAATAATAATCTGCTTTTTGTCTACCTTTTTCATGATTAAAAAAGAGTTATTTATAATGATTTGGATTAAAGATGCGTTCTATATCATTCTCATTAAATTTTCCATTCCAATATTCTTTAATCGCTACAAATTTGTTTTTTTCTTTATTAGGATTAATAATTGAATGGTAAGTATTTATGGGATTTTGAAATTTTATTCCTGTTTCAACAAAATAATGCACTTTTTTTCCAGTGATAATAATAGGTTTACCATCCAATATTTCCCAAACCTCATTTCTATATCTATGAATTTGAATTGAAAGCCCAAATTCTGGTCGAACAAAAATCAAATTATAATCTGGATAAGTAAATTTAAAACTATACCATTTTGGAAGTGTATCTATATATCCTTCAGGTATATTATATCTTTTTAGGAATAGTTCTGGTTTTAAATTTATTCTTTGTGAAGATTCATACTTATAAGGATCATAAATTATTTTATGGCTTGAAATGTCGTGATTATAATTGATATAGAGTGGACTTTTTCCATAATTTATTATCATGTAATATGTATTTGGACTGATTGTTAAATCTGAATTAGAAATTCCTTCAGTAATAAAAAATGATCCATTGATTAGGAAAATATCTTGAAAATTACTTTGATTGATAGCTATACTTAATTCCCGAGAATTGTTTTCCCTTAATGGAGTACTTCTTTCAGCGGAAATACGTTCTTTTTTCATTTTAATTACTATTCTTATCTCTTTTGTAATTTCAATTCTTTAATTCTGTTCTGGACTTCACTAAAATATGGCATTGATTCTTGAGCACCTTTTCTAGTAACTGCAATTGAAGCTGCTACTGTTGCAAATTCAACCGCATTTAAAATATTTTCACCTTTATTCAACATACTGGCTAAGGCTCCAATGAAACAATCACCTGCACCTACAGTATCAATAGCTTTAACTTTTGGAGGAGATATTTTAAAAAACTCATCTTTTTTTCCATCAAAGATTATACAGCCTTTATTTCCTAAAGTTGTAATGATATATCCTATACCTAGACTAGATATATCCTTTGAAGCTTGAATAATCCTTTGGTTTCCTACTTTTATTAATTCTTCAAAACCTAAAAGTGAATGCATTTTATAAAGTTCACCTTCATTAGGAATAATTATATCCACCATCTCTAAAACCTCAAGAGGTATAAGTTTCAAAGGTGCTGGATTAAGAATTTTAAATCCATTTCCTTTAGAGGCTATAGTAAATATTTCTTGAATTGTCTCAGTTGGAATTTCCATCTGAACTACAATAGAATTTGCATTTTTAATAATTTCTGCTTTAGAACGTATCTCTTCTGGATTTAATCTAAAGTTAGCTCCAGGCGCAACACTTATCATATTTTCCCCATTTTTATTAATTAATATAAAAGCAACCCCACTTGGTTCTTGAGGATCTCTAAGTATATGCTCCATATTAATACCTTCATCTATTAATTGAGAGAGCATCTGATTACCAAATGAATCAATTCCAATCTTTCCTATGAAAATTGTATTTGCTCCCGATCTAACTGATGCTACTGCTTGATTTGCTCCTTTTCCCCCCAAACATTGCTTAAATATTCCTCCTGTGACTGTTTCTCCTGGATTTGGAAATCGTTTAGAATATATATTTAAGTCTATATTACTAGAACCAATTATTAACACATATTCAGCTTTCTTAGTCATGCAGTCTGCACTTAATTTTAACAAATTTTATGATTTTAATTGTATATATATTTTCTATTTGTGGATCATCATAATATTTTATTTTCGATCAATAAGTTTTGATCGAATGGTTTTAATTTAATAATTTTTTAAAAATCATATTAAGCAAAATTTACGTGCTTAATAAAAATAGAACTATTATTATCAAATTAAAAAAATAAAAAGGAATATTCAAAGAGGTTTTACATTTGGCTAAAGATAAGATTATTGGCGCAATTGTAATGATTGTTGGTATTTTAATCGCAATTATTTATACATTAGGGTCTGTTGTAGATCTTTATATGGAAACACTTGGGAATAGTCCAAAAGGAATCGATCTTACTTCAAGCTGGTTATGGGGAATTGATTTATTAAATTGGAAACTCATGGTGGTCCTACCTATGTGGCTTCTAGTAATTTTGATTTCAATTATTGCTATTTGGATTGGATACAGTATGTTAACCACACCAGCACCCGTTCCACTTGAAGAATTGGAAGAGGAATTAGCTGCTGAAGAAACTGAAGAATAAGTATTAACAAAATTTTTATTTTTTTTTCATTTTAAATGTAAATAGAAGTTAATTTCCCTTTTTTTAAATATAAAAAACTTGAAGCATGATTATTTAGTTCTCATATAAAATTTGTTCATGTTAATATTTCTTCTAATTTATAGGCACTTATAGTTCCATCATCATGACAGCAAAATAGGACCTTTTTTTCTATAAGGAATTGAATCATATTTATACAAGATTTTTTTTTTTTATTAAATAATATTTTACCCGTTTTTTCTTCAATAACCATAAGATTCCCCTTAGTAGTACCAGCAAAAATAAGAATTTTATCATTAATTACTATCACTTTGAGAACTTCAAAATTATATCCTTTTAATTCCCAAAGAATGTCAATAGAATCATTTAAGCAAATTAAATTTGAGGTATAATCAATTTTTTCAAATGGTATAGACTGATTAAAATGAGTAAATGAATAAGAACTAACAAGTGCTTTATTAAAAATTGGAAATGGGTAAGATATACATTTCCATACATAATCTTTAAATTCATAAGTGTTGATTTCTTTTTTTGTGTTTTTATCAATGAAATGTAATTTCTTATCATCACCACCACATAACATAATGCAACCTTTAATTGAATTCAGATAAGAAACAAAACGTATTTTATTTGAAAATCTTTTAAACCATAGTAGGTTTCCATCGATACTATTAAAACCCCTAATTGTTCCATCATTTCCGCATGCGAATAATATTTTTTTATCATCTGTATAGATTATGGCATCTCCTATACCATCTTCAAAAACTTGCCCCCATATTAAATTCCCGTCGGACGAATTCAAAACCCTTATTGTTTTATCAAGAGAATACACAATTAATTCACTTATATCATTATTGTCAATATCATCTATGAGGATTCCACTAATAGAGGCATTAAATTTATGTTTCCATAATAAAACTAAATCGTGATTAGAATTACATTTAAATACTCTTAAAATTCCATCCATTCCACCTAAAATTACTTCATTATTTCCATCATTATCAATATCATGTAATTTTATATGCCAAATTGGTATATTATTCGAAATAATTTCTCGATGCATTAGCTTGCCATTAAGTGCCAAAATTAATAATGTTCCAGTTTTAGTATAAGCAATTATTTCTATTTCACCATCATAATTAATATCTCCTAATTCAAATCCAAGTATAGGTTTATTATATTTAAAATTCCAGATTTCTTTAAATTTCAAGGTTAAAAATGACAGTTTTATGTTAAAATATTTAATTTAAATTTAAAAATAATAAATTGTTGATAATTTTTTTTAATAAAAACGAAATTTATATTTTTTATATTATTATCAAAGTTAGGATTATTATAAAATAATCAAAAATGGTAAAATAAGAATTAAGAACATAAAGGAGTAAAAAATAATGTCTTTTGACATAAAAATAGATAAGGATGCATGTACTGGGTGTGGTACTTGTTATGAAGTATGCCCTTCCGAATGCTTTGGTGAACCTGAAGGAGGCAAAGTAAACGTTTTAGAAGAAAACAGAGAAGATTGTGTAGGTTGTAGGGCTTGTGAAACCCAATGTCCTGAGGAAGCAATAGAGATTATAGAAAACTAAATTATCTGAACAAGTAATCATATTTTCTTTTTTTTATTTCAGTATCTAATGAAGTATTTATTTATCTTTAATTTTTTATTTTTTTTATTCC